>CANJRD010000004.1 GCA_947476695.1 Rhodospirillaceae bacterium
ACGGCCGCCTCCGCTTGCGCGCGTGGAAGCGCGCGGCGTCGGCCGCGGGTCCCTCCTATGCACTACGCGGATAAGCCCAATCGTGCACCCCCGAGGGGGTCATTATTGGACGCGAAAGAGGGGTCACGGTTGGATGCGAATTGACATCTTATTCTTCGCGCGCGTGCGCGTACATGTCCCGAAATCACTTGCGCATAGGGTCCGTCGTCAACTGCGATTGTTAGTCGGGCGGCGAGCACACAGTCCGCACTGCGTCGATGTTCCAGGCCCTCGGGTGTCCACGGCCATGTAATCATGGTTATGCGGATGGCGGCGGTCCCCATTCTGTATGGCGAGCACCACGCCCCAAGTCTCGATCACAGGAAAATGTTTCGCGGTTCCCATCCCTTTCCCCGCTTAACGAACTTGTCCCCCATTACGTGTTGAGCTTTCTGAATCGAGTGAAGTAGGTCTTCGAGATGAGCGGCTGGGAATTTTGGGCCGAAATTGAGCCATTCATCTTTAACTTTGAAGGTGAGTTGAACCGTGACGTCCTCAATTCCAGTTGCATCAGCACGCTCATGTTCAATTTTCCATCCGAACCATTCGTTTGCACTCTGGAACATGATTCGTCCTCCCGTGATTTTAATCACGCTACGCCAGTCGGGAGGCCCCAAGGTTGATTGCAGTCAAATAGTGCTAGGGCGAAGCAAAAATTTCAGCGCAGGGCGGACAACGCGGCCCGCAATGCCTTGAACTGACATTGCTCTTCGGCGCAATCCCGAGGATGGGAGAATTCGCACGGATCGTCTCCGCTACGTAGCGAGGCGACAAGTGCGCATAGTGCCGCTCGGTCATTCGAGTACTTTGCCCAATCGTCCATCAGCCGGCGGCGCTGCTCAAATAATCGCCGCGACGGTAGGCGGCCTCCACCTTGTCAGAGACGACACGCGCTCTTCCCGCATTTTCGACGGTCGCCGCGCCGGAATTTAATGGGCAACCGTATGAAATCTTCGATACCGTGGACGCACGAGGCGACCTATTGAACTCTATCTGGAGGGCAGTCCGTGAAGGAAGGTTCGAACTATCCCACCCACATCGGCATCTCCGATGTTTCGACCACTTCGTTCGAGCAGATGCGGGTCGAAGCATATTTCGAAGGCCAGCCTTCAATCATGTTCGACGAACCTGAAGGATTTGACATTGGCGATCCGCCGGATCTCCAGGGTCGATCACGTGGATGGAGCCCTGTGCATGCGCAGCTGGCTGCCCTCGCGGGGTGCACCTCCATCACTTGCGCCGTCGTCGCCCGCGATCAGAGGTTCAAGTACAAGAGCCTTCGGACCAAGCTTCGCTCCCTGATCGACATCCGGGGATTCTTCTTTGATCTTCATCTTCAGCCACAATATGAGCAGCTGAACTTCGACCTCATTTTGGGAACCAAAGAGTCCCCCGCTCGCATCAAAGCGTTCGCGAATGAGGTCGACCGTCGCTGCCCCCAAATAGGGCTGTTTCATCGGGCTAAAATTCCATTCGTCATGTCCTGGCATCGCGAGGGAGAAAAGAAGCCGGTCCATGAGGATCGCTTCCACTTACCCCGCGGCAAGACGCCGGAGGACCGATTGATTGCTGAGGCCAAGAAGACGTCGAAATTGCGCTGACTAGTGGCGCCATGTGTACAGACCTATCTCTTGGCCGCGCCCTTCCGCTTCCACTCTTCCTAGGAGACCGCCTTTGCCTTTAACGGTTCGCCCATTCGATGCGCCTGCAGGGGCAGAAGTTATTGGCTTGAAGGTCGATCAGATCGACTCTTCCTCATTTGCCCAGGTTAGTAAGGCATTTCTCGATTTTGGGTTCCTAGTCTTCCGGGACCAGCATCTAACGCCTGAAAGCCATGCAGCTTTCAGCGCCAAGTTCGGAGCGCTTAATTTACGTATCTAGCCGTTGGTATGAACGCCCTGCGGTCACAGCCAGGCCTTGAGGGATCTACATCGGTCGGTTTCGCGGCAGAGGTAAAATCATAGGTTTCAACAGTAGCGAACTTTCCTAGGTGTTTAGTCCCGAGTTTTGATTGTGCAATATTTTCCCCGGCATGGAGGGATGCGTTATGGGACAAGTTCTTCACGGCAGCGCCACGAGCCCCTCCGTTGACAATCTCGAGTTGGGTTAACAGTTCCATTGGGAACAAGCATTTAGGTGCGAATATGTCCTGCAACATCGACTCCTTAATCAAATCTCGTAGGTACGCCGCGCCGGATAAAGTCTTCCTCCTTGAAGGCGTTGTTGCCGGTGATGCCTACGTAGTGCTCAGCCTCCGCTGTCCTTTTCGGCAACCATTAGACATTGCGTAGCCGAGCACAAGCTGACGCGCCCGGTAAGCGTGTCGATGCGGTACACTAAAGAGTTTTCGCTGCGGGCTGCAGCGACAAGCTCGTAACGGTGGCCCAGGACCAACGGTGCCAGCCCCACAAAGCTCATGATTGCCGACCCAAGCACGATAGCGCGCGAGAGGCCGGTCGGTAAAAAGGCGGCCTTTGGCGGCGGCATTTCCGTCTTGGCATCATCTTCATCCGCAGGCTCTGGCTTGGTGGGACGGTTGATGGGTAACTTCGATGCTGCGGTCATATCATCCTTCTCCTTTCTAGCTCGAGTCCTTCGGTCCAATACAAGTAACCTTGAGTGCTTCGTCTTTTTGCGAATAGCCTTGATTGAAAGCACCCAAGACTCTGTTACGCAGCTAGCTCGAGAGTCCCGCCTAGGTTTGATCGTGAACCCATCCGGAGACAGCCAATATCCCCATTTGAGGATGTTGGTCTGGTAAACTGTCGCGATACAGAGAGCAGTCGGGCATGGAGCCTACGACTGATATGAAGAAGATGCTGAAATGGCCTTCAGGCGGGTACCTATGTCGGAGCAACTTCAAACGCTTTTCGAGCGGGAACAACAGGCGCGGAAGCAAGCCGAACAGCAGTTAGAAGAGATGACCAAGAGGCTTTCCGAAGCAAGCCAGGCATTTGAAGAATCACACAGGGGGGAAAAGCGTGCCGCCGAGCAGTTACGCGCCATCCTCGAACAGATCCCAAACGTAGTGATAACTGCCGATCATACCGGCGAGATTAGGACGATTAATTACCAAGCACGCGGGACGCTGGGCACAACGCCGAAGCTCGCTCGGGGGCGAAAAGGGTGGGACTTTCTGCCGGCGTTCGCCGGAATAGTCGACGCCGACGAAGCCCAGCACCACGCCGATACGGCTCGTGAGGACCTCTTGGCACGGCGCAGCGACGGCACTGAGTTTCCATGTGAGGTACATGTAGCCAATTTTAGCAGCGTCGAGGGTCCAGCGACGATCTGGACGGTGCGTGATATCAGTCGAAGGGTAATTGCGGAGAAACGGCGGCGCACGCTAGAAACAGAGCTGCGCCAGGCGCAGAAGCTCGAAGCTCTTGGCACAATGGCTGGGGGCATTGCTCACGAGATGAGCACTCCGATCCAATTCATCACAGATAACGTCAATTTTCTGAGATCAGCCTTCACAGATATCCTGTCAGCCCTAAAGGAGTATCGTGCCCTACTGCCGGCCGAAGACGATGTGCGTATCGCCGAAGCGTGTGACCTCGATTATCTGGTGTCCGAAATACCCCAAGCAACGGCGCAGTCCCTGGAGGGACTGACGCGGGTGACCGAGATCCTACTTGCCGTAAAGCGTTTCTCACACCCAGGTACACCAAGTAAGGAAGCGAATGATCTTAATCAGATTGTCAAGACAACCGCGATCGTATCCAAGAACCAGTGGAAGTACGTGGCTGACTTAGAAATGGATCTCGGCGACGACTTGCCGATGGTAGAATCCAATGCCGGCGAGTTGAACCAGGTATTACTAAATCTAATCGTCAACGCGGCGCATGCGATTGAGGATTTGCGAGCCAAGAACGGGCGGGGCAAGATTACCATCAAGACCCGGCGGATCGATGGTGGCGTGGAATGTGCTGTTTCCGACACGGGCGTCGGCATCTCCAAGAGTGAGCAGGAAAAGATATTCGACCTATTTTTTACTACCAAAGTCCCGGGGCGTGGAACAGGCCAGGGCCTTGCCTTGGTTCACACGCTGATCACACGGTCTCATGGCGGCCGCCTCTGGGTCGAATCTACCCCCGAGCAAGGAGCAACTTTCACATTCACCCTGCCCGCCTGAAGAAGACGCGCGTCACGGGGTCGTCACGGGGCTTGCCGTTGGAATCGCGGGAGTGGTGAGTATCAGTTTCAACAATTCGCTCTGACTGCCGGTGCCGGTCTTAGCGAAAGCTTGCTTCAGATAGGTACGCGCAGTGCTAATTGTCACGGAGCATACCTCCGCGGCTTCATGTAGGTTGGCTCCATCGACAAGGGCGCGCACCAGCCGTGCCTCGGAAGTGCTCAGGCCAAACAATGCTTTCAAAGCCTCTATCGATGGCAAGGGCGTCACTTCAGGATCGCTGATTAGCAATGCCGCCAGAGTCCGCTCTTCTTTCTCGATTTCAAGAGCTGTGACGATCACAGTGAGGGCACGATGATTCGAAGGACGCGACAGAGCGATTGCCGCTTGGTCACTGTCCTGAGCGCCGCCGGCGCAGCAGTCGAAAATGAGCCGGTGTAACCTAGCCGTTTCGGTCGGCTCGGCTGTGCGGCAAAGCCCGTCCTGGCCAAGGCGCATGCCGTCTTTCTCGGCAAGTAGCACACTTCCCGCCTGGTTTGCGAACAAGACCTGCCCACTCTGATCGACAACAATGATGCCCAAGTGCAAACGGTTCAACGCCGCCATACCCAAGCGCGCGGTAAGGTCATCCGTAACCGGCATCCGCCGCCGAATCTCGAAGAGAGCGGCCTCGATACCCTCAGCTAGGAGATTCGCTGCGCATGGCTTGGTAAAAAACCGGAAGACCTCGCAATCGTTTATCGCGGACACGGCCGCATTCAGGTCAGCGGTCCCGCTCAGAATGACAAATGCGGTCCCGCCGCCTTGTTCAAGTTTTTGCATCTCGCGAACCATCGTCAAACCCGTCATTTCGGGCATGGTGATATCGGACACCACAACGTCGAAGGGACGGTGGCGATAGGCTGCAATAGCCTCGGTCGGGCTAGTGAGAAACGTCATCTCCCAGTCCTTACGGCTGCGGGCAAGAGCGCGTCGAAGGCCGTCGAGCAGGCGCTTTTCGTCGTCGACAAACAGGACTCGACTATTCATGGGCCCACACTTTCCTGCCGCGGTGGTGAATTAAACCCCTCATTAGAGGGTACCGGCATTAAGGGGTACCGGCTAGCGTCCTGAATTGGCAAGATAGTGCTGCTAGGTGGCCCGTTTGGACGTGGGACCAAAGAGAAAACCATGAGCACCAACGTCCGCCCAAGGATCCTGTTCGTCGACGACGAGGAAAACGTACTTCAGGGCTTGCGCCGCCTGTTGCGGCAGCGGCGCGAGCAGTGGGATATGGTATTCGCGAAATCCGGCGCCCAGGGTCTTGCGCTGATGCAAACACAGCCGATGGATGTCGTCGTCAGCGACATGCGGATGCCGGAGATGGACGGAGCTGAATTTCTCTCCCGTGTCCGCGATCAGCATCCCAATTCGGTCCGCATTATTCTATCGGGATACATTGAGAGGGAAGCCATTCTTAGGTCGATTGGCCCATCCCACCGCTATTTGAGTAAACCCTGCACAGAAGACGCTTTAGCAACGGCCATCGAGAACTCACTTCGACTGCGGCATTTTCTCACCGCCGACCATATTCGCGCCGCCGTCGGCGGACTTAGCCACTTGCCGACGTTGCCGAACATCTATCTAGAGATTCTGGCCGAACTATCATCGGCTTTTGCTTCCACTGACTCCCTGGCGGCCGAAGTCGAGAAGGACGTGTCGATTTCGATGCAGCTGCTCAAACTCACCAACTCCGCGTATTTCAGTATGCCGACCAAGGCAGCGACCGTCCGCCAGGCGATCCGGTTTTTGGGCTTCGATACGGTGCGGGCGGTAGTGCTTGTTGCGGGCGTGGTCGAGCAATTTAAGAATCTTCCGCCTAGACTCATCAGCGTCGTCGAGGTTCTCGCCGCGCGCTCCTTAAGCATCGGGTTACTCGCTCAGGTAATCGCGCGGACCGAGAGCTTGCGCAGCGACGAGATCGATAATGCATTTTGTGCCGGAGCCCTATCGCACGTCGGAACGTTGCTATTAATCGCCAATTATCCGGATCGCTTCCGGTCCGCGATGGACGAGATGGAGCGCACGGGGTGTGCGTTGCTGGAAATCGAGCGCACGTGGTTCGGCGCCGGCCATTCGGAGCTCGGTGCCTATCTCCTCGGCCTCTGGGGATTCAACGATCAGATCGTGGAAGCCGTCGCATATCACCACACACCCAGCGCCCTCCCTGCAGGATTTTCGGGGGTCTTGCTCGCGGTCCACGTCGCCCAGCACCTGCTCCGCGTAAGCCATGTTAAGAACAGAGATGTGCTGGGTGCACGCGAACCCTTTGATGCCCTTTATCTGGACCGCGGCGGTGTGGCAAATCGGATGGAACTTTGGCACGACGTCTGCCAGGCGACTACTGCAGGCTGGCCAAATGACTGACCACACACTCTTTCATAGAAATGGGCCGCTGCCGGGTGCGCGGAAATCGCCGTACATTGAGACTGCCCACCGGCTAAGACTTCCGACGATGAAGAGCCTCTGACTGGGAGAGCGCTAGCACAGAACACCTCTCGCCGAGATCTTCTTGGTCTTAATCCAGCCCCTATTCGTTTTGATGCGCTGGGAAGGGGCCGGTGTGGTTTGATGACGCTGGTTCGTAGGACCGGCTGGCTCCTCCGGCACTTCCGGCCCACTCGCCAGTGGCGGCGTCATAGACTGACCCAAAGCGTACTCGATCGCCCTCCGGAGCAGATCGGCAGAAATAGGCTTTATCAGATAGCTCGAGATATTGTATCTCGCCAGCACACGGTAGGTCTTAAGCTGGCTGTCTCCAGTCAAGACAATGATCGGAATCTTCTTGGCCCTAGGGGAACGCAGTGACCGAAGCTGCTTCACGAAGGCTGCGCCAGAGATGCCCGGTAACTTTATATCGGTGATCACCACATTAAAGCCTTTCGACTTAGAATCGGTCAGAAGGTTCCAGGCGCTTTCCGCACTAGAGGCCTCGACCACCTCGGTGATGCCGATACTCTTCATCTGGCGGCACAGAATCTCGCGTATGAGCCTCTCATCCTCCACCAGCAGAACGTTACATTTCTGTAGAAGAAGATTCTGCTCCAAGACCTGCTTCGGGGGCTCTGCGGCTCCTTTCGACACGGCGACTTAGGCTTTCATGATCAAATACCGACGACAGGCAACGCAAGTCACTTGAGTGCTTAGAGCTTGTCTTACGCCGACCAATCCCAGCTTTCGCGCTCTTCGCGAAGCCGATGCGTCAACGCGCCAATGCTTCTGATTTCGCTATACTGGTTTCGCTCGTCACCACATTGGAGTAGCGACCGATATCGGCAGGAAGATTTCTGCTACGTCCCTTAATTATTGCGGACCGAAGTTTCTCCGGCACAATTGGTTTAACCAAGTAACCATTCGCATCCAAGCCAGCAGCTGCCTTGATAGATGTGACCTCAGCAGTTTCTGACAGCAGGATAAAGCAGGCGTCCAGTCTTGTAGACCTATGTTTACCGGTTCTAATTGATTTCAATAGATCCAGCCCACTACGTCCATCCGTCATCACACCACATAGAATGACGTCGATCGGCCACGGATTAGTATTCAAAGCTCTTGCTGCATCGAGGACGCTTCTTGCAGTACTTATTTTTACAACGCCATTCCGCCTTAACATCGTCTCAAGAATTGACAGGAACCCAGGGTCATCGTCGACAATTAGGCAGTGAAGGCTGGAGAGCATTTCAGGCGTCATGCAACACCCGCCGCTTCATGAGACTTCTACCTGACGCAAATTTGGTTGCGAGAAGTTTGCCAAGGGCCTCAATGGCTCTTTCATTCGGGGCAGAGCGTTTCGGTTTGACCTTTTTCCACAGTTCTATTACCGGTCCCCGAGCCATAACCCTTCATCTCGCGATCCAATATCGACACCTAGGATGACGGAGTGCGGGCAGCTTACAACATCCCCAAATGGGGGTGTTTGCACCGCGCCAAGATTTCTAATCTTGGCGCTATGAAAATGCTGAGAAAGAGTGGCTCCGGAATTGGACCGTCAGTAGCGGCATACGAGCCTGCATGCTCGGTCGATGTCTTGGCAAACTTCATCTTCACTATCTACGGCCGCGAAGCCTTGCAGTTTGCTATTCAAAGTTAAAGGCGGGAACGTTTGCGCGTTCGAGCATGGCGATAAGCTCGCGAATAACCGCAGTCTGGCCGCGCTCGTCTGACCGTGTGAAATATACGCGTTCCCTGGCGCGTGATAGTGCGACGAAAAACGTGTTGGTCTCGTCTTCGCTGTTTCTTTGATAGCCGAAGAGCGCGTGGTCATGGAGACCCACGAAGATGACGGTATGAAATACAAGGCCCTTGCTCTCAACGGCGTCAATCAGCGTGGTCCAATCGTCCGCGGATAGATCGCCATGCGTAGGGTCAATGCCTGTCAAGCAGTGACTAGCGCCGCGGCGGCTGAGAGCAACTAAGTTCGTGGGAGTCCCCAATCCCTCGCGCTGCCAGATCCGTTCAACCCGGCGGTGATTGACCGCCTCGTTCGTGACCGCCGCGACTCTCAAGCGATTTCGAGCGTCATGCCTAAACTTCGCCCGAGCGATAGCGAGGGTGTGAGCATCATTCCGGGGACACCGGTACTTCCCATGTAGGCGCCGCTTCCCAGCAACTCGCCAGCCGCGTACAGCCCGCGGATCGGTTCACCATTAGATTTGAGAACGGAAAGGTGTTGGTCGACGGTCACACCGGCCGCCGACGTTGCCGAATGACCCAAGTGAATGACCGCATAAAACGGCCCTTGTGCAATTTTGCGGGGGCGGTGCAAACGTCCCAGGGGGTCTGAGCCGCCATCGATGCCGCTGTTGTATTCCGCCACGGATCGCCGCAGCCCTTCAACGTTCAGCTGAGCTGCGGCGGCAAGGCTCTCAAGGGAATCGGCGCGAAGAAACATCGGGTGGTTACCGAGGTGCTCTCGGAACTTTTCACCTGTCCACCCTGGAATACCCGGAGGCGCATCATTTGCGATCGCTTCGTCAAATATAATGGCGTAGCGATATCCATCTAATTTCGCGACGGCATGCTCACGCGCGTAGTGCTCCGGCTCATCCTCGCGGATGAAGCGTTGACCGGCATTGTTGACCCAGATCTCCCACGGCGCGCGGGCGCCCGGATCGGTCTGAAAGCGCGCGTAAACCTGCGCCGGCCAACTGGACTGGGTTAGAATGGAGCCGGTCCCCGAGCGATGGAGATTGGTGCCGCGTATCGTTGCCCCAACGGCTGAGGCAAGCTCCAGCCCATCACCCAGAGAGAACGGGTAAGAGGATGCGACGTAGGGCGAACCCCCGATCAGTCGTCCGAATAATTCCGGGTTCATCGCGTAGCCGCCTGTGCTCAAAAGAACGTGGCGACCAAAATATTCTCTCGCTACTTCGCCATGAAGCGCCCGTACCCCGGTGACGGTATCTCCCGATTTGATCAAGCTCGTAACCCGCGTTTCGCGCTGTAGCACGACACGCCCGCTTTTCAACTCGGGCTCAAGATTCCGCCGCAAGATTGCAAGGATGGCGCGGCCGTTTTCACGGGCCCAGAAGTATCGGGGGATTGAGTAGGCTGCCAGAGTTGGGCTGTCACTGACGACCGGATGGTTTGGCAGTGGTGTTAGGCCCTCTTTGAGCAACCAGTTCATCGTTGGCGGCGCTTCGTCTGCCGTACGCCGCACGAGCGCAGCGTCAGCGCGACCGCGAGAGATTCGCATCACGTCGTCGAAGTGAAGATCGGGACTGTCGACAATGCCTTTTGTGGCCTGAAGTGTGGTGCCGCCTGCCGCAACCTGCCCGACAGCGACATTCAGCGTGCCGCCGATCGTCGCCGACGCCTCGATCATGAGTACGCGTGCGCCGCGTCGCGAAGCGTGTATTGCCGCGGGCAGCCCAGCGGTACCGGCGCCGACGACGATCAAATCCCAGAGGGTGGTATCCGCGCGGCCTTGAGACAGTGGCGGCAGAACCGAGCCGGTCATTGCCATACCGAGAACCGTGCGTCGTCGAAGCAGCATTGGCCGACTTACTCCCCGTTCCTAACTTTGAGTATTCTTGTACCGATCAAGACATGCGCGCCAGTACTTGAACGGGTTCATCGGCGACGTAGCTCGAAAAATGCCTTACCGATGTGTGGCTGACTTTGTCTTTCATGACTATCGCGAGCACGCCCGTCTTTGATGCGGAGCGTAAAGGCCATCGCCACCGCACCGACCGCCCGACCGTCACCAGAAGCTGGTGCCCGGCGCTCCCTTGAATGGGCCGGCGACATCAGAAGATATCCACCCGCCGTAAAAACGCCCGGGTTGTGGCGTCACCCGCTCGTCATCGACAAAGCAGCCGTCAAACGGCCACGCGTAAAAAGCGACATGATCGGCCAAGGATCTGAAGGCCGGGTTCGGATCCGGGTAGCTCCACGCTACATCGCGAAATGTTTCGTCGAGCACGACGACATCGAAGTAGATCGCTTCTCCCTTCCACTCGCAGAAAGAGCGACGGGGTGACGGACGCAGTACGAACGGAGCGATATCAGCCGGTGGAAAGTAATAGGTGGGCGGATGACTTGTTTCTAGCGTGCGAATGCCTTTCTGGGTGCTCGCGATGACGACATCACGATGCACGATTTTGAGACGGCGTTGGCTTGGCTCGGCTACCGCCGGTCGCGGATATGACCAGACGCTTTCCTGTCCCGGACCGATAGGATCGGGGATGACCTTCATCATGAGGACTCCTTGACCGACCTCGGCGATGTCATGAACCGAAGACCACCGAGAGCAAGATCGCACGAGCGCGCGCGCCCAATGGCGACCACGCCGACGCGTCGCAACCGATGAGTATCGAGCGGAGTATCCGTGCGATAGGGAATAAAGCGGTCGAAAGGCAGCCGAACCGTCCGCCACTCCGTGTCGGCGGTGAAGATTTGACGATAAGATTGCCAAGGCTTGGTAAGGGCGTCGGTTCGCAGATGAAGGCCGAACTCCTCTCCATTGCCGAACACGTCTAGTTCAATCCCGCTCCAGGCGCTGGCATCGACGACCCCACGGTCGGGCGAGAGATCGAGTGCGATCTGAACAAACCCACCATTGTTCTCAAGACTGACGTCGCCACGCATGTGAATTGCGGCTCGGTCCGCGACTATGGCGCGGACCATAGTCCCGGTGGATACGCCACCCATGACCTGATCGGTCACGAGCTGCCATCGGCTCCGATTCGCCGCAACAGGTGGCTCGAGGCTTAGGTCATCTATGATAGCCGACGCAGCCGACATTCCTCCGCCCTCTCCGCGCGCCGAGGCGCCTTTTTAGGGTCAATCATACGACTGCGGATATTCATAACAGCGCCGGAGCCGCCGCGATTGTCGATACGTTCCGCAAGGGTTGGCCATGGCTCGAGCATTTATTCGCGGATGAGGCCTGCGATCTCCCCAACCTTGCCGCCGCGGCGTTGTGGAGCCCACCTTCGGCTATACGATGAGATGATGCCGCTTGGTTTGCGACCACGTTAAAAATCGTCGTCTCCCAGCCATGATCCATCGTGCAATGTGAAGCCTGTTTGGCTCAGAATCAGCTACTGACGCAATTCTAAAGCGGTCTCTTCAAACATGGGCCGAAGCTGGTCGCAATGGACGAGCGGCGCGCTTTAATAAGATCAGGTTCTTGGACGCATCGGCTCTTAAAGACAAAGGCAAGGTAGACGATGGTGCAGCCCGGTTACCTCCTGGTCGTGGGTCAATCGTTTGAGCGCAAAAAGATGGGAACCTATTCGGCCGCCCTTCCGCCGATCTATCAGGCTCACGGCGGATTCTACCTGGGCATCGGCGGTGGCGGTCGAGGTGTCGAGCATCTAGAGGGAGGGTGGTCGGCCCACTCTGCGGTTCTGGCGCAGTTCCCTGACAAGGCTTCGGTCAATGCGTTCTGGACTTCGGACGCCTATAAGAAGGCGAAGCAGCTTCGGGTGGGCGCAGGCACTTTTCAGGTTTCGGCGCTCAAGGGGATCGCGCCGCCGCCGTCGGCTCTGCCGGGATATTTGATAAGCTTGGCGTTGGTATTGGACCGCCCGGCATTTGACGCAGCGGCGAAAGCGGAAGCCGCCTTGATAGCCGGCGCAGGAATGGTTGATCTCGTGCGCTCGGCCGCGTGCGACGTAGACACACTTGAGGGTGACCCGGCCGTCTACGACGTTGCCATTGTGGCCTCTCCGACTGTCGAGGCCGCCCGAACATTTTGGAATGCGGCTGAATTCGTCGCGTTCCGCGCGCAGCGCGCCGCGACCGCGACCGTCAACACCTTCCTGATGGCTGGAATTCCACGCTCTGCATGATGGATGACGCCGTCCAATTGGCTTGGACGTTATGAGCAAAACGGCGCGCGACCGCCTGTGCGACGGGATTCCCTGATAATTCCCTATTGTCAGGGAAATTGAGGCGCCGGAGACGGAACCCGCGACATCGCGATTGCACCCAACGCCATTTAAAAGCGCGCTCTTGGTTGATTCTCAGCGAGAGCTTTCTACGATCCAGATAGCCGCCTTCATCAGCACGCCTGTCGGTGTGGCGTATGGCCGTAGCGTCTCCCGTATTGAACGATTCGCCGCGTCACGGACCGTTTGCGGCTGGCCCTCAAGAGCTTTGCTGATCGGTCCCAATTGTGCTGATTGAGTTACGGCCTGCTCAAGCCCGAACCCGCCCGAAAGATCCAAGACAAGTTCGCGAGGCGTGATGCGCGGGGATTTTAGACCGGCACTCGTTATGATCCGCTGTACCTTCGCTGGATCGGCGAAAGCGAATGGACCGGGATCATCGGGGCCGTGACGGGGGAAGGGCGCGACGTGTTCAGCGGCCGCCGCCAGCGGCACCTGCATCCACGGGTTCTCGTCCATCTTGCGCCAGCAAGCGAAGACCAAGCGACCACCGAGTTTCAGCGATTGTCCGAAGTTTGTGAAGGCCGACACCGGGTCGCCAAAGAACATCACACCAAATCGCGACGCGATGACATCCATAGTCGCTGGCGCAAACGGATGATGCGCCGCATCGTCGCAGATTAGCTTAACCTGTCGGCGTTCCTTCAGGCGCCGGGAAGCGACCTCCAGCATCGGTGCGGAAACATCAAGACCGACAACCTTTCCGACGGGAGCGACCAAGTCGGCAAGCACTTCTGTGGTTCCTCCACAGCCGCATCCCAGATCCAACACGGTCATGCCTGGAGCCACACCAGCTCTCGCAAGCACGATGTCAGTCACCTGAGCCAACATGCGGTCCATGTGCTCATGGCGGGCGACCCAATGCGCGCCGCCCGGGCCGTTCCAGTAGTCGACTTGGTCCTTGTGCCTTTGTTCAGAATTCGTCACAGCAGGTCTCCGGGTGAGTGTCTCAGCCACGTCTCCTACGACCGTCGCCGATGGGGCCACAGCTCGCAAGCTCGGCATCACCGTCCTGGCGGAGCTCTAAAGCGACCCGTCTGAGACGACCGTCGAAACATAGCGTGACGTCGCGTTCGCGGCATCACGTCGGCTCGACTAACGAGCGCGAAAGCTCAAGCGCCGCACGCCCGTGTTTCCATTCCACGGCGCGTAGGCATAGAGATCCACCACATAATCCCCAGGCTGGGTAATCTCGATTTCGCCCGAGAATGTGCTGGGCTTGCCGGCATAAGCCAGAGTGACGGTCGGAAGAATTTTGTTACCTCGGCGCAAGATTACGCCGATGTCCAGCTTGTTAGCGTCCCACAAGCCACCCGGCGTAATCGGGCAGCCGCATTGCATCGTGATTTTCGCACGGAGTGAAAGTTTTTGAGAACTGCCGCTCAATCTGATTGTCGCAGGCAGTGCCTCTTCGAGGTCGATGATGAAGCCCGGTAACTCAAGAACCCAGGCGTCACCACCGTTCACCGGTTTACCAGGCACGACCCACTGCGTCGAAGACACTGTAATGGCGCGGTCCTGCGAAGACATTGGCCCCGTTGCAGTGGCAGAGATCAGACGCGGGCGGTCGATATCAATCGTCGCGGAGAACTTCGCCGAACTTTCGTCGGAGAGCACGCCCGCGCGCGTATGCGGATCGGTCATGATACGTGGGGTGTTTCCCGTGGCACCCGCCGTCACCCCTTGCGCCAGTATTTTTCCACTTTCCACATCGCGCAAAACGATCTTCGCCCCGCCGGTCTCCGTGCCGACGAACTTCGCATCCTTTGAAATGACCCTCACCACAATTTCGGTTGGTTCGGCCATAGCAATCTGCGCGACGATCGCAACCGCACCGGCGGCAACCCACATCGCTTTCTGTGTCAGCATATTCAGCTCCGAGGCGTTGGCCTGATCACAAGCTAAGGCTTTACGTAACTCCAGCCTTGCTCTTCCAATTCGACAATACGAACGATGCCAGCCGGCACTACCTTTACGCCAGGCAAGGGGGTGATTTCGTGACCCTCGCGCTTCTCTGCCATCATTTTTGCATTGTTGCACATACTTAGAGCGAGGTCGGGAATCAGTTTCTTTACCTCCGCGATGCGGTCCTTCACCGGCGACTTGTCGTCGCGAAACATCGTTATTCCCGGTCCATAGGCGACAATCTCTACCTGGAGTGCCTCTCCCACGCTGTCGTAATATTTCTTGGCATTCATCGCGTTGCCCAACACATGGTTCATCGTGAACGTGTCTTCGACGTCGATGTGCAACAGGAGCCGGTGACTTTGCTTGCTCTGCTGAGCAAAAATGCCCTCTGCTGTAACGTGCAGCATTACCAATGACGCGGCACCCACGACGATCAGTCTGCGCGAAAGATGCGGCACTTTCTTCCTCCCACGATAAATTGAGGCGAGTTTAGGTCTCGCAAACATGGTTCACAAGAAACCTACCAACGCATCGCTCTGAACGAAGGGGCAAGAGAATATGAGGCTGATAATGAATCGCCGCGCCGCTGCTATTAGCTCAGTTCTTATTATGACTTTCATTCTCAGTGGGCTGGCTGTCGCCCAGACCGCGGAAACGACATTAACGAAGCCCAAGTCCGACTGGGCGGTGCCCCCTGATCCTGAGGGATTGGAGCGGGGGCCGTGGCGGGAAATGGTGCTGTACGGCAAGCAATTGATCGTCGAAACACCGCGGGTCGTCGGCCCCGAGGTCTCCAATCCGGCGATGCGTTACGCCGGCAATAATCTTACGTGCCAGAGCTGCCATCTCAGCGGCGGCACGCAGCGGTTTGGATTACCGTTGATTGGAGTCTACGGAGCGTTCCCCACCTACATGGCGCGCGAGAACGAAGTCCGGACACTCGAAGACCGTATTAATGGCTGCTTCGAGCGCAGCATGAACGGCCGTGCATTGCCAGGCGACAGTCGAGAGATGAAGGCGATTTTGTCTTATATCCAATATTTGAGCACCGGAATCCCCGTCGGCAAAACAATTGAAGGACGCGGCTCGGCGGCTCTGCCCCTCTTACAGCGCGCGGCAAGTCCGCAGCGCGGCGCTGCGGTTTACAAGAAGATTTGCATGGAGTGCCATCAGTCCGATGGCCAGGGCAAGCGCATCGGCTCGAAGGGCGATGCGGAGGGCTATCAGTTTCCTCCCCTCTGGGGACCCGACAGCTTCAATGATGGAGCAGGAATGCATAGGCTCATTGCATCGGCCTCCTTCATTCGCGCCAATATGCCGGTCGGCACGACGTACGAGGCCCCCATGCTTTCGGTGGAGGAGGCCTGGGACGTCGCTGCTTACATCAATGCCCAGCAGCGCCCCGCACGCGCCCACCTCGAACTCGATTATCCCAACCTCGGTCGCAAGGCCGTCGATGCCCCATTTCCTCCCTTCACAGACGCCTTCTCGCTTCAACAGCATCGTCTTGGACCGTTTCAACCCATCATCGACGGGCAGAGGCGAGGCGGGCGTGAGCGCTGACATAGGACCTGACCTTCCCTTATTCGGCTCCGACTCACGCTCCGTCCTCCTGTCAGCAGGGCAATCGACGCGCCGGTTGTCGAAAGTGCGAAGGTCATGCAACGTAAGGACAGCGCAAAAGGGGAGGGGATTCCGTGAAGAAAAATAGCCGCGTGGGGGCGCATGACGTCACAAAATCAGAAGACAATGGCTTCGGGTTGGATCGTCGCGGTTTCTTTCGTGGCGGTGCTGCTGCACTGGGTGGATTAAGTGCTGCAGGATTGCTGCGCGCACAGGCCGCGGAACTCGGTTCCGCGCCACAGATGCAACCCACTATGGGATCTGGCGACGCCCTCACATCCCACTCACAACGCGTTACGCGCTGGACCGGTGCAGTCCCCGCAAACTGGGTGCGTCCACGCAGCAACGTCGATCACAACGTCGTCATCGTGGGCGGTGGTCAGACGGGCCTTTCGATTGCTTTCGGCTTACGCCGCAAGGGAATCGGGCAAGTCGAGATCATCGAGCAAGCAGGCCCCGGTGAGGCCGGCATCTGGAAGGCGATCGCACGCATGCGTCAACTCCGGACGCCTAAGTTGCTGCAGGGTCCTGAGCAAGGTAACGCAGCTCTCGGATTCCGCGCTTGGTTTGAAGCGCAGAACGGCCCAGCCGCCTTCGATGCGTTGGACAGAATTCCTCGCGTGCTGTGGGCTGACTATCTCGCCTGGTATGAGCAAACCAGCGGAGCACAAACGCGCTATCGGACGCGGCTATTGGATATCGAACCTGTGGGCGATGTATTGCGCCTTCATCTGATATCTGACGGTGTGACGCGTACGGAAACCACTCGAAAGCTCATTCTTGCCAATGGCTACAATGGTGCGGGTGGGGCAAGCGTGCCCGGATTCTTGCGCGCGTTGCCGGCGCAGAAATGGTCGCACACTGAGAAGCCCATTAATTTCGACGCACTCAAGGGCAAGACAATCGGAATCCTTGGCGCTGGCGCGTCGGCCTTCGATGCTGCGGGTGTTGCGCTTGAAACCGGCGCTTCCGAGGTACACCTCTTCAGCCGCAGGTCCTATATCGACTACACGAATGGGCCGCCCAGCCAAGCAGCGCGCCCGCCCGTCGATCGGGGGTTCCCCAATCAGATCGAATGGTCCTACGTGCTTCCTGATGCGATACGCTGGCGCAGTCAATTGGTACGCGAGCGCGCGGTCGCAACGGTGCCTTTCGATTCACTCATGCGTGCCGTGAGCCACGACAAGTTTCGGCTGCACCTCGATAGCTCTTGGGACCGCGTCGCGATGTCGAGCAATGGTAAGGTGCGGGTACAATCCCGCGGAAAGGACTACCGCTTCGACTATGTGATCGCTGCCACCGGATATCAAATTGATCTTGCGGCTCAGCCGGAACTCACACGGATCCATCAATCCATCGCATTATGGCGTGATCGATATCAGCCGGACGTTGGCGAAAGCGATCAAGCGAGCGGCGCGCACCCCTACCTCGGCACAGGCTTTCAGTTTATTCCCCGCGCAGAGAAGGACGGCGAATTCCTGCGCAATATCCATTGCGTCAACTTGGCTGCGGCTGCGAGCTTCAACATTCTTGTTGGCGATGTCCCAAGTATGGTTCTCCAGCCTCAGTTGATCGCGACGATCGCGCGAGACTTCATGCTGGAAAGCGCAAATGCCGACGTCAACAAACGTTCGCTGCAGGTGCCGCCGGTGCCGGCTGACCCCACGCCGTATCAACCGGCCATCAATCGTTCCTAATTACGCGGACACGGATTCCGATTGTGGGTTGAAACACTTCTCAATGAGGGCGGCATGACAGACTCGCGATGTATGTCGCGAGCGCGCCAAGCTAATCTGGGGCCAGCTTTATTGGGGACATGCGGTGACCGCTTTCAAGCGCCTCGGAAAGGAAGCCCACTCCCGTCTTGCCGTCTCGCGCCAGTTGGAAAAAGCCCGGCGCCTCGGGTGAACCAAAGAGATGGCAGGCATTGCATTGAAAATCGGCCAAATCTTTCCCGGGCTGATTAACGGGATTCTCGACGGGAGGGCGCGGGGTGCGCCGGTGCTCGCGCGACCATTCGCTACATTGGCGAACATAGGCATTATCAAGAACGCCGAAGAGCCGGACCTGCAGAGCATAGGGATAGGCCCGAGACCAGGGCTCTATGTATGGTGAATATCCCGCCGAGATTCTCACGCTCTTGTTTCGTGAGGCCTTTGAGGACGGGGTTGTTTGGGCATAACCCAAACTCACGCTCCAGGTATTCCACTTGTTCACGCGACAAGTCAGCGGCTGTGGCGGATGCCGACAATAATATTGATCCGACGATCGCTGCCCACACGACGCCCAGCGCCGCAGTCGCAAATGTCTTCATCATCGGGGTTCTGGCCAAGGCTGTAGCCGCCGCTCCATTAGTTGGGGCGGCAGGTGGAGATCCTGAACAAGGCATAAGCCGGGCAGAAGCCGATGAGTGCGGTTAAGATCGGAACTACGCCTATGAAGCCAACCCAGTTCCATCCCGTATCGCGAAACCCAATCCGGAATGCATAGGCGAGGAAGATCAGTCCAATTACCACGCGTGCAACGCGATCAATGGTGCCGACATTCCTCGTCATGGGATTCTCCGAGCCCTGCTTGGGCGGGAAGAATGGTCGGTCATGGCTTAGGGCTGCATTGATTGCAGTCAATCAGACATACGAGCACTCCGGCGGTACAGAATTCAGTCCGGATATTGTTGCGCGGATACGGCTGGCGGCCTGCGCAAACGCTGACGAGCTCGGATAACTTAAATGCCCAGACCCAGCGCCTTGCGGTCAGCGGTGGCTGCGGCCAGCTCGGCGCGGGCCGATGCGATCCGAGCCTGCGCGTCGATCAAGCGCACACGCGCGTCTGTTGCTGTTTCTTCGCGCTGGTTGACCACGAAGAAATCGCCCGATCCGAGCTCGAACTCGCGGCGTTCGGCCGCCGCCAATTTATCGGCAAGATTTCGCTCCTCCTCGGCGATGGTCGCGAGCCGTTCGGCGCCGTCGACCGCGATAACGATGGCCTCGACTTCTATCGCGATCTGGTCCTGAAGAAAGCGCTTGCGCTGGGCCAGGGCCTCGATCTCCGCACGCGCCTCGGCGACGCGACCCTTGGCGGTGCGGTTCTGGAGCGGCACGCTGAAGCGAAAGCCCACCGCGACATCCAATGGGCTGCGGCTGGAGCCGCCAACGCCAGGCGCTCCAATGTCTTTACTTACCTCGCCGCGCAGATCGAGGCGGGGCGCAAGGTCATTCTCTGCCAGCATCAGGCGTGCGGTGGATTGATCGATGCGAGACAGGATCGATCGATAATCAGGACGCACAGTCGGCGCAATACTACGTTCGGCGACTGTAACGCCCGCTAGCGCGGCTGAATCGGCAGGCAGACGTTCCGGCGTGACCAGAACGGGTGCCCCACCATCATCCCGCAAATAGAGAGAGAGCGCGTTGGCCGCGCTGGCGAAATCCTGCTCAGCCCGCACCACCAGGGCCCGGCGGCGTAACAGATTCTGGTCGTTCTCCGTCATCAATATCGCCGGTCGCGCGCCGCGCTCCACCTGCCGTTCGATCGCACCGCGGCGGCGCTCTGCGAGTTCGAGCAGGTCGCGATAGGCCTGCAGACGCAGCCCGGCCGCGACCCAGTTCTGGTACGAGTCCAGCGCGCGGCGTTGCACCCCGATCGCCACCATCTCGGCTTCAAATCTTGCGACGTCGAGATCGGCGCCGGCCACGCTGCGTCGCGTACGGCGTTCGTCAACGACCCGGTCGCGCAGCAGCGCGAACAACACGCCGGCCTTCGCCTCGCCCAACCGATTGGTGAAAGCTTGATCCTCATATATCGGAAACGACCCGCGCGACGCGCGATAGCCGCCGTAGACATACCCGCCATTGCTGCCGAAGGGCTGTGTTGCGCGGCTTTCCACGATGCTGCCGTCATAATAGCCGGTTGCCCGCGAGCGGCTCTCAACGTCGAAAACGGTGTCAAACGCCCCCTCCGCAGACAAGGCGCGCCCCTCCGCCTGGCGCACGCGCGCCAAAGCCTCAACGACCTGCGGCGCGGAGCGTGCAGAGGACCGAAGCACCTCCTCCAATGTCAGCGGCGTAGGCTGACCAGCCGCCTCGGCCGAACAAAGCGCGACGACGAGCGCAAGGGCGTAGCGGATCATTTCTTCGCCGCCTCATCGTCGCCCGTTTTGACCGGCTTGGCCTTCGCCTTTTTCTGGCTCGATGCGGAGAGAGCAGGACGGCTGCCGAACTCCATCGGAAAGTCGTTCAGTTGACGCCATATCTCGTATCCGACGCGCACCGTCTCTCCCTGGATCCAACCGCGTACTTTGCCTCCGGGGCGGACGAACCCCCTTGTCGGCCAGGCTGGCTTTTCAGGATGCGGTTCGACCAAGATCCTGAACAAGCCATCGGGTGCGGCGTTGGGATCGATCGCTCGCACGCGCCCATCGAACATGCCCTGCGCCACCGCCGGCCAGCCGCTGAACTGGATTGCGGGCCAACCTTCAAATTCCAGGCGTACCGGGCGGCCAGGGCGCACAAGAGGGACATCGCGACCGTCGATGAACAACTCCACCACGCGTTCGACTTGCTCGGGCGCGATAACCGCCAGCACGGTCCCCGGCGAAACCAGAGAGCTGCCCGTCGCGGCGTTGATCTGTTGAACCCGACCGTCGCGCGGCGCGCGGACCAACTGCGCCGATTGTCGGCTCAGCTGGATATCGATGCGGTTCAGCTTCGCGCGCGCCTCGGCCAGCTTGGCACTTGCCTCGGCCACCTTGATCTGCGTCTGCTCGTAATCGCGGCGTGCGGCGAGGCCTTCGGCGAACAGTTGGCGTGTGCGAGTCACATCGATAGCCGCAACGGATTGGCTCTGCTGGATAGCCGCGATTTCGGCTTCCACCTGGACGCGTTCCGCCTTGAGCCGTGCTAGCAGGTCGGCATCAAGATCGACGACGCGGGCGATCGGATCGCCGCGCGAGACGTGCTGGCCGTCCTCGACGTACCAGGTTTCGACCCGGCCGGGAACGAAGGCGGTTACTTCCTGCGGCCGATCATCGGGATCGAGTGCGACAACTTGTCCGTTGCCTCTGGCGGTCTGCATCCAGGGGACAAAAATCATGCCAACGCCGGCCGCGACAGTCCCCAGGATGATCATCCACGCCAGGGCCACGCCTACGCGCGGCGCGCGCATCGCCGCTAAAGTTGGAAAGTGGCGGATACGATCGGCCTTAGTTGGCATCGACCGTCTCCGTGCTTACCTTGGCCAAAAGGGCGTCGCGGGTCGCAAAGCGATGTTGTCGATCTAGACCCAGGAAAAACCAGCCATCCAACGTGATGTCCTCCGGCCGGTCGGTGAACAGCAGGATTGTCGTTCCGGCCTCCTTGAGCCGATGCAACACCCGCGCAAGGCGGTCGGCGGGCATCAAATCGTAAAGTTGCATCAACATCAGGACGCGTGGCTTCACGAGGAGTGCGTTGGCGAGCTTCAGCGCCATCACCTCGCCAATCGTCAGCGGGTATCCGGAGGCGGCGAGGCGCGTATCCAAGCCACCGCTTAGTTGTGCGATGCGGTTCCGCAATCCCACGGCTTCGAGAGCATCCAGCATTTCGTTGGAGGTGGCGGTGGCCGATGCGAGCGCCAGATATTCGCGAAGCGTGACTTCGACGATGGTCGGACGCTCGATGACCATGACCTCGGAGCGCAATTGGTACATATCGAAGGTGGCGATGTCGGATCCGCCCACTGTGACCAAGCCCCGCGTGGGAAGTACATGACGCTTCAACACATGCGCCAACAAGGAATCGGCGCCGCCGTCGGCCAGCGTCACCAGTTGCTCACCCGCAGCGAGCTCGAAGTCAAAACGCGCACCGTTCACCTCCACGCCCTGCAACCGGATCGCGCCGTCTACCGGGGCTTGCCCTGCAGTAGCGACCGGCCGCTCTTGGGGAATTGCGAAGAAAAGCGATAGTTCTTCCGCGCTCGCAATCAGGTCGTAGAGCGTGTCCAGATTCGAGCCGAACTGCGATACGCCGTAGAACACGCCGCTTAAGATCAACTCGGCGGCGATCAACTGTCCGATCGACAGTTCGCCACTCAGGATAAGGCTGCCGCCCAGCGCCAGCAGGGCCGCGCTCGCAAATGCATACAGCAGCAGGAAGGAGACCGTCTGCGTGAAGCTGTAGCGGAAATAGCGGCGGTGACATTTGACATACTCAGCGGTGACCGCTTCCGATCGATCCATCGCGAAATCCAGGTGCCGGCTCGACTTATAAAACCCATTCGATCCGCCGACGCTTTCCAGCCAGTGCGCCGCATCGTGCTTTGCATGCGACAACGCAACCGCCGTACGGATCGCGCCCCGTGACCAGATCACCCAGATAGCAAGGATGATGAGAACGAACACCGCGTTGAAGGCCAGGAAGAAGGGATGATAAAAACTTGTCACGATCATTCCGACAGCGGACTGCAGAATAATTGTGAATGCACCGATGACGAGGCTCGGCACAGCCTTCTGTACGACCACGATGTCGAAGTATCGATTGAACAGATCGTGGCGATTTTCATCAACGAAGAACGGATTTTGCGCGTGTACCGCCCTTACCGTGATTTCCGCAACCACGCGCGCGAATATCCTTCGCTCGAACAACGCCATGACCCAGAATCGCATCGCGCTGAGACCGGCGACGCCGAGAAGGAGGACAAAAAGCAACAGCGCCAGAGTCCACAGCGGCGCCGGCAACGCGGTGTTGGCGACGCTATTGATGAGCAGTTGCACCGAGATCGGCATCGCCAGCGACAGTAGGCTGATTGCCGCGCCGTAAACGAGTGCGAGGCGCACGTAGGGCATATCCGGCCCGACGATCCGCGCCACCCAGTCGGCCGCATCGCGCCATCCGATCCGCTCGCCTGCCATCGAATCCTCACGCCCCTGTGTAATCCAATTACGGCGGAATCGCCCTGTTGGATTACGGACAAGCCGCCCTCCTTGGATTACGGCTCGGTTATGCACTATTGCCGCAAGTTAGCGGAGCTCATATTCCGATAGGATTTTCCTATCTTGAAACGGCGCGAAGAATCTCTGCGATCAGGCGGTAGGCAGGCGCACGCCCGGCTCCCTGACGCCATAACACACCGATCTCGCGATAATATCGCCCGCCCTTAATCGGCCGGACGACCACGTCGTCACCCTCGCGTACTTCCTGCCGGACATATAACTGGGGCAAGAGCGCCAGGCCCATACCCATCCCGGCCATTTGGCGGATCGCGTCGAGGCTGGCGCCTTCGTAGTCGCGTAGGACATTCGCTTTGACCGCGACCGCAATCGTCGCGACCTGCTCGGCCATTCGATACTCCGGCAGCAGGGTCAGCAGATTGCAACCCCGCAGATCGGCAGGCTCAATAACGGCCTTAGCGCGTAGTGGATGATCGGAGGCCATAGCGAGATACAAAGGTTCACGAAACAACCGCTAGCAATGGAAGCCGCGACCTAGGACGGGGAGCTGCGCCAAGATCAGATCGTGGTCCCCATTCGAAAGGCCGCTCGTAAGCGCTGAAGGCAATCCCTCGCGGACATGGACCCGAAGCGCAGGGTGCTCACGGTGCAACCGCGCAACCAGACTTGGCAGCAAATACGCGCCGAGCGTGGGCGATACGCCCAGCCGGATTGTGCCCATGAGCGCTTCCGTGGACGTGGTGCGCGCTTCCTCCAGGTCCGCGAGATCGAGAAGAATGCGCCGCGCGCGCTCCAGGAGTTCGCGGCCAAGCGGCGTCAAGATCACCGGCACATTCCGCTCGAACAGCGGGGCATCGATGATCTCTTCCAGGCAGCGGATTTGCTGTGAGAGCGAGGGCTGAGATATCCCCATGCGCTCAGCCGCTCGGGTGAAGCTTCCCGCCTCGGCGAGCGCCACAAAGTAACTCAGCTGACGCGTTGTTATTCGAGAGCGAAGCATGAGGTAACGCTATCGTGCCGCTCAGCTCCGCATCAAGGCGCAAGTGGCCCCTTCTGCGAGGTGGCGGGTTGGGTTTTGCGCTCCGTGTGAAGCGATCACGCCGGCACGGCATTCCGGGTCTGCCGGCTCGTGACAAGTCTGCACTCTCGCATGAACTTGGCGAACGGGCAGGCATGGCATTGAAGAGCGATCCTTCGGCCATCGTTGGAGCGTTGCTGGCGCGCGAAAGACTAGGCTCCACCGGGATAGGTGAGGGCATAGCTATCCCGCACGCACGCGTGAGCGGTACTGATCAACCTTTCGCGATGTTCGCCCGTATCGAGCCGCCTATCGACTTTGAGGCAATAGATAGAAAGCTTGTGGATCTCGTGTTCCTGCTGATCACGCCTGATACGGGCGCGGCGGTTCATCTATCATTACTTGCGGCAATTTCCCGCGCACTTCGTAAATCTGTCACGGCATCGGCGCTCCGTGAGGCTCCTACCGCACGCGAGATGTTTGAGGTTTTAAAGCTTTAGTTTGCCTGAATATGCGGATGCTCCCTCTTGTGCGCATGTCCTGATCATTCTCCGTTCTATCCTTACCCGGACTCGGGACCAAACGACCTATCTGTCGCCATTCCGCACAAAATGCGGATGTGGAGTTGCCGTAACGTGGTACTACACGGGGCGCTGCTCGCACGACCAGAGGCCTGAACGACGCGATAGCTGTCTCGATGCATAGCGACGGCCCAGGCCCGCAGCAAGCACTCAACCATCAATTCGGCGACTGACTTACGTATCGGTAGGCCTGTCGTCCTCGCGCTTCTCCTCGAACATCAGGTCGAATCGCGCATGTCGTTCCCGTCGCCGTGGATCAATCGAGAACCAATTCGCGAAGAGCTCTTTAGCGCCGAGCGTCTTGAGCAGCATGCGCGCAGCCTCGCGCGGGCCCAGACCGTCACATCGAAGGTCATCCGAGGAAATCCACTCGCCGGCCGACTTCTGAACAATGGCGCCATTCTTCTCGACGCGTTTCAGAGCGTCGTGAAGGCTCTAGAAGATGGGCGCACAATCACCCCGGCCGCCGAGTGGCTCATCGACAATTTCCATCTCGTCGAAAAGCAAATTCGGGAACTGCGGTCGGATCTGCCGCCGGGCTACTATCGGCAGCTGCCAAAACTCGCCGACGGACCTTTTGCGAACTATCCGCGTGTGTTCGGGATGACGTGGGCTTTCGTCGCCCATACCGACAGTCGTTTCGATCCAGCGCTTCTGGTGAACTACGTCCGGGCCTATCAAGAAGTCCAACCGCTCACCATCGGTGAGCTATGGGCCGTATCGATCACGCTGCGAATTGTGTTGATCGAGAATCTCCGGCGCCTGGGCCAGCAAATCATGGACGGCCGCGCGGCGCGGCAACAGGCGGACATCTTTGCAGACCGCTTGCTGGGGTTGGGTGGATATGCCGCCGAACCGATCGCGGCTGTGCTCGCAGATCATAAAAGGGACAATCTTCCAGATGCCTTCGCGGTGCAGCTTTTCCACCGCTTGCGTGAACAAGATCCCAGAGTCACGCCGGCGCTGAGGTGGCTCGACGAGCATCTGGCGACCCAAGACATGACCGCCGACGCCGTCGTGGGCGATGTGCACAGGCGGCAGGGTGCCGCCAATGTCACCGTGCGCAACATCATCACTAGCTTTCGACTGATCGCCGATGTGGATTGGAAAGAACTATTCGAGCGAACCAGTCTTGTCGATGCGACGCTTGCCGCGGACACCTCCTTCCGGGAGATGGATTTTCCCACACGCAACCTCTATCGCAGCGCCATCGAAGCGCTGGCGAGGGGCTCGAAGCGCACCGAGATCGATATCGCGCGCGACGCCGTGCTTGCCGCCGAACGCGCGAAAGAAAATATGCCGGCCAATGCAAGGTCCCGGCAGCAAGATCCCGGCTACTACCTGTTCGCCGAGGGGCGACGCGATTTTGAAGTCAAAATCGGATTCAATCAGTCCTTCCATCATTGGCGCGCGCGTCTCGCGCGCTCGGTCGGCATCGGCAGCTACGCAACGCTGGTCGCCGGCGTCACGGCGCTATTGTTAGCGCTACCGCTGTATCTGCTGGCATCGGCGGGCATTCGCGGCGCGCATCTCTGGCTTCTGGCTGGTCTTGGTGCATTACCCGCCGTGGATGCGGCAATCGCACTGGTCAATCGTATAGCCGCTTTCGCTTTCCCGGCGACTCTCTTGCCGGCCTTGGAGCTTAAAGACGGCGTGCCTGCGCATTTGCGCACGTTGGTTGCGGTGCCAACGCTGCTGACCACGCGTGAGGCGATCGATGAGCAGGTTGAAAAATTAGAAATTCATCATCTCGCGAGTGACGAAGGTGATCTCCATTTTGCGCTTCTGTCCGATTGGACGGACGCGGCGACGGAGCATGCCGAGGGTGATCAAGATCTTCTTGCTGCCGCTGCCGCGGGAATTGCGCGCCTTAATGACCTCTATCCGCCAGGACCTGGCGGCGCGCGGTTTGCGCTTCTGCATCGCCGGCGCGTTTGGAGCGAAAGCGAAGATCGCTGGATCGGGTGGGAGCGCAAGCGGGGAAAACTCCATGAGTTGAATCGTCTGCTGCGTGGCGCCACCGACACCACATTCATTAGCCTCATTGGCGAAACGCCTGCGTTCCCGCCTGATGTCAGATACGTCGTTACCCTCGACTCCGATACGAGGCTGCCACGCGATACAGTCCGCCGGTTGATCGGAAAGATGGCGCATCCTTTGAACTGGCCGCGCTTCGATGCCGCGTCGCAACGGGTCGTGGAGGGTTACGCGGTGCTGCAGCCGCGAGTCACGCCATCGCTTCCGGTCGGCCAAGAGGGATCGCTGTTCCAGCAAATTTTCTCGAGCCTCAGCGGCATTGACCCTTACGCATCCGCCGTCTCGGATCTCTATCAGGACATGTTCGGCGAGGGGTCGTACGCGGGCAAAGGCATCTACGACGTCGACGCGTTCGAAGCGTCTCTGGCCGGCCGTATGCCGGAGTCCGCCATTCTCAGCCACGATCTCTTTGAGGGCATCTTTGCCCGCGCGGGCTTCGCTTCCGATGTCGAAGTCGTTGAGGAATTTCCCGCAAGGTATGATGTTGGCGCCATCCGTCATCATCGTTGGGCGCGCGGCGACTGGCAGCTTCTGCCATGGATTCTCGGCCGCAGGCCGACGAAATCGACGCTCAACCGCGCAGCGTCCGCGATCCCAGCCGTCGGCCGCTGGAAGATGGTGGACAATCTGCGTCGAACCCTGTCGGCGCCGGCAGCGATTGCGGCGTTGCTCATCGGATGGTGCCTACCCATCCATGACGCCTTGATCTGGGCCGCGTTCGTCCTCTCCACGATTGTCTTGCCGACACTGATTCCGGTCATCGCCGCGATTCCGTCGCGCCGCCAGGGAATCCCTATCCTCAGTCACCTGCGCGCGCTGAGGCGCGATGGACGTCTGGCGTTTGCGCTATCCGCGCTGACGATCACCTTCCTGGCGCATCAAGCTTGGCTGATGGCCGACGCGATCGGACGCACGCTCTGGCGACTGCTGATTTCCCGCCGTCATCTGCTTGAATGGGTGCCCGCCGCGCAGGCCATGAGCGGGCGGCGCTTGGATATTTTCGGCTTCTTTCAAAAGATGATCGGCGCGCCTTTTATCGCCGCGATTGCGGTGACGTCTGCGGTTGTTTCGGCGCAGGGCACGTGGATCCCGGCGAGCGTCGTTGCTGTTTTTTGGGCCATTTCGCCGATCGTGGCGCGATGGGTCAGTCTTCCGCCGCGAACGACCGGCCGCGCGCGCCTCTCGGATAAGGATGCCCGCGTATTAAGGCTGACCGCCCGCCGCACGTGGCGATTCTTCGAGACGTTTGTTACGCCGGCGGATCGGATGCTCCCGCCGGACAATTTCCAGGAGGATCCCGCGCCCGTGCTGGCGCACCGCACCTCACCCACCAATATCGGTCTTTATCTCCTCTCCGTGGTCAGTGCGCACGACTTCGGATGGATCGGAACAGGGGTTGCGATCGAACGGCTGGAGGCAACGCTCGCAACCATGAGCGACATGGCTCGGTTTCGCGGGCATTTTTACAATTGGTACGACACGCAGGACCTTCGCCCGCTCGATCCGAAATATGTTTCTTCGGTCGATAGCGGCAATCTCCTGGGCCACCTCATTGCTCTCGCCAACGCCTGTCGGGAATGGCGATCGCGCGCCATTCAGATCACGCCCCGCATTGCAGGTATAGCCGACGCCGTAGACCTTCTTCAGGAGGCCTCGGCCGCGTTGCGCGACGGGCGTCTCACGCAGACTGTCACGTGGCGTCAAGCCGAAGGCGTCCTCGAAGGGCTACGTGGTGCGCTTAACAGTCCGCCGCCTAGTCTCGATAGTCTCGCGCCTTGGCTGTCCGATCTCGCGGCGCAGGCGGAAACGATGGCCGATATCTCCGGGGCGCTTGCCATCGAGCGCGGCGATGACGCGGCTGCCGACATGCAATTCTGGGCGAAAGCCGTCCAGGGAGCGATCGCCGCGCACCGGCACGATCTCAGCGCGTCCGTCGATGGGGCCGGCACGTGCGATGAGCGGCTCTCGGCGATTGAAGCGTCCGCGCGCGCGATGGCGATGGCGATGGAGTTCGGCTTCCTTCTCGACGAGGAACGCAAGCTGCTGTCCATCGGCTACTTGGTGCCGGAGGGTGCGCTCGATTCCAACTGTTACGATCTTTTGGCCTCGGAAGCGCGGCTTGCAAGTTTCATGGCGATTGCGAAAGGCGACGTTCCCGCGCGGCACTGGTTCCGTCTCGGCCGTTCCGTAACGCCGGTGGCAAATAGGGCTGCGCTGATCTCGTGGTCGGGATCGATGTTCGAGTATCTGATGCCGTCTCTCGTCATGCGGGCGCCAGCCGGCAGCCTCCTCGAACAGACAAATCGGTCAATCGTGCGTCGGCAGATCGACTACGCCGGCTCGCTAAACATTCCCTGGGGAATTTCAGAGTCCGCTTACAACGCGCGCGATCTGGAGTTCACCTACCAGTACTCGAATTTCGGCGTGCCGGGCCTTGGCGTGAAGCGCGGACTCGGTGAAAACCTCGTTGTGGCTCCTTATGCGACGGCTCTTGCCACGATGGTCGATCCGCAAGCCGCCACCACAAATTTTGCGCGTCTGACGAGCGCAGGCGTGAGAGGCAGATATGGCTTCTATGAAGCCGTGGATTTCACGCCCGCCCGTGTCCCAACTCATTCCCGCTGTGTCATCGTGCGGGCTTACATGGCGCATCACCAGGGGATGACAATTGTTGCCCTTGCGGATGCGCTGTTCGACGGCGTCATGCGGACGCGATTCCACGCGGAACCGATTGTTCAAGCAACCGAGCTTCTGTTGCAGGAGAGAAGCCCGCGCGAAGTACCGAAAAGCCATGCCTGGGCCGCCGATGTGAAGCTGGCCGCCAATAACCGCGATGCCGGGCATCTGGCAGGTCGACGCTATACTTCGGCGCATCAAGTCGTGCCCGTGACGCACCTTCTCTCGAACGGCCGTTACAGCACGATGATCACCGCTGCCGGCTCTGGCTATAGCCGATGGCGCGACATCGCCGTAACGCGGTGGCGCGAGGACGCCACTTGCGACGACTATGGGTCGTATATCTTCCTGAGAGATGTTCAAACCGGGCAAGCCTGGTCGGCAGGATTTCAGTCCAGTGGTGCCGAGCCGGACGCTTACCATGTCGCGTTCGACGAAGGTCGTGCGGAAATCACGCGTCGTGACGGAAGTCTGAGCACGACGTTAGAGGTAATCCTTTCGCCGGAGGACGATGCGGAAGTTCGCCGCATTTCCATCTCGAACAACGGAAGTCGCGTTCGGGAGATCGAACTGACGTCCTATGCCGAATTGGCACTGGCGCCCCATGCCGCCGATGTGGCGCATCCCGCCTTCTCCAAACTGTTTGTGGAAACCCAATATCTCTCTAACGTCGGCGCGATTGTGGCAACCCGGCGAAAACGCGCGCCGACCGATGCGGAAATCTGGGCTGCGCATCTGTCGGTGGTGGACGGCGAAAGTATCTTGTTGCCGGAGTTTGAAACCGACCGGGCGCGCTTCGTCGGGCGTGGCCACAGCGTTCGCAACCCCGTCGCGATGATCGACGGCCGGCCCTTGTCGAACACTGTTGGCACGGTGCTCGATCCCATCTTTGCCCTACGGCGACGCTTGCGCATCCAGCCAGGATCGACGGCTCGCGTTTCTTTCTGGACAATGCTTGCCCCCACCCGCGCGGCGCTGCTCGGCTGTATCGATAAGCACCGGGAATCTACCGCGTTCTCGCGGGCTTCCACGCTGGCCTGGACACAGGCGCAGGTGCAGCTTCATCACGTCGGAATCACGGCGGGCGAGGCGGGGCTTTTCCAGCGTCTGGCTGGACATGTGATCTATGCGGCCACGACGCTGCGTCCTACGTCGGACACCATCGCGCGCGGCGCGGGCGCGCAACAGGGTCTTTGGGCGCAAAGTATCTCCGGCGATTTGCCAATCGTTCTTCTGCGGATTTCGCATATCGAAGACATTCTGGTCGCGCGCGAGTTACTGCAAGCGCGCGAATACTGGCGATTGAAGCAACTCGCTGTCGATCTCGTGATCATCAACGAGCGGCGAGCGTCCTACATCCAGGATCTCCAGATCGCCCTCGAAACCATGGTCAGGGTCAGTCAGTCGGCACCTCAGGCGGGCGGCGATGCGCCGCGGGGGGGCGTTTTTGTTCTCCGTGCCGACTTGGTTCCCGACGAGACTCAGGCCCTGCTGGTGTCCTCGGCCCGGGTTGTCCTTGTGGCTCACCGGGGGAGTTTGTTCGATCAGCTAGAGAGAATTGTAGAGTCTACGACCGCCGGTCATGCGCTTCCCAAGCTCCCGGCACCTCCAGATCTCCAATCGCTTCACGCGCCTTCGGATCTTGAGTTCTTCAACGGAACGGGCGGGTTTGCTGCGAACGGCAGTGAGTACGTAACGATTCTCGGGCCTGGGCAAGCAACGCCCGCGCCCTGGATCAATGTCATCGCCAATCCCACCTTCGGCTTCCAGGTTTCCAGCGAAGGGAGCGGCTATACTTGGTCCTCCAACAGCCGCGAGAATCAGCTGAGCCCGTGGTCCAACGATCCGGTCACGGATCGTCCCGGCGAGGCGCTGTATCTGCGGGACGAAGACACCGGCGACGTCTGGAGCCCAACGGCGCTGCCGATCCGCATACCCGAACGGACTTATGTCGCGCATCACGGGCGGGGATATAGCCGCTTCAAGGGCCTGGGGTACGGGATCGCCAGCGATTTGGTCCAGTACGTACCGATCGACGCCCCTATCAAAGTATCTCGGCTGGTGCTTCACAACCGTTCGAGCCGAACGCGCACGCTGAGCGTCACGGCGTATGTGGAGTGGGTTCTGGGCCCGTCCCGATCCGTGACGCGGCCTTTCGTGATGACGGAGATGGACTCAGAGACGGGCGCCATGTTCGCCCGAAATCCCTGGAGCCGGGCGTTCGGTGCACAGGTCGCTTTTCTCGACCTGAGCGGCAAGCAGACAGAGTGGAGCGGCGATCGACAGGAGTTCATTGGCCGCAACGGAACGTTGGAAGATCCCGCCGCGCTTGGCCGCACAATTGCGTTGTCGAACAAGGTTGGCGCGGGATTCGATCCTGCGGGAGTCATGCGGACCCACGTCACGATACCGCCGGATGGCCGGGTCGAGATCGTCGTATTTCTCGGTGAGGCCGGGACCGCCGGGGAAGCGCATGATCTGATTAAGCGCTATCGCGTCGCGAACCTCGATGAGGTCGAGGCGGACATCGCGAGCTTCTGGAAGGGTGTGCTCGGGTCCGTGCAGGTTCGAACGCCGGATCGCGCGATGGACATCATGCTCAACGGATGGCTGCTGTATCAAACGCTCGCGTGCCGTGTCTGGGCGCGGTCGGCTTTCTATCAGGCAAGCGGTGCATACGGATTCCGCGATCAACTCCAGGATGGCACGGCGCTTGCCACTTCGTGTCCGCAACTGACACGGGACCACATCCTGCGCGCGGCCGGCCGCCAGTTTAGTGAGGGCGACGTCCAACACTGGTGGTTACCGCATTCCGGCGAAGGGGTCCGGACCCGTATTTCAGATGATCGCATCTGGCTTGTGTATTGCGTCAGTCACTACGTCACCACAACTGGCGACGCTGGCGTCCTGGATGAGGTGGTGCCCTATCTGCATGGGCAGCGTCTTCTTGAAGGCGATCACGACAGCTTCTTCCAACCTGTCGCCGCGGAGCACTCCGGGTCCCTCTTCGAGCACTGCATACGCGCGCTGGAGCAAAGTCTGGCTCTCGGCCCGCACGGGCTACCGTTGATCGGGACCGGTGATTGGAACGACGGCATGAACCGCGTTGGGGAAAAAGGTACGGGCGAAAGTGTATGGCTGGGGTGGTTCCTGCACGCGGCCATCGGCGCATTTGCGCCTATTGCAGAAGGTAAGGGCTGCGCGGTGCATGCTGCGACGTGGCGGGCGCACGCGCACGCGTTACAGATTGCGCTGGAGCAAGAGGCTTGGGACGGCGGGTGGTATCGGCGCGGCTTCTTCGACGACGGAACGCCCTTCGGGTCGGCCGCCAGTCAGGAATGCCGCATCGATTCCATCGCGCAATCCTGGGCAGTGCTTTCGGGAGCGGCGCAGCAGGACCGGGCTGAGCAGGCCATGGCGGCCTTCGAGCGAGAGCTTATTAAGGACGGGTTGTCTTTGCTGCTGACGCCGCCGTTCGACAAGACACACCTGGACCCTGGCTATATCAAAGGCTATCCGCCCGGCATTCGGGAAAATGGCGGACAGTATACGCACGCGGCTCTGTGGTCGGTCATGGCACAGGCTGCGCTCGGCGAGGGCGATAAGGCCGTGGCATTATTTTCTCTTCTGAATCCCATCAATCATGCCCGGTCACGTGCCGATGTGCACCGCTACAAGGTTGAACCGTACGTCGTCGCAGCGGACATATACGCGTCGCCGCAACATATGGGTCGAGGAGGGTGGACTTGGTACACGGGCGCGGCGGGCTGGATGCAGCGAGCCGGAATCGAGAGCATTCTTGGCGTGCGCTTACAAGGCGCTGAGCTTCACATCGATCCCTGCATTCCGAAGTCATGGCCCGGCTTCGAAATCACGGTTCGATACCGTTCAACCTCGTACCTCGTGATCGTCGAGAACCCTGCCGGCGTCAGCCAGGGGATTGCAGCTGCCACGCTTGACCATGAAGCTGTCGTGGTCGTGGCCCGTCCCTTGAGCATACCGCTCGACGATGACGGTATTCTTCATCGCGTTCACGTAAAGCTCGGAGTCCGCGCCGATGACTAAAGGCTCTGGGACTATGAGATTTGTTTCGGCGGAGACGGCAACCGCACTTGGCTTCCGGACTTCCTAACGCCGACGCTCGATGCGTACGGGAACGCCCGACATCCTTGGCATAGCTTGAAGCGGCTCAGTGTCCTCCGTTAGGCTCATCAGAGCCGAGGTGGAAGCGCCGTGGCATTCGTAGTCTTCTAGGTCCCAAGCCGTAACTGGCCCGCCAACTCGGCGATACGGACATTCCGCGCGATACCCTATCGTGCTGCGGACGAAATGCGCCGGCGACATGATGGCGCAAGCTGCGCGCGATTTGGATGTCAGCGCATTCCTGATCAAACCCGTGAGCCTGTCGGCGCTACAGGACAGGTTGAGATCGATTTTCTCCGTGAACTTGGAACTGAAGACTCCGTCTACGTACCGCCGCGTCGCCACGCCGGTTGTGGACGGACTGGCGGCCTAACGGGCCACCCGCGCCACCGACCGGCTGACAAGTCCCGGAAACTAGGATAGAAACCGCGCCTCGGCGAGCTTGCACGGTCATCGCGATTGCGCCCGCCGTCACTTAAAAATCGTTTTAAATCATAAACTTAAGGAATTCGTAGTTCCAACCGGACACTGCGCATTCCCGGCTTCCCGTCGCTCGTGGGTTGCTGACTGAATATAAGTAAGGCAGCCGCCCGTGGCATTTCCCCCGATAAATCCCTCCGTCGATCGCGCTCTGCTGGAACGCGAATACCATGAGCCTACGTCGGTCCAGACCGCCGTGACGGTTCCCGAAGCGGCCGGCCGCGATCTCCTGGTTTCCGCCCAGACGGGGTCGGGCAAGACCGTCGCCTTCGGGTTGGCGATTGCGCCGGACCTTCTGGAAGGTGCGGAAAAGTTGCCGCGTGCCGGCGATCCAATGGCTCTGGTCGTCGCGCCGACGCGCGAACTCGCGCTCCAGGTCCATCGCGAACTTTCGTGGCTTTACGCAAATACGGACGCGCGCGTCGTCGCTTGCGTCGGCGGTATGGATCCACGCGCTGAGCGCCAGCAGCTTTATGCCGGCAGCCACATCGTTGTCGGCACGCCGGGCCGTTTGCGCGATCACCTCGAACGCAACAGCCTCAGGGTCGCCGGCCTCAAGGCCGTCGTGCTGGATGAAGCCGACGAGATGCTGGATCTGGGTTTCCGCGAGGACTTGGAATTCATTCTCGAAGCCACGCCGAAGGAGCGCCGCACGCTGTTGTTCTCGGCCACCTTGCCGCGCGACATCGTGACCCTCGCGAAGCGTTATCAACGCGATGCCATGCGCGTGGAAACCGCGGCCAGCGAACGCGGGCACGCCGACATCGAATATCGCGCCATGCGCATCGCGCCGCAGGACTCCGTCCATGCGGTCGTGAACGTGCTGCGCATGATCGACTCCCCGGCCGCGCTGGTGTTCTGCAACACGCGCGACGGCGTGCGGCATCTTCATGCGGCCCTCGTTGAGCGCGGTTTCCTGGCCGTGTCTCTTTCGGGCGAATTCAGTCAGTCCGAACGCAATCACGCTCTGCAGGCGCTGCGCGACGGACGCGCCCGCGTCTGCGTGGCCACCGACGTCGCCGCGCGCGGAATCGATCTGCCGAATCTCGGGCTCGTGATACATGCCGACCTACCCAACGACGCCGAGACCCTGCAGCATCGCAGTGGCCGCACGGGCCGCGCCGGCCGCAAAGGCGTCAGCGTTCTGATCATTCCGCCGGTGCATCGCCGCAAGGCCGAACGTCTTTTGGGCTCCACGCGTAACCAGGCGGTGTGGACCAACCCGCCGACGGCCGACGACATCCGCTTACTCGATAACGAACGCCTGCTGCAAAGCCTGCTGGCCGTTGACGCCGGTGATGACGCCGATCTCGCCATGGCCAAGGTGCTGCTGGAAAAGCGTTCTCCGGAAGTCATCGCAGCGGCGCTGGTGCGTATTTACCGTTCGCAGCTGCCGGCGCCCGAGGACGTTGTCGATCTCGGCGCGCCGCCGCCGCCAGGTCAGCTCGGTCAGGCACCGCGCGACGCGAAACGCGGTCTGACGGACGCCGTCTGGTTCCGACTCAATGTCGGCCGCCAGCGCAAAGCCGATCCGAAATGGTTGATCCCGGAAATCTGCCGCCAGGGCGGAATCACGAAGCGCGAGATCGGCGCGATCCGGATCTTCGATCAGGACAGCAAATTCGAGATCGACGCTTCCGTGGCGAAGGAATTCGCCGAGCGCGTCGCCCAAGTCACCAAGGGCGATATCCATATCGGGCCGAGTGAGGCGCCCGCCGATGGCGGTCACGTCCGTCGCCCGCACAGCGCTGGCCCGAGCAAAGACGGTTGGAAGAAGAAGCCCTACGTGAAGCACACGAAGGGTCCGGAAGAACACGACAAGCCGCGTGAGATCCTGAGCAGGCCGAGTGACGCGCCCGCCGCCGACGGCCACGTCCGTCGCCCGCGCGGCCCCGGCCCGAGCAAAGACGGCTGGAAGAAGAAGCCCTACGTGACGAAGGGTCCCGAAGAGCATGACAAGGCGCGCGAGAAGCCACGGTGGTCGGACAAGGCCAAGCACGAAGGCAAGCCGAAGTTCGGTGGCAAGCCCGCCGGAAAATTCAGTGGAAAACCTAGCGGCAAGCCGGGCGGAAAATTCAGCGGGAAACCGGGTGGAAAGCCGGGCGGTGGTTTCAAGAAGTCCGAGAAGCCGAAGAAGTGGTCGGGCTGAGAATGCGCCGCATCGGAACGCCGTCGAAAGGTGACCGATGACGACCGCGCATGAGGTGCTGCACGATGTCTTCGGCTACAGCGCGTTTCGGGCCGGCCAGGAAGAGATCATTCAGTCACTGATATCGGGCAGCAATCTGCTGGCGGTAATGCCGACCGGCGCCGGTAAATCGCTGTGCTATCAGATTCCCGCGATCATCTCGGAGCGCCTGACTGTCGTGGTCTCGCCGCTCGTGGCGTTAATGGACGATCAGGTTCAGGCTCTGCAGGCCAACGGCGTCGGTGTTGTCGCCATTCACTCGGGCGCGGCGCGCGAGGACAACGTCGTCAAATGGCAGAAGGTGGCCCGCGGCGAGTGCAAGCTGCTCTATCTGTCGCCCGAACGCTTGATGACGCCGCGGATGCTGAGCGCGCTTGAGGCGCTGAACCCCGCGCTGTTCGTCGTCGATGAGGCGCACTGCATCTCGAAATGGGGCGCGAGTTTTCGTCCGGAGTACGAGCAACTCTCGCGGCTTCGCGAAGCATTTTCCGGCGCGACGATTGCGGCCTTCACCGCCACCGCAGACAAGGCGACCCGCGCGGATATTGCGACCAAACTGTTCCGCGGCGACGGGCGCATCATCGTTCACGGCTTCGACCGCCCGAACCTGCGGCTATCGGTCGCCAACAAGGTCACGTGGAAAGATCAGCTGATGGCGTTCCTGGCTGACAAGAAAGGTCAGCCCGGCATCGTCTACTGCCTCTCGCGAAAATTCACCGACGAGGTCGCCATCTATCTGATGGGCGAGGGCCTAAATGCCATCCCCTATCACGCCGGCCAAAGCGCCGAGCAACGCAAAACCAATCAGGACCGCTTCATGAGTGAAGACGGCGTGATCATGGTCGCGACGATCGCCTTCGGCATGGGCATCGACAAGTCAGATATCCGATTTGTGTGCCACCTCAATCTGCCTGGCAGCCTCGAGGCCTACTATCAGGAGATCGGGCGCGCCGGCCGCGATGGCGAGCCTGCGGAGACCATGCTGCTCTATGGGTTGAGCGACACGGCGCTGCGCCGTCAGTTCATCGAGCAGGAGGATTCCGGCGACGATCACAAGCGCCGCGAGCACAAACGGCTCGACGCGCTGCTGGCCTATTGCGAGGCCTCAAGCTGCCGGCGGGTCTCGTTGTTGGCCTATTTCGATGAAGCGTCACAGCCCTGCGGCAATTGCGACAACTGTCTCACGCCAGTGAAACTGCTGGACGGAACGCAGCAAGCGCAGATGGTGCTTTCGACGGTCATCCAGACCGGCCAATTTTTCGGCACTGCGCATATCATCGATGTTCTCCGCGGCGCGGAGACCCAGAAGGTGCTGGAGCGCAGGCACCACGATCTCCCCACGCATGGCATCGGCAAGGAACACTCGAAGCAGTATTGGCAGAACTTCATTCGTCAGGTGATGGCCGGCGGTTGCCTGATCGCCAACATCCAAAAGTTCGGTGGGCTCGAGATTACCGCGCGTGGACGTAGCGTATTGAGCGGCGATGAACCGTTCATGTTCCGTGAAATCAGCAAGGCCAAGCCGGCGCCCGTGACGCCAAAGAAGGGTGGCGGGCCCGAACTCTCCGAAGACACCGCCGCCCGGTTGTCGGACCTGAAGAAACTTCGGCTCACAATCGCCCGGGAGCGCAAGGTCGCGGCTTACATCATCTTCCCGGATTCCACCCTGATCGAGATGGCGCAGCACCGCCCACAAACTCTGACCGATATGGCGACTATCAACGGCGTCGGCCCTAAAAAACTTCAGGAATTCGGGGCGCAGTTCCTCAAGGTGACGGCGAGGTGAAACGCGTCGAGCAACTACCTCGGCGCCAACGAAAATCTGCGCTACCTCGGATTCCTCACCGACCCTGGCCCGAGCTACGAGTTGACCCAGAACTTCGATTGGGATCGCGATCCGCAGCGGCTTGGCACCTACGCGTTGATGAGCGGTGAGAACCCGGACCTCGAGCTGTTCGCCAACGACGGTCGTAAGATCATCCTCTTCCACGGTTGGGCCGACGCCAACAACACGCCTTACACCAATACGCACTACTACGAGCGCGTCGTGCGCGTGATGGGCGGTCTGGCGGAAACCCAGAAGTTCGCCCGGTTGTTCATGTTCCCGGGCATGTATCACTGGGACGGCGGGTACGGGGTGAATCTGGCCGACTTGCTGGGCGCGCTCGATGCCTGGGTCGAGAACGGAACGGCGCCCGACATGATTACGGCCTACAGTGTCGAGGGGCAGGGAGTTGGGCCGATCTCAGCCCCGGCAAGTTTCACCGGCGCGAACGCCGCCACCTTCAATCCGAAATTCTCCCGCCCGATTTTTCCGTATCCAGATTCATACCGCTACAGCGGCGGCGACCAGACTTCGGCGGCCAGCTTCAAGCGCGTGCGCGGGACGATGGAGCGGAGTAGCGCTGCATCGAAAGGGCGCAGCCGAGGATTGAAAGAGCCGACGGCACTGCGGGCGGCACGTAGGTCTCACCCGCGAGAATCAGTTTGAGTGCAGAGCAAGGCCTTGAACAGCAACCGCGTGCGAGGGATGGACATCTACGCCAAAATCCCGATGCAGCAGAACGTCCCGGCCGGGACGTATACCGACAACATTGTTGTCTCGATCATTTACTGATCGAGACAATAACAATAACGGCGCTGTGCGAGATACACAGCGCCGTTATTTTGTTTAGGAGGCTTTAGAGGGCGGCCTTGACGCGGCGCACGCGCTGACGGCTGGCCTTGGCCAGGACTTCCAGACCGGCCACGACCTTCTCTTCGCCGGCCACAAACGCCTGCTGGCTCTGTTCGGCGATCTGCGATGCGATCTGCGACGCACCCTTCAACAGGTTCGCCGCGGTCTTGCGGATGGTCGCCGGCGCGGATTTCGCTGCTTTCACCACCGCATTCTCCGTGCGGCGGACCGACTTCACGGCCTGCTTCGCGGTCGTCTTGGCGCGCTTCACCAGTTTCGAGGTCTGGCTCTTGGCGGCCTTAGCTTTTGATGTCGCCTTGGCCTTGATCTTCGCGGTCACGCGCTTTGCTTTGGCGCCGACGCTTTTCGCCTTGGCTTTGGTGCTGGCGCTCACGCGCTTGGCCTTCTTGGCGATGGTCTTGGCCTTGGCTTTTACCTTCGCCTTGGCTTTGACGACTTTGCGCTTGGCATTCGGTGGCATGGCAGACTCCCGGGGTGGAATAGTTGCAATACGGAACGCCGCAGCGTGCAATAAGTTCGCAATTGTTGAAAGAGCGAGGATCGTGGCTCGCCCTATCCGAGAACTTTATTCTTCAAAAGGGCCTTCTGTCTTGGGATCGGTCCGCTGCGTTCCGGCGTTGAAGGAGCAGCTGGGATATCCAACATCGCGGACGAAAAGGCTGCCCCCATGAAGAAAGCACCCCTCGCTCTTGCCGTTTTGCTCGGTCTATCGGCTTGCGCCTCCATGAATGAGCCGCCGCCGCGTCCCGTCGTGCAAAGCTCGCCGGAAGTACGTGTCGCGCAGAACCGCTTGCACCGCCTTGGCTATTACAACGGTCCGATCGACGGGATCTGGGGCCGCGAGACCGACGGGGCGGTCGATCGCTTCCAGCGTTTTCGCGGCCTTCCTGAGACCGGCCGTCTCGACGAGCCGACCCGGATCGCCTTACGCGACACCATGCCGGCCAATCCGCTGCAGCCGAGCGTGGTCGCCAGCGTTCAGGAGCGCCTAACGGATGTCGGCTTCTATAGTGGTCCGCGCGATGGCACCTGGGGCCCGGCGACCGAGTCGGGGCTGCGGGCCTTCCAACGCAGTCGTAGCCTTGAACCGAATGGCGAACTGACCCCGGCGACGGCGTCAGCGCTCGGCTTCAATCCGAACGACCTGCGGGAAGGTTCCGAAATGCGCGCCGCCGGCGGCTATCGCAGAGAGAATTAATCGGCGTCGCAAGCTTTGCCCGCGGCTCCTAAGGGGTCGCGGGCGAAACGCGCCTGATGGTCCCGCGTAATTCGCCGTCGGGATATTTCACCGTGTGGATGTTTACATACAGCCACCCTGCGATCAGGTACTGCAGCTGCGAATCGTTCAGCACAATCGCGCCCTGAATGGGCGGCTTGGCGCCGGCTTTACCGAGGTCGAACTGCACACCGGCATTGGCGCCGATACGCTGCGGTCCATGGACCTGCGCAGCCGTCACCGGTGACGTCAGGCCGGCGTAAGTCAGCTTCCAACTCAAACGCAGCGTGTCGCGCTCAAGGCTGAACTCGATCCGGCCGGCGCCCGCGCTGTCCGTCGTCACGCTCTGTTCGTCGGCCGATAGGTTGGCCGCAAAAGCAATCGGGCCGGTTGGCTCGGCGGCAGATGCCGGCGCGCTCACCAATAGCGCCCAAATGAGCAGCGCAATACGCATCATCGATCTTCCGGTTGTCCGACAAGGGCCAGAATCGGCTCGAATCCTTGCGCGCCTAGGCCGCCGGCCCATCCGTCGCCGCGGATGTCTCCGGGGCGGCGGTCGCGTGTGTTGGTATAGAGCGTGCTTCCGCGATAGGCCCAAACGGATTGACCGTTCACGGTATTCAAGGACCAATCGCCGATGGGCTTGGCATCCTTCTCGGCCGTGACAAGGCGCACGGTCGTTTCAAGGCAGGCTTCGTTGCAGGTGCGCTTCTTGACCACGTCAAATGTCTCGGGCCCGACGTAGAGCGTGAGGCCTTTGGCATCGGCGTAGATGGGGCCGACGTCCGCGGCCTGCACCGTCACCCAGGCCGGTCGCGCCGCCGCCGGCGTCAGGATCAACGCGTGCCATGTCTTATCGCGGCCTTCGCCGCGATAGTCGCCTGGGCGTTGATCGTCGGCAAAAGCATAAAGCGGTCGGCCATCGTGCGCCCATTGGCCGCTGCCGTCCGGACGTTTGACGATGGTCCAGGGGCCAAACGCTGTCGCCATCCCCGGTGCGGTGATCGGCAACCAGGTCGTGAGGCAGGCCCCGACGCACTTCACCCGGCCGTTGGCCTCATCGTCGCGCGCGTAAAGCGTCATGCCGCGATAATCGATCAAGGCGCGGCCGAGATCGATGGTGCGCACGTCCAGACCCGCCGGCGTCGCCAGAGGCACGAAAGCTGTGTGCCAGGCATAGTTTGCGGCGTTGTCGCCGAACTGCGTTCCGGCGGCGGCATCCTTGCCATACAGGTACAGCGGTTTGCCGCGATAGGCCCACTGACGTGTGCCGTCTTCGCGCGCCAAGCTGCGCCAATCGCCGATATCCTTCGCGTCGGCCGGCGCGGCGAACGGCGGCCAGGCCTTGGCGCAGGCCTGCGTGCAGAACGAGGCGCCCGGCCTATCGCGGTCGTAGCTGTTAAGCGTGAAGCCACGCGCATCCGTTAGGATCACGCCGGCGCCGATAACCTGTTCACGTGCCTCTGCGGGTGCGGGGGCTGCGATGGCAGGGGCCGTCAGGCTCCCTGCCGAAAGGCACAGCCAAAAACCCCAACGCGTCAGGCTCACACCAGGATCTCGCTGACGATCTTGCTGGTCTGCAGCGAACCGGTGCCCCAGGTCTCGATCGGCACGCCCATCAATTGCATCGCGGTCAAGCCGATGCGGGTGACAGGGTCGCCGTTGCCGGAGATGTGCTTGCCGGTCTTGATGCGCTTGCCGGCGGTGCCGATGGTCATCACCGGAATGTTGTCGACCTGATGCAGCTTCGCGTTGCTAACTTCGGAATGCGCGACAATCAGCGTGTTGTCGAGCAGGTAACCATCGCCTTCACGCACGGCGGCAAAGGCGTCGATGAACTCGGCCAACGCTTCCATTACGCGGCAATTGAACCAGAACGCCTCGACCTGATAGCCCAGCGTCTTATGGTTCGGTTCCTCGTGCGTGAGGATATGGTGCGTGTAGGCGTTGCCCGGACGGCGCAGGCATGAGAGCGCATCGTTGAAAGCCATGTTGAAGACGCGCGTCTGGTTGCAGGCCAGCGCCATGATCAACATCTGCGTCATCAAGCGATGATTGGCCTGCACGATGGGAAGTTCGGCGCCGATGGGGCCTTCGCCCGGCGCCTTCGCCACGCGGCAGGCATCGGCCGGCGTCGGCTTCTCAAGCTGCAACGAGATTTGGTTCTCAAGCTGGCGGATCGACGTTGTGTATTCGTCCAGGCGCGCCCGGTCGGCGGCGCCGATCTCGTTGGCGAATTGCTTGCGCTGATCCTCCACCACCGACAGCACGCTGTGCTGCAACAGCAGTTCCGGATCCGGCTTGAAGTTCGCCGAGTTCGGATCGACGAAGTCTGGGCCGAAGAGGCGCGTATAAAGCGCGAGCGGCGACACTTCCGGCGGATTGCGGCTGTACGTGCCGCGCGCGCTGAAGGTGTCCTTCGGATTGCCCGTGCATGCCACATCCAACGCGCGGAACCGGGTCGCGCCACCGACGACATCCGAAATCAACACATCGAAGGTCGGCGCTGGGATGTCGCCATACTTCGGTGGCGGTGCGCCGGTCTTCAACGAGACCCAGCCGCTCTGGTGCGTGATGTTCGTGCGACCGTCGAGCGGCGCATTGAAGCGGCCGAAATAGTTGATGTGCTTGGTGTAAGGGATGAGCGCCTTGCACTCTTCCAGGAAGTCGATCTTGCTGGTGTCCGGACCGATGGCGTGGCCGGGCGTATGGCCCATGCCCCAGAACCAGTTGCCGAAGCGCGTCGGGATCGGTGCGCCGCCGGCCAGAGCCGTGCCGTTGTCGTTGAGGAATACATCGAGCAGAGGCAACGCCATACCGATCGCCCCGCCGCGGAACATCCCCTTCAAGGCCCGGCGACGTGTCGCGGGCCGCTTCAACAGAAAGCTCATGACTTTCCCTCATAATGCGCCGCACCGGCGCTCTTGGTCGAAGTCTTGGCCGGCGCGCTCACCGCATAGAATGCCTCACTGAGGGCGATCCGACGAACCAAATCCGTGAAACGATAGCCGTTGCTCGTGAACGTCTTCTCAAGATACGCGACCCAGGGCTTCTCGCCGCTGGTCACGGTGCGACCAAGGCCATAGCTCGCGAAACGGTTGATGATGCAGGCGGCGGTGGCGGGATTATCGTGCAGTGCCTTGCCCAGTTCCGTGCCGTTGCTGAACGGGATGCCGTCGATCTCGCCGCGCGTGTCGATCTTCACGCCATTTTCCTCCGTTCGGCTTTGGCCGGCGGTGTCGAAATTCTCAAGCGCCAGACCGACCGGGTCGGTCAGCTTGTGACAGCCAGCGCAGGCGGCATCGACGGCGTGCACGGCCAGGCGTTCCCGCGCGGTCTTCGCCGGTGATTCAGGGTCGTTGAACTGGTCGAAATTCACCGTGCCTGGCGGCGCGGGCACCTTCTGGCACAGCAGCACCTCACGCACCGCCTTGCCGCGCAACGTTGGCGAGCTTTTGCCGGGATGCGAATGCAAGGCGACGAAGCTCAGGTGCGACTGGATGCCGACGTGATTGTCGCCTTCTGGAAACTCATACCGCGACCAACCGCCGGGAATGGCCACAGGAATGCGGTAGACCATGCCCAGCGAGCGCGTGATGTGTGTCGCACGCGTCGTGAACAGGTCGCGATAGTCGCCATTCTGGGTGATCAGGAAATCGATCAGCGTCCGCAGAGTCTGCTCTCGTGCGTCGTTGGCGGCGGCCAGACTGAACGCCGGATACAGGGCCGCGTCCTTCTCCAACGTCGCGAAGTCGTCGAACGTCAGCATGTCGGTGAAAAAGGCGCGCATACCCCGATTGAAATGCGGCGAAGCCATCATACGGTCGACAGCCGCCTTGAGGCCGGCCTTGGTATCGAGCGATCCGTCTTCCGCGGCTTTCAGCAAGTCGTCGTCCGGTGTGCTGTTCCACAGCAACAGGCTCAGTCGCGTCGCTTTACTGAACGGGCTGAGACGGCTGCCGTTGGCGACGGTCGCATCGCGCATGAACAGGAAGTCGGGCGATTCCAGTAAGGCTTGCAGGCCGTAGCTGAGGCCATTGTAGAAATCGGCGCGGCTCTCGGCGCCGGCGTGCGCGACCCCCACCAGGGCCGCGAGTTCAGTGTCGCGCAAGGCGCGGCGGTACAGCAGGCGACCGGCGCGGCTAAAGAAAATCTTCGCGCAAGAATCGTCGGCGCCATCCGTGGCGGCGGGCGTGCAGGGCACAAGCGTTCCACGATTGACGGGTGCGATGACTTGGGCCGCAACCGCGCGCGCTAAGGCGTGATACCGCTCGAAGCCCACGGCCGTCACGGCCGCCTGGCTCGCACCGACCGCCAGCAAGCCCTCCTCACGCTCGATGGAATCGAAGCGTCCCGAGACGACGATCTGCGGCCCGAAGATATCCGCGATGGTGTTGCGATACTGGGCTTCGCTCAGGCGGCGGATGGTCGCCGGGCCGCCGGTCGATGCGGGTTCCTGCGGGCCGCATCCGGTGACGCCGATCAAGATCGCGGCGCCGATTGCAAGGCGCGAGATGGATGCGAATGTGCTCATGGGCGACGGGCCACGCGGCCTTCGCGCGCGATGAAGGCCGGAATTGCCGTGAAACGATACGCCGTCGAGATTGCGGTGCATTCGCCGGTTTTGGGATCAGGATAGCCATCGGCTAATTGCTTACTTGCGACATAGGTCGCTGGGCAACTCCAGTCGCCCATCGAGCTTTGCAGGGCCGAACGCCGCATGCCGCTCCACCACGTTTCGAGGTCGTAGTAACCGCCCAGCAGCCCCTTCGCTTTCCCATCGGCAGCGGTGAGGTCGAGCGTCATTTGCATGTCGCGGATATGCAACTCGGTGTACCCCGCCGCGCCATAGCTCGGCAGTTCGACTTCAGCCGGTGTTGTCGTCAGTACGCCCTCGTGGATTCGGCCTTTGGCCTTCGAGCCGTAACGCTCCTTCGTGCCGCTCGCATCGATGCGATAGCTGGCGTAAGGCAAGGGCTCGCCGGCGCTGTCGAGGGCATAGCGGTCGATGGCGCGGTAGAACGCGACTTCGACATTTTCGCTCTCGCGCGGATCGGTCACGCCGGTGATCTCCATGATCATCACGCCACGCCCGGTGCTGCGCCGGTATTCGTTGCTGATCAGCCCGCTCGACACACCGCCGGCGCGGAAGCCGTACATGCAGCCGAGGATGCGATACACCTGGTTGTCGACCGCTGTCGCGCCGTCGGGTGAGGTGAACTTCTTGTGCGCGCAGGATTTCGCCGTGGCATGGCCGTCGGTCGTGCCGTCGAGATTGAAGCCGTAACCGGTCGTGCCCTTGACGATGTTCAGCGGGGGATCGTTGACGGCGGTTGGGTTCCAGCAGACGTCCTCGCCCTTGGGCCCGCGCAACACCGCCACCGCGCCGCGATCGACCTGTTGGATGAGTCCGCGATTGGTGAGTTTGTCCCGATCGGGGCGCGACAGGTTGCGCCACCATAATTCATCGTTGCCGATCGTCAGGCCGTCCGGGCACTCGTCGGCGAAACGCGTTTCGTAGAGCGCGTTGTCCCAGGTCGCGATGACATAGCCAAGCGTCTGCGTGCGGGTGTCCGCCGCAGCTGCGACGCCGGGTACGGCGATGAGGGCAGCCCCAAAGCCGCCAAGCTCTGAAGCTGTTTACGGAACCGCATAACGCACTGAACCAACACACTGCCTTCGAGGGACCGCAAACCGCAGACCGCGGCAAGTCTCACTGAAGCGTCTCATTCTATCGGTCGGGATCGCGTTGTAATCAGATGTTCAGGACTCATTGCGAAATGTCTTTTCGATATCGCAGGCGACACCCGGCTGCGGCTCCACTGTCCGGATCATAGTTTATATTTATCAATGACTTGTCTGGAAAATAAAAAGACCGCGATGGTTGCCCACCGCGGCCTTCGCAGCCTCGAGGTTGTGCCGCTTTAGTCGAACTGCATCGTCGCACGGATGCCGAACGTCCGCAGGCGCGGCAGGGTGACGATGGCCGAAGGCTGGGGCGTCGCGATTGCCGCAAGGTGATTGTTGTTCTGCGTACCGTAGACTGCGCCCTGCCACTGCTTGTTGTTGGTCAGGTTGTCGCCGTAGACGTCGAATCGCATGCCGTTCTTCTCCACGCCGAGATGTGCGCTCAACTTGATGGCCGAGCCGATCCAGGCGTTGTTGATTTCGTCGACGTAGATGCGGCCGGTGTATGTGGCATTGCCGCGCACGTACCAATCCCAATCGCCGCTGAGATGGTCGCGATATGTTGAACCCACCACGCCTTGTGTCTGCGGCGTGCCCTGGATGACTTTTCCGTCCGCGATCTGCGTCCCGATGGCGGCGACCGCGGAGGGCTTCACGTAACGCTCATAGCGGCCGTGCAGCAATTCCAGTGACCCATTGACGTCCCAATGATCGGTGATGGCCCAGCCGACCTCGACTTCGACGCCGTAGATCTTGACCGGCTGCGGGATGAACAGGATGACCATCGAGCCTGGCAGGTTCGGGCCGCAGATTGCGCCAGGGCAGTTGAAGCTGACCTGGTTCTTCATGTTCGACCACTTCATATGGTAGCCGGTGAGCGCATACCGGAAGACGTTGGACTGACGCTTCAGGCCCAGTTCGAAGTTGTCGATTCTTTCGGGAGGCACGTCGACCTGGAAGCCTGGAACCGCACGCGCCTGGGCTTGAAGTGCCGCGGACCACTGCGGCACCGCCGAATTCGTGTTGCCGGGCAGAATGCCGCGTCCCCATGAAGCATAGATCGTCATGTCTTGCCGTGGCTTGTAGGTCAGGATTGTGCGCGGCACGAAGCTCTTGAAATTAGCGTACGCCTGGGTCGGCTGTTGGTACTGGTTGGTCACGCGATCGGATGACCACCGGCCTTCAACATCGATTCCAAGCTGATCGGTAACGCTGAAATGAACCTGTCCGAAAACGCCATAATACTGGTTGCGCGTTTGGTTGATGAACGCGGTCGGCTCGGCATAGGTGATGGCGCGTGTGATGTCGGACGTCGAGATCGTGGCGCCCGTACCGCCGTTACCGCCGACTTCGGTCTGGAGGTAGTAGTTCGCGCCAACCGACCAGGTGAAGCGGCCGTTGGGATCTCCGCTCAGGCGGGTGTCGACGCTGCCGTCGGTCAGGATGTTCGGCGATATGCCTAGCTGGTTGCCGGCATCGTCGGACGTTGTAGACGCCGACATGTTGGCAAGCTTGCTGCTTACGTACGCCGCGCTGAACGTCCAGTCGTTGGGAAGATCGTAGATCGCCTCGATCTGCGTGCGCTCGTAACGGCCTTCAGAGCCTTGATGATCGAGGTGTGGCACCTGGTTCTGATACGGCAGGCCGCGGACCACGCCCGGGAATAAGGAGCGATCCTGATTCAGGATCGCAATGAGCGCATTTGGATAAGCTGTGCGGTTGAACGCATCGGAGTTCAGGCGCGTGAACACGCTGAGCGCGGAGAACGGTACGCCCGGATCGCCGACCAGCGGAAGCTGGCCGCACCAATAAGGCGACGCTGCGAGTTGGCAACGGTTCTTCGCGTTGACGAGTCCTGGCACGCTGGCATTCATATTGACTGTGAAACCGCGGGAGTCGCTCTGCCAGTTATCCATCCGCCGCACGCGCAGTTCGAGATTGTCGGTGGGCTTGAAGATGAATTGCGAGTTGATGACGTTGGTGGATTCATAGCCGAGGCTGCCGCCGTCGGTGGTCTTCCAGTGACTGCCCTTGACGTTGCGGCCGCCGCTGAAGCGGAACATCAACTTGTCCTTCATGATGGGGCCTTCGACGCTGCCCATCAGGTCATAGGTGCCGCGCGTTTCGACGCCGATGTTCACGCGCTCGACGAAGTGGTCCGCATTGGGGCGTTTGGTGATGAAGTTCACTGCGCCGCCAAAGGTGCTGCGGCCGAACAGGGCGCTCTGCGGGCCTTTGATCACTTCAACGCGTTCCACGTCGTCCATGGTCAGCGACTGCACGCCGGCGAACAGGAATACGCCGTCGATGAAGGCGCCGCCGGTTTGCAGCAGCGGATCGGCGTAGCTGTTGTTCATGCCGCGGAAGCGCATGGCGGGTGCGATGCGCAGGGTGCTGGTGGAGGCCTGTGGCGTGTAATAGAGGCCGGGCGTGTATTTCTGCAGTTCCTGAATGTCGCGAATGTTCGCGCGCTCAAGTTCCGCGCCGCTCAAGCTCGTGACGGACAGCGGCGCCTCGAAGAGGTTTTCTTCTTTCTTGCGCGCGGTGACGATGATTTCTTCCAGGCCTTGCGCAAAGGCCTGTGGAATGGGCAACGGCGCACTCAGAACGATAGCGAGGCCGATCGCGCGACGGCGCGATCCAAAAAGACCTTTAGTCATTTCCGTGTTCCCCCTTAAGCCGAGCGCATGCGTTAGCCACCGCCGAGAGTCCTCGGCCCCCAGCCCCGACGGCTCAAAACCCTAGACATTTCACAAGTATTCTACCAGGAGGCATGTGGATCAGGGCGGGCAGAGGCCGCCCGGCGCCGATCACGTAAAGCATTGAAAAATCAAAAGAAAAGGCCGCGATGGTTGCCCACCGCGGCCTTCAATTTGGTTCTGACGGTTATGCGTTTAGTCGAACTGCATCGTCGCGCGGATGCCGAACGTGCGCAGACGCGGCAGCGCCATGATCGCCGAGACCTGCGAAACGGCAGCGGCGGCCAGGTGGTAGTTGTTCTGGGTACCCCGCAGACCGCCGGTCCACGCCTTGTCGTTGGTCAGGTTGTCGCCATAGACCTCGAAGCGCATGCCGTTACGCTCGACACCCAGGCGGGCGTTGAGTTTCACGTTCGGACGGATCCACGCGAAGTTGACCGTATCGACGTAGATGCGACCCGTGTACGCGACGTTGCCGCGCACGAACCAATCCCAGTCGCCCGAGAGCGTGTCGCGATACGTCGTCGTCAACACCGCTTGGCTGCCCGGGAAGCCCGGGATCGTTTTGCCGCTGGCGTCCTGCGTGCCGGTCGCGGCGATCGCAGCCGGATCGACATAACGGACGTAACGGGCATGGACGTAGTCCGCCGAGGCGTTCATGTCCCAATGCTCGTTGATCGCCCAATTGATTTCGGCCTCGACGCCGTAGATGTGCGCGGGCTGCGGCACGAAGATGATCGCGTTGGAACCCGGCAGGTTCGGACCGCAGAGGTTGGCCGGGCAAGGGAAGTTGATCTGGTTCTTCAGATTCTTCCAGTTCATGTAATAGCCGGTCAGCGCGTAGCGGAAGATGTTGTCCTGACGTTTCAAGCCGAGTTCGAAGTTATCGACGGTTTCTTGGCCGACGTTGACCGTGAAGCCAGGGACGGCGCGCGCCTGCGCCTGGATAGCCGGTGACCACAGCGGAACGTTCAGGTTGGCAGTGCCCGGCATGATGCCGCGCGCCCAGGAGCCATAGATCGTCATGCCTTGGGCCGGCTTGTAGGTCAGGATCGCGCGCGGCGCGAAGCCCGTGAACACCGACGACGACTGCACGGCCAGTTCGTACGAGTTCGTCACGCGATCGCTTGCCCAGCGGCCTTCGAAGTCCGCGGCAAATTGATCGTTGATGTCGTAGTGCACCGAGCCGAAGACGCCGTAGTACTGGTTGCGCGCCTGGCCGGTGAACGTCGCCGGCTCAAGATTAGGTGACCTGACGCGTCACGTCGGACGTGGAGATCGTGACGCCCGTTCCGGTGAGGCCGCCGAGTTCGGTCTGCAGATAGTAGTTTCCGCCGAGCGACCAGCTGAGCTTATCGCCGAACTTGCCGCTCAGACGGTTGTCAAAGCTGGTGTCGGTGAGAATGTTGGTCGAAATGCCCATGGAGTTGCCGAAGTCGTCGGACGTCGACGTGGCCGAGATCGAGGCCATGCGGCTGGAGACGTAGGTCGCGTCATAGGTCATGTCGTTCGGGAAGGTGTAGAGCATGCTTAGCGAGGTGCGCTGATATCGGCCCACGAGACCCGAGCGATCGCCCAGTTTCGGCACGTCATCCTGATAAGGGATGCCGTTGCGGACCATGGGGGACGCGCGATCCTTGTTGATGACGGCGAGGATGGCGTTCGGATAGTTCGAGGCGTTGAACGCTGGCGTGTTGAACTTCGTCACCATGCTGAGCGCGGAGAACGGCACGCCGGTGCTGCCGACTTCCGGCATCTGGCCGCACCAATAAGCCTGCGTCGAAACTTGGCAACGGTTCTTGGCGCCGGCCAGGGCCGGAAGGTTCGCGTTCATATTGACGGTGAAGCCGCGCTGGTCGTCCTGCCAGTTGTCCATACGGCGCACGCGGAATTCCAGCGCGTCCGTCGGCTTGTAGATCACCTGGGAATTGATGACGTTGGTGGTTTCTTCGCCGAGCTTGCCGCCGTCGGTCGTGGTCCAATGGCCACCCTTCACGTTGCGGCCGCCGCTGACGCGGAACGACAGCTTATCGGTGATCAGCGGGCCTTCGATGCTGCTGATGATGTCGTATGTGCCTTTGGTTTCGACGCCGGCGGTAACGCGTTCGACGAAATGATCGGCCGGACGCTTGGTGATGAAGCTGATGGCGCCGCCGAAGGTGCTGCGGCCGAATAGGGCGCTCTGCGGCCCTTTGATCACTTCCACGCGTTCGATGTCGTCCATGGTCAGCGACTGCACACCGGCGAACAGGAACACGCCGTCGATGAACACGCCGCCCTGCTGCTGCAGCGGATCGGCGAAGTTATTGTTCATGCCGCGGAAGCGGACGGATGGCGCGATGCGCAGTGTGCTGGTCGAGGCCTGCGCGGTGTAATAGAAGCCCGGCGTATAGGCCTGCAGCTCCTTGATGTCGCGGATGTTGCCGCGTTGCAATTCTTCGCCGCTTAGGCTGGTGACGGACAGCGGCGCCTCGAACAGGTTTTCCTCGCGCTGACGCGCGGTGACGATGATTTCTTCCAGGCCCTGTGCGAAGGCGGGCATTGGCAGAGGCGCGGCCAAAACCATTGCGAGGCCGATCGCGCGGCGGCGCAATCGAAAAGGACTCTTAAACATGTTTATCCCCCGTAGCCGAGTGTCTACGTGTCGACCGCTGCCCGGAAGTTCCTCGGTTCAAACCTCAACAGCGTGCATATCGTTCGCGAACGATATGCAGTCGCGACACGGGACGATCACTAGAGATTTCAGTGATTTTGCGCCAGTAATGAAGCGGTCACGACTTGGTTATCAGTATAAATCATGTGAAATACCACATGCCTTGCGGTTATAGCCGCGACGCCCTCGGCGACAGATCTGCCGGCCGAGCTTAAGATTCCGAGAGCCTGGGCAATTGACTGATTTCGCTCTAAATCTTCAGCTGTTGCGAGGGAGAGGGTGGATGACGACAGACATGCTTGGCCTCAGTAAGCGACGCTTTCTGCAGGGGGCGGCGATGACCGCCGCATCGCTAACTTCACTTGGTGTCCGCAAGGCGTACGCAGCAGAGACCTACGACATCATCGTGATTGGCGCCGGAACGGCGGGACTGCCTCTCGCGATTGCCGCGGCCGACCGCGGCGCGCGTGTTCTGGTCATCGAGAAATCAGGACAGATCGGCGGCACGTTGTTCATGTCCGGCGGACAGATGGCGGCTGCCGGCACCCGTATTCAAAAGGATAAGGGGATCAAGGATACGCCTGATCTGTTCTTCGACGACGTCATGCGCCTGAGCAACAAGAAGGCCGACACCGCGATTGTGAGGACCTACGTCAACAACGCCACTGCCGCCATCGCATGGCTTGAAAATCTCGGGTTCCGGGCCCGCGAAAGCGATCCGATCATGGGCGACGCCCATGCTGGATTCAGCATCCCGCGCTACTTCCAAGGTCCTGAGTCCGGGCGCTCCATTCTCAAAGTGCTTCGCCCGGCGTTCATGAGCGGCGTCGCCAACGGGCGGATCAATATCCTCAATTGGACCAGCGCGGCCGAGCTGGTGATGTCGGCGGATCGCAGCGTGACCGGGGTCATCGCCGAGGATGAGAGCGGCATTCGTACGCAATACAACGCGCGTCATGTGGCCATCACCTCTGGCGGCTATTGCGCCAATCTCAAGAAGTTCAAGGAGCTGACGGGACGCAGCATCCACAGCCGCGCGGTATACGCGTTCAGCCAGGGCCAGGGCATTGATTTGGGCGTGGCCGCCGGTGGCGTGGTGCGCGGCGGCGAGCAACAGGTCCTGTCCGCGGTTCTGCTTGCGGATCGCAGTTACCCCAGCCCTGCGGCGGTTGGGTCAGGTCCTAGCACCGAAGGCGCGCGGATGTTCGGTACTTTGTTGAGCAGCGATCCGCGACGCCGTCCGCCTTGGGAGATTCGCCTCAACAAGCAGGGGCAACGCTACTTCGCCGAAGACAGTGTCGACGTCGATTACGCACAGCGCGCGTTCTCCGATCAACCGGAGCAGCGCACCTGGATCGTCTATGATCAGGAAATCTTCGAGAAGGCGCCGCCGCTGATTCGCGGCAGCAAGGAAGAAGTCGCCGGACTGTTCGATTTGCATCCGATGTTCTACGCCGCGCCCACGCTGACGGAACTTGCGGGCAAGATCGGCCTGCCGGCGGCGGCTGTGACGGCGAGTGTGGCGACGTACAACGCCTCCGTGGCCAGCAAGAACGATGCTTTCGGGCGGCAGTTCATGCCGCAGTCCATCGCGCGCGGCCCCTTCTATGCGATCGAATTGTCGGCCCTCAATGTGATCGGCTATGCCGGTCTCACGGTCGACAAAGAGATGCGCGTCCTGCGATCCGACGGCAGTCCCGTCCGGAATCTCTACGCCGCTGGCGAAGTCATCGGCGCCGCAGCGACATGCGGCGACACCATGGTGAGCGGCGGATCGGTGACTCCGGCCATCGTCTTCGGCCGCATGCTTGGGCAAAAGCTGCTGTCGCAAAAGGCGTAACCAGAAACGCGCAGGTTGATTTGCCGTAAATGTATTTATTATCAATTGGTTGTGCGGATATCCCTGGGTGACACCGAAGCGCCCCGCCGATACCGCACACCATCCTTTTCGATAGATCGCTGATTTAAAACGAATTTGCGCGATCACATTTGCCTGCGACGTCTCCGATCATTACGTTCCCGTGACGGGGGAGCTACAGGAGCGTTGCAGATTTATGGATGGGGGGATTCTTACTCTCCGCGCGGAGCAAAAAGAGCTCCCGCGGCTTGAGCAAGGTGCGGGCTCATATAGAGCCAGCATCGGCGCGATTTGCGAATCATCGCGCTTCCTCGCGCGGCGCATGACGCGCGCGATCAGCGATCTGTCGCAGCCGATCGTGGAGCTTGGCGCGGGCTTTGGTTCCGTCACGCGCGTTCTGCCGGAATCGGCGATCAGCATCGAGCGCGAAGCGCAGCGTTTTGCGTATCTGAAAAGCACTTTTCCCGAACGCAGTATCCTCGATTGCTGCGCCATTCCGTTCCTGGCTGAACTGACTCAGCCGACGGTGATCATCAACTGCATCCCCAACGTCAACAATCCGGAATTCGAACGCCTGCGCGCCAGCATCTTGCGTGCCTTGAAGGCCGGCACGGTGTCGGAACTGATCACGTACACCTATTTCCCGCACGACCCGTTCGCCGGCATTTTCCCGAAAGCCCGGCGCGTTGGGCTTGAGCTTCTGAATATTCCGCCCGCCTTCGTTTGGAAGTACTCATGCTGAAACGGGCAATGCGCTCGTTTGGACGGATCGATCTGGCCTTCGCGTTCGCTGCTGTGGTCGTTGCCGCGGCCGTGTTCTATGCGTGGTACTTCCAGGAATTCTACATCGGCCTGTTTATGGCGCCGTTCTTCGCGCTTGGCTGCGCGAGAGGCAAACGGCCGCTGGTGCTCATCGCGCTATCGCTGGCGCCGGCGATCTTCCTGATCGTCGGCAGCTACATCAAATTTTTCCTGACCGGTCTGCCGCTCGTCACCTACGACCACTACTTCCTGCGGCGCAACGTGCTGATGCTCGCCTACAACGATTGGCGCGTCGCGACGGCTTTGGTCATCGCGGTGGTCGCCACAGTCTACTATTTCAAGTCATTGGTCTCGGGCAGGGGTCCGTTCTCCGGCTTCGAGCGCGTATTTGTGGGCGCACTTGTGCTTGCGACACTTGGCGGTGTCGTGAACTCTCAGCGTTGGGATTCGAATATCCTGAACTGGGAAACGCAGTCGATGCCGCCGGGCCTCGATACGCTCGTCCGCTCCGCGCAGGTGCCGTCGCCGCAGCTTCATCTGCCGCCAGACGCGATCGCCGGCGCCATCGAAACGCCGAAGACGTTCGAGGGTCCGGATGGGGCGCGTCCGGATATTTTCTTCGTGCTTCAGGAATCGACTTTCCATCCGTCGGCGATGAAGCCCGATTACAAGAGCAAGACGCTGTTCGCGACGAATGCCGACCAAAGCGGCCCGCTACGCATTCACACCTTCGCCGGTGGCACGTGGAAGTCCGAATTCTCGGTGACCACACAGATGCGGCCGCAGGAATTCGGCAGCGACGGCCTGTATGTCTTTCACCAGCTCGAAGGGCGCATTCGACGCTCGATCTTCACCGAACTTAAGAAGCTCGGCTATCGCACGGTGGTGTTCTACCCCGTGCCGGGCTTTTTCCTGAATGCGCGCGCGTTCTACAGCTCGATCGGCGTCGACGAGTTTTACGATCCCGTATCGCTGGGAATAAGCAACGGCTGGAACTGGAAGCTCTCCGACGCCGCGCTCTACGACGCTATGCTGGCGAAGATCGGCAATTCAGGGCCGCCGATTGTCGCCATGATGCTCACCATCAATCAGCACGGCCCTCACGATGCCGAGGATCCGTTCAAGGATTACCTGGCGCGCTTTGAAAAGAGTGACGCGGACTACAAGCATTTCCTCGATGCGTTGGCCAAGCGCGGCCGGCCGGCCGGCGTTGCGGCCTTCGGCGACCATCAACCGGAATTCACCGCGCGGTTCATCGAAGATCACAGCGCCTGGTACTACACCGCCTACGACATCCGCTGTGTCAATTTCGCCTGCGCGAAATCTGATGCTGGCGGCTCGTCCAAAGGGGTCGATGTCACCATGCTGACGCCGATCGCGATGGAGCGATTCGGGTTCAAGCTTGACGACTTCTCGCAGCTTGAGCGTCAAATCTTCCAGTCTTGCGAAGACAACATCGAACGTTGCGCCGAAGACAAACGGCGCGAGTTCAATGCCGTGTTCTCGCGGTATTTCGACTAATCCCCATGCTGCAGATGCCCGCCGCGCCTGAGTCGCCGCCGCCGCGCCGTATCCTTGCGGTGTTCAATCCCGTGGCGGGCGGTGACCGTCGCACGAGCTTCGATCGCGTCGTGACGGCGCTGCGGGGGCATGGTTGCGTCGTGACGGTGATGGAAACCGCAAGGGCAGGTCATGCCGAAGTGATCGCGCGCGAAGCGTCCGCCGAAGATTTTGACATCATCGCCGCCGCCGGTGGCGACGGCACGATCAACGACGTCGTGAACGGCCTCATAGACCGCCCCTTGACGCTGGGGCTGATCCCGTTGGGCACGGCCAACGTGCTGGCCAGCGAGATCGGGCTGCTTCGTAGCCCTGAGAAGATCGCGCATGCATTGGCTTTCGGGCGCGCGCGCGAAATCCGCGTCGGTCGCGCCAACAACCGCCGCTTCGTGATGATGGCTGGTGTCGGATTCGACGCCAACGTCGTGGCGGGCGTTTCGCTGCCCCTCAAGCGGCTTATTGGGCCGCTGGCTTACGTGTGGCAAAGCATCAAGGAGGCGGCTGTGGGCCGCTTCGAGCCTTGCGATGTGTCGATCAACGGCGGCGAGTATCGGCCGGCTTCTGTCGTCATCTGCAATGGTCGGCGTTACGGCGGGCCGTTCATTGCCGCGCGCAATGCCTCGCTATACGAGGCGCGCTTCCGGATTCTGCTGATGTACGGACGTGGATGGTTGAGTGTGCTGCGTTACAGCATTGGGCTGTTGGTGGGCCGATTGACGATGTGGCGCGACGTGCAGATCGTCACCGCGCAGGACATCACCGTGCGGGGCGCGGTTGGCCAACCTATTCAAATCGACGGCGATGCCACAACAACGCTGCCCGTGCACATCACCATGGATCCGCAGCCAGTGCTGCTGATCCATCCCGTGCGGTAAGCGCGGCTTTAGCTCTCGCCGACCAGATCGGTCATCAGTTTGCGGATCAGCGCTTCGCGTTCGATTTTCAGGCGTGCTTCCAACGCGGCGTCGGGCACAAGGTTTTCGATCTCGGCCGCCACATCGATCTGGTGACGCTTCAGGATGTGCTCCAGCAGCATCTGCCGGTCCTTCACGACCCACAGCTCTTTGGTGAGCGTCAGCAGCGCCTCACCGACTTTATCGACATCTTCCGGGTGCAACGTTTTCCGCCTGCGCGGCTTGGCCTGCGCCGGATGCAGTTTTGGCGCTGTCATGGCTTGCGACCGTAAGTGACCCACGGATAGTTCCCTGGCTGCAGACCGTAGGACTTCGTATCCACAAAGCCGGCCTCCGTCAGCACGGCAGCCATGTCCAGTGTCGAGGCCCCCCGCCAGAACGGTTCACCGCCGTAGGTCGCAAGATAATCCGTGCGCCAGGCCGCACGCTTGGTCATGGCGCGATAGGGCGCGACGTCTCCGAACAGCAGATCGCCACCCGGCCGCAACACGCGGAAGGCTTCGCGCACGATGTCGCGGATCGCCTCCACCGGCAATTCATGCAGCACGATGTAAGAGGTGACGAGGTCCTGCGAGGCATCCGACAAGGTGCTCGCGGCGCCGTCCGCTTGGATCAGCCGCCACGAAAGGCCAGCTGCGTTCGCATTGCGCTGCGCCTGCAGCAACTGTGCATGGCTGATGTCGCAGGCGGTGATCTGAGCTTGTGGAAATACCTGCGCGAGTTTCAGCGTATAGGGTCCTGAGCTGCATCCGATCTCGAAGATGTCGTGATAGTCCAGCCGCGGCGCCTCTTCCGCCACAAGACGACGCTGTTCGTAAAGATCCGCCGGCGCATTACCCGCCGCCGGCGGACGCGGAATTTTGCTCAAGATATAGCGCTGCAGGAACTCGCCGTGGATGAACCCGAAGTCCTCATGCGCATCCCAGCCGCCGGCGGTGCGGTGGATGGGATAGAGCCAGTACTTCGGCGGCGTGAAATCGGGATCGGCGGTGAGGGTGGTCGGCCCCTGCTGCGCCCTTGCAAACTGCGGCTTCAGTGCGTCGGCGATGGGTGTGAAGGCTTCGACGGCCAGCGGCCCATGGTGCACCGCGTGCCATTCACCCATGAGGTTGGCGACGCGCCAAGCGGGTACATCAGCCAGTACGCCCTCGATCTGTTGCGCGCGCGCACCAAGATCGTCGGCGAGCTTATCTTCGCTCAGGCCCGCCTTGTCGAGCGCGCTCTCCTGTGGTGCGGTCAAGTCGCGACCCACGGTCGACAGGCTTGCGAGAAAATCGAGCGCGGCGCGGCCGGCCTGCGGCATCACGTACTTCATGCGCGCGCCTCCGTGGCGGGGGCGTCGTCAAGGCGATACCGGCTCAGGATCAAAGCGCTGAACAGCTGCAATACCGCAGGCGCTGCGATGCAGATGTAAATCGCCAGCAAAGCGCTTTCGCTTTGCACGACATCGCGGCCTGTGGACTCGATGTAGCCCATGCTGCCCAGAACGATGCCGGTGGCCGCTGCGGCCAAGGCAAACGAGGCTTTCTCCACGGTTGTGTATACCCCGGCGAAGATGCCCTCGCGTCGCAAGCCCGTGCGCTTGAAGTCATAGGCGATGGTCTCGGGCAGCAGCGTCTGCCCGACCAGAAGCAACCCGCCGGCGGTGATGCCCAGCACGATACCGCGCGCGTGAATGGCCCAACCCGGCTCCGCCGCGCTGGCCGTCAGGAACGAGAGATTGGCCATGCCGTAGACCGCGCTCGCGACGTAGAAGGTTTTCTTCTTCCCGAATGTGATGCTCATCTTCAGCCAGAACGGCTGTGTGACGAACGTGGCTACCGATTTGATCAGGAAGAAATAGCTCATCACCAAATAGCTCGATTTCAACAGCTGTATGAACAGAAACGGCGTGATGGCGGTATTCACCGCCAAGCCGAAAAGGTTCAGCGTCTTCATGCCCATCAAGCAGACGAACGGCTGGTTGCCGGCCGCGAGCCGAAATTGTTGCGCGAGCGAATAGCCGTGATCGATCACGCGCGTGGTGTAACGGGCGTTTTTGGTCGCAAAGAAGCAGACGATGCAGGTCGCAACGACGATGATGGCAACAACGGTCGCCATGACGCGGTGGCCCGCCATGCCGCCGCCGTAAGCCGCAATCAACTGCGGGCCGACGAAAGAGCCGATAATCTGGCCAAGCGCTACCGCCGCCACGCGTAGCGACATCAGGTACGCGCGCTCGCGCGCGGAGTCCGTCATCTCGGCGGGCATGGCGATATACGGGATAACGAACATCGCATAGCCCGTGGCGTTGGCCAGCAAGGCGAAGGCGACGATGGCCGTGCGCATCGTCACGTCTTCAAGCATGGGAATGCTGAACAACAGCCAGAACGACAATCCGCTCGTCAGGCCGCCGACCAGAAGAAACGGCCGCCGCCGTCCCCAACGGCTGACGGTGCGGTCGCTGGCCAATCCGATGAAAGGGTCGACGGCGGCGTCGTAGACCTTCGACAGGCCCAGCAGCAGGCCGGCTGTGACCGCCGCGATGCCGACGAAGTTGACGAGGTAGCTGAGCAGCAGGACCGTGTTGGCCTGGAACATCGCCGACATCGCGAAGCTACCCAGCGCCCAGCCCAGCGCCAGCCCTCGCGGGATGCGGTTATTCTCATCGACGGCCGAGGGTGATTGCGTTGTCATGTCGTCCGACTCTTCAAGTCGGCCGGGGGGAAGTCAATCGCATAGGGCAGGGGCGACCGCAGTGCGACACGCCCTGTCGGGAAGACTCCGGTTCCGCCGATTTCCTCGGTAGACTGAGATCAACGAGGGCAACCGCACCGGACGTCGCATGGTCAACGCTTGGAAAATCGCCGGTCTTATCGTCGCACTTGGCACGGGGAACGTCGCGGCCAGTGAAGACGACGAGGCGCTTTATATGCAGCGCTTCCAGGCCGCTGCCGGTCGCGCCATGGAATCCTACGATCCGCTTGAGGCGGTGGCCGGCGCGGGCAAGGTACAGCCGTTGCCGACTGCCACGAACCAGCGCGCGATCAGCTCTGGCGCACTTGAACAGGCGCGCGCTTACGCGGCGGCGAACAATTCGAAGGCACTGCTGATCTGGCACGATGGCCGCCTTGTCGCCGAGACCTACTTCGGCGGCACGGACGCGAACACGCTGCTCGTTTCGCGCTCCATGGCCAAGCCGATTGGCGCCATCGCCGTCGGACGCGCGATATCGCGCAAGGCCATTCGTTCGCTCGATCAGCCGATGAGCGATTCCATCCCCGAGTGGCGCAACACGCCGAAGGCCCCGACGCTGGTGCGTCACATCCTCGACATGCGCTCCGGCTTGCTGGGCCAAGGCGCCAGTCGCGATCCTGCCAGCATCTTGAATCGCGCTTATCTGCATCCGCGCCATGGCGAGATCATCGTCAACGAGTATCCTCTCACCAACGTTCCCGGCGAGGTCTACGACTATTCCAACGCCACCGGCGATCTGGCGGCCGTGCTGATCGAGCGCGCGACAAAAATACGCTACGGTGAATTCGTATCGCGTGAGGTGCTTGCGCCGTTGGGTGCGGCCGGGGGTAAGATTTGGACTAGCCGTGAAGGCGGTCTGGCGCATTCCGGCTGCTGCATCCTTTTGCCGGCGCAAACCTGGATGCGGCTTGGTGTTGCATTGCTGAACAACGGCATGTGGAACGGCCGACAATATCTGCCGAAGGGCTATGTCGAAGCGATGCGCACGCCAACTGCCGTCAACCCAACGTATGGCTTGGGTGTCTATGCGTCGAAAACCTATGTGGAGCGGACCTTCTACGGACGCCCCAATCAAGGTCTGACAAGCGCCTATCAAAGCGAGCCTTACGAGGCGCCCGATGTCTTCCTGTTCGATGGCAATGCGCATCAAGTGCTTTATATGATCCCGTCGCAAAAGCTGGCGATCTTGCGCATGGGCGATATGCCACCGGCGACGCCGGAATGGGACAACGCGGTGCTCCCCAACATTATCCTGCGCGACATGGCCAGGCGGAAGTAAGCGAGGAGGAAGTCATGGTCAATCTCAGTCAACGCGGCCGTGCGGGTCTGCAATTCCTCGGCTCGCTCCAACATTTCTCGTCCAGCACCCTGCGCCCGATGGCGCGGACCGATTTCGAGTCCGATCCTGATGGCGCCGCGCTGATGGCGCAGCCCAGTAGCGTGGAGGATCAGCGCAAGCGTATCGCCGACGCGCGCGCCGTCGCCGAGCGGTCGCTGAAGTATCGGCAGGAGCGGTTCTATCAAGGCTACGTCGCACGCGAGAACTTCCTTCGCGCCATTCCCGCGGTAGAGGAACGTCGCGCGGCGTTCGAGGCCCAGAGGTCATCCGTGCCGTCCGACGCGGTCGCGACTCTCGATCTCGATCCCAATGTCGTCGCGCCCGATTACTATCGCGGTGTCTCTTGGCACTGCGCGCCAGGCGGCTGGGATGGCTATGACCTCGCCGGCCATGCGATTGCGCAAGGTGTCGGACGTTATGTCTTTAGCCGTGGTGGCTACGCGGCGGTGGAAGTCGACGAAGACATCCGCGAGCAACGCCGTCGCGTGCTGCGACAGTTGCCGAAGAAGTCTTATGGCCGCATCTACGAAGCGGGGTGTGGACCGGGTGTGACGCTGCTTCTCGCACACGAGATGTTCCCCGATGCGGAACTGATCGGCAGCGATCTCTCGCCTGGTCTTCTGAAGAACGCGCAAGCGACAGCCGCGCGGCTCGGCGTGCCGGTCGACTTCAAGCAACGCGACGCCCGCGCCACCCGTGAGCCGGATGCATCGGTCGACGCCGTGATCCTCTATGCCTTAATGCACGAAATGCCGGTGCCTGTTGGCACGGACGTCATCCGTGAAGCCTTCCGCATCCTCAAACCGGGTGGCGACATTCTGATCAACGATCCGCCACCATTCGCCTGCGTCGATCCGCTGCAAGCGGTGCTGCTCGATTGGGAAACCGAGAATCGGGGCGAGCCCTATTTCTCGGAAACCTGTGCCCACCAGTGGGTCGATGCACTGCGCGACCTGGGCTTCACCGCCACCGAATCCTATGGGCTCGGCACCCGCGGCTATCCCTGGATCACGCGTGGAACGAAGCCCGTATGACCAAGTCGCCGGACGATTTCGAAGCGCTTCTGCGCATGAATACCGAGCTCCTGTCGGAGCTGTGGATCCTGCGCGACCGCGTCGCGGTCCTCGAGAAGCTGTTGGAAGAGAAGGGTGTTGTCTCGCGCGAGGCGATCGATACCTACGCTCCCGATGCCGCCTTCGACGCGGAGTTGCAGCGCGAACGCGATCGCGTGGTGCGCCAAGTCGCCGGTGCCCCGTGGCAGCTGGACCGCGGCATCGCCGCGCTCACCGGCCAAAAATCCCAGAAGTAGGAGCCATCGAATGGATGCAGGTCCCCCGCCGATCTCTGCCCCGGCGCTCGATCCGGCCGCCGCCAAGGTGCGCGACGCGATCTGGACGAAGGAGCTGACCATCTATCGCGAACGCGGTAACGGCAACTTCGACTACTACATCCAGAATGTACTGTCGGACTACCTTGGCTGGCCGCCGACGGCTGCGAAGCCACGCCACGCCGAAGGCCTCGCCGAAACGCGAGCACGGCTGGCGCGCGACAGCAAAGAACAGCTCTCGATGGAGTTGGTCGACTTCGCCCTGCATGGCGACAACGCGGTGATCTACTACAAGACCCACCGCACACGCCGTCCCGACGGCACGCCGACCGACGAGGTGTTCGAGAATATCCACGTCTGGCTGCGTGACGGCGCGGATTGGAAGCTGTTTGGGGGTATGTCGCGCCCGGCGGCGCCGCGACCCTAGTTGGCTTTTGACTACCTCTACGTGCATTGCCGGACGATAATTGCCGCGCGGAACGCGGCGTGAGCGTGCGCGTTCTGCCATCGGCAGGGCCCGCATGCAGTCATCCAGCAAACTGAAAACCTACCGCGCCAAGCGCGACTTCACGAAGACGGCCGAGCCGCAGGGCAAGCTGGGCGTCGTGGCGTCCAAACGCCTGCGCTACGTCATCCAGAAGCATGCCGCGACGCGGCTGCACTATGATCTTCGGCTGGAACTCGACGGTGTTTTCCAGTCCTGGGCGGTGACCAAAGGTCCGTCGTTCGATCCCCATGTGCGTCGGCTCGCCGTCGAGGTCGAGGACCATCCGCTCGATTACGGCGACTTTGAGGGCACCATCCCCAAAGGTCAGTACGGCGGCGGCCCGGTCCAGCTGTGGGATCGCGGCTATTGGGAACCGGACGGGTCCAAATCGGCAGAGCAGATGCTACGCGACGGCGATCTCAAAATCCGGCTCAAAGGCGAGAAGCTTGAAGGCGGATGGGTGCTCGTGCGTATGCGCGACGACAAGGGCAGCAAGCGTCACAACTGGTTGCTGATCAAACACGGCGACGAACACGCGCGGAAAGATCGGGACGATGAAATGCTCGAAGAAGATCGATCGGTCGCGTCCGGCCGTGCGATGGAGCAGATTGCCGCCGGCAAGGGTCGCAAGCCCTCGGCGTTCATGCTCAAGCGGGGCCAGACCTTTGCCGCCGACGCGGTGTGGCAGTCGAAAGCGCATGACGAGAAGAAGGCGCCGAAGCCTGTCGCGGCGAAGCCCGGTTCACGCAAGGCAAAGTCGGCGGGGCGTCTGCCGGACTTCATCGAACCTCAATTGTGCACATTGGTCGACCGGCCGCCTTCAGGCGAAGGCTGGGTGCATGAAGTGAAGTTCGACGGCTATCGCATGCAGCTGCGCATCGCCGATGGTGAGGCAGCCTTACGCACGCGCAAAGGCCTCGACTGGACGCGGAAGTTCTCGGCCATCGCTAAGGCTGCCGCGGATATGCCGGACTGCATCATCGACGGCGAGGTGGTTGCGCTCGACAACAACGGCGCGCCGGATTTCGCCGCGCTGCAAGCCGCGCTCTCCGACGGTAAATCCGATCAGCTGATCTTCTTTGCCTTCGACCTTCTGTTTGCCGCGGGCGAGGACCTCCGCGCGCTGCCGCTGTCGGCGCGCAAAGAACAGCTGGAGAAGCTGCTGAAGAAGCATCACAGCAAGAAGGATCCGCTGCTGCGCTATGTCGATCACTTCGAGACCGGTGGCGACGCCGTGCTGGAATCCGCCTGTAAGATGTCGATGGAAGGCATCGTTTCGAAGCAGCTATCCGCGCCTTATCGTTCCGGCCGCAGCGACGGTTGGACCAAGGCAAAATGCCGCGGCGGGCATGAGGTGATCATTGGCGGCTGGAGCGAAACCGACGGTCGGTTTCGCTCGCTGCTGGTCGGTGTGCGCAAAGGCAATCATCTCGTCTATGTCGGCAAGGTCGGCACCGGTTTCGGTGGCGCGACAGTCAAAAAAATCTTCCCGCGTATCAAGGCGCAGAAGCGCAGCGAGAGTCCCTTCACCGGCGACAACGCGCCGAAGCGCGGCAAGGAGATCTATTGGGTCAACCCCGTGCTCGTCGCTGAGATCGAGTTCGCCGGTTGGACCGGTGACGGCATGGTCCGGCAAGGCTCGTTCAAGGGCCTGCGCGAGGACAAGCCCGCCGCCGAAGTCGTCGCCGAAAAGCCGGCAAGGGCGAAGGCGACGAAGCTCGCGGAACCGAAGCCGGGTCGCGGCCCAAAGGCCGTCAGCGGCGCCAACAATGTCGTCATGGGTGTCGCGCTGTCGCATCCCGAAAAGGTGCTGTGGCCGGGCGCGAAAGGCGAAGCGGCGATCACCAAGCTCGATTTGGCGAAGTACTATGAGGCTGTGGGCGATTGGATGATGCCGCATCTGCGCGGTCGTCCATGTTCCGTCATTCGCAAGCCGGACGGCGTCGGCGGCGAACTCTTCTTCCAACGCCACGCGACGCCCGGCACGTCGTCGCTGATCGAACTCGTCACAGAATTCGGAGATCGCAAGCCATATATCCAAATCGACCGCGTCGAAGCGCTGGCCGCACTTGCGCAAGTGTCGGCGGTCGAGTTGCATCCGTGGAACTGCCAGCCGAATGCGCCGGAACTCCCCGGCCGCTACGTTTTCGACCTTGATCCTGCGCCCGATGTCTCATTCGATCGGGTGGTCGCGGCGGCATTAGAGCTGAAAGATCGCCTGGAGAATCTGGGGCTTGTGCCGTACTGCAAAACGACCGGCGGAAAGGGTCTCCATCTCGTCACACCGTTCGCGGTGACGGCGAAACAAAAACTCGGTTGGCCCGAGGCTAAGGAATTCGCACGCGCCATCTGCGCGCGCTTGGCCGAGGACAGCCCAGACAAATATTTGATCACGATGTCGAAGAAGGCGCGCGTAGGCCGCATCTTCCTCGACTACCTACGCAACGACCGCATGGCCACGGCGGTCGCGCCGTTGTCACCGCGCGCGCCCCGGCGCTCCGGTTTCGATGCCGTTGACCTGGGCGCAGGTGAAGAAAGGCCTAGACCCCGCGAAGTTCAATCTGCGCACCGTGCCAGGCCTGTTGGCGAAAACAAAGGCCTGGGCGGAATATGGCGACACCGATCCCTCTTTGCTGGAAGCGCTCAAGCGCTTCACCAAGGGCAAATAAAAAGCCCGGCCGAGCGTTCATCGGCCGGGCTTCCTTCGCCTGACGGCGTGTTCTCTACTTGATCATATTCGGCATGGCCATCTGCAGGGTCAGGCACGGATCGAGACCGACGAACTCCATCTTATGGCCCTGACCGGTCAAGTCGGTCGCGAACAGCATGTCGCCGCGCACCAGGCGGATCGTCTCGCCGTTGCTGACGGTGATGTTGCACTGGCCCGACAGTACGGCGATGACCTTGTTCATGTCCGTCGTCTGGTAGTCGATCATGTCGCCCGGTTCGCTGAGCGACATCTGCCAATAGGCCACGTCCTGCAACGCGGTGCCGTTCATGCCGCTGCCGCGCGCCGGCTGGGCAAGATCGATCTCGCCGAACATCGAGTGGCCCTGGGCGTCGGCCGTGATGTGAGGAATCATCATGTGTGCATTCTCCCTTTCACGCCGATTACTTGAACACGCCAACAGGCTTCGTATCGCGGCCGCTCCACTTGCCGAGACCCGGGAAGGTCAGCGGCAGTGCTTGCGACACGCCCGACGGACGGTGGCCGCCGACGCCGTAGATGTAGAAGAACTCGCCGGCGCCGAAGCGGCGGGATTCACCGACATACTGCTTCTTCTGCGGATCGAAACCGGCTTGAATCTCGCGATGGCCGTTCATGATGAACAGGAAGCGCGGTGCGTGGATGGTGTAAACGCCCTGTGAATTGAGGATCGGCGTGCGGCCGAAGCGATCGCCCTCGCCGGTCTGGTTCAGGGCCCAATCGGTCGCGTCCTGCTTCAGGGTCGTCTGACGCTTGCTGTTGATGCGCTGGAACGGCAAGTCGACCGTCGTCCAGATGGTCACGCCCTTTTCATCGGGGATGCAGGCGGGAATTTTCATGATGTTTGACCTTTATGTTTGATTGATTATTTGCGAGCGAGATTTCAGCCGACGCCGTGTTCTTTGAAGAACAGCAGCATGCGGGCCCAGGCATCTGGCGCGGCGCTGGCGCTGTAGCTCGGACGATAGTCGGCGTTGAAACCGTGCGCGGCTTCCGCCCACACGAGAATCTCGGCGTCCTTGTTGCCGGCCGCGCGCAGGGCGTCGCGCATCTTCTCCACGCTTTCCATCGGGATGCCGGTGTCTCGTGCGGCATACATGCCGAGCACGGGCACTTTCAGGTTCTTCGCCACGTCGACCGGATTGGTCGGCTTCTGCGGCGTCGCTTCACCGACCAGCGGGCCGTACCACGGCGCGGCGGCCTTCAGCTGCGGATTATGCGCGGCATACATCCAGGTCGCACGACCGCCCCAGCAGAAGCCGGTGACTGCCATCTTCGCGCCGTTGCCGCCGTTGGCCGCGGCCCACTTCGCCGTGGCATCCAGGTCGCTCATCACTTGCGCGTCGGGCACTTTGTTGACCACGCCCATGATCTGCGGGATGTCCGACAGCTTGGAGACATCACCCTGGCGCGCATAAAGCTCCGGCGCAACGGCGAGATAGCCGGCCTTGGCGAGGCGACGGCACAGGTCCTTGATGTGCTCATGCACGCCGAAGATCTCTTGGATCACCAGGATGATCGGCGCGTTCTTCTTGTTCGCAGGCATCGCGCGATAGGCGGGCATGTTTCCGTCCGCGACCGGGATCGAGACTTCACCGGCGGTCAGGCCGTTCGCATCGGTCGTGATCGTGGCCGCCGATACCGGCTGCACGGCAAGTGCGAAACCGCTCGCCAGCGTGGTGAAGGCAAAAGCGCGGCGACCGAGCGGCGCGTCGAGCGCCGTCGGCGTCAGTGATCGTTCTAAGGTGTCCATGAACCCCTCCCTAGGGAACAGCTGTGCGTCCCGGTGTGGTCCGGGGCCGGAGAGCAGGCTAGCGCGGCGAGAGGCGTGCGCGTATGCGGGAGACGCAATGGCAGCTATAAATGCGGCGAAAGTCCCGCTAGCTGGACTTTTGGCGGACGTTGCGGACGGGCAGCCCTAAGCCCGTGGTTTTACGGTCAAAGGTAGGCCCGCGACCATAAGCGTGACTTCGTCCGCGACCACGGCGAGGCGCTGATGCAGCCGTCCGGCAGCATCGCGGAAGGTGCGCCCCAGGGGCGTCTCGGGCACAAGGCCCAAGCCGACTTCGTTGGATACCAGCCAGAGTTCGCCCGGGAAGGCATTCACGGCCGCGATGAGTTCATCAGTTGCCGTGTCGATGGCGGTGTCGTGCATGAACAGATTGCTCAGCCACAACGTCAGGCAATCCACCACGACACAGCTTTCGGCCGGGAGGTCCTTGATGGTTTGCGCAAGCGCGAGCGGGGTCTCGATCGTGGTCCACCGCGTGCCGCGCTCCTGTTGATGCATGGCGATGCGCGCGCGCATCTCGTCGTCAAACGCTTCCGCGGTTGCGATCAGCAAAGGTGAGCGGCCTGTCGCCGCAGTCACGGATTCCGCCGCGCGTTGGGCATAGCCGCTTTTGCCGGAACGCGCGCCGCCCAGTACGAGATGAACAGTCATCGAGGCCTCGTTTGACGCAAATGCCGGCTCGATATATCATTTACCCGCGACAGGTTCCTCGACAACGAGGATCAAAAGGGAACTCGGGTGTGAAACCCGGGCTGCCCCCGCAACTGTAAGCGGATAGTCCGCACATCATTGCGCCACTGAATGGCCCGCGTTTCGGGTCCTTGGGAAGGCGATGTGCATGACGATGACCCGCAAGCCAGGAGACCTGCCTGTCGTAGTCGTCCTTCGTCCGGCCGGGGTGTGCCGTGCGATCGGGTTTCCCGTGTGGCGACATTGTTGGCGCGTTGAAGCGCGAGTGCTGGGGCGGTTTTCCGTATCAGTCTTCGCGTGACGGCGCGTCGTTGTCGTGAACACGGAGAATCTTTGAGATGCGTCGCCTACTTTCACTCTACATCCTCTTCATGCCGGGAATCGCCTTCGCCGACGAAGCCGAGCCCGCGCCCAACCCCGATGTCGGCGCCGCGCCGCGCGTCGAGGAAGTTGTCGTTTCCGCCACGCGTTCGCCCCAGCTCCTGAGTCGAGTCGGTGCAAGCCTCACCGTCATTTCGGGCGAAGTTCTGCATGAACGGCAGATTATCGCCGTGTCTGATGCGATCGCGCAGACGCCCGGCGTGACGTTCTCGCGAAACGGCGGACCCGGCGGCACCACGGCGTTGCGGATCCGTGGCGCCGAGACCGATCAAACGGTCGTGGTGATCAACGGCGTGAAAATGAACGATCCGGCGGCGGTCGGCGGCGGCTACAATTTCGCCAACCTTATGGCTGGCGACATTGAGCGCATTGAAGTCCTGCGCGGTGCGCAATCGATACTGTGGGGCAGCCAGGCGATCGGCGGCGTGGTGAATATCATCACCGCAGATCCGGAAAAGCCGCTCGAAGCCAGCGCCAGCGCCGAAGGCGGGTCCTTCGGCACCGGCTACGGCATGGCCGGCGTCGGCGGCAAAAGCGAGCGCGCCACATGGCGCATTGCCGGCAACTACCTCACGACCGAGGGTGTGTCGTCTTATGCGCGGGGCACGGAACGCGACGGGTATAAGAACGGCGGCGTCAGCGGGCGCGGCCGGTTTTTCGTCACCGATGCCGTTGGCGTGGAAGTCCGCGCTGTGTACTCGCATGGTCACAACAAGTTCGATGGCTTCCCGGCGCCGGCCTTCACTTTCGCCGACACGCGTGAATACGGCACCAACCGCGAATTCATCGGCTACGGCGGTCTCACGGCCGAAACCTTCGACGGTCGCATGAAAAGCCGGATTGCCTTTACCTATACCGACAACAAACGCCTGCAGACCAACCCCGATCAGACGGTGACGCAGATCACCTTCGACTCGCGCGGCCAAAATCGGCATTGGGAATATCAGGGCTCACTGGCGATCGCCGACGGTTGGACGGCAATCTTTGGCGCGGAATCCGAAAAGTCTCAGATGCGTTCGGCCTCGCCGACATCGACGGTGCCCAACCCGGCGTCGATCCGGGGCACGGTGAACATCAACAGCGGTTACGCCCAGCTGCAGGGCGAGATCGTGACAGGTCTGACGCTCACGGGCGGCCTGCGCCATGACTCGCATGACACCTTCGGCGGTCGTACCGTCGGCCAGGCAGCGGCAGCCTGGTCGTTTAACGACGGTGCCACGGTGTTGCGCGTGAGTTGGGGCGAAGGTTTCAAGGCGCCGACGCTGTACCAGCTCTACAGCAACTTCGGGAACACCAACCTGAAGCCGGAACAGGCGACCAGCTGGGATGGCGGCATCGAACAGCACTTCGGCGTATTCACCCTGTCGGCGACCGGCTTTGCCCGCACCAACACCAACCAGATCGACTTTATCTCCTGCACCAGTCCCAACATCAACTGCACACCCGGTCGCACGGGCGTTTACGACAATCTCACCCGCACCAAGGCGCGCGGTGTTGAGCTGGCCGGTGCGGTGGAATGGGAACAGCTGGCACTGCAGACCAACTACACCTACACCGACACGGAGAACGATGCCGTCGGTAACGTCAATCGCGGCAAGGTGCTGGCGCGTCGTCCGAAGCATGTCTTCAACATGTCGGCGACCTACACCTGGCCGATTCGCCTCACCACCGGGGTCAATGTTCGCTATGTCGACGATGCGTTCGACGATGCAGCCAATCGCAACGTGCTGCGCCACTATACGCTCGTGGACCTGCGGGCGAGTTTCGCAGTGACGCCGAACATCGATCTCTATGGCCGTATCGAGAATGTGCTCGACCGGCAGTATCAGACGACGCTGAACTATGGTTCGTTGGGTCGGGGTGCTTATGCCGGTGTCCGCGCGCACTTTTAAGGCGACAGGCTTCATGCGTCATGGTGGGCGGCTAGATGCCGCCCGCCATGCCTTCCCGCGTGCGCCGCAGCCGTGGATCGATCTGTCGACGGGCGTCAACCCGTTTGCCTGGCCGATGCGCGGCATCACTGCGGATCTGCAACATCTGCCGGATCCTGCCCACACCACGGCACTAGAAGCCGCTGCCGCTGGCTCCTTTGGCGTGCCGGCGGATCGTGTCGTCGCCGTGCCGGGCGCAGATATTGCGCTTCGACTGATGCCTATTTTGACGCGCGCGCGGTCCGTCGCAATCGTTGAGCCGACCTACAGCGGTCATCGGGACGCCTGGGCTGGAACAGAGATGCGGGCCATCGACCGAGCGTCCGCCGCAAAATCCCGCGCCGATGCGCTAGTCGTCGTCAATCCCAACAATCCGGATGGCGCAGTTGTCGACGCATCAGCGCTACAAGGCGCACGCCGCTGGCTGATTGTCGATGAATCGTTCATTGAGCTGCAGCCACAGATCAGCATCGCCAAGGCCATCGGAAACCGCACCATTGTGCTGCGCTCGTTCGGCAAGTTCTTTGGGTTGCCGGGTCTGCGTCTGGGCTTCGTGATTGCCGTGCCCGGAGTTGCCGCGCGTTTGCGCAACATGCTCGGCGACTGGCCGGTCAACGCTGCCGCCGTCGCGGTCGGAAAAAAGGCGTATGCGGATAAGGCCTGGGCCCAACGCACGCGCGCGAAGCTGACGGAGGAGGCCGCGCGTCTGGACAAGGCTCTCATACGGGCTGGTTTCGAGAGTGTCGGCGGCACCGCGCTTTTCCGGCTCGTGCGCGCCGACGACGCGCAAGAACGCTTCCGTCACCTGGCGCGCCGTGGAATCCTCGTGCGTCCGTTCGCGGAACAGCCGGACTGGCTCCGGTTTGGCCTGCCCAGCCGACAAGATTGGCCCCGCCTGCGCGCGGCCCTGCAGGACATGCGATGATGTCCGTCAAATGTTTCTCGGCTGTGTTGGTCGCGCTGGGGTTGGCGGGAAGTGGCGCACTGGCGCAATCGCCGCCGCAGCGGATTGTCTCGCTCAACCCCTGCCTCGATACGACATTGGTCGCCTTGGCGGATCGCACGCAAATCGCCGCGCTCAGCCACTATGCCCGCGATCCGTACTCTTCCAGCATCGCTGAGATCGCCGCGACCCTGCCGATCACTTACGAAACGGCGGAAGAGATCATCGCGCTGTCGCCGGACTTGCTGGTCGTGAGCGGTCACTCGTCACCGGCCACCCGCAACGCGCTGCGTCGTGTGGGCATCCGGTCCGAGTTCTTCGCCGTGCCGAATACGGTGGATGGGAGCATCGCCCAGGTCCGGAAAATGGCCGCGCTCGTCGGTCATGAGGATCGCGGCGAGGAGCTGGTCGCACGGATCGAGGCCGCGTTCGCTGCGGCACAGCCACGGGCGGGTGCCGCGCCGATTTCGGCTTTGCTCCTGCAGCCCAATGGCTTCACGGTCGGTGAGCGCACCCTCAGCGAAGACATCATGCGGCGCGTCGGCTTCATCAACATCGCGTCGCGCTATGGGATTGGCGCGGCCGGCAATGTTCCCTTGGAACGCCTGATCGCCGATCCGCCCGCCTTGCTGTTGGCGGGCGAGCCAGATCCGGCAATGCCCGGCTGGGCGGAACGTGTATTGCGTCATCCCGCATTGCGTCGCGCCGGCACGCAGGTGCCGCGCGCGCCATTTCCGCAACGCCTCATGTACTGCGGCGGACCGGTGATGATCGATGCGGTGCGCGCGCTTGTCGCGGCACGCCAACAGGTGGAGACCAAGCCATGAGCGAGCGTCTTTCATGGCGCTGGATCGCGGCCTTCCTGATCGCCATCGCGGTGCTGAGTGTTCTCAGCCTTGCGGCCGGCAAGGTCTGGATCCCGCTCGACGCGTGGTTCACGCCGGACTTGCGCTGGACCATCATCGCGGAACTGCGGGTGCCGCGCACCATCCTCGCCATCGCTGTGGGCGCCGCGCTCGGCATGTGCGGCGCGGCACTACAGGGCTATACGCGCAATCCCCTCGCCGATCCCGGTGTGCTGGGCATTTCCTCCTCGGCTGCCTTCGGCGCGGTGATGACGCTTTATATTAGCGCGGGCATGGGCTCGCCTTGGCTGCTTCCTGTTGGCGGCATCATCGGCGGCGTCGTCGGGACGGTTCTGCTGCTGCTGTTCTCCGGCGCGACGTCCAGCCTGGTGGCCTTCATCCTCGCGGGCATGGTGCTGAACACCATCGCCGGCAACGGAACCGCGCTCGCCCTCAATCTCGCGCCGACGCCCTGGGCCGTGAACGAGATCATCCACTGGTTGCTGGGGTCGCTGGTCGACCGTAGTTTCGACGAAGTGACGTTCGCGCTGCCGTTTATTGCCGTTGGCATGGCGATGCTGATGACGACCACTCGCGCTCTCGACGCACTGACCCTGGGTGAGGCGACTGCACGATCACTGGGGATCAACCTCGAGCGCATGCGCCTCATGCTGGTTGTGGGCGTTGGCCTTGCCGCGGGCGCAAGCGTCGCCGTAACGGGCGTCATCGGCTTTGTCGGGCTGATCACACCGCACCTCGTGCGGCCGTTGGTCGGGTCGCGGCCCGGCGCGGTATTGCTCCCAAGCGCACTCTGCGGTGCGGTGATCGTGCTGGCGGCGGATATCGTCGTTCGTATTTTGCCGTCGGTTGTCGAACTCAAACTCGGTATCGCGATGGCGGTGCTGGGTGGGCCGTTCTTCCTGATGCGCTTGATCGCCATGCGCCGGGTGACGGCATGAACACCCTCATCGCCCATGATCTGCATGTGCGGCTTGGCGACAAGCCGGTGCTGCAAGGCATCGATCTCACGCTCGCCCCCGGCCAGGTAACTGTCATCATCGGCCCGAACGGTGCCGGAAAGTCGACACTGCTGACACGCCTCACGGGCCTTGCCGCCGCTGACCGTGGTGAGGTGCGCCTCGGCGATCAGCCTGTGCGCGCCATGCCGGCGCGTCTGCGCGGACAGCGGATCGGCTATTTGCCGCAAACGCCCGAAGTGGTCTGGCCCGTCACGGTGCGCGCGTTGGTCGGCCTCGGCCGCACGCCGTTCATCGGCGGACGCGGTCCCGACGCGACCGATCTCGAGGCCGTCGCCCGGGCGATGCAGGCGACCGAAACCGAGGTGCTTGAATCCCGCATCGTCGAAACACTCTCCGGCGGCGAACGCGCGCGCGTGCTTTTGGCGCGCGCCATCGCCGGCGAGCCGGAATGGTTGCTCGCCGACGAACCGATGGCCGGGCTGGATCCGAGTCACCAGCTCGATGCGGCGCTGCTGTTCCAGCGCTTGGCGCACGTCGACGGTCGCGGTGTCGTGGTCACATTGCACGACCTTCACATCGCGGCCCGCGTCGCCGACCGGATTGTGGTGATGGCCGAGGGGCGCATTCTCCACGACGGGCCGCCCGCCGCGGCGTTGTCGCCCGATGTTCTGCGCGCGGCTTATGGCGTGCGCGCACGCCTGTGGCCGGGCGAGAAGGGTCCGCTGATCGAAATCCTCGACCGCGATGCTTGACCCGCTCGTCGCCTTGGGTGTCGCTGCGGTCGAGGCGGGGGTGGGCTACCCGCGCCGGCTTTCGCACCCTGTGCAATGGATCGGCGCCTTGATCGCCACCTTAGATCGGCGCTGGAACCGTGAGGATATCTCGCCGCGCGCCCGGCGCGTCGCCGGTATCGCGGCCCTTATCCTCATCATTGCTGTTGCCGGTGTCGCGGGTCTCCTCGTCCAGCAACTCGCGGCCGCCGTGCCTTTCGGGGTGGTCCTTCTGATCGTCGTCGCGACCACCGGCGTCGCGCAGCGCAGCCTCAACGCCCATGTCGATGCCGTCGCCAGGGCACTCGCAGCCGGCCGCATCGATGAAGCACGCGCCCAAGTCGGCTTGATCGTCGGACGCGATACGGACGTGCTCAACGTCCAGGGCATCGCCGCAGCGGCCCTCGAAAGTCTTGCCGAGAGCTTTAGCGACGGCGTCATCGCCCCGCTATTCTGGCTGGTGGTGGGCGGCCTGCCGGGCCTTTTCATATATAAAGCGGTCAACACCGCTGACAGTATGATCGGGCACATGGAACCGCGCTGGCGCGACTTCGGCTTTGCCGCCGCACGCACCGACGACCTGCTGAACCTCGTCCCCGCGCGTTTGACGGGCACGTTGATCGCGGTCGCCGCCGGTGCGGGCTTCTCGACCATGCTGGCCGACGCACGCAAACATGCCTCGCCGAATGCCGGCTGGCCGGAGGCGGCGATGGCCGGCGGGCTGGGCCTGCGCTTCGGCGGACCGGTGCAATACGACGGCCAGGTTCACGAACGGCCTGTTTTCAACGCCAACGGCTTGCCGCCACAAGGCGCCGACATCGGGCGCGGGCTTGCGCTTTATCGGCGGGCCTGCGCGGTCGGCTGGGCGTTGCTGCTGATCGGGGGGCTGTTATGGCGGCTCTGATGATCCAAGGCTGCGGGTCGGATGTCGGCAAGTCGGTGCTTGTCGCCGGCCTCTGCCGTTTGTTCACCAATCGGGGCTTGAGTGTGCGGCCGTTCAAGCCACAGAACATGTCGAATAATGCCGCCGTTACGATGGACGGCGGCGAGATCGGGCGCGCGCAAGCCCTGCAGGCGATGGCCTGCCGCGTACCCGCCACAGTCGAGATGAACCCAGTGCTGCTCAAACCGCAGAGCGACGTTGGGGCGCAAGTGATCATTCGCGGTCAACGGATCGGCACGCGTGACGCCGCAACGTATCAACGCGCCAAAGGCGAACACTTAGCCGTCGTACTCGAAAGCTATCGGCGACTTCAGGCGGAAAGCGATCTGGTGATCGTCGAAGGGGCGGGCAGTCCCGCCGAGACGAACCTGCGCGCGAACGATATCGCCAACATGGGCTTCGCGCGCGCGGCCGATGTACCCGTGGTTCTGGTCGGCGATATCGATCGTGGTCATGTGATCGCTGCTCTCGTCGGCGCGCATACCGTGCTGGACCCTGAGGATCGCGCCATGATCCACGGTTTTATCATCAACAAGTTCCGTGGCGATCCGGCGCTGTTCACGGACGGCTGCACCGAGATCGTTCGTCGTACCGGCTGGCGCGATTGCGGGATGGTGCCATGGCTCTCCGCTGTACGTCGCCTGCCGGCGGAAGATGCCGTGGTGCTTGGACAGGGTGGCCGGACGTCGGCCGGCGGCATCAACGTCGCGGTGCTGCTGTTGCCGCACATCGCGAACTTCGACGAGTTCGATGCGCTGCGGAACGATCCGAATGTGGCCTTCAGCTACGTCACGCCCGGCAGCGCCGTGCCGGGCAATGTCGACCTCCTGATCGTTCCCGGCACCAAGACGACGCTGTCCGATCTCGCCTTCCTGCGCCAGCAGGGATGGGACGTCGACATCGCGGCCCACATCCGTCGCGGTGGGCGCGTCCTCGGTGTGTGCGGTGGATTCCAGATGCTGGGTCGACGTATCGCCGATCCGGACGGCATCGAAGGTGCGCCGGGAAGCGCCGACGGTTTGGGCTATCTCGATGCCGAAACGACGCTGACCGACGACAAGGTGCTAAGGCCGGTGCGTGGGCAGCTTGCGGACAGCAACGCGGAATTTGAAGGCTATGAAATGCATGTGGGGCGCACGGAAGGACCGGCGCGCGCGCGTCCCTTTGCCCGGCTGGGCGACCATGCCGATGGCGCGGTGACGGCAGATAAGAAAGTCGCCGGAACTTACGTCCACGGCATCCTCGCCAGTGCAACCGCGCGGGCGGCCATCCTGGGAACAGCGCTGCAACCAGACGATCACGCGGTGCTAGTCGATACATTACTGGACGAGATCGCACAGACCCTAGACGGTTGCCTAGACATCGCCGCGCTGGCGGAAATCGCGAGACTCTCCTGATGCATCTTCCCCCCATCCCACCGATCGACCTCGATCTTCAAGCCCGCGCCGCCGCGCGTGTCGCAAGCCTTGCGAAGCCGCCGGGCGCCTTAGGTCGCATCGAAAAACTGGCCGCCCAGATCGCGGCAATTCGCGACAGCCTGACGCCCGACGTCGCGCGTGCCGTCGCGCTTGTTTTTGCCGGCGATCACGGCCTGACCGAAGACGGCGTTTCGCGCTATCCGTCGGCGGTCACCAAGGCGATGGCCGAGACCATGCTGCGCGGCAAGGCTTCGGTGAACGCCTTCGCCGCCACTATGGGCGCGGAAGTGCGCGTCATCGACGCCGGCATCGCGCAGCCGATCACGGCCACGAGCCAAACTTTCGTCGATGCCAATATCCGCCGGGGCACGGCCAACGCGGCGCGCATGGCCGCAATGTCGTCCAGTGAGGCGGACGCCGCCGTCGTACGCGGCATCGCCCTGGCGCGCGATGCTGTGGCGGAAGGATTCGGCATCATCGCGCCGGGTGAAATGGGCATCGGCAACAGCGCCTCCGCGGCGTTATTGATGCATAGGCTTGCCGATATTCCGCTGGCTGATTGCGTCGGGCGGGGCGCGGGTCAGGATGACGCAGGCCTCGTGCACAAACTTGCCGTTCTCGAAAAGGCCGCCGGTCGCACGAACACCACGGCGCCGATCGAAGTTGTGGCCCAATTCGGCGGCTGCGAGATCGCGATGATGGCCGGCGCCATGATCGGCGCTGCCTCCGCGCGCGCCGTCGTAATGGTCGACGGCTTTATCGCCACTGCCGCGGCGCTGGTGGCGGTACGCCTTGCGCCGGACGTGCGGCCGTACATGATTTTCGCCCATCGGTCCGCCGAAGCGGGACATGCCCGCATGCTGGACGCGCTGGGTGCGGAACCTCTTCTTGATCTTGGGATGCGGTTGGGCGAAGGCACCGGCGCCATTCTCGCCGTGCCGCTCGTTCAGTCTGCCGCGAGATTGCTTACGGACGTCGCGACCCTCGACGAAGTCCTGGCGACGATGGGCTGAGCCAATGCGCCAGCAACTGCGCCTTTTGATCTGCGCGATCCAGTTCCTTACGCGGCTGCCCATGCCGGCATTGCCTGACTTCGATCCGGCGTGGATCACGCGGTCGTCGAAGTACTTTCCGCTCGTCGGCCAAATCGTTGGTCTCATCAGTGGCCTCGCGTTTCTTGCGGCATGCCAGGCGTGGCCGCCATTGGTTTCCGCCCTCGTGGCGCTCATTGTCGCGGTGCTGGTCACCGGCGCGTTCCATGAAGACGGTCTGGCCGATACGCTCGATGGTCACGGCGGGGGCAAAGATCGTGCCTCGCGACTTGCCATCATGAAAGACAGCCGGATCGGCAGCTACGGCGCGCTGGCCTTGATCGCGGCTTTTGCCCTCCGCGCCGCCGCGTTGGCGCAGATCCAGCCCGTCCCCGCCATCATGCTATTGATATTTATCCACGGCGCTGCGCGCCTTGCCGCGGTGGTCGCGATGGCGACGCTTCCCTACGCCGGGGACCCGGATCAGGCCAAGGTCGTGCAGGGCCGCGTGACGCCGGCGGAGGTTCTTGTCGCCGCTTTGTTGGCCTGTTGGCCGGCCTTCTTCCTCGCACCCTCTGTTGTGGCCGGGGCGCTTATCGGAGGCTGTCTGCTGGCGTTATTGCTTGCGATGAAGGCGCGGCAATTGATCGGCGGCCAGACCGGCGATGTACTCCGCGGAATCGAGCAAGTCGCGGAAGTCGGCTTGCTGCTCGGCGCGCTCGCGGCAACGGCCTGACATGAGCCTCATCGTTTGCCCGTTGCATGAGTTAAGTGCTGCGACCGATCGCCATCGGCCCTCGCATGTACTGACGCTCTTGGCGCCGAATGCGGAAATCCCGGTCCTGCCGACGATCGCCCAAGACCAGCGGATGAGCCTCCTGTTCCACGACATTGCCGAGCCCATGCCCGGCTTCATCCCGCCAGACAAGGCGATGATCGCGCGCCTTCTCCTCTTCGGCGCGGCCTGGGATCGCCGCGCGCCGATGATCGTTCACTGCTGGGCGGGCGTGAGCCGTTCACCGGCGACGGCATATATATTGGCATGTCAGCGCAGTGAGTCGGGGCGGGAGCAGGCGTTGGCCCACGCATTGCGTCAAGTAGCGCCGCACGTAACGCCGAACGCCTTGATGGTCGCTATTGCCGATGCGCAGCTCGGTCGCGGTGGCCGCATGGTGTCGGCGATCGCCGGGATCGGCCGCGGCGCGGAGTGTGCGCTCGGGCAGACCTTTGAGTTGCCGCTGGTCTAGTCCATTTGGGCGAGATCGACCAACGCGTCTTCGCGTGCGGCTTCCAGGAAAGCCACGTCGTTCGGGTCGAGCTTTGAAACGACGGATTCGAACTGGGACATGAAGCGCTCGACAATCTGGAAGCGGCAATAAGCCGGCGTCCATTCGCGTGTTGCGGCGTCGCGCAAGACCGCGATTGTCGCCAGCGCCAGTTCCTGCCATTCGCGGGGAAGTTCCGCCGCTTGCCACAGCTTACCTACCGCCGCCGCGTTGCCTTCGACCAGCCGGTCGCGGACATATTGCGGGCCAAGTTGGCATTGGAAGGCGATGACATGGACGATCAATTCGACATTGCCGACGACCAAGCTGCGCAGGATGAGGCTCGGCGTCAGCCGGTCCTCGGAGACCAATTGGTCAACGAGGTTCATCATTCCATCGGTCGAAAGCCTGCTGGTGAAGCCTAATACGGCGCGATCGCGCACATCGATCACCAGGCGCCGGCTGACGTTCTCGGGTACTTCATGACGTTCGACCAGGCGCGCGAGAATCTCGGCGGACAGGCCTGTGACGATCTTTTCGATAATCTTCGGCGGCAAGGTCTCGCGGTTCACGAGGCTGCTCTGCACAGCCGCGACTTTGCCGTGGCGGTCGACGATGCGGTTCAGCCCGGGTTCGGTGATCTCCGCCGCGTCGTTGCGCAGCAGCTGATCCGCGACACTTGCGTCGCCGTTCTCGATCAGCGCCAGGCACAGTGGCGACGGTGCGCGCTTGCGCTGCGCGATCGCACCCATCTTCGCACCACTGATTTGCGATTTGATCAACGCGATTAGGTCGTCTTGCGTCAGCACATCCGAGAGCATGAGAATCGGCGAGGCGACAAGGTCGTCGTCCTTCGCCAAGCTCTGCAGGATGTCGCGCGGTGCATGCGGGCTGTTTGCCAAGGTCTCCGCAAGCGCCTGCCGCACGCGTACCTCGGCATCCTGTGCCACGATCTGCAGGATGTCGCCCAGAACGAGGCTTTCGTCCGGCGAAAGACTGGCCTGTGGCGCGAGCTTTACCTTGCGTGCCAAGTTGATGCGCTGATCCACCGAGAGGTGCTCGCGCACGTCCTTACGGTACTCATGCGGAAGTTCTGACATTCACATACCCCCCGGCGCCGTCCCCCGGCGCCGACCCGGACCAAGAATAGCGCGGCGCGCGTAGCCCCGCACGCAGGACGTGAGGGTCCGGGCAATGAAAGGTGTGAAATTACGGGGACGCGGCCGCGTCCTTTTAGGTGTGGACAATCCGGCCTTCGGCGCGGATTTTCGCATTCAGGCCTAGGCGTTCGACCATATTTTGCAAATTGCGCGCCAGCGTCGAAGCGTCGGCATCGGCCGTATCGGCAACCTGCGTTTCCCCGGCGGACGCCGTGTTGGTGATAGCCGCCACGCGCAGGATCGAAACAACGGACATCGGGCCACCCACTTCAGGCACCGCAGCCGTCCAAATCATCTCGGCAGTATCGTCGGCGCACATCGCCATCCTCGTGACGTCGTCGGCGGTTCAGGAGCCGAGAAAGTTCATCAGCGATGTTGCGCGAGCTATTGGCTGATCGTGTTCTCGCTCACTTGTGCGGCGTTATTCATCGACCGAACTTGTACAAGCAATGACGCCACACTTTGGAGAAAGTGTGGCGTCATGACTCTTTGCCGCGCCGGTTGAATCGGCCGCGCGGCAACTATGCTTTCGAATCAGAGTGCGTAGAAACGTTTCGGGTTGTCGGTGACGATCTTGGTGGTCAGGTCGCGCGGAAGGTCGTCGCGGCGCTGCAAGATGCCCGGCGCGTCGAGTTCGGTCGACGTGTCGGCATGGCCGTAATCCGTGCCGATCAATAGGTTATCGGGTCCCGTCACCTTCGCGACTCGGGCGACGTCCTCGTCCGCCTCGCAAGTGACGTAGAAGCGGTTGTCGGCGAACATCGTGTCGAAGCTGTCGCGCAAGCCGTAGTGCCGCAACATCTTCTGGCAGCGGTGTACCGCGAACGGCACCCACTCCGACGCCGCTTCGATGAAACCGATCCGAAGCGCCGGAAATTTCGATGGCACGTTGCTGAGCATCAGCGCCGCGAAGGCGATCAGTGTCGGCATCGAATTTCCCAGCACATTGCGATAGCCGCTGCGGGAATTCTCGATCGCCGCATAGTTAGGGCTACCGTTGCCGATGTGGATGCACAGCGGAAGGTCGAGGTCGGACATCTTGGCGTAGATCGCGTCGAGTTCCGGATTGTCGAGCGTGCGCTCTCCTTCATAGCCGCGCATCAGTACGCCGCAGGCGCCGTTGCCTTTGGCGAACCTCAGTTCCTCCATAGTGGCTTCGATGTCGCGCACCACCGGCAGCGCGATCCACCGCAGACGGCCGTTGGTTTCCGCGCAGACCGACGCCATCCAGCGGTTGTAGCCACGCACCGCGGCTCGCTCCGCTTTAGGGTCCCTGGCGGTGAGATTGAGGAACAGACTGGGGTACACGATCTGGACGGCGTGGCCGCGCTTATCCATGTCGGCGATGCGCGCCTTGGTATCGGCCAGGTTACGCGTGCCGTCGGCGTAGACTTTGCTCGGCTGCCCACCGCGACCATAGAGTTTGCCGTCGATCAGCCAGAAGCGACTGCCGCCGGACGAGTATGCGGTGTAGCTGACCTCGGATGACTCCACGGTGATCGGCTTGTACTTCGCGTCGTCCTTGCTGACGAATTTCCAGATCATGTCGTCTTCGACGACGTGGGTATCGGAATCGATAATCATGGTGCGCCTCGGAAGTTGACCGGGCGCCATGAAACGCCGGGCGCGGATGCTGCGCCAACGCCGTTTTTTTGCTGCTCGCGATCCGAGCAAGGGCTTGCGAAATGTCAGTGAAAACGCCAAAAATCCCGTGATGCGTGACAGCAACAACGTCCGGGCGCTGGTGCGGGGACTCGAAGTCCTCGAGGCGATCAATCGCGCGAATGGCGCCAGCGTGCGCGAGGTGGCGCGCGGCACCGGGCTCAATCGCGGCACGGTCTATCGTCTGCTCGAGACGATGCGCGAGGCGGGATTCCTCGAGCGTCGCCCAAACTCCATCGGCTATTGGCTGTCCGATCGCGTGCCCGGGCTGGCTGCGGGCTATCGCAGTGACGCCTGGGTGTCGCAGGTGGCCGAACCCGCGTTGGAAAAGATCACTGCCAAGTTCGATTGGCCGTGCTCGCTGCTGATTCCGCTCGATACCCGCATGATCGTGCTAGCGCATACCGAGCATCTGTCGCCCATGACGTTCAAGGTGCGCGATCTCGGCCTGGCGATGTCGATGTTCGATACGTCGTCCGGTCTTACTTATCTCGCGTTCGCATCAGCCGCGACGCAAGCGGCGCTGATCGCCAATTCGGGTGCGGACGTGAAGGGCAAGAAGATCGCGCCGGCGATTTTGCGTCGCACGCTCGAACAAATCCGCAAGCTGGGCCACCACCTTGTCGACTCTCCCGATCGCGGCACGGGACTGTCGGTGCCGATCATCGTGGGCGGTGCGGCTTTCGGCGTCTTGGCGCTGCGCTATTTCACCTCCGCGATGACGCACAGCGCCGCCGTACGCAAATACGCCGCCCCCTTGAAGGAGGCGGCGCTCATGCTCGGCCGCGATCTCGAGAAGCTCGAAGGCACGCGCAAGAAGACGCGCGGCTAAGCGCCTACTTCTTATAGAGACCGCTATAGAGGCCCCAGGCCGGCGTGGTCGTGGGGCCGTTCTTCTTTTTCAACACATCGATCTGCGCGAGATCGATATCGGCAATCGCGAAGCCTTCTTCGCGCCCGCCCTTCGACGCCAGCACGCGGCCGTCTGGGCCTACGATGGTGGAGCTACCGCCGCGCCAATCGCCAGCCGGATCCTTGGCGTAGATGATGCGCGAGGTGGCGGCGGTCAGCAGGTAGACATGACACTGATAGCCGATGGCTTGCTTGATCCCGACCCAGGGGACTTCGTCACCCTCGAGGCTGGTGTGCAGGATGATTTCCGCGCCTTTGGCGGCCAACAAGCGCGAGACCTCCAGCACTTCGGCTTCGGCTTCGACGTAACAGGCCAGGCGACCGATCGGCGTCTGCACCACGGGCAGGATCGAACCGGGGCCGTAGAACTTCTCGTACTCGTCGCCCATGTCGCGCAGATAGAACATCTCCGGCGCGCTCGGGGCTTGGGTCTTAGGCGAGCGCAGCACCAGGCCTTCCGGCCCCATGATGAAACCCGTGTGGAAATACTTGCCCGGCATGCGCACGGACTTTTCCTGCGTGCTGGTCGCCACATAACAGTTGTGACGACGGCAGGCTTCGATCACCGGCTTGTACCAGGTCTGGTCGAGCGGCTTTTCCGTCAGGTCGATGGCGACGCCCGAGATCGGGATGCCCGACGTAGCGCGCGATGACGAGGTATATTGCAGCACCGGGAATACGACGACACGGGGCTTCGGCGATGTCTTCATCACCGTCTCGATGGCCGCGACCATGTCGGCGGCGTTACGGTCGCGTGTCGCGTTCAGCGCGTCGATGCTTGGCGGCACCAGCACCGGGACCCGCATCACGGCGGCCTTGAACGGCGCGATGGAGGTCGCGGGTTGGTTGACCTCGGCCGCGTTTGCGGCGCGGGTCAGTCCTGGCGCGGCGACGCCGGTGGCTAAGGTGCCCATAACTGTGCGACGTGTCATGCTCATGATCTCCCGCCTCCCGCGTATGAGATAATTTTCACGCACAGCATAGCATTCCACGACCGCAAGCGCGGGCGATCTCGGCCCTGATCGGCAGGCGGGAGAGGGGCTTAGAGTTTGCCGAGCCGGCTGATCACTTCGGCCACCGGCAGCACTTCCGCGTACTTCTCGTTGATGTCGAACAGGTTGACCGCGTGGCTGACCTGGCTGCGGTCATACACGCACTCTTCCGGCACTATGGTACGGAAGTTGTACGAGAAGGCGTCCACGACGCTGCCGCGCACGCAGCCCGACGTGGTGCAGCCGGTGATGATCAGCGTATCGGCATGCAGATCGATCAGGTTGCTGGCTAAGGCGGTTGCGAAGAAGGCGCTCGGGTGTTTTTTCGGGACCAGGACGTCGCCCTTTTCCGGGGCGATCTCCTTCACGAACTCATATCCCTTCATCGGGATGTTCATGATCTCGGGCACTTTCTCGGCCAGAACGCCGCCCTCATGGGCGACCTTCGGCGCGACGTGCGGGTAAAGCACAGGCCACTTGTTATCGCGGAACACCTTCAGCAGCGGCACGATGTTGTCGACCGCCTTCCAGCCGACGTCGCCGCAGCTGGTCGGGAATTCCTTGATTGCCTCCCAGAACGGCTTCCGCTCGGTGCCGACGGTGCGGTACTGCACGTCGATGATCAGCAGCGCAGGCCGCGTGCCCCACTTCGAGGGGCGGCCGAAGCCGGCAGCGCGATACTTGCGCTGCTCGTCTTCGGGGATCAGGTCGCTCCAGGGACGTTTTGCTTCGCCGGCCATCTATTTCACCGCGTACTTCTTTTCGAGGGCGTCGAATTCCGGCTTCTGCACCAGGCGCTGGCGTTCTTTGAAACTGGCCACCAGGCCGCCGGCTTCATCCATACGCCCCGTTTTCTTCAGCTCACGCAGCGCATTCTGCATGCCGACAATGGCCCCTTGCAGAGAAGCGTTGGCATAGAGCACGACGCTGAACTTCAGGTCGGCGAATTCCTTCAGCTCCATTGTCGGCGTCTTGCCGCCGATCACCACGTTGATCAGCTGCGGCACTTTCAGGAGTTCTGGAATTTTGCGGATTTCTTCGATGCTCTCGGGCGCCTCGACAAAGGTCAGGTCCGCGCCGGCTTCGATGAACTTCTGCGCGCGGTCGATCGCGGCGTTGAATCCTTCTACCGCCCGGGCGTCCGTGCGCGCCAGAATCAGGAAGTCTTCGCTCTTACGCGCATCGACCGCCGCCTTGATCTTGGAGGCGGCTTCGTCGGCGTCGATCACGCCCTTGCCGGCGAAATGCCCGCATTTCTTGGGCATCATTTGATCTTCGAGCTGGATGCAGTTGGCGCCCGCCCGCTCCATCACCCGCACCGTGTGCTGCACGTTTAGCGAGTTGCCGAACCCGGTGTCGCAATCGACGATCAGGGGAAGTTCGACGGCGTCGCGGATGGCCGAGGTGTGGTTGGCGAGGTCGGACAAGGACACAAATCCCATGTCCGGGATGCCGTAGAACATGTTCGTGACGCCGGCGCCGGTGATGTAGATCGCCTCGAAGCCCAGGTCGGCAATAATGCGCGCGGACAGCGCATTGGAGGCGCCGGGCGTCAAAAGCCCCCGACGCTCGCCGACCTTGGTTTTCAGCACTTTTCCGGGGGAATTGGTCACGGGCTTCGTCCTCGATGGTTATGAACCTGCGGCGCAGTGCTTCGCAGATCGCGTTTTGGCGTGCAAGCGGGTGGGCGTTTTAGCGCTCCGACGCGAGGTGATACGGCGGCTTGGGTCCTGGCGTCAGCGGCAAATCGACACGATATAACCAAAAGGAATAATTAGGCACATCGATTGCAATTGCGCACTGCGTGGACCGGGTCGCATAATTGGCCGAGAATTCACCTCCTTTTATGAGAAAAATGTGAGGTCGAGGACCGATTCCACCGGGCCGGTGGACCGAAAGGAAGACCATGACTAACTCTCACTCCCGCCTCACGAAATTCCGTTTTGGTACGGTGGTATCCGCGGTCGGATTCGCGCTTGCCGCTGCCTGGGGCGCGAGCGCCCCGGCGCAGGCTGCCGACGGGCGTTACGCCTTCGTCATCCGGGACTTCTACATCGCCCAATACAACTCGATGTTCCTCGACGAATGCCCAAGCGGCATATCGATGGCGAACGATGAAATCTGGTGGCGCGCGATGTCGAAGGAAGACCGCGCGAAGAAGACAGATAACGGCCTGATCACCGTGCTCGATCGCAATCCGGTCGCGATGCGTCGTGGTCCCAAAGGCGAAGACGTCTGCCTCAATCCGGAAGTGGTGACCGATCCGCCGCTGAAGATCATCGAAGGCAAATATTCCTACGGGGCCAACCTCGACGGCACCACCGACGGCCGCGCGACCCCGAAGACTTGCGCGCATCACAAATTCACCGGGCTCGACGGCACCCCGGGCGTCGACAATCAGCTCTATCGTCTTGTCGGCTGCACTTACGGCTGGCGCAAAGGCGGTCTGATCGAACTCAACGCCAATGAAATGCGCGGCACCTCGGGTCTGGGCATGGCGCTGATCGAGATCAGCAACGTGCAGGACCCACGCAACGACGACGACGTCACCGTGACGTTCTATCGCTCCGTCGATCAGTTCGCGATGGACGGCCAGGGCCAGCCGTTGCCCTTCACCAGCTACCGCGTCGAAGCGGATGAAAAGGGCAAGCCGTCCTACGGCGACACGCTGAAGGGCAAGATCAAGAACGGCGTGCTGACCACCGAACGCGGCGACGTGTCGATCCCGTTCTACGGCAACTACAACTTCATGCACCCGGTCATCAAAGACTTCGGTCTGCAATTGACGATCGCCGAAGACGGCGCTTCGGCAAAAGGCATGATCACCGGCTATTACAACGTCGAAGAGTTCACCTACTACGTCGGCGGCATGGCCGGCCACGCGTCGGCGGCGGACAACTGCCCGTCGCTGTGGGCGATGTCGAAGAAACTTGCCGACGGTTACCCGGATCCGAAAACCGGTGAATGCTCGATGATCTCCTCAGCTTTCGACATCCAGGCCTATGCGGCCTATGCCGTGCTGCCGAAGGATCAGAAGCTCGCGAAAACCGCGAAGAAATAGGCACGAGGCGAAGCTGATATGAGTTTGTTGCGAACCCTGCGAGTTACCGTCAACGCCAGCGCGTTGGCCATGCTCGCGCTTACCGGCTGTGGTCCCACCGAACCGAAGGTCGCGAGTGCGCCGCCGGATATGCGGCGTCTGACCGACGAGCAGTACCACAACATCGTCACCGACCTGTTCGGTCCGGACCTGGAAGTGGCCGTGCGCAGCGATCCGTTGACGCGCACCGACGGCCTTCTGGCCGTGGGCGCGCGCACCGCGCAGATCTCGCCGTCGGGCTTCGAGCACTACTACGCGATGGGCAAGGCCATCGCCGCGCAGGTGGCGAGCCCGGCGCATCGCGCCGATCTCATTCCCTGCACGCCGAAATCCGAAACCGCCGCCGATGACGCCTGCGCCACGCAGTTCTTCACCCACACCGGCCGCCTGCTCTATCGCCGCCCGCTTACCGACAGCGAGCTGAAGGCGATGGTCTCGGCCGCACACGAAATGGCCGAAGCCTCGAAGGATTTCTATCGCGGCATCTCGCTGGGCCTCGGCGACATGATGGTGACGCCGAAGTTCCTGTTCATCGTCGACGAGACGCAACCCTCGAAGGACGGCAAGGACATCGAGCTGACGCCGTACGCCAAGGCCTCGCGTCTGAGCTTCCTGTTGTGGAACACCACGCCGAGCGATGAATTGCTCGACGTGGCCGCCAAGGGCGAATTCAACACGTCGAGCGGCATCGAGAAGCATGTCGAACGCATGATGGCCAGCCCGCGCCTGCACACCGGCGTGCGCGCCTTCTTCGCCGACTTCTTCGCGCTCGATAAGTTCGAGACGCTGGAGAAGGACTCGATCATCTACAAGGCCTACACCACGGTCGTCGGCAAGGACGCGGAAGAGCAAATCCTGCGCACCGTCGCCGATCACGTGCTGACGCGTAATCTCGACTATCGCGACATCTTCACAACGAAGCGCACCTTCATGACCGGTGGGCTTGCGCGCCTTTATCACGTGCGTGTCGAGCGTCCGGACGGCGCCTGGGTTCCTTATGAATTCAGCGATGAAGACGGTCGCGCCGGCATCCTGACCCAGGTCGGGTTCAATGCGATGGCTTCGCATCCGGGCCGCAGTTCGCCGACACTGCGCGGCAAGGCGATCCGTGAAGCGATGCTGTGCCAGCACGTGCCCGATCCGCCGGGCGACGTCGACTTCACGTCGTTCGAGGATCCGAACTCGCCGAACAAGACGGCGCGTCAGCGTCTGGCTGCCCACGCCGTCCAGCCGGCTTGCGCGGGCTGCCACAAGATCACCGATCCGATCGGCCTCGCGCTTGAGAACTTCGACGGTGTCGGCCAGGCACGTATGTCCGAGAACGGCGAGAAGATCGATGCCACGGGCGATCTCGACGGCATCGCCTACAGCGACGCGCTCGGGCTCGGCAAGGCGATGCGCAATCATCCGGCGACACCGACCTGCGTTGTGCGCCGTCTGTGGGCCTATGCCACCGGCCGTCCGGCCGACAACTCGACGACGGCCTACATCAACTATCTCGATCAGCGCTTCGCGAAGGACGGCTATCGCCTGCCGGAACTGTTGAAGCAGATCGCGACCAGCGATGCGTTCTATGCCGTCGCCAAGCCTGCGGCCGCAACGGCCATGCTGCAAACCGAGGGTGGACGCGGTTCGTCCACGACCAGCCAGGAGGCTGTGCGATGAGCATCCTTATCTCGAAGAAGATGGAACGCCGTGCGGCGCTGCGCGGCATGTTGGGCGGTACGGCCGTTTCGGTCGCCCTGCCGTTCCTCGACTGCGTACTCGACACCAACGGTACGGCCCTCGCCGCCACGGGTCAGGCGCTGCCGGTGCGTTTCGGCACCTGGTACTGGGGCATGGGTCATACCCCGAACCACTCGATCGGCGAAAAGCGCCGCACCGAGAAGGGCATCGACTTCCTGGCGGAAACCGCGGCGCTCAAGCGCCACGAGCAGAACCTCAACTTCTTCGGCACCTTCGGCATGCCGCTCGACGGCCGGTCGAACTACACGCACTTCTCGGGCTGGGTCGCGAACCGTACCGGTTCCGCACCGGCGCGTGGCGGCGAAATTCCGGCGCCGACTCTCGATCTGTTGATCGCCGACCACATCGCCACGAACACCCGCTTCAAGACCCTCGACGTCTCGGCGGCGGGTATCGCGCGTGAAAACTACAGCGCGCGCAACACCGACAACCGTGGCGCCGCCGAAATCTCGCCGGTTGCGCTCTACGCTCGTCTGTTCGGGCCGGAATTCGTCGACCCGAACAAGGCCGACTTCAAGCCGGATCCGAAGGTCATGGTCGAGAAGAGCGTGCTGTCGGCCTTGATGGAAGACAGCAAGGCCTACATCAAGACCGTTGGCGCCGCCGACAAAGCGCGCCTCGACGAATACTTCACCTCGATCCGTCAGGTCGAAGGCCAGCTCGCGCTGCAGCTCGAGAAGCCGGAGCCGAACGATGCCTGTAAGGTGCCGGTCGCGCCGCAGGATCCGCCGCCGGATCGTCTGGCCCGCGTGCGCGAGATGCCGAACGTGGTCGATACGCATAAGGTGCTCGGCAAGCTGCTCGCGATGGCGGTCGCCTGCGATCAGACCCGTGTGTTCAACATGGTCTTCACCGACAACTTCGCCAACGTGCGCCGTTCGGGCGAGACCTATACGCACCACCTGCTCACGCACACCGAAGTCATCGATCCCAAAGCGGGCTATCAGCCGCTGACGTTCTGGTTCAACCAGCAGGCCAGCAATGGCTGGGCGGACTATCTCGATATCTTCGCCGGTGTGAAGGAAGGCGCGGGCACCTTGCTCGACAACTGCCTGATCTTCGCCTCCAGCGAAACCAACTACGCCAAGATGCACACCATCGACGGCGTGCCGACGTGGCTGGCCGGTAAAGCCGGCGGCCGCGTGAAGACCGGCATGCATGTGGTCGGCGGCGGTGATCCGATCACCCGCGTCGGCTTCACGGCGTTGAAGGTGATGGGCGTGCCGATCGAGAAGTGGGGCACCCGTTCGCTCCAGACCGGCAAGGTCATCTCCGACATCCTGGCTTAAGACACAGACGGAAGGGAGGCCGCACGTGAAAACATCCACTTATCTGGCCGTTGCGGCGCTTGGTTGGAGCCTCGCTTCGATGGCTCCGGCTATCGCGTTCAAAGGCGATGGCGGCGATGATGACGCCGCATCGTCCGGCATCGCCGGCCGTGCGGCGCTCAACGGCGCTGACTTCGTGCCGGCGGAGGTCACAGCGTCCCGTGTCGGTCACGGCTGGCGTCTCGCCACCAGCAAGGGCATGACGCTGTACACCTTCAGCCGCGACCAGCAGCCCGGCAAATCGGCCTGCACCGGCAATTGCGAAAAGCAATGGCCGCCTCTGGTGGCCACGGACAGCACAGCCCCCAAGGGCGATTGGTCGCTGATCGACCGCGATGGCGGTGCGAAGCAGTGGGCGTTCCGCGGTAAGCCGCTGTACACCTATGCCAACGACATCAAAGCCGGCGACGAATACGGCGACGAATTGAACCAGCAATGGTTCGCGGCGATGAAGCCGATCCCGAGCCCGTCGTCGGTCAGCATCCTCAAGACGGCCGAAGGCCAGCTTCTGACCGATGTGAAGAACCTGACGCTCTACACGTCGGACTCGGACAAGGCCGGCAAGTCGAGCTGCGACACCAAGTGCCTCGTCGATTGGCGTCCGCTGGAGGCGCCGTGGAGTGTGCGTGTGACGCCGGTCGACTGGACCGTGATCGCGCGCGACGACGGCAGCAAGCAGTGGGCCTTCAAGGGCAAGCCGCTTTACACGTACATCAACGATGCCCATCCGGGCGACATGCTCGGCAACGGTGTGCAGGGCCGCCATGCGGTGGTGCTGACGCCGCCGCCGCCGAACCCGACCTGGGTCACCTATCAAAGCGGTGACGCCGGCATGCTGATCGCTGACAAAGACGGCAAGACGCTCTATGCGCACGATGTCCGTCGTCGTCGCGGCGGGGCCGAATTGGAGCGTCCGCAGGATTGGGTGCCCGTCGTGGCGGGCCCGAACGACCAACAGGTCGGCGCCTGGTCCATCGTCGAGGACGATGGCAAGCGCCAGTGGGCCTTCAAGGGCATGCTGCTGTTCACCAATCTGCGCGACAAAAGGCCCGGTGAGATGAATGGCATACGGTCGAGCGATCGCTCGTTCCGCACCATCATGAAGAACGGCCAGCCGATGCAGGGCACCGGCGCTTAGGTCGTCTCGCGACTTCGGCAGAAAGTACGGACGCCGCCGCAGACGATGCGGCGGCGAATTTTCCAGATGGATACGGGCGGAGATTTTTTGGTGCGTTACTCAGGCTTGCGGCAGTTGGGTTTGGTGGCTGTGGCCGCCATTGCGCTCACCGGAACGGCTTCGGCCCAAGGCCAAGCCCAGGATCAAGGCGCGCCGGGCGGCACCAAGGACGGCACGGCAGAGTGCGGATATTACTCTGCTGACGCCGACGATCAGAACGGCCCGCCCATCCGCTTCAGTGCTGTCATGAACGCCGATGAGGAAAGCGCCGTCACGGTCAGCCCCGGCGTCGGCCGCGTCGACTTCACGCTGGACCGCAAGACTTTGAAGCTCAGCTGGAAGCTGACGTTCAGCAATCTGACGTCACCGGCCATCGGCGCCGGCCTGCGCGGGCCCCAGACCCCGGGCGGCGAAGCGGGCGTGCTGTACGACCTGTCGCCGGGCACGGTGCGCAATGGTGCGGAAGGCTCCGCGAAGCTGAACGAAGGCGAACTGCGCTATCTCGTGCAGGATCGGCTCTACGTGAACATTCTCACCCAGAAGTATCCGGCCGGCGAAATCCGCGGCCAGATCCTCAAGGAACGCCCCACCTGCAACGCCGGCAAGAAGACGACTTAGGGTCGTCTTACGCCTTGGCGGCGCCTGGCGTCTTGCAGACGTTCATCAGATTCTGCAGCAGCGCATTGACCGCCGGATGCGTCGTGCCGAAGGCACGATAGATCGCGCCTGCATGACGGATCTGCATCGGCAGATGGGCATTCAGGATCGTCAGGCGGCCGTTGGCGATTTCCGGGGCCAGCAGTTGATCGCCGATCAGCGCCAGGAAGTCGGACGTCAGCAGCATGCCGCGCAGGAACGACATCGACGTGGTTTTGATCACCACCGCCGGCGGCGGAATGTCGTTGCGCGCGAACAGATCCAGGAACGACCGCGTGGCGTGGGCCTGGTCCTGGATCAGCCACTTCGCTTTGGCGAGGTCGTTGATCGACAGATTGCGTTTGCTGGCGAGCGGATGACTGGTGCTGACCACCACCTCCGAACGCATTTCGATCAGCGGTTTGATGATGAGGTCGTCGACGCGTTCGCCCGGCGGCGGCATCAGGCTCAGCACAAGGTCAACTTCGCCCACGCGCAGCAGCCGCACCAGTTCTTCAAAATAGCCTTCCCGCACACGCATACTGATGTTGGGATCGGCATCGAACATGGCTTTCACCGCCTGCGGCAGCAAGGACGACGCGAAGCTCTGGCCGACGCCGACGTTGATGTGACCACGACGGCCGTTGCGCAGCGCATTCACACTCAACACCGCGCGCTGCTGCTCGTTCAGGATCACGCGCACGTGGCTCAGCAGCTCGGTGCCGAAGGGCGTCAGGGTCACACCGCGCGGGGTGCGATCGAACAACCGCACGTCCAGCTGTGTCTCCAGCGCCTTGATGCTGCGCGAGAGTGCAGGCTGCGTGATGTGCAGCGTGCGCGCGGCGCGCAACAGGTTGCCGTGTTCGGCAACCGCGTGAAAATGTCTTAGCTGCTGCATTTCCATAATGGCGGCCGTGTCCCTCAAGTTTGGCGACGAATTCCCGGCATATTACAAAATGGAATAACGGCACGCCATAGTATGCATTTGCATCACCGGGCTGCCGCTGGTGGTCTATCTCCCGCACTACGTATGGGAGAGGGTTCGCATGCAGCTCTATGCTTTGGGTGTTGATGACAACAAGCGCAGCGTCTCAACCATGGTCGAGATCAAGCTCTCTGCGGTCAGTGCGACGGAATCCTTAAGGGCCCGGCAGCCCGGCGTCCTTTGGCGCTTGGGGCCTCGGGTGGCGTCGACGATCTCGCGCACCAGCAAGGGCTACACCAGCGCCTCCGGGCCTTATGAGATGCACATGGGCGGCGCGCCGCACTTCGTCGGCGTTATAGCCGGGTTCTCGGAGATCACGACCCAGGACGGCGCACTGTGGCGGTTCTCCGCCGGGGAATTCCACTATGTGGCGCCGGGTGCACTTCACCACCAGAGCCCCGTGCCCTGCGTGACGATGAACCTCGTCATGCCGGGAACGCCCGCCGACACCGGCCCCCTTGTCCTGAAGTAAGGACTACCGCTTCAGCGGCGGCGTTGACTTCGGCGGTACGCGGTGATGGGTCGCCTGCTCGTAGGCATAGGCGAGCTTGATGATCGCCGGTTCCTGATAGGCGGGCGCGAAGAAGGTGATGCCCACCGGCAAACCGGCGGCGGTATAGCCGGCCGGAACGGTCATCGAAGCCGCATAGATCAGGAACGTGTTGAGCGCCGGCACGCCCTTGGCGCTGGTATAGGGCGGATTGATGCCCTCCTTGATCGGTGTTGGCGTGTGCTCAACTGTCTTATGGACCAGCGCGACAAGATCGTTGTCCGCCATGATTTTCGCAATTTCGACATTCAAGCGGTCGCGCGCGGTGACATAGCGCGCATAGCGTTCTTCCGCCGTGCCCTGCGGCGGCGGCGTCGGATGCGTCGCGGCATAGGCCGCGCGCTTGGCGTTCATCGTCTGGCCGTAGGCTGGCGAGGCCAGGATGTCCTTGTTGGACTTGAACGCCGGGTTTGGATTGCGCGCGAAGTAATTCGACGGGGCGTCGTCGGCCGGATTGTTCGTGCGCGTGGCGATGGCGGCGGTGAGGTCGGGGATATTCACCTCCACAATAGTCGCGCCGGCGGCACGCAGGTCTTCGATGGCCTTGTCGAAGACCGTGGTGACGTTCTTGAAGTCGTCGGAATTCGGCTCGCTGTTGGCCGCCATCTGTTGGCGGATCACGCCGATGCGCGCGCCCTTCAAGCCGTCCTTGTCCAGAAACTTGGTGTAGGTGTCCGGGATGTGGCCGCGGCCCAGGGCCGTCACCGGATCTTCCGGGTCGTAGCCGGCCATGGCATCCAGCACCTTCGCCGCATCCGTCACCGTATGCGTCATCGGCCCGAGCGATCCGACGGGTGAGGGATAGCCGGCCCACATGCCGGTGCGCGTCACGATCCCGGGCGTCGGACGGATGCCGACCAGCGCGTTCCATCCCGCAGGCCGGCGGATCGAGGCATTGTCTTCCTCGCCGATGCCCACGGTGCCGAAGTTCGCGTTCACGCCCGCGGCCGGGCCGCCGGAGGACCCGCCGACCGTACGCGTGGTGTCATAGGGATTGCGCGTCTCGCCGAACAGCGAGCCATAGGTGTCGTTGCCGCCGAGCTCGCCCAGCGTCATCTTCGCAAGAATGATCGCCCCTGCCTGCTTCAGCTTCACCACCGCGCCGGCATCTTTTGTCGGCACATAGTCCTTCAGGACAAGCGAGCCGAGGGTCGTCGGCAAACCGCCGAGATCGGCCTGATCTTTCAACAGCACCGGAATGCCGTGCAGCGAACCCGTCAGCTTGCCGTCGCGGGCGACGGCGGCATCCAGCGTATCGGCTTCCGCCAACGCTTGCGGATTCAGCACGATCACGGAATTGATCTTCGGGCCCTTCTTGTCATAGGCCGCCATGCGGTCGAGATAGGCCTGCACCACCGCGTGCGCGGTGACGCGATGATCAAGATAGGCTTTCTGAATGTCAGCGATGCTGGCTTCGACGACATCAAAGGACTTGTCGGCGGCACGTGCCGGTGACGTTAACGACAACGCCGCGCAGAGAGTGGCCGCCAACTTGGCACGACGCATGATCGGACTCCTGGATACTTACTTCAGGCGGACGGCCGCGGCGACCATGCCGGTCATGTCGGAAAAGGTCGTGTCTGGCTGCTTGGCGCAATTGGTGCTCAAGGCACCGAGAATCCTGACGCGTTCCGCATAAGGAATTTCAAGGCCCTTTTGGGCGATGCTCTTGAAACCTTGAATGAACGCGAAAGCCCAGGCATCTGCGAACTCCGCTTCGGCCTTATTGGCGCCGCCGCGCGCCGCGCCATAGGCCTTGCAGGTATAAGATGCGACCGAAAAGGCTGCGGTCGTCTGCGGTAATTCGCGGGGGTTCTTGGCCAGTTCCTGATTGATCAACGGCAGCAGCAAAGCTTGCGGATAGCGCGTGCAAGCTTCCGCGATCGCGGTTGTCACACCGGCCGCATCACCGCCGTACTTCAGATTGTTCTGCGCCTTGTAGACGCCGGCGAGGAAGCCATGCGTCCAGAGCGTCGCCAAGGCCGGCTGCGCCGAGACGCTGGAATTCAGCGCTGTGCAGCGGAATTCGGTGCCGCTGAAGTTCTGTGCGGCGTCCACCGCATCGGGCCGCTTCAGAAGGTCGGCGTCGCTCGGCTTCGGACCCTTGGCAGCGTCAGCATCGGCAGCGATCTGGACCCGGACGATGTGATCGGGGTTCTGCACGCGTCCGTCGAGGTTCGCGCTGCCTTTTTTTACCGCGTCGATCAGTTCCATGCCCGAAGTGACTTGCCCCCAGACGGTATACTTGCCGTCGAGATCGCTCCGGTGCGAATCGTTGAACACGATGAACCATTGGCTATCGGCGGAATCCTTGTTGTTGGCGCGCGCCATCGACACGGTGCCGCGGACCTGGGGCGTGCGCGTGAACTCGGCCGGGATGTTGCGGCCGCTGCCGCCGTTGCCTGTGCCGGTCGGATCGCCTGTCTGCGCCATGAAGTCCGGTATCACGCGATGGAACAGCACGCCGTCGTAGAAGCCGCCGCGCGTCAGGCTCTTGATGCGCGCGACATGCTTTGGCGCGAGGTCGGGGCGCATCTGGATAACGACGCGACCGCCGTTGATCTCGACATACAGCGTGTTCTGCGGATCGGCGGCGGGTGCCTCGGCCGCAAAGGCGGACAAACTCCATCCGCAAATCAGAAGTGACGTCGCCAGCAGTCGCTTCAACATGTCTCAAGTCCTCTGCGTGTATTCGTGCCGGGAGTATACGGCGGCGGTGGATCGGTTCAATCCGCGAGGCCATAGCCGCCGCCGCCGGGGGTGGCGATGACGAACCGATCGCCGGGCGCCATGTCCGTGACCGCGGTAGCGGACAGCGCCTCCACACGGCCATCGGCGCGAATCACGGTGTTTTCGCCCGTCGCGCCGGGATGTCCGCCAGCGACGCCGAACGGCGGCACGATTCGGCTATTGGACAAAATCGCCGCCGCCATGGCTTTGCGGAAGCGAATGTCGCGAATCACGCCTTCGCCGCCGTGGTGACGCCCACGCCCGCCGGAACCTTGTCGGATCGCAAAACGCTCCACCAGCACGGGGAAACGCCATTCCAGCACCTCGACGTCGGTCAGCCGGCTATTGGTCATGTGCACCTGCACCGCGTCGGCGCCGTCGAAACCCGGGCCCGCGCCAGAGCCGCCGCAGATCGTCTCGTAATACTGACGCTCCGCGTCGCCGAAGGTGAAGTTGTTCATGGTGCCTTGAGATCCCGCCACAACGCCGAGCGCGCCATACAGCGCATCGACCATGATCTGGCTGGTTTCGACATTGCCCGCGACCACGGCCGCCGGTGGGTAGGGGTTCAACATCGAACCCTTGGGCACGATCAAGGTGATCGGCCGCACGCATCCCTCGTTCATCGGGATGTCGTCGTTCACCAGCGTGCGGAACACGTACAGCACCGCCGCGCGGCAGACCGCAAGCGGCGCGTTGAGGTTGCCGGGAACCTGATCGCTGGTGCCGGTGAAATCCACCGTCGCGCTGCGCGTCGCGTGATCGACATCGATCCGCACGCTGACATGCGAGCCTTCGTCAAAGCGCAGCGTGAACGCTCCGCTCTTCAGTGAGCCGATGACACGCCGCACGGCTTCCTCGGCGTTGTCCTGCACGTGCCCCATATAGGCCAGCACGACCGCGCGGCCGAACTGGCGCACCATGGCGTGCAGTTCCTGCCGCCCTTTATGGCAGGCCGCGATCTGCGCTTTCAGGTCGCCGATGTTCTGGTCGGGATTGCGCGCGGGGTAAGGACCGGTCGCCAACAGCTTGCGCGTCTCCGTTTCGCGGAAATGGCCGTCTTGCGTCAACAGGAAGTCCGAGATCACCACACCTTCATCGGCGAGCGTGCGGCTGTTCGGCGGCATCGAGCCCGGCGTGATGCCGCCGATGTCGGCCTGGTGCCCGCGCGTCGCGACAAAGAACAGGGGCTTGCCACGCCCGTCTTCGGGATACACCGGCATGATCACGGTCACATCCGGCAGATGCGTGCCGCCGTGATAGGGGTCGTTCAGCATATAGGCGCTGCCGGGCGTCATGTCGGCGGTGTGATTGACGATGATCGTCTTCACGCTTTCGCCCATCGACCCCAGGTGCACGGGGATATGCGGCGCATTGGCGATGAGCGCGCCAGTGTCGTCGAAGATCGCGCAGGAGAAGTCGAGCCGCTCCTTGATGTTGACGGAGTACGACGTGTTCTGCAGCGCCGACCCCATCTGCTCGGCGATGGTCATGAACAGGTTGTTAAACACCTCCAGCATCACCGGATCGGCTTTCGTGCCGATGGCGTATGTGGCGGGCAACGGCACCGCGCGGGTCAGGATCAGATTGCCGCGCGAATCCAGGCGCGCGCGCCATCCCGGTTCGACAATCACAGTGCCGGTGTCTTCGGCAATGATGGCCGGCCCCGCGATGGACGTTTCGAGAGGAAGCTCATCGCGCACATAGACGGGTGTGTCTTGGCGCGCGTTACCTGCAATGGAGGTCGGCAGAACCGTGCGCGGGCCAGGTTTCGCAGCGCGCGGAACCGCAAGCTCGGTATCGGTGTTCTCTGCGCCTCCCGCCGCCTCGGCCGACACGTTGTCGAACACAAGCGCGCGTTCCGGGGCTGCGAAGCCAAAGCGCTGCCGATGAAGCGTTTCGAACCGCGCGGCGATTTCGGCAGCCGTTCCGTATGCGATCGGCAAGGATGTATCGGTGCCTTCGTACTTCACGAAGGCCGTCGTTTGTGTGGCGATTTGGTCCGCCGCGATCCCTTGCGCGATCAAATCCGACTGCGCGGCTTCAGTCAGGCGCGCGACCGCGGCGTCGAGCGACGACATGGCCGCGTCACTCAGGACCTGATTGACCGCTGCTTCACGTACCGAGCGCAGGTCGGCAAGGCCCATGCCATAAGCCGACAATACGCCCGCAAGCGGATGCACCAGCACGCGCGGGATGTGCAGCGCATCGGCCACCAGACAGGCGTGCTGACCGCCGGCGCCGCCGAAGCAGGCCAGGGTGTACCCGGTGATATCATGGCCCCGCTGGACGGAGATATGCTTGATCGCGTTCGCCATGTTCTGCACGGCGATGCGAATGAAGCCTTCGGCGATCTCCGTGGGGCTCATCGTCGTCCCGGTCGCGCGCGCGATCTCTCGCGATAACGCGGCGAACTTGTGCGCGACGACATCGCGGTCGAGCGGTTGATCGCCCGTTTTGCCGAAGACGCGGGGGAAGAAATCCGGCTGCACCTTGCCCAGCATCACGTTGCAGTCGGTGACGGTCAGCGGACCGCCGCGGCGATAGCAGGCCGGACCCGGCACGGCGCCGGCGGACTCCGGCCCCACACGCAATCTCGCGCCATCAAAGCGGCAGATCGACCCGCCCCCGGCCGCGATGGTGTGAATATGCATCATGGGCGCCCGCAGACGCACGCCCGCCACTGTCGTCTCATAGGCGCGTTCGTAATCGCCGGCATAGTGCGACACGTCGGTCGATGTGCCGCCCATATCGAAGCCGATGACATGATCAAATCCGGAGGCGGTGCTGGTGCGCGCCATACCTACGATACCGCCGGCCGGCCCGGACAAGATCGCGTCCTTACCGCGGAACCGTTGTGCATCCACCAGGCCGCCGTTCGATTGCATGAACAGCAGTCGCGTGTCGCGCCCAACCGCGTTGCTCACCTGGTCGACGTAGCGACGCAATATCGGCGATAGATAGGCGTCGACCACCGTCGTGTCGCCGCGCCCCACCAGTTTCATCAGCGGGCTGACCCCGTGACTGACTGAAATCTGGGTGAAGCCAATGGCGCGCGCGATCTCGGCGACGCGCCGTTCGTGATCGGGATAGCGGTAGCCATGCACCAGCACGATGGCCACGGCGCGGATTCCGCGATTGTACGCCGCGCGCAGGCCAGCCTCGGCGGCGACCTCATCCAGCGGTCGCAGCACGTCGCCTTCGTGCGACAGCCGTTCGGCGATCTCGACGACCTCGCGGTAAAGCTGCTCCGGTTTGACGATATGAAGGTCGAACAACTTCGGGCGCGCCTGATAGCCGATGCGCAGCGCATCGCCTAAGCCGGCGGTGATCGCCAACACGGTCGGCTCACCCTTGCGTTCCAACAGCGCGTTGGTCGCGACCGTCGTGCCCATCTTGATGGCGCGGACATCGGCGGATGGAAAGGGCGCGTCGGCCGTCAGGCCCAACAGGTGCCGCATGCCGGCAACCGCTGCGTCCTGATAAGCTTCGGGGTTCTCGGACAGGAGCTTATGGGTGAGGCGCTGCCCGTCGGGCGCGCGCGCGACGATGTCGGTGAAGGTGCCGCCGCGATCGATCCAGAATTCCCACTGCGGCTTTGACATCTGAAAGGTTCAGGTGAGGAAGGGGTATGCTCCCTTGTCGTCCCCTGACAACGGCCGGTCAATGACGTAGATTGCGCTCATGACCGACACCGCCCGCCGCATCTCCCGTGTGATCAACGCCCTGTTCTGGCTCGCCCTCTGGGGGGCGGCTGTCTACTGGACGAATACCTGGGGCACCTGGTGGGTGATGGGCCTGCAGGCCGCCGTGCCGCTGGCCTTCGGTGGGTACATCCACCTCATCCTGCGGCGCGGCGGCACAGCGGCCGTCTAGCTACTTCTTTTCCGCCATCACCGGGAAGCCGGTGGTGGTGATGAAGCCGCCATCGTGCACCTGATGCCAGATATGCTTTAGGCCGGCCTCCTCGCGCACGAAGTCGCCCGGATTGACCTCATGCTTTTCGCCAGGCGTGGTGGCGGGGTCTTTGCCCTGTTCGAAGACGATCGGGCCTTCGGATATGTAGATCAGCGAATCCTGCGTCATCAGCGCCGGCGCACGGTTCGCGCCTTTGTAAAGATGCGCGACCCGGATCGAATTCCCGTCGAACTCATAGCGCTTCGACAGCAGGCGGCGCGCATCCTTCGGCGCGCGCTTGTTCGTCTCGGCGGTGGTGGACGTACGCACCACTTTGCCATTCTCGTCCCACTCGCCCGTCATCTCGGCCTTCACGTCCTTGCCGCGGATGAGCATGGCCTTGGGGTTCGGCACGCTGGAGCCGACTGTCCAGCTGATGATGGTGGTGTCTTCGCCCTTTCCGACACTGCGCAGCGCGCCACTGGGCATGCTGACGGCATCGCCGACGCCGAGCTTCTCGCGCTTTTTGCCGACGCCGACTTCGACGGCGCCCTTGAGGACATAGAGCTCGGTGTCGGTCGTGAGCGGATGCAGGACGCCCCCGGTCGCCTTCTTGAACTTGTACTCGCGGATGGTGCCCGTCGGATAAACGTTGGTGCGCACTTCGTAACGCACGGCGTTGGCGGGAGCCTTGGCGACGGCGTCCTTGCCTTGGGCCACGTTCACGCGCGAGCCTTTTTCGTCCTTCGTCTCCCAGGCGGCGAAGACATCGGCCTTCACCGCGTCGCCGGGAAAGATGTGCGGATTTTCGACTGGATTAATTGGCGCCAGTTGCGCCGCCGCCGGCAACGTCATCAACGCACCGAGAACGCCAAGTACTAAAGCCCGCATGTCACCCTCCCAAGTGTATACACAACTGTAACTCGTCTCCCGACGCGGTCAAATGGTCTGACAACGGCCCCGCAACCGTCCTAGACTAGGGACGGGATGACGACGGGGGAGACGGCGATGCGTTTGGGGGTTTTGGCCGGCCTATTGGCCGCGAGCTTCGCGGTGGGCACCGCGCAGGCGGCGGAGCATACGCTTCTGCCCACGCCGGCCACCGTCAATATGGGCAACTTCAATGCGGCCAATAAGCCCGCGCTGACTATCGCCTCGGGGGACTTCGTCAACCTCGAATCCATTACCCAGATCACGCCCGAGGAGCTCGACGAGTCGGGTGTCCTGGCGCCCGCCGCCGTGCCCCAGAACGTGCGCGATATCTTTCGGGAAGTGAAGGATCGCGGACCGGGGCCGCATGTGCTCACCGGGCCGATCTATGTCACCGGGGCCGAGCCGGGCGACGTGCTGGAAGTGCGCCTGCTGTCGATCGAAGTGTCGGCCGACTACGGTTACAACACCCAACGGCCCTATTCCGGACTGCTGCCGGAGGACTTCACCCAGGTCTGGCAGCGCGTGATCCCGATCAACCGCAAGACCAAGACGGCGGAAGTCGCGCCGGGCGTGATCGTGCCGGTGGATCGGCCGTTCTTTGGCACCATCGGCGTCGCGCCCCCTGAACGCCTGGGCCGTATCTCTTCAGGTCCGCCGGGTATTCACGGTGGCAACTTCGACAACAAGGATATGGGTGCCGGATCTACGGTCTATCTGCCCGTGCATGCGAAGGGCGGGCTGCTGTCGGCCGGCGACGGTCACGGCGCGCAAGGCCACGGCGAAATCGACGTCAGCGCCATCGAAACCAACTTGCGCTCGCGGATGCAGATCATCCTGCGTAAGGATATGGAGCTGGTATGGCCGCGCGCCGAAACGCCGACGCATTGGATCGTGATGGGGCTGGCGACCGATCTGGACGATGCTCTGAAGTTGGCCGCACGCGAGACCATCAAGTTCATCACCGAGCGCTTCCCGACGATCAGCCGGGAAGAGGCTTACATGATCGCCAGCGTGGCGGTGGACTATCATGTGACGCAGGCGGTGGACCGCACCATCGGCATCCACGGCATGATCCCGAAATCGATCTTCGCGCAGTTGGAAGCCAAGCAGGCGAAGAAGAAGTAACGTCTACTTCTTCTCGACCGGAACGATCTCACCGCCGGCGGCTTTCCAGGCGGCAAAGCCGCCGCCGACGTGGGCGACGTTCTCCAGCCCCATCTCCTTCACGGTCGCGGCCGCGAGCGCGGAGCGCCAGCCGCCGCCGCAGAAGAACACGAACTTCTTTGGCTCTTGGAAGATAGCCTTGGCGTAAGGGCTCTCGGGGTCGACCCAAAACTCCAGCATGCCGCGCGGGGCGTGGAAGGAATTCGGGATGGTGCCCTCGCGTGTCAGTTCGCGCGGATCGCGCAAATCGACGAACACGACTTTCGGATCGTTGAGTTTGACGGCGTCGACGGGGGCAATGGTCTCGATCTTGGCTTCCGCCTCGGCGACCATTTGAGCGGCGCTCTTTTTCATCGATCCCTCACTCAGCGGCGGACAAGGCCGCGCGTTCGTCCTTACGCTGCGACGCCCAGGCGCGCAAGCGTTCGAGATAAAGGTAAACCACCGGCGTCGAATACAGCGTCAGCACCTGGCTGACGATCAGGCCGCCGACCACCGCGAAGCCCAGCGGACGGCGCAGTTCCGAGCCGGCGCCATGGCTGATCATCAACGGCACGCTGCCCAGGATGGCGGCCGCGCTGGTCATCATGATGGGACGGAAGCGCAGCAGGCAGGCTTGGCGCACGGCGTCGAAGGCGGACATGCCCTCGTTGCGCTGTGCCTGGATCGCGAAGTCGACGATCATGATGCCGTTCTTCTTCACAATGCCGATCAGCAGGATCACGCCGATCAGCCCGATCACCGACAGGTCGTATCCGGCGATCAGCAGGGTCAGCAGCGCGCCAACGCCGGCCGACGGCAGGGTCGACAGGATCGCCAGGGGATGCAGATAGCTCTCATAGAGCACGCCCAGAATGATGTAGACGGCGACGATGGCCGCCGCGATCAGATAAGGCTGACTCGCCAGCGACGACTGGAAGACCTGCGCGGTGCCCTGGAAGGTGCCGCGCAAGGCCGACGGTGTGCCGAGCGCGGTCACCGCGTCTTTGACCGCCGACACCGCTTCGCCCAGCGCCACGCCCGGGCTCAGGTTGAACGAGATGGTCGCCGACGGGAAACCGCCTTGGTGGTTGATCGACATCGGCGCGGTCGGCTTGGTGTCGGCCTTCACGAAGGCGGACAACGGCACCTGTGTGCCTTTTTCGGATTTCACGTAGACCGTGCTCAGGAACAGCGGATCGCCCTGCAGCTCCGGCGTGATCTCCAGGATCACGTTGTAGGTGTTCACCTGCGTGTAGAACTGCGCCACCGGACGCTGGCCGAAGGAATTGTACAGCGCCTGGTCGACCATCTGCGGCGTGATGCCCATGCGGGCGGCCTGGTCGCGATCGATCGCCAGCGTCTGCGTCGTGGTGGCGATCTGCTGATCGCTCGACACGTCCTGCAAGGCGGGCACTTCGCGCAGTTTAGCGACGATGCGCGGTGTCCAGGCGGCCAGTTCTTCCAGGTCGGGGTCCTGCAGCGTGTACTGGTACTGCGCCTTCGCCGCGCGCCCGCCGACGTTGATGTCCTGCGATGCCTGGAAGAAGACCGAGATGCCTTCGACCTGCGCCACCTTGCCGCGCAGGCGATTGATGATGTCGTCGGCTGTGGCGCTGCGGTCGTCGCGTGGCGCCAGGGCCAGCATCATCGCCGCCGTATTGCCGGCGCGGCCGTTCAGTCCGATGGGCGAGCCCATGCCGATGATGTCGGGGTCGGTCATGACGACGTCGGAGACGGCCTGACGCAGGCGCCGCAGTTCCGAAAATGAAATGTCCGTCGCGCCTTCCAGCGTGCTGGTGATCACGCCGGTATCCTGCTGCGGGAAGAAGCCTTTCGGGATCACCACGTAGAGCCCAACGGAGATGAGGACGGTCACCACAAACGCGGCGAACGTGATGCGGTGATGGTGCATCGCGACGTCGAGGGTGCGCATGTAGAAGTCGCGTAAGCTGTTGAAGCCGTTTTCAATGGCGCGATAGATGGGCTTTTCGTTGTTATGTTCCCGGCGCAGGAAGCGCGAGCACATCACGGGCGTCAGGGTCAGGGAGATGATCATCGAGATGACGATTGTCGCTGTTACCGTTACGGCGAACTCGCGCAGCAAGCGGCCGACGATCCCGCCCATCAGCAACAGCGGTATGAACACCGCGATCAGCGACATGCTGATGGAGATGATGGTGAAGCCGATCTCGCTGGCACCCTTCAGCGAGGCCTCGAAAGCATCCATGCCATCTTCCATGTGACGGTAGATGTTCTCGAGCATGACGATGGCGTCGTCGACCACGAAGCCGACGGCGATGGTCATGGCCATAAGGGACAGGTTGTCGATGCTGTAGCCCAGCCCGTACATCACCGCGAGCGTGCCGACCAGCGACAGCGGGATCGCCACGGCGGGGATCATCGTCGCCCACAGATTGCGCAGGAACAGGAAGATGACCGCGATCACCAGGGCGACGGAGATGGCCAACGTCAGCTGCACGTCGGCCACAGAGGCGCGGATGGTCTGGGTACGGTCGACGATGGGGATCATCGTGATTGATGGTGGCAGCGAAGCGACCAATCCCGGCAGCTCTTTCTTGATCAGGCCGGCCGTCTCGATGACGTTCGCTTCGGCGGTCTTGTTGATCAGGATCTCGATGCCCTGCTTGCCGTTGCTCTCCCACGCACCGGAGCGAACGTTCTCGGGTCCCAGCACGGCGGTGCCGACATCGCGTACGCGCACCGGCGCGCCGCCGCGATAGGCCAGCACCATGTCCTTGTATTGCTCAACCTCGGTCAGCTGCGAATTGTCATAGATCGTGAACGTGCGTTTCGTGCCGTCGATATAGCCTTTGGGCATGTTGGAGGTGCGGCTGGCGATGGCGGCGCGCACGTCTTCCAGGCTCATGCCGGTCGCGGCCAGCTTGATCGGATCGATCTGGATGCGTATGGCCGGCTTTTGCTGTCCGCCGATGACGATGTTGGCGACACCGCGGACCTGCGTCAGGCGCTGAACGATGACGTTCTCGACATAGTCGTTCACCGTCGTCAGCGGCAGCACGTCCGACTGGAACGCATACATCAGGATCGGCGGTTCCGCCGGGTTCGCTTTGTTATAGCGCGGTGGCGAGGGCAGATCGCGCGGCAGCTGGCCGCCCGCGGCGCTGATCGCGGCCTGCACATCTTGGGCCGCGGCATCGATGTCGCGGTCGAGCTCGAACTGCAGGCTGATCGAGGTGCCACCGACGCCGCTGGATGACGTCATCGCCGTGATGCCGGGGATCTGTGCCAACTGGCGTTCCAGCGGCTGCGCCAGTGCGGTGGCGACCGTCTCCGGGCTCGCGCCCGGCAGGGTCGCGCTGACCTGAATGGTTGGGAAGTCGATATGCGGTAGCGGCGCTACAGGCAGGAACGGGTAGGCCGCGATGCCGATCGCCATGATGGCGGCGGCGAGCAGCGAGGTCGCCACCGGGCGGCGGATGAACCAGGTCGAGATGCCGGTGAATGCGGCATCCTTCATGGCTTTGGTCCCTTCGGACGCTCACCTTGAACTTTAGGGCCATCACCTATTGCGTCGGCCAGTTTCACCGGTGCGCCGGGGCGCAGGCGGGACTGGCCGCTCATCACCACCATCTCATCGCCGTTCAGACCCCGCGTGATGATGACAGTGCCGTCGCCGACTTCGAGAACTTCGACCGGCTGAATCCCCACGGTGGCTTCGGGCTTCACGACCCAGACGAACAAGCCATTCGGGCCGCGCTGGACTGCGGTTTCCGGCAGCGTCACCGCGTCGCGTTCGGTGCGCAGCAGCAGATGCGCGCGCACCGACTCGCCGGGCCACAGCGTGTCGTTCTGATTGTCCGAGGTCGCTTTCAGGCGAATGGTGCCGGTGCCCTGGTCGATGGTGCTCTCGATGGCCAGCAGTTCACCTTCGGCCAGTTTGGCCGACTTGTCGTACTTGTAGATCGCGACCGGCAGCTTGCCCTGGGCCATCGCCTTGGTGATCGTCGGCACCTCGTCCGCCGCCAGGGTGAACACCACGGCAATCGGATGCAGCTGGGAGATCACCGCCAGGCCGGTCTGGTCGGAGGCGCGCACCACATTGCCGACGTCGACTTGACGCAGGCCGATGCGCCCGTCGATGGGGGCTTTGATGGTGGTGAAATCCAGATCGATCTGCGCACGTTCGATGGCGGCGTTGTCGGCTTTCACCGCGGCTTCGAGCTGCGCCACGGTCGCGCGCTGACGTTCGATGGTTTGCGCGGCGGCGAAATTGCTTTTCGACAGCGCTTCAAGGCGCTCAAGATCGCGGCGCGCCGACGGCAGCTGGGATTCATCCTGCGCCTTCTTCGCCAACGCTTGATTCAACGACGCGCGATAGGGACGCGGATCGATCTGTGCCAGCACTTCGCCAGCCTTCACGTTCTGGCCTTCGTTGAACTGCACCGTCTCCAGCGTGCCGTCGACGCGCACTTTCAAAGTAACGGTGTTGAAGGCCTGCACTGTGCCAAGCCCCTGCAGGTAAACCGGCACATCCTGGCGGGTCGGCTTCTCCGCGGTCACGGGCGTCGGGGGCGGGCCCTTGGGTCCGCGGCCCGCGCGATCCATGCGGACAACGCTCATTGCCACAACGGCACAGAGAAGTACGGCGCCGCCGATGACGCTCAACCGCGCACGCGGTCCAAGCCGTTGGAAAGACTTGCTGTGATTGCCTTGCATTGGTCATTTCTGCCGCATTCTCGCGGATGAAAGCTACAGCAATCGATAGGAGCAGTTATGTCTCTGCCCAGGACATGAACTGTTACAAGGCGATCTCACAGATGTTCGTTGCCTTGGGTTTCACGGGGGCGCGAGAATGCAATGGGATGGGCGCTTCGGCGACCTTACAGGGGCAGGGGAATCGCGATGGCTTATGTGAAACATGCATCAGCTGCGTTCGGGCTGGTATTCGCACTCACGGCCAGTACCGCGCCAATGGCGGTGCTCGCGCAAACTGCGGCGCCGGCCGTCGGCGCGGGCCAGATCGGCGGTGTCGTCACCAGCGCGAAAGGCCCTGAGGCCGGCGTTTGGGTGATAGCGGAAACCACAAACCTCCCAACCAAGTACACCAAGATCGTGGTGACGGACGATCAGGGCCGTTACCTCATCCCGGAATTGCCGGCGGCGACCTATTCCGTATGGGTGCGCGGTTACGGCCTGGTGGATTCGGCGAAAGTGAATTCGCTGCCCGGCAAGAAGATCGATCTCAAGGCGGTCGTTGCGCCCAGCGCGAAAGACGCCGCCGAGTATTATCCGGCGATCTACTGGTATTCGATGCTGAATATCCCGAAGAAGACCGAATTCCCCGGTACGGGCGTCAACGGTAACGGCATCTCCGAGAACATCAAGACGCAGGAGCAGTGGCTCGATCTGGTGAAGACCGACGGCTGCTTCACCTGTCACCAACTCGGCGACAAATCCACGCGGACGATCTCCAAAGCGATCGGTGAGTTCGGCAACTCCGTCGATGCCTGGGATCGCCGCATCCAGTCCGGTCAGGCGGGCGGCAACATGACGCGCACCATCGGCAACATGGGCCAGCGCCGCGTACTCAGCATGTTCGCCGATTGGACCGACCGCATCGCCGCGGGCGAGCTGCCGGCGGAAGCGCCGCCGCGTCCGCAAGGGCAGGAGCGTAACGTGGTCATCACGATGTGGGATTGGGCAACGCCTAAATCCTACATGCACGACGAAGCTTCGACCGATCGCCGCAATCCGACCGTGAACGCGAACGGCCCGATCTATGGTTCGCCGGAAGAAAGCATGCCGATGGTGCCGGTGCTCGATCCGGCAAAGAACGCGAAGTCGTTGATTGCGATGCCCACGGGCGATCCGAAAACGCCGGACTCGAAGGACCTGCCGATCCTCGCGTCCTCGCCCTACTGGGGCGATGAGGCGATCTGGAAATCGCAAGTCAGCATGCACAACCCGATGCTGGACGAGAAAGCGCGTGTCTGGCTCACGACCAAGATCCGTCCGAACGATACGCCGGATTACTGTCGCGAAGGTTCGTCGCTGGTGTCGGCGCAGCTGTTCCCGATCAAGACCTCGGGCCGTCAGTTGGCGGTCTACGATCCAACGAGCAAGAAGATCACGCAGATCGAGACATGCTTCGGCACGCATCATCTGCAGTTCGGCTATGATGCGAACAACACGCTGTACTTCAGCGGCTCGGCGGGGGTGCTCGGCTGGCTCAATCGCAAGGTCTACGACGAGACGGGCGATCCGAAGAAGGCGCTGGGTTGGTCGGCTTACATCCTCGACACCAACGGCAACGGCAAGCGCGACGAATACGTCGAGCCCGATGCGCCGCTCGATCCGAAGAAAGATAAGCGCATCAACGGTGCGTTCTATGGTGTGTCGCCCAACCCGGCGGACAGCTCGATCTGGGGCTCGTCGCTCGGCGTGCCCGGCTTCCTGCTGCGCGTGACGCCGGGCGCGAACGCGCCAGCGACGACATTGACGGAAGTGTTCGATCTGCCGCTGGGCGATGCGCGCGCGAAGGTGCAAGGCTACTCGCCGCGCGGCATGGACATCGATTCCAAAGGCGTGGTCTGGGCCTCGCTCGCCAGCGGCCACTTCGGCGCGTTCGATCGGCGTAAGTGCAAAGGCACGCTGAACGGGCCGAACGCCACCGGTAAGCAATGCCCGGAAGGCTGGAGCTTCTATCGCTTCCCGGGTCCGCAATTCAAAGGCATCGATGAAACGGCCAGCGCCGAGGCCAGTTACTATTCATGGGTCGATCAGCACGACACGCTCGGCCTCGGCAAGGATGTACCCATCGCGACGGGTAACGCCAACGACGCGCTGCTGGCCCTTGGCAGCGACGGTAAGTTCGTCACGCTGCGTGTGCCGTATCCGCTGGGCTTTTATGTGAAGGGGCTCGACGGTCGTATCGACGATCCGAACGGCGGCTGGAAAGGCCGCGGGCTGTGGACCACCTGGGGCACGCGCACGCCGTTCCATGCGGAAGGCGGCAAGGGCAACACGCCGAAAGTCGTTCACTTCCAGCTGCGCCCGAACCCGCTCGCTGGCTAACTTCTCTTTATGCCGCCTTGGCCTGCTGCTTGTGATGCGGCAGGCCGAGGTTCGGCAGCAGCACGGTCAGCAAGCCCACGGCCGGAAGATATGAACACACCTGATAGACGTAGGTGAGGCTGGTCATGTCGGCGAGCCTGCCGAGCACCGCCGCGCCGATGGCCGCCATGCCGAAGGCGATCCCGAAGAAGACGCCGGCGATCATGCCGACACGTCCCGGTACGAGCTCCTGCGCGTAGACGACGATGGCCGAGAACGCAGAGGCAATCACCAGGCCGATGACAATCGACAGCGCGACGGTCCAGAACAGGTTGGCGTAGGGCAACGCGAGGCTGAACGGCAGCGTGCCCAGGATCGATCCCCAGATCACATGCTTGCGGCCGATGCGGTCGCCGATGGGGCCGCCGACGAATGTGCCCACCGTCACGGCAGCCAGGAAGAAGAACAGATAGACCTGCGCCGACTGCACGGGCAGCTGGAACTTATCCATCAGGTAGAAGGTGTAATAGTTCGACAGGCTGACGATGTAGAAGTTCTTCGACATCACCAGCGTGAACAGCACCGCGATGATGAACGCGACGCGCCCGCGCGACAGGGTCGGCGCGGCCGTCATGGCGCGGCTGCGCTTCGCACGCGCCAGGCCGTGGTTCTTGTACCAGCTGCCGACCTTGACCAGCAGGATCATCGCCAGCAACGCAAAGGCAGAGAACCAGGCGATGCTGTGTTGACCGCGCGGCAGCACAATGAAGGCGGCGAGCAGTGGCCCCACGGCGGAGCCGGCGTTGCCGCCGACCTGGAACATCGACTGCGCGAAACCGTGCCGATGGCCGGCGGCCGCGCGGGCCATGCGCGAGGATTCCGGATGGAAGATCGATGATCCCATGCCGACCAGCGCGGCGGAGATGATGACCATCGCGAAGGTGGCGGCTTGCGATAGCATCAGCAGGCCCACCAACGTCAGGGCCATGCCTACCGCCAGCGAGTAGTACATTGGATTCTTGTCGGTATAGGTGCCGACAGCCGGTTGCAGGATCGAGGCGGTCAATTGGAACGCCAGTGTGATCAGGCCGATCTGCGTGAAGTTCAGATCGAGCGACGTCTTGAGCATCGGATACAGCGCCGGAATCAACGACTGGATCATGTCGTTGAGGAAGTGCGAGAAGCTGAGCACGCCGATGATCGAGAACACCGTGCCGTGTACGACGGCTTCGGTAGCGCTCCTGTCGGCTGCCGATACTTCGGTACCGGGCAGCTGTCCATCCGGGGACATGCGCAATTCCAATCCGCTAGAAGCTAAAGGCGTCAGAAATCTAGAATCGCAGGGATATACGCACATCCAACACGTGGACAAGCCGTTTTACCGCGCGCCAGCTTTGCGTTTCGCCCCACCCCCGGGGGCCCGAGACCCGATGGTAGCTTTCACGAGGCTTTCGCGTTGTAAAAACGCGCCTTGCCGTTTCCCGCCGACGATCGCGCTCGTACAGCTATGTTCGCTTCGCTCCCTGCTTCTTCTCGTCGCTTGTGACAGTCGGTAACCCTTTTAAAACAGGACCATAACTGGATTTACCACTATCTGGACCGCGGCGGCGGGACGCTCGCCCCGCGGACCTTTTGGTGCATAATCCCGCGGCCTTAACGGATCAAAGCGATGCAGATTCTCGGACATACATTGTCGCCCCGCGCCACGCGCATCGCGGCCGGCGTTGCCCTGGCGGCGCTTGTCGTCGGGATCGTGGTCAACGTCGCGCTGCCTGCGAAGAAGGCGGGCAACGGCCGCGCGAAGGCCATCCCCGTCGTTGCGGTCGACGCAACGGCGCAGGAGTACCCGCTCATCCTCAGCGGAGTCGGCACGATCCAGGCGTTCAACACCGTTGATATCCGCGCCCAACTGACCGGCACGATCCAGAAGATCGCCTTCGACGAAGGCCAAACGGTGCATGCCGGCGATTTGCTCGCGCAGGTCGATCCGCGCCCCTATCAGGCCGCCCTTACGCAAGCCGAAGCGGCGCTCGCACGCGACAAGGCCACGTTGGCGAACGTGGAACGTGATCTGAAGCGCTATGAATCCTTGTCGGAGAAAGGCTTCGCCTCGGCGCAGCAGCTCGAGACCCAACGCGCCACCGTGATGCAGGCCTCTTCGGTGGTGAAATCCGACGAGGCCGCCATCTCCAACGCGCGCACGAATCTGAGCTATACCTCGATCACCGCGCCGATCGATGGCATCACCGGCCTGCGCAACATCGACGTCGGCAACATTATCCAGTCGGGCGCACCGACGCCGCTGGTCAGTATCACGCAGATCGAGCCGATCGCGGCGATCTTCACGCTGCCATCGGCGCACGTCGCCACCGTCCGCACGCAGATGCTCAAAGGCACGCTCACGGCCACGGTTCTCGATCAGAACGACAAGACCGTGCTCGACGAGGGCAGGCTGGAAGTGATGGACAATCAGGTCGATCAAAAGACCGGCACCATCAAGCTCAAGGCTGTCTTCCCGAACAAGGACCACAAACTGTGGCCGGGTGCCTTCATCAACGTCGACCTCAAGGTCGAGACGCGCCACAACGGCGTGACGGTGCCCAGCCGCGCGATCCAGCACGGCATCGACAATCTGTTTGTCTATGTCGTGAAGCCGGATCAGACGGCCGAGGTGCGGCCGGTCACCATCATCGACACGCGCGATGAATTGGTTCTGATCGGGACCGGTCTCAAGGCCGGTGAGAAAGTCGTGATCGACGGTCAGGTGCGTTTGAGCAACGGTGCGGCGGTGTCGCTGCTCCAGGACACGACGTCGCAGCGCACAGCGCCCGACGCCTAATCGAGAGGCTTGCCGCGATGAACCTGTCAAAGATCTTCATCGACCGGCCAATCGCCACGTCGATGCTGATGGTCGCGGTCGTGATTTTGGGCATTGCTGCCTATCCGCTGCTCAGCGTCGCGTCGCTGCCCAACGTCGATTTCCCTTCCGTGCAGATCAACGCGAGCTATCCGGGCGCCGATGCCCAGACGATGGCCACGATCGTCGCCGCGCCGCTCGAGCGTCAGTTCGCGCAGATTCCCGGCCTTACGCAGCTGACCTCGACCAGCAACGCCGGCAGCACCAACATCGTCCTGCAGTTCGAGCTCGGGCGGAATATCGACGGTGCTGCCCAAGACGTGCAGACCGCCATTGCGGCAGCCGGCGGCCAATTGCCGCGCGATATGCCGTCGCCGCCGAGCTACAAGAAAACGAACCCGTCGGATCAATCGATGCTCGCGATGACGGTGTCCTCGAAGACCGTGCCGATCATCCAGGTCTCCGACGCAGCCGACGTCATCCTCGCGCAGCAGATCGCGCAGGTCGACGGTGTCGGCGAGGTGAAGATCAACGGTGAGCGCAAGCCCGCCATACGCATCGAACTCAATCCCGACAAACTGGCCGCGAAGGGCCTGAGCTTCGAGGACGTACGCATCGCGGTCGCCGGTTCAACGACCGAGCAGCCCAAGGGAATCATCTACGACCGACACCAGACCTTTGTGGTCGACGCCAACGACCAGCTCCACAAGGCCGAGGAATACAACGACATCGTCATCGCCACCAACAATGGCGCGCCGGTGCGTTTGCGCGATGTGGGCGAGGCGATTCCCGGCGCTGAAAGCAGCCAGCGCGCGGCGTTCTTCGGCCGCGACGACGCGGTGTTGCTATTCGTCGCCCGCGTGCCTGGCGCCGACATTGTCGCCACCACCGATCGCGTCAAGAAGATACTGCCGACGTTGATCAGCGAACTGCCCCCCGGCATCGACGTCAACATCATTCAGGACCGCACACAGACGATCCGCGCGTCGGTCGAGGAAGTGCGCTTCACTCTGCTGATTACGGTGATTCTGGTCGTAATGGTGGTGTTCGTCTTTCTGCGCGACGTACGCGGAACCTTGATCCCCTGTGCTGTGGTGCCGGTGTCGATCGTCGGCTCTTTCGCGATCATGTACCTGATGGGCTTCTCCATCGACAATCTGTCGCTCATGGGCCTTACGATTGCGGTCGGTTTCGTGGTCGACGACGCCATCGTGGTGGTGGAGAACATCGAGCGCCACATCCACGACGGTATGACGCCCTATGACGCCGCCGTGAAAGGCGCCTCGGAAATCGGCTTCACCGTGATGTCGGTCAGTATTTCGCTGATGGCCGTGTTCATCCCGCTGCTGCTCATGGGCGGTTACATCGGCGAGTTGTTCCGCGAATTCGCGCTGACCGTCTGCGCGGCGGTCACCATCTCGCTGTGCGTGTCGCTGACTCTGACGCCGATGATGAGCGCACGCCTGTTGGGGCGTGCGTCAACCAAGCATGGCCGCGTCTACCTAGCGCTAGAGCGTTTCTTCGATGCCCAGCTCGCATTTTATCAACGCACCCTGAAGGTCGTGTTGCGCCATCAGCGCATCACGCTGGCGGTTAGTGGTGCCACCTTTGTCGCCACCGTCGTGCTGTTCCTGCTGTTGCCCAAAGGCTTCTTCCCAGAGCAGGACAACGGCGGCATCAACATCATCACCGTCGCCGCGCCTGAGATCTCCTTCAACGACATGGTGAAGAAGCAGATGCAGGTCACGGACATATTGATGGCTGATCCGGCCATCGGTCCCATTGCCGGCTTTGTCGGCGGCAGCGGCTTGAGCAGTGGTGGCCAGTTCCGCATCGGCTTGAAGCCGCACGACGAGCGCGATGGCGTGCGCGACGTCATCAACCGCCTGCGGCCGAAGTTCGCGCAGATCCCCGGCATCGAGGTGTTCCCTTCGGCGCCGCAGGACATTTCGCTTGGCGGCCGTGTGACGCGGACGCTGTATCAATACACGCTCAGCGACACGGATCAGACGGAGTTGAACGCCTGGGCGCCGAGAATCCTGGCCCGCCTAAAAGAAATTCCGATCCTGGTCGACGTGGCCAGCGATCAGGATCGCGCGGTTCCGCAGTTGAGCTTGCAGATCAACCGCGATTCGGCCTCGCGTCTTGGCGTAAAAGTCACGGACATCGATGCCACGCTGAACGACGCCTTCGGCCAGCGCCAGATCGCGACCGTGTTCGAGAGCACCAATCAGTATCGCGTCGTGATGGAAGCCGACACGCGCGCGCCGATGTCGCCGGAGGTGTTGAGTCGCGTGCACGTGAAGTCAAACACCGGCGGCATGATTCCGCTCAGCTCGCTGGTCACCATCGAGCGCACCAGTGTGCCGCCCACGGTCAACCACCAGCGCGGTTTCCCCTCGGTAACGATCTCATTCAACTTGGTGAAGGGCGCGGCACTGGGCGACGCAGTCAACCTGGTCAACGATGCGATCTCGCAGATGTCGGTCCCAGGCACGCTGCACGGTGCGTTTCAGGGTAACGCCCAGGCTTTCCAATCGTCGTTGGCCAGCACCCCTTACCTTGTCGCGGCCGCGTTGCTCGCGATCTACATCGTGCTTGCGATCCTGTACGAAAGCCTGATCCATCCGTTGACCATCCTGTCGACGCTGCCGTCGGCCGGTGTCGGCGCGCTGCTGATGCTCGCGATCTTCCGCCAGGGCTTCACCGTCATGGCGCTGATCGGGGTCATTCTACTGATGGGGATCGTGAAGAAGAACGGCATCATCCTGGTGGACTTTGCGCTGGCCGCGGAGCGCGAGCGCGGCATGTCGCCGGAAGATGCGATCTATGATGCCTGCATCCAGCGCTTCCGCCCGATCATGATGACCACCATGGCGGCGATGTTCTCCGGTCTGCCGCTTGCCATCGGTTTCGGCACCGGTTCGGAACTGCGCCAGCCCCTCGGCCTCACTATCGTCGGTGGTTTGATCTTCTCGCAGGCGCTCACGCTCTACACCACGCCGGTGATTTACTTGGCGCTGGAACGCCTACGCGTCCGTATGCTGGCGCGCTTCGGAAGCAAGGGTGCGCTCGAACGCGAGCACATCAAGAAGGTTGCTTAGCGCGTGCGGATCGCGAAACGATAACGGGCTTGGGCGAGGAAGGCATCGCGTGCATCCGCATCCGCGAGTTTGTCCTCTTCGATCACCGGTACCTCGGGATAGCGTGCCGTGAACGCGCGGGCGAACAAGCCGCCTTTCTCAAGGCCGCATGACGCGGATTTCCTCTTGAAGATATAGCCGTCCAGCGCGACGGCTTGCTCATTCAGCAGCCGTTGCGATGTCGCTTCGGCGATATCAGTGAGATCGCGGCCGCTGCTCAAGCCCACCAGCCGTTGCCGGCCGTCGCGCAGCCCGAAGTCAATGCGTTCCCGCGGCACGCCCAGGCCCATCTCGATCTCAGGGCAAATCGCGACCAGCGTGGCGAGAGTGGACAGAGTCTGGGTGATCCAGACGACGTGCTTGTCTTTGCCGTCGGGCCGTACAGGCCGACCCATCAGGCAGGCACTGACCCCGATGCGGGGGCGGGTAAGGTCGTTGTTGGGTGTCATCTGCGCCGCAAAAGAAAATCCCGGCCGACGCGCAAGGCATCGGCCGGGATCATGTTAGCTAAAGCCTGATGTCAGCTGAAGCCTAGTACCAGTTGCGCTTGCGCACTTCGATGCCGCTGTTCGCGCCCAGCGCCTTCTCGAAGGCGGCGAGATCGCTCTGGCCGTAGTGGTACGGATAAACGATCTTCGGCTTGAACGAGAGCACGGCCTTGGCCGCTTCTTCCGGGGTCATCGTGTACGGCAGGTTCATCGGGATGAACGCGACGTCGATGTTCTTCAGGTTGGCCATTTCCGGCACGCCTTCGGTGTCGCCGGCGATGTACACGCGCTTGCCGCCAACCGTCAGGACGTAACCGTTGTCACGGCCCTTCGGGTGGAACTGCTGCTTGTCGGCCGAGGTGTTGTAGGCAGGCACGGCTTCGATCTTGATGCCGTCTACGTCAGCCGACTGGCCGTTCGCCAGCACCTTCGCCTTGGCCTTCAGGTCGGCCGGCAGCTTGTCGGCGATGTCCTGCGGGACGACGAGGGTCGTCTTCGCACCGACGAGCTTCTGCAGCGTCGGCAGGTCGAAGTGGTCGCCATGCTGGTGGCCGACGGTGATGATGTCGGCGGCCGGCATGCCCTTGAAGGCATCGGCGCCGTCCGCACCCTTCTCGGCGCCCGGCGCCGGGGCCGGATCGACGTAAATGGTCTTGCCGCCCCAGCTGAGCGCCATGGTGGCGTGCTTCAGCGGGTGGATGATCAGGTCGCCCTTATCGGTGGCGACCTTGTCGCCGGTCAGGGCCTGGGCCGTAGCCGGCGTCGGGCCGGACATCGACAGCGCGGCGAAGGCGGCGAGCGCCGCGGCCGTCTTCAGAAACGAAGTCGTCATGAGGGTAGTTCCTCCCGGAGGTTGAATTGCGCGGGGGGAGACTACGCGGTTCCAGGCGTCCGCGCCAAGCCGCTAAAGGCGATTTCTAAGTGCTTGGCGCTACTTGCAGCTTTCAATCTCGTCCATCAGCCGCGGGCTTAGGTTGACCTCCGGGGCCTTGATTCGATGAATCTGATTCTTCTCGACCGTGATCTGAATTCTGTAACCGTCTTTCTTCATAGCGGCGGCCTGGTCTTCCATCGCGCCGCGCCAACCCGGATCCCGCTCGCCCACGTGCATGAACAGGCACATCGGCTTTAACACGGCGATCTTTTCCAGGTCGGGCCCGTCGAGCAGGCCGGGGTAGCCGGTGAGGGTAGAGAAGTACTGCGGGTATTTCGCCGCGATATGGAACGCGCTCAAGCCGCCGTTCGAATGGCCGGCCAGGTGAATCTTCCCGCGCACCTTATAGATCTTCAGCATCTCGTCGATGAACGACGGGAAGATCTTGTCCGCGCCTTCGAAAAACAGTTCCCCGTTCGGACTCGCGGGGCTGACGACGATATAGCCGCGCTTTTCAGCTTCGGCCTGCCAGTCGACTTCCAGCGTGGTGGTCAAGATTTGCAGCGTCTGTGGCCCGCCGGTGAATACCAGCACCATCGGATAACTGCGCGCGGCGTCGTAGGCCTTGGGCAGCACGACTTTGTAGGTGACCTTGAGGCCGGCGAAGGTCCCTTGCTTCTCGACGATATCCGCCGACGCCGGCGATGCCAAACTGGCGGCCACGGCAATAGAAAGTAGCCAGGTGCGAATCCTCATGTCGGTGCCTTTCTAGCTGCGTGCGTCCGTCAGGATATCGCACAGCGCGTTTGCGGCAATGCGGGTGTCGTAGATCTTCACGGCGTCGTTTCGCGCCGCGGCGCCGAATGCAGCGCACTGCGCCGGATTGCGATACAGGCTCATCAAGCCGTTGTACCAGTCGTCGCCTGTGCGGCAGTGCAAGCCTGTCTCGCCGGCCCGCACGATCTGCGCGGCGATGCCGACCGGTGAGGTCAATGCCGCACGGCCCGCACTCATATATTGGATGATTTTGTAGCCGCTCTTGCCGCGGGTCCAGGGGCTGTCGTCCAGCGGGCACAGGCCCACTGAAATGCCCGCCATGAACTCCGGTTCCGCCGCTTCGCGCCACGGCACGCGCGTGCCGGGCAGGTCGGGTAGCTGCGGTGCATCCATCCCCATGAATGTCGCTGACGCATCGGTCTCGGCGAGAAAGCGCTTCAACGGTTCGCGCAAGATGTGCAGCGATTGCTCCGCCGTCATTGGCGTGCCGATCCAGCCAACGCGGAAGGGCGTCGGTAACGGCTGGGCCGCCGCCTGCGCGAAGCGCTCGGTATCGACGGCGCTATAGACAAGGTGCACGGCCTTCGCGCCCGCCTCGCGGGCATAGGCGCCCTGGCTGTCGCTGCCAACGACAACCGCCGCGGCGGCGCGCATCAGTCGCGCGATCTTGTCGCCATACAGCCGCTGCACCGTCGCCGACCGATGAGCCTGGTAATACAGCTGCTGAGCGTCGTCGAAGTCGATCACATAAGGACATCCGGCGAGCAGGGTGGTCTCCAATCCTGCTGGCAGATACGGGAAAAGCTCCTGCTGCAACCATACGACGTCGGCGCGGCTCTTGCGGGTCACGGCATCAAGCCGCTGCATCAACGCGGCCACAAGGTCCATCTTGGATCGGCGACCATCGCGATACAGACGTTGCAGCGATTCATTCGAGAACAGCGGCTGCACCTCCACGGTGATGCCGCGCTTGGCGAGGTGAGGACGATATTGCAGCACGCGCACGCGACTGCTGGAGCCGAGATCGTCGTAGCGCGTGAGCGCGAGAACGCGAAGGCTCATGTCGGTACCTTGACGGCGGCGGACGCTTGCGCGGCCTTCAACTTGGCGCTCAATCCCGGCGCGGGCGGTACACCTTTCATGTGCGCTTTGCGTGGCGCCGGAAGATTGTCGCCCAGCAAGGCCCGGCCGTGCTCCGCCAGGAAGCGGTCGAGATCGCCCGGCGAGCCGATGGGTACGATGGCGGGCGTCACCGCGAACAGCGGCGGGTGTGCGATCTTCATCCAGCGGAATCCCGCGCGCTCAGCGACATGGAAGTAAAGCCGCTCGATGGCGTGGGCGAAGGTCTTGTCGACCTGGCCGCTCTCGATATCGAAGTCGGTGAACTGCAGCTGAAGTTCCAGCAACGGTTTCAGCGCGGCGCAGCGGACCCAGAACATCGAGCCCGAGGGGAAGTCGAGCAGGCGCTCGGCTTCCAGTGCAATGCCGAGACGCTCGGCCAGCCGCGCCGTGGCTTTGAAATTTCCGCCCCAATTGACCCAGTGCCGCACGGGCTCGAAATGCTGCGAGGCGATGAGGCCGAGATCTGGCCGCCGCGCGAAAGCGTCCAGCACGCTGCGCACGATGTCCGGTGAGCCCAGCAGGTTTTCAAACAGGAACCCACGCCAAAGCTCAAGCTCGTCGGCATGCTTCGAGGCCTTCGAATGCAAGTGCAAGGCGTAGTCGTAGTGCGGATAGATATCGCCGAAGGTCACCAGCTTCGGCGCGATGTCGCGGCCGCGATTGGGTGCCAGGCGCACTTCGACACGGCCCGGCGTAAATTCCGCGAAGGTGCCCTCGATGGCGGCCTTCTTGGCGTCGGTATCGGTCGAGATGAACAGATCGAATGGGATCGGGATGTTGCGCAGGTAACGGCCGATCTCAGGCGCGAGGGCGTCGTAGAAAATGTGGCAGACGACCGCCAGCTTCGGGCTGCCCGGCGCCAGCGGATAGCCGAACGGCGTCGCGGCGCTGAAATCAATCTCGATGGGGGCGGCCACTTCCGGTGGTGGCGGCATCAGCTTGCGGGCGATCCTGCGTTTAAGCGGTCGCGGCAGCGGGGTCAGCTGATAGATGATCCGCGCCGCGATCCAGGCCACCCGCCGCCCACGGTTGGCGAGCGCGCGCATGACCCTGTGCAGGAAGGCGATCAGGCGTTCGGAGAGGGGCGCGGAGGTCGCCACAGGGTCAGCCCTTCGCGAGGTGTGTCGGCCGATAAACCTTTTTATCGGCACACTTTTTGACCAATTCCCGCAGGCCCTGGCAAGCCCAAAGCGGCTTGCGGTCGGACCAAAAGCAGGCCACCAATGGGCCAAATCCGCCCAGGCCTCTTTGATCCTTATGTCCCTGCCGCCCGATAGCCCGCGTTCCGGTCGTGCCAAGCCGCGCTTGGTCTTCCTGGTGACCGAATTCTATTTCTTCCACGCCATGAGTGCCGACCTGGCGCCGCCGAACGTGCGTGAGGCCTTTGAGGTCATCATCGTCGCCTTCTGCGGCAACTCGGCGCCGGCGCCCACGGATGCCGGCTATCGCGTGGTTGATTTCCCGTGGCGGCGATCGCGGGCCCTGCTGCAGGCCGCATTACAATTTCCGCTCGAACTCTTGCGCGTGCGCCGCCTGCTGACGGACCTGGCGCCGGACGTGCTGCACAACATCGCGCTTAAGCCGGCGATCATCGGGGCGTTGGCCGTCTGGGACCGCGACGTAAAGATCGTCAGCTCGCTGACCGGCTTCGGATTCCTGTTCTACGCGCGCTCATGGTTGGCCGCCGTCGCGCAGAAAGCCTGCGCCGTGGTCCTGCGCCACGCCGCGCGCCGCAATGACGCACATATTGTCTTGCACAACACCGTCGATGTCGGCTTTGCCAAGTCGCTCGGTATTCCGGCGCACAATGTGCGGCTTGTGCGCGGGCTCGGCCTCGATACGGCGCGGTTCGCACCGCTTCCGCAGCCACCCGAGACGCCGTTCCGGTTCCTGATGATCGGGCGGCTGCTTTACATGAAAGGCATCGAGGTGATCGTCGCCGCGATGGCGGAACTTCAGCGGCGCGGGATCGCCTGTGAGCTCACTGTCTGCGGCGGGCCGGATATCGATAATCCGTCAACGATCCCCGAAGAGGTCATCGCGGAGTGGGGCAAGCGGCCGGGTGTGCGATTCGTCGGCCAGGTGAGCGACGTGCGGCAGTTCATCGCCGATAGTCACGTCATCGTGCATCCCGCGCTCGGCGGCGAAGGCCTGCCGCGCGTGCTGCTGGAAGGGTCGGCCTGCACACGCCCCCTGATTGCCACCGACGTCAGCGGCAACAGCGATATCGTCGTGAACGACGTCAACGGCCTTCTCATCCCTCCGGGCGATGTGTTGGCTCTGGCCGATGCCATGGTTTGGATGATGGACAATCCGGAAGCCCGGCTGCGCATGGGCGCGGCCGGCCGCGAGCGGGTTTTGCGCGAGTTCGCCTCCGCGCATATCGCCGCGGACTATACCGCGATCTATGGCGAGCTTTGCCCCGCTGCATTCCAATGAATTACGGGCCGTGGTAGAGAACCCGGCGCCGCTAAGGACACAAGGTTAGGCATGGAAATCCGCACGCTCGATCCGTCAATGCCCGAGGTCAAAGTCGCAACCTTGAAGAAGCACGGGGACGCGCGCGGGTTCTTCTCCGAAACCTACACCCATCGCGGGTTTGCCGCGGCGGGCATCGACGACACGTTCGTTCAGGACAATCACGCGCTGTCGGCCACAAAGGGCACCGTGCGCGGTTTGCATTTCCAGACCGCGCCTTTCGCCCAGGCCAAGCTTGTACGCTGCACGCGCGGCGCCATTCTCGATGTCGCCGTCGACATCCGCGTCGGTTCGCCGACCTACGGCAAGCACGTGGCCGCCGTCATTTCCGCTGAGCTGTGGAACCAGATCTACATCCCGATCGGCTTCGCTCACGGTCTGGTGACGCTCGAGCCCGATACCGAAGTTCTCTACAAAGTGTCGAACTACTATTCGCCAGAGAACGACAAGGGATTGCTGTGGAACGATCCCGCGCTTGGCATCGACTGGCCGGCGCTCGCGAACCCCGAGCTGCTGTCAGGCAAGGATAAGATTCAGCCGAAACTCGCCGACCTGCCGGCGTACTTCACATACGAAGGTCCCGCACGATGAAGGTTCTCGTCACCGGGGGCGCGGGCTTCATCGGCTCGGCGGTCGTGCGGCTGCTGGTCGGCGAAGTCGGGGCCGAGGTGGTCAATCTCGACGCGCTGACTTATGCCGGCAATCTCGACTCGCTTGCGCCAATCGCCGCGAACCCGCGGTATCGCTTCGTGCAGGGCAACATCTGCGATGCGAAGCTGGTCGCCGATCTGTTCGCGGCCGAGCAGCCCGATGTCGTGATGCATCTGGCCGCTGAAAGCCATGTCGACCGTTCGATCGACGGTCCTGCGGCCTTCATCAACACGAACGTCGTCGGCACCTACACGATGCTCGATGCCGCGCGCGCCTATTGGGCCGCGCTGCCGGGCCAGCGGAAAGATGCGTTCCGCTTCCATCACATCTCCACCGACGAAGTGTATGGCTCGCTTGGGCCGGATGAGAAATTCACCGAGACAACGCGTTACGCGCCGAACTCGCCGTACTCCGCATCTAAAGCGGGATCGGATCATCTGGTGCGCGCCTGGCACCACACTTTCGGGCTGCCGGTTGTCACCACGAATTGCTCGAACAATTACGGGCCGTACCACTTCCCCGAGAAGCTGGTGCCGTTGATGATCCTCAACGGTCTCGAGGGCAAACCGCTGCCGGTCTACGGCAACGGCTTGAACGTGCGCGACTGGCTGTTTGTCGAGGATCATGCACGCGCGCTGTGGCAGTGCGTCACGCGCGGCCGAGTCGGCGAGGTCTACAACATCGGCGGTGAGGCCGAGTACCCCAACATCGCCGTTGTGCATACGATCTGCGATCTGCTCGATGAGCTTGTGCCGGGTGACACCTCGCGCCGCGAACTCATCACCTACGTCAAGGACCGCCCCGGCCACGACCTGCGCTATGCGATGGATATCACTAAGATCTCCACCGAACTCGGCTGGCGTCCGCAGGAAAGCTTTGAGACGGGGCTGCGCAAGACAGTGCAGTGGTATCTGACCAATCGTGAATGGTGGACGAAAATCCGCGATGGCCGCTATGCCGGCCAGCGTCTCGGTCTCGGCGAGAAGAAGTAATATGGCGGCGGATATTCTGCTCACCGGTGCGAACGGCCAACTGGGTTGGGAAATTCAGCGTCGTGCGACGGCGCGGGCGCTCGCCGTGCAAGGTTTCACACACACTGCCCTGGATATCGCTGATGCGGGGGCGGTGCAGCGCATGATCGAAATGCGCAAGCCGCGCGCAGTCGTCAACGCGGCTGCCTACACGGCGGTCGATAAGGCCGAGAGCGATGCGGACACGGCCTTTGCCGTCAACCGCGACGGTCCCGCCAATCTCGCTGCCGCCTGCGCGCGCGCCAACATCCCGCTCATCCACGTCTCGACCGACTATGTGTTCGATGGGCAGAAATCTAGCGCCTATGTCGAGACCGATCCCGTTGCGCCGTTGGGCGTCTATGGCGCCAGCAAGCTCGCCGGCGAACAGGCCGTGCAAAGCTCGGGCGCGAAGTACGTGATTCTGCGCACGGCCTGGGTATACGGCGTGCATGGCAACAACTTCGTCAAGACGATGCTGCGCCTGGGCGCGGATCGCGACACTTTGCGCGTCGTCGCCGATCAACGCGGTTGCCCGACCTTCGCCGCCGATCTGGCCGAGGCCATCCTGACCCTGGTCGGCCGGCTCGGCGGCAGCACGGTGCCCGACGAGGCCTGGGGCGTCTTCCACTGCGTCGGCGGCGGGGAAACGAACTGGTGCGATTTTGCCCGCGCGATCTTCACCGAGGCCGCCCCCCGGCTCGACAAGGTGCCGCGCGTGGAGGCGATCACCACGGCCGATTACCCGACCCCGGCGCGCCGGCCGGCCAATTCCGTGCTGGAGACCGCCAAACTCAAGCGCGTCCACGGGATCGCATTGCGCCCTTGGCCGGAGGCGCTGGCCGACTGTTTGCGCGCGCTGCCTTTGACCCCGGCCGCCTGAACCGCTACCAAGGCGGCATCATGAAGGGGCACGGATCGCCATGAAGGGTATTCTGCTGGCCGGCGGATCGGGCACGCGCCTGCATCCGATCACCCAGGCCATCTCCAAGCAGCTGCTGCCGGTTTACGACAAGCCGATGGTCTACTATCCGCTGTCGACGCTGATGCTGGCCGGCATCCGTGACATTCTCATCATCACCACACCGCACGACGCGCCGCATTTCGAGCGCCTGCTCGGCGATGGCAGTCAGTGGGGCATCAATCTCAACTACGCGCAGCAGCCGAGCCCGGACGGCCTGGCCCAGGCCTTCATCATCGGCCGCAAGTTTGTCGGCAACGACAGTGTGGCGCTGGTGCTCGGCGACAACATCTTCTACGGCCACGGGCTGACCGCCAAAGTTCGTAATGCGGCGGCGCGCGCCGATGGCGCCTCGGTGTTCGCCTACCATGTGCGCGATCCGGAGCGGTACGGCGTGATCGCTTTCGATGCCAACGGCAAGCCGAACTCGATTGAAGAGAAGCCCAAGGCGCCGAAGTCGCGCTGGGCGGTGACCGGGCTTTATTTCTACGACAACAAGGTCGTCGATATCGCCGCCGACCTGAAGCCCAGCCCGCGCGGGGAACTCGAGATCACCGACGTCAATCGCGTGTACCTCGAATCCGGCGATCTGCATTGTGAGCACCTTGGCCGTGGCTTCAGCTGGTTCGATGCCGGTACCTTCGACAGCCTGCTCGAAGCCGGCCTTTTCGTGCAGACCATCGAACGCCGCCAGAACCTGCGCATCGCCGTGCCGGAAGAGATCGCCTTCGAAAATGGCTGGATCGATGCCGCCCAGCTCGCGGCGCGCGGCGAGACGCTGAAGAAGAGCGGTTACGGCGAGTACCTGCTCGATCTGGCGAAGGGCAACATCTGACGGCCGGAGCCTCGCGGATAGCGTATGGCGAAACGTCTGATCGACATCCTCGTGTCGGCAACAGCGCTCATCGTGCTGTCGCCGATTTATGCGATCGTCGCGCTCGCGATCTGCGTCGGCATGGGCTGGCCGCCGCTGTTCACCCAAACGCGCCCGGGCCTCCAGGGCCGGCTATTCTCGATCTATAAATTCCGTACCATGACCCGCGCCGTCGATGCGCGCGGCCAACTGCTGCCCGACGATGTCCGTCTCACGGCCCTGGGCCGGTTCCTGCGGCGCACGTCCCTCGACGAACTGCCGGAACTGATCAACGTGTTGAAAGGCGACATGAGCCTCGTCGGTCCGCGCCCGCTGTTGCCGGAGTATCTCGCGCACTACACGCCGGACGAGGCCCGCCGTCACGACGTGCGGCCCGGCCTCACGGGTCTCGCGCAGATCAGCGGGCGTAACGATCTCGGCTGGGAAGAACGCTTTGCCATCGACGTCTGGTACGTCGATCATGCATCGCTGTTGCTGGATCTCAAGATCATCGTGCAGACGGTGCTGATCGTGCTGCGCGGTAAGGGCGTCAGCGCGGCCGGTCATGCGACCATGCCGCGCTTCGACGACGAACGCCGCAAAGGCTCGTAAGCGCTATTCCGCCGGGGCTGGGTTCAGGCCGCCGTCGGGCGACATCAGCTTCTGCATCCGGCTGGGGCTTTTCTTCCGCGCGAATTTATCGAGGGCCAGGTACACCACCGGCGTGGTGAACAGCGTCAGACACTGCGACAAGACCAGGCCACCGACAATCGCGAAGCCCAGAGGCTTGCGCAGTTCGGCGCCGGCGCCGCCCATCACCATCAACGGGATGCCGCTGAACAGCGCGCACATCGTGGTCATCATGATCGGTCGGAACCGCAGCATCGCCGCCTTGGTGATGGATTCACGCGGCGACAAGCCCTCGTCGCGCTCCACCTCCAGCGCGAAGTCGATCATCATGATCGCGTTCTTCTTGACGATGCCGATCAGCAGAATGATGCCGATCAACCCGATCATATCCAGGGGATACCCGAAGACGCGCAGCATCAGCAGCGCGCCGACGCCTGCGGACGGAATGGTCGACAGGATTGTCAGCGGGTGGATGTAGCTCTCGTAGAGGATGCCCAGCACGATATAGACCGCGACCAACGCCGCCAGCACCAGATAAGGCATCGTCGTCAGCGAGGCCTGGAAGGCCTGCGCCGTGCCTTGGAAGCTGGGGATGATGGTCGGCGGCAGGTGCGCGTCGCGCTCGACATCCTTCACCAGATCGATCGCGTCACTCAGCGCAACGCCCGGTCCTAGGTTGAACGAGATCGTCACGGCCGGGAACTGGCCCAAGTGGCTCACCGATAACGGGGCGGTGGCCCGCTCGAAGGACGCGAAAGCGCTTAAGGGGATTTGTCGCCCGTTGGTGGACTTTACGTAGATCTTATCCAGCGCATCGACGCTGCGTTGTACCTTGGGGTCGATCTCCAGGATCACGTGATACTGGTTGAGCTGTGTGAAGATCGTCGCGACCTGACGCTGGCCGAACGCGTCGTATAGCGTATCGTCGATCTGTTGCGACATGACGCCGAGCCGCGACGCTGTGTCGCGGTCGATGCGCACGACCGTACGCGCGCCGGCGTCCTGCTGGTCGGTGGTCACATCCTGCAGCTGCGGGATCGCGCTCACCTTCGCCAGCATGGTCTTGCCCCAGGCATTCAGCTCGGTGACGTTCTGACCCTGCAGCGTGTACTGGAACTGCGTCTTGGCGGCGCGGGCGCCGATGGTGATGTCCTGCGACGACACCATGCGGACGTTCAGGCCGGTGATCTTGGCCAGCTTCGGGCGCAGCCGCGCGATCACTTCGTCTACGGTTGCGTCGCGCTCGTGGAACGGCTTCATCGCAATGCCGATGCGACCCGTATTGGCGATGTTGCCGCCGTTGGAGCCGGAACCCATCGATACGTTGGTCTGGTCGACAGCCGGGTCGGCCAGGACGATGTCGTTGGCCTCCATCATCTTGCGCTTCATTTCGTCGAAGGAGATGTCCTGCGCGGCCTCGCTCGAGGCGATCATCAGGCCCGTGTCCTGCTGTGGAAAGAAGCCCTTGGGGCTGATTACGAACAGGAATGCGGTCAATGCCAGGGTCACGCCCAGCGATGCCAGAACCAGCTTTTGGTGGTTCAGGATGAACTGCAAGCGGCGGCCGTACGCTTCGGTCAACCAGGTGAAGAAGCGGTCGGCGCTGTCGTAGAAGCGGCCGTGATGCTCCGTCTCCTGGCCCAGGAACCGCGCGCACATGGTGGGCGTCAGCGTCAGCGATACGAAGGCGGAGATTAGGACGGCGATGCTCAGGGTCACCGCGAACTCGCGGAACAGGCGGCCGACAAGACCGCCCATCATCAGCAACGGGATGAACACGGCGATCAGCGAGAAGGTGATCGAAATGATGGTGAACCCGATCTGGCGCGCGCCTTTGACGGCGGCTTCGTAGGGCGTTTCGCCGTCTTCGATATGGCGGACGATGTTCTCGATCATGACGATGGCATCGTCGACCACGAAGCCGACCGCGATGGTCAACGCCATCAGCGAGAGGTTATCGAGGCCATAGTCGAGCAGGTACATCACCGCGAAGGTGCCGACCAGCGACAGCGGCACGGCCAGGCCGGTGATGGCGGTAGCCCAGAATTTCCGCAGGAAGATGAAAATGACCATGATCACCAGCACGATGGTGATCGACAGTGTGAACTCGATGTCCTCCACCGAGGCGCGAATCATCTCGGTCTTGTCGTGCACCACCATCAGCGTGATGGCGGGCGGGATCGTGGCGCGCAGCTTATCGAGCCGATCCATGATCAGGTCGACAGTCTCGATAGCGTTCGCGCCGGGCTGGCGGCTGACCGACAGGATGATGCCGCGGTGCTGCGAGATCCAGCCGGCGATCTTGTCGTTCTCCACGCCGTCGATCGCCGTGCCGATGTCGGAGATGTGCACCGGCGCGCCATTGCGATAAGCCACGATGACGTTCCGATAGTCGGCGGCCTTCACCAGCTGATCGTTCGAGGTCAGCGTCGTCGCTTGGTGCGCGCCGTTGATCGAGCCCTTGGGCGCGTTCACGGAGGTCTGCGTCAACACCGTGCGCACGTCTTCAAGCGAGATGTTGGCCGCGGCGATGGCCGCCGGGTCGATCTGCACGCGCACCGCCGGCTTTTGCTCGCCGTTGATATTGATGATGCCCACACCGGGAATTTGCGCGATCTGCTGGGCTAACACGACGTCGGCGAAATCGTCGACCTGATCGAGCGGCAGCACCTCTGAATAGACGCCCAGGATCAGGATCGGCGGATCGGCCGGGTTGGTCTTGTTGTAGCGCGGCGGATTGGGAAGGTTTTTCGGCAGCTGACCGCCGGCGGCGTTGATCGCGGCGGAAACATCCTGGGCCGCGGCGTCGATGTCGCGGCTCAGGTCGAACTGTAGCGCGATGCTCGTCGTACCCAGCGAATTAGTCGACGACATCTGCGTGACGTAGGGAATTTGCGCGAATTGCCGTTCAAGCGGCGCGGCGACGGAGGATGCCATGGTCTCCGGGTCTGCGCCGGGCAGCGTGGCGTTGACCGAGATCGTGGGGAAATCGACGCGTGGAAGAACTGCGACCGGCAGCTCGACGAAGGCGACAAGGCCGGCCAGGAATATCGCCGCCATCACTAACGATGTGGCGATGGGCCGGTCGATGAATGGCTTTGAGAAACTCATTTCCCCTTGCCCCCCGACGCTACGGCGTCGGCGGCTTTATCGGCGCTGCCGTCGGCTTGCACGTCGGCGATGTCGGCGGCTTTCACGACTGTGCCCGGCTGCAGGCGCAGTTGCCCGTCCAGCACGACACGCTCGCCGGCTTTCAAGCCCGCGGTGACCAGAATCTGGCCGCGATACTCCGGTCCGATCTCCAGGTTACGCGCCTCGACCGTGTTGTCGGCCTTGAGGACATAAGCGAACGATCCATTCGCCCCGCGCTGCACGACCTGCGCCGGAACCGAAATGCCGGCTTGATGTTCGCCCACTTGCAGGCGCGCGTTGATGAACTCGCCGGGCCATAGGCGGTTATCGGCGTTGGGGAAATAGGCCTTCAGCCGGATGGTGCCAGTGTTCTGATCGATCTGGTTATCGATCAGTTCCAGCGTGCCTTGGGCGAGTTCCTGGGTGTCGTCGCGGCTGATCGCCGTGACTTTCAGTGGACCTTTGTCCTGTGCGGCGACCACCGTGGTCAGGGCGGCCTGCGACAGTGTGAACATTCCCGCGATCGGCTGGGTCTGCGTGATGACCACCAGACCATTGGCGTCATTGGCATGAACGATGTTGCCCTGGTCGATCTGCCGCACACCGGCGCGGCCGTCGAGCGGCGACAGGATGGTGGTGTAGCTCAGGTTCACCTGCGCGGTCTCGACGCCGGCACGATCGGCCTGCACCGCAGCGGTGAGGGAGGCGACCTGCGCGGTCTGGGAGTCGAGTTGCTGGCGCGAGGCGAAGCCCTTGGCGGCGACGTCCTCGGTGCGCGCCAGGTCGCGCTTGGCATTGGCGAGCAGCGCTTCATCCTTCGCCAAGGCGGCCTGCGCCGTATGCAGCGCGGCTTGAAAACCGCGGTTGTCGATCTGCGCCAGCACCTCACCCTTCTTGACCTGCTGACCTTCGCGGAAAGCGACTTTCACCAGTTCGCCGTCGACGCGCGCGCGCACGACGACAGTGTTGTAGGCCTGCACCGTACCGAGGCCGGAGAGGTACAACGGCACGTCCTGGGTGGTGATGGTGGTTGTGGTGACGGGAATGGGTGGCGCTTTGCCGCGCTCATTGCGCGCGCCGAAGCCGCCGAAATGCCAAACCAGGCCGACGGCGACCAAGCCGCCCGCCACACCTGCAATCGTCTTGCGATTCATCCCGCCAACCTTCGAAAACCAGCGCTAATAACCGTAGATTGGTCCTAACACGCGCTGCACTGCAGTGCATGATGCGCTGGGGTTAAGGGAGTCCCGGGCCGGAAATTCGAACTTGTCCACAGAGTGGTAAAATCGGCGCGAGGCCGGCGGCGAGACCTGAAGTTCACCCATAAGAACAATATCTTGTTCGAATGTGGCCTGTGAACTGGGTGCCCGAATCCAATCCGTCAGCCTTACTGACCTCTGGTCGTGGCCCAGGGCTCTCGCACCGCCCGGGAGCGCGCTAGGAGCACGACTCGGGCGGGGGCGGATGGCTTTGTGCGATGATGCCGGGCCTAGGAGGCCGCGCACGGTCCTGCCAAGTCCTTGAGGCTGTCGAAGCCTTCCGCGCCGCCTGGCAAGCTGGCGTCATCGATCCAGATGAGTTTGTCTTCAACGCCGCGCACGCCCGTGACGTTGGTGGCCATGACGCGCAGGGCCGCGCGGTCGATGCCGTCGAAGACGATGCCGCGCAACGTCACGATGCCCTTGCACACTTCGGCATCGATGCACGTGGCGGCGGCCCACTCCTGCCGGTCGAACTGGGCCAACAGAAGGCTGCGAATATGCTCGTCCGACGGCTGCGTGGCGATCAGCGAGACTTGCGAAATAGCCTTTAGGAGGTCGGCGCGGCTGATGATGCCCGTCACCTTGCCGTTGGCCACGACCGGCACGCGCTTGACGTGATGCTCCTGCATCAGGTCGACGACGCTGGCTAGCGGCGCGTTGGGGCCGACCGCATAGATGGCGGGCGTCATGATCTCACCGACCGCGCGCATCGGCGCGGCGGCGTAATCCTGGGCGACGGAGTCGGGCGCGATGACCAGGGTTGAGCCAATTGCGGTCGCGGCGATCGGTGCCGCTCTCGGGCCGGTACAGAAGGTCGCTTTCGGTGACGATCCCGACCAGTCGTTCGTCGCCGTCCACCACCGGGAGACCGCTAACGCGATGCCGGATCATCAGTTTCGCGGCGTCCTCGACCGTGGTGGCCGGATGCACGCACACGACGCGGCGCGTCATGACGTCGGACGCTCTCATGGCAACAAACTCCAGCCCCGCACAACACCTGGGATGGCAGATGTGCCGCAACGGCGCAGCGGCCGCTTTGATCTAGCTCAAAGCGGCCGCTGTTTGGATTGGGACGGTAAGTCGCAGGGTCGGAAGCGACGCGCTATTCGGCGGGCTGTTCCGAGGCTATCTTGGCGCCGAATGCCGCTTCCTGGGCGCGGATCTCCTCGGCCAGCTGGCCGGGCGAACTCGTGCGGCGGGCGAACAGCATGTAGAACGTCGGGATCACGAACAGCGTGATCAGCGTGGCGAACGACACACCGGCGAAGATCACCACGCCGATCGGGCGGCGGCCTTCGGACCCCGCGCCGGTCGCGATGATCAGGGGCAGCGCCCCCATCACCGTGGCGAGCGCGGTCATGACAATCGGCCGCAACCGGGTGAGCGACGCCTCGATCAGCGCCTCGCGGAATTCCCGGCCTTCGTCACGCAGCTGGTTGGCGAACTCGACGATCAGAATTCCGTTCTTTGCCGCCAAGCCGACCAGCACGATCATGCCGATCTGCGAGTAGAGGTTGATGCTTTGGCCGAAGAGCAAAAGCCCCGCCAGCGCGCCGGCTGTCGCCAGCGGCACGGTCATCATCACCACCATCGGGTGGACGAAGCTCTCGAACTGGGCCGCGAGCACCAGGAACGCGACCACCAGGGCCAATCCAAACGTGAAGTAGATGGCCATGGAGTTGTCTTTGTAGTCGCCCGCCTCGCCGCGCCAGTTGATCTCGGCGGTGCTCGGCAAACGCTCGGCCACGACCCGTTCCAGTTCCGCGATGACGTCCGCCAAGGGCACGTCGGTGCGCGGATAGACGTTCAGCATGAACGAGCGGTGGCGGTTGTAGCGGTTGAACGACGCAGCCGCCCCGGCTTCTTCCAGCTTCACGACGTTTGACAGCGGCACCAGTTGTTTGGTGGTGTCGGAGCGCACGTAGATGTTGGAGACGTCGTTAGGCGTGCGGCGGTCTTCGGTCTGGCCCTGGATCATGACGTCGTATTCTTCGCCCTGGTCGAAGAACGTCGTCACGCGGCGCGACCCCATCATGCCGGCCAAGGTCTGTCCGATGGTCTGCATCGACACGCCCAGATCGCCCGCGCGCGCCTGGTCGATCACGACCTTCACCTGCGGCTTGGTCTCGACGAAGTTGTTGCGCACCTGCAGGAACTTCGGATTGCCCTGCAGGCCGTCCATCAGCAGATCACGCCACTTGCGCAGTTCATCGTAGGTCGGGCCGCCGACGACCATCTGCACGTTGCCGTAGCCACCGCCGTTGAGGCCGAGCGCGGCGGGGAGGTTGGAGGCAATCTGCGCGCCGGGGATATTCTGGAACAGCGGGATCAAGGATTGCGAGAACGTCTGCACCGACCGCTTCCGATTGTCCCAATCGGCCATGCCGACATAGACGTTGCCGCCGCCGCCGCCGCCGCCAACCGGGCTTTGCACGTTTTCCATCAGGGTCACGACTTCGCCGGTCTCCAGGTGCTGCTTCAGACCTTCGTAGATCGCGTTCACCTGGCGTGCGGTGTAGTCGGCGCTGGCGCCTTCCGGCGGGCGGACCTGGATGTTGAAGCTGCCGCGGTCTTCACGCGGCGTGAACTCCTGCGGCAGAAGGGCGAACAGCCCCACGCAGACGACGAGCACACCGACGAAACCCGCCATCACGAAACGGGAATGGTCGAGCGCGCGTTCAAGATTGCGCCGGTAAAAGGCGGTGAACCTCGCGAACGCATTCTCTGTCCACTGCGAGACCGGGCTGTGGTCGAACTCCGCCTTCAATATCTTGCTGCACATCACGGGCGTCAGCGTCAGCGATACGAACAGCGAGAACAGCACCATGATCGCCAGGCTCATCGCGAACTCGCGGAACAGGCTGCCGACGGTGCCGCGCAGCAACGCCACGGGCATGAACACCGAGGCCAGCACCAGCGTCGTGGACACGACCGCCATGCCAACCTGACGCGCGCCGCGCTTGGCAGCGAGCAGAGGCGGTTCGCCCATTTGCATGTGGCGATGGATGTTCTCCAGCATGATGATCGCGTCATCGACCACCAGGCCGATGGCCATCACCATCGCCAGCAGCGTCAGGATGTTGATCGAGAAGCCTGACGCCCACATCACGATGGCCGCGCCGATCAGCGAGATGGGCACCGCCACCGCGGGGATGAGCGCGGCGCGGAAGGTTCCCAAGAAGAGATAGATCACGGCCATCACCAGGATCGCGGCGATGCCGCCGGCAATCGACACTTCGTGCAGCGCCTGGGAGATGAACACGGAATTGTCGGAGTGGATCGAGAATTCGATATCCGACGGCGCCGTGCGCTTCATGTTCTCGATCGCCGTGCGGATGCGCTTGGCGACGTCGATGGTCGACGCGCCGGGCTGCTTGACCACGCCGATGGACAGCGAGACGCGGCCATTGATCCGCGATTGGGAGTAGGGATCGACCGCGCCCAGTTCCACATTGGCGACTTCGCCCAGGCGCACGAGGTAGTTGTTCGGCCCTCGCGCCACGACCAGCTGCGCGAACTGTGCCGGCGTCTGGAACGAGCGCACCGTGCGCATCGTGAAGAAGCGGTCTTTCGATTCAAGAATTCCGGCGCCGAGTTCCAGGTTCTCTTTTAGCAGCGCGGTTTCGACGTCGGTTTCGGTCAGGCCGCGCGCGGCCATGGCGCGGCGGTCGAGCCACAGGCGCATGGCCTTCTTGCGCGCGCCGCCGTACCAGACGTTCGCCACGCCATCGATGGTGGTCAGCTGCGGACCTGCGGTCAGCATGCCGTATTCGGTTAGATCCAGCGGCGAACGCTTGGACGAGGTCAGGCTGACGAACAGGATCGGCTCGGCGTCCGGGTCGGCCTTCGAGATCGACGGCGGATCGGCGTCGCGCGGCAGACGCGACAGCACTTTGCTGACCTGATCGCGGACGTCGTTGGTGGCCAGGTCGATGGAGCGGGATTCGGTGAACTCGATGTTCAGCCAGCCGTTGCCGTCGCGCGCGAAGGCGGTGATCGACTTGATCCCGGCGATGCCGCTGATCTGGTCTTCCAGCAGCTTCACGACGCGCGTCTCAACCACTTCGGCCGCCGCGCCCGGATAGTTCACGTTCACGCTGACGACCGGACGGTCGACGTTCGGCGTCTCGCGCACCGGCATCTGAGTGAGTGAATAGAGCCCGAATACGCAAAGCATCAGGCTCGCCACGATCGCGACGACAGGTCGACGCACCGAGAAGTCAGAGATAACCATCGCTCGTCTCGTTTATTGCGGACGCCGATTTGGTTAGGGCGCGACGTCCTGGGATAACTGCTGCGTCTTGGGATCGACGGCTTCAGCGGGGTTGGAGACGCGCACGGGCGCGTTCTCCGGCAGGTCCTGCATGCCTTCGACGATGACCACGTCGCCTTCGCTCAGGCCCGAAAGAACTTCAACGAGGCCCGCGCGCCGCGCGCCGATCTGGATCGCGACCTTGTGCGCGGTGCTGGCCGTGGTGACCACGTAAACGAACTGCGTGGTGTTCTCCGGCTGCAACGCGGCTTCGGGCACGACGATCGCTTGACGCTCGTCCTTGATCAGGTCGGCGACCATCAGCATGCCGGGGCGCAGGCGCAGATCGGGGTTGGGGATTTGCGCACGCACGGACACAGACCGCGTGACCGGGTCTATGCGCGTGTCGATCGAGGTGACTTCGCCCCTGAATTTGACCTTCGGATAAGCGCTGACTTCGGCTTCAACCGTCAGGCCCGGCTTCAGCGCGGCGAGGAAGCTTTCCGGTACCTGCAGGTCGAGCTTCATCACCGACAGATCGTCGAGGGTGGCAACCGGGGTGCCCGGCGATACAAGCGCGCCGAGGCTGATGCGGCGCACGCCGACGATACCTGAGAATGGCGCGGTGATGCGGCGGTCGCCGGCGCGCACGCTCGCGGCGGCCATGTTGGCCTCCGCTTTTTTCACGGCCGCCTGCAATTCATCGACGCGCGATTGAGAGACGTGCTGCTTCTTGACCAGCTCCAGCGTGCGCTCCAGCTCGCGTTCCTGCTGTTGCAGGTTCGCGGCTTCCATGCGGACCTGGGCGTTCTGCTCGCCCGCGTCGATGGAGGCGAGTTCGTCGCCTTTCTTCACAAGCTGCGAGTCTTCGAAGGTCAGCGTGCGGATGATGCCTTGGGTCTTTGCCGTCAAGGTGACGGACTCATTCGCCATCAGGGTGCCGATGGCTTCGATGTGATCGGCGAAGGGCGCGGCATGCACCTGTTCGACTTTCACCAGGCGCGTGCGCTGCCCGCGGCCTTGGCCGCGCTGCGCACCTTTGTCTGAGCCGACAAAGGTCCACGCGCCGGCCGCGCCGAGCGCCAGAACCACGCCAGCCGCTATGAGAACGTTGCGACGCAAGTTGCTTATGTCTTTCCAACCAGAGCGATCTTGCGGGGGCAGGATCGCCGACACCTAAACCGAGTACACATTGTATACACGCTGTACGCTCAATCAGGAAAATGATTGAGTTTGAGCGCACTAAGCCCTGTTCGGACTAAGCCCTTACGTCCTGAGCTTGCGCAGGGCCTAAAGCATTTTACGACAATCGCAGGGCATGGCCGCTGCCCATTGTCCGGTCAGTCCGCCTAATGAACCAAAAGGGGTCCTTGTCGGGCCTGCCGGGGGCAAAAAATCGTCCACTTGGCTTGAATTGGACGAAATTTCCAATGATATCCGCCGATTAACCGTAAGGGAGGCTGACCCTGGATGCTGTCTTGATCGCGCTGATAATGTGGTCCGAGAGATTCGAGTCCAGGGGAGACCGATATGGAGCGCACCGCGAACGTCACCAAGCTCGATCCCGCCGGTAGCGGCTATACCTCCGCCGAATGGCAGGCCAGGGTGGACTTGGCGGCGGCCCATCGGCTGGCCGACCAACGCGGCTACAGCGAAGGCATTTTCAATCACTTCACCTTGGTGGCGCCGGGGCGGACGGATCGCTTTCTGGTGATGCCGTTCGGCCTGCACTGGTCGGAAGTGAACGCCAGCATGTTCCTTGAAGTCGACTTCGACGGTCAGGTGAGGCGCGGCAGCGGCGAGGTGGAGCGCTCGGCATATTGCATCCATGCGCCCATTCATCGGATCGGGCCGGATACGGCCTGCGTGCTGCACACCCACATGCCGTTCGCGAGCGCCTTCACGCGCCTCGACAACGCGCGGCTGCAGCCCACGGGACAGACCGAGGCCAGCTTGGCGGCGATGGCGGCCTATGACGACACCTACAACGGCCTCGCCTTCGATCCGACGGAAGGCGAGCGGCTCGCCAGGGTGATGGGCGACAAGAAGATCCTGTTCATGGCGCATCACGGTGTCGTGGTCGTGGGGCGCACGGTCGCGGAGGCATTTGACCGGCTCTACTATCTGGAGCGCGCCTGTCAGGTGCAGCTCTACGCGATGTGGACGGGCAAGCCGCTGAAGCTGATGCCGGAAGCCATCGTGCAGCACACGTTCAAGCAATTCGAGACCGCACCGAAGTACGACGGCGGACGCCTGCCCTGCGATATCCATTTCGATGCGCTGAAGCGCACGCTCGATCGCAGCGACGCCAGCTACAAGTCATAAGCCGCTAGCCGGCTTTCTCCGCGCCGAACACGTACCATCCGCCCATCGCATGCGCGGGGGCAGGCATTTCGCCGCGCACGAACTTCGCGAAGTTCGCCGCACCGAACGTCTCATAGTTCGGAATGTGCATCTCGAACGCACGCGCCGGGTCGAAACCCGCAGCCGCGCAGAGTTTCGCGGGGTCCTGGCTACGATACAGCGTGTAATTCGGTTCGTTGTTGTTCGCCGTATCCCAGTTCCAACGGAAGTTGTCCCACGGATCGAGCATCTTTTCCGGCGGCAATTCCATATGAACCATGATGCCACCGGGTGCGAGCAGGCGGTGGCACTCGTTCAGGATCTGTTGGGTCGTCTTCACCGGCACTTCATGGAAGAAGAAGCTGGAAACGATCAGATCGAAATGTCCGTCCGGATAGTCGATGCGGTCGGCGCTTTGCTGACTGAAGTGCACTGTCAGTCCGTCGCGCTCCGCGATCGCGTGGCCGTAACGCAAGCCGGGCGCGGCGACGTCGAGCCCGTGGGCCTCGACGTCCGCAAAAATCCCGATGTAGGGGAAAAGGTTCCGCCCGATGCCGGTGGCGATGTCGAGCATGCGGCGCGGCTTGAAGTCGGGGCGGCTCGCCTTCAGCCAGCGCGCGATCGATTCACCCACGCCGCCGCCGATGCCGCGCAGGTTCGGCATGCTGGCGTAGAACACGGCGGCACCGTGGCTCACGACGGCGCCTTGCGCGATGTGGCTGCCGTTACCGGGCCAGTCATAACTGCCGGGGATGAGATGCACGTCAATGCCGGCGACATAGCGCGGCACTTCAAAGTCCGGATTAAGCCGCAGCGATCCGCCCGTGGGGCGCGTCGCGGCGATACGTTCCGCGGCCTCGATCATCTGGGGCAGCCCGCGCTCGACGGGATCCTGCACAGAATGCCAGACCATCTCCTGCGCGTTGTACCTCATCACGCTGTAGAATCGGTATGACGCTTCCGACGTCATCGCCGCATCGACGTCGCGCCAATCCTTTGGCGCGGCGTTCTTTGTCAGCAGCGCCGGCTGGACACGCGTCTCGTAGTCGCGCTGCATCTCCAGCCGCAGATCGGCGCTGGCGAATTTGCGCAACGCGCTAACGATCCCCTGGCGCAGACGCTCATTCTGCGTGGGCTGATAGGTGGCGTCGACATCTGCGATCATGACAGGCGATGTGTCGGGCATGTCGCCATTGTACGCCCCCTGACCGTAACGAAAAGGGCCCGGTCTGATGGACCGGGCCCTTCGCGTTCAGATTTTTTAGGTCTTAGAAGTCGTATTTAGCCCGCAGCGACCAGCGGCCCGGTTCGTTCAGGTACTGGAAGGTGATGAACGACACGACGAAGGTCTTGTTGAAGCAGTTGGAGCACTCTGCCGTCAGAGACCAGCGTTGATCGCGATTGCGCAAGGTCAGGCCCGCGCCGATCAGGCTGTGCGCCGGCTGCAACGTGCCCGGCGGGTTGGCTGCGGATACCCAGTTCTGGGACACATAGTACCAGTTCAAAGACGGATCGAGTTCGTATCCGCCACCCAATGGCATCTGATAGGTGATGCTCAGGTTCGAGTTGAAGTGCGGTGTACGCACCGGCACGCCGATGCCGCCGGTGGGGGTCACCACGCCGGTGTTGCACTGGGTGCGGGTCGTACTGATCGTCGCCAAGCACGTGGCCTGCTGTGCGAGCGTGCCGGCGCTCAAGTCGGCATACTTCGCCCACTGCGAACCGAAGGCCCAGTTGATGTTCAAGTTCTCGGTCGGGGCCCAGGTCACTTCGCCTTCCAGGCCATAATTGACCATGGTGCCGAAGTTGCCGGTGAGGAACGTCGTCAGGTTGGTGACGCGATCGACGGTCGATGCAGCACCCTGGAACTGGGTGTCGCGGCTGTAGAAGGCGTTCAGGTTAAGACGCAGGTTCTTGTCCAGAAGGTCGGATTTGAAGCCGACTTCATAGGTCCAATCGTATTCGGGAGCGAACGGCGTGACTTGCTGCGCGAAGTTCGAGCGCGCATTCCAGCCGCCCGACTTGAAACCGCGTGTGGCTGACGCATAGGTCAGCAGATCAGGCGTGGCCTGCCAATTTAACGCAAAGCGCGGCGTCCACACTTTAGCCGTCAAATTCACGGGCACGCCGTTGTTGATGATGTCCTGCGTCGAGAAGGGCGCGAACTGGCGTACCAACGGCGTCGCGTTCGGGATGAACTCGATCTTCTTATATTCCGCCGTCCAGCGAATGCCGGCCGTCGCTTTAATCGTGTCCGTCAGGTGCCAGTCGCCTTGGCTGTAGACCGCGTAGGCCTCGGTGCGGTTCAACATCGTACGGTCCGCAACCACGGTCGCCGCGCGCTGCGGTGTGATCGTCAGTGTGGCAAACGACGTGTCCGCCTTCTCGAAGAAGTAATAGAAGCCCGACACATACTCGAACTTGCCGTCGGCCAGCTTGCCGTTGACCTTGATTTCCTGCGTGAACTCATCGGCGATATTGTCGTTCGCCAGAGGCGTCGAATTGCCCGGCACCACATTGACGAGGATGCCGTTCACCACGTTCGGGGCGGCGGAGTTTAACCCGTCGGCGCCGTCGGTGGTGTTGTTGAACTTCATCCGGTGATAACCGCTGATGACGTTCAGATGGTGGGTGTCGTTCAGATCCACCGCGAAGTTCGAGATGAAGTTGTCGGTGTAGGTCTTGTCCCACATGCCGTTTCCGGCCAACCGCGAGCTGAGCAGGCCCGGGCCGAACGGAATGCTGGCGGACGCTGGCGTGTAGTTGACGCGGCCCTTGCCTCCCGGTCCCGGGAAGTTCAGCAGGTTCATGTAGTTCATGTAGCCGTGGTCGTAGGAGAAATCCCACTGCGCTGAATCGCTGAAGCGTGCTTGCAGCGCACCGCGATAGCCATAGGTGTGCTGGAAGTTCAGGTGTTGCTTGGTGGTCTGATTGAAGACATAGCCATCGTCATGAATGGTGTAGGCCGACCACTTGCTGAGCAATTTGTCGGCGATGATGGGGATGTCGACCGAGGCGCGGCTGGTCCATTGGTTATACTTGCCGTAGCCCAACTCGATATAACCGCCGAACGTTTCCGAAGGCTTCTTCATATAGACGTTGATCGAACCGCCCGTCGTGTTGCGGCCGTACAGCGTGCCTTGCGGGCCGCGCAGCACTTCGATGCGATCGATGTCGAAGAAGGCGAAGTTGTTTCCGTTCTGACGCGCGAGATAAAACTCGTCGACGTAAGTGCCGACCGGCGGATCGAATACCGACAACGATTCCGTGTTGCCGAGACCGCGCAGGTAGTAAGTGTTCGCGCCGCCGAGGCCGGTGTTGTTGTGACCCGTGAGGTTCGGGATCGATGTGATCAGATCGATCGTGCGCGTGATCTGGCGCCGCTCAAGCTCGGCCGATGTCATCGCGGTGATCGCGATCGGCACGGTCTGCAGATTTTCAGAACGGCGCTGCGCGGTAACGACGATTTCTTCAAGATTGCCCTGCGCCATCGCGCCCGACGCTGAAAATACAAATCCCAGCACCGCCAGCGGATAAAGCGCTGTGGACGTCAGAAAACTCCGCATATCGTTGGTCCCCCTTTGGAATTGTCGAGCGAGAATGTAGCTGCAAAAAAAGTCCTCGCCCCCGCAGGAAGGCTACACGATCTCCTTTTGCAGGCTATAGAATTTGAGGCCACGCTCATTGTGAGCGCGCCGGGGCGACAGCCGACAAGCGCCGCGTGACACTCAACAAGTGACGCGCGTGCTGATTGCATTGAGCATACAAAAGCACTCGAAAGAGGAGAGAGAAATGAAGCAGGTGAATTACGCGCTGATCGGAATCGCGAGCGTGCTAGCGATAAACCTGCCGGTCACTGCGGCAGAAACGACGAGCAATGATCTCGTTGTGAGCGGCAAGAGCGTCACCGCTGCCGACATCGCAATTTGGAATGAGAATGGAAAGCAGATGTTGGCGCGTGGCGACGACGCCAAGAAGGCGCCGACGAACGCTCATCATATGAGAATGAAAATCTTCGCCATGGGCGCGTCGAGCATGCGCGAAGTGCACATTCCCAAAGGTCTTAAGTTCGCGCCGCCGGGCGGCGGGTCGAACGACACATTGATCTACGTGCAGTCGGGCCGCGTGAAGGTGAAGAGTGGCGACGTCGAGCGTGAAGCCGTTGCGGGCGACACGATTCACGAAGTCGGCGGCCGACCGATCTCGTTCGATTTCCTGGAGGACTCGATATTCATCGAAGCCGCCGTGCCGGCGGCGAAGTAGATTTCCAGGGCGCCACCCCGGCAGCAAGGGGCTGCCGGGGTGGGATTTATCCCGATGAAACGTCAGGTTACGTAGAGGCCACCCTAGGGCGTCTAAGCCCTACGTCCTGGAGTGATGCCAGAGGCATCGATCCAGGACGCAAGGATAGACCGACGAACCGCTTAAGCCGCCGCAGCCTGCGGCGCTTCAGGCTCAAGCGCGACAGCAAGCGCTTGATCGACAGTCTCCAGCCAGACGAACTCCAGGCTGTCCCGCGCTTCTTGCGGGATGTCGTCGAAGTCCCTCTTGTTCCGTGAGGGCAGCATCACGGTCTTGATGCCGGCGTGCATCGCCGCCAACACCTTCTCCTTAATTCCACCCACCGGCAGCACCAGGCCGCGCAGACTGATCTCGCCGGTCATGGCGACATCGCTGCGCACCGGGCGACCGGTGGCGAGGGAGGCGAGGGTGGTGAACACCGCCACGCCAGCGCTTGGTCCATCCTTCGGCACCGCGCCGGCAGGGAAGTGCAAGTGCACGTCGCTGCCCTCGAAGATCTTCGGATCGATACGCAAGTGGGACGACTTCGCCTTCACCAGGCTGATCGCGGCTTGCGCACTCTCCTTCATCACATCACCCAACTGCCCGGTGATGACCGTCTTGCCACTGCCGGGCGTGCGGATCGCCTCGATGAACAGGATGTCCCCGCCCACCGGTGTCCAGGCCAGACCGGTCGCCACGCCGGGGATGCCTGCATGGGCGGCCTGTTCGGCCTCGTACTTGGCGCCGCCCAGGATGCCCGCGACGTCGTTCGCCTCGATGACGACCCTGTCCGTCGTCCCTTCGGCGATCTTCACCGCGGCGCGACGCACCACGCTGCCGATCTCGCGCTCGAGGTTACGCACGCCGGCTTCGCGGGTGTAGCTGCGCACCACCGTGCGCACCGCGTCGTCGGCGATCTGCACCTGCTCGGCCGTCACGCCATTCTCCTCCAGCTGACGCGGGACCAGATAGCGCGTCGCGATCTGCTGCTTCTCCGACGCCGTGTAACCGGCGAGCTGGATGATCTCCATGCGGTCGCGCAACGGGCCCGGGATCGTGTCGAGCATGTTGGCGGTCGCGATGAAGAACACTTTGCTCAGGTCGAAGTCGACGCCGAGGTAATTGTCGCGGAACGTCGAGTTCTGCGCCGGGTCCAGCACCTCCAGCAACGCCGACGCCGGGTCGCCCTGCACGCCGCGGCCGAGCTTGTCGATCTCATCCAGGATGATCACGGCGTCGCGGCTGCCCGCGCGCTTGAGGTTCTGGATGATGTTGCCCGGCAGCGCGCCGATGTAGGTGCGCCGATGACCACGCACTTCCGCCTCGTCGTGCACACCGCCCAAGGACACGCGCACGAATTCACGGCCAGTTGCCCGCGCGATGCTCTTGCCCAGCGAGGTCTTACCCACGCCCGGAGGTCCGGCGAAGCACAGGATCGGCGCCTTGCCCTTCGGGTTCAGCTTGCGCACCGCCAAGTATTCGATGATGCGCTCCTTGATCTTCTCCAGGCCGAAGTGGTCCTCATTGAGCACGCGGCGCGCTTCGGCGATGTCGATGGTCTTGGCAGTCTCGATGGCCCACGGCAGTTCGGTCAGCCATTCGAGATAGGTGCGCAGCATCGACGCTTCGCCGCCGGATTCCGCCATGCCGCGCAGGCGTGACAGCTCCTTGCGGGCGTGCTTCTCCGTCGCCTCGGGCATCTTGGCCTTGGCGATGGCTTCTTCCAGCTTGGCGAGATCGGCGCCGCCGTCTTCGTTGTCGCCGAGCTCTTTTTGAATCGTGCGCAGCTGCTCACGCAGGATGTGCTCGCGCTGACGGCCCTCGATGGACTCGCGCGTGCGCTCGCCGATATCGCGGGACAGGCGCAGGACGCCCAGCTTGTAAGACAACAGCCACAGTACGCGATCCAGGCGCGCGCTCAGGTCGAGCGTCTCCAGGATCTGCTGCTTTTCCTCCGGCTTGAAGTCGGCCAGGCTGGCGACCAAGTCGGCCAGCACGGCCCCATCGGTCACGCCGCGGATGGTCGCGATCAAGTCGTCGGAAGCATTTGGCGTCAGCTTCAGCGCTTCCAGCGCCCGCTCACGCAGCTGCATCACCCGCGCTTCGATTTCGGGGCCGCTCCGCTCGCTTTCGGGGATACGCTCGACGCGCGCCGCCAGGAACGGATAGCCATCCACGAACTCGACGATGCGCAACCGCTGCTCGCCGCGCGCGATCAGATGATGCGTGTCGCCGCGACCGACGAGGCGCACGATCGAACCGACCGTGCCGATCTCGTACAGATCAACGGACGTCGGATCGCCCACGTCGGGATTGCGCTGCAACACCACGGCGATCGGCGTATCGCCGTCCACCGCGGCTTGCGCCGCGCTCAGCGATTTCGCGCGCCCGATGGTCAGCGGCGTGACGAGGGTTGGGAAAAGGACGGTATTGCGCAGCGGCAGCACCGGCAGAACGCCGGGTGGCAAACGGACGCGCGGGCCGCTTTGCTTGCCGTGGTCTGCCCCGGTGTTTGTCGCGGCATAGCCGGCCGCATCCAGGGCTTCGACAGTATTGGTATCCGCGTTCTCGGTGATCGGAGTCATGGTGTCCTACCTTCGTCGGCATGAGCCGCGTTCCGCGAAATGCGCAAACGCCGCAAGCCACAAATCTCACAAAACCCAAGGCCCAAACGTCGCAATGACCGAGCGGCACGGGGAATCGCTTGAATCGCAGATAGGTGCCCGGAAACGGCGCAACAAGATGCGCCCCATGCGGGTCAGCGATGTGGGACTTTCACGTCGCTAGGAAGGAAAGCCGGGAAATCAAGGACAGTGGAAGTGGCTGTTAGCCTTTGATTTTCGGGTTCACGCCGTCGAACGGCTTCAGGCTGCCGTTCATTTGCTCGCAGCTGCCCTTGGGGACTTCCTGAAATTCCTGACCATCGAAGGCGATCTTGCCCAGGGTGGCGCAGCCATGCGCGCCAGTTTTGGCGCAATCGTTCTCGCCCGGCTTGGACACGCCGTAGCACTTTTCCTTCGGGCCTTTGACATTGCTGGCCGGCATTTCGCCGGCTTGCGCGCTCGCCATCGCGGCGGCGCCAAGCACCGCCGACACCAGCGCTGCACGCGTCAAACGGGTATTGGCCACGCGGCATCTCCTAAACGTTTTCCGAGCGGAATCTTAGCCGCTCTCCCCAGCGACCGCCAATCCCCAAACGCAGAGAAGCGAGGCGGAATGACCCGCCTCGCTTCTCTGCTGGGCAGGTCATGGCTGACCCGCTCTCAACAACCACCCTCAAGGGGACCTGCCAGCTTTCGCCGACGATCGTGGGAGGGCATGTCCGTGGAACGTCTCCCGGCCTGCGATGTTCCTTTTTTATGTGAGGGAACTCTGAGCCCGCTTCGCCTGTTCTGTCCGCATCCACTATTGGAGGTTACCCATGAAAGCGGTGTTCATCGCTCTAACTTGCGCAACGATTGCGCTTCCGCAGCTCGTCGAGGCGGCTGATGCGCAGCCGAAGCCTGCGATTGCGCTGGGCAATAGTGCCCCGAAGGCCACCGCGCCGGTGCCGGGTAAGAACAGCTTCAGCCTGGGCGAAGCGAAGTCGCGCATGGAGAAGGCGGGCTATGCGGTCGCCAGCGATCCTGTGAAGGACAGCGATGGCATCTGGCGCGCAGAAGGTACGCGTGGCGCTCAGAAAGTCCGTCTCATGATGGATTATCAGGGCAACATTTTCACCGGCGCGACACCGGATAAGCCGGTTTCGGGCCCGACCAAGCTGAAAAGCGAAGAAGCGCAGAAGATTATGGAACAGCGCGGCTATGCGCTCTCCAGTATCCCGATCAAGGATGACCAGGGCATCTGGTACGCCGAAGGCCATCTCGACAATAAACCGTCCGTGCAGGTGATGGTCGATCACCAGGGCAATGTGTTCGAGAGCACCGGCTACACCGGCCATCCGAACTCCGCCCCTGGCACCCCGACCGGTCCGTTCAAGGAAATCGATCCGGCCGCGGTGAAGGGTGTGCCAGCCCCGAACAGTATCTCCGCTGACTCTGCTAAAACGAAATCAGGCGGCGGCGCGAGCCCGTCGGTTGACGATCTGAAGTAGCGCGTCCGCTTCGAAAAGAAAAAGGGCTGCGACCAGTTTGGCCGCAGCCCTTTTTTTATGAGCGTCGTTCGCCTTAGACGGCGAAGCCTGCGGCCTTGTTGAACGGCAGGCTGCGCACGCGCTTGCCCGTCGCCGCGAAGATCGCGTTCGCCAGCGCCGGATGCACCGGCGGCAGCGCCGGCTCGCCGATACCGGACGGCGGATTGCCGGTGATGTTGAAGTGCACTTCGACCGGCGGCGCTTCGTTCATGCGAAGCAGCGGGAAGTCGTCGAAGTTGCCCTGCTGCACGCGGCCGTTGGCGAAGGTCACCTGCTGACCCAGCGCCTGGCCGATACCGTCGAGCACGGCACCCTGCACCTGGCTCTCGGCCATAATCGGGTTCACGATCTGGCTGCCGATATCGCCGGCGACCCAAACCTTGTTCACCTTCACTTCGTCTTTGCCGGCCGTGACTTCGATCACGTGCGCCAAATGGCCCGCGTGGCTGAAGTAGTAGGCCATGCCGAGCGCGGTGCCCTTGGGCATTGTGCGCTTGCCCCAGCCCGACTTATCCGCGACCAGTTGCAGCACCCCGCGCATACGTTCGGCATCGAAGCCCGGCGGACGGGGCTGGCCGTTGGCGGCGGGCGCAGCGGCTTTCGCGGCGACGCGCTTTTCCGCCAGCAGGTCCATATGGAACTGCAGCGGATCGCGGCCCGAGGCTTGCGCCACTTCGTCGAGGAACGACATGAACACGAACGACAGCGCATTGCTGCCCGGCGCGCGCAACGGTCCCATCGGCGTGCCAAGCTGCATGAGGCTCGCGCCATAAGACAGGTTGGGCACGAACTCGGCCGGGAAGATGTTGTCGCCCAGCTGGCACATCGGCGCGAACTTGCCGTTCTCACCGAAGCTGACGAAGTGATCGGTCAGCGCGATCAGCTTGCCTTGCGCATCCAGGCCGGCCTTGAAGTGGTGGTAACCGGCCGGACGATAGTTGTCGTGACGGATGTCGTCTTCACGCGACCACACCAGCTTCACCGGCGTGCCGTTGCCGACTTCGCGGGCGATCCAGGCTGCTTCCACGGCCGGGTCCGGCTGCGCGCGACGACCGAAGCCGCCGCCCGAACGCTGGGTCGGGTGAACAAGGATGTCCTTCTCGTCGATGCCCATCACCTTCGAAATCGAGGTGCGTGCCGCAGCGGCGTTCTGGGTCGGTGTCCAGACCTCGAACTTGCCATTATTGAACGACGCGGTGGAGTTCATCGGCTCCATCGTGGCGTGGGCGAGGAACGGGTAGGAGTAGGTGGCTTCGATCACCTTGGCCGCGCCCTTGAAGGTCGCGTCCGGATCGCCATCCTTGCGGATGTTGAACTGCGGTTCCTTCTTGGCGAACTCCAGCGCCGTCTTTTCCCAGTTCGCATTGCTCTGCAGACCGGTCGGGCCGTCTTTCCATTCCACGCGCAGCTTGCGGCGCGCGGTCTGGGCCTGCCACCACGTGTCGGCGACGATGGCCACGCCGGCTTCGATGCCGTTCTGACGCGCTGGATCGCCCTTGCCCGTGATGCCTTCGACGACGACGACTTTGCGCACGCCCGGCATGGCGCGGATCTCGTCGATGTTGGCTTTGACGAGCTTGCCGCCGAATACCGGCGAACGCTCGAAGGTCGCGGCCAGCATGCCCGGCGCCTGCACGTCGATGCCGTACAGCGGCTGACCGACGACGATCTTCGGGGCGTCGACGTCGCGCGTCGGCTTGCCGATGATCTTGAAGTCCTTCGGGTCCTTCAGCTTCACGGTCTTCAGGTCCGGCGCGGTTTGCGCCGCGGCCTTGGACGCGAGTTCGCCGTAGGTGGCCTTGCGGTTGCTCGCGGCATGCGTGACGACGCCCGAGCCGGTGGTGAGTTCGCCTTCCGGCACTTTCCACATCTTCGCGGCGGCGGAGACGATCATCTGACGCGCGGCGGCGCCAACGCGGCGCATGTTGTCCCAGTTGCGCGGGATGGTCGTCGATCCGCCGACGTTCTGCGCGCCGAATTTCTCGGTGTCGAGCGGCGCGAGTTCAACCTTCACCTGGCTCCAGTCGACGTCGAGCTCGTCAGCGATGATCATCGGCAGCGACGTCTTCACGCCCTGACCGATGTCGACGCTCTTGGCCATGATGACGAAGGTGTTGTCCGGCGCGATGCGCACGAAGGCGCCGATGTTCGCTTCAGTCGCGGTCGCCGCCTTCGCGGTGCCGAGGTTGAATGTGAGCATCAAACCGCCGCCGGTGACGGCGGAGGCCTTCAGGAAACTGCGACGGGATTGATCGTTGCGGAGATGCATGGTTCTAGCCCTCCTTCTTTTCGGCCACGCCCGCGGCCTGTTTGATGGCCTTGCGGATGCGGATGTAAGTGGCGCAGCGGCAGAGGTTGCCGCTCATATGCGTATCGATGTCAGCGTCGCTCGGCTGCGGAACCTTGCTGAGCAGCGCGGTCGCCGCCATCAGCTGGCCGGCCTGACAGTAGCCGCACTGCGCGACGTCCACGTCCAGCCAAGCTTCCTGCAGGCGCTTGCCGATCGGATTTTCGCTGAGCGCCTCGATGGTGGTGATCGGCTGTTCGCCGACCGCTGAGACCGGCATGGAGCAGGACTTCACAGCCTGTCCGTTGACGTGCACGGTGCAGGCACCGCACATGCCGACGCCGCAGCCGAATTTCGTGCCGACCAGGGACATCTGGTCGCGCAGTACCCACAGCAAAGGCGTGGATGGATCGACATCGACGGTACGGCTCGTACCGTTCACAGTTAGCGTATAGGCCATGGCGGGCGCTCCCAGATCAGAGGTCGGGCAGACCCCAATCATACACAATCCCCCGGAAAACGGCGAAGTACCGTTTCACCAGTTCCGTAAATCGGGCAGAGAGGGCCGGGAACCCTATGCGGCCAGGGTATAGGTCAGTTCGCAACGGGCTGGCATTGGGTCGCCGAGCACAGGCTCATCTGTCCGGTAAGGCCGTCGATCCGATAGACGAGGGCATTGTCACTGCGGGGAACCGGTACCAACACGTAACGGTGGGGTACCAGCGTTGCGACCAGCACGGCGCTGCTCAACAGGACCGATGCCACCACGATGGCGCGGGACAGCCCGGTCGGCAGGAATCCCGGCTTCGCGACGGCGGCAGGTTTTTTTCCCGCATCGTCGTCATCGTCGAGCGGCTTCTGACGCTTCGGAGCGGCAGCGGGTGCGGGGGCGGTCTTGGGCGCTTCGGCGGTCATCGGTGCCTCCAGGGTTGAAGAGCCAGATTTTCGCAAAAGGCGCGCAAGAACCCCTTAATCTCGGTCAAGCGAACAAAACAAAATTATGAACGCATAGATTGAAATTTCGTCAATTCCAGGTTTCTTGACCTGCGTCACCCCGAAGCCGCCAAACTCTGTCACGCTTCAGGCGTTGACCGGATTAGTAATGCCCACCGAAATGGAAGCCACTTGCGGCTCGTTCCTCGCCCACTGGATGGGGCTTCGGAACGGTGCGCGCGTCCCGACGGTCGAAGATTTCCTCGATCGTGTCTCGCCTTTGCATGCGCCCTGGTTGTTCATGGCGGAGATTCGCGGGCCAGACCTTATCATCCGGCTTGAAGGCACTGGGCTTGTCGGCCGGTGGGGCCGCGACCTGACGGGTGAGCGACTGTTTCGCGATAAAAGCCCGGCCTTTGTGGCGCAGGTCGCGGAGAACTTCCGCACCGTGCTGGAGCATCCCTGCGGTTACTACGCGCTCAATCACTATCAGACCGGTCGCGGGCGAAACGTGCGCGTGCGCGTCCTTTATTTGCCCCTTGTCGCGAAGCCGGGACGATTGCCGCGAATCGTCGGCTATTCCGTCGAGCTGCAGCGACGTCCGTTAGACGATGAGACATCGTTGTCGGCGGCGCGCACCACGGTCGAAGCGGAATGGATCGACATTGGCGCCGGCCTGCCGGCGCACCAACCGAACCTGCCGTCAGGCTGACGCTTACGTCAGCGCTTTGAGATCCGGCGCGAGGCTCGCCAGCACTTCATAAGACCGAAGGCGGGCGGCATGCTCGAAGATCATGCCCGTGGCCATGATCTCGTCGGCGTCCGTTTCCTTGATGAACTTGATAAGGCCGTCGCGCACCTGTTCGCTGGTGCCGACGAAAGAGCGGCGCAGCATCCGCGATGCTTGCGCTTTCTCCGACGCGGACCAGTACGTGTCGATGTCGTCGATCGGCGGCTGCAACTGGCCGCGTGTGCCGCGGAAAAGATTCGTGAAGCTCTGCTGCGGCGACGTGAACAAACGCCGTGCCGTCTCTTCCGTGTCGGCCGCGATCACATTCGCGCCGACCATCACATAAGGCTTCGCAAGCTGTTCCGACGGACGGAAGTTGAGGCGGTAAACCTCAATGGCTTCCAACAGCGCGTCGGGCGCGAAGTGCGAGGCGAAGGCATAGGGCAAGCCCAGCATCGCCGCGAGCTGTGCGCCGAAGAGGCTCGAACCGAGAATCCACAGCGGCACGCGCGTGCCCACCCCTGGAACCGCGAGGATGCGTTGGCCGGGCTGTGCCGGTGCGAGCAGCGCTTGCAGTTCGAGAACGTCGTCGGGAAAGCGATCGGCGGTGTCGTTGGTGCGGCGCAGCGCGCGCAAGGTCATCTGATCCGTGCCGGGCGCGCGGCCAAGGCCGAGATCGATGCGGCCGGGGTACAGGCTTTCCAGCGTGCCGAATTGTTCGGCGATCACCAGCGGCGAGTGATTCGGCAACATGATGCCGCCGGAGCCGACGCGGATGGTCTTTGTACCACCCGCGACGAACCCGATCGCCACCGAGGTCGCGGCGCTGGCGATGCCCGGCATGTTGTGATGCTCGGCCAGCCAGAAGCGGTTGAAGCCCCAGCGCTCCGCATGCTGCGCGAGGTCGAGCGAGCGTCGTAACGCCTCGCCGGCGGTTGCGCCCTGCGGGATCGGTGCGAGGTCGAGGATCGAAAGCAATGCCATTCGTCACTCCGTGCACAGGGCTTCTGCGCGGCTATTCCGTCGCGTTCATATAGGCCGCGGGCGACCTCGCGCAATGCGCTACAACGCGTGCGGTATACGGCGCACGATAGTGAGATGCGCGAACATGCCGGCGAAGGCGCAGAACGCCATGCCGACGGTCATCGGCAGTGCCGTGCCGGCGGGTATGATCGTCATCACGCTTGCGCAAGCCGCGCCGGTCATGAATTGAAGGCTGCCGAGCAGGGCCGAGGCCATGCCCGCGATCGTACCGAACGGCGACATCGCCAGCACCATCGCGTTCGGCATGATGAAGCCCATGCAGAACGTGTAGATCGCCAGCGGCAGCAGAATGCCGTACAGGCCGCCGAATCCGGTCGCGCCGTCGATCAGTATGATCGTGCCGGCGATGCACTGCCCGATCAGTCCGCGCCGCAGCAAGACGCCCGGCGCGATGCGGCCGACCAGGCGTCCGTTGACCTGGAACGCCGTCATCAGCATCAGCGCATTGCCGCCGAACAGCCATCCGAAATGATGCGGTGGAATGTCGTAGAGGTCGATGAACACGAATGGGACGCCGGAGATGTAAACGAACATCCCCGCCAGGGGGAACGCGCTGCATAGCGCGTAACCGATGAAGCGCTTGTCGACGAACAGGCTCCAGTAGCCTGTGAGGATCCGCCCGACGGCGAAGGCTTGCGCGCGTGCTTCGACGGAGGCGATGGGGCGATAGGTTTCCTTCACGCGGAAATGCGTGATCGCCAGCAGGGCGATGGTCACGAACCCCAGCAACGCGAAGATCGCGCGCCAGCCCACGGTGATGAGGATATAGCCACCCAGCAACGGTCCCAGCAGGGGGCCAATGCTGGTCACCAGCGCAAGCATCGCGTAAACGCGCGAACCTTCCGTCAGCGTGAACAGGTCGCGCACCATCGCGCGCGACACCACGCCGCCGGAACACGCCCCGATGGCTTGCAGGAAGCGCAGGGCGATCAGCGCGTCGATGCTCGGCGCCAGCGCGCATCCGAACGATGCCAGCATGAACAATCCCATGCCGAAATAGAGTGGCGGTTTGCGTCCGAAACGGTCGAGCAGCGGGCCGTAGAAGGCCTGGCCCAGTGAGAAGCCGACGAAATAGCTGGTCAGGGTCAGCTGCGCGTCGCCCGGGGTGGCATTGAACGTGGTGGCAAGCGCCGGCAGCGCCGACAGGTACATGTCGATCGATAGTGGCGCCATGATGGTCAGGCTGCCGAGAAGAAGGGCAAGCCCGAAGCGCGCTCGTGTGGAGGTCGGCGCCGACGCCGGTTCGGTCATTTTCGTTTCATACGAGTGCGCGCGCCGCGCGGCAACTGAACGATTGTGAAAATTGTCTCAGTTTTGAAGGGCGCGTCATTTTTGCTGAATACCAGTCGCCACCTTTCGGGGCGATGCTAGGTCGCGAGTGGGACCCGCACGGTGACGCTGAGGCCGCCGATCTTGCGGTTTTCCGCTTCCACGCTGCCGCCCATGGCGATGGCGTTCTGGCGAACGAGCCACAGCCCGATGCCAAAATGCATTTCCGTCGCACCCTCTTTCGAATCCGTCGAAGGGCGCGACGAATAATAACGTTCGAAGATGCGCGCCAGGCGGTTGGCGTCGACGCCGGGACCTTCGTCCTCGACCTTCAGGACGGCCATGCCATCTTTCGCCTGCAACTGGACGCTTACGAAACCTTCCGTTGGCGAGAAGCTGACCGCGTTGTCGACCAGGTTCTCGAGGATCGTTTCCAGCAAATCGTCGCGTCCGCGCACGACGATGTCGGGCGCCACGTCGATCTTCAGCATCTCCTGGCGCAAGCCGAGCATCAGGCGGTAGTCGTCGGCGAAGGCTTTGGTCAAGGCGGAGAGATCGACCTTGGCATAGCCGGTTTCGAGCATGTCCGCCGTCGCGGTGTCGAGGCGCTGGGCCGAACGCACCAGGCCCTCGAGGCGGTCGCACGAAGCGGTGATCGCGGCGACGCCCATGTTGCCTTCGCCACTTTCCGTGACGCGTTTGCCGACCAGCTCCACGGCCTGGCGGATCACCGCGATGGGGCCCTTGAACGCATGCGCGTTGTCCTCCGCGGCTTGGCGCAGTACATCGGTGGCGCGCTTCAGGCGCGAGACCATGCCGTCGAACTCGCGGCCCACCTGCGCAAGTTCCGGCACGCCGGACGCGGTAGCGAAGCTCCGTCCCTGGCCCTGTTCGACTTGGGCTGCGGCCTGACGAAAGCCGGACAGCCCGGACCACACGGCCGCGAAGATCAGGAAGACCAGCACCGCCATCGTCGCATATACGGCGATGGCCATGGGCGCTTCGGGTCGCTGCCAGTAGGGGCGGTCGTCGATCAGCCGCGTGACCGTATCTGTACTGGCGGCGACGATCACCGCCCAGCATCCGCGCGCGCTCTGCACCGGCGTGACCGAGGTCAGCACTTCGCCGCTGCCGTCAGGCAGCGTCACGCGATCACCGAGCGGCATATTGCCGGAACAACTGGCCGCGAGCCGGTCGAGGATGCCGAGTTCCTTCAGGCGGTCGTGTTCCTGATCGAGATCGGTGAAAGGCACCGGCGGCGAACTGCCGACATAAAAGAAGCTGGTGCTGCCGGTCGGGCCAAACAGCACTTTGATTGTGCGGGCATCGGCATTGAACCGCGCCAGTTCGTCCTGGATCTTGGCGAAGTCAGCGGGCGCCAGCGTTTTCAGGAACGGCTCCATCGCCGTACCGATCAGGCGGCCGTTCTCGCGCACGGCGTCCAGCAGCAGCGCCTGCTTCTCCTGTTCGGCCGAACGGAACACGGAATACAGCAGGATCGGCGGTACGACGAAGACGAGGACGAGCGCCACTAACTGCACGCGGATGGAACGTGAGAACCGCGCGAGCGCGGTCGCGCGGGTCATGCGTTGAGGTCCTGACTATCCCAGCGATAGCCGAAGCCCGGATAATTCTTCAGGGCGTCGAACTGCGGATCGATGTCACAGAACTTGCGGCGGATGCGTTTGATCGCCGCGCGCACGTTGGCGCGATAGCCTTCGGGCCCGCGGCCGCCCACGAATCCCATGTCCTGGATGACGTCGTAAATCTGACGATAGGACACGTCGGTGCCTGCCTTGGACGACAGCAGCGCGACCACGTCGAACTCGCCCATGCTCAGCGGCACCTGCGGGCCGCGCCAACAGGCGCGCTTGGATTCATGGTCGAGCTTCAGTGCGCCGATCTGTTCGTCGCGCGCCTGTGCGGCGGTGGCGCGCTCGGCCGGGGTGGTGATCAGCCGCTCCAACCGCTTGAGAATGACCCTGAGGCTGCGCGTCTTGTCGACATATTCGACGGCGCCGTGCTCGAGCGCCGTCTCCTCGAACAGCGGCTGGTTCATCGAGGTCAGGAACATAACATCACCGGCGCGGTGAAGTTGCCGGCCTTCAGGCGCCGCAAGAGATCGAGGCCGTCCATCTCGGGCATTTGCCAATCGAGCACGCAAGCGTCGGGTTGCGGGCCTTGCAGCAGCTTGGCCAACGCCTCATCCGGTTTGGTGAACACCGTCACGCGATAGCCCGCACTTTCGATGTTCGCGGCGAAGGTGCGCAGGAACAGCACATCGTCGTCGACGATCACGACGTGCGGAGCTTGCTCCCGCGCTGCGGGCTGCGGCGACGGGGCGATGGTCTCAACTTGCATGGCCGGCCTTGATTCGCTGGAGGCATTGCTGTTCGGCACGGGCGCTGCCGTCCGTGCCGGTGACTTTATGGTCGATGGCGAACATGTCGTTACGCACGACGTCGAACAGGAACAGCACTTCGACGCTGCAGCCTTGGGCGCGATACACCCAGGCCTGGCCGGGATTGCGCTCGGTGCGCTGGGCGGGTTCGCCCAGCGTCCGCGTCAGTTCGCCTCGCGACAGACCGGCGACGACAATCGGCGTTGTCGGTGTTGTCGCGGGCGGTGCGGTCGCGGGCTTAGGTTTCGGTTTGGGCGGCGGCGGCTTCATCGCCGGCGGGGGCGCCGGTTCAGGCGGTGCCGTGACCTGTTGCACGGGCGGCGGCGGGACGTGTTTCGGCGTTTGGCAGCTTGCCAGCCCAAAGGCGGCGAGCATCAACACGCTCAGGTGACGTTTCATAAGAGGTTGCGTCCCCGCCGCAAGTCCGTGCCGGCGCATCATGGCGGCAGCCCCGATGTGAATCCCGGGAGGGCGAACGACTAACCGTCCGCCGGTTGTATAAACGTCGCAGCCGGGCAACCGGTTGCGCGGAATTGGCTTTACGGGCGCCAGCGATAGCCCAGCCCGGCCTGGTGCTCTAGGCTGCTAAAGCTCTGATCTACAACAAGGAATTTCTGCCGCAGACGCTCGGCCGCGGCGCGCACGATCATGCGATAGCCTTCGCCTGTCGTACCGGGGGCGAATAAATCGTCCTGAACCGCGCGGAAGATCTCGCGGTAACTCACCGTGACCCCGGCCCCTGCGGACAGCAGCGTGGCGATGGCGAATTCACCGCGGCTCAAGGTGAGCGCCCGGCCCCGCCACAGCACGCGCCCGGCGGTTTCGTCCACATCCAGCGGTCCAACGTGGAAGCCGCGCAGGCTGGGCAAGGTTTCACCGGTCACGCGTGCGAGGTGGCGGAGGATCACCGCCGGCGGCAGCGTCTTTGCGATCGCATCCGTGCCGGTCTCGGTGGACGGCGCGCCTTCCGGGGTCATCAGCACGATGGGACCGGTGTACCCGATCGAGCGCAGCGCCCGGGTCATAGAACCGTGATCGCGCATCGCGGCCCGCAGTTCGACCAGCACTGCGGCGGGCCGCATGCCCTCGAACCAGCCGGCGAGGATGGCCTTCGTTGTGGTGAACGTCGCCACGCGATAGCCGCCCCCACGGATGTTGGCGGCCAGCGTATCGAGGAATAGCGGGACATCGTCGACCAGCGCGATTTGCGGCGCAGAGCACACGGTCTCGTGTTTCAAAGCTTCTGCCATCGGCGCGTCCTCTTTCCATCCTGGATGAGCGCGTTGCCCTTCGCACTTACTTCTTTCCCGCCCGATCCGCTCGAAACCCGAACGTGACAATTTGAGGCCTGCGCGGAGCGCGTGTGACAAAGATGGCGCCTGCGTTGCCTATTGGTTGCGAACGGCGTTTGCTTGCCGTGCGGCTGATGCACCGCGACGCTGCTTAAACAGGAGACGATTTTGACGCCCACGACTGCAAAGTTCGCCAAGTTCGGTGTGATCGCGATGTTGGCGCTGTCTCTCTGCGGCTGCAGCAACATGACGCGTCAGCAACAGCGCGCCCTCAGCGGCGGCGCGATTGGCGCGGCCGGCGGCGCGCTCTTCACGGCGGTGGTGGGCGGTCCCGTGCTAGTCGGTACGGCCGTGGGCGCGGCGGCGGGTACAGCCGTGGGTGCCATGTCGAAATAGAATGTCGAAATAGAACTTTGGGAGCGGCGTCGAACCACGCCTCTCCCCGGCGAAGACCTCATCGACGGCCTCACCCGCCGATGAGGTCGTCAGCGCCGAGATTGAGAAACGCCTGTCACTCAGCACGTGCGCCCCAGCCTCCCGTGCTGAGTGACTAGCGTGAAGCCCCGCCGCTCCTGTGGTCGGCGGGGCTTCCTATTTTCGGGGCGATCGCGCAGACCGCGTTGTCGACGGTGATCTTCGCAGCGCGCGGAACAAATGCCTGCGTTCCGGCGCTCCGATTGCGGAAGCTGGAGGTTTTCATGGCTCGTTTTTCCGAACCGACCGATCACGATGCGCGTGTGAGTGACCGCGCCTATCACATTTGGAAACAGGAAGGCTGCCCCGACGGGCGCGCCGACGTTCATTGGGACATGGCGCGCGAACTCGTGGCCATCGAGGAGAATCAAAGCCTCGCCACCAAGCCGAACCCGCAGCGCTGGGATGTCCGTCGCGATCCGAGCACCGGCGAGCCGGTCGAGCCGCTCATGGCGGTCGCGAACCAGGGCGAGTTCCCAACGCTGACGGACCAAGGCGAAGAACAAAGCTATCCGCAGCCGCGAGGTCCGACGGCGCCGCGTTAGCTAGTGCCCAAGGCCTCTGCCACGATCCGCGCGGTGTCATCCCAACGCGGAAGCTTGTCGACAGCTTCGCGCGCGCCGATGCCCATGCGGGCTCGTAGGCCTGCGTCCCCGATAAGTCTCGCGAGAGCCTCGCGTAGCGCATCGGGTGACTGCGGCGGTACCAGAATGCCGGCCTCGGGCGGCACGACTTCCGGAACCGCGCCGGCGGCGCAGCCTATGACGGGCACGCCGTGGGACATGGCTTCCGCGAAGGCCATGCCAAACCCTTCGTGCAGCGACGGAAGCACAAAGATATCGGCGTTGCGATAAAACAGACTGAGCTGCGCGGGCCCGACCGCATCCATGAACACGATGTGTTCACCCAGTCCATGCGCCAGGACCGCCGCGTAAACAGCGCGCGCGTGGACGCTGTCGCGGTCGCGGCTGCCAACGAACGTGCAGCGCCACGACAAATGCCGCAGCCCGCCGAGCGCCGCGATCAGATCGAGGTGCCCCTTGCGCGGCGTCAGCGTGGCGACGGTCAGCAGCGAGACCTCGGATGTCGGCGACTTGGGTGGTCTCATAGCGACGAGGTCGGTGCCCGGCTGCGCGACCGTGATATTGTCCGCAGGTACGGCATAATCGCGCGCTAGCGACGCGGCAGTGTGGTGGCTGGTGCAGATCACATGGCGCGTGCGAGCCAAGGCCGCGCGTTCGCTGTCCCTGAAGGCGCGGCGCATCGGTTCGGTCAATCCGCTTTCGTCCGCGAGCGGGTGATGAACAAGCGCCGTATAGCCGCGGGCGCGCGGCTTCAGGATGTCCGCCGGCAATGCACCGAGGGCAAGGCCGTCGATCACCAAGGGCGTATCGTCCGCTACGTCCGCCAAGGCGGTGGCCGTATCGGCCACGTCCTGCGACGTCGGATACGGATAACTCCCCGGCAATGCGATCACGCGCGCCTGCCAACCGTGGGCGTGCAAGGCGGCGATCAGCCGGCGGGCATAGACGTACCCGCCGGTCGCTGTCTCAAGGTCGCCGGGGATCGCGAACGCGAATTCACGCACGCGGAACGTCGGCTTCGTAAGAAGCGCGCGCGATGTGGGATTCGTTCAGCGTCACGCGCAAGCGGCTGATGCCTTCGCTATAGGTCCCGAACTTACCGTCGCGCAGTTCGTGCGTGACCTGGTCGAACACCCAGCGCGCGATCGCTTCGGTGGTGGAGCGCTTGCCTTTGAAATCCGGATGTTCATCCAGGTTGGCGAAATTCAGCTTGGAGAGAATCTCCTTCACCAGATCGCTGGCGCGCCCGATGTCGACCACGATGTCGTTGGGGTCGAGTTCGGCGCGCATAAAGTTCACATCGATCACATAGGTCGCGCCGTGCAGCTTCTGCGCCGGGCCAAACACAGCCCCCGCCAGGCTGTGGGCGATCATTACGTGATCACGGATTTCAACGGCGTACATGGCAGCTCCTTTAATAACGCAGCACGGTCATAAGGCCGGTCGAGCCGGCCAGCGCCGCGGGGACTTTGGCGGGGGCGTCGTCAAACGCGATCTCGCCGGTGATGAAACGGTCGAACAGGGGATCGGCGAGCAGCGCGAGCGCTATACCGATCCGGCGCGCATAGCTCCAGCGCGGCGCGCGCGCGGCGGGGATGCTGCCGACTTGGGATGAAATGAGTTTCAGGCGGCGCTGGTGGAAGCCTTCGCCCAGCGCGAGCGGCACTTGCGTTGCGCCATACCAGCTGGCCTCGACCACGGTGGCTTCCAGGCCGGCGCATTCAAGGGCTAGCGCCAAGCCTTGCGGCGCGGCGCTGGCGTGGATCACCACGTCCTGATCGCGCGGGGCCTCATCGGGGGCGGCATAGGTCGCGCCGAGGGCGACGACGATCTCGCGCCGTTCGGCGAGGGGATCGACCACCGTGACTTGCGTGCCGGGCATGCGCGCGGCGAGGGCTGCGATCAGCAGGCCCAACACGCCCGCGCCAATCACCAGCACCTTGTCGCCCGCGCTGACGCCGCTGTCCCAGATCGCGGTCAGCGCCGTTTCCATGTTCGCCGTCAGCACCGCGCGTTTGGCCGGCACGTTCGCCGGCACGGTATGCAGCGCCTCCGCCGGCAACGCGGCCTCGCGTTGGTGCGGATGCAGCGTGAACACGATCTCACCAGCGCGCGGCCCGTCGATCACGTTGCCGACCAGGCAATAGCCGTACTTCACAGGGAAGGGGAAGGCGCCTTCCTGGTGCGGGCAGCGCATGCGGTCGTATTCCGACGCGGGCACGCGGCCATTCAGTACCAGGCGCTCTGTCCCACGGCTCAAGCCGGAGTACAGCGCGCGCAGGCGCACCCCGGTGCCGACGGCGCCTTCGCGCAGTTCGGCTTTGCCTTCGCCGACGTACCAGAGGGCCGAGGCGGTGCTGCTCATGCGCGCAGATCGCAATCGCAGAGAAGATCGTCGCCGGGCAGGCGGAACGCGCGTATCGCCGGGCGCAACGCGTCGCGCAAGTGATCGATGGGCGGCAAGGCCAGACCCGGAATGCCGGACCCGATGATGATCGGCGCGATCAGCAGGTGCAGGCGATCAATCGTACCGGCCGCGACAAAGCGCGACAGGGTGTTCGGCCCGCCTTCGATCAGGATGCGCTTGCAGCCCTGCGCCGCCAGCGCCGCGATCACATCGCGCGGGTCCAAACCCCCGTCGCGGCTGGGGATCAAAAACTCCTCGACGCCTTTCGGCACCGGCCGCGACGTGCTGCGGATGACAAGACGCCGCGCACCGTCCGCCGCGAGGCATTTGGATTCGCTCGGCAAGCGCCCGTTGGGATCGAGGATCACGCGCATCGGATCGACGCCGTCCGCGTGGCGCACGGTCAGCTGCGGATCGTCCGCGAGTGCGGTGCCGACGCCGATCACCACCGCGTCGCTCAAGGCGCGCAGGCGATGCAAATGCGTCAGGGCCGCCGGACCGTTCACGTAATGGGAGTGACCGTTTTCCGTCGCGACACGCCCGTCGAGCGATTGGCCGATCTGGCCGATCACCAACGGTTGTGCGGTCGCTTCGATCAAAGGGCCGTAGACCGACCACAACGCGCCGGCGGACGCAGCGGACGCGTCGCCGCGCGCGGCCGCCAGCACGGCGGACCAGTCGGCGCTTTCCCAGTCGAGGATTTCGGCAACGTCCATGAACGATCGGTTCTCGCGAAAACAGGCGGCGTTTATCGGCTTGGCCATGGGGCGGCGGCAAGCTCATTCACCAGCGTGTTGAGCTTATCGGCGGCATGGTTCGCCAGCTTGTGACCGATCTCGGCCGTTCCCAGCTCGGGATTGCCGATCCAGCTGCCGCCCAGATCGTCGCTGCGCCACCCCCAGGCAATCGGGCCCGCGGGCGACAGCAGCGGCGAGGGCGGCCGCGCCGGCTGGGCGCGCGCGGTCTTCATATCAACGAGCGTCGGCGCGAGATGCAGCATGACGGCGGTCTCTACCCAACCACCGTGCACATCGGCACGCACCGGCGTCGGCGGCGTCAGGTCGGCCGGCAGACCGAAGTCGAGCCAATGCGCGTGCGCGGCCAGCATGTCGAACCGCGTGCGCAGTTTCAGGATGGCGATGCGCGCCAGCGCGATGTTGCCGCCATGGCCGTTGAACAGCACGATGCGCCGCGCGCCGGCGCGATGCAGCCCTTTGCCGATCTCGACGATCTGCGCGATCAGCGCCTCGGGTTCGGTGCTCAGGGTGCCGGCGTTATGCGCATGCTCGGCCGACGCGCCCAGCCACAACAGGGGCAGGCGCAGCATGGTCGTGGGGCCGGTGTGCCGCTCCGACGCGCGGTCGAGCAACAACTCGGCAATCGTCCCATCGGTGCCCAGCGGCAGATGCGGCCCATGGCTCTCCATGGCGCCGAGCGGCAGGATCACGACAGTATCCGCGCTCAAGACGACCGGTTCGCGCAAAGCGGAATATGTGGTGAACATCTAAGGCCCCGCACTAAAGGTTTCGGCCAAGCGTGGGCGCAAGCTGTCCATGCGGATGACCGGGCTCGCGTCGTCTGGCTTCATACCGGCGGTGAGATTCCATGTATCGAGGCGCGCCAGCACTGCCGGGTCGCGCGCGATAATGTGCATCGGTACTTCACGCGGGGCCTCCTCGCCGCTGATGAAGCCCATCGGCTGATGATCGCCGAGGATGATCAACACGGTGCGCTCGGTGGCATAGGTCAGCGCGAAGGATTCGAGCGTAGCAAGATCGTAAGCGATCGACTTGCCGTACTGCGCGCGCACGGCGTCGGGATTGGCCCAGATTTTTTCCGCGCTTTCGCCTTCGCGCGCCTGATCGAACACGCGGCCGTCGCCGACTTGATCCCAGGGCACCAGCTTCGGCAGGGGCGTCCACGGCGCATGGCTGGAGACGAGGGCGGTCACAGCCATAATCGGCGGGCGATCCGCTTTGGTCAGCTCGCGCGTCGCCAGCTGCGACAGCGTGAACTGGTCGGGCATCGTGACATAGCCAAGCGGCGCGCCGCCGAACTTCAACGCATTCGCGTCGTAGGTCACATCCGCGCCGTAGTAGCGCCCCTGCGGCCAGTCCGTCGTGATCTCGGGCTGCACCATCACCGAGCGCCAGCCGGCGCGGGTGAAGTCGTGCATCAGTGTCGGGCGCGTGCTGCCGGTCAGCGCGATGTAGCGCCGCTGGTTCTCGATCCACAGGCCCGACAACAGCGTGCTGTGCGCGAACCAGCTTTCGCCGCCGAAGGTGGGCGATGTCACCCAGGCGCTACGCGTGCCGAAACCGGCCTCGCCCAGGCGCGCGGTGATGGCGTCGAGTTGTTGGCCGATGTCGCGATAGCGCGGATCGTCCACCGCGACGCGCCCGTATGATTCCACGAACACGATCAGGACGTCGTGATTGCGCAAGGCGGCGAACACTTTGTCGTCGGCGACGCCGGCGACGGGATCGTGGGCGAGTTCCTTGCTGAAGGTCGCCGTCTCGCGCAGCCCCGCGATGGTGATCTGCGTCTGCTCGGCCAGAAGGTGCGCGCTATGTTGCGTGCCCCAGGGCAGCCATAGAAGCGCAAGGCCGACCGCCAGCGCACCCAGCGCCGCGGGCTTCGGTCGTGCCGGCGCATAGGCCAGGCGCCGCAGGCTCGTACCGATCAGCCAGCCGAGAAGCGCGACGGCGACGAGCACGCCCGCCACGGCTCCCAGTGCGAATATCAGGCTGTGGCTGCGCACCAGCAGGTCCCACCCGGCAGCCATCAGCGGCAGATCGACGCCGGCATCGAAGGGCCGGTCGAACGCGACATAGATGCCGCTGTTGGCGGTCTTCAGAATGAGCACGAGCACGATCAGTGCGGTGAACACCGGCAACGCGCGACGGCGCAGCGGGATCGGCATCGCCCACAGCGCCGCGAGCATGAGCGGCAGTTCCACCGCGAGCCCAAGCCGCGGCCAGTCGAAGATCCAGACGTGATCGGGCAAGGACAGGATGATGTCGAGCATCAGGAACGCGAGACCGGTCGCGATCATGTTTTACGCCGCCGTCCGTGCGGCGCGCGCACCGGCTTGCCAGACAATGTCGGTGCCGAAGGAATAGAGCAGCAGTGCCAGCGCGGCGGCGGCGTAAAGGCTGCTGGCCGGTGGAACGATCAGCGGCGATGTCAGCGCGACCAGCACGCTGCCTTGGATGGCGGCGACCAGGCGACGGCGCTGCGAGGGGAATAGCGGCTCGCGCAGCGTCGGAAACACGTATGACGCGGCGACAGCGAGGTAACGTGCTGCCCCGCTCATTAACACCCAGGCGCCGGCCTTGCCGGTTTTCCAGGCGGCGATCGACAGCACCAGGATCACCAGCGCATCGACTTCCATGTCGAAGCGTGCGCCGAAGGCCGAGGCTGTGCCGGTCTTGCGGGCGACCCAGCCGTCGACGAAATCGAGCAGCAATGCCGCGACGCCGACGGTGAAGATCGCCGTGCTTTGCAGGCTCGTGGGTTCAAACCCGCTCAACAAGGCGGTGACGTAGCCCGTGAGCAGGCAGGCGATGGTGAGACGCGTCAGCGTCACCGCGTTGGCGAGGCCGAAGCCTGAGACGAGGGCGTCGGCGCGCCGCAGGATCAGCAGGCCCGCCGTGAGGTACGCACCGCCCGCGCCGACCAGAAATGATACGCCCAGCCCAACGCGCAAGCTGGCGATCGACGCCAAGGCAAGCGCAAGGGCTCCGAACGCAAGGGGTAACGCGGCGGGGTTCACGAGAGCGGATCCGGGCGGTGGGAAAGAAAGCCGATTCTACCGTGCCGTGTCGGCAGGGACTAGGAGCGGGCTGGCGCCTGTCAGAGAATTTACGGCCCTGCCGGCGCGCTGGATCACTTGAAATCGAGGCTCATCTGCCGACGTCCGTAACTCCGCGCGCCGGGCCGCATTCGTCCTACGACGATCACAGGAGGCGGCCATGGCGATCTGCGAAAAATGCGGCAACGACTACCCGAAGTCCTTCGAGGTCGTGCTCGCTGGCCAAACCCACACGTTCGACTCTTTTGAATGCGCCATTTCGGCCCTGGCGCCGACGTGCGGCCAGTGCGGCTGTCGAATCATCGGCCATGGTATCGAAAAATCAGGGAAGTTGTTCTGTTGCAACCACTGTGCGGACGCGGTTTACGCCCAGGCCGCAAGTTAGCCGCGCGACATTGTCCCGGTCGCTGCGTTCTAGGACTGAGTTTCCGATAACGGGAGATATCTGATGAATATTCGTATGGCGATTGCGCCGGCTTTGATTGCGACGTTGGTCCTTTGCGGCTGCGGTTCCGATCCGGGCGGTCGCGCCCTCAGCGGCGGCGCGATTGGCGCTGGCGCGGGTGTCGGCGCGGCGGCGATTCTTGGCGCGCCTTTGGCGGCCGGTGCGGCTGTCGGCGCGGTGGGCGGTGCGGTGATCGGCGCCGGTACGACCCCGGGCGCAGGCGAGCGTCGCTCGGAACGTCGTGGTGAACGCCGTGACGCCTACGAAGACGGGTACACCGACGGCGCGAAAGACGAGCGCTACGGCCGCTAAGACTTAGCGCTTCGGCGCGAAGCGAAGGGCGTGCATGGGATTTCCCGTGCACGCCCTTTCCTTTTTGTCGCGCCAACGCCGCGACGGCGAGTCGTCGAGGAGGGCTGTCTCTTAGTGGAAGACGGTGGGGAACAGGCCGGTCAGGCCGATGATGATCAGATAGACCGCGACAATGATGTTCAGCAGGCGCGGCATCGCGAGGATCAGGATGCCGGCGATCAAGGCGACGATGGGTTGGATGGCGACGAGAGTCATGGTGTTTACCTCATAGTGCGTTACGCTCACACAACGGACGGGGCCAGGCTTTGTTGCGACTGGCGCGCGCGACTCACTAGGATGCTGCCGCATGACGCAGTCATCTCTTATCGGCGCGAAGCCATCCCTCATCGGTGCCGTTCTGCTGGCGCTTGCGGCAAGCTTTCCGGTGCAAGCTGAGACGCTGCGCGTCGCCATCCCGGCGTTGCCGCCGTCCTTGGGTGTACCGTTCACTGCGGTCGGTCAGCCCAGCAACGTCAGTTGGGCCGCGCTGTTCGACGGCCTGACGCAGATCGATGCCAAAGGCCAATTGCAGCCCGCGCTGGCGACTTCATGGACGTTGGTGAAGCCCACCACCTGGCAATTCAAATTGCGTCCCGGCGTGCGATTCCACGACGGGACGGAGATGACGGCGGCGACGGTCGTCGCGGCCATCGAGATCCTGCGCGCGCCTGAAGGGCGCAAGTTCTATCTCGCAAGCGAACTGCAAAGCATCGCCGGCTTACGTGCGGTCGACGCGCTTACGCTCGAGATCGACACCCATCAGCCCGACGCGATCTTGCCGCGCCGCTTGAGCATTGTCTGGATCGTGTCGCCGACCGCCTGGAAGGCGAAGGGCGAGGCGGGCTTCGCGCAGAGTCCCGTGGGTACGGGGGCTTATAAACTGCGCGAATGGGGTTCGGGCGGTTCGGCGAAGTTTGACGCCGCCGACAGCTGGCGCAAGCCTTCCGCGATGGACAAGCTGGAACTCATCCCGCTCGACAATCCCATCAGCCGCCTGCAAGCGCTGTTGTCCAATCGCGTCGATGCCGTGGTGCGTCTGAACGCGGAAGACATTCCGCAGGCACAAAGTGCCGGCTTCAATGTCCTCAGCTTCGCCGCGCCGCAGGTCATGAGTCTCGGCTTCCCGCTGACCACCACGGCTGAGAAAAGTCCGCTCGCCGATCCGAAAGTGCGACGCGCTTTGTCGATGGCGCTCAATCGTCCGGCGATGGCCCAGCAAATTCTGCTCGGTACGGTGAAGGCGGCGAACCAGGGCGTCGGCGCGGAGACCAACGGCTTCAACCCCAACCTGCCGGCGGCGGCCTACGACCCGGCGCGTGCGAAGGCGTTGCTCGCCGAAGCCGGTTATCCCAACGGCTTCAAGATCGCGGCCGAGGTCGTGATCGGCACGATCCCTGGCGACGATGTGATCTATCAACAAGCGGTGCAGGACCTGTCGCAAGTCGGCGTCACCGTCACCCTGCAGACCATCCCGTTCGCGACATGGCTGCGTAAGTTCACCGCCGGTCAGTGGGCCAAGACAGACATGTTCTCCCTGGTATGGGATTCGTCGTCTTCCTATGACGCCAGCCGCATGCTGAACGTCGCCAGCTGTCGCAAGACGCCGCCGTTCTTCTGCGACAAGGCCTTGATGCCGATCTACGACGCCGTCGATGCCGAACTCGATGAGAAGAAGCGCCTGACGGGTCTTCAAGACCTGATGGCCAAGATGGTCGATCTGACGCCCGCGCTGTGGTTGGTCACGGTCAGTCATCACTATGCCGTGTCGCCCAAGCTGGCGAACGTCACCTTGCGCAATTCCGGGCTGATCTACGAAAGCATCACGCCCAAGAAGTAGCGCATTGCCACGACGCCTGCGGGCGACCCATACCGTACTTGCAGCTATCCCATACCCGTTTCGCAGGGAGAGTATTCTTATATGCAGAATACGTGGGATGTGATCGTCGTCGGCGGGGGGACCGCCGGTCTGCCCTGCGCGATCTTCGCCGCCCGACGTGGCGCGAAGGTGCTGTTGCTCGACGCCGCCGACAAATTGGGCGGCGCGCTGCATCTCGCGCAAGGCCAGCTGAGCGCCGCCGGCACCAAGGTGCAAAAAGCGCGCGGCATCAGCGATACGCCCGACGAACACTTCGCCGACATTCTCCGCATCAGTAAAGACACCGTCAACCATCCGCTGGTCCGGCTCGCCGTCGACAACGCGGCCGAGACGTTCGATTGGCTGATGGATTGCGGTTTCGAGATGGTGCCGGAACATCCCGTCGAAGGCCGCGCGCACGAGCCGTACTCGAAGCAGCGTTATTACTGGGGCGTTGATTACGGCCGGTCGCTGGTGAAAGTGCTGGTCGCGCAGGTGCAGCCGGAAATCGAACGGGGCGCAGTGACGCTGCGCCTGTCCACGCCGGTCGAAGCGCTGGACATGGAAAACGGGACAGTGCGCGGCGTTGTCGTCGGCAAAGGCGATGCGCGTGAAGTCATTCGTGGCCGCAACGTCGTGTTGACCTGCGGCGGCTATGCCGCGAACCCGGAGATGTTCTCCGCCCTCAACGGCCTTCCGTTGTTCGGACAAGGTGCTTATCCGCACAGCCAGGGCGCCGGCATCACGCTCGGCTTGTCGGCCGGCGGATATCTGCGCGGCGCACAAAGTTACCTCTCGAACTTCGGCGTGATCCTGGAGAACGATCGCTATCCCAGCCCGATCTTCGGCCGCTTCAACACCTATCCGAACCAGCGCCAGCCCTGGGAGATTTATGTCAACACCCACGGCAGGCGTTTCATCCGCGAAGACGAGCCCAGCGTCGATGCGCGCGAGCACGCGCTCCTCGCGCAACCGGGCTTGCGTTACTGGATCGTGTTCGACGAAAGCATCCGTCGCGCAGCGCCGCCGCAGATGGCGGATCGCACGCGTGAAGACATCGCCGCGCTGTTCGATCGTCATCCGATGTTCGTGAAGGCCGACACGCTCGCGCAACTTGCCGCGCGCATGGGCGTGCCGGCGGCTGCGTTGGCCGACACGGTTGCCACATACAATCGCGGTCACAACGACGGACGCGATGCGCTCGGACGCGCGCACATGCCGCGCCCGTTGAGCGATGGACCGTTCTACGCGGTGAAGCATCAGGGAACGTCCGTGACGTCCACCGTCGGCCTCGCAGTAAATCACGTGCTTCAATTGATCCAAGACAATGGTGCGCCGATTCCGGGCATTTACGCTGCGGGAGAAATACTTGGCGCGGGTCAGTTGATGGGCAGCGCATTCTGCGGTGGCATGATGGGGACGCCGGCGCTCACATTCGGGCGGCTCCTCGGAGACAAGGTCTTGCAATTCGCTTGATGAACTCGGCACACTTCACGCATGAACCGGGCTTAGCTCGTGTGTGCGGGTAACGATAATCCGCGGGGGAGTATGTCCATGGACTCAGAGCGCGATGACGTCACAGGTGACGTCGCACATATCCGTTCCGCCAAACGTGTCCTGATGGTGCTTGAGCACGTCAATCAGGCCGGTCCCACAACAGTCTCGGCGATCGCACGCGCGGTCGATCTGCCGCGCGCCACGGCGGGGCGCATCGTCGCGACGCTGCGCTCGCTCGGCTATCTCGATGACGACGGCGGTGGTCTTGGCGTGCGCGCCAGCCGTCGCGTGTTGAATCTCGCGAAGGGCTTCCAGCCCGATCTCGAGCGCATGTCGACGATCCGCACCGCGCTGTCGGACTTCACGCGCAAGATCAAATGGACGTTGGTGTTCACGCGCCCCAGCGGTCCCTATGTCGAAGTCGCGGCGACGACGGCGACGGAAAGTCCGCTGACGATCGAGCGCAGCCATCCGGGCGAGCGTCTGCCGATGCACGACAGCGCCTGCGGCTGCGTGATGCTCGCCGCCTCCAGCCAGGACATGCGCGACCGTGTGTACGGCATGCTCGAAACTGAACCGATGGCCAAGGCCTCGCTGCCCGATCTGCAGGCCCGCATCCGCCGCGCCGAAAGCCAGGGCTATGCCTGGCATCGCCGGACCGGCCGCCGCGAGGCGGTGCTGGCCGTGCCGGTGATGGGCATGGACGCCGATGCGGTCGGCGCGCTGGGCCTGCGCTACATCCATTCGGCGATGACCGCCGACGATGTCGCGCGCAACCTGTTGCCGCAACTGCGCGAAGCCGCGGCCCAGATCGAAGTGGCCTGGCGGGTCTAGCCGCCACTTCTCGTTAATTGCGACGATTGCTCCGAGGGGCGCTCACGCTTAGTGTGCGCCCCTCATGTCAGTCCGCCATCCCCGTCTTGCCCTTCGCCCCGGTGCCCAACGTCGTTTGCGCGGCGGCCACCCCTGGGTGTTCTCCAATGAAGTCGCCGTCGATCCGACCGTGAAGGCGCTGCCCGCCGGCAGTGTGGTCTCGGTGACGGATGCGGGCGGCATGCTACTGGGTACCGCCCAGTTCAATCCGCATACGCTGATCGCCGCGCGTGTGCTCGATACCGCCGCCGATGTGGCGGTCGACGAGGGTTTCTTCACCGGACGGCTCGCGCGGGCCTTGAAGATGCGCGACACGCTGTATCCACGCCCGTTCTACCGCCTCATTCATGCCGAGGCCGACGGCCTGCCGGGTATGGTGATCGACCGGTATGACGACGTCTGTGTCGTCCAGCCCAATACCGCCGGCATGCAGGCTGCACTGCCGCTGATCGCCGCCGCGCTGACCAGCTTGCTGAAGCCGCGCGCCATCGTGCTGCGCGGCGACAGTCCGGCGCGAGGGCTCGAAGGGCTCGCCGAAGACGTGAGGCTTTTTGCTGGCACGCTCGACGGCCCGGTGCGGGTCGAGGAGAACGGCGCGGTGTTCAATGCCGATCTGATCGGCGGCCAGAAGACCGGCTGGTTCTTCGACCAACGCGATAACCGCGCTTTCATGGCGAGTCTCAGCAAGGGCGCCACGGTCGTCGATTTCTATACTCACACTGGCGGCTTCGCGATTGCGGCCGCCAAAGCCGGCGCGGTACACGTCACCGCTGTCGACCGCTCGCAGCACGCCCTCGATCTCGCAGCCGCCGCGGCGACTGAGAACGGCGTTGCCGATCGCTTTACGGTTACGCGCGGCGAAGTCTATGGCGTGCTGGAGCAAGCGGCGTCGCGCGGCGAGACCTGGCAGGTGGTCATCGCCGATCCGCCCGCGTTTGTGAAATCCAAGAAAGACCTCAAGGCCAGCCTACAGGGCTACCGCAAGCTCGCCCGGCTCTGCGCCGCGGCGACTGCCCCGGGTGGCTGGCTATTCATCGCCTCGTGCAGTCACAACGCGCCGCTGGAGGAGTTCAGCGCTGCCGTTGCGCGCGGCTTGCACGATGCGGGCCGCGCGGGCCGGATCGTGAAGACCTCCGGCGCGGGCGCGGATCATCCCGTGCATCCGATGCTGCCGGAAAGCGCCTATCTGAAAGCACTCACCTTCGCGCTCGACTAGCGCTTCAGGATCGCCAGCAGGCCCGGCACGTCGATGCCTTTTTCCTGGCGGAAGACGTCCGGTGTCAGCGTGACGATTTCGAAGGGTGCTGCAATCGCGCGCAGATAGTCCGCGCTGTGGCGATAGCGGTGTTCTTCGCCCAACACAAAGCCCGCGTCGTCGTGGCGTTGGGCGGTGAAGGCAAACAATCCGCCCGCCGTTATCTTCCTGGCAACGGCCGCGAACAGCGGCGCAAGATCGCCCACATAGACCAGTACATCCGCTGCGATTACCAGATCGAACGGCTGCGCGGCGGTGCCCACAAACGTCACCATCTCGCTGACGGCCAGGTGATCGTAGATCGCCTTGCGCTGCGCGGCGGCGACCATCGCCGGCGATAGATCGACGCCCTCCAGCCGCTCCACCCGATCGCGGAGCGCGGCGCCCGCAAGCCCGGTGCCGCAGCCAAGATCGAGCGCATGCGCGAAGTGCCGTTGCGGTGCGACAGCAGCGATGGCCGCGGCCAATTTCTCCGGCGCCTGATAGCGCAGACGCTCCACCAGCGCCGTATCAAAGCGCGGCGCGTATTCGTCGAACAGCCGGCGCATATATGCTTCGGGCAGAGCGTCAGGAGTTGCGGCGTCCAGCAGAGCCAGCCGCACCCCCGCGCCCATGGAGTCGACGGGATCGCGCGCGAGGTAGGCCTGGTACGCTCTCTTGGCGTCATCGCGCGCGCCGGCGGCGGCAAGTTCTTCGGCATAGGCGAAGCGCGCCTCGGCCCACTCCGGCGCCAATTCCAGCGCTTGTGCCATGACATCGGCCGCGGCGTGATGATCGCCCGCGGCTGCCAGGCTGCGGGCATAATCGAAGCGGCGATCGGCGGTGAGGTTGCCTGAGGACATCGGCAATCTATATAGCGTGTTCGCCCGTCCGTGTGTCGCTTTGGTGACGCTTGCAGCTTCCCGCGCGAGTGATTAAGCAAGCTGACTGTCAGCCCTGCTCGAGACCCCAAAAAGCCGATGCCGCACAAAAGCTATCTGCAACCTGCCGAATGGGCGCCGCACAGCGCCGTGTGGTCCGCATGGCCGAGCCACGGCGAGCTTTGGGAAGAGGATCTCGATCCCGCGCGCGCCGAAGTCGCGGCGCTGTTCCATGCCATTGCCGATGTCGATGCCAACGGCACGCCGCGCGGCGAGAAGCTGCAGATCGTTGCGGCGAACGATGAGGCGCGTGAATCGGCCGAGCGCATGCTGGCCGGCACCGGTGCGAGCATCATCACCGCGCCGTTCGGCGACATCTGGTTTCGCGACACCGCGCCAATCTTCGTGACGTCGCCGCAAGGGTTGGCGGCTGCTTGCTTCCGCTTCAACGGCTGGGGCGGCAAGTATGTGCTGCCCGGAGACACGGAAGTCGCGCAAATCGTCGCAGCAGAAGCCGAAGTCGTGGCGATGCAATACGATTGGGTGCTGGAAGGCGGCTCGCTCGACGTCGACGGCCAGGGCACTGCGCTGACCACGCGTCAGTGCCTGCTCAACGCCAACCGCAATCCGAACCTGAGTCAGGCCGAGATCGAACGTCGCCTGCGTGACTCCCTCGGTATCGAAAAGCTGATCTGGCTGGGCGATGGGCTCGCCAACGATCACACCGATGGCCACGTCGACAATATCGCGCGCTTCGTCGCACCGGGCGTTGTCGCCTGCATGGAGCCGGCGCCGGGCGACGACCCCAATCGCGACGCCTTGAAGCAGATCATCGCCGACCTTAAGTCGGCGACCGACGTCAACGGCAAGAAGCTGGAGATCGTCACCATCCCGTCGCCGGGCCGCATCACCGACGAAGACGGTGAAGTCATCCCGGCGAATCCGATGAATTTCTACATCGGCAACACGGCGGTGGTCGTTCCGCTCTACGGCAGCCCGCATGACGACGCGGCCGTTGCCGCGATCGCCAAGCTGTTCCCGACGCGCCGCACCGTCGGGCTTTCGGCCAAGCACGTCATCACCGGCGGCGGTTCGTTCCACTGCATCACACAACAGCAGCCCGCATGAACACCGTAGCCCCGAAGACGACCGTCACCGTTGCCGCCATACAGTGCGCGTTCAGCGACGATCTCGATGCCAACGTGGCGCGCATCGAGGACTTTGTCGCGGAAGCGGCGAAGAAGGGCGCGCAGGTCGTGCTGCCGCCCGAACTGCTGCAGGGTCACTATTTCTGCGTCGAGGAGAAGGAAAAGCACTTCGACCGCGCTTTCCCGGCGGCGACGCATCCGGTCGTCACGCGGCTGCAAGCAGTGGCGAAGAAGCTCGGCGTGGCGATCCCGGCCTCGATCTTCGAGCGCGACGGCCAAGTGTTTTACAACAGCCTGGCGATGATCGATGCCGACGGTTCGCTGATGGGCGTCTATCGCAAGAGCCACATCCCCGACGGCCCGGGTTACGAGGAGAAGTTCTACTTCCGCCCCGGCAATACCGGCTTCAAATCCTGGGACACGCGCTTCGGCCCCATGGGTGTCGGCATCTGCTGGGACCAATGGTTCCCGGAATGCGCACGCGCCATGATGCTGCTCGGCGCCGAGATCCTGTTCTATCCCACAGCGATTGGATCCGAGCCGGATAACTCCGACCTGGATACCAAGGACCTGTGGCAGCGCGCCATGATCGGCCATGCCGTGTCCAACGTCGTGCCGGTTGTCGCCGCGAATCGCGTCGGCACCGAGAACGGCCAGACGTTCTACGGTTCGTCGTTCATCGCCAACCATCGCGGCGACAAGATCGCAGAGATGAACCGCACCGACGAAGGCGTTATCGTCGCCACGGTCGATATCGCCGAGATACGCCGCAACCGTGCTGCGTTCGGCTTCTTCCGCGATCGCCGGCCCGAACTCTATGGTCCGCTGACCGAGACGTAAGCGCTCAACCGTTCCCGGACCGCGCTTTCCAATCCCGCGAAGACCGAGCCCCAATCGGCCGGCGTCGGCTGCCGGAACACGCGCATGCTGGGATACCAAGGATTCGTGCCGCCCCGATCGCCCCATCGCCAGTCCGGTGCGAAGGGGACCGCCACCCAGGTTGGCGCACCCAGCGCGCCGGCGAGATGGGCGACGGATGTGTCGATGGTCAGGACGAGATCGAGGTTTCGAATAACGGCTGCGGTGTCGAGAAAGGCGTCAGGTCCGGCGTCGAACGCCTCCCCCAAATTTTCCACCGGGAACACGGCCGTGCTGATATCGCCGTCTTTTTGCAGGCTGATCAAGCGCACGCCGTCGATACTTGCGATTCCGGCGAAATGCGCGAGCGTGGTCGAGCGCGCTCGCTGCATCGGTGTCTCGCCCTTGCCCTCCCAGACGATGCCGATCTTGAAACCCTGCGCACCCAAACGCGCACGCCAAGCCGCGGTTCGCGCGGGGTCAGGTTCGATATAGGGGCTCGGTGCCGGAATGGCTGTCGGCAATATGCCTAAGATGCCCGGCACGCTCATGATGGACTGGTACATGTCGAACGGCGGCGGTGGCGTGTCGAGGGGTATGACCTGCGACACACCGCTGAGGCTTTGCATCAAGGCGACCAGGGGCGGATGAACCGCGAAGATGACTCGCGCGCCTTGACCGGCAAGAACGGTCACGAAACGCGCGAAGTGGATGGCATCGCCAAGACCCTGTTCGGCATAAAGCAGAATGGTCTTTCCCGTGAGCGGCTGGCCTTGCCACCGAGGCTTGGGGTATTCGCGCGGCGGGATGCCGTCGGCGAGCCCACGCCACTCGTATTCCTGCCAGCCGCGTTGATATTGACCATCGCGCAACAGAGCAAAGCCCAGATTCATGTGAGCGATCGCCAAATGCGGCGCGGAGCCGATCGCGCGCTCGTAGGCGGCGATGGCCTCTGTCGTTTGTCCCGCTGCCGAAAGCACCGCGCCGAGGTTGCTCTGCGCATCAGCTGAGTCCGGCTTTAGCGCGGTGGCCTTCCGGATGGCCTGCAATGCGTCTTCGATCCGACCCATGTCCAACAAGCAGGTGGCGCGGTTGCACCACGCTTCGACATTCGTTGGATCGAGTTGCAGCGCTTCATCGTAACTTTCCAAGGCCTCGTTGAGCCTCTTGAGCTCCAGCAGCGCCTTTCCGCGATTGTTGCGGGAGCCGACATGGCTTGGAGCGAGAGAAAGCGCCTGGTCATAATTTTCCAGCGCGGCGGCGGGTCTGCCGAGTGCGAGAAGCGCATTGCCGCGATTATACAGCGCGCGGACGTGATCCGGCTTCAGCGCGAGGGCCTTATCGTAGCTTGCCAAGGCGTCGTCAAAACGCTTGAGCGCCAGCAGCAGGTTGCCGCGGTTGTTGAGGGCCTCGACATAGTCGGGCTTTATCTCCAGCGCGCGGTCGTAGCATGCGATCGCATCCTCCAGCCGTCCCTGCTGGATCAGTTCCATGGCGCGAGTGGCGTGCTGTGCCGCCTGATGTGCCGTTTCGCGCGGCATCCTCTAACCGCTCGTCAAACTGGCTGGCGGTAGGCCGGCCTGGTATCGATTATGGATGCTTTCATAGGCCGCCTCGATTCGCCGGGCGAATAGCTTGGCGTCGAATAGCGATCGCGAGTGCCGATGATCGGAGAGCTTGCGCCTGAATTCGGCGAGCCGCGGCGCATCGTTTGCCAGTTCGATCGCCATGGATTCATAAGCCTCGGTCGACGGTGCGATGAGCTCTGGAAGGTCCAGGGCCGTCAGTAAGCTGGCGGCAACGCGGCTGGCGAAGGACTTGCCGGGGCACGTCAGCACCGGCAGATGGGCGCGCAGAGCGTCACTGGCGGTCGAATGCGCATTGTACGGCGACGAATCGATGAAGAGATCCGCCAGCGTATGTCGTGCCAGATGTTCGTCGAGTGGGACGGGGCGGGCGAACACGAGGCGATCCCCCTCGACGCCGCGTGCCACAGCCGCTTTGCGCAAGTTCACGGTCGCGGCTTCGTCTTCATGCCGCAGCCATAAAGTGCTGCCCGGAACCGCTTTCAGAAGCCGCATCCAAATCTCAAAGAACGCCGGCAGAACTTTGTAGCTGTTGTTGAAGCAGCAGAAGACAAAGCCCGTGTCCGGTAAACCGAATTCGCGACGCGTCAACGCGCGTTCCGAAATCTTGGTCTGTGAGCCGTTTATCAGGAACGTTGACGGTATACGGATGATCTTTTCGGTGTAATTCTCTTCATGCGAAAATGGGATGACGGTCTCGTCTGCGATTAAGTAATCCACGAACGGCGCACCGGTGGTGCCGGGATATCCCAAAAAGTTAACCTGCACCGGAGCACAGCGCTCCGCAAAGATGCCGAGACGGCCGTGTTGCGTGTGGCCATTGAGGTCGACGGCGATGTCGATCTCGAGCTCGCGCGCGTAGGACGCGATGTTGCGATCGGATGTTTCGCTGACCTCGAAAAACCGGGTGCACGCGGCGGATATCCGCCGGCGCATCTCGTCCTCGGGTCCGGACGCGATGGCAAAGCCGTAGACCTCCACTTTATCCCGGTCATGAGCTTCGAATAGCGGCGCGACAAAATTCGCTACGGCGTGATTTCGGAAATCGGCGGAGAAATAACCAATCCGAAGTCGTGCTGGCCGGGGGCGCTTCTTGAGCGGTTCCAGGCTGGGCTGTGACGGCAATTTCGCGGCGACATAACTTTCGGCGGCGAGCCGATGGAGCTCGGGTTCGTCGATGAGGGCAAGCAACGGAAAGGGTACGCTGACGTTTCTGCCGGCCCGGATACTCGTCGTCAATGTCGCGAGACGCGCGTCGAATTCGGTCCAATCGCAAAGTTTCATGCGTGTATGCAGCGCGGGCCCGGCCAGGAAGGGATGATGAGGATCAATCGCCAGCGCCTTGTCGTAACTTGCGACAGCATCGTCCAGACGTTTGAGCTCTGCGAGCGCGTTAGCCTGGTTGGCATAGGCGCCCGCGAGCACGGGATTAAAGGTTAGCGCGCGCGCGAAGCTTGCCAGTGCATCATCCTGGCGTTTCAGGGCGATGAGCGCGTTGCCGCGATTGTTGTGTGCGTCGGCATTGGTCGGATCGAGAGCTATGGCCGTATCGTAGCTGGACAGAGCCTCGGCCATCCGTCGCATATCAAGCAGTACGCTGCCGCGGTTGTTATAGGCCTGGGCGTAGTCCGGCTTCAGGGCAACCGCCTGATCGTAACTTGCGACCGCGTCGTCCAAGCGATGCAGCGCGTGCAAGGCGTTCCCGCGATTGTAGTGAAGCTCCGCTTGCTTCGGGTCGAGTGCCAGCGCCGCGTCGTAGCTCGCCAGAGCTTCGGCGGGCCGGGCCAAGATCAGCAAAACCGTCCCACGGTTATTGAGGGCCAAGCCATGGTCGGGCTTGAGCGCCAGGGCCTGATCGTAGCTCGCTAGCGCTTCCGCCGGTCTTTTTAAGAGCTGAAGTGCATTGGCGCGATTGAAATGCGCCTCGGGACGGTTCGCTTCGAGCGCAACGGCTTTGTCGAAAGCCTGAAGCGCCTCTTCTGAACGCTGTAGTGCCATCAGCGCCCGGCCGCGATTTATATGCGCCACCGTCACGGTGGGAATAGAAATAAGCGCGCGGCCGATCAGTGTTTCCGCTTCCAAGAAAGCGCCAGTTTGCAGCGCAAGCGCACCTAGCAGATTCAGCGCGTCGAAAGAGGCGGGGTCAGACGCCAGGATGGACTCATAGATCATCCGCGCTTCCGCCAGCCGACCCTGCCGGTGCAACGCAAGTGCATCCTGCAGACGTGACTTCAATCCGGCGGCAGAGGGCGGCGTAGGGGCGGACAAGGCGTTTTCCGAGACGACGGCAGGAAAAGTGCCCGCATCATAGCGGTCGCGTCGCTTCCACGTCGCTCAAAAACGCGACGAGGTCGCGCTGCGATTGCGCCTTGGTGGGCCCATCCGGGAAATTGAAATAGCCGTGCGTGGCACCCGGATAGATTTTCAGCGTCACTTTGTAACCGTCACGCTCCAGGCGTGCGGCATAGTCGTTGGTCGAGCAGGCGATGGGATCATACTCGCCGCACCCCAGGAACACGGGTGGATGGGCGGCGAAGCTCAGATCCATCGGCGTGATGGCGCGTTCCGCGCTGACGGTCTCGGCCAGCACTTCCAGCCCGCCATACGCTTCCAGCATCGTATGGCCGCCGGGGAATCGTCCGCGCATGCATGAGCTGCGATCCAGCACGCCGTAGATCGACGTCGCGCTGAGGATTCGCGGCAAGCGCGCGGCGTCGAAGGTCGGATCGACCGCGGCGATGAGTTCGGGATTGCTGGCCAGCAGCGCGGCCATCACCGCCAAATTGCCGCCCGCGGAATCGCCCATCACATGCACCGTGCCGCCGCTCTCACGCAGAGCGCCGACGAAAGCCAAGGCTTCCAGGACCGAGCGCAGCGGCCACGGGTGCGGGTACTCCGGCGCCTTGGGGTACTCGACGTTGAACACCGGAAAGCCGGCCTTTGTCAGGAACAGCAGGTCGTGGGCATAGAAATCCTTGGTGCCCATCAGCCAGCCGCCGCCATGGAAGAACACCACCGGATGCCGGCGCGTGGTTGCGTCATCGACAGCGTGAAAGTCGAGGATCTCGTCGCGCTTCAGCCCATAGCGCAGCGTCCTCCAACCCTGTGGCGGGCTGCCGCGCACCAGCCGCAAGGCACCCGTCAGCGTGCCGAAGAACAACCGCGCGCTGTTGACGGCCGTGTGCTGAAGCAGGGTGAGGGGCGTTGGCTCGGAATGGTGGCTCATGTCCGCTGGATTTATTTGCGCGCCTTGCCGCGGGCGGCATGTTGTTCGACGCGCTCCATCACGCGCAAGAGATTTCCGCCCCAAATCTTAGCGATTTGCTCTTCGGTATACCCGCGCCGCACCAATTCTAATGTGACATTGAATGTCTCGGCCGCGCCGTTCCAGCCTGTGATGCCGCCGCCGCCGTTGAAGTCCGACGCGATGCCTACGGTTTCAATCCCGGCCATCTTCACGGCGTAGTCGATCTGATCGACCAAATCCTTCACCGACGCGCGCGGCCACTTCAGTTCGATCTCCGCCATCTTTTTGTCATATGCCGCGAGCTTGTCGGCCGGCAGCTTCGCGATTTCGTCGGGACGTCCCGCGCCGAATTCACGGCCCAGCGCGGCGATGGCTTCGGTCTTCTCGGCGGGCACCGCCCGAAGGTAGCTGTCGAAAGCGACGATCTGCGCCACGCCGCCGGTCTTCTTGATCGCGAGCAAGCCCTCGTCGGTCAGATTGCGTGGATGATCGAACACCGCCTTCACGCCGGAGTGCGAAGCAATGATCGGCGCGGCCGAGGTCGCGGCAATATCGAGCGTGCTTTTCGCCGACGAGTGCGACACGTCGACCATGACGCCCAGCGCGTTCAGGCGGCGCACGACATCCTTGCCCAGCGGCGACAGGCCGTTGTGTTCCGCAGCCGGCTCGTTGGTCCGGACGTTCGGCTGCGCGGAGTCCGCCAGGTCGTTGTGCCCGTTGTGCACCAGGCCGAAATATCGCGCCCCGAAGGCCTGGAACTGATCGAGCAGGCGAATGTCCTTGCCGATGGGATAGCCGTTCTCCACACCGATGAAGGCGACCTTCTTGCCGCTGGCATAGATACGCCGCGCGTCTGCCGCACTCAGCGCGATCTCGATTTTGTCGTGATTGGTCACGTCGGCCATCTTGTGGATGGCGGCGAATTTCACAAAAGCATCCGACAGAGCTTTGGCATAGCCCCAGGTGTTGCGCTCGCCTTGGCCGACGAAAACGATAAAGAACGGCGCGTCGAGCCCACCCTCGATCATTGTCGGCAGATGCACCTGCTGCCCGCGCACAGGCTTCATCATGTCGTAGCCATCGCTCCCGAAATTCGCCGGGATATCGACATGGGTATCGATGGTCAGGATGCGGTCGTGGATGGTGTGGGCGCGCGCGACGATCTCGGCGTCGGTCTGCGCCTGGGCTCCTGGAACCAAGGGCGCGGCGAATAGCACAGCCGCGAGCAACCATGTCCGCATGTCAGTCCCCTTTGGCGAATTGCGACAGCAACTTCTCCATCGCCAGCACGGGCGTGATCTTGCCGGCACCGACGTCTTTCTCCAGCGTCTTCACCGACGGCAGCGCCTTCAGGCGCGCCATCAACCTGTCTTCCACCAGCGACCACATCCAGCGCACCTGCTGCAGGCGGCGCTTGCCCTCGCGCTCCCCGGATGCCGTCAGCAGCTTCTTATGATGCGTGATCTTATCCCAAAGGTCGTTGAGGCCTTTGTTTTCCGCCGAACTGATGGTCACCACCGGCGGGATCCAGGTGGGGTTCATCGGTGTGATGATGCGCAGCGCGTGCTGGTAGTCCTTCGCTGTCATCTCCGCGCGATGGGCGTTGTCGCCGTCGGCTTTGGTGATGGCGATCATATCGGCGATCTCAAGCACGCCCTTCTTGATGCCCTGCAGTTCGTCGCCGCCGCCGGCGATCATCAGCACCAGAAAGAAGTCGACCATCTCGGCGACGGTGATCTCGCTCTGGCCAACGCCGACGGTTTCCACCAGCACGATGTCGAAACCGGCCGCTTCGCAAACCAGGATCGCCTCACGCGTCGCGCGCGCCACACCGCCCAACGTGCCGCCGGTGGGCGAGGGGCGGATAAACGCGGCTGGATCGACCGACAACCGCGCCATGCGCGTCTTGTCGCCCAGAATGCTGCCGCCGGTGCGCGACGAGGTCGGGTCCACCGCCAGCACCGCGACTTTATGGCCTGCGGCCGTCAGCATCGAACCGAAGGCGTCGATGAACGTGCTTTTGCCCGCGCCGGGCAGGCCGCTGATGCCGATGCGCAACGAATTGCCGGTGCGCGGCAGAAGCTGCATAAGCATCTCCTGCGCCTGCGCCTGGTGGTCGGTGTTGCGGCTTTCGATCAGCGTGATCGCGCGCGCCAGTTTGGCGCGATCGCCGGAGATCACGCCTTCGGCATATTCGGCGGCGGTCGCGGGCTTTTTGGCGCTGGCTGCGACCACGGGCGGCTCAGTGTCCCAGGGCGGCGTTGAGTTTCTCGATCAGGCCGATCGCGGCTTCGCTGATCACGGTGCCCGGCGGGAAGATCGCCGCCGCGCCGGCCTTGGTCAGCGCGTCGAAGTCCTGCGGCGGGATCACGCCGCCGACGACCACCATGATGTCCGGGCGGCCGAGCTTTTTCAGTTCGGCCTTCAACTCCGGAACGAGCGTGAGATGCCCGGCGGCGAGCGAACTCGCGCCGATGATATGCACGTCGTTCTCGACCGCCTGCTTGGCGGCCTCGCCCGGCGTCTGGAACAGCGGGCCGATGTCGACGTCGAAGCCGAGGTCGGCGAACGCCGAGGCGATCACCTTCTGGCCGCGGTCGTGACCGTCCTGGCCCATCTTCGCGATGAGGATACGGGGGCGGCGGCCTTCCTTCTCACCGAAGGTTTCCACCATCTCCATGACCTTCTGCACGGTCTTATCGTTGCCCACTTCTTTCCTGTAGACCCCCGCGATCGACTTGATCTCCGCCACATGGCGGCCGAACACTTTCTCCAGGGCGGTCGTCATCTCGCCGACCGACGCGCGCGCGCGGGCGGCTTCGATGGACAGCGCCAGCAGGTTGCCAGATCCGCTCTGTGCCGCCGTGGTCAGCGCATTAAGTGCGGCCTGACAGGCCTTCTCGTCGCGCTCGCCCTTCAGCGTCTTCAGTTTAGCGATCTGGGCGCTGCGCACAGCGGAATTATCGACCGAACGGACGTCTATATTCTCTTTTTCATCCAGCCGGAATTTGTTCACGCCCACCACGGTCTGGCGGCCGGAATCGATGCGGGCCTGCGTGCGCGCCGCGGCTTCCTCGATGCGCAGCTTCGGGATGCCGGCCGAGATCGCCTTGGCCATGCCACCCAGGCTTTCGACTTCCTGGATGTGATCCCAGGCGCGTTTGGCGAGTTCGTAGGTCAGGCGCTCGACGTAATAGCTGCCGCCCCACGGATCGACCGAGCGCGTGGTGCCGGACTCCTGCTGCAGGAACAGCTGGGTGTTGCGGGCGATGCGCGCCGAGAAGTCCGTCGGCAGCGCCAGCGCTTCGTCCAGCGCGTTGGTGTGCAGCGACTGGGTGTGGCCTTGGGTCGCGGCCATGGCCTCGACGCAGGTGCGCACCACGTTGTTGAACACGTCCTGCGCGGTCAGGCTCCAGCCGGAGGTCTGGCAGTGCGTGCGCAGCGCCAGCGACTTGTCGCTCTTGGGGTTGAACGGCTTGATCAGCTTCGCCCACAAAAGACGCGCGGCGCGCATCTTGGCCACTTCCATGAAGAAGTTCATGCCGATCGCCCAGAAGAACGACAGGCGTGGCGCGAAGACGTCGATATCCAGCCCCGCCGCCACGCCAGCGCGTGCGTATTCGACGCCGTCGGCCAGCGTGTAGGCCAACTCCAGGTCGGCGGTCGCGCCGGCTTCCTGCATGTGATAGCCGGAGATGGAGATCGAATTGAACTTCGGCATCTCCTTCGAGGTGAAGGCGAAGATGTCCGAGATGATCTTCATGCTCGGGTTGGGCGGGAAGATGTAGGTGTTGCGCACCATGAACTCTTTCAGGATGTCGTTCTGAATCGTTCCTGAAAGTTGCGCGGCCTTCACGCCTTGTTCTTCCGCCGCGACGATGTAGAGCGCCAGCACCGGCAGCACCGCGCCGTTCATCGTCATCGACACGCTCATCTGGTCGAGCGGGATGCGGTCGAACAGCGTGCGCATGTCGAGAATGGAATCGATCGCCACGCCCGCCATGCCGACGTCGCCGGCCACGCGCGGATGATCGCTGTCATAGCCGCGGTGCGTCGCCAGATCGAAGGCGACCGACAGGCCCTTCTGGCCGGCGGCCAGATTGCGGCGATAGAACGCGTTGGAATCTTCCGCCGTCGAGAACCCGGCGTACTGACGCACGGTCCACGGCTGGTTGACATACATCGTCGGATAGGGCCCGCGCAGGAACGGCGCGATGCCGGGGCGGGTGTCGAGGAAATCGAGGCCGGCGATATCGCTCGCGGCAAACAGCGGCTTCACGGGAATGCCTTCCGGCGTGTCCCAGGTCAGGCCGTCGAGCGAGCCGCCGGCGGCGCGGGCGGCATCCTTGGCCCAGGCTGCCGCGTCCGCGGCCGCGTTCGCGCCGGAGGAGAGGCCGATGTCCGCGAAGTTCGGGATGGTGATCTTGTTCATGTCACGCCCCTCCTTAAGCCGCTTGCAGCTTGCTGTGCATGTCTTTCAGCACAGCGGGCACATCGCAGCCGATGAAGATGAAACCACCGACGCCGGCGGTGCGCAATTCCGCTTCCTTGTCGCCGCCACGGCCCGCGAGCAGCACGAAGCCCGCACCCGCATCACGCAGCGCCTTGGCCAGCACGGTGGCGTGTTCACTGTAGGACGCATCGGTGCCGCAGATCGCGGCGAAGGCCGCACCCGAGCGCTTGAAGTCCGCGACGATGGATTGGGCATCGGTGCCGCCGGTGCCGCCAATGGCTTCAAGTCCCCCGGCTTCGACGAAGTTCTTGGCGAAGGTCGCGCGTGCCGTGAACTCGGCGATGGTCCCGATATTGGCGAGGAACACTTTCGGCCACGCGCCGAACTTGGCTTTGAACGCATCGCCGGCGTCACGCAGCGCCTCGAACTCCTGACCGAGGCGGATACCCGGCATCGGCGGCGCGGTGACGACGTCGGGCGTCTTCAACGCGGCGTTCATCGCCGGCTGGTTCGCACCGGCCTTCGCCGCGTCCACCAGCGCCGACATCAGATTGCCTTTGCCGGCATAGGGCAGTTTCGCGACCGTGCCGACGGGGCCTTGATCGCGGCGCTTCAGGATCGCGTCCAAATCCACCGGCTCTGCCTTCACCTCGGCTTCGTGGAGATTGGGGAACTCGCTGACGCCGGTCAGCGCGTCCTTGCGCTTGCCGATGTTGGCCAGACGCGCCTCGCGCACCGCGCCGATCTCCTGCGCGATCAGTCCGGAGACGACGGCCTGCTTCATGCCGCCGGCTTTTTCGATTTTCTGGAAGAACGACCAGGCCGCCGCGGCGAGGTCGTCGGTCAGCTTCTCGAACGTCCAGGCGCCGCCGGCCGGATCGATGACGCGGGCGAGGCCGCTTTCTTCCTGCAGCACAATTTGCGTGTTGCGCGCGATGCGGCGCGCCAGCGCGCTCGGCTGACCCAACGCGTAATCCAGCGGCAGCACGGTGATGGCGTCCGCTCCCGCAACACCGGCGCCGAAGCAGGCGATGGTGCCGCGCAGAATGTTCACCCACGGATCGCGCTTGGCGAACATGCGCGGCGCGGTGATCGCGCCGACGGGCACGGTGCGGTTTTCCGCGCGCGCGCCGCAAGCTTCCGCCACACGGCCCCACAGGCGGCGCAGCACGCGCACCTTGGCGATGCTCATGAACATGTCGGCATCGACGGTGATCGTGAAGGCAATCTGGCCGCAGGCCGCATCCACGTCGAGCCCGGCAGCGACAATCGCGCGCAGGCATTCGACGGCGGCGGCAAGCCCGCAGCCCAGTTCTTGCGCTTCCGCCGCACCGGCGGAGTGATAGCCGGCCGTCTTGATGTTGACGCCCCGCGCCTGCGGGAAATGTGCGGCGGTATAGGCGGCGGTATCCGCCATCCGCGCCATCGCCTCGTCCAGGCTGGTGATCATCTTGCCGCTCACGGCCAGCGTGCCCAGCGGGTCGGTGCCGAAGTTGCCGGCGAAGGTGTCATTCTTCACGCCCAGCGCGCGCATCGCGTCGACGATCAGCGCCGTGATCGGCAGCGACGGGCCGACCGGCTCCAAAATCACCGGGGCGAGGTCGAGCATGATGCCCTTCAGCACCGTCTCAAGGTCGCGGCGTGAACGCACGCAAATGCCTTGCTGACCGCTGGCGTCGATCTTCAGCGTGATCGAAGTGACCCCGCGCTCCAGGTCTTCGAGGATCTGGCGGTTGGCGACTTCGGGATCGGGATGGGTGTGGCGCTGGCGGATGTCCCAGCCGTTCTGCGCCGTGCCCAGCGCGCTGCCGCCACGGGTATAGGGCGCAGCACCCGGGAAACCGGACGGATCGCCCGCCGCGTTCCAATCGTCGCGCGTATAGAGGGGCTGGATGGTCAGGCCGTCATAGCTGCGGCCGACCAGCTTCTTGTCGAAGGGCGCCCCGGCCAGGACCTTGTCGACCAGTTTCAGCCAGGCGTCCTGGCGCGCGGGCGCGAATTCGGCCGCAAGGGACAGTTCGTCCGCCGTGGTTTGCGTCGTCAAAGGCCCCATCCTCCACCCAAATTCCTTGGGAAATCGGGACCTTATTAGGGGAGTCGGTCCGGGGCGTCAAACCACCGCAGTAGCGGGCAGATGCGCGTTTCCGGCATAGTTTCCCCATGCCTAGTTTCGAGCGCCCCAACGACCCCAACATTGCCCCATCGCCCTGGATTCTGCGCTGGGCGCATCTCGTTCCGCGCGGTGGACAGGTCCTCGACCTGGCCTGCGGCCATGGGCGGCATGCCGTGGCCCTGGCCGCCATGGGGCACCGGGTGGTGGCTGCGGACATCGACGTCGCCGCGCTGCCGGCGCTGCCCGGCATCGCGCCGCTGGCGGTCGATCTCGAGACCGGCGTCTGGCCGTTCGCCGGCCAGACCTTCGCCGGCATTGTCATGACGAACTACTGTCACCGTCCACACTTCCCGCATCTGATCGACAGCCTTGCCGACGGCGGTGTGCTGCTGATCGAAACGTTCGGACAGGGCAACGAGAACTATGGCCGTCCGCGCAATCCGGATTTCCTGCTCGCACCCGGCGAACTGTTGCGCGCGTTCGATCGCTTGCAGGTCGTTGCCTATGAGCACGGCGCGGAGCAGGTGCCGCGACCGGCTGTGCGTCAGCGCATTTGCGCGATCAAAGGCGCATCGCTTGCGACCTTGTCTTAGTTGCAGCGCGCGGGTCACGCGTCCGTGCGCGGCTTACAAACAGGATAGTTTGCAACAGCGTGTAAACAATGCCGCAATGCTTACTAACCCTTACGAGAATGGTTGATCGTTGTCATCGCACGGATACGTGCAGGTGCTCATATCCATCTCACCGGCGAACCCCCGCGTCGGCGAACTCAGATGGAGAACATCACCATGATTGCCAGCTGCATCCTTCTCACGGCCGCGTTCCTGATCTGGTCGATCAAGTTCGATAACGCGCCCTGGAGCCGTTAAAGCCTGAGGCGCTAACCCCCAAAGCAAAACGCCCGCATCGCTGCGGGCGTTCTCGTTGGGACGGAGGGCGCGGACTCAGAAATTGATGTCGAACACCGCATAGTTCTTGGCCACCGGCAGCCATACTTGCTTGATGATATGGGTGTGGGTGTCGTGCTTCTCGTAACCTTGGCGGCCGTCGTTGTCGGCGAAGTCGCCCATCATCATGTACTCGTACGGAATCTTTTCAGGGTTCGCTGGCAGGATGTTCTTGCCGGAGACAAAGTGCTTCACCGTGGGCAGGCTGCCCAGCTTGGCGATCTCCGCCATCACCTGCTCACGCTGTTCCGGCGACGTTTCGTCTTTCAGGTTGAACAGCACGATGTGGCGATGCATGGCGGCGTCCTTCATGGTTTGGATGTCCTTACATCCTAGCGGCGCTTAAGCCGCCGCGAAACCGGGACAACTCACCTTGGTGCCCCCGATGCCGCAGTACCCGCCGGGATTCTTCTCAAGGTACTGTTGATGATACTCCTCGGCGTAATAGAACGGCGGCGCGTCCACGATCTCGGTGGTGATCTTGCCATAGCCCGCGGTGCCGAGGGCCCGTTCGTAGGCCAGCTTCGACGCCTCCGCCACGGCGCGCTGCGTCGGCGAATAGACGTAGATCCCCGAGCGATACTGCGTGCCGACGTCGTTGCCCTGGCGCATGCCTTGCGTCGGGTCATGGCTCTCCCAAAAGGTCTTCAGCAACGTCTCGTAGCTGACCTTCGTGGGATCGAAGACGACGCGAACCACTTCATTGTGGCCGGTCTGGCCTGAGCAGACCTCGCGATAGGTCGCATTCGGCGTGAAGCCGCCGGCATAGCCGACCTGCGTCGAATAGACGCCGGGGATCTTCCAGAACAGCCGTTCCGCGCCCCAGAAGCAGCCCAGCCCGAACATCGCCATCTCCAGGCCGTCGGGGAACGGCGCGACCAGGCGGTTGCCGTTCACGAAGTGCTTTTCAGGCACGGGGATCGTCTCAGCACGGCCAGGCAGCGCTTCGGCGGCAGAGGGCATCGCAGGTTTACGCAGTCCGAACATGGGAACCTCCGGGGTGTGGGGCCATTATATAGGGCCCTTCGCGCCGATTGCAGCCGGGCCGCCCTTGGCGAATGGCCTGAGATTTGGCACATAAGCCCGGCGTGCCGGGTTCCCGGTACCGGATTTCAGAGGAAACAGCATGTCCGCCGAAACGGCGCCGGCCGCTCCGGCCGAGCCCAGCAATTTCCTCCGCGACATCGTCTCCGACGATATCGCCTCAGGCCGCCATACCGCCCCCGTCACCCGCTTCCCGCCGGAGCCGAACGGCTATCTGCACATCGGCCATGCCAAGGCCATCTGCGTGAACTTCGGAATCGCCGAGGAATTCGGCGGCCGCTGCCACCTGCGCTACGACGATACCAATCCGGCGAAGGAAGAGCAGGAATACATCGACGCCATCGAGACGGATGTACGCTGGCTCGGCTTCGATTGGGGCCAGCACCTCTATCACGCGTCCGACTACTTCGAACAGCTCTACGCCTGGGCGGAAAAGCTGATCGAAGACGGCAAGGCTTACGTCGACGATCAGTCAGCCGATGAAATGCGCGCCAGTCGCGGCACGCTGACCGAGCCCGGCAAGAACAGCCCGTTCCGCGACCGCTCGGTGGCAGAAAACCTCGATCTGTTCCGCCGCATGCGGGCGGGCGAATTCCCGGACGGCACGCGCGTGCTGCGCGCCAAGATCGACATGGCGGCCGGCAACATCAATCTGCGCGACCCCGCGCTGTATCGCATCATCCACACGCCGCATCCGCGCACCGGCACGCAGTGGTGCATCTATCCGATGTACGACTACGCCCACGGCCAGTCGGATGCGATCGAGCACATCACGCACTCGCTCTGCTCGCTGGAATATTCCGATCACAAGCCGCTTTATGAGTGGCTGCTGAACAACCTGCCGGTGCCGGCGCAGCCGCGTCAGTTCGAGTTCGCGCGCCTCAACATCACCTACACGATCCTGTCGAAGCGCTACCTGAACCTGTTCGTGCGCGACGGTCATGTGAAGGGCTGGGACGATCCGCGCATGCCCACGCTCGCGGGCATTCGCCGTCGCGGCGTGCCGGCGGCCGCCGTGCGCGATTTCATCAAGCGCGTCGGTGTCGCGCGCGCCAACAGCGTGGTCGATGTCGCGATGTTCGACGCCTGCGTGCGCGAATTGCTGAATAAGACCGCGTCGCGTTACATGGCGGTGCTGAAGCCGCTCAAGGTCGTCATCGAGAACTATCCAGAAGGCCAGTCCGAAGAGCTTGAGGCGGTGAACAACCCGGAAGATCCGTCCGCCGGTTCGCGCAAAGTGCCGTTCGGCCGCGAGCTCTATATCGAACAAGAAGACTTCATGGAGAACCCGCCGAAGAAGTTCTTCCGCCTGTCGCCCGGTCAGGAAGTGCGCTTGCGCTACGCTTATTTCATCACCTGCCGGGAGGCGGTGAAGGATGCGGCGGGCAATGTGATCGAACTGCGCTGCACCTACGATCCCGCGACCAAGGGCGGCAACGCGCCCGATGGCCGCAAGGTGAAGGCCACGATGCACTGGGTCTCGGCGCAGCACGCCGTGAATGCCGAAGTACGGCTCTACAACGCACTGTTCTCGCGCCCCGATCCGGGCGCCGACGGCGATGTGGTGGCCGACCTCAACCCCAACTCGCTGGAAGTGATCGAAGGCAAGCTCGAGCCGGCGCTGGCCGCGCTCACGGAGACCGCTGCGGTGCAGTTCGAGCGTATCGGCTACTTCGCCGTCGATCCGGACTCAACGCCCGCCAAGCCGGTGTTCAACCGCACCGTCGGCCTGCGCGATACCTGGGCGAAGGTCCAGAACGCCGGCTAGCTACTTCGCGCCCTACTTCGCGGGCGCTTTCTTCTGCATCGCGATGACTTGGTCGAGAATGCCAAGCTGCATCAGCATGCCCATGCCGTCGGCATTGCCCCAACGCTCGACAACCTTGCCGTCCTTGAAGCGATAGATGTCGATCGCGCTCATGGTGAACGACTTGCCGGTGGGCGGGATGCCGTTCATCGGCCCGGTCATGCTGCCGGTCACGGTCGTGCGCACGGTGACGGTGTCGCCGCTGCACAAAATGAGATCGTTCACCAGCTTGCGGTCGGGCAGGCTGACCTTGAAGCCGCGCCACATCGCTTGCATCTGCGCGATCGGCACCTGGGTGATGCCGGCGCTGTTGGCGCCGTCAGTATTGTGGCTGGTAACGGTCGGTGCGTAGAAGCGGGGGGCCTGATCGGCGTCGCGCTGGTTGAACAGGATCTCGGTCATCTCTTCGACCGCCTTCTGGTTCACTTCGTTGCCTTTGCACTGAACCTCGGTCGCTTGCGCGCCAGCGGAGGCGAGCCCCAGTGAGCCGAGCCCGAGAGCGGCGACCATCATCACGAAACGCATGCCAAATCCTCCCCAAGATTGCTGTTGCCGGAGTGTGCGCGCGGGTAGGCCGGGCCGGGAAGGGGGATCGCATCCGCCAACCGCTGCGTGAGCGCCGCTGGGGGCTGTGCTAAGCTGCCGGCCTGAAGCGGCGCGAGGAGCGGCAGGAGTGGTCTTTTACGTCGATCAAGGTGCGCAAAAATCCGTGCGCGCACGCTGCGATTTCTTCCTCGCCAATGTGCCCACCTTCGATGCTCACGTCGGTGTCGCGCGCCCGAATATCGCCGTGGATACGCGCCTGGCGGAAATCACCACCTTCTTCACGGTGTTCTCGTTCAACCTGCCGCAGGCGGACTTCCGCTTCGCCTTCAGTTGGGACGATGCGCTGAAGCGCTCCACCAAGGACTTCGTCCTGATCCAGAACGCGGGCCACATCTTCTACGGTGGCGACGATCTGTCGCATGCGTTGAATGCGGCGCTCGATGCCTGCGAACTGGCCTCGGGCCATCTCATGGATCGCGGCGGCTATTTCTATTTCCACGACCAATGCGTTCTGATCAATCGCCGCGCCTGGGAAAAGGCGGGTCGCCCGTCGCTCGGCGCGCCCGAGAAGAAGCGCGAGACGGTGGCTATCCCGCAGCGCAGTCCCGAAAACGTCCACGACAACTACACGCCGCTGTGGCTGAAGCCCACGGGCCAGACGCTGCCCATCGAGGCGTCCTATGGCTACGGCTGGAATCTGATCAACGCGGGCCTCGCCAGCGGTCAGACGCTCAACAACTGGTCGAGCGACATGCGCCGCTTCAAGCGGCACTGTTACGCCTACTACGGCGACGCCGACGAATGGAAGCAGGCGCTGACGGATGTGATCGCCGCGCCGCCGACCGAAGACAAGATGCTGAACGAGATCCTGACGTTCCTGCGGCGCACGCCTAGCCGACATGACCAGCCGAACTGGATCTTCGTCTTCAACAGCGAGACCGACGTCGATATCCCGACGTTGAAATTTCGCGACGGCCTCGACAGCGTGTTCATGCTCGCCTCGGGCTTCAAGACCAACCGCATCCTGGAGACGATCGGTTTCCATGATCGCACCAAGGTCGTGCACTACGATTACAGCAAGCCGGCGTTGATGCTGCGTGAGATCATGATCGGCGAATGGGACGGCGAGGACTTCGCCGGCTTTTTCGCCCGCACCAAGCCGCGTGTCGACGCGGCCTTCGCCGAGTTGAAGCCTTACTACGTGCCAGAAATGCTGCTGACGGATGCCGGGGCTGCGCAGCGCGAATTCGTGCGCGAGATGGGAACGGCCTTCGGCTCGATGGACCAATGGCTCGCGCACTGGCAGCGCTATCGCGCGCTGCCACACGCCTTCGTTCACGTCGACGTGCTGCGCCAGCCCGAGGCGGTGACGTCGATGCTCGACGCACATGCTACGGGCCACAGCGCGGTTTGGATCAGCGATCTGTACAATTCTCCGAACGCCATCGGCAAATTCGCGTTCGAGCGCCGTAAAGCGGCGTACGACGGCCTGATCCGGGGGCTGGCTGACCGTACCGCGAGCCATCTGGTCCTGGGCAGCGAGCCGCGCCCCTGGATGCCGATGTAGGCGTTTGCCGGCGCGGCGGGCCCGGCAGCGTTCGGGTTTGGCGAAGGCTGCTATTTCACACCGCACAGAGGCCGCCTTCGACCCGGCTTGCGGGGGCTTGGTCCCTTGAATAACACCGTCCGGTCTATTACCACCGTGCCATCCAGGCATCATTTTTTGCGAAGAAACACGTGACCAATCAAATCACTCTCCCCGATCTCGTCACGTTGCTCCGCACCGCCGCGAGCGACGCGCAATCCTTCGTCTCCGCCGCCCGTGACGGCGTCTACGCCCGCGTCCAAGGGCCCAAGGGCGTGGACCGCGTGAAAGCCGACAACGAACAGCACATCGTGCACGGCCTGGGCTGGTACGCCTCCTACGCCGAGGTGATCAATCAGGTCACCGGCTGGATCGAGCGCCTGTCGCAGGACGGTAAGCTCACCGAAATCGAAGAACTGCTCGCGCAGCTGCTGGTCGGCGAATACGCCGCGCAGATGATCGGCGGCATCCCGATGACGCAGGAAGAGATCGCGCGCCCGTACGATCTCACCCAAGATGCGGACACGCTCGCCAAGCTCTCGTCGCCGGCGATGCTGAAGCTGTCGCGCGAAGGCGTAAATCAGGCGGTGAAGTCGCGTATCGCGCACCACCTGGTCGCACAGCGCGGCCGTCCGACGCTGGAGAACACCGGCCTCGACGAAACCCTCGACATGATCCGCGACCAGTTCCACGCGTTCGCGGAAGAGAAAGTGATTCCCTTCGCGCACGAATGGCACCTGAAGGATCAGTTCGTCCCGATGGAGCTGATCGAAGAACTCGGTGAACTCGGCGTCTTCGGCATGACCATGCCTGAAGAGTGGGGCGGCCTCGGCATGGGCAAGACCGCCATGTGCGTCGTGTCGGAAGAACTCGCGCGCGGCTGGATCTGCGTCGGCTCGCTGGCGACGCGGTCCGAGATCGCCGCCGAACTCATCCTCAGCCACGGCACCGGGTGGCAGAAGGAAACCTATCTGAAGGGCCTCGCCGCGGCGAAGATCCTGCCGACCGCCGTGTTCACCGAGCCGAACACCGGCTCTGACCTCGGCTCGCTGCGAACCCGCGCCGTGAAGCAGGGCGACAAGTACGTCGTCACCGGCAACAAGACCTGGATCACCCACGCGGCGCGCACCGACATCATGACGCTGCTCGTGCGCACCAACCCCGACAGCAAGGACCATCGTGGCCTGTCGATGCTGCTGGCGACCAAACCGCGCGGCGACGACGCCAACCCGTTCCCGGCGAAGGGCATGAGCGGCGGCGAGATCCAGGTGATCGGCTATCGCGGCATGAAGGAATACGAGATCGGCTTCGACGGTTTCGAGGTCGATGCCAAGAACCTGCTCGGCGAAGTCGAAGGCCAGGGTTTCAAACAGCTGATGATCACGTTCGAAAGCGCCCGCATCCAGACGGCGGCGCGTGCTATCGGCGTGGCGCAGTCCGCTTTGAACACCGGCTTGAACTACGCCATCGACCGCAAGCAGTTCGACCGTTCGATCCTGGAATTCCCGCGCGTCACCAACAAGCTCGCGATGATGGCCGCCGAGATCATGGCGATCCGTCAGTTGACGTACTTCGCGGCGCGCCAGAAGGACGCCGGCAAGCGTTGCGACCTCGAGGCCGGCATGGCCAAGCTGCTCGGCGCGCGCGTCGCCTGGGCCGCCGCCGACAACACGCTGCAGATCCACGGCGGCAACGGCTTCTCGATGGAATACACCGCGAGCCGTCTGCTGGCCGACGCACGCATCCTCAACATCTTCGAGGGTGCTGGCGAAATCCAGGCGCAGGTCATTGGCCGCCGTCTCCTCGACGAGGCCAACTAGCCTTAACCGACATATCGGCTCGAACTCCCGAGCCTTCCTTGTGAGGATGCCATGTACGATCTTCTGAAGGGCATGCGCGTGGTGGAAGGTTCGGCGTTCGTCGCCGGCCCGTCCTGCGCGCTTTATCTGGCGCAGATGGGCGCCGAAGTGATCCGCTTCGACAACATCGGCGGCGGTCCCGATTTCGAGCGCTGGCCGCTCGCCAAGGAGAGCGGCAAGTCGCTCTATTGGGAAGGCCTGCAAAAAGGCAAGAAGTCGATCGCCATCAACCTCGGCTCGCCGGAGGGGCGCGAACTCGCCGCCCAACTCGCGACCGCGCCGGGACCTGAAGGCGGCATCTTCGTCACCAACTATCCGGTCGAAGGATTCCTGTCGTACGAGAAGCTGAAGGCCCGCCGTGCCGATCTGATCTGCATGCGCGTGATGGGCTGGGCCGACGGTTCGCCCGCCGTCGACTACACCGTCGCCGCCGCGTCGGGCATCCCGTTCATGACCGGCCCGACCGAGTACGACGGCCCGGTCAACTCGATGCTGCCGGCCTGGGACCTGCTGACGGGCGCTTACGGCGCCTTCGCGATCCTGGCGGCGGAACGCAAGCGCCGCGAGACCGGCGAAGGCACCGAAATCCGCGCGCCGCTGTCCGACATTCTCGCCGCGACCATGAGCAACCTCGGCAACGTCGCCGAAGTGTTCACCACCGGGCGGGACCGCCCGCGTCTGGGCAATGCGCTGTTCGGCGCGTTCGGCCGCGACTTCAAGACCGCCGACGGCCAACGTCTCATCATCATCGCCATCACGCCGCGTCAGTGGAAAGGCATGCTGAAGATGCTCGACATCGCGGCCCCCGTGGCGGCGCTCGAAGCTGAAGTCGGCGTTGATTTCGCCAAGAACGAAGGCGCGCGCTTCACGCACCGCGACCGTCTGTTCCCGCTGGTCGAACAGGGCTGCGCCAAGCACACGCTGGCCGCGCTCGGCGCCGGCCTCGACGCCGAGGGTGTGACGTGGGGTCCCTACCAGACCACGCATCAGGCGGTGACGCAGGACAAGCGCCTGTTCACCGAAAACCCGATCTTCCAGACGATCACGCAGCCGAGCGGCCTGACCTATCCGGCGGCCGGTGCCGCGGCGACGCTCGCCGGCCACACCCGCCAGCCGGTGCAGCCCGGTCCGCGCCTGGGCCAGCACACCGACGAAGTGCTCGCCAATGTGTTGAAGCTCAGCGCGGGCGAAATCGGCAAACTGCATGACGCCGGCACTGTCGCCAGCGCAGGGAAGTAAGCATGACCATCACACCGGACGATGTGAAAAGCTGGCAGGGCGCTATCGGGCGCAGCCAGAGCGTGACCGAAGTCCTCGAAGCCGGAAACCTGCGCCGCTTCGCCGCTGCCATTGGCGAGGACATGGATGTCGAGCGCGCCGCCCCTTCGATGGCGCATTGGGCGTTCTTCCTGCCGGTCGCGCCGGACGCCGAGATCGGCGACGACGGCCACCCGCGCCGCGGCGACTTCCTGCCGCCGATCTCGCTGCCGCGCCGCATGTTCGCGGGCGCCGCGCTCAAGTTCGGCGCCGCCTTGAAGCTCGGCAAGCCGGCGACCCGCACCTCCAGCATCGTGTCGGTCAATCACAAAGCCGGCCGCTCCGGCGATCTCGTGTTCGTCGAGGTCGATCAGATCATCACGCAAGACGGCGCGATGTGCGTGAGCGAGCGCCAGTCGATCGTGTATCGCGGTGAGGGGGAGAAGGCCGCGCCCACGCCCATCGTCGCAAAGCCGCACACGCAAGCTGCCGGCGATGAGCTGTGGCTGCCGGGCCCGGTGAACCTGTTCCGCTTCTCGGCTGTGACGTTCAACAATCACCGCATCCATTACGACGCGCCCTATGTGACCGAGGTCGAAGGCTATCCCGGCTTGGTTGTGCACGGTCCGTTCACCGCGGCGAAACTGCTGGGGCACGCGCGCAAGCGCCTCGGCAAGGCGCCGGCGACGTTCAGCTTCCGCGCGCTCGCGCCGCTGTTCGTCTCGCAGGAGGTCAAGTTGACCGTGGGCGAAACGGCGGAGTCGGTTGCCGCGATCCGCTGCGACGGCGCGGTCTCGATGTCGGCCACGTACACCGGCTAGGCTGTATCCCAGTAAGGCCTGGGCGATCCGTTTGCGGGCGCATGCGAAGCCTTCAGGCCAAGGAGAAGCCGGTATGACCGCTCTCGCCCGTTTCATGCGCCCCCGGGCCCACTATGGCTGGGTCGTGGTCGCGCTCACATTCCTGCTGATGCTGACGACGGCGGCGGTACGCTCGACGCCCGGGGTGCTGATCCTGCCGCTTGAACAGGACTTCGGCTGGGACCGTGCGACGATCTCGGCGGCGGTATCGCTGAACTTGCTGCTATACGGATTGATTGGCCCCTTCGCCGGCGAACTGATGCAGCGTATCGGTCTGCGCCGCACCATCCTGATCGCGCTAAGCACGGTTCTGATCGGCCTGCTGCTCACCACGCAGATCACCCACGTCTGGCAACTGGTTGTGGTGTGGGGTGGTGTCATCGGCGCGGGCACGGGTATGACCGCGCTGGTTCTCGGCGCGACGGTGGTGAACCGCTGGTTCGCCACGCGGCGCGGCCTCGCCATCGGCTTCCTCACCGCCAGTTCCGCCACCGGCCAGCTGCTGTTCCTGCCGCCGCTCGCGCTGATCGTCACCCATGTCAGCTGGCAAGCGGCGGTGTTCACGGTCGCCATCGCCACCGCGATTCTGGTGCCGCTGATCGCAACGCTGTTGCCCGAACGCCCGGCCGACATCGACCTCGCGCCCTACGGCGCGGAGGCGCAGGTTTCGGTGACGCCGAACATTCACCGCGCGATCCCGGTCCTGCGCGACGCCATCCGCGTGCCGGACTTCTGGCTGCTGTTCGCCAGCTTCTTCGTCTGCGGCGCGACGACTAACGGGCTCATCGGCACGCATCTGATCGCGGCCTGCGCCGATCACGGCATCGCCGAAGTCACCGCTGCCGGCCTGCTCGCCATGATGGGCATCTTCGATTTCGTCGGCACCGTCGGGTCCGGCTGGATGTCGGATCGCTTCAGCAACCGGCATCTGTTGTTCTGGTACTACGCGCTGCGCGGGCTTTCGCTGTTTTTCCTGCCGTTCGCTTTCGATGCCCCCGGCATTGGCCTGCCGATTTTCGCCGTGTTCTACGGGTTAGATTGGATCGCGACGGTGCCGCCTACAGTGCGTCTGTGCAGCGAGATATTCGGGCGCGACCGTGGGCCCGTGGTGTTCGGGTGGGTCTTCGCCGGCCACCAGATCGGCGCGGCCATGGCCGCCCTTGGCGCGGGCATCATCCGCCAAAGCGAGGGCAGCTATCTGCCGGCGTTCCTGGTCGCGGGCGCGACCTGCATCGTCGGCGCGTTGCTGGTCCTGGGCGTGCGTTCAACCCCGCGTGCCAACGTCCTCGCCGCGTAGATCGCGTCCCCAAACCGATTGCGCCTTGATCGGAATCAATCTCGCGGCAATCCGCTTGTCACATAGTCGATGGGACGAAGGAGATGTCTCATGCCCGAAGCTCCCCTCCAGCCATCCGAAGCCGGCCACTTTGCCGATATCGAGGCCCTGTTCCAGCCGACGCATGACGAGGTTGCCCGCCAACGCTTCGTCAGCGCTCTGCGGAAACACGTCCTTGTCGACAAGGCCGCGGACATGAAAACGGCCTACGAAACCGTCGAGCGCCCTTCGTATGCGAAGAAGGAAGGCCACGCTCCGCGCGATCTCAATGAGATCCGCGAAGCCATGCTTCATGATCCTACGTTCGCCGTCTACTCCGCGATGCGCGTCAACGCCCAGGAAATGACCTGGCAGTCTGTCTCCGATGCCGTCGAACGGAAGCTGCCCGAAATGGTCGCCGTCGCACGCGAGGCGGCGCGGCTCAATCCGGCCGGCGGCTCGTTGCGCACCGATCCGCTGTTCAAGCCGCCGGCTTATGTTGCCGACATCGATGTCCATCACATCCCCGGATCGTTCACTGCGGAACTGATGCCGGACGATGTGGCGATCGGCGCGGTCGCGGCGCACGGCACAAAAGTTTTCTCGGGCGGGCTGGCTCACCGTCGTGGCAACCCCGGGGCCGTGGCGGAGAGCGTGGCGCATTTTCTCAAGCGCGCGTGTCCTGACTTCAAGCCCCGGCGCATCCTCGACTGCGGCACGGGTATTGGAAAAAACCTCGCCCCCTATCGCGAGGTGTATCCGGACGCGGAACTTTACGGCATCGACGTGGCCGCTCCGGGCCTGCGATACGGTCATGCCTGTTTTGAGGTTCAGGGAATCCCGCTGCACCTTTCACAACAGAATGCGGAACTCACCGATTTCCCCGACGGCTTCTTCGATCTGATTGTCTCGAGCTTCTTCTTCCACGAGATGCCCGTCGCGTCGACGAAGGCGACCCTTCGCGAGAACCATCGGCTCTTGGCGAAAGGCGGGCGGCTCGCGCACATGGAGCTTCCCCCAAACAGCGAAGTCGATCCTTACACCGCCTTCGTGCTCGATTGGGACTGCTACTATAACTATGAGCCGGATTACGCGGATTACCGGGCCCAGGAGCCCGTTCAACTCTGCGTGGACGCAGGTTTCTCCCCGGCCACCTGCTGGCAGCGGTTCATCCCCAACTGGCGGACGTTCGGCGACAAGGACTTGGCGCGCTTCGTGGCCAACGAGATTCCCGCGCCGCCTTACGGGAATGGAAGCTGGTTCATTTTCGGCGCGCGTAAATAAAGGTCGGCATAAAAGCTAGCCTGCGCGCGGCGGACGTCGTATCACGCCGTTCATGCCGATCCTGCGCGAGATTCCGTCTTTCGACTTCGAAATGCCGATTGTGATCGTCGGCGGCGGCGCCTGCGGCTGTGTCGCGGCGCTCGCCGCCGCCGATGCCGGCGCTGACGCGATTATCCTGGAACGCGACGCCAAGCCCGAGGGCAACACGTCGCTCTCAGGCGGGCAGATCATCGGCGCGGGCACAAAACTGCAAGCCGCAGCCGGCGTCGAGGACAAGCCTGCTTACCTCACGCAAGACTTGCTCTCGAAGGCGCGCAATCAATGCGACGCGACGATCGCGCAAGCCATCGCTGAAGCCTCAGGTCCCACGGTCGATTGGCTGGTCGAGCGTCACGGCATCGAGATGACGCCGATGACGAAGTTCAGCTATCCGAACCATTCGCGCCCACACATTCATATGCCGGCGGGCTTCGATGGCTCGGCCCTACACGCCATGCTGCTGCAAGCGGTCGCGAAAGCCGGGGTCGACATCGCGACCTCTGCGCCGGTCACCAGTCTGTTCGCGGACGATCAGGACCGCATTCGCGGCGTTCAGATCACGCGTCCGGACGGCACGCTGGAGAACATCGGCTGCGAAGCCCTGATCCTGGCGACGAACGGCTTCGGCGGAAATCCGGCACTGGTTGCGAAGTACATCCCGCAGATCGCCGATGCGCCGCATCTTGGGCATTCGGGAAACCAGGGCGACGCGGTGCTGTGGGGCGAAGGACTCGGTGCGTCGTTGAAGGACCTTGGTTCGTTCCAGGGCCATGGCGCGGTTTGCACGCCGCATATGACGCGCCTCAACTGGGGCGTGGTCGCGCAAGGCGGCATCCAGGTGAACGCGCGCGGCAAACGATTCTCGCACGAGAACGCGGGCTACTCCGAGCAAGGGCTGATCGTGCGCAGCCAGCCCGGCAACGTCGCCTGGGCGATCTGGGACGAACGCTGCGAGAAGGCCGCCGGCCCGATGCTCTGTCACCAGACCAGTTGGTCGCAAGGCGCGATCAAGCGCATCCCCGATGTCGCGGGCCTCGCCGCGCAGATCGGATGCGATGTCGCGACATTGCAGTCGACGTTTGATGAGATCGCTGCGCTCGGCGCGCGCAAGGAACGCGATGCCTGGGGCCGCGATTTCAGCATCACGCCGCCGCTTGAGGCGCCGTTCATGTGCGCCAAGATCACCGGTGCGTTGTTCCACACCCAGGGCGGTCTCGAAGTCGACGGTGAGGGGCGTGTGCTGCGTCCCGACGGATCGCGCTTCCCCAACCTGTTCGCGGGCGGCGGCGCGGCGCGCGGTCTCTCCGGTCCCGCCGATTGGGGTTATCTGTCGGGCTCCGGCCTGCTGGTGGCGATCAACCTCGGCCGTCTTGCCGGCGACGCGGCTTCCGCGCTGGTGAAGCGCTAGCCGCAAAAGAAAACGCGGGCCGCATCGCTGCGACCCGCGTCGTTCTCAAACCGAATGAGGCTGCTTAAGCCAGACCGGCCTTGTAGGTCGCCAGCAGACGGGTCCAGGCTTTCTCAGCCAGGTCCTTGTGGTAGAGCGGCTTGCCGTCCTGCACCGGCATGTCGGGCACGCACCAGCCATGCAGAGCTTCATACACTTCAACTTCTGCCGGGTTCTTCGCGTCGGCGAAGGCCTTCTTCAGAACATCCTTGGCATCCGGCTGCTTCTGGTCGTCGTTCTGCGCAACGGCGAACAGCGACTTCGCCTTGATCTTCGAAACCAGCAGGTGCGGGCTGTCCGGCGCGGTGGTGACAAGGCCGCCGCCGTGGAACGAGCAGGCCGCGCCGATGCGGTCTGGCAACGTCGCCGCGGTACGCATGGTCAGCGGACCGCCCATGCAATAACCCTGGGTGCCGATCTTGCTGCCCTTCTTCATCTGCGGCTGCGCGTCAAGGAATGCGACGAACGCGACGGTGTCCGTTTCCGCGCCCTTGGCCGTCATCGCGCCCATGAACTTCTGCAGCTTTCCCATGTCTTCGGCATTCGAGAAGCTGAACTTCGAGGAATCGAACACGGGCGCCTTGGCCGTGCGGTAGAACGGGTTCGGCACCAGCACCGCATAACCGGCAGCGGCGAGGCGACGGCCCATCTTGCGGAATTCCGGGCGCAGGCCCAGCGCATCCGGCCAAATGATCACGCCCGGGTAAGTCCCGGTCGTCGGATGGATGAAGGCGGCGTCGCAGGTGCCGTCAGCGGTCTTGATCGTGACGTCGGTCTCGGTGACCGGCAGTTCAGCGGCTTTCGCCGGCGCGCCGGCTGTCACCGCGATGCCCGCGCCAACCGCGAGGCCGCCGAAGCCGCGACGCGAAACGTCTGCGTTCAGACCGTCTTCGTGGATTTGCGTTCTATCGTCGTCCATCGTGAATCTCCCCATGCATAAGGCCGGCACCACGTGTCGGAACCCGGTGGGGATACTAGCCCTATGGTTGGGCGCAACCCAACCACCATCCGGCCTTAGAGCGGGCAATCAGGGATTGGCGATCCCCTTCGCCGTACTTTGCATTTTTGCGATATTCGTGCGGATCACCTCGGCGGTGGAGATCGACGCGGTGAAATGGCGCAGCGACATCGCGCCCAACACCAGGCCGTCGTCCTGCACGATCGGCACGGCGATGACGGTGATGCGGCCGACGCCCGCGGTCGCCACGCCCTTTTGCCGGACGCCCGCGAGGATTTCCAAAGCCTGGCGCTGATTGCGGCAGAACTCCTGATCTTCCGGGAATTCGGCGGCGCGGCTCAGGGATTCGACGAGCTGCGCACGCATGGCGTCGGGCTGGGCAGCCACGAACACCCGGCCCGCTGCGCTGCCCATCATGGGCAGGCGCACGCCGAGTCTGACGGTGCGGTGGCGGAACGGGCTGAGCTTGTCGGTGCCGGCGCAGGTTTCCATGGCCAGGCCGTTCGGGCGCATCACGGTGATGGGCCAGCGCACGTCGCGGCACAGCTCCTCGATGGCGGGCTGCGCGCGATCGATCCACGCGCTTTCGATGATCGCCGCCGTCATCAGACAAAGTTTGCGCTCGACGTAGTAGCGGCCTTTGACGTGGCGGACATAGCCTTCGGCCGCCAGCGTTTCCAGGATGCGATGAACTGAGCCGCGCGAGACTCCGGTCTCGCGCGCGATCACCTGGATGTTGGCGCCGTTGGTGGCATTCAGCGCGCGAATGACGCTAAGGCCGCGGGTGAGGGTACGAAGCGAATTCACAGGTCTTCCGGAGTCGTGATATTTCACGCAGCTGATGCTGCATAACACGGAATGTACGCCCCGTGGCTAGTCCACGGCAGGTTTGCGTAATTGATATAGGTGTTGTTCCCCCGTTCAAATTCCGTGAAACCGCCGCACCGAGCAGGATGCGAGGGTCGGTGGACCACGGTGGGGCTAAAACGGTGCCGGCGTCCACTACTGGCGGGTCGGTGAATTGACACCCTGCGTTGCGAGGCCGAAACTCCCGCCCGGCTTGCACCCGCCTGGATTCTCGAAAGACCCGCGGTTTGCCCCAGTTTCTGAACGCTCGTTATCACCTGAACGAAGGGACGACGACCATGCGCAAAACTCACCTCTCCTGCCTTGCCTTGCTCTCCGCCATCACGCTCGCCAGCCCGGCCTTCGCCGCCGGTGCCGCCGATTCCCTCAAGGCCGGTAAGGCTGAACTCCGCTCGGCCGGTCGTCTCGCCTTCGGGCCGGACGGCGTCTTGTTCGTCGGCGACAGCCTCGGCGCCTCGATCGTGGCGCTCGACACCGGCGACACCACCCCGGCCGCTCAGGCCGCAGCGATCGACATGACCGGCATCGACGGCAAGGTCGCCGGCCTGCTCGGCACCACCGCCGACAAGATCCTGATCAACGCCATCGCGGTGAATCCGATCTCGAAGAACGCCTACATCTCGGTCTCGCGTGGCCGTGGCCCCGACGCGACCCCGGTGATCGTGCGCACCGCCGCCGGCGGCAAGCTCGAGATGCTGTCGCTCGACAACATCAAGAATGCGCGCGTCAGCCTGCCGAACACCGTCGCCGGTGAAGGCAACGCCGACCAGCGCAAGCGCATGGATGCGATCACCGACATCGCGTTCACCAATGGCAAAGTCGTTGTCGCCGGTCTGTCGAACGAAGAGTTCTCGTCGAACCTGCGCATGATCTCCTATCCGTTCACGTCCGCCGAGCGCGGCGCGAGTGCCGAGATCTTCCACGGCTCTCACGGCGGCTTCGAGACCAACTCGCCGATCCGTACGTTCATGACGTACAAGATCAACGGCGAAGACGTGGTGCTCGCGGCCTACACCTGCACGCCGCTGGTGGTGTTCAAGTCCGCCGACCTGAAGCCTGGCAACAAGGTGAAGGGCAAGACGATCGCGGAACTCGGCGCGGGCAACCGTCCACTCGACATGTTCGCCTATAAGAAAAATGGCGCCGACTACATCCTGATGAACAACTCCAGCCGTGGCGTGATGAAGATCTCGGCCGCCAAGCTCGAGAGCTATCCGGCCATCACCAAGCCGACCGACATCACCGGCGTTCCGTACGAAACGGTGAAGTCGCTCAACGGCATCGAGCACATCGTGGCGCTCGACGATACGCATGCTCTGGCGTTGGTGAAGACCTCTGCCGGCCAAGACCTGAAGTCTGTCGCGCTGCCCTAGTCTGGCAAAAGCGATGCGCTTTGTGATCACCGCCGTCCTGGCCCTGTGGGCCGGGGCGGCGGTTGCCGCCGAGATCAAGCTCGAAGGCACGCCGCCGGCCTTCACGGTGCACGGCGCGAAGGATCTCGCCGCGGCATCGGATCAGACATTCCCCGATATCCTGCAAATCACCGTCGCGGGTACCGCCGCGCAGCCCATCCTCGGCAGCTATCGGCGCGAGGCCGGCGTGCTGCAATTCCGTCCGCAATTCCCGCTCGAACCCGGCGTGACCTATCAGGCGCGCTACAAGCGCGGTGCGGAGACGGCGAACGCCAGCTTCACCGTACCAAAGGCGGCGCAGACCGCGCGCACGGTGGTGGAGCGCATCTATCCGACGACATCGCGGCTGCCCGCGAACACGCTGAAGTTCTACATCCACTTCTCGCAGGCGATGGCGCGCGGTGGCGCCTACCAGTGGATTCGTCTGCTCGACGAACAGGGCAAGGTGGTGCCGCAAGTGTTTCTGGAACTGCAGGAAGAGCTGTGGGATCCGGACTTGCGCCGTCTCACCATCCTGCTCGATCCCGGCCGCATCAAGCGCGACATCCTGCCCAACCGCGAGATCGGCGCACCGATCGAGGCGGGGCATAAATACACGCTGGCGATCGATGCCGCATGGCCCGACGCGACTGGCACGCCCCTGAAGGCCGGTTTCACGAAGTCGTTCGAGGTCGTGGCGTCGGATCGCGCGGTGCTCGATGTCACCACGTGGAAGGTGACCGCGCCCAAGGCGGGCAGCGCGGCGGCGCTCACGGTCGTGTTTCCGAAACCGATCGATGCCGCGTTGCTCAAGCGGGTCATTCAGGTGAACGACTCACGCGGCGGCATGATCGACGGCAATGTCGAGATTGGCGCGGAGGAGACCCGTTGGGTCTTCACTCCGGATCAGCCCTGGGCCGCTGGTCGTTACGTACTGGTCGTGCCGAACACGCTGGAAGACGTTGCCGGCAACAAGATCAACCGCGCCTTCGATGTCGATACGAAAGAGCGTGGCGAGAAGAGATTGGTGGCCGCGACCTACACGGTGCCGTTCGAGGTCGCGGCGCACTAATCGCGTTGGCGGCTTATTTCGAGTCCGCCGCGAAGCAGAAGAAGAGACCGGCGCCGTCGTTCTTCCGGAAGGCTTCCAGGCTGCAGCCCTGCGTGTCGTGGGTCGCATTCCACGAACCGCCGAATCCCGTGCTCGTGCGGTCCATGTGGCCGACGTAAGCTTTGCCGTCCGTGCTGCTCGTCCAGTTCTTGCAAGTATGGTCGGCAGAGTCCGTCCAGGCGCGACCGTCCATCTGCGAACCGGTCAGCGCATCGTGGTTGTTCGGCTTGTCGCCTTCGCCGGGCACGATGTCACCTTTCTCCGTGACGATGGTGGCCTTGTTGATCAGGTTGCCCTTACGCGCCAGTTCGACGGTGTCGCCGTGCAGATCGGCCAGGTCGGCGGCGATACGCACGCCTTTCTGGTTGTACCAGGGGCCTTGGCCGATGCGGTCGCGCGCGTTCACCGCGCCGGGGCCCTGCGTGCTCAGATAGGCTCTCCAATCGTGATTGCCCGCACCCACGGCGGTGGCGAGCTTCTTACAATAAGCATCCGCCCCGGCGAGGCCGCCGAGATCGCCGCCTTTGCCTGGGTTCTCGGACGTGACGAAGAAGGTCATCTCGTGCTTTTCGCGAGGTTGCGTTCGCGGGGCGCCGGAAACCGGTGCCTTGACGTCTTGGTCCTGTGCCATGGCTTGCCCGCAGAACAGCGGCAAGCTTGCCATCACGGCAATCACGCGAAGCTTTTTCATGAAATCCTCCCGGGGTGCAGTTGCGGCAATCGTAGTCTGGGCCCCAGCGTCCGGGCAATAACCAGGCAATATACCCGGTTCTTGGGCCTTGCCGCCCGCTTGACGACCCGCCGCTTGACGACATGGGGCGCGGCGCGGTTTGCTGACTGCGCACATCCGTGGGAGGACGACAATGAATCGCATCACCAAGCGTGGCCTTCTGGCCGGCGCGGGCGCAGCGCTCGTGGCGAACACGTTTGCGCGAGCATCTTTGGCCGCGCAGGCGGACGCTTGCCCCAGCGATGTGAAATTCGGTGGCGATGCCAAGGTGCGCACCCAGCGCCTGTATGCCGATGGCCGCTTCGGCCAGGTCCACTTCACGATCTCCCAGCCGGAAGCGCCGACCACCAAGACACCGCTGGTCTGCATGCACACCAGTCCGAACTCGGGCGTGGAGTTCAAGATATTCCAGAAGGTGATGGCGCGCGACCGCGTGGTGCTGTGCCCCGATACGCCGGGCTTCGGTTCGTCCGACGCGCCGCCGAAGGCCCCGACCATCCCGGATTACTCCGGCGCCATCGCCGACGCGCTGCGCAAGCTCGGCTATGGCCCGCAGAAGAAGGTCGACCTGCTCGGCACGCATACCGGCGCGATGGTCGGCGCCGACATGGCGGTGACGCAGCCCGACCTCGTGCGCAAAGTCATCATCTCGAGCATCGTGTATTTCGAGGACGAAAAGGCGCGCGCCGAGATGAAAGCACGCACCACCGGTCCGACGCCGATCCTCACGGATGCCGAACTGGTGCCGAACGCCTTCCGCAGTTCGGTGATCAACGGACAGAAGGATGTCTCGCCCGAGCGCCGGCTTGAAGTGTTCGGCGAGCGCATGCGCGCCGGCTACAATTCCTATTGGGGGCCGGATGCGGTCTTCGCCTACGATCTCGCGCCGACCCTGAAGAAGATCGGCCAGCCGACCTTGATGCTGGTGGTGCGCGATACGCTGTCGGCGAACACGCGGCTGGCAGCCAAGCTGCCGCCGCATGTCACCGTGATCGACATCGAGAACCGCACGCGGATGACCTCGTGGGATCTCGAACCTGACCTCGTCGCCTGCGAAGTCGCGTCGTTCCTTGATAAAGCGTAGTTCTAGAACTCTTCGAGCAGGCGGCCGAAGCCGTAGACCTTGTCCTGGATGCCGTTGGCGCGCAGCGCGTGCCAATAGGTCGCGGTGTTGATCGCGATCACCGGCTTCTTCAGCCACTTCTCGGCGAAGGCCGCGAGGCGGATCATCGAGAGATTCGTTCCAACCTGCACGATGGCGTCGATCTCCGGGCCATCCAGCTGCTTCAGCGTATCGACCAGCCGGCTTTCCGGCACCGCGGCAATGGCGAAGGCCGTCGGGCACTGCAGATAGGTGTCGCGCACCACTTCGAAGTCGTTGTCCTGGAAAAAGTTCTTCACCTCTTTGTTCGCCGTCGGCCAATAGGGCGACAGGAACGCGATGCGCTTGATGCCGCCGTAGGCCTTCATCGCCGCGACGCAAGACTGCGAACCGATGGACGCCTTCACCTTGTTGCCGGACGACTCTTCCACCTTGCGCAGGAATTCCGCCGAGCCCTTCTGGCCGCCGTAGAACGTGACGGCCGACATGCCCATGACGAGGTACTGCGGATCGGCGGTCATGACGCTGCGCACGGCATCCCAGGTGTTGTCGCCGATCTCATAGGTCAGGCGCATGAATTCCGCGTCGCTGTCCATGGTCGCGTTGCTGACCAGGATGCGGCTGTAGTGATTGGTCACGCCCGCCACGCGCAGGTCGTCGAAATCGGGTTGGACGATGGTGTTGGTCGAAGGACCCATCACGCCGAACTTTTTGCGATAGCCAAGGACGTCGGTCACTGTCGGAGCTCCTAATGACAAGCGGGGGGCGGGTGTTTACGTGGGGCGGAAATTAGTCGGAGCCTTGGGCGAACGCCACCGACTTTACGGGCTAAATTTCGTCATCCCGTTGTATGAGCCTCCCGTTCGGCGGGCGAATCCCATACAGTGGGCGCATGAAGTCCACGTCGGATGAAACCCCGCCATTTTCCCGTCCGTGGAAGATCGCCAACGCGCTGGTGGCGCTCGCGTATATCTTCTTGATGGCGAATGTGCCGCTGGTCTTCATTCCTGGCGCACCGCTGGACGATGCGCTGTTCGTAAAGGGCGGCGGCTACATCGCCTCCGGACATTGGCTCGGCCCCTACAGCAACTTCACCCTCGCCAAGGGTCCGGTCTATCCGCTGTTCGTCGCGTTGAACTGGGTGATCGGCCTACCGATCCTCGTCGCCCAGGCCATCGTCTATGCCGGGGCCACCTTCTGCCTGGTGCGGGGCCTGCGGCCCTGGCTGCGGGCTGAAGCCCTGACGCTCGGCGTCTACGTCCTGCTTCTGCTCAACCCCGCGACTTACGCCGTCGCCAATCTCCGCGTGATGCGCGAAGGCCTCTATGTGTCGCTGACCCTGCTGCTGTTCGGGCTGGCGTTGCATTGGTGCCACCGCCGCGGCCGCGCCTGGCGTGATCGCGTGGTCCTCGCGGTCTGGTTTGGGATCGCGTTCGGACTGTTCTGGTGCCTGCGCGAGGAAGGGCTATGGATTATGCCGACGCTGCTGCTCGGCATCGCCGCCCTCGCGCTGGCGGAACTCGCACGGCACGGCGGCCCGTTGCAGCAACGCTTCCGCCAGGCCCGCGCGGCTCTGCTGCGCGACAGCAAGCTCGCCGGTGTCGCCGCGGCCGGCGCTATCGGCATCTGGTGCGCTTTCGCCACGGCCAACTACGCCGTCTACGGCGTGTTCGATGTGGTCGAAGTGAAGCAGCGCGAGTTTGTCGCCGCTTACGGCGCGCTTGCGCGCATTCGCGTGGAGGAGACCCCCGCGAATGTCGTTGTGCCCCGGCTGGCACGTCAGAAAGCCTATGCGGTCAGTGCCGCCGCGGCGGAACTCGCGCCGGTTCTCGACGGCGAAATCGCCAGCATCATGGCCGGTCCCGGCTGCGCCTACTATCACGTCGAGCCTTGCGACAACGAACTGCGCTCCGCCTGGTTCATCTGGGCCTTGCGCGATGCGGCATTCCTTGCGGGCCATTACCGCAGCGCGCCCGAGGCGCGGGCGTTCTATGGCCGGATCGCCGCGGAGATCAACGCGGCTTGTGACGCAGGCAAGCTCGAATGCCGTCCGCCGCGCGCCACGCTCGCGCCGGTGTTCACGCCGGCGCAAATCCCCGCGACCGTCGCCGCCGCGTGGAAGCTGTCCTGGTATCTGCTCGACCTAGAGGGCTTGATGGTGCCGGAGCATCCGATGTCTTGCGTCACCGACGACTGTGGCGGCGGTCTGGCCTGGGCGCAGTTCCTGGACATGGTGCACACCGACGTCTTCGTGCTGGTCGAAGACCCGCCGCCGACGGTGACACGCCGCAGTCCCACCGCGGATCCGAACAAATTCAATCTCGATCAATACATGCAGATGGAGCGTGCTGAGCGTCCGATGCCTTTCGTCTATCGGGCGGCCGTGGTGGCGAAAGTCTTGAAGCGCGTCGCGGCGGCGTATCGTGCTGCCCTGCCGGTCATGGTTGGTGCCGCGAGCCTGGCATGGCTCGTGCTCGCGGGCGTGGCGATCGTTCGACGCCGTGTCGCGCCGCTGTTCGTTGTGGCGACCGTCGCGGCAATCGCTGTGAAATCGCGAATTGCGCTGCTCGCCTATCTCGACGCCACCTCCGTGCCGTCGATCAATCCGCTTTATTTGTCGCCAGCCTATCCGTTGCTGCTGCTGTTTTGCGTAACGGCTATCGCCGGCGCGGTGCTGGTCTTGCGCACGCGCTAGGCTTTCCGCGCGCTCAGCAGCAGATTGGTCGGCCAGCCGCCCAGCGACACCGTATCGATCTGCGGATTGGCGATGCCCGCATCGCGCGCCAGCTGCTTCAGTTCGCCGGGTCCGATCAGGTTGAGATTGCTCTCATCGGCGAAAAAGGCGCGGCCGGTGCGCGCGAGGATGCCGCGAAACATCGGCTTCGGCAGCCAATGCACCAGCGGCAGCACGGTGTGGAACTCCACCGGAAACCAGCGATTTGGCGTGGTGATGAAAATGCCGCGTCGGCTCACGCGCCACAGCTCGCGCAGGAACGTCGTCTGGCGCTCGGCATTGCCGACGTGCTCCAGCACGGCGCTGGCGTGGGCGACATCGAAGGCGCCGTCGTCGAACGGCAGATCGCGGCCGTCCGCCTGCACGAACTTCACGCCGGGATACACGGTTTCGAGAAAGCCGGCATCGTCCAAGCCCACCGCGGTGATGCGGTCCTTGTGTGGATACCAGGCCACCAGATAATTCGAATGTTCATAACTACGGTCGGCGGTGACGCCGACGTCGATGACGCTTGCGGTTTGATCCGGCGGAAACTGCGCCAGGAATTCCGCATACATCTTGCGCCGCTGAAAGCCGGCGATGCGCACCGGAAGGGACTCCGGCGCGGCGACATTGTATTGCGCGTTAACCTGCATCGTCATGAGCGCGAGGCGCGGATGGCCAGCACGTTCATGAAGAACGCGCCGTAGATGGTCTGCAGGCCGATCAGGATCATGGTGCCGGACGCGATCACGAAGCGCAGCGTCAGCGGTGAGGTCAGCGCGCCGAAGTCGCGTTGTTCCCAGGCGCCGAACGCGTAACCGCCAAGCGCCAGTCCGCCCGTCAAAAGCACGGCGCCGCCCAATAGGCCGATCTCCAACGTCAGGATCTCGATCAGGCGCGCGAAGCGCTTGCTGGGCCGTCGCAGCCCTTCGCCAATGCTGTAATAGGTGGCGAACAGCCAGAACTGTACCGACTGGTAACCCACCACGGCGGCAAGTGCGGTGTAGTAGAGCGTATGCACGTCGAACGTCACATTCCCGACGCGCCGAGCCTCCGGCAGCAGCCAGGCCATGCCGGCGACGCCAAGGGCCATCAGCAACAGACCGGGATACAGGAACAGCCAACGCGGGCTGAACAACAGCAGGAACCGCAAATGCCGCCAGCCGTCGCGCCAGCTGCGCAAGTGCGGCGGCCGCGAGCGCCCGTCCGGATAGAGCGTGATCGGTACTTCGGCGATACGCAGCTGGTTGAGGGTGGCTTTCACCACCATCTCGCTCGCGAACTCCATGCCGGGCGACTGAAGATCGAGGCCGATGATAGCCTGCCGGTCGAACCCGCGCAGACCGCAATGGAAGTCGCCGCAGGGGCTGCGGAAGAACAAACGGCCAATGGCGGTCAGGACCGGATTGCCGAGATAGCGGTGCAGCGGCGGCATCGCACCGGGTTTGACCTCGCCCTTGAAGCGATTGCCCATCACCAATTGGTCGCCGGCGCGCAGGCGTTCCACGAAGCCACTCAACGCGCTGAAGTCGTAACTGTCGTCGCTGTCGCCCATGATCACATAGGTGCCGCGCGCCGCGGCAATGCCGGCGCGCAATGCGCTGCCGTAGCCGCGGGCCGCAACCGGAACCACGCGAGCACCCAGCTTGGTCGCGATCTCTTGCGAGCCGTCGTTGCTGCCGTTGTCGGCGATCAGCACTTCGCCGGAGATGCCGCTACTTTTCAGGAACGCCTGTGCCTTGCCGACGCAGATGCCGAGCGTTTCGGCCTCGTTCAGGCAGGGCATCAGGATCGTCAGCTCGCAGGCCGCGTCGGAATCGCGCATTTGTCGCCGGCACCCCTCAAGGCCCACCCCGGCGTGGGCAGGCGGGCCGGGACAATAGGCGATACCCCGCAGCGGCAAAAGCTTCAGAAACGCACAAAAGACCGCACGGGCTCGTGAGCCAGTGGCATCGCGGGATATGGGAGAACCCGCCTCCATTCTTTTAGTTGCGCGTGTCCGTCGCGGAAAAAGTGCTGCGGGCGGTACGTCAGTCACGGCCCCGTTGTCGCGGTGGAGATCGTTGTTAAGCCCATCGGGTCCACGCTCGTCTTGCCGTCCCATCGCGGCATCAAGCCGAACCCGGGACGCTGCGCGTCCACGGGGCGGAACGCCCAGGCTATCGGGGATGCCAATCTGGTCCCTATCGCCGGGCCGCCGGACGGGTAACATGGCGCCCGCATGAGCTTCATTTGGCCTCTTACGCTCTGGCTCTTCGCGGTGGTCGCGGTGCTGCCGTTCGGCTACGCGTGGCTGCTGCGCCGTCGCAAGCGGGCGTTGAAGTTCTCCAACCTCGGCTTGGTGCGCGAGGCGGTCGGCGGGCGGCCCAGCTTGCGTCGCCACTTGCCGCCGGTGCTGTTTTTCCTGGCCATCGCGCTGATGGTGCTGGGGCTTGCGCGGCCGACGGCGGTGGTGACGCTGCCGTCCGAGCGCACGACCATCATCCTGACCATCGACGTCTCGGCCAGCATGCGCGCGCGCGACGTCGAGCCCAATCGCATTGTCGCCGCCCAGCAGGCCGCCCGCGCCTTCATCGAAAGCCAGCCGCGCAACATCCGCATCGGCATCGTGACGTTCTCCGGCAACGCGATGATCTCGCAGGTGCCCACGACCAACCGCGAAGACATCCTAGCGGCTATCGAAAATCTCCGCCTCCAGCGCCGCACCGCCGTCGGCAGCGGCATCGTCGCCTCGTTGCAGGCGATTTTCCCGGAGATGGCCGGGGAATTCTCGCTGTCCTCGCTGGAGCCGAAGGCCGCTGCGCTGGGCGATCGCGGGGATGCGACGCCGCCGGTTCCGCCCGTGCCGCCCGGCAGCTACGAGTCTGCGGTCATCGTGCTTCTCACCGATGGGCGTACCAACGCGGGCGTCGCGCCGATCGACGCCGCGCACATGGCCGCCGATCGCGGCGTGCGCGTGTTCACCGTGGGCTTTGGGGCGCCGACCGGCGGCAGTTCCGAGACCGACGGCGGCGGCTTCATGCGCATGCAGCTCGACGAGGAAGCGCTGAAGGCAATCGCCGACATCACCAAGGCGAAGTACTTCAATGCGCAAAGCAGCAAGGATTTGGAAGAAATCTATAAAGGTCTGGGGGCGCAATTCGTCGCAGAGACCAAGCGCACCGAATTGACGGCCTTGATCGCTATTCCCGCTCTGGTACTCCTGGTGGCAGCAATCCTGCTGTCGCTACTCTGGTCCAACAGGCTTACATAATGACGCCAGCTGAAAGTGTCGTTTCGTCCACTGGGGCGGTTTCGACCGATGTCTCGCTCAGCGCTTTCGCGAAAGCGCAATGGCGTCTCGTGCCGTTCCTGGTGTTCATCTACGCGCTCGGCTTCATGGACCGCGTCAACGTCAGCTACGCCCAGCTGGCGATGAAGGACAAGCTCGGCTTCTCCGACGAGATGTACGGGCTTGGCGCCGGCATCCTGTTCATCGGCTACTTCCTGTTCGAGATCCCCAGCAACCTGTATCTCGCCCGCAACGGCGCGCGCCGGACCATCGGCCTCATCATGGTGCTGTGGGGGATCGCCTCGACGCTGACGGCCTACGCGACGACACCGGGCATGTTCTATTTCGCGCGCTTCATGGTGGGTACCTTCGAATCCGGTCTGTTCCCCGGCATTGTGCTGTATCTCAGCTACTGGTTCCCGACCGCGCATCAAAGCCGCATCATGTCGCTGTTCCTGACGGCGATGCTCATCGGCAGCGCCGTTACCGGGCCGCTGTCCGGCTGGATCCTGCAGAATTGGGACGGCGTCGGCGGCTATGCGAACTATCAATGGCTGTTCATCATCGAAGGCCTGCCGAGCATCCTGTTCGGCGTCGTCACCTGGATCATTCTCATCGATCGTCCCAGCCAGGCGCCCTGGCTGACCGCGGCCGAGAAGCAGGCGATTGCCGATCATCTCGCGGCGGACGAGCGCAAGAAGGCGGCGACCGACGCTTCACCCCGCAATCCCTTGCGTGATCCGCGCACGTATCTGCTGGCCTTCGGATTGTTTGCGGTGTTGTGCGGTTACTACGCGATCACGTTCTGGCTGCCGTCCATCATCCGCGACAATGGCATCGCCAACATGTTCGATCTCGGCCTGATCGCCATTATCCCGAACGTGCTGGCCGGCATCGCGATGATCGCCAACGCCCGTCATTCAGATCGCACCATGGAACGTGGCTGGCATTTCGCCATCCCGTTGTTGATCGCGGCGGTCGGTCTGACGCTCTCGGTCGTGCAGAACAGTTCTATCGTGATCTCGCTGACCGCGATTTCGGCGGCGCTGGCGGGCATCATGTGCTGCTTCCCGACGTTCTGGGCGATTGTCTCGACCTATCTGCCCGCGCGTTCCGCGCCGCTTGGGATAGCGCTGATCAACACCTTCGCGGCGACCGGCGGCTTCGTCAGTCCTTACACCGTCGGCTATATCAAGACCGCGACCGGTTCGATGCTTTACAGCTTCGCGCCGATCATTGTGGTGATGGTGGCCAGCGCGATTGTCATCCTTACCTGCATCCCGCGCGAGGTCCTGCGCGGACGTCAGACCTAAACGCGCGCGATGGCGGTCCTCAGCGCGGAAGGCGTGGCGTTCGAGGTCACGGTGCCGGTGGTCATCATCGGTGCCGGCGCCTGCGGCTGTGTCGCGGCCCTGGCGGCGCACGAGCGCGGGGCCGAGGTATTGGTGCTGGAACGCGATCCGGTGCCGCGCGGCAGCACGGCGTTATCGGGCGGTCAGATCCCGGCGGCGGGCACGCATATCCAGCAGAAGGCGGGAATTCCGGACACCGCCGAAATCCTCGAAGCCGATCTTCTGCACAAGGCGAAGGATCAGTGCGATCACGAAATCGCGCATCACATCGCCAAGGAATCCGCGCGCACCATCGATTGGCTGGCGGAAAATCACGGCCTGCCGCTCAGCTGCATCGACTCGTTCCTCTACGCCGGGCATTCCCAGCCGCATATGCATGCGACGCCGACACGCAGCGGGGCGGAGCTGCTGGACGAGATCCTCGGGGCGGTCGCGCGCGCGGGCATCGATATCCTGACCTCCGCGCACGTCACCGATCTCTATGCCGACGCGCAGGGTCTTATTCATGGCATTGGCTACACGCGCCCCGACGGCAGCCGCGAGACCCTGGGCTGCGGCGCGCTGATCCTCGCCTGCAATGGCTACGGCGGGAACAAAGCACTGCTGCGCAAATACATGCCCGAGATCGCCGAGGCGCATTATCACGGTCACGTCGGTAATCAGGGCGACGCGATCATCTGGGGCGAGGCGCTGGGCGCGTCGCTGAAAGACCTCACGGCGTTCCAGGGCCACGGTAGTCTTTGCACGCCGCATATGATTCATCTCGGCTGGGCCGCGTTCGGCGACGGCGGTTTCCAGGTGAACGCATTGGGCCTGCGCTTCTCCAACGAGACCGAGGGCTACTCGGAACAGGCGTTGAAGATTCTGCGCCAGCCCGGCGGTGTCGCCTGGGCGATCTGGGATCGCCGCTGCGATACCGTTGCCGAAGAGATCGAGAACCATCGTCAGGCCCGGGCCGCCGGTGCGATCAAGGACTGCGCCACCGTGGCCGAAATCGCCGCGTATATTGGCTGCGACGTCGCGACCTTGCAGCAGACGATGGACGACGTGGCGGCGATCACGCGCGGCGAGAAGGCCTGTCCGTTCGGGCGACAGTTCGCCGACTTCCCGCCCCTCGCGCCCACCTATTGCTGCGCCAAGCTGACGGGCGCGCTGTTCCACACCCAGGGCGGTCTCGAAGTCGACACCACCGGTCGCGTCCTGCGGCCGGATCGGTCGCGGTTCCCAAATCTGTTCGCCGGCGGGGGCGCCGCGCGCGGTCTTTCGGGTCCTTCGGACTGGGGCTACCTATCGGGCTCGGGCCTGCTGATGGCCACAAACCTTGGCCGCCTGGCCGGCGAGGCGGCGGCGGATTTGGTCACGCCGGGCCGATAATCCCGCGCGACTCGAAGGGCAAGCGTACAGCAGCCGCAAGGACGCTTGTCCCGATCCGGCCCCCGGAGCACCATGCCTTCCAGCACACCGGGGAGCCTCGCCATGGATCGTTTCCGCCAACTGGATAGACACCGCGTCGCGCGACGCGAAGCGTTGAAGGGTGCATTGCGCTCCGCCGTCGCGATCACCGCAGGCTCGGCCTTCACCGGCCGCGCTTACGCCGCCGAAACCAAGGCGACGGGATACAAGGGCAACAAGGTCACGCTGTCCGACGCGGCAGTGATGGACCTGCAGAAAAGCCTGCGTGGCGCGGTGCTGCTGCCCACCAGTCCCGACTACGAAGAAACACGCAAGCTGTGGAACGGCGAGTTCAACAATCTTAATCCGGCGATGATCGCCAAGGTGGCCACCGCGGAAGACGTGCAGAACGCGGTACGTTTCGCCCGCGCGCATGACCTGCTCGTTGCCGTGCGCTGCGGCGGCCATAGCTATATGGGCCAGTCCAGTTGCGACGGCGGCTTGGTGATCGACATGCGCGCCATCGGCGATGTGCAGGTCGATGCCGCGGCGAAAACCGCGCGCGTCGGCGGCGGTGCGTTGCTCGGCGCGATGGATGCCGCGACCATGAAATACGGTCTGGCGACGACGGCGGGCGTGATCGCGCACACCGGCATCGGCGGTCTGGCGACCGGCGGTGGGCAGGGTCGTTTGCAGCGCAACTTCGGGATGACGGTCGACAACATTCGCGGCGTTGAAGTCGTGACCGCCGACGGTCGCCTGTTGAAAGCCAATGCGACCGAGAACGCGGACCTTTATTGGGCCGTGCGCGGCGGCGGCGGAAATTTCGGCATCGTGACCGCGTTCGACATGCAGCTGCATGCCATCGATCCGAAGGTCACGTCGTATAATTTCGCCTTCCCGATGTCGCGCGTGAAGGATGCGATGAAATTCTATTTGGATTTCAGCGCCAACGCACCGGACAGCCTTTCGGTCAGCTTCGGTCTGCGCAGCCCGGAGAAGGGCGAGGCGACCTGCAGCATCTCTGGCGGCTTCATCGGTACGCCGCAAGCGGCGGAAAAGCTGCTTGAACCCATCAAGGTACTCGGCACGCCGGTAGGCACGCCGCGTCTGTCCGATATCGAGTACGTGAAGATCCAATCGGCGGGCGACGCCGCCAACCCGCACGGCGGCCACTACTACATGCGCGTCGCCTATCAGAATACGCCCGACATGAAGCTGGGCGAGCACGTGATCGAAGTGATGTCGCGCGCGCCGGTGCCGGGTCTCAATCTCGGCTTCTCGCAGCAAGGCGGCGCGGGTGCTCGCGTGCCTGTGGAGGCCACGGCCTACGCGAACCGGCCGGCGCAATATCAGCTCGCGCTGCAGACGAAGTGGGAAGATCCGGCGCAAGGGCCGGATCTCATCAAGAAGGTCCGCGAGCGCTGGAACGACATCAAGCCGGCCACCAACGGCGGCTTCTATGTCAATCATGCCGCCGATGAAGACATGAATGAGGCCGCGAAGAACTACGGTGCGAACTATCCGCGCCTGGTCGAGATCAAGACGAAGTACGACCCGACCAACTTCTTCCACAGGAACTTCAACATCGTGCCGAAGAAGCAGAGCGCGCAGAAGACCTAAGCAATAAAATCCAGGGAGTGTGGCGTCGTGAGTTTCGAGGGATTGGGCGGGGCCGGGTCGGACAAGACTGTCCTTCGCACGGGGTCGGCCGACGTGCTGTCGCGCATGACCGTGGAAAAGGACAAGATCATTTTCCAGGAAGGCCAGGACAGCACCGACGTCTTCATCGTCGAATCCGGCCGGATCGGCGTCTACAAGACCATCGACAACAAGGTCGTGCCTCTGGCGGTGCTGGAAAAGGGGGCGATGTTCGGCGAGATGGCCGCCTTCACCAACGACAAGCGCTCGGCCACGACGAGGGCGATCGAACCCAGCGTGATCGTGCGCATCCCGAAGGCGCTGGTCGTGAAGAAGATCGCCGCTACCGATCCGTTCGTGAAAGCGTTGATCGATATCTTGATCAACAACCTCAATAAAACGAACGAACGCTATGTCGCTAAGAATCAGACCCATGACCGGCTCCTGCAGGAGCTGAAATCCCAGGTGGCTGAAAAAGGGGCGCCATAAGGGGATTTTCGTATCCCCTTATTTCTCGAACGGTCTAGTCTGCCGTCCGAATTGTCCGGCGTGAGGGGCGCTCGATGACTGGGGCGACTGTGCGTCTCGAGGCCGCATGGCGGGTCTGGGGATCGCACTTCTTCATTATTCTCGTTTTCGCGACGCTGTTGCGGCTGCCGTATTTCAACAATCCGGGCATCCACATCGACGAGCAGTATTATCTCGTCGTCGCCGACAAATGGATCAACGGCGACCTCTTGCCCTACGTCGACATCTGGGATCGCAAGCCCCTGGGCACGTTCCTCGTCTACGCACTGGCGGTCGTACTCTTCGCGAACGCGGTGGTCGGCTACCAGGTCCTCGGGCTGCTCTCCATCGTCGCGACCTGCTGGGCGATCTATCGGATCGGCGAACAGATCGCCGATCGCACCGTGGCGCTTGGCGCAGCACTCATCTATGCGGTCGCGCCGATGCTGATGGAAGGCGCGGCGGGTCAAACGCCTGTCTTTTATAACCTGCCGGTCGCGGTGGCCGCGTTGCTCTATGTGCGCCATGCGGCGGATGACGCCTCACCGCGCCGTCCGTGGGCGACGACCGTCGCCGCTAGCTTGTTGTTGGGCGTCGCCGTTCAAATCAAATACATCGCCGCTTTTGAAGCGGCGGCGCTCTCGCTGTTCGCATTGGCGGTCTTCGCCGTCGCCGGCATGACACGCGTTCGCCTGAGTGCCGTCACTGCGGTGATGATTGCTTGCGGTGTCTTGCCCACCGGCTTGGTGGCGGCGGGCTACGCGCTTATTGGCCGTTGGGATGAGTTCTTCTTCGCCAACTTCCAGTCGATTTTCGCCAAGCGCATCGGCGCCCTGCCGCACAGCTTCGCTTGGGAATTCGGGCTTTCGACACTGTTCTGCATCGTATTCCTGCCGTTTGCGGCCTCGGGCCTGCGTCACGCCCTCAGCCGCGCGCGCGGTGATCGCCTCATCATGATTGGGCTGGCGGCCTGGCTGGGGGCTGCCTTCCTCGGCGCCATCATTCTCGGCAATCCCAATCGGCACTACTTCCTGCCGACATTGCCGCCATTGGCCTTGTTCACGGCGATCGGCGTGGCGGCGTTCGCGCAGCAGCTCAGCCGTCGGCGCGTTTTCGCCGGCATGCTTGTCCTGCCGGTGATCGCGAGTTTCGCCATCGCCGAGATCAGTACGCGCAATCGCGGCGAGGCCGACGACATCTATGCCATCGGCGATTACATCAAGACGCATCTGGGGGATCGCTGTCCCTTTGTCTTCAACCGGCTGCCGATCCTCTACACGCTCAGCGGCGCCTGCATCCCGACCAAATACGCATTCCCCGGTCACCTGATCGAATCCAGCGAACTCGACGCCCTGCCGGTCGACAGCCTGGGGGAATTGCGCCGCGTTCTGGAAGCGCGACCGCCGATGGTTTTCGTACGCCGGCCCTACGCCGCGGACGTGGACGAACGCGCCATCGCCGTTCTCGAACAGTTTCTGCAAAGTCACTACGATCTTCAGCAATCCTGGCCTGGCGCGGCGCAGCGCTATTTCATTTACGTGCCACGCCAGCACCCGTCCGCCGGCGGCGGTTAAGGCCGGCGAAGGCGAACGCCTCAATCCGCCTCGCGCCTGTTTACACCGGCAACCGTTGCGTCATGATCTGTTCCGACGGCGGGACCGGGAGTGACCGTGCGTCGGCTATACGCAATGTCGGGAAGGGGAGGGACGGCCCATGGTCAAGGGTGCGCTTGGACGTAGCTTGCGAACCGCGGCACTGTGCTGCGCGACGGTGTTGGCGCCGGTCGCGGCGCGCGCCGATCTCCTGATCGAGAATGTCACGCTGATCGACGGCACCGGCGCCGCGCCCCTGCCAGGCGCGTCCATTCTGGTCAAAGGCGACCGCATCTCCCTGATCTCGCCCAGTGCCATTCAGCATGGCGGCGGGGTGGAGGTCATCAACGGCAAGGGCAAGTATCTGATCCCGGGCATGATGGATACGCATATCCATCTGCAACGCGGCGTCATCCGCGGCGCCAACGTGCCGAACGACATGACGCTGACGACCGAGGCGCTGCACGGGTATCTGTATTCCGGCGTCACATCGTTGATGAACTACGGCGGCACGGAATTCATCTTCCCGCTGCGCGACGAAGAGCGTGCCGGAAAGATCGTCAGCCCCCGCATCTTCTCCAGCGGCCAGTCGCTGGCGGTGCACGGCGGGTATGGCGACGGGCCCGGCTCGATCCTCATCGACGACTGGGCGAAGGCCAAGCCGGAGATGGAGGCTCATTACAAGAAGTGGAAGCCGGACATCCAGAAGGTGCTGATCGACCGGCACGGCGTGTTCACGCCGCTCGACAAGGTCCCGACCATCGAGAACCTGCGCGATGCGTTGCAGGTGTCCAACGAGCACGGCGTGCGCACCACCGTCCACGCGGCGTCGGAAGAGGACTATGAACTCTCGCTCGCTGCCGGCATCGATGCCTTTGCGCATGTCATCCGGTATCCGGCATCGGATCGCTTGATTGCGCGGTTGGCGACCAAGCAGATCCCGATGTCGACCACGGCGGTGGTGTTCGAGTACATCGCCCGCATCGCCGACGACACCACCTTCCTCGATGAGCCGTTGTTCAAGGCGACGGTGAACCAAGAGATCCTGGGCTTGCAGAAGGCCGATGAGCGCACGCGCTACATCAACTCGAAGATGTCGGCCCAGTACCAGTCGATGCGCGCGATGGTGCCGACGAACGCGAAGAGGCTGTATGACGCCGGTGCGATCCTGGCCACCGGCACGGACCGCACCTGGGGTCCGACGCTGCATATGGAGTTCGCGCTGATGCAGAAGGCCGGCATCCCGCCGGCGGCCATCGTGAAGATGGCCACGCTCAACGGCGCTCTCTACATCGGTCGCCAGAAGGACCTCGGCTCCATCGAGCGCGGCAAGCTCGCCGACATGGTGCTGCTGACCGCCGATCCGACCAAGGACGTGAAGAACCTTCAGGCGATCGAGGCCGTGATCAAAGACGGCAAGCGCATCGACCTGAAGAAGCTCAATGTCCCGGCCAACAAGCAGACCATGGCGAAGTGAGGTGTGACCGGGCGATCGCGCCCCTGCGGGCGATGTCACATTAAGGGCACGCCCAGTTTCTCCAGGAGGGGCCGTTCAACTTCGACAGGATGCCGGAATTCCGCCTGGTCGGAAGGGTGGCTGTGGTAGTTGCCGATAACCATTGGCACCTGAAGCGCTTTCTTGTTCGTTTGCGCGGGTGCCAAGCGCTGGAATATTCCGTCCGCAATCGTTCGGATGCGCGTGCCGTCGGAGAATTGCCACGGATACCGTGGGACATTGATGTGAGCGCTCATGCGCCACATCCGGGCCGGTCCCAAGGAATTGACCTCGCCCGTGCCGCTGCCCAGCCGTCTGCCGACGCCCGGCTGCGGGGGGTATTCCGCGCGATGCGTCAGACTGTCCGGGCTGTAGCACGGCCCGATGCTGTCGGTTTCGTCCCGGCTGTAGCAAATCTTCCACTCACCGCCGATGATCACGGCGTTCTCGTGGCCGCGTAACGTGTTCTCTAAAAATTGTACGGCGTCAGGGCAGAGACGGTCGTCGAGATTGAGGTTCATGACAAACGGTGTGTCGACCAGCGAGAGTGCGACATTCCAGGATTGATAAATCGTGAGCGGCTCGCGCACGGAAATCGCGCGGCCTTTTAGCCACGCTGGCGGTTCCGCGCCGCCGTCGAAAACGTAGATCACTTCCACCGGAACGGTCTGGGCACTCAGGTTGGCCGCGTGGCCCCTGAGAAGTTCGTCGAGGTTTGGCTCCTTGTGCCACGCGGCGCAGATGACGCTGGTCTGCGGCAGGCGCTTGACCCCGGCGCGGCTGAAGATGAGTTGATGCTGCGGCCGAGCGACGGGCGTATAGCCCTTCGTCGCCATGAATTGGACAATGGCGTCTTCGTTTCCGTCCGTATTCACCATCAACACGTCAATTCTGAAACGACCGAAGTCGAGGTCGGTCAGAATGCCCAGGGTCATGTTTCCCGCATCGATCGAACAGTAGTCGATGGCGGTCAGGCCATGCCTCTCCAGCAAAGGCCCCAGACGCGTGACGGGAACGGTGGAGGTTTCTTGCGTGGCGGCGTCGACGATATCCGCCTGGCCATCGAAAGGCGCAATGCAAACGCGCTCGCAAATGACGCGCCGACTCTGCGACAGCTTTGCGAACGCTGAAGGCGCATGTTCGACGCACAATCCCGACCAGTCCATCGTGCGTTCATAAAACAGCGAGTTGCTGAATTTTTCGCCGTCGCCTGCTCCGATGTCGACAAAGACGCCGTTCCGCTTGCCGCGGAAAAAGTTGTCGAAGAGATATCTATCTTGGCCTAGTCGCGCGTGGAATTGCATTTGCAGTGGCTACTTGTTTTTCAAACTTATGTCAGATGAAGATTAGTTGTCGTCGCCTCTTGCCCTTGCGCTCGGTTTGCTGCCGGGGGCGGTCTTCAGGAACAGGAAGTGTTGTCCGTCGACCGTGTCCCAGCCGGCACGGGTGCCGGGGCTGGTGATGTAGTCGCCTTCGAACATTTCCTTCGGCGTGCCGACTGTGACCCTGTCCGCGCCGACGGTGATGTCGCGCGCGAAGCGCTTTTTGCCGACGCGATAGAAGAACTCCTTGCTGCCGAGCGGCCAGAGCAACTCCAGCCCGCCTTCGGTTGTCAGCTGCTGCTTGTGGCTGGCATCGGGGAAAGCGCGGATGAAGATCTCGTAGCGCCCGGTTTCGTCGGTGGTGTAGGCCAGCCACTTGCCGTCGCCGGAGAAGCCGACGCCGGCTTCCGCATTCGGTGTCGCGAGGAACGGGCGCGGCTTGCGGTCGCCGTCGATGGACATGGTCCAGATGTCGCGCTTGTTCTGCGGATGGATCTCGTAGAACGAGAGCGTCTTCCCATCCGGCGCCCAACGCTGCGGCGAATGCGGATATTCGCCGAAGGTCAGGCGTTCCGCCTGGCCCGTGCCGTCGGCCAACTGCCAATAGACGTCGTGCCCATCGCCGTGACGCACGGGCTTGCCGTCCACCGGCTTGCGGTGGCGATCCGATGCAAAGAGCACGCGCTTGCCGTCGGGGCTCCACATCGGGAAGCGATTGGCGCCTTCGGTCGTGAGGCGGCGCAGCGCGCCGGTCGCGGCGTCCATGATCCAGATGTCCGGCTTGTCGGCTTGGATTTCGAGCGCGATCTGCTTTCCGTCCGGCGACAGGCGGAACAGGAAGTAATCGCCCGGCGGGGCCGGGATGGCGGTCTCGCGTCCCTGCCGGTCGACCCACACCAGAATGCGCTGCTCGCGCTCCACCGCACCGACCTTCGGCTGGAAGGTCAGTGTGGTGTCACGCAGGCTGGCGGTCTGTGCCGTCAGCGCGCTGCCGCTGGAGGGGAAGCCGTTCTGTTGCAGCAGATAGGCCAGGATGGTCACCTGATCGGCGGGCGCGACCGGGCTGTTCGACGGCGGCGGCATGGTCCGGACCATCAGGTCCAGAAGATCCGCGGCCTTCAAGCCGGTCCACGTCGGGCTGCCGGCGGCGGTCGGTTTCGCGCCCCATTTCTCCAGGAAGGCATTGCCGATGATCGGTGTCGTCACCGCGCCGCCCATCAGGTTGGCGGCATGGCAATTGGCGCACTTGGCTTCATAGAGCGCCTTGCCGGCGTCCACCTGTTGCGCGGTGAAGATGCCTTGCGACGCCGGCTGCGCCGCATCCGCGCTCTGTGCGAAAGCAAGCCCCAGCAGCACGCCGGCAATGGCGTAAAAATTCCTGTCGATCACATGACCTCCCAGTCTTTGGATCGGTTCCGCGATAGGACCAGCCTGTTAAAACAGGAAAAGAACAGGCTAACCGCGCAGGCGCCGCGGCCCTTTAGCAGCCGCGCATGCGGGCAATGGTAGGCGCGATTCCCAACGGTCGATACTTATCTTTCCCAGCTGTCCACGGCTCGCCTAAACTCGCCGTCTCAATCGTTGGAGACGCTTCACATGATCCGCAAACTTCGCGCCCTCTATATCGCCTTGGCGGTGCTTGTTCCGGTCGGATCGGCCGTGGCCGCCGACGATGCCTGCACGGTCTCGAAAAAGTACATCGAATTCCTGCAGACGAAGAAATTCGCCGAGATCGGTAATCTCTTCGCCGACGATGCGGTGTTCTACACGCCCACGGGTGGCACCTTGCGCGGCAAGGCGGCGATCGGGAACTACTACACAAAGTCGGTCGCGAATGCGGGTCTGAACTTGCGCGGCCAGAACTACGTCGGCAACACGACCGAATGCTATTTCGAGATCTGGCATCGCTCGAAGCCGAACGCCGACGGCAAGTACATCAGCGATCCCAATGCCGATTTCCATCGCGGTGCGGCCGATCACTTCACGCTCAACGACAAAGGGCTTGTCGTCGAGATGGTCGCGTTCCCCGCCGGCAGCGCCCTGCCGCTCGGTGGCGCGTCCGATAAGTGAGAGTCGCGTCGCAAGTCATGACGTTGCGCTGGGCCACCTGCGTTGCCGTTCTCGCGATACTGATCGGCATGGCGCGGCCTGCGTTTGCCCACGCGGTGTTGATCGACTCAATGCCGCAGGCGGGTGCGCAGGTAATGGAGTCGCCGGCGGAGATCGTGCTCACGTTCAGCGAGGCCGTGCGTCCCATCGAATTCCGCGTACTCGACCGCGCCGGCAAGGAAGCCGGTCGGCCCAACGCCGTGCGGCTTGATGGCGATACAGTTCATCTGTTGCTGACGGAGACGCTGCCCCAGGGCAGCTATCTCGTGACCTATCGCGTTACCTCCGAGGATACGCATCCCGTCATGGCGACTTTCGCTTTTGGTGTGGGCGAGGCGGCGATGGTGCAGGAGAACGCCGCGCCGAAGGTGAGCGCCTGGACCCCTCTCGTCGGCACGAACCGATGGGTTCTTTACGCCACGATGCTATGGGCAACGGGCGCCGCGCTCCTCGCGCTGATGATGCCGTTGCCGGCGGATGCGGCGCGGGTAAATGCGCGTTTCGGTCGCGGTGCGGCGGTCGCCGCCGCGATGTCGTTCGTCCTGGCGGTCGGTCTCGGCGGCGCCGAATTGGTGGGCGCGGAGACGTTGCTGTCGTCCTCCGCCTGGGCTGCGGGTGCCAAGACCACATTGCTGCTCAGCGCCATGATCGGTTCCATCGCGATGGCGATCCTCGTCATCGCGTTCATGCGCCATATGCGGGCGCTACTTGCTCTTGGCGCCGTGCTGGCGATTGTCAGCTTCACCGTCACCGGCCATGCCGCGACCGCCGCGCCGGTGTGGGTCATGGCGCCGTCCGTGGCGGTCCATCTCGCTTGCGCGGCCTTCTGGCTCGCGGCGCTGCCGGTGCTGTTCTTCACCGCGAAGACCGCCGAACCGGCGGAGGCCGCTCGCGTGATGACGGCCTTCTCGATCCGCGCCGTCTGGGCCGTCATGGCTTTGATCCTCAGCGGCGTGGTCGTCACCGTCGTGCAAGTAGGGTCCACCGCGGCATTCACGGAGACATTGTATGGCCCACGCCTGCTGGTGAAGCTCGGGCTGTTCAGCCTGTTGCTGGCGCTCGCGGGCTATAACAAGTCCGTGCTCACCCCCGCGCTTGAGTGGCCGGAAGCGAATGCGGCGTGGAAGCTGCGCCGGACGATCAGCTTCGAGCTCATGTTCTACGTGCTCATCCTCGGGGCCGCCGCTTCGTTGACGCTGACGCCACCACCGCGTGTATTGCAGGTGCAGCAACGCGCCGCCGTCGCGGGCCCGTTCAAGGCCTCGGTGACCGTCGACGGCTATGCCGCAGACATCGAGGTCACGCCCGGGCGCACCGGCCGGAACATGGTCATGGTCACCGTACGCGGCAAGGCCGGCCAGCCGGCGGCCCTGAAGGGGCTGGACATGACGCTCGCGCTTCCGGCGGCAGGACTGGCGGACGTCGAGAAGCAGGGTGAAGCCGCCGGCCCCACGATGTGGCATTTCGTGATCGACGAGACCATCATCGCCGGTGAGTGGCAGGCCAAAGTCCGCGCCGCCGTGACCGACTTCGACTATGTCGATTTCGAATTCAAGATACCGATCAAGTAGACGATGCGGTAAACGAGACTCATGCGCGACCGCTCACCCAGTCGGCGACACATCCTCGGCGGTTCCGCCTTGGCCGCACTTGGCGCGGCCTGGCCGCGCTGGGCGCGCAGTGCGACGGACGGTCTTGCAGCCGATGCCAATGTGCTCTCCGGTTCCGAGATCGCGCTGACCATTGGCCACAAGATGTGGTCTGTCGACGGCCGCAGCGGCCACGCGGTCGCGGTCAACGGCACGTTGCCCGGGCCACTGCTTCGCCTGAAGGAAGGCCAGAACGTCCGCATCAAAGTGACGAACACGCTGGATGAGGACACCTCGATCCACTGGCACGGCCTGCTGGTGCCTTTCCAGTTCGACGGCGTGCCCGGCGTAAGCTTCCCCGGCATCAAGCCCGGCGAAACCTTCACCTACGAATTTCCGATCAAGCAGGCGGGCACCTATTGGTACCACAGCCACTCCGGCGCGCAGGAGCAGGAGGGGATTTACGGTCCCCTGGTGATCGATCCCGCCGGTCCCGATCCGGTTGCGTTCGATCGCGAGCATGTCGTCGTGCTGAGCGACTACAGCTTCCTGCATCCGCACATGATCATGGCGAAGCTGAAGAAGCATTCGGGCTACTTCAATTATCAGAAGCAGACGCTGGCCGGTTTGCTGGCCGGCAAGGATCAGCCGCTGAAAGATCGTGCCGAGTGGGCGCGGATGCGGATGGACCCCACCGACATCTCGGATGTCACGGGTTCGACCTATACGTTCCTGATCAACGGCCACGGCCCGCAGGACAACTGGACCGCCCTGTTCAAACCCGGTGAGCGCGTGCGCCTGCGGTTCGTCAACGCGGCGGCGATGACGATCTTCGACGTGCGTATCCCGGGCCTGAAGATGTCTGTGGTGCAGACCGACGGCCAGGACGTGAAACCCGTCGCGGTCGACGAATTCCAGATCGGGCCGGCGGAAACCTACGACGTCATTGTGCAGCCGATGGACGACGCGGCGTTCACGCTGGTCGCTGAAGCGGTCGACCGCTCGGGCATGGGGCGCGCGACATTGGCGCCGCGCCCCGGCATGACGGCGGCGGTTCCGCCATTACGCGAACGTCCGCTGACCACCATGACGGACATGGGCATGGGCCCGCCCGGCATGGACATGAGCCGCATGGACATGTCGATGCGCAACCCGAAGAACGCGCCGCAGGTGAAGATGGGGCCGGGCGTGGAGATGATCGCGCCCATGGCGATGGAGCGGCCGGGCTTCCCCGGGCAGGGGCTCGAGGACGTCGGCCACAAGGTGCTCAGCTACGCCGATCTCGCATCGCTGACCGCGAACACGGACAAGCGCGCGCCCACGCGCACGAAGCAAATCCATCTGACCGGCAACATGCAGCGCTTTATGTGGTCTTTCGACGGCAAGAAGCTGAGCGAGGTGACGGAGCCGATCCCGTTCCGCCTGAACGAACGCGTGCGCGTCGAGCTCGTCAACGACACCATGATGGCGCATCCGATCCATCTGCACGGTCACTTCTTCGAGGTGGTGAACGGGCACGACGGGTTCCATCCGCGCAAGCACACGGTCATCGTGCCGCCGGGGGGCGTGATCGCCTTCAATCTGACGGCGGATGCGCCGGGCGATTGGGCCTTCCACTGCCATCTGCTGTTCCACATGCATGCCGGCATGATGCAGGTCGTCAGCGTGCGCCCGTTCGCGGAGAGCACCACATGATCGCGCGCGCCGTCCAGGTCGCGGTCGCGCTGATGCTTTCGGCTTCCACGGCTTTCGCGCAGCAGGCGGCCGAACCGCCGCCGCCGCCGGCAGATCACGCCGCCGATCGCGTCTACGATCCGGGCGTCATGGCGGCGGCGCGCGCGAACATGCATCAGGAACACGGCGGTGAGACGTTCTCGATGGTGCTGGTGAACATCGCCGAGTACCAAAGCCTGAAGGGGCGCGAGGCTTATCGCTGGGAGGCGGAAGCCTGGTACGGCGGCGACATCAACCGGTTCGTGGCGAAGACCGAGGGCGAGGGCACCTTCGGCGCGTCGTCAGAGCGCGCCGAATTTCAGGCGCTGTATTCCCGCGCCATCGATCGCTATCTCAATCTTCAGGCGGGGCTGCGATACGACGTCAGCCCCAAGCCGACGCGGGCCTATGCGACGATCGGCGTGGAAGGGCTCGCGCCCTATGTCATCGAGACGACCGCCGCGCTGTTCGTGTCGGATAAGGGCGATGCCCTGGCGCGACTGGAAGCCTATTACGATCAGCTGATCACGCAGCGTCTGGTGCTCCAGCCCCGCGTCGAGATGAACCTGGCGGCGCAAGACGTGCGCGCGAACGATATCGGGTCCGGCGTCGTCGATATCGAGTTGGGCTTGCGTCTGCGCTACGAATTGCGCCGTGAATTCGCGCCCTATGTCGGTGTGTCCTATGAACGCAAGACCGGGCGCACCGCCGACTTCGCGCGGGCGGCCGGCGAGCCCGTGGGCGGAACCGCCGTCGTTATCGGTCTCCACACCTGGTTCTGAGGCATTGCCCTTAAAAGAGCGGCGCCGCAGGTTCGGGGCTGCGGCGCCGGTTGCACTGTGGACCCAGGGGGACGCCCGGCCCACAGGCTGCTCTGGCTACAATTCTAGGTGGCCGCGAGGCCTCCGGCGCACGTGTTTTCGTCCTCACCGCTGTCCGGGCGGTGAGCAAGTGCTTGACGGCGCAGCGAGATATCAGCGCTGGGGCTTCACATTCCCGTGAGGTCACGCAGGCGTGGCCGCGCGGTTCGTTGCATTCGCGTTGCATCGCGTATCATCCGCCCGCAGCAGTCTTGTGGGGGCACGACTGCGCACCGCAGCATAATCGACGACGGCGAGGTCCACATCACAGCCGTGGATAGTGCACCCATTCCGATTGGAAGCCCAAAGCCACGCGAACAGTACGGACGGTAGCTATCGAGCATCAGTAACGCGGCCACTTACCGAGGGGGAAAATATGGCACGTCGTAGTCTGCTTAAAGCCAGTACAGCTTGTTCTCTTGTGATGACTTTCGTGGGCGGATTGCAATCCGCCGCGCAAGCCCAGCAACTTGAAGAAATCACGGTCACGGCGCGTCGCGTCGAAGAAAACCTGATGCAGGTGCCGCTGGCCATCAGCGCCGTCACATCCGAAGACATTCAGGCGCGCGGCGTCACCACACTGATCGATCTCGGCAAGTTCACGTCGGGTCTGTTCGCCCAGGTCGGCGTCAACGGCCGTACCGACCGTTCAAGCGTGAAACTGACTTTCCGCGGGTTGTCGACCACCAGCGGTCAGAAGTTCATCGACGGCGCGCCGTTCTCGGGCAGCGCGGTGCCGGATCTGACGGAAGTGGAGCGCGTCGAAGTGCTCAAGGGGCCGCAGTCGGTCTACTTCGGACGGTCCACATACTCGGGCGCGGTCAACTTCGTCTCGCGCACGCCGGGGGATCACTTCGAGGGCCGCGTCACCGCCGACGGCGCGATGTACGGCACGTTCGATCTCATGGCCAGCCTGGAAGGGCCGATCGTCGCCGACAAGCTCGGCATTCGCGTGAGCGGCCGGCACTATCACACCAACGGTCAGTACGTGAACTACTTCGCCAAGAACCGGTTGGGCAGTGAAAATACCGACTCGTTCAATATCTACGCGTACTACACGCCGTCGGACGCGCTGGAGGTCAAGGCGCGGTTCAGCTACGCGCTGGACGATGACGGTACGCCGACAGAAGCGGTGATGCTGGCACGTTCCACCGTGCTCGGCGCCAACGGCGTCATCACGACGACCGCCCGTGGCGGCGAACTGCAGTGCAATCTGGGTGGCACCGGCGGCCCGTACTACTGCGGTGAGTTGCCGACCATCACCACGTTGCTGAAGCAGACGCCGTTCCTGATCTCAGTCTATGACACCGTCACGCCGTTGATCGATGCGCGCCTGAACCAGAACATCCCGGTGATCCAGCCGCAGCTGGGTGTGTTGTCGCAGTATCCCTACACCGTCGATCCGGCGTGGAAGTCGAACGTCGGCTTCAAGCGCGAGACGAAGAACGCCAACATCCGCATAAATTATACGACGCAGTCGGGTTGGCTGCTCAACTCGATGACGGCGTGGAACTACACCAAGTCCGCATCGTTCGCCGACCAGAACTATCGCGACGTTTCGGCGATGCCCAACCCGTCCTTCATCTCGGTCGCGGCGACGCCGCTGTTCCCCGAGAAGGTGATGCACTTCAACAAGACGGCCAGCTACAACTACGACATCAGCCAGGAACTCCGTGTCACGACCCCGGCCGAGCGACGCCTGCGCGGCGTGGCCGGCGCGAGCTACTACTACTTCAACAATCCCGGCTCCGGTCTGAACGGCCTCAACATCCGCGGCGTCACGCAGAACAACTACTTGCGCAACACCGTCAAGACACCGGCGGTGTTCGCGGGCGTGTATTACGACCTGACCGATCAATTTACGATCTCGGCCGAAGGCCGCTATCAGTGGGATAAGATCCTTCAGGCGCAGGAATATCCGACTGCCGTCGCACCGTTGTCGGGCACCTTCTCCAGCTTCTCGCCGCGCGTGACCCTCGACTACAAGGTCAACGACGACCACTTGGTCTATGCCCTGTTCTCCAAGGGCTACGAACCGGGTGGCTTCAACACCGCGCTGGTCGGTAACACGCCGACGGTGACCGCTCAGCTCCAGGCGGCGGGCGCGTTGCTCAACTACCTGCAGGAAACATTGGTCAACTACGAAATCGGCTTGAAATCGTCCTGGATGGACAATCGCATCCAGACGACCTTCGCGGCCTACTACGACAAGTGGAACAACGGCAAAACCACCGCCAATATCTTCCTCAACCTTCCCGGCGGCGGCATCTCGCAGCAGAGCGTGATCATCAACAGCGGCAGGGTCGATCTGAAGGGTCTCGAGTTCGAAGCCCGCATGGCCGTGACCGAGCACTTGAAGGTGACCGGCACGCTGTCGTTCCAAAGCAATCGGATCAAGCAGTTCAACTATCTGCAGGGCTTGCGGCTCATCGCCGGCAAGCAGGACGTCAGCGGCAATGTGCTGGAACAGGCACCGAAGTGGCAGTGGAGCTTGTCGCCCGAATACACCGATCACCTGAGCGGCGATTGGGATTGGTTCGCGCGCACCGACGTCACCTATCGTGGCAGCTACTTCATCAACCAGACCAATGAATCGACGGTCGCGCCGTTGATCCTGGTCGGGGCCCGCGTCGGCGCCACGAACGGCAATGTCCGCATGGAAGCCTATGTCAACAATCTGCTGGATAACAAAGAGATCCCGGAAGCTGTCGGCGGCAATTGCTGCAGCGACGTGATCTTGCTGAATACCGCGTCGAGCGCGATCCGCATCGGCGTGCCGAAGAAGCGCGTCTTCGGCGCGCGGGTCAGCTACAAGTTCTAAGCTGAGAAACGTCGACTAAAGCCGTCCTCCTCGAAAGCGGAGGGCGGCTTTTTTTATTGGTATTGGGCGCGTCATAAACGGGTATCCGCACAAATATTGTGCAGGCAGATTACCGTGCTTGTTTTTTCAGCCATCAGGCGATATCTCCCGGGAAACGGCCCTGCGGGGGTCTTTCTGAAGGACGTCGGTGATGCGCTCACGAGCAGTGTTCGGGTTGGCCGCGGCTGTGATCGGGCTCGCCGCATCGTCGGGCGCCGCGGTCGCGGCCGAAGCCGCCGGGCCCAATGGCGCGGACACCGCCTGGATCCTCTCTGCCACCGGTCTGGTGCTGTTCATGACGCTGCCGGGGCTCGCGCTGTTTTACGGCGGCCTCGTGCGCGCCCGGAACGTGCTCTCGGTCTTCATGCATTGCTTCGCGATTTGCGGCGTCGTCACGGTGTTGTGGGCGCTGTTCGGCTATAGCCTCGCGTTCGGCCCCGGCAACAGTGTGATCGGCGACCTGTCGACCGCCTTCCTCGCCAATCTCGCCGAGGTGCGCGCCGGCACCACGATCCCCGAAGTCGTCTTCGCCCTGTTCCAGATGACCTTTGCGATCATCACGCCGGCCCTGATCATCGGCGCGTTTGCGGAGCGCGTGACGTTCCCGTTCGTGGTCCTGTTCTCCGCGTTGTGGTTGGTGATCGTCTACGTGCCGGTGGCCCATTGGATGTGGGGCGGCGGCTGGCTGGCCGCGCAAAACGCTCTCGACTTCGCGGGCGGCATCGTCGTGCACACCACCGCCGGCATCAGCGCGCTGGTGACAGCGATGATGATCGGGCGCCGTAAGGGATTTCCCAATCACCCGCTGCCCCCGCATAGCCCCGTGCTGACCATGATCGGCGCGGGGATGCTGTGGTTCGGATGGTTCGGCTTCAACGGCGGCAGCGCGCTGGCCGCGAATGCCGCCGCCGCCAATGCGATCCTGGCGACGCAACTCGCGGCGTCCACCGCGGCGATGATGTGGATCGCGCTGGAGTGGCTGCGCTCCGGCAAGCCGACCTCCATCGGCATCGTCACCGGTGCTGTGGCGGGCCTGGCGACCGTGACCCCCGGCGCTGGCTACATCGGTCCCATGGGCGCGATTGTCACCGGCCTGGCCGCTGGCCTCGTGTGCTATTTCGCCACGCTCGCCGTGAAGCAGCGCTGGAAGATCGATGACTCGCTCGACGTGTTCGCCGTGCATGGCGTCGGCGGCATGTTGGGCTCGATTTTGCTGGCCATCTTTGCTGCGAAGGATCTTGGCGGCACGGGCACGCCGGCCGGCAGCGTGGTCGATCAGTTGATCATCCAAACCGTCGCCGTCGTCGCCACGGCGCTATGGTCGGGCGTCGCAACCTATGCGATTGCCAGGGCGATCAAGGTCTTCACGCCGCTGCGTGTTTCGACGGAGGACGAGTGGGAAGGGCTCGATCTCCATGCGCACGGCGAACGCGGATATGAGTTCACGGAGCGGGCTTAAATCACGTTTGTATGAGTGTGTGACGCCGCCGCTACGGCGCCGGGCCCTCGAATCCGCGTGAATCGGCGAAAACGTCACATCGCCGCGTTATAACGCAGCTATGCATAAGACATGCATATTGCTGATTGGAAACGCGTAACGCTCTGCTATTTTCCCTTGGGATTTTACTAGGGGGAACTTTCAAAATGCACAAGAAGCTTGGTCTTTTCGCCACCGCGTCCGTAGTGGCGTTGATGGGCTTGTCGGTCTCGACCGCGAAGCCGGTTCTCGCGCAGGGCGTTTCGTCGCTTGAAGAAGTGATCGTCACGGCGCGCCGCAAAGAGGAAAACCTCTTCGAGGCGCCGCTCTCGGTCACCAGCCTGACGTCGGAAGATATCGATCGTTCGAATATCCGCGGCATCCAAGATCTGAACAACTTCACGCCGGGCTTCTTCTACGTCCAGCAGGCGTCGTTCAGCGCGATGCGCGTCGCGCCGTCGCTGCGCTTCCGCGGCATGAACAACAACTTCGCCGATCCGCTGCAGCAGCAGGGCGGTATCTTCATCGACGGCGTCTTCCTGTTCGGCGGCGTGCAGTCGATGACCATGGACGACGTCGAGCGCGTCGAAGTGATCAAGGGCCCGCAGAGCGCCCTGTTCGGCCGCAGCACCTTCGGCGGCGCGATCAACTTCATCACCAAGAAGCCGTCCGATACCTTCGCGGCCCGCGCCTCGGTCAGCGCTGAAACGCGCGGTACCTACGAACTGACGGGCAGCATGGAAGGCCCGATCGTGGCCGACCGCGTCACGGCCCGCGTCAGCGGCGGTCGCATCGTGCGCGGCGCGCACTTCAAGACCAACGACGGCGGCGATCTCGGTTACGAAAGCACCAACGTCATTAACTCGCAGGTCGTCTTCAAGCCGACGGACGAGTTCGAGATTCGCCTGCGCCGTATGGACAACTGGCAGAGCGACTCACGCTCGGCGGTCGTCAACCTCAACGGCAGCAACCCGGCTTTGGCCAATGCCGCGCATCGCTGCCAGCCCGGCACCCAGCCGTTCTGGTGCGGATCGCTGCCGCTGATCGGCGACGGTATCGACTTCAAGACCGGCCTGAGCATGGCGACCAGCCTGAATCCGCCGGCCTATCAGGTCGCGAACTTCCCCAACGCAATCCGCCAGGTGCTGAACAACGACAAGTCGTTCCCGCTGGTCCGCAACGGCATGCCGTACTGGGATCAGGTGCCGCGTCTTGATCATGCCGGCCTGGAAGGGCGGTATAACCGCACCTCCATCGAAGCCTCGTACGAGTTCGCCAACAACATGGCGTTCAACATGACCTGGGCGAACAGCAAGGCGGCGATCATGTCCGCCTCGTCGTCGTCCGATGACGGCGGCGCGGGCTGGATCATCTCGCCCAACATCCTGACCGACAACAGCGTCGAAGCGCGTCTGGCCGGCGATCCGAAAGATCGTCTGAACTGGTCGATCGGCGCCAACTACTTCTCGCAGAAGTCGGTCGGCGGCGCGGCCGGCACCGGCAGCATCCTCGGCGTGCTCGATTCGACGCGCGTCGTGACCTACGCGGAACCGAACCCGTTCTCGGGCCAGGGCCGCGACTTGTACTACGGCGTGTTCGGCGCGTTGCACTACGACATCACCGACAGACTGGGCGCGGATTTCGAAGGCCGCTACCAGAGCGACCGCATCACGACCTCGTGGGACAGCTCCACGCAGAGCTCGCTCACCTACAAGTCGTTCCTGCCCCGCGCGATCCTGACCTACAAGCCGACCACCGGCATGACGGTCTACGGCTCGTGGGCCAAGGGCGTGATGCCCGGCACCATCAACTCGAACTTCCCGCTGTGGCTGCCGAACCTGCAGGCGCAGGTTCTCGCGATTCCGGGCTTCACGGTCAATGTGCCGAAGGAAACGGTCAACAACTACGAAATCGGCATCAAGCAGCAGCTCTCGGGCTGGCGCTATGCCCTGACCGGCTATCACATGTTCTGGCGTAACCTGAAGAACCAGGTCAGCTTGCTCTGCCCGAACAACGTCTGCGGCGCGACCCTCATCAACACCACGATTCTCGCCAACATTCCGCAGAAGGCGCGCATCTCGGGTATCGAAGGTGAACTCGGCTTCGCCATCACCCCGAACTGGGACGTGAACGCGACGTTCGACTACGTGCACGTGCGGACCGTCAACTTCATCCAGTTGGCAGCGCTTGCGCCGACCGGCAAGACCGACGCCGGCGGAAAGACGATCACCGGCTTCCCCGTGACCCAGGGTGCGATGACCTCGACCTATCGTGGCGAACTTAACGGCAATTGGGGATGGTACGTCCGCGGCGACCTGACCTACACCGGCCGCATCTACACCGACGAAATCAACCAGTCGTGGATCGGCGATGCGTTCAAGACCAACCTGCACATCGGTGTTGAGAACGACAAAACGCGCGTTGAGATCTACGGCAACAACCTCAACAACGATAAGCATTGGCTGAGCAGCAATCGCGGCACGCAGAGCAACTACCGTGTCGGCAACATCGTCGTGGCGCAGTCCACGGCGACCGTGGCCCTGCCGCGCCTGCGCGTTTTCGGCATCAAGGTGACGCAGAAGTTCAACTAAGCGGCACCGCGTAAAAAAAGAAATCGGCCGCAGTGGTAATCACTGCGGCCGATTTTATTTCGAAGCGGGGCGCTTACTTCTTGTGGTTCACCGGCAAGTCGAGCTTCGCGAGATCGATGCGCTGGCCGCTCTTGATGACCTCGTCGATTGTCTGGAAGTTCTTCACGCCGGCGCCGGGGTCGGCATGCAGGAGGAGCAGATCGGCGTACTTGCCGGTCTCGACCGAGCCGATGTCTTTCTCCTGGCCCATGTAGATGGCGCCGTTCAACGTGCCGATCCTGATCAAGGCCGGTGCCGGGATACCCGCTTTGTTCAGGAAGGCCAGCTCCATATGGATGTAAGGCCCCTGGGCCTTGTCCGTGCCCGACGTCAAGATGACGCCGGCGTCGTATAGCTTTTTGATGTTCGCAAGCGCCTGAGCTTCGCCGGCCTTGAACGAGGCCGTCACGCCGAACTTGATGTAGTTGTCGCGCTCCGTTCCGCGTGCGGCGGCGAAGTCATCCGCGGTGAACGTGTCCTTGAACAGGCGGTCATCGAGGTAGGCCATGCCGTTCTCGTCGGCCAGCTTGCCGATCGTCGCAAAGCCGACCGTGGTCGTGGACACCGGGATTTTGCGCTCGACCAGCATCTTGAGATAGGCGTCAGTCAACGGCGGTCCCCGCAGCACCGAATGTGCCAGCGCCGCGACGCCATTGGTGATCGCCTGCGTGGAGGTCGTCTCGACCATCGCATGGGCCGTCACGCGCAGGCCGTGCTGGCGGGCGTAATCCGTGACGTTCTTGATCTGCTCGCTGGTGAGCGAGGGTGTTTGCTTTTTCCCCTCCGCCGCGGGCTCGGTGAGGATCATCTTCAGCATGTCGGGCTTGCGCGTGAACTTGTCGTCGAGACCCTTCCTCGCCTCGTCCCATGTCGTCACCTTCAGCGCGGTGGGGCCGGCGCCGGTGCCGTCCGGCACGGAGATGGCGCCGCCGACGACGAACAGGCGCGGGCTGACGATCTTCCCTGCGCGTTCGAGGTCGCGCATCGGATAGATGAACGGCTCGTTGTTGGCGGAATCCAGCATCGCGGTCACGCCGCTGTAGATGAACCCGACCAGCGTTGGCTTCGCGGCCTCGGGCTCATTGATTGGTGTGCGGTTGTTGCCCGCGAACACCGGGCCGCCCTGGCCGCCGCGCACGTGGATGTGGCTGTCGATCAGACCGGGCATCACGAACTTGCCTGTGCCGTCGATCACCGTGGCGGTGCCGGGTTGAATGGTCGACGTGGAGATCTGCGCGATGCGTTCACCCTTCACCAGGATGTTCGCAGCCTTGACGGGGGCTTTGCCGGTGCCGTCGTAAAGCGTGACGTTCTTGATCAGGATGTCGGCGTTGGCCGTGCCGATGAAGTTCAACGTGCAAGCCAGCGCGAAGGCGCTAACCAAGCCCCGTAAGGCGAAAGACTTTGAGAACCGCGTCATGTGCCCTCCCTGACAACATGTGGCGGTTCGATCCTAGCCGAGATCGGGGTGCAGTCTAAATGAGAAGCGGCGCGAACAAGCCATCCGCGCCGCTCTGGATCGATAGCCGGTAGACCTTAAGCCCAGCGCCAGAACTTGCTGAAGTCCGTGCCCTGATCGCGATGGCGTCCGCCGAGCGTGCCGGCCCAGGCCGCCGCCGCACCGCCGATCAGCAGTGCCGCCGCCGTCAGGAAGCCAACGATGATGCCGGTCTTGCGCGCGGTGTCCGCAGCCTTCTTGGCCTCGGCCGTCACTTGGGAGACACGCTGTTCCGCTTCCGCCTGCGACATACCGGTCTGATCCGCGACAATGCGGGCCAGGGCGGTCTTGCTATCGGCGGTGAGGTCGCCCTTCGTCATGCCATAGCTCAGAAGCCGACGGACTTCGCCGCGCGTCGCGTTGCCGTCACGTCCACGGGCGACGGACGCGTTCTGACCATCGGTCATCTGCACGTTCTGGGCGGCAGGCCGCCGCAGCAGATTGTCGATGGTGAAAGCCGTGCTGTCGTCGCCATCGCGTGCGGCGACGGCGACACCGGCGGCGCCACCCGCTTTCGCGGTTGCACCCACCAGGCCCGTCACGCCAACGGCCATAAGGCCGGCGGCGGCGACGATGCCGACAGCCCAGACGACCATGCCATGGGCACCGTCGCGGACTTCGACTTCGTGTTCGGTCGCATCGTTCACCCGCTTACGCAAGCGACCGGCGACGTAGCCGCCCGCCATGAAGCTGGAGACGATGACCCAGATGGTCCACAGTCCGAGGGTCGTCAGGTAGACGGCCTTCGAGACACCTTCGCCCTCATAGGGCGATACCATCGAAAGTCCGATGGCCGTGCCGAAGGTGGTGAGGACAAGGGAAACCGCCGTGGCGATGGCAGCGCCGGCGAAAATGGCGGGCCAATCGACGTAGTGGACGGGGGTGGTGTCGGCGGTGGCGAGGGGGTCAATGGCCATGTTCATTTTCCTCTATCTGCTAACGCAGGCCGAGGAACGACAGGATGAACAAGACGACGACGACAAGCCCGACCAGATAAATGATGCCGTTCATAGACAAAGCTCCTTTGTCGCGACGCCCCCCGACGGAGCGTCCGCGCAGATTTAGTTGTGGCAGAAGGCGAGCAGCAGGATGATCGGAAGCGGTACACCCAGCATCCAAAGTAAAATTCCGCGACCCATGTGATTTGACCTTTCGTACATCAAGCGTGCAGTCCACTTAATGCCGCGAAGGGCGTATTAGTTGCTTTGCAACCTTCGCCATATCGATAGGCGGTTCATTTCATTCGCGGTGCCCCAGGTCCCATGTCCGCCACCACTGTCCCGGCCGCTGCTGTTTTCACGTCGTCCTGGCTTGCGCTGCGCGAGCCGGCCGACCGTGCGGCGCGGAACCCTGAGGTTTTGCAGGCCTGTTGTCAGGCTTTTGCCGGACAAGACGCACTGACGATCTGCGACCTTGGCGCCGGGGCCGGCGCCTCCGTGCGCGCGTTCGCGCCGCTGTTGCCAGCGCGCCAGCGCTGGGTGCTGGTGGACCGCGATCAATCGTTACTCTCGGCGGCGGCCCCGCCTGCGGACAATGCGGGCGTCACCGTCGAAACGATGGTGCGCGAACTCGCCGATGGTCCCGTGTGTTGGCCCACGGACGCCCGGCTTGTCACCGCGTCGGCGCTGCTCGACCTGGTGTCGGCCGATTGGATCGCGCGCCTGGCCGCGGGGCTGGTCGCGCAGCAGGCCGCGGTGCTGGCGACGCTGACGTTCGACGGACTCATCGCGCTCGACCCGGCGCATCCGCTGGATGACGCGGTGAGCGCGGCGTTCTGCGCCCATCAAAAACGCGACAAGGGATTTGGGCCGGCGGCCGGTCCTGAAGCGGCAACCGTGTTCGAAGGCTTTTTGCGGCGCGGCGGTTTCGATGTCGTCGCGGGCGACAGTCCCTGGCGCATCGGCGCGACCGCGGACGAGTTCATGCGCCAGACACTCACCGGCATCGCGGGCGCGGCGCGTGAGATGGCGTTGGGCGGCGCGGTCGACGCGTGGCTGGAGGATCGGCTGCGGCGCGTGCGCTGGCTGACCATCGGGCATCGCGATATTTTCGCGTGCCCGTCCGCCGTCCACCCGCCGTCCAGTGACGCTTAAGATTTCGGCAGGCGTTTCGCGGCCGCTGCCTTCGCCGTCTTCAATTGCGTCTTGGCCGGGCCCGTGCCGAGCTTCGCCGCGGCCGCGGCAACGCGCTCGGCGCCGTACTTCTTTTCCAGCCGCAGCCAGATGAAATGCCCCCGGGCGATATCCTGGAAATAGTCGGTGAACGCGATGTTGATCAGCGCACCGGCCGCCGCGCCGACGAGAGGCACCGCCTGGGCCGCGATCTTCTGTCCGACCACGACGCCGTAGCGGCCCGCGATGACCGAGAGATACTTGCTCAGATGGCCGGCGAGGCTCACCAACTGCTTCTTGCCGACGCCTTTGGCGAGATAGGCGGCGGCCTGTTTCGTGGCATCGGCCAGTATCGCGCGCGTTTGGAGATAGGCCGTGTCGGCGGTGTCGTCGTCGGCGAGCGGCCCGCCGAACGCGAAGACATTCAGGCATTCGGACCTGATCGCGGGATCTGAGATATCCGCGCCCTCGCTGCGCGCGATGTCGAGGATCGAGCGGAACATGACTGTGGTGGTGATGGGCACTTCCGCCAGCGCGCCGGCCGCGCCGAAGAAGCCGCCGACAGCGCCGGTGACGGCGGTGCCGATCAGGTGCAGCCGGTCCCAGCTTGCCCGACGCTCGCCGGATCGCGTGGTCTGCGCCGCAACGGCCACGGCGGCGGCCAGCGCCTTGTGGGCGGCGGCTGTGATGCCCTTGCTGACGACAGCCGGCATGCTGTCGACAAGGCTGTCGAGCGGCGCGCCCATCGCGCTGGCGATGCGCATCATGAAATTCTCGGAATGCAGCAGCACCACGGCATCGGCGAGCGCCACCCGATCCTCAGCGGTCCATCTCGATGTCGTCACGGGAGCCCTCTCTCAGAGTCCGCAGCATAAACAGCGCAGCGCTCCATTTGTCGCGGGCTAGTGTGCGCGCTCGAGGCGCGAACCGCTTTCACGATGATCAAAGACGAGACGACGCAGGTCGATTGCATCATCTGCGATTGCAACATGCCGCTGATCAACGGTCTCCAGTTTTTGCAGGCCGTACGCATGGGGCGCAACCCGAAGATACCTCGGAATCAGCCATTCCTGCTGTTGACGGGGCACGGCGAAGCTGACCTCGTGAAGACAGCCATCGCGCTGGATGTCAGCGGATACCTGGTGAAGCCAGTGGCTATGGATAAGCAGGTCGGTGCGATCGACCGTGCCCTCAAGAAGCCGATCGATCTGAAGGATCCCACCTATTATCAGAATGTGCCGGTGCCCAAGCAGATCGGCAGCCTCATCCACACGGAAGCGCCCAACGGGGAACCCTCAGCTTGGGTCGTCATAACGCAGGAGAAGTTCCGCAGTAACCCGACCATCCAGAACAATATCAGCGCGCTGCGGGAGGAAGGGGGGTCTAAGGCGCCCGAAGATGTGACCTTCGTCAATCGGCGCCAGTGCGACCTCTCTGAAGTTCAGCAAGGGATGGTGCTCGCAGAGGATATTCTGGCTGAAGAGGGGACGATCCTGGTGGGGAAGGGCACCTCCATATCGGCGCGGATGATCCAGCGCTTGCGCGAGATTGCGGTAGAGACGGGCGCGCGAAAGTCGATCTGGATTGGCGACATTGTAAGAAATTCGTCGTCCCCGGTTTAGCAACACGGGAACCACGCGATCCACGAGCAGCCGCTCACGTTCCGTTGGCGGCGCTGATCCGGCGCCTGAACGGGCACGCTTCATGGCGCAGGGCGATGGGCCGTAGAGGCCCATCCTACATGCTGCAACCCATGTCCATCGTCATGGAGTCACAATTCGCCACGGGTGGACTGATGGTCGGGGAGACCGGAACGTGGGCCGCGGTTGGATTGTCGGCACCGGGTGTCACCGCGGCGGAGGTAAGCATGCACGCCGCACTGAAGTCGTCCTGGCTGGAGGCGCCTGTCAGTCCTTCGCTATAGCTAAGTGTCATGCCGTGCGGCGTATAGTCGGCGATCACGCTCACGGATCGCGCTGCAGGGTCGATAGGGGGTTGGGCTAACGGCGCGATGTTGGATACGGCACGACTGAACGAGCCCATGGGCGCAACCACGGGTGAGGTCCAGACCGACGCCCGACCGAGGTTGTCCAGGAAAATGACCGTCAACGGTCGCGCCGTCGCGGTCGCATTCGTGATGGTGATTTGACCAACCGTCCCCTCGCGCCCGGGACCACTTACGTATGGCAGCGATAGCGGATCGGCCATGAGGGCCATGCCGCAGGTGCTGACGTTACTCAGAACGCCCGTCGCGACGTTGTAGGTTGTGCGTCGTCAGATCATTTGGGACAGATGCGGTCGTGATTTAGCGGAGTGCTGGCCTCATCTGGTTGGTCGATCTTAGGCGGCGAGCTTGCGGTGAAGCAAGCGACGATGCTCGATGGTTTTTTGTTTGATGCGGTGTCGTTCCTGTA
>CANJRD010000005.1 GCA_947476695.1 Rhodospirillaceae bacterium
AGCAAATGCGGCTTGACGCTGCGCCATGGCCAGCGCAAGAAAGTGTTGTACGGATAAAGAGTTAGAGACGGACAGGGCGTAGTTCAGTTGGTTAGAACGTCGGCCTGTCACGCCGAAGGTCGCGGGTTCGAGTCCCGTCGCTCCCGCCATTTTTTCCTGCTCCTAAAATGATTTGGATGCCTGCCAGGACGCGGGCCGATGAGGCATGATTGCGGCCATCGCAATTAGAGGATCTCTCCTATGTCCCTGCCCCATGACGTCGTCATCGTTTCCGGCGTGCGCACCGCCGTCGGCACTTTCGGCGGCAGCCTGAAGGACATCGCCCCGACGGAACTCGGCGCGCGTTGCGTGCGCGAGGCTCTGAAACGCGCGACGGTCAACCCAAGCGAAGTCGGTTCCTGCGTCTTCGGGAACGTGATCCACAGCGAGCCGAAGGACATGTACATGGCGCGCGTTGCCGGTATCGGCGGCGGCTTGCCGATCACCACGCCCGCGCTGACGGTGAACCGACTCTGCGGATCGGGCGTACAGGCCATCGTCTCCGCCGCACAACAGATCATGCTGGGCGACGTCGCCGTCGCCGTCGCGGGCGGCGCCGAGAGCATGAGCCGCGCGCCTTATTCCGTCCCCGCCGCGCGCTGGGGTCAGAAGATGGGCGATGCCAAAGTCACCGACATGATGGTCGCTACCCTGCACGATCCGTTCGGCCACGGCCACATGGGCATCACCGCCGAGAACGTCGCGGCGAAATGGAACGTCAGCCGCGAGGACCAGGACGCTTTCGCGCTCGAAAGCCAGAAGCGCGCCGCGGCCGCGCGCGCCGCGGGTTACTTCAAGGATCAGATCCTCCCCATTGAGATCGAGAGCCGCAAAGGCACCATCGTGTTCGATCGCGACGAGCACATCCGCGAAGATGCCAGCGGGGACTCCCTGCGCGGTCTGAAGCCTGTGTTCAAAAAAGATGGCACCGTCACCGCGGGCAATGCATCTGGCATCAACGACGGCGCGGGCGCGCTGGTCCTGATGAGCGCCGACGAAGCCAGGCGCCGCGGCGCGAAACCGATGGCGCGCATTCTCGGATATGGGCACGCGGGCGTTGAACCGAGCGAGATGGGCATCGGCCCGGTGCCGGCGGTGCAGAACGCGATGAAGAAGATCGGCCTCACGGTCGCCGACATGGACGTGATCGAGTCCAACGAAGCTTTCGCCGCGCAAGCCATCGCCGTGTCGCGCGATCTCGGCTTCGATCCGGCCAAGACTAACCCCAACGGCGGCGCCATCGCGATAGGCCACCCCGTTGGCGCGACCGGCGCGATCATCACCGTCAAGGCGCTGTACGAACTGAAGCGCACCGGCAAACGCTATGGCCTGATCACCATGTGCATCGGCGGCGGCCAGGGCATTGCGCTAGTGATCGAGAGCGTGACCTGACGCTAAACCTTCAGCGCCACGAGAACCGCGCCGACAGCGATGAGACACACGCCGACCCAGTTTGTCAGGGACAGCCGCTCTCCCAAAAAGAGAGCGGCCAGTGCCGCGACAAAGACGACGCTAAGTTTGTCGACAGGCACGACTTGCGAGGCGTTGCCCAATTGCAGGGCTCGGAAGTAGCACAGCCACGACGCGCCGGTGCCCAAGCCGGACAGCATAAGAAACAGATAGGCCTTCGGCCTTACCCCGCCCAGCGCCTGCCATTGACGCGTGAGAGCCAACACAAGTCCCAGCGCGACCACGACCACGACGGTACGGATAAATGTCGCGAAGTCGGAGTTCACATCCTGCACGCCGACTTTCGCAAAGATCGCGGTCAGCGCGGCAAAGGCTGCGGACAACAACGCCCAGGTCTGCCAGGAGCCTAGTATGGCGCTCATATGAACTCGGCTTAGCCCCTCGTGAGGCGATCAGTCCCCGAAGATCGGCGCGAACAGGCTTGCGCGCGTCGGATCGTAGGCGGTGTAGATCTTCTTGATGGTCTTGTCGTCTTTCACACAGTCCGCGATCAGCTTGCCAAGATCGATGCGTGCGATGGCGCTGTACTTCATCGGATCGGACTCAAGCACGGCTTTTCCGCTCGACGCCTTGTTCATCAGCGCGCCTGGACGGATGACGGTGTACTCAAGACCGGAATCCCGAAGATAGCCTTCCGCCAGCGTCTTGTTGATCATCGCCTCCTTGAAGAACAGGCGCACGAACCACGGCAACGCTTTTTCACTGTCACCGTCGCCGATCATCGTCACGAGGATAAAGCGCGGCACGCCGAAGGCCTTGGCCGCGTCGACGATGTTCTTGTTGCCCTCGAAATCCGGGTTCGGCTCGCCCTTCTTGTGGCCGATGGTCGAGATCACGACCCGGAACGGCGTCGTCTTGAAGACGTCCTTGAGGCTTTCGGGGTTCATCGCATCGCCATTGACGACGGTCACACCCAAGGCTTTGAGTTCCGGATCTTCGGCTGTCTTGCGCGAGACGACCGTCACCTGCTCCTTCGCCGCGACAAGATGCTTCACGGCTTCAAGGCCCGTGCCGCTGGTGCCGCCGAAGACCAACACGCTGCCGCTGCGCGGCAAGGGCACGGACTCAACGATGCCGGCGGGTGCGGCGCGCGGCTTCGGCGCCTCCGTTGTCTCGCCTGGCGCGGCCATCTCCTGCACCGGCGACGTTTTGTTCTGGATGGTCTGCGCGAGCGCGGGGCTGGCGAGCAGCAACAGGAGCGGCAGCAGCACGGAACGACGGGTGCTGAACATGAGGTCCTCTCGGGGGGAGTAAGGTTCACGCAGTCTCACGTCTGCGACCTGCTTTGTCGAGCCTAACAAAGCGATTACCGTTGAGCTGAATGCCATAGTCACGCCATTTTCGCATGCGCAACACCATTGTGAGATCGGGGGATTCGCGTGGACGCGATCGTCATGCTGTCGGTGCTGGGTGCGGCCATTCTGCATGCCAGCTGGAACGCCATCCTCAAGAGTGGCGCCGACCGCTATTGGACGATGACGGCGCTGAGTATTGGCATGGGAGCCGCCGCAGCGGTCATCTTGCCGTTCACCGATGCACCAAGTGCTGCAGCTTGGCCTTATCTTATCGCATCGGTGGCGATCCACCTTTGCTACAACCTTTTGCTCGTTCGGATGTACGCGCACGGCGATTTCGCACAGACGTACCCGGTTGCCCGCGGCTCTTCACCCGTGCTCATCGCCCTGGGGGCGTTTGCGCTCGCAGGTGAGAGTCTCAGCCCACTCAAGATATCGGGCGTCTGTCTAGTGTCGGGGGGAATAATTGCGCTGGCATTGGAAAACCGGCACGTAAACATCCGCGGTGTTCCAACAGCGTTGATGACCGGCCTGTCCATCGCCGCTTACAGCCTTGTCGACGGCATCGGTGTGCGACTATCGGGCACGCCACTTGGCTACAGCGCGTGGATGTTCGCACTTTGGGCCCTTGCGATGACGGCGATCTATGTTGCGCAAGCGGGCGCGCACGATCTGATCAGATCGCAAAAGGCGATGCTCACCAATCTTGGTGGCGGAATCGTTGCAGGTACCGGCTATACAGCCGTCGTTTGGGCCATGAGCCTCTCGCCCATGGGCTTGGTCTCGGCCCTGCGCGAGACCAGCGTCCTGTTCGCCGCGATCATCGCACGCCTGTTCCTCAAGGAGCGGCTCTCGGCCACGCGCCTTACCGCCTGCGTGGTAATCGCGGCGGGCGCGGTACTGCTGGCCTAAGCCTTCTCCACGATGCCGATCAGCTCTTGGCGCTGGGCTTGGGTGAGCAGCGGGCCGCGCGCGGCGTGAAGGTTCTCCGCCATGTGCTGAGGGTTCTTCGTGCCGGGGATCGCGACCGTCACCGCAGGATGCGCGATGACGTACTTCAACAACAGCGCGGCCCAGCTGGTGGCGCCGACGTCCTTGGCCCAGCCCGGCAAAGGCTTGTCACCCAGATTGCGCAACAGACGCCCACGACCGAGCGGAAGATTGACCAGCACCGCGACGCCCTTCTCCGCCGCCAACGGCAGGAGGCGCTGCTCAGGCCCGCGCACATCGAGGGCATAGTTCAACTGCACGAAATCCAACGGCTCCTTCGCGAGCCACTCCGCCAACGCTTCCTGGCCGTCCGCCTGGGAATGCGTCACGCCGACATAACGAATGCGGCCTTTGGCTTTGAGATCGCGCAACGTGGCGAGCTGGGTTGCGGTGTCCATCAGATTGTGGACCTGGAGAAGATCGATAACGTCGGTCTGGAGCGCCTTGAACGACGCGGCGATCAGAGCCTCGCCTTCTTCCTTCGAGCGCGCCCCGACTTTGGTGGCGAAGAAGCAGCGTTTGCGCAGACCGAGATCGGTGACCGCTTGACCCGTGCCGGGTTCCGCGCCGGCGTAGGCGGGCGAACTGGTGGGCGCGGTGTCGATCAATGATCCACCGTTGTCGACCAATGCCTTCACCACCGCGCGCTGCGCCTCGGGCGGTGCGCTGCCAAACACCACGGCGGTGCCCAGGCCCATTACGGGCAACATCTCGCCGGACTTGGGGATGGGTCGCCGCAGTACCGTCGCATCCGAAGCCAGGACTCCGCGGCCGGCCCACGCGAGAGTGGCGCCGCACCCGGCCAGGAAGCTTTTTCGCGATAGTCCGTGAACCATGAACTTAGCTCCTGCTCTTACTGCCCAGCGCTGTCTGCCTGTGTAAGATGACGCATCGCGCTATATGCCCCGAGGAGGAGCTTCATGTTCAGAGAATTCCGTGAATTCGCGCTGAAAGGCAATGTCGTCGATCTGGCCGTCGGCGTCATCATCGGCGCCGCCTTCGGCAAGATCACAACATCGTTGGTCAACGACATCATCATGCCGCCCATCGGCTTGCTGTTGGGCAAGGTCGATTTCTCCAACCTGTTCATAAGCCTTTCCGGGGAACACTATGCCTCCCTGGCGGACGCCAAGGCCGCCGGGGCGCCCACCCTGAACTTTGGGCTCTTTATCAATACCTGCTTGGATTTCGCGATCGTCGCCTTCGCGGTCTTTCTCCTGGTGCGCGAGATCAACGCCGCCCGCCGCAGGCTCGCGCGCGGCCAGGAATCTGCCGCCCCCACCGACCGCCCCTGCCCCTACTGCCTGACGGCCGTCCCCATCCAGGCCACCAAGTGCAAAGCCTGCACCGCCGACCTGCCGGCGGCTTAACCCGCGCATCCTAAACCGTTACACGGCGTTTCAGTCCCTGGCGGAAAAGACTGAAAAACCGAGCGTTTTCCACACGAAAGCGAGATTAAATAGCTGTTACCACGATTGATTGAGGGCCTCGGCCCGCTAACATCAGCGCGGGCCAGGACCTGCAGACGCTATCATTGCGTCCGCCGCCCAGGCTTCATACTCCAGCTACGAAAGGCTGCCTCCTCATGTTTGCTCGTCAATCCGTTGCCGGATTCCGCAGCGTTACGCTCGCCGGCATAGCGGCCGTGCTGGTATTCGGCGCTTCGCCATTCTCGGCGCAAGCCGCAGAAATTCCGCAACAAGCGTTGCCGTCGCGCGATGGCATCCCGTCGCTGGCGCCGTTGGTCGACCGCGTCACGCCGGCCGTCGTCAACGTCTCGGTGAAATCCAAGGCGGAAGCGCCCGATCTCTCGCAGATTCCCCGGCAGTTGCGCCCGTTCTTCCAGCGTCCCGACGATGAAGAAGGCGGCGGCGCGCGCCCGCGCGAACGGTCGCGCTCATCGGTGGGCTCTGGCGTCATTATCGACGCCAAGAAAGGCTACGTGCTCACCAACCATCACGTCATCGATAAGGCCACCGAAGTCATCATCACCCTGAAGGACCGACGCGAACTGATCGCGAAGGTTGTCGGCAGCGACGAAGGCACCGACGTCGCGCTGCTGCAGGTTCCGGCAAAGGACCTGGTGGCCGCACAGATCGGCGAATCCGCCAACATCAAGGTCGGCGATTACGTCGTCGCCATCGGTAACCCGTTCGGCCTGGGCGGCACCGTGACCTCGGGGATCGTGTCCGCCATCGGTCGCCAGGGCATGGGCATCGAAGGCTTTGAGGACTTCATCCAGACCGACGCCGCGATCAACCCCGGCAACTCGGGTGGCCCGCTCGTCAACCTGCGTGGCGAAGTGATCGGCATCAATACCGCCATTCTCGGTGCGCAAGGCAACGTCGGTATCGGCTTCGCCATTCCCACCGCGATGGTCATGTCCGTCGTCGACCAGCTCGCGGCCACCGGCAAGGTGAACCGCGGCGTGATCGGCGTGCAGATCAGCGACCTGACGCCGGAGATCGCCAAGAACCTCGGCGTCGATGCCACCGAAGGCGCGCTGGTCGGTGCGGTCGGCAAGGGCACGCCCGCCGAAGCTGCCGGCATCAAGGCCGGCGACGTCATCACCTCCGTCAACGGCAAGGGGGTTCGCGGATCCCAGGATCTCAAGAACCGCCTCGGCCTGATGACTGTTGGCACGTCGGTTGAGCTGACAGTCATCCACGACACCAAGAAGAACAACGTGAAGGTCTCCATCGGGAAGACGCCGAAGACCGAAGCCGCGTTCGACAAGGAAGAGATCGACCGTCCGGCCCTGGAAGGCGCCACCTTCAACGACTCCGACGGCGGCACGAAGGGTGTCATCGTTCAGGACGTGCAGCGCAACAGCACGGCCTGGACGCTCAACCTCCGTCCGCGCGACATCATCGTGGGCGTGAACCGCTCGCCGGTGAAGGACATGGCGGAATTCAATGCCGCCTTGAAAGCCTCGCCGCGCGCCACCGTGCTTGCCATCAAGCGCGACGGCGAAGACCTGCGCGTCGTGATCCCGTAGGCTCACGCGCACTCAAACGAAGAAGCCCGCATCGCAAGATGCGGGCTTCTTTCTTTTTGAATGTCGCGATGTCGCGCTAGAACGGGTCTTGGACCAGTACGCCGCCGTCGGCGACGATGCATTGGCCGGTGACGAACTTCGCCGCGCGTGAGGCCAGGAACAACGCGACATTTGCAATGTCGTCCGGCTCGCCCAGGCGTCCCAGCGGAGTCTTGGCGACGAAGGCCTTTCCCGCCTCACCTTCCCACAGAGCCGTCGCGAAATCGGTCGCGATCAAGCCCGGCGCGATGGCGTTGACGCGGATGTTCGACGGCCCAAGCTCGATGGCGTAGTTGCGCGCGATCTGAATATCGGCCGCCTTCGACACCGCATACGTGCCGATGTTGCGGGAACCGGCAAAGGCCACCACGCTCGACAGCAGGATGATCGATCCGCCACCGGCCTTTTTCATCCCGGGCGAGACCAGGTTGATGAGCTTGATGTTGGCGCCGACGTTGGTGGTCATCACCTTATCGACCGCGCGGTCGTCGACGTTGCTCATCGGCCCGTAGACGGGATTCACCGCCGCATTGCAGACGAGGATCGTCACCGGGCCCAGTTGCTTTTCGGTTTCGCGCGCGAGGTTTTCGACCTGCGCCAGGTCCGACATGTTGCAGGGGATCGCCACGACCTTGCCGCCCGCCGCCGTGATGTCTTTCACCACGGCTTCGCAGGCCTCGGCCTTGCGGCTCGACACCACGACCTTCGCGCCGGCGCGCGCGAACAACGCGGCGGTCGCCCGGCCGATACCGCGCGTGGATCCGGTGATCAACGCCACTTGGCCCGAGAGGTCGAGAAGATCGATCATGCGCCTGTCCAATCCTTGAAGCCTTTGCCGGCGGCGGCAAGCTCACGCAACAATGGCGAGGGTGTCCAATAGCCGAAGTCGTTGCCGCATTGGCGGGCGTACTTCGCCATATCGTCCACGATCTGCGTCAAGCCCACCGTATCGCCATAGAACATCGGCCCGCCGCGATAGCGTGGAAAACCATAGCCCGCGCACCAGACAACGTCGATGTCCACCGGACGCAGGGCGATACCTTCGCTCAGGATCTGCGCGCCCTCACTGATCAAAGGGAGAAGGCAGCGCGCCACGATCTCATCGTCCCCGATGACACGCGGCGCGATGCCGAGCCGCTTGGCCTCATCGCGGATCAGGGTTTCAACTTCGGGATCGCTCGCCGCGCCGTCGGGACCATGGCGATAGAAGCCTTTGCCGGCCTTCTGCCCCATCCGTCCCAACTGATGCAGCCGGTCGCCGATCAAGCAATAGCTCGGATCGGCCGGCAGGTTGGCGCGATTGCCTTCGCGCGTCAGATAGCTGACGTCGATGCCGGCCAGATCGACCAACGCACAAGGCCCCATGGCCATGCCCCAGTCGACCAGCGCCTTGTCCACCTGCGCCGGCGTGCAGCCTTCGAGCAGCAACCGCTGGCTTTCGCGGACGTAGCCCTCGAACATGCGATTGCCAATGAAGCCGAAGCAGACGCCCGACAGCACGGCGATCTTGTTGATGCGCTTGGCGACATTCATCAGCGTCGCGATCACGTCGTTCGCGGTCTTGTCGCCGCGCACAACCTCCAACAACTTCATCACATGCGCCGGCGAGAAGAAGTGCGTACCGATCACATCGGCCGGACGCCGAGTCACAGCGGCGATCTGATCGAGATCGAGTGTCGAGGTATTGCTGGCGAGGATCGCACCAGGCTTACAGACCGCATCGAGGCTGCGGAAAATTTCCTGCTTCAGGCTCATCTTCTCGAACGCTGCTTCGATCACAAGATCGACATTCGCCAGCGCAGCCATGTCCAGGCTGGTGGTCAGCCGCCCCATACGTTCGGCTTCGACGTCCGGGCTCAGGCGGCCCTTGGTCACGTCGCGCGCGTAAATCTTGCCGATGGTATCGCGCCCGCGTGCCAACGCTTCCGGCTTCGCAACGATCAGGGTGACCGGAAGGCCGGCGTTCAGGAAGTTCACCGCGATGCCGGTCCCCATTGTACCCGCGCCGACCACACCGACGCTGGCGATGGGACGCAGCGGCGTCTCGCGGCCGATGCCAGGGATATGCGCAACCTCGCGCTCCCCGAAGAACAGATAGCGCAGCGATTTCGACTGCGCGCCCTGCTTCAGGTCCCAGGAGATTTCGCGTTCGCGCGCTATGCCTTGAGCGCTCGGCGCCTTAACCGCGACTTCAACGGCGTCAACCACGGCCGGCTGGGCATCGAAGCCACGATAGCGCTTGGCGACCGCGACGCGTTCGGTCGCGAAAAAATCGGGCGGCAGCGCACTCACGTCGATGGGGAGATCCAACGTCCGGCGGAGCGTCGTTCCCACCAAGCGTTGCGCCGTGTCGATCGCGGCTTCGAGTAGATCGCCCGAGGCGATCTCGTCAATCGCGCCCATCGCCAGCGCTTCCGTGGCGGAGATATGCCGACCGCTGGAGATTGCCGCGATGGCTACTTTCACACCGATCAAATGCGGCGCGCGTTGTGTGCCGCCGGCGCCCGGGATCAGCCCGAGATTGACCTCGGGCAATCCGATTTTCGCCGTCGGTGTGGCGATCCGATAGTGGCAGCCGAGCGCGATCTCGTATCCGCCGCCGAGCGCCGTGCCATGAAGGGCCGCAACGACCGGCTTCGGAGCCGCTTCGATTTCGCCCGCGACATCGCCGATGGTCGGCTCAACGGGGCGCGCATTGAACTCGCGGATATCGGCGCCGGCCATGAACGTGCGGCCGGCGGCGCAAATCACGATGGCATCGATAGCCGGGTCAGCCACGGCGGCGCGAAGTTGATCACGCACCGCCGTGCGCACTGCCAATGACAGGGCATTGACCGGTGGGTTATCGACCGTGATGACGCCGACGCGTCCGCGCGCCTCGCGTCGGACGTGTTCGGCCATGGTCAATGCGTTCTACTTGAACAGCTTCAAGCCGCGCTGGACCGCCGGACGCTCGCCGATCTTCGCCGCCCATTTCTGCAGGTTCGGATACGGATCGATGCCGCGCGGCGACATGAAGGCGGTCGTGACGACGTTCGGGAACGCGCTGATGTCGGCGATGGTATACTCGTCGCCGGCCAGGTACGGACGCGTCGCCAGTTCCTTGTCGAGCATGGCATAGGCCTTGTCGATTTCGCCCTTGAAGTAGTTGATGGTCTCGTCGTGCTTACCCTGCACGACATGGCTGAATACGAACACGCCACGGAACAGCGGACCCATGTTCGAGGCCACAGCCGACAGCCACTGCTGGACGATGGTCCGGCCCTTGAGGTCGGTAGGCATGAACTTGCCCGACTTCTCGGCCAGATAGGTCAGGATGGCCGATGATTCGCTGACGGCGAAACCGCCGGCGTCATGATCCACGATCACCGGGACGCGGGAATTCGGGTTCATGCGCAGGAAGTCCGCCTGACGGTGCGCGCCGCCCTTCAGGTCGACGAGATGCGGCGTGTAAGCCAGGCCGCATTCTTCCAGCATGATGTGGACTTTTTGGCCGTTACCGGTCGGCACCGAATACAGGTCGATCATGGGGCTCCAGGTGTTCCGAAATTGGGGCGTGGGAGTATAACAATTTCTCGGGCATACTACGCCAGACGGCATATGGGCAAATGCGGAACGTCGCGAACGTCATGACTTTCGGTCACGGGGCCGTTATGGCCCGAGTCTTCTTGGTTTTGCTGGCGGTTCTGGTCGCTGGACCGGTGCGGGCGGAACTCGAAACAATCGAGATCCTTGAACGCGGCGTGGTCGCCGAGGGCAAAGCCTTCGGCAACACCGGGGCCTACGAACGGCTGCGCGGCAAGCTGCACTTCGCGGTCGAGGCAACGGCCGCCGAAAACCAGGCCGTCGCCGACCTGCGCGCTGCCCCCCGGGATGCCCAGGGCCGCGTCCACTTCGCGACCGACTTCGAACTCCTGCGTCCGCTCGAGACCGCCCGGGGCAATGGCCGCCTGCTGTACGAGCCGCCCAACCGCGGCAATATCGGCATGCTGCGCATGTTCAACGACGCGCCCGCCACGAACGTCATCGCCTCGGCCGCCGACGCCGGCACCGGCTTCCTGATGGAACAGGGCTATGCCCTGTTGTGGACCGGCTGGAGCTGGGACGTTCTGCCCGGCGGCGATCGCCTGCGCGCCGATCTGCCCATCGCGACCGACGGCGCCAAGCCGATGGTCGGCGCCGTCACCGGCGAAGTCACCGTGACGCAACTGACGCAATCCGCCCGCCACACGGGCCTCAATGCAATTGGATACGAACCCGCCGTCATCGACGATCCCGGCGCGAAGCTCACGGTGCGCGACAGCGCGCTGGGTGCACGCAATCCGATCGCGCGCGAACGCTGGCAGTTCGGCCGCCGCGTCGAGGGGCGTCTGGTTTATGACCCTGGCTACATCACGCTCGAAGGCGGCTTTAAGCCCGGCCAGATCTATACCGTCACCTACACGGCGCGCGCGCCGCGTGTAGCGGGCTTGGGAATGGTCGGCATCCGCGATGCCCTGCTGTTTTTCCATCATGAAAAGGCTGACCGCAACGGTACCCCGAACCCGCTGATCGAAACCGGCGGCGAGTTGCCGCGTACCGTGCTGGCCTTCGGACATTCGCAATCCGCCCGCCTGCTCGCGACCATGATCGCGCAGGGCTTCGCGGCCGACGGCCGTGGCCGCCTTGCATTCGATGGCGCGTTCCTCGCCAGCGCCGGCGCGGGCAAAGGCAGCTTCAACTACCGCTTCGCGCAGCCGTCGCGCCACGCCAGCCCGGATGTCGAACTCGACTTCCCGACCGACACCTTCCCCTTCTCGTCCGCGAACGCGACCGACGCCGTGCTGGGCATCAGCGGCAGCACCCTCGACAAGCTGAACACGCAGAATGTCTCGCCGCGCGTCATCATGATGAACAGCGCGACGGATTACTGGACGCGCGCCGCCTCGCTGATCCAGACGACGCCGGATGGCGCGATGGACCTGGTGGCGGATCGCCACCTGCGGCTTTATCTTGTCGCCGGCGGTTCGCATTCACCGGCCGCCAGCACTGAGCGCGGCGAGTTCGCCCACTGCCGCAATCCGCTCGATTACCGCCCTCTGATGCGCGCCATGCTGCTGCATCTCGACGGCTGGGTGACGCTGAAGAAAGATCCGCCGCCCTCGACCGTGCCGACGCTCGCCGAAAGTTCGCTAGGCAAGCTCGCCGCTTACAGCGAAGCCATGCCGCGCATCCCGGGCCTGCGCCTGCCCGCCCATATGCTCGATCCGCCACGCCTCGACTTCGGCCCACAGTTCACGACTGACGGTATCGCGACCATCGTGCCCCCCAAGGTTGGCCGGATTTATCCGGCCTTGGTGCCGATGCCGGATATCGATGGTCTCGACAAGGCGGGCATTCGCATGCCGGACATCAGCGTTCCGCTCGGCACCTATACCGGATGGAATCCCCAGAACGCCGCCACCGGCGCGCCGGATCGCCTCGGACGGTGGGACGGCAGCTTCATGCCGTTCCCGCGCAACGAGAACGAACGCATCGCCGGCAACGATCCGCGCAAGTCCGTTGCTGAGCGCTATGCCAAGCGCGACGCATACGTGGAGGCCTATGCCGCCGCTACGCTGGCGCTCGCGAAGCAGGAACTTCTCATCGGCCCGGACATCAACGCGATGATCGACCGCGCCGGCGCGTTCTACGACCGCATCATGGCCCGCGATCCCACCAACGAGGGCTGCGCGTTCTAGACGTCAGTCAGGCGGTAAATACGCTTCGCCGTGCCGCTGAACAGTGCGGTCTTTTCCGACTCTGATGCCCCGGCGGCAATCTTCTTGAAGGCGTTCCAGAGCGTGCGATAGCTGCAGGTCGACAGATCGACCGGGAAGTTGCTTTCACACATGCAGCGGTCGACGCCGAAGGCTTCGATGCAGGTCTCGAAATAGGGCCGCCAGCGCGGCACCAGTTCATCGGACGTCGGGCGCGGATTGCGCTCGAACATCTCCGGGCCCAGGAACTGCATGCCAAGTCCGCCGAGCTTCACCACGACATTCGGGCATGTCGCGAGTTCCGTGATGGCGCGCTTCCATTCCGGGAACACTTCGCCTTCCGGACGCGCGTCAGGACCGATCATCAGCGGCGTGCCGACGTGATTGAGCACGATGCTCGTGTCCGGAAACGCCCGCGCGATCTCGGTCAGTTCCGGAATCTGATAGTGGAACCCCCAGCCTTCGTAATGCAGGCCGAGCGGTGCCAACTGCGCGAAGCCGCGACGGAAGGCGGGATTGCGCAGCATGTGCTGGCGCGCCGGATCGACCGGACGGCCGAACACGACGAAATTCGCCCAAACGTAGCTGTCGCGAATGCCTTTGAGCCGTGAGCCCGCCGCGCGTTGATGCGCCTCCAGCACATCGCGCGCAGGGTCGCCGAGACTCAGGTTCACCTTCGAGACGATGCCAGCGCAAGCTTGGGTCGGCCCGTAGATTCCGCTCGCCGACATCGCGGCGATGCCGTTAGCGAACTCCGTCTCGCCCAACGTGCGCAGTTCTTCCGGGCCCGTTTTGCGGTACATCGCCCCGGCTTCGAGGTAGACGGTCGCAACGATGTTGTGCCCGTTGTTCGTGTCGCGCAGCAGGTCTTCCAGCAGATAACGCTGCGGCAGGCGCGGGTTGCCCTTCTGATCCCACAGATGATGATGCGGATCGACAATGGGCAGTTCGGGCGCGACGACGTCCTCGACAGGCTCGTTGGCCGGATCGAAGAGCATCGCGGCCTACAACGTCTCGAGGAAGCGCACGGGCTGACCCATCGGCGGGCCGGTCAGTTCGCCGTCACGCATCACGACACGGCCGCGAATGATGGTGCCCATCGGCCAGCCTGTAACGTCCATCCCGTCGAAGGCGGTCCATCCGGCGCGGCTGGCGATCCAATCGTTCGTGATGGTGCGCTTGGCCTTGAGATCGACCAGCGTGAAGTCGCCGTCATAGCCGACCGCGATGCGGCCTTTGCGGATCGCGCCAAAGATGCGCGCCGGTCCGGTGCAGAGCATATCGACCAGGCGATCCAACGACAGCTTGCCGTTGTTCATGTGATTGAGCATCAGCGGCACAGTCGTCTGCACACCCGTCAGACCTGAGGGACTGCGTGGATAGGGGCGTTCCTTCTCTTCCTTGGTGTGCGGCGCGTGGTCCGAGCCGATGCAATCCACGATGCCCGCGTTCAAACCCGCCCACAGCGCCTCGCGATGACGTGCCTCGCGGATCGGCGGATTCATCTGCGCATAGGTACCCAGCCGCTCGTAGCATTCCGGCGCGGCCAGCGTCAGGTGTTGCGGCAGCACCTCCACCGTCGCGATATCCTTGTGCTGAGCGAGCAGCGCGATCTCTTCCGCCGTCGTGACGTGCAGCACGTGCACGCGGCGACGCGCTTCGCGTGCAAGCTTCAGCAGCCGCGTTGTCGACCGCACCGCCGTCTCCACATCGCGCCATTCGGGATGCATCGACGGATCGGCGCCGTCTTTCACCATCTCGGCGCGCTCGGACAACCGCATGTCGTCTTCGCTGTGCACGGTCACGCGGCGATTGCCGCTGCGCAACACGCACGCGACGTTCGCGTCGTCGGCGACCAGCAGCGAACCGGTCGAGGAGCCCATGAACATCTTGATGCCGCAACAACCCGGCAGGCGTTCCAGCGTGGCGAGTTCCTCGGCGTTCTCGGGTGATGCGCCGATGTAGAACGCGAAATCGGTCCAGGCCCGGCCATGCGCGCGCGACACTTTGTCGGCCATGCGTTCAGCGGTGGTCGTCGGCGGATCGGTGTTCGGCATCTCGAACACCACCGTCACGCCGCCCAGCACCGCGCCGCGCGTGCCGCTTTCGAGGTCTTCCTTGTGAACCGGCCCCGGCTCGCGGAAATGCACCTGCTCGTCGATGACACCCGGCAGCACGGTCAGGCCCGTCGCATCGTATCGCGTGGCGGCTTTCGCCTGCGCCAGGTCGCCGATGGCGACGATGGTGCCGTCGCGCACGCCCACATCCGTGCGGGCAAGCCCGCCGGGCGTGAACACCGCGCCGTTGACGATGACGAGATCGAAGCTTTCGCTCACCTGAAGTCCATCCTGATCCGAAAGTGTTGCGGACAAGGATAGGACCTGGCGGCGTCAGTGCCTAGGCGGGACTAGCCGGCCGTGATCGGCTGTTTGGTGGCGAGTTTGTCGAACAGGCTGACGTACTGGGGCAGAATCTTGTTCATGACCCAGTTCTCGCCGAACGCACTCGCGCCCGCTTCCCCCAGCTTCTTGGCGGTCGCCGGATCGCGCGACAGAATCTTGATCGCCTCGGCCATGTTGATCGGATCGTCCACCGGCACCAGCATGCCGTTCTCGCGCTGCTTGATCAGCAGCCCCGGCCCGAGACTGTCGGCCGCGATCACCGGCACGCCCGCGCTCCAGCCTTCCATCACCGCATCGCCGGTATCGTCGTGCGGACCCGGGCAGACCATCATATCGGCGACGGCCAGCAACGGCTTGAGATCGTCCTGCCATCCCAGGAAGCGCACACGCGGCTTGATGCCGAGTTCATGCGCGAGGTCTTCCAGCGCCGCGCGCGACGAACCGTCGCCCGCGATCCACAGGTAGTAACCCGACAGGCGCGAGATCGCCTTGATCAGCGTATCGACGCCACACTCCGGCTCCAGTTCGGCGGCGCAGAACACCAGCGTCGTGGTGGACGGCGTGTAGTAGTTCTTACGGTCGACGCGCTTGCTCGACGTGCGGCCCGAGATCGCGACCGCTTCCGGACCGACCAGCGGCGGCACCACATGCACGCGACCGTTCGACCAGCCGGCGGCAATGGCGCGATCAGCGCGCGCCTGGCTCGGCGCCACGAGATGATCGCATGATGCCATCAACGATCCGTCGAACAGACGATCCATGCGGCCAAGAAGCGTGTGCTCGCCCGGCTCCATCATCGCGCCAAGTTTCGGCGCCCATGACATCACGACGTTCGGGGCCTGCTTGCGGACTTCGCCGTTGATCGTGCGACGGTCCATGAACGCGAAGCGTCCCGGGAAAACGATCTCGCGCGTGGTCACCCCGAAGCTGCGCAGCCGTTCGGCGCGCTGTGCGTCGGTGGTCATCAGCACGTGCTGGGTCACGCCCTGCCCTTGCATTGCGCCGAGCAGGCGTTCGAATTGCTGTTCGGCGGCACCCCCGCGTGTGCCGTTTAACAGATGGACGATCTTCACAGGTTTACCCTTACCCCAGGCCGTTTTGCATAGCGCGCAGAAGGGCTGCGCGCCAACCCCTTAGTCTATCAGGCCCGGCTGCCTTATGCCGCTAACAGCTTTATGACACGGGCCGCGACCGTCTCCGCCGTCAAAGCCTGGAGGTCGCCCCCAGGCCCCTGAACCGCCTGTCCGCCCCAGGGCGCATAGCGCTCCGGGTCGGTATCGCCGAACACCGCCAGGGTCGGCACCCCTGCCGCCGCCGCCAGATGCGACAGGCCGGAGTCGTTTCCCACAAAGGCCCGACAGCGCGCCAGTGCCGCATGGACCGTCAGCAGGTCCGGCTCGGCCACGACGGCGATCCCGGCCCCGGCCGGCGCGGCCGTTAACACGTCCGCGACGCCGGCTTCGTCGCCGGGCCCGCCGAAGACCGCGACACGCCAGCCTGCGCACGGCGCTCCCGGCGCTGTCAGAAGACGCACGAGGGTCTGAAACCGTTGCTGCGCCCAGGTTTTTTCCGGCAACGACGCAACGGGACCAAGCGCAAGCACCGGTGCACCGTCCGGAATACGTGCGGCCGCGGCCATCGCGTGCCGCTCATCCGTGAACACGAACGGGGCGAGCGGCTGGTCGATGCCGATCACGGACGGCAACGTCGCCACGCGCGGTTTGCTGGGATCGGCCGGGCCGAGCACGCAGCGCCGGTCGGCGCGCAACGTGTAGGCGAGCAACGAGCGGCGGAGATCGACCACCAGGTCCCAGTGCGTCCCACGCACCTCGCGCCACAGCGACCACCAATGCAGATCGGCAAGGCGCTTGCGCACCACGATCACACAGTCCAGGCGCGGCACCGCCGCGAACAACGACGCCGCCAGCGGCCCGCAGGCGATGGTGAAGCGCGCGGCGGGATATTGTTCGATCAGCGCCTTGAGCACGCCGGTCGTCATCACCGCATCGCCAATGCGCGTGGCGGTGATGAAGAGGATGCGTTGCGTGGGCGTCATCAGCCCTTCGCGGGCGCCGTTTCGGCGATGATGGCGTCGACTTCGGCGGCGACCATTTCCCAAGTGCGGCGGCGCGTCTCGTCGCCGGCGGCCTTGCTGAGCGTTTCATAGGTCGCATCGTCGCGCAGGATCTGCAGCGCCACATTCGCGACCGCCGCCGCGTCCGGCACCAGATAGCCGGTCTGGCCATTGACGATGCGCTCTTCCACGCTACCGAGATTGCGCGCGATGGCCGGCGTGCCGGCGGCTTGGCTTTCCGTCAGCGTCCAGCAGGCATAGTCCTGCGGATGCCCGGGATAGAAGTGGATGCGGCTGGCGCGATAGATCTCGGTCATACCGCGATCGCCGCGCGGATCGACGACGACGATGTTCGCGTCCGTCGCCATCTTCACGCGCTCGAGAATGGGCTGGATGTTGTCCGGCACGGACTCGCCGCGCACACCGCGCGCCAGCACGGTCGAATAGATCGCCAGCCGCGCCTCGTTCATCTGCGGATGGATCAGGCGGCGCCAGATTTCGATCAGCCACACCAGCCCGTGCAGCGGATGCGTGGTGACGACCGCATGCGGCGGCGTCTTCGGCAACTCGATCGTCGGATCGAACTGCGCCTGATACTCGGGCGACGAGGTCAGCATCACCGGCGCTTCGTAGAACGCCGAACCGACGCCAGGCGCGATGACCCTGTTCGGCAGCGATCCGGTGTACTGGCTCTTCTGCTGCTCGCTGACGAACATCACCGTCGGCGAGAACGACTCCCACAACGTCTTGTTGGCTTCGGCGGTCAGGTATTCCGGCGGGGCCACCACCCAGAGCAGACGGTATTTGGCTTTACGCACAGCCCCCAGCAGGTGCGGCTGGCGGAAGGCGATCACCACGTCGGCCTCCATCGGGCGCTCGGGCAGGTCGTCCAGCGACTTGTAGCGCACTCCGTCGGCCGTGACCGGATAGGGGGTCTTGTTGAGGACCGTGACCGTATGGCCCCGGGTCACCAGGGCGGCGGCCAGGTTGCCGAGTGCCTTTTCGGCACCACCCAGCGGTCGCCGGGAGGCCGAATAGCCATCGAAGGGAACGGAATCGTCGATCAGAACGTAATGCATGAGACGGTTATAGCCGTGGATACGGGCTGGTCAAACGCTTGGCGGCCGACCCGTGGTGGGGACACCTTCGCCTGGCGCCGACGACCCTTGAGAGCCGCTTCCCCATGTTCCATAAACGACTGTTACTGCGCGAGCTTCACGGTGGTTTACCGATGCCGGTCCATGCCCTTTTGCCCCATCGCGCCCTGGTCGCGGTGCGAGGGCCCGACCGGATCGCCTTCCTGCAGGGGCTGATCTCGAACGACGTCGGCCGGGCCAAAAACGGCACCGCCATCTGGGCCGCGTTCCTGACGCCCCAAGGCAAATTCCTGCACGAATTCTTCGTGTTCTCATGCCCGGACGCCGCAGGTGAGGACACCCTATGGCTGGAAGGCGAGACCCTGCGCCGAGCCGATCTGGTCAGCCGCCTGACCAAATACCGCCTGCGCTCCAAGGTCAGTATCGAAGCGGACGACACCTATGTCGTGGGCATCACCTGGGACGAACCGCCCGTGGGCGATGAGGGCGCGCTGACCCGCGTTCCCGGCGGCGTGATGTACGTCGATCCCCGCCTTGCCACCGCGGGCCGGCGCTGGGCGCTGACACCCGAAGCCGCCAACCGCGTCTGGGCCGGCATGCCGACCGGCTCGCCGCAAGACTATGACGCCCATCGAATGTCACTCGGACTGCCCGACGGCAGCCGTGACATGGAAGTCGAGAAAGCCCTGCTGCTCGAGAACGGGTTCGATGAATTGCACGGCGTCGACTATCAGAAGGGCTGCTACATCGGTCAGGAGCTGACCGCGCGCACGCACTTCCGCGCGCTCATCAAAAAGCGCCTGATGCCGGTAAGGGTAAATGGGATCGCCCCACCCCCGGGCAGCGCGCTGACCACGCTCGACGGCGCCGATGCCGGCGAGATGCGCACCGCCATCGGCGACTACGGTCTGGCCCTCATCCGCCTCGAGGCCTGGCGCAACGCGCCCGGCGGCACGCTGACCGCGGCGAATGGCGTGAAACTCGCGCCCTTTGTGCCGGACTGGATGAAGCTGCCGGAAGAGAAAGCTTAGAACGGCTCCTTCCTGCGCGCGGCGACCAAGACCTCAATACCGTCGAGCCAACGGGGCGCCGCGAAGACATGGCTCCCCGGCAAGAACTCCCAGTTCTCGTCACCGAAGTCATAAGCCTCGGTCTTATGAAGCTCGATGCTGTCGTCGGCATTGAGCGTGCCGGTGGTCGGGCGAAAGACATCGGGGCCCTCATCCAACAGCCGCACGTAGACCAGGATGACCTCGGCCACTTAACTCTCCCGACCTAGACGCGACTTGAACCTAAACCGCCGGAACCGCCGCGCGCAGTTGGTTGAGCTTCTGATAGGCGTTCCGGTTGTGGCAGGCTTCGTGCCACTTTGCGACACTCGGCCACGGCGAGAGGTCGAACTTGCTGCGCGGGCTCGCGTAATCCAGCACCACCGCGACATTCAGATCGGCGAGCGAGAACGCCTCGCCCAGCAGATGCGGCGTCTGCGACAGATAGATGCTGAGATAGTCCATCAACGGCTTGATATTGGCGTTGCTCGCGTTGAGCGCCCTGATGTCCTGATCGTCGGACTTCTTGTTCGTCTCCTTCAGCATCGCGTAGGCGACCGGCTCAGGTTCCGTCGCGGCCCACAACGACCATTGCAGAACGCGCGCGCGTGACGGTTCGTCGGCCGGCCACAGTTTGCCGGTGCCGTAGCGCTGCGCGATGTAGAGCGTGATCGCCAGCGATTCCGTCATGAACACATCGCCGTCCTGCAAGGCCGGGATGCGGCCCATCGGGTTCAACGTCAGATATTCCTGCTGTTTGTGCTCGCCCTTGCGGAAGTCGACCGTCTCAAGCTGGTACGGCAGGCCGAGTTCTTCCAGCGCCCACATCGGGCGCGCGGTACGCGAAACCGCGATGCCGTAGAGCTTGATCATGTGCGCGCGACCTTCTTCTTCCCGCGTGCGCCGCGCGGCTGCGGCGTCTCGGTGTCCAGCGGCGGCGCCGTGCCGATGCCCCAATCGCGGGCCCAGGCCAGACCCAAAGCGGTCGCCCCGCGCGGTTCGTATTCCGCGCCGACCCAGCCGTCGTAACCATGCGCATCGAGCAGATCGAACATGTAGCGCCAGTTGATCTCGCCGAGCTTGTCGGGCTCCTGACGGCCCGGCACGCCGGCGACCTGCACATGGCCGATGGCGTCCATGTGGTTCTCAAGAAACTCGCTCAGGTTGCCTTGGGTCCGCTGCGCGTGGAAAAAATCGTACTGCAAACGCAGGTTCTTCTGATCGACACGCGCCAGCACATCGAGCCCCTGGTTCGGCGTCGTCAGGAGATAATTTTCAATCGAGCTCAAGGGCTCGATCAGGATCATGATGCCGTCTTCGGCGCACTTCTGGGTGGCGTAGCGAAGATTGGAGACATAGGTCTCAAGCGCCGCTTCGATATCCTCGTCATCGCCGATCACACCGGCCATCACATGGATTTTGGCGCAATCGAGGGCATCGGCGTAGTAGAGCGCGACATCGAAGCTGTCGCGGAAATCCTGTTCCCGGCCCTGCAATGCCGCGAGCCCCCGTTCGCCCGCGCCGAAATTTCCCGGCGGCGCGTTGAACAACACCATCGGCACCCCCGCTTCGGTGATCTTGTCAGCGATGTCCTCGGCCTCGAAATGGTAGGGGAACTGGCATTCGATTCCGGTGAAGCCCGCGTCGACGGCGGCCTGGGGTCGCTCGAGGAATCCGTATTCCTTGAACAGCGTGGTGATGTTGGCGGCAAAACGGGGCATTCGATCTCGACTAGGTGAGGGCCGCGATCAGCGGCGAAAGAGCGTCCGCGATATCGGTCGCGGCATTGAGCGGCGGATGATCCCACTCGGCCCACTGCCCGTCAAACGGCCGCGCGAAGCCACGCTCATATAGCTCACGATGCAGCCGCGCGTGCTTCGGCACGACCAGGCCAGGGGGCGCATAGATAAACACCGGTGCTTGCGTGGCACAGGCCTCGCAAGCCATCGACACGGAATCGCCGGTGACGACGATGGCGTCGGCCAACCCGAGCCATCCAAGGTAGGGATTGTCGCCCGCCTGCCCCCAGCGGAACAGCGCGCGCGGCTCCGGGATCGTCTCAGCCAACGCTTGCTCCGCTTCCGCTCCCGTGCGGCGCGACGTGGTGACCAGCACCGATCCACCCACACCGCGCGCCATCGCGGCGACGCCTGTGCCGAGATCGCGCGCATGCTCGACCGGGAACGGCCGTTGATGCGTCGACCCACCGACCAGCACGACGATATAGGGACGCGGCAACCCGCCGAGGCTCCCCTTCCAAGCCTCCGCCGCGCGTTCGAGCTTTCCGCCTGTCACGCGATGCGGCGCACCGGTCACGCGCATGACATTCGCGGCATCGCCGCCCGGTACTTCGCAATCATGGTTGGGCAGCGCGATCAGGGAGAAATCCCCCGCCCCGCGCCGGCCTGGATTCATCACCTGCGCCAACACCACCGGCTTGTCCGCCTGCGCCTTGATCCAGCGCGCGACCGGCGCCGCGCGCCGCCCGGCGGCGATCACCAGATCAGGCCACGGCGGCGTCAGGCGCGCGCGCGTGTAGGCGTCCACACCGATGAGACTGGCCCCGCGCAGGATGTTGGGCAGCCGCGCCAAACCGTCGTACCGCAGCGGCTTTTCCACAAACGGCCGGCCCAGCGCTTCGGCCACGCCCAGCGCCTGGGCCGCCGTCCCCGCGCGTTCATCCACAAGGACCCAGATCAAGGCTTCGCGCACGGCAACTTCCCGGTTGAGATCGTGGGCCTCAGGCCATAAACAGGGGCGACATTCCACCAATTCGCGGACATCGCCAATGGCTCTCCCAACCCGCAGCGCCCGGCAACAGGCGCAAGGCCGCATCGTCGCCGACATCCTGCTCGAAATCAAAGCGGTGAATTTCCGCCCGGAGCAGCCCTATACCCTGACCGCCGGCTGGGCGAGCCCAGTCTACATCGACGGCCGCAAGCTGATCTCCTTCCCGCGCGCGCGCCGCAAGGTCACCGAACTGGCACGGATCGAGATCGAGGAAAGCGTCGGCCATGAGAGCATCGACGCCGTGGCGGGCGGTGAAACCGCCGGCATCCCCTACGCCGCCTGGATCTCGGACGCGCTGATGCTGCCGATGCAGTACGTGCGCAAGAAGCCGAAGGGCTTCGGCCGCAACGCCCAGATCGAAGGCGACATCCACGACGGCCAACGCGTCATCCTGGTCGAGGACCTCGCCAGCGACGGCGGCTCCAAGCTGCTGTTCGTGAAAGCCCTGCGCGATGCGGGCGCGAAGTGCGACCATTGCTTCGTGATGTTCTTCTATGGCGCCTTCCCGGGCGCGATCGAGAGCATGGCCGCCGAAGGCATCAAGCTGCACTACCTGTGCACCTGGCACGACGTGCTCGCCGCGGCCGAAGCCGGCGGCTATTTCACGCCCGCCGCCATCGCCGGCGTGCGCGAGTTCCTGAAAGACCCGGTCGCCTGGTCCGTCGCCCACGGCGGCAAGGGCGCTTAAGCGTCCTTACTCGGCGGCGATCCTCTTACCTTCGATGGCCGGGAGCATGATGCGGACACGTAAGCCGCGGCTCATGTGCGTGGTCAGTTCGATGTCCCCACCCATGGCGCGCAGGATGTTGCGCGCGATCGTGAGCCCGAGGCCGACGCCGCCGGTCTCGCGCGAGCGCGAGGCTTCGATGCGTACGAAGGGCGCGAACACGCGCTCGCGGTCGCTGGCGTCGATGCCGGGCCCGTCGTCGTCGATCAGGATCTCCAGCATATCGCCGACGACCGCCAGAGATACGCGCGCACGCGCGCCGTACTTCACGGCGTTGTCCATTAGGTTCACCAGCGCCCGCTTCAGCGACAGCGGTTTCGCCACCACGTCGCATTTCGCGGGGCCGACGTAAGTCACCTCCTGGCCGGCGGCTTGCGCATCCGTGACAAGACCGGCGATCAACCCCGCCAGATCGGCCACCAGCGCCGGCTCGCGCGCCGCATCGTCGCGCGAGAACGCCAACGTGGCGGCGATCATGGCCTCCATTTCATCGAGGTCGCGCAGCATCTTGGCGCGCTGCTCGGCATCGTCGACAAACTCCGCCCGCAGTTTGAGCCGCGTGATCGGCGTGCGCAGATCGTGGCTGATCGCGGCCAGCATCTGCGTACGATCCTCGACGAAGCGCTTCAGACGCCTCTGCATCGTATTGAACGCATGCGCCGCGCGGCGCACCTCGCCCGGCCCGTCCTCGGGCAATGGGGCTGAGTTGAAGTCGACACCTAAACGCTCCGCCGCGTCGGCGAACAGTGACAGCGGCTTGAAGGCCCGGTTCACGCCCCATAGGGCGCCGATGGCAATGATCAAGGCGATGAACGTCTGGAAGATGATCGGCCGCAGGCGTCCTTGCGCATCGTCGCCCACCGTCAGCAGCACGCGCGTATTGAACCAGGTGTTCTCCGCGAACTTCACCGACACCCGGAACATGCCGCGCGAACCCGGCAGCGCCGGTCCGCCAAGCTGCATCACCCGCATCATGCGCTGTTCACGCTCCTCCGGACTGGGCATGCGCGGCGGACCCGGCCGCTGTTGCATGAACTGAGCGCCGAGCGGCGGCGGCGGAATCTCGATGCTCTCGAACGCGCGCGCTGCCTCGTCTTCCGCAACGTCGAGTTCGCTGGGTTTTTGCAACAGGCTGTCGACGCGGATGTCGGTTCCGGCGGCGAACTCGTTGCGCAGCTTGCGCAACACGGATCGGCTCAGAAAGCTGTCGTCCGATTTTTCCACGACAGGATCGCGCGTGATCACCATGCGCATCATCGGCGCGGAAAAACGGCGGATCAATTGCGCACGGTCTTCCGGCTTATCGCGCTCGACCATACGCTTAACCACGATGACCTGATCGGTCGCCTGGCTGGCGGCGGCGATAATGCCCGCGTCTTCGCGGGTCGCGATTAGGAACGCGAGCGTCAGCGCCGACATCAGGATGACGACGCCGGTCAGCACGGTGAACACCCACCACGACAGGGTGTCCGGCATCCAGCGCGGTCTTTGCAGCTTAGGCACGCGCGACCTCGGCGGTGAACATGTAGCCGCCGCCGCGCACGGTTTTGATCAGCGTCGGGTTCTTCGCATCCGGCTCGATCTTCTTGCGCAAGCGTCCGACCTGCACGTCGATCGAACGATCGAACGGAATCGCGGCGCGACCGCGCGCCATATCGAGCAGCTGATCGCGGTTCAACACCCGGCGCGGATGCTCGACGAAAGCCACCAGCAGATCGTATTCGCCGGCCGTCAGCGGGATCACCGTTTCGCCCTGACGCAGCGTGCGCGTGGATTGCTCAAGCTCAAAACCACTGAACGAGAGTTTTTCCGCGCCGGCGTCGGCGGGCGTCGGCACCGGCGGCGCAGACACGCGGCGCAGCACGGCTTTGATGCGCGCGGCCAGTTCGCGCGGATTGAACGGCTTGGCCAGATAGTCGTCGGCCCCGACTTCGAGGCCGATGATGCGGTCCACGTCCTCGCTCATCGCCGTCAGCATGATGATCGGCACAAATGAATCGGCGCGCACGCGACGGCACAACGTCAGCCCGTCGTCGCCCGGCAGCATGAGGTCGAGCACAATGAGATCGATGGCCCAATCCTTCAGGGCCTGCTCCATCTCGCGACCGTCCTTGGCGGTGGTCACGCGGAAATCATGCTTGCTCAGGAAGCGACTGAGCAGATCGCGAATCTCGCTGTCGTCATCGACGATCAGGATGTGCGGCTTGGGGGACTCGGAAACGTTCGACACGCGAAATTCCTGAACAGTTCGCCTTTGATATCACCGAGTGTAGCAACGCCATCCCCGCGCACAAAGCAAAGCGGCGCGAATATCGGGAAACAGCCTGTATCCACAGGCCTGTAGGTTACTGGGCGTTACACTTTATCCGGAGCGTCGACACGCCGGGGTTACAGGCCGGGCGGAGTATCGCTGCGTGGGCCGGACGAACCTCTGAACGACTGGAAAAATCACATGTCGCTTTCTCGCCTCCTGAAATCACCCCGCTTCGCCATTGCGCCGGCGGGTGCCGCTGTGGCGGCTCTGTTGAGCTTCGGCGCGATCGCGCAAGAGAGCGATCAACTCGCTCAAATGCCCGGCGGGCCCGGTCGCATGATGGCACGCGGTGAACACGGCGACCGCTGCCAGCGCTTGGCGGAGCGTATCGAACACACCGATCGCAAGCTCAGCGCCGAGCAGATCCGCGACATCGTGGCCGGCCGCCTCGCGCAAACCGGCATCAACACGCTGAAGGTCGGCAAGGTGAAGGAGTCCGGCGATACGGTGTCGGTTGATATCACCACCACCTCGGGCTCGCTGGTCGTCACCCGCGACATCTCCAGCAAGACCGGTCTTCCGGCGGATATTCTGAAGAACTGCCAGGAAGGTCAGGCCCGCCGGGCGGCGTTCAATGCGCGTGAAGGCGGCCCGGACGCGAACCCCGGCCCGCGCGGCGACCGTCGTGGCGGCCGTGGCGGACCCGGCTTCGGCGATCGCGGCTTCGGTCTCGGTGCCCTCGCTCTGGTCGGCAACGCGGGTCCGGGTCGCGACCTGAACCTGAATGCCGATCAAACCAAGAAGCTCGCCGATGCCGCCGTCGTGATGATGGGCAATCCGCGCCTCAAGGTCGGCGCCGTGAAGGAAAAGGATGCCGACACGATGAGCGTCGACATCGTCACCCAGGACAACGCCCTCGTCATCCGGCAGGAGGTCGACCGTCATTCCGGTCGGATGAAACGCGGCAGCTAGTTCGTCTTCACAGAGCGCCCCAGGCCAGCCAACACGGAACGACCCCTCTCGTTCCGGCATCCTCCCCCTCGCGATGTAGGCTGGCCTAGTCGATCCCGGACGGTTCCCCCGGACCGTCCGGGATCATTTTATCTGGCGCAAAACTCAACCCCTAGGTTCTTGTTTTGTTCTACTTCGCCGCCTATCGTCGGCGAATGTCTGAACATCGCAAAGTCGCGAAACCGGCCTCTCAACCTGCCTGGGAGGGCTCAACCGCGCCACATCCGGAGGCGCGGCGCGGCCGGGGCGCCGTCACCAACGCCGTCGGCCGTTATGAGCCCGAAGCGCGCGAGTACGTCGACGACGGCTGGGACAATCTCGACCTGGAGCCGCCGCCCCTGCGCACGACCGTGCAGGTGGACTCCACTCGGACGATCATCGCGCGCAACACCTCGCCCGACATCGGCTTCGACCGGTCGATCAATCCCTATCGCGGCTGTGAGCACGGCTGCATTTATTGCTTCGCGCGCCCGACGCATGCCTACCTCGGACTTTCGCCGGGTCTCGACTTCGAAAGCCGGCTGTTCGCCAAGCCGAACGCGGCCGAGCTCCTGACGAAGGAACTGAAAGCGCCGAAGTATCGCTGTCGGCCGATCGCGATGGGAACGAACACCGATCCTTATCAGCCCATCGAGCGCGAACACAAAATCACGCGCAGCGTTCTTGAGGTGCTCGCGCGCTTCAATCATCCCGTGACGATGGTGACGAAGTCCGCGCTGATCATGCGCGACATCGATATCCTCGCGCCGATGGCGGAAAAGAACCTTGCACGCGTGGCCTTGTCGGTGACGTCGCTCGACGGGCATCTCGCCCGCAAGATGGAGCCGCGCGCATCCACGCCTTCCCGGCGATTGCTCGCACTCAAGACACTCAGTGACGCCGGCATACCCACGGCGGTGATGGTTGCGCCGGTAATCCCCGGCCTGAACGATCATGAGGTGGAATCCATCCTCACGGCCGCGCGCGATTGCGGCGTGCGCGAAGCCGGCTACGTGATGCTTCGCCTGCCGATCGAGGTGAAAGACCTATTCCGCGAATGGCTTGATGACGCCGTGCCGACGAAAGCCGCCAAAGTGATGAGCCCGGTGCGTTCGATGCGCGGCGGTCTCGACTATGACGCCGAATGGGGCACGCGTATGCGCGGCACGGGTCCGGTGGCGGACGTCCTGCGGGCTCGCTTCAAGCTCGCCTGCGCGCGGCTTGGCTTGAACAAGAACGAATACACGGGGAACCTCGATTGCACGCGGTTCCGGCCGCCGCCTGAGGCCGGCCAACAACTGCAACTCATCTAACCGACAAATCCGCTCATCACCCATGCGCTCGCCAGCCGAGCAGGGTCGATGCGCGGATGCCACAGCGCCCAACGAAGTGAAGGTTCCGGGTCCGGCGATCTTGTCCCAGGATGCAATATGACTAGGATTCGCGCGTGGCGGGACATTTCCAGATCAGCACGCCATGGCCGGGGCCGATCGCATCCGGCCGTTTCGCGCGTCCTTCGACGCGCGAAAGAGGGGCAAAGGAGAAACAAAAATGTCGAACACATTCAGGAAGACGCTCGGACTCTCGGTCAGCGCACTGATCCTCGGCGCCAGCTTGCCGGCTTTCGCGCAGATCGAAGAAATCATTGTCACCGCGCGTCAACGCTCGGAAACGTTGGAACGCGTTCCGGCGTCGATCACCGCGCTCACGAGTGAGACGCTCCAGAACGCCGGCGTGCGGCGCATCGAGAATATCGTCGCGATGACGCCGGGCGTCAGCGTCGTCGCCAACACCTCGGAAGTAGGCGACACGCAGGTGAACATTCGCGGCATCAACGGCGCGCGCGATGCTGAGAACAGCTTCGCGCTGATCGTCGACGGCATCCTGATGACGAACCCCGCAGCCGTGAACCGCTCCTACACCAATCTGCAACAGATCGAAGTGATGAAGGGCCCGCAAGGCGCGCTCTACGGCCGCAACGCGGCGGCCGGCGCGATGATCGTCACCACCCAGAAGCCCGGCGACCACTTCGAGGCCGTATTCAAGGGCACAGCGGCGACCGACAACACCTACGATGCGCAAGTCGGCATCAGCGGGCCGCTCAGCCAGAAGGTCGGCGGCGGCTTGTACGTGAACTGGCGCACGACCGACGGCTATTTCAAGAACGTCTATCAGAACCGCAAGGTCGTCGATAACCAGCGTGAGTACGGCGTCGGCGGCCGTTTCCTCATCACGCCGGACGATTCCACGACGCTCGACCTGAAGGGCCGCTATGGCTATGTGCGCGGTGCGTCGATCAAATTCAATGCGGCCTTCGCGTTGCCGGCCTTCGCCCAGTTCCTGAACCAGCCGCTGTTCTATGAGGATGTGAACAAGCACAAGTTCACGTTCGAGAACAACATCCGTCCGGACAACTATCAGAAGTCGGTCGAGGTCTCCGCCAAGGCCGACCGCGAAACCGAAGCCGGCACGTTGACCGCCTGGGTCCTGTATTCGGACGTGAAGAACACGTTCAAGACCGACGGCACCTCGGGCGCCTTCGGGTTCTTCTTCGCCGATCCGCAGTGCATCGCGACCACGGCCGCACTGTCGCGCCAGGGCTATGTGCTCGCGCCGCCGCAGGGCCTCGCCCCGACACCCGGCGCCTCGCTGTTCGGCCCCTACACGCCGACGGCCTGCGACGGCACCCAGTTGCAGGTCCGCGATCAGTCCGACATCTCCGGTGAAATCCGCTTCGCCTCGCCGTCCGATCGCCGCACGCGTTGGCTGGTCGGCGTCTACGGCCTGCACATCAACCGCCACGTCGGCGTGAACACCGGTATCGACCGCGGTCTCGGTGTGTCGTCGAACCTCTATGTGCCGCAGGGCGGCGATAACCCGACGGAACAGCTTTACGACGACAAGTACACCAGCAACGTGTTCGCCGTCTTCGGCAACGCCGCCTACGACGTGACCGACAACTTCGAGGCCGCGCTCGCGCTGCGCTACGACAACGAGAACCGCAAGGTGAACAGCCTCGTGCCGACCACCGCGCGCACGCGGTACATCACCTTCGATCCGTCGAATGGCTTCAACGGCGGCTCGCCGCTGAACCCGGCACTCAATCCGGTGTTCAACCGCACCGGCGTCATTGCCCCGCAGCAGAAGACCTTCGATCAGGTCGAGCCGAAAGTCAGCCTGACCTATCGCCCGAACGACGCGGTGACGGTCTACGGAAACTGGGGCATCGGCTTCAAGTCGGGCGGCTTCAATAGCCAGGGCGCGGCCGCGACGGTGAATCTGTTCCTGAACCAGCCGCTGAATACCAACATCGGGGTGCAGGACCAGTACAAGAAGGAGTGGTCCAGCGCGTTCGAGGGCGGCCTCAAGACCCGCTTCCTCGACGACCGCGTCACGTTCTCGGCCGCGGGCTATTACACCGAAGTGCACAACATGCAGGTGTTTGAGTTCCTGGTCGGACCTTTCGGCTTGCTGCGCGTGGTCAACACGCTCGACAAGGTGCGCATCAACGGTGCGGAAGCGAACGTCGCCGTGCAGCTGGCGCCGGAACTGTCGGTCTACGCCGGCGGTAACGTGCTGGGCAGCCGGATCAATAAGTCCACCTATCGTCCGGATGCCGTCGGCAACAAGTCGCCCTATACCGCCGACTTCACCTTCAATGGCGGTGCGCAGTTGCTCGCGCCGATCAAAGGCGAAATCTCGCTGCTCAGCCGCATCGACTTCCATATCGTCGGCCCGACATGGTTCTCGCCGATCCAGTGTCAGAGCCGTCCGACGCTGTTCGGCGTGCCCGGCAGTGGTTGCAATCAGCAGCGCGCGACTTTCACCACCGCCGACCTTCGTCTCGGTCTGCAGGGTCCGAACTGGACGGTCACGGGTTGGGTGACCAATCTGACCAACAATCACTACCTGGAAGAAGTCATTCCGGCGCCGGAGTTCGGCGGTTCGTTCATCTCACCGGCCGCGCTGCGCCGTTGGGGTGTGGATGTGACGTACAAGTTCTAGGCGGCCATTCGTCTGATCAGGTAACGGCGGCGTCGCAAGGCGCCGCCGTTTTCTTTAGCGCCTCCTGTTGACCATGCTCTGGCCCGAAGTGAAACGCGGCGCCAGGAAGCGGTAGAGCGAATTGACGGCCCTGTCCGTGCGCGACGTGCGCGACGTTGCGAACCCCTCGAAATCCGCGCGGGTATCTTTCCATTCGAGCAACAGCCCATACAGGGCATCGCGCCGCAGGCGAATCTCGTGGATCTGCCTGCTGACCGATTTGAGCGCGGCGATGATCTCGCTGCACTGAGTATCGGCTTTGGAAAGAAGCTCGTTCAATTGGCCGACCCCGCGCGTGGCGAGATGTTGCACGCGGTCGAGTTCCTGTTTCCCCAGCCGGTCATTGCCGTACGACGGCCCAATCGCGACCAGCTTCTTGATAACCTGCCGCGCCTTGGCGACGCGGTCGCGCAACGCTTCAATGTACGCCATCTCACGCGCCAGCACCTCGAGCTGCACGATCACCTTCTCGGTGTCGTCCGGTTCATGGCCGAGGGTCACGGCAGCTTCGCGGAAGCCCTGCTTGAGCTTCTCCCGGCTCTCGGGTTTTTGCAGCAACGCTTCGATATCGTTCGCGTCGGTCACTGTGAGCTTTTCGCTCGTGACCCAGGACAGCAGATAGGCCTGAAGACGTTGCTGCGCGATGCGCGTGTGCTTCTCGCCGATGCTCCATGACGCGCTGCCGTCGATGAGTTCTGTCGGAATGCTGTCGCCGGGCCGGACATCGGGCACATAGCCCAGGCCTTGGATCGCAAGCGTGATCAGCTTGCCGTCGGCGCTGTCGTCAGCGATCCGGAATTCACGCTTCAACGCCGCGATCTCGACCGTCCCGGTCAGATCGCCCAACGTCACGTAATAGGCAGGCTCGCGTGAATTGCGGTCGAGCGCGAAACGAGCGCCCGGCGCCGCGAAGGCTTTGTGCTGAAAATTGAAGTGGGTCAGCGCGCTTCCGCTGTCCGCCGGAGTCCCTGCGTCTTGACTATCTGTGTCGCTGGAAGCGACGTCACGCACGCGAGCCGAAAACATTTCCTTGAACCATTCCGGAAGGCACAAGCTTGACGCGAATGTAGGCGCCGTTCGTGGGCCGCGAAATGGTAATTTCGAGTCAAAATTAGAATTTAGACGGGGATATCCCCTTCCACGCTAGTGGCAAAGGAGAACCGGCAGGATCGCCTGCTCCATCACGTAGCCCGTGACACTTCCAAGAATCAGCTGCCGCAGCTTTGACCGCGTGTAAGCACCCATCACCATCATGTCGGCTTTCACGTCGTCCGCAGCGAACAGCAACGAGCGTCCCGTGCGGCCCTCGCGCGGCAATACACGCGACACCATGGTGCGCACGCCGTGACGCGTGAGATAGGCTTCGAGGTCTTCCGTCGGCGCGAACCATTCCTCTTCCTCGACGCGCAGCACGGTCACTTGCTCCGCGGCCTGGAGGAACGGCAGCGCGGCCGAGACCGCGCGCGTTGCCTCGGAGGATCCATTCCAAAACACGGCAATGCGGCCGAAAGGCCCATCGGCCCCTTCCCGCAACGGCGGGGCCGCCAGCACGGCGCGGCCGCTCTGCATCAGCGCGGAATTAAGGGTCATCAAGGCCGCCGTTTCGTTGTTGGGCGTCGGACGGCTCAACACGACGAGATCGGCGCGGCAGGCGCGTAACGCCACCACCTGTTCCTCGATGCCGGGTTCCTCCAGCCAGTTGGCCGACAGCGTTTCACCGGCGCGCGGTGGCCCATCGGTACGGGGTATCTGATAGGCGGCGGCCATCTCCTCGAACATCGTGCGGGTTTTCTCCGCACGGCCCACGGCCTCTTTCTCCGCGACCCCCATCATCTCGTCGACCATCGCACCGGACATCGCCTCGCCGACCAGCGGCAGCGCCGCTGCCGGATCGGATCGCACGTGCAGCGCGTCCACATGGCAATTCAACGCGCGGGCGGCGCGGAATGCGGTGGCAAGAGTCGCGCGCCCGCTGGTGGGATCGCTGACGACAGCCAGGAGATTTGTCACGGTCGGCATGGCCTTTATTTCCTCTCCCGCACTCGTATCCCGTACTTTAACGGGGCCGTCCCAACCTGAACAGCATTCCCGCGAAGGTGTTGCGCGACTTACAAACCCGCGCCGACCGGCGGGTGGAATTCCGCGATCCCGTCAGGGTCCTCGTGAATGATGATGTCGGCATTGGGAAAATCGGCCTGCACTGCGGCCTCGACATCGTCGGAGATTCGATGCGCGTCCACCAAGCTCAGCGCGGGGTCGAGGACCAGATGCATCTGGATGAACTGATGCAAACCCGACGCCCGCGTGCGCAGTTCGTGCACGTTACGCACGCGGGGATGCTGCCGCACAATGGCGAGGATTTTCGCGCGATCGGCCTCGGACAGTTCGCTGTCCATCAGCACTCCCACCGCCGAGCGCGCGATGCGAAACGCATTGGCGAGCAGGAATAGCGCGATACACACGCCGAAGGCCGGATCGGCCCACGGCACGTCGAACCGCGTCGCCACGATCAGGGCGACGATGACGCTAATATTCAGCATTAGATCGCCGGTGTAGTGCAGGCTGTCCGCACTGATCGCCGTTGAGCCTGAGCGCTTGATGACATAGCGCTGAAAGACGACCAATCCGATCGTCGCGACGGTGGAGAACACCATCACCGCGATACCGAAATCGCCATCGCTGACCGGTGTCGGCCGGTCGAACCGCGCCACCGCCTCGATGCCCACCAGCACCGCCGAGCCGGCGATGAACGCACCTTGCGCCAGCGCGGATAGGGGCTCGGCTTTGCCGTGCCCGAAACGGTGATCGGAATCCGCCGGCGTCAACGCGTGGCGCACCGCCAGCAGGTTCAGGCCCGAGGCCAGCATGTCGAGCGCGGAGTCCGCAAGGCTCGACAGCAGCGCGACAGAGTTCGTGGCGAAATACGCGAACGCCTTTACCGCCACCAGCAAGACGGCGACGCTGATCGCGGCCATCGTTGCACGCCGCATCAGCCGAGACGTGTCCGGCGATGTCATCGGCTGCAGCTCATGGGTACAGACGGCGCGTCTGCCACGCGCCGGCGCCTCCGCGTTCGAACAGCATGCGGTCGTGCAGGCGGTTCGGCACGTCCTGCCAGAACTCTATGGAATCCGGCGTAAGGCGATAACCGCTCCAATGCGGCGGCCGCGGCACCGGCCCGCCGGAATAGCGTCCCTCCGCCGAGCGATAGCGTTCGACCAAGGTGGCGCGCTGCGGCAACGTCTCGGACTGCAGCGAGGCCCAGGCCGCCAACTGACTCTCCCGCGCGCGCGATGCGAAATACGCGTCCGCCTCCGCAGCCGTCACCGGCGTCAGGCGGCCTTCAACCCGGATCTGACGGTTGGTCGACTTCCAATAAAGACACAGCGCCGCGTACGGATGGCTCTCGATCTCGCGCCCCTTGCGGCTCAGGGTGTTCGTGTAGAACACGAACCCGTCGGCGCCGTAACTCTTGAGCAGCACCATGCGCGCGGACGGACGCACCGCCTCCGTCACCGTTGCCAAGGTCATGGCATCGGGCAGCCGCTCTTGGCCCGCGGCATCGCGGTACCAAGTGTCGAAAAGGACCAGGGGGTCCTCCGCGGGGCCGATTACGGCCTGATCCATCGACGGCGCTCCTGTCGGACCTGGGGGAAGTGGAGGGCTGGAATTACATGGTTAAAGTGCAAACCGACCAACCCCTTGTCAATCCAGGGTGAGTTTTACCACGCAGTTGCCGAGACGCCCTGATTTCGCCACCATCGTCCGGCTTAATACGCTGGCCTTCAAAGCGAAACCTCACCTCAACGAGTCTCGTCATGCGTCTGCAAATCTCGAAGAAAATCCTCGCCATTCCCGCCCTGGCTGCCACCTTGGCCCTCAGCGGCTGCGCCAACGACGGTCGCGGCGGCAATGAAGTCGGCGGCACCCTGATGGGCGCGGCTCTGGGCGGCTTGGTCGGCTCGCAGTTCGGCCACGGTGACGGCCGCCTGGCCATGACCGCCGCCGGCACACTGCTGGGCGCCTATGTCGGTAACTCCGTCGGCCGCAAGCTCGACGACGAAGACCGTCGCCGCATGCGCGATGCCGAGACCCGCGCGTACGGCGGCCCGATCAACCAGCCGATCATCTGGAACAACCCGGGCACGGGCAACTCCGGCACCGTTACCCCGATCCGCGATGGGCGCTCCAATTCGGGCAAGTACTGCCGTGAGTTCCAGAGCGAAGTCACGGTCGGCGGCGAGCGTCAGAACGCCCATGGCACCGCCTGCCAGGAGCCGGATGGCTCATGGCGTATCGTCAACGGCTAGCGCTTCAGATTCGAAGCGCGGCAAAGCTCCGGGGGCCTGCGGTCACGCCCCGCGCGCCCGTCGGATTTTGACCGAAACGGCCCCGCTCAAACGGGGCCGTTTTGTTTTGATCCGTTTTGATCTGAAACGACGTCGTCATCGGCGTTCAGCAATTTGTCCAAACAGATGTTGAGGAACTGCCTTTCCGCCCGTGCCGCCGGTTCGAGGTGGCGGCTGACGCGCGCGCCGAGCGGCGTGTCGCGTAACTCGACTAAGGCAGGGCCCACGCCCAAACCGAACCGATGCACGAGGTCGACGAATGGCACTTCCGCCGGATTGCGGATCAACACCCAGCAGTCTTTCCCCGTCACGTCGGCATACCGAGCCCGCCTGAGTTCTTCGAGCACCGGCATCACGCCCGCAGGCGGAACAGCGACCGCGACCGCGACCTGTTCCAGCGATAAGCCAACGCCTTTCTTGAATGCCACAACGAGGTGATCGAGGATCGCAAGGGCCAGCGCCAACTTCAGACCCGGCCCGAGGCCGTGACCCGCGCGCAACAGCCGCCAATCCGGCAGCGCCGCGCTGATCACCGCGCCTGCCATGACCATCAGCCAGAACGCAAACAGCCACAGCAAGAACACCGGCACGGCCGCGACAGCGCCGTAGATCGCGCCGTAAGTGCTTTCACTGACGTAGTACGCAAACACCAGCCGCAACAGTTCCAACAGCAGGGCACTGACGCCCGCGCCCATCGCCGCGTCGTGCATCTTCAGCGGCCGATTGGGAATGCCTCGGTAAAGGAAAGTGAGCGCGCCCCAGGTGACGAGCGACGGCACGACATGTCCCATAAGAATGCCAACAGGCCCAGGTTCGTGACCGGTGACGGTGCTGAAGAATGTGAACAGCGCGGCGGTGATCGCCAGGACGAAAGGGGCGATCGTCAGGACTGTCCAGAACACCACGAGACGCATCAGCAGGGAGCGTGGATGCGACACCCGAAAGATGCGGTTGAATGCCCCTTCGATCGTCAGCAGCATCATGATGGTGGTGACCGCAAGGCCGAGGAGGCCCAGCGCCGTCAGTTTGCCCGCGGCGGCGACGAACTGCGTCAGCGCCTCGTCGATCTTGAGCCCGACGTCGGGAATGAGGTTGGCCCCGATCAGAGCTTCGACTTGCGCGCGCAAACGGTCGAAGGCTGGGAACGCCGAGAGCGTGCCCAGCACCACGGCCAGCAGCGGCACGACACCCAAGGCCGTGGCGTAGCACAATGACGCGGCGGTATTCAGGATGTCGTCCTGCCCCATCCGTTTGAGGAAAAAGGCCACCGTGCCGCCGGGGCCGCGCAACTGCCGCGCCCAGATTTCGGCGATCCGGGCACGAGCTGTCGCCGGCCTTGCTTTGGCGGGGGCGCCTTGCGGGGCGGCTACAGCGGGATGATCGGTCTGGACCACTATTGGCGCTCCCCGATCGGCTGCCTTGCCCCATCATGCGTTTTGTGTAGGATGCCGCAAGTACTTGGTTCTCCGCAAAATTTCGAGTGCGGGCTGTTGCAGAGTTGAGGATGAGCGAGACGCAACCACTGATGAAGGGCAAGAGGGGCCTCATCCTGGGGCTCGCGAACGAGCGTTCGCTGGCCTGGGGCATCACCAAGCAGGTCGCCGATCACGGCGCCGAGCTTGCCTTCACCTACCAGGGCGAGGCGCTGGAGAAGCGCGTACGCCCGCTGGCCGAAGGCCTGAACTCTCCGATCATCATGCCCTGCGACGTCACCGACGCCGCATCGCTCGATGCTTTGTTCGAAGCTATCAAAACGACCTGGGGCCGGCTCGACTTCGTGCTGCATGCGGTCGCCTTCTCCGACAAGGAGGAGCTGAAGGGCCGCTACCTCGACAATCTGACGCGCGAGAACTTCCTGCGGACGATGGATATCTCCTGCTACTCGTTCACCGATATCTGCCGTCGCGCCGAGCCGCTGATGACCGATGGCGGCAGCCTGTTGACGCTCAGTTACTACGGCGCCGAGCAGGTGATCCCGCATTACAACGTGATGGGTGTCGCGAAGGCCGCGCTGGAAGCCAGCGTGCGTTACCTCGCCGCCGATCTGGGCCCGAAGAACATTCGCGTGAACGCGATCTCCGCCGGACCGATCAAGACACTGGCCGCATCCGGTATCGGCGATTTCCGTTACATCATGCGCTGGAACGAACTCAACGCACCGCTGCGCCGCAACGTCACCATCGAAGATGTCGGCAAGTCCGGGCTCTATTTCTTGAGCGATCTCGCGAGCGGCGTGACGGGGGAAGTTCATCACGTCGATGCCGGCTATCACGTCGTCGGCATGATGGCGGTTGAGTCCGCCGGCGAAATCTCGGAGTTGCTCGCCGGCGCGAACTTGGCCAAGTAGCCGAGCGATGTCGAGCAACACCTTCGGCACCCTCTTCCGCTTCACGACCTTCGGCGAAAGCCACGGCCCGGCCATCGGCTGCGTGGTCGACGGCGTGCCGCCGCGCATTCCCTTGTCCGAAGCCGACCTGCAGGTCTGGCTCGACAAGCGCCGCCCGGGCACGTCGAAATACACCACCCAGCGCCAAGAGCCGGATGTCGTACGGATTCTATCGGGAGTGTTCGAGGGCAAGACCACCGGCACGCCGGTTGGGCTCCTGATCGAGAATGTTGACGCGCGCTCTAAGGACTACGGCGATATCGCCGAGAAGTTCCGTCCCGGTCATGCAGATTACACCTATTGGAAGAAATACGGCATCCGTGACTATCGCGGCGGCGGGCGCTCTTCCGCGCGCGAGACGGCGATGCGCGTGGCCGCCGGTGGCATCGCGCGCAAGGTTTTGGCTGCGAAGCTGGGCGATGCCGTGAAGATCCGCGGCGCGCTGACACAGATGGGGCCCCATGCCATCGACCGCGCGGCCTGGAACTGGGACGAGGTCGGTAACAATCCGTTCTTCTGCCCCGACGCCAAGACGGCAGAAAAGTGGGCCGACTATCTCGACGGCATCCGCAAGAATGGCTCCTCGGCCGGCGCCATCGTCGAGGTGGTCGCCGAAGGCATTCCGGTGGGCCTGGGCGCGCCGATCTACGGTAAGCTCGACAGCGACCTCGCCGCCGCGCTGATGACCATTAACGCCACCAAGGGTGTGGAGATAGGCGAAGGCTTTGCGTCGGCCGCCCTCACGGGCGAGGAGAACGCCGACGAGATGCGCATGGGCAAGGATGGCCAGGTCGAGTTCCTGTCCAATCACGCCGGCGGCATCCTGGGCGGCATCTCCACGGGCCAGCCCATCGTTGCGCGCGTTGCGATCAAGCCGACCAGCTCGATCCTCAATCCACGCAAGACCGTGGATATCCATGGCCGCGATACTGAGATTCTCACCAAAGGCCGTCACGACCCCTGCGTCGGCATCCGTGGCGTTCCGGTCGCCGAGGCCATGGTCGCGATCGTGCTCGCGGACCACCTGCTCCGCCACCACGCCCAAAACGGCTAACACAAGCACCGCAGCCGCGATTCGGCCCATAGCTTGAGCACGCCCGTCGCCCTAAGCTGACGGTTGCGAAACGGCATCGCATTTTTAGCGTTCCCCCCGACGCTCCCCCGCGGAAAGGATTCCCATGCGCACTTTGGGCAGGTTTCTGATTGGCACTTTGGCCAGTCTCGGCTTTGTCATGCTCATCTTGCTGACGCTCACAATCTATGTCGTCAGCAAGTTCGAGACCCGGACCCCGCGCACGCCGGACAGCTTCGTGCTGACCGTCGACCTCGACCGCGCGCTTGAGGAAACCAACCAACGGCCGCGCCTGACCTCGCTGCGCTTCGGCAATCACACCGGCATGCAGGACGCCATACTGGCGCTGCGCCGCGCGAAGGACGATCCGCGCGTGAAGGCCGTGGTGGCGACGATCAACGAACAGAAACTGGGTCTCGCCCAAGCGCAGGAAGTGCGCGATGCGATTGCGACGATCCGTGCGGCCGGCAAGCCGACGATGGTCTTCTCCGAAACGATGGGCGAAGGCGGTGGCGCGCTGCAGACCTACTATCTCGCGGCCGGGTTCGAGACCATTTGGGTGCAGCCCTCCGGCGATGTCGGCGTGGCCGGCATCGGCATCGAGCAGCCGTTCCTGAAAAAGACGCTTGAGAAGGTCGGCCTCAAGGGCGCCGTCGTGAAGCGCAAGGAATACAAAAGCGCGATGGAGAATTTCACCGACGAGCAGATCTCCCAGCCGAACAAGGAAGCGCTCACCGCGCTGGTCGGCGGCTGGTACGACCAGATGGTCGAAGGTATTGCCAAGGATCGCGGCCTCGACGTCGCAGCCGTGAAAGCGCTGATCGACAAGGGACCGCTGCTGGCGACCGAAGCCAAGGACGGCAAGCTGATCGACAACCTTGGCTACCGCGACCAGTTCCAGGACGCGGTCAAGGCCAAGGTCGGCGAGATCCCGAACGTCCCGTTGCGTCGTTATGTGAACATCGAGGACTGGAAAGGCCGCGGCACCCCGTCGCATACCATCGCGCTGATCAGCGCGGTCGGCGAAATCAGCCGCGGCGGCACCGACGAAAGCCCGTTCTCCGGCGATCAAGGCATCAAGTCCGCCGTCACCGCGAAGGCCATTCGTGATGCTGTCGCCGACAAGAAGGTCGAAGCCATCGTGCTGCGCATCGACAGCCCCGGCGGATCTTACGTCGCCTCCGACACGATCTGGCGCGAAGTGGTGAAGGCGAAGGAAAAGAAGAAGCCGATCATCGCCAGCATGGGCAACACCGCCGCCAGCGGCGGTTACTTCATCGCCATGTCGGCGGATCGCATCTTCGCCTCACCCGCGACCGTCACAGGTTCAATCGGCGTGTTGACCGGCAAGGTCGTGATCGGCGGGCTGGCGGAGAAGCTCGACATGCATTGGGACCGGATCACGTTTGGCGAGTCCGCCGGCATGTTCAGTTCCCTCACCGACTTCAATCCGCGCGAACTCGCCCGGCTCAACCAGTTGATGGATGCGATCTACGCCGACTTCACCACCAAAGCCGCCCAAGGCCGCGGCAAGCCGGTGGAGGAGTTCGAGAAATTCGCCCACGGCCGCGTGTGGGTCGGTTCCGATGCGGTGAAGAACGGGCTCGTCGATGAACTCGGCGGCTTGAGCGAGGCGATCGACTACACCAAGACCAAGATCGGTCTGAAGCCGACAGACCTCGTCAACATCGTCGCGTATCCGGAACAGGAAGACTCGCTCGACGCCATCCTGAAGTCGCTCAGCGACAGCGATACGCCGACCGACATCCTCAGCGGCGTGCGCGCGCTCGCCACCCTCGGCCGCTTCGCCGCCCCGATGATGGAAGCCTGGCAAGGCATACACACACGCGGCCCGCAGCTGCGCATGGAACCGGTCGAGGTGGAGTGAGCGGACGCTACGGATAACAGTTTGCGGGAGGCTGCGGACCTCGTGGCGAATCTGCGGTTTCCGAAGTGGCGGCCTTATCCGGTACCGCACTAAAGCTTAGCCATCGCATTCTCCTGATCGTGGGCGCCTCACGGTCCCCATCAGGAGGCGATAGCGTCAGGATAAGAAGGTCAGCGGGGGTCGCGGTACATACATTTTGTGGTCAGAGGGCCCGCAGAATATTTGCGAGGCGTTGATACTCGGCGCTTTCGTTGTAAGCCTGCGCAGCGAGGCGCAGCCACAATCCGCCGGGCAGCACGCTGACAATTGCTTCGACGTTGTGTTTCTCGGCGAGCTTCTGACGCAAAGCGCCCGCGTCGGCTTCGGTCGTGCCGAACCGCGTCGGCAATCCCACTGTCGCCATGCTGGCGAACATCTCGCGCGGGGCACCGAGCGGCGTTTGCAGCGCCGCCGCGATCACGTCCAGCGCCTCCGCGGTCAGCGCCGCGTTGCGCGTCATGAGCGCGGGGCCGCCAAGCTTCGCATGGAACGCAATCGCCGCCGGGATCGACAGCACCGACGCGGGATCGCGTGTGCCGGTCCAGTCGAACTCCGCCGCCAGACCGCCGCCCAGGCCGTGCGAAATCGCCAGCGGATGGATCTCTTCGCTGCCCGGCGCAGCCCAGAGGAAGCCGCAAGCGCGCGGCGCGAACAGCCACTTGTGGCAGTTGGCGACGTACCAGTCCGCGCCAGTGGCGGGCATGTCGAGCGCGATCTGTCCGGGGGCGTGCGCGCCGTCGATCAGCACGCGCGCGCCGGCGGCCTTCGCGGCATCGGCGATGCGCTTGACCGGCAGCACGATTCCCGTGGGTGAGACAACGTGATCGACCAGCACCAGTCGCGTGCGCGGGCTCAGCACAGCCTTGAACGCATTCACCGCCGTCTCGGCCTCTGGCAACGGCACAGGCAATGTCGCAACGACCACCTTCGCGCCGCTGCGTTCAGCCACATAACGCGCCGCCTTCATCACCGCCGTATAGGCGGTGCTTGCGAGCACAATCTCGTCGCCCGGCTTGAAGTCGAGGGAACGCAGAACGGCATTGATGCCGTCCGTCGCGTTGCCGAGGAACACCACCTGCTCTGCCTGCGCCCCAATGAACGCCGCAAGCGATGCCGCCGCCGCGCGGATCGCCTTCGAATAGTCGCGGGAGAGGAACTGCGTCGGATTGGCCTCGATGCGCGCACGCCAATCGTTCGCGACCGCCATGATCTCCTTCGGCGTAACGCCGTAACCGCCGTGATTGAGATAGGTGACATCCGGCGCCAAAGGCCACAGGTCGCGCGCGGCGCGTCCGTAATTACGCACAGCCGTCATCGCCACACTCACTTGTCACCCCGGACAAGCGACGCGGATGCGTCGCGCGATCCGGGGTCCATCTCACAACAAGATACAAACTGCTGAGCCTCCCTCCCTGGATCCCGGATCGCGGCGCTAACGCGCCTTGTCCGGGATGACGATGGGAGGTGTAGGCTCGCGCCATCACAACCGCTCCGCCCCGATCAGGAACTCGACATTGCCTTCCGGGCCGGTGATCGGGCTGGTGGCGATTCCGCGCACCGTCCATCCATCCTGCGTGGCCATCCAGGCGCTGATCTCGTCGCAGACCTGTTGATGCAGCAACGGGTCGCGCACGACGCCTTTCTTGCCGACGTTCTCGCGGCCAACCTCGAACTGCGGTTTGATCAAGGCGACCAGCCACGCGCCGGACGCGCACAACCCCATGCCCGCCGGCAGCACCGTGCGCAGGCCGATGAAGCTGGCATCGCAGACCAGTGCGCCGATGGGGTCGGGTATTTCCGCGGCCGTCAGGTGCCGTGCGTTGGTGCGCTCCAGCACGACAACGCGCGTATCCGTGCGCAGCTTGTGCGCCAGTTGGCCATAGCCGACATCCACCGCGTAGACCTTCGCCGCGCCGTTGGTCAGCAACACGTCGGTGAAACCGCCCGTGGACGCACCGACGTCCAGCGCCGTGACGCCCGTGGCGTCGAATCCGAAATGCGACAGCCCTTTGGCAAGCTTCAGTCCGCCGCGCGAGACCCAGGGGTGATCTTGGCCGCGCAGCGTGACCTCGGTATCGACCTTGATTTGCGTGCCCGCGCTGTCGAGGCGGCGTTCGCCGCTATAGACCAGCCCGGCCATGATGAGCGCCTGGGCTTTCGTGCGGCTCTCCGCGAGCCCACGTTCGACGAGCAATTGGTCGAGGCGTTGTTTGATGGCCGCCACGGGCGGCCTTAACCGCGCGCGCCCGCTTGCGCGGCGCGGGCATCTTGCCCCAGGGCCTTGAGGACCGTCGCGGCAATGTCGGCCGCACCGAGATGCGCCGCGGCGATCTGGTCTTCCGGCTTGGCATGCTCGAAGTATTCGTCCGGCATCGTCATCGTGCGAACCTTCAGGCCGCGATCGAGACGGCCCGCGCCGGCCAGATAGTGCAGCACCGCCGCACCGAAGCCGCCGGTTGAGCCTTCCTCGACCGTTACGAGGATCTCGTGATTGTCGGCGAGATTGTCGATCAACGCCTGATCCAGCGGCTTGGCAAAGCGCGCATCGGCGACCGTGGTCGACAGGCCGCGCGCGGCAAGTTCGTCCGCTGCTTTCAGGCAATCCGCCAGACGTGTGCCGAGGCTGAGCAGCGCCACCTTCGTGCCTTCGCGTACGACGCGGCCCTTGCCGATTTCCAGCGGCGTGCCGCGCTCCGGCAGCGCAACGCCCACGCCTTCGCCGCGCGGATAGCGCAGGGCAATCGGGCCGGTGTCGTGCGCGGCAGCGGTCGCCACCATGTGCATCAGTTCCGCCTCGTCGGCAGGCGCCATGATCACGAAGTTCGGCAGGCAGCCGAGATAGGCGAGATCGAACGAGCCGGCATGCGTCGCGCCGTCGGCGCCGACATAGCCCGCGCGGTCGAGACAGAAGCGCACCGGCAGGTTCTGCACGGCGACGTCGTGTACCACCTGGTCATAGGCGCGCTGCAGGAAAGTGGAATAGATCGCGACGAAAGGCTTGTAGCCTTCGGTTGCCATGCCGGCGGCGAAAGTCACCGCATGCTGCTCGGCGATGCCGACATCGAAGCAGCGCGTCGGGAACTTGTCGGCGAACTTGTTGAGGCCCGTGCCGTCCGGCATCGCGGCGGTGATGGCCACGACTTTATCGTCGGCCTCGGCTTCGGCGATCAGGCCCTTGGCGAACACGGCGGTGTAGCTCGGCGCTTTCGTCGTGGCTTTGGTCTGCGTGCCCGACACGACGTCGAACTTCGTCACACCGTGATACTTGTCGACGGAAGCTTCCGCCGGCGGATAGCCCTTGCCCTTCTTGGTCACGACGTGAACCAGGAACGGCCCGGCCGCGTCGGAATCGCGCACGTTGCGCAACACCGGGACCAGCGCTTCCATCGAATGGCCGTCGATGGGGCCGACGTAATACATGCCGAGTTCCTCGAACAGCGTGCCGCCGGTCACCATGCCGCGCGTGTATTCCTCGGCGCGGCGCGCCATGTCTTCCAGCGACTTCGGCAGATGATGCGCGATCTGTTTCGCCGCCTGCCGGAACGTCATGTAGGACTTCGACGACAGCAGGCGCGACAGATAGGCGCTCATCGCGCCCACGGCCGGGGCGATCGACATGTCGTTGTCGTTGAGGATGACGATCAAGCGGCTGCGCAACGCGCCCGCGTTGTTCATCGCCTCGTAGGCCATGCCGGCGCTCATCGCGCCGTCGCCGATCACAGCGATGACATTGTTGTCGCGGCCCGCGAGATCGCGCGCCACTGCCATGCCAAGACCGGCGGAGATCGACGTCGAGCTGTGGCCCGCGCCGAACGGGTCGTATTCGCTTTCACTGCGCAGCGTGAAGCCGGAGAGACCATCCTTCTGACGGATGGTCGACATGCGTTCGCGGCGGCCGGTGAGGATTTTGTGCGGATAGCACTGGTGGCCGACATCCCAGATCAGGCGGTCCGTCGGCGTCTCGAACACATGATGGATCGCGACCGTCAGTTCCACGACACCCAGGCCGGCGCCGAGGTGGCCGCCGGTGCGCGACACGCTCTGGATCGTTTCAGCGCGCAATTCATCCGCCAGCTGGGTCAGCTGACCAATGGACAGATTCCGCAAGTCGGCGGGGGCATGAACCCGATCAAGCAGGGGCGTGTCGGAGGTCATAGTGGAGGACGCCCCTCAGGTCTTCCGGCCGATGACGAACACCGCCGCCTGACGCAGCGGCTCGGCTGCAGGACCAAAAATCTCAATCTGGCCAATAGCCTGCTCTACCAGGCGGCGAGCTTCAGCTATAGCACCTTCAAGCCCGAGCCGGGAGACAAAAGTCGCCTTGCCTGCGGCGGCATCCTTGCCTGTGGCTTTGCCGGCCACTTGCGCGGAGCTTTCCACATCAAGGACATCGTCGGCGATCTGGAACGCGAACCCGATGGCTTGTCCATAGGCGCCGAGCGCATCGCGGGCGCTGTCCGGCGCGCCGGCCAGCACCGCGCCCAAACGGCAGGAACAGGCGATCAGCGCGCCGGTTTTCAGAGACTGCAAGCGGATCAGCCCGGCATCGTCCAGGTTCAGGTTCGGCGCCTGCAGATCGATCATCTGGCCGCCGACCATACCGGCCGCGCCCGAACCCTTGGCCAGTTCGGTGACCAGCGCGGCGCGCACCGCGCCATCCGGATGCGTCGCCGGATCGGCCAGCACCTCGAACGCCTGGGTCAGCAGACCGTCGCCGGCCAGGATCGCGGTGGCTTCGTCGAACGCCTTATGCACCGTCGGGCGGCCGCGGCGCAGATCGTCGTCGTCCATCGCCGGCAGGTCGTCGTGGACCAGCGAATAGCAGTGCACCATCTCCACCGCCGCGCCGGCCCGCAGGGCACGCTCGCGCGGCACGTTGAACAGATCGGCCGCTGCGACCACCAGGAAAGGCCGCAGGCGCTTGCCGCCGTCCAGCGCCGCATAGCGCATGGCCTCGACGACGCGGCCTTCCGGCGTGGCGACCGCCGGCAGCAGCCGGTCAAGCGTAGCGTTCACCGCCGTCGCGCATTCCGACAGCGTCGCCGCGAACGAATGGGTCGTGGTCATTTTTCGGGATCGAATGCTTCGACGCCTTTTCCGGCGCCGGTGATCTTCTCGACCTTCATGCGCGCATCGGCGAGCTTCGCTTCGCAATGTTTGCGCAAGGCCGCGCCACGCTCATAGGCCTTCACGGCTTCATCCAGTTTGACCTGACCGGACTCGAGATCGCGCACGATGCGCTCGAGTTCCTTCATGGCCTCCTCGAATCCGAGCTTCTGGATGTCCTCCGGCACGGCATCGGTTTTGTTAGCCATCAACGCCAATCCTCTAGCTCGCGGCAAGCTTCAGCGTATCGACGTGGGCCACCACGCTCGCCGCCAGGGCCTCAAGGTTGTAGCCGCCTTCGAGCACCGAAACCAGCCGTCCGCCGCACAGCGTTTGGGCGGCCTTGGCAAGTTCGCCGGTCACCCAGGCGAAGTCGGTTTCCGTCAGCTGCAGGTGCGCGAGCGGGTCGTCCTTATGGGCATCGAACCCGGCGGAAACAAGCAGAAAGTCCGGCTTAAAGGCCGCAAGCGCCGGCAATACTTCCTCGCGGAAACCGGCGCGGAACAGCTCCGGTGCGCTGCCCGGCGCCAGGGGTACGTTGACCACGTTGTTATGCGCGCCCCGCTCCCGCCGGGAGCCTGTGCCGGGGTAGTTCGGGAACTGATGCGTCGAGGCGTAAAACGCCTCCGCGTCATCCCAGAAAATCTCCTGGGTACCGTTGCCGTGATGGACGTCGAAGTCGACGATGGCCACGCGCTTGTAGCCGTGGGCGGCGCGGGCATGCAGTGCGCCGACGGCGATGTTGTTGATCAGGCAGAAGCCCATGGCGCGTTGCGATTCCGCGTGGTGCCCCGGCGGGCGCACGGCGCAGAACGCGTTGCGCACCTCGCCTTTGGCCACCGCGTCGACGGCGGCGACCAGCGCGCCCGCGGCTTCGACAATGGCCGGGCCGGAGCCGGGTGACAGGATCGTATCCGCATCGACACGCGCGAAGCCGCTTTTCGGCACGGCCATCAGCACCGTCTCGACAAATTCGCGGGGATGGGCCCGGCTCATCTGCTCAAGCGTGGCGTCGGGCGCCTTCGCGCGTTTGAGATCGCGGAATGCATCCTGATCCAGCGCCTTCGTCACCGCGCGAATGCGATCCGGACTTTCCGGGTGACCCGGGCCGGTGTCGTGCTCGACGGAATGCGCGGAGGTAATCAGCAGCGTTGTCATGGTGACTTTGGGGCTAGGGTCATGCCGCAATGCTAGCTCAGCGCAAATGGCGCGGCTACTCTGCCCGGTATGACAACGCCCGCGCCCATTCGTATCGGCATCGACCTCGGCGGCACCAAGATCGAAGCGCTGGCGCTCGATCGCGCGGGCGCGGTGCGGTTCCGCGAACGTATCGCCACGCCGCCCGATCCCTATGCCAATACGATTGTCGCGATCACGTCGCTGGTGCGCGCCGCTGAAGCGGCTACCGGCAGTTCCGCAGCGAATGGCACGGCGACGGTCGGCGTCGGTATTCCCGGCACGATCTCACCGGCCACCGGCTTGGTGAAGAACGCCAACTCCGTAAGGCTGATCGGCCATCCGCTGGACCGCGATCTCGCCGCCGCCGTCGGCGCCCCCGTCCGCTTAGGCAACGACGCCGATTGTTTCGCGCTGTCCGAAGCCAGCGATGGCGCGGGCGCGGGCGCCAAGAACGTTTTCGGGATCATTCTCGGCACCGGCGTGGGCGGTGGGTTGGTCATCGATGGACGTGTCGTCGGCGGACCCAACGCCATCGCCGGGGAATGGGGCCACAATCCCCTGCCCTGGCCAACCGTCGCGGAAATGTCCGGCCCATCCTGCTATTGCGGCCGGCGCGGCTGCATCGAGACCTTCCTCTCAGGTCCGGCCTTACGCTGCGATCACCCCGCACAGCTGTCCCCGCCCGACATCATCGCAGCGGCTGAACACGGCGACCCCGTCGCCGTCGCGACGCTGGATCGCTATGTCGAAAGGCTGGCGCGCGCGCTGGCCAGCGTCATCAACATCGTCGATCCGCATGTGATCGTGGTCGGCGGCGGGCTATCCAACGTCGCGCGCATCTACACCGATGTGCCGAGGCTGTGGGGACGCCACGTGTTCTCGGACACGGTCGCGACCAAGCTGCTGCCGCCGATGCACGGCGACGCCAGCGGCGTGCGCGGCGCGGCGTGGTTGTGGCCTTAGGAACTCAGCCGCCGCAGGGCGACGCGGCAACGGGCTCTACCTTCGCGAGGTCGAAGGCCAGCGTGAAGCCGCCGAAGTCCTGCACCAGATGTCGCGCGATGCCGTTGGGGCCCACGGACATCATCAGTTCGTACGCCGGCGCGTCCTCGTCTGATTCGAGTTGATAGTAGGCCATCGCCAAGGGCCACGCGGAACCGCGTGTGAGATCGCCGCTTTGTGCCACCGCTACCGGATCACGTCGCGACGGACCGACCACCGCACTGATGCGATACGGCCCGTCGTCGAAGGAACCGTCGATCACCGGTCGATTGACGAAGTGCTCGCCCTTCTCCGCCGCGTCCAGCACCGCGACGAGATGGTTGGTGGACAACAGCGTGCCTTCCGGCAGGTCGAACGAGACATCTTGCTCGCCGTGATAGCTCGCCTTGCCGGCGCCTTTGGCGTCCAGCGTGACTTCGCCGTGATAGGAATCCTTCACCGCGCCGTTCTCGCGCGTCAGCATACGGAACGTGGCGGAGCGATTGTTCTTCGCCTCCCACGCCGCATAACGCTGATCGAGTTCGCTGTCGTCGCCATTCGCCATACCCATGTCGAGGTGCATGGCGGACTCCACCGTGTAGCCGTCGCAGCGATCGGTGAGCGTGTAGGTCATCGTGCCGCGCGTATAGCGCACACCGTCGCGCTGGCTCGCGCGCACTAGCGACACGTTGTAGACCGCACGATGCGACGCGAGCGTCACCGTCGGCGCCGTGACCGCCGAAACACTCGGCGCCGGCGCCGTCTGCGCCGTCGCCATCGGTGCGAAAGTCAGTCCCGCAAGGACCAGCACGGCATCACGAGTCGCGCGATATCGTTTTGACAACGAACGGGTTTTCCCGCCAACGCCGTGGCAAAAAGTCCGCACAAATTGCAAGGAAATAGCACGCGTAACCTGAACATCCCCCCAGGTCCTGCCAACCTCGCAGTTGTAGATGCACGGCACTTTTACAAGCATTTGCAAGACTTTGCTGACCATCTTCGCTAGGCACCTGTGAAACATCGCGCGTCTGAGGATCATACGCGACCCGCCTTGCGCCAAGCCCTCTTCGGGCCACGCGTATCTACGTGCTTTGCCCTGGTTGACCCTATACACACGGGCAAAGAGAGTACCGCCCTGGGGGAGAGGGAGTCATCACATGTCCAGCGTGCAACCGGCTGCGCCGCTCGCGCAGTCTGCACCGGAGCCTGAGCGTGAGGGAATCGTCACCAAGCTGACTCAGCTGGTGAAGATCACCGAGAACGCTGTCCCTGCCCCCTCCTCGGCCGTCCAGCAAATTGCCCAGATCGCGCACACGCTCGTGGCGGAAATCACGACGCACCTGCGCGAGCAGGACAAGCGCATCGCCGAACTTGAGCATCTCGCCACGACCGATCCGTTGACGCGCGTGATGAACCGTCGCGGCTTCGAGGAACGGCCGGCCCACGAACTTCAGATCGCGCGCCGTCACGGCGTCGGCGGCATGCTGATCTTCGTCGACTTGGACGGATTCAAGCCGGTCAACGACACGTTCGGCCATGCGGCCGGCGATCAGGTGTTGGTGACGGTCGGCAACCTGCTCAAAGGCCACATCCGCACCACCGACTATCTCGGCCGGATGGGCGGCGACGAATTCGCCATCCTTCTGCCGCGCTCGAACAAGCGCAACGGCTTGCGCCGCGCGGAAGAACTCGATCGCAAGCTCAACAATGCCTACGCCCCGTGGAACGATCAGCAGATCCCGATCCACGCCAGCTGCGGCGTGCACATATACTCCGCGCAGGCGGAAATGGCGCAGCTGCTCGAGGCAGCCGACGAGGCCATGTACAAGATCAAGCAAGAGCGCAAACTGAAGGGCCTGGCGGCGATCCGCTAGTCCCTCATCGCGACGCAAAAAAAGGCGAAGCACTTGGCTTCGCCTTTTTTCATTTGAACCGATCCGTCTCTCAGGCGCCGTCTTTAGGCGCGTCCTTCGCCGGCTCTTTCGGCTTCGGCAGATCGAGCTTGATGTGCAGCTCGCGCAGCTGCTTCTGCGACACGACGTTCGGGGCCTGCATCAGCAAGTCTTCCGCCTTGCCGTTCATCGGGAAGATGATGACTTCGCGGATGTTCGGCTCTTCGGCCAACAACATCACGATACGGTCGATGCCCGGGGCCGAGCCGCCGTGCGGCGGCGCGCCGTACTTGAAGGCATTCAGCATGCCGCCGAACCGCGCCTCGACGTCGGCGTTGGAATAGCCGGCGATCTCGAAGGCCTTGTACATGATGTCGGGACGATGGTTGCGGATCGCGCCCGAGGACAGTTCCACGCCGTTGCAGACGATGTCGTACTGATACGCCTTGATCGTCAGCGGGTCCTGATTCAGCAGCGCTTCCATGCCGCCCTGCGGCATCGAGAACGGGTTGTGGCTGAATTCGATCTGGCCCGTGTCGTCGTTGCGCTCGAACATCGGGAAGTCGACGATCCAGCAGAACTTGAACTGGTCCTTTTCGAGCAGGCCGAGTTCGTCGCACAGGCGCGTGCGCACGAGGCCAGCGAACTTCGAGGCCGACAGTTCCTTGTCGCAGGCGAAGAACACGCTGTCGCCGTCCTTTACGCCGGTCGCGGCCTTGATGGCGGCGACACGGTCCGCGTCGAGGTTCTTGGCAATCGGGCCTTGGGCCTGGCCATCCTTGTACTGGATGTAGCCCAAGCCGCCGGCGCCGTTCTCGCGCGCCCATTCGTTGAGCTTATCGAAGAAGCTGCGCGGACGATCGGCCGAGCCCGGCGCGGGGATCGCGCGCACGACCGAGCCCTTCTCGATGTTCTTGGCGAAAAGGCCGAAGCTGGAGCCGCGGAAGGCTTCCGTCACGTCGGAGATGATCAGCGGGTTGCGCAGGTCCGGCTTATCGTTGCCGTACTTCAGCATCGATTCCAGATACGGAATGCGGATGAACGGCGGCTTCGTCACCGTGCGTCCGCGATTGAATTCCTCGAACAGGCCCGCGAGCACGGGCTCGATGGCGTTGAAGACGTCGTCCTGGGTGACGAAGGCCATCTCGAAATCGAGCTGGTAGAATTCGCCCGGCGAACGGTCGGCGCGGCTGTCTTCGTCGCGGAAGCAGGGCGCGATCTGGAAATAGCGATCGAAGCCCGAGGTCATGATCAGCTGTTTGAACTGCTGCGGCGCCTGCGGCAGCGCGTAGAACTTGCCCGGATGGATACGCGACGGCACCAGGAAGTCGCGCGCGCCTTCCGGCGACGACGCGGTCAGGATCGGCGTCTGGAACTCGACGAAGCCCTGATCCCACATGCGGCGGCGGATCGAGGCGATCACCTTCGAGCGCAGCAGGATGTTGTCGCGCATCTTCTCGCGGCGCAGATCGAGGAAGCGGTACGAGAGGCGCTGGTCTTCCGAGTATTCCTGTTCGCCGGCGACCTGGATCGGCAGCACCGCGGCTTCGGACAAAATCTCGACGCTGGCGACCACCAACTCGATATGGCCGGTGGCGAGCTTATCGTTGATGGTCTCGGCACTGCGCGGCACCACTTTGCCGGTGACCGAGATCACGCTTTCCGGACGCACGGCCTCGAGGGTCTTGAACACGGCGCTGGAGATGTCGCACACGCACTGGGTCAGCCCGTACATGTCGCGCAGATCGACGAACAGCAGATTGCCGTGGTCGCGCTTGCGGTGGACCCAGCCGGCGATCCGCACCTCTTGGCCGGCGTGTTCCGGGCGAAGGGCGGCGCAAGTATGACTGCGGTAGCGATGCATCAGCGAAAGTCCTGGCAGGGGGTAAGCGAAGCGCGCCGGCGCAGGTTCAACCGTTGGGGCGCGAAAAGGCCCAAAAAGCACGCCGCCGGGCGGCGTGAAAGCACACGGATCGACGCCTTTTGTCAAGACTTTGAGCCTTTTGCGACGGCCCACGCGCCGGTTGCGGCGACGGGGACGAGCCGTTAGAACTGCCGCCCATGAGCCTGATCACTGAGACGGCCTCCCTGGCGGCCTTTTGCGGCCGTCTGCGCGGCGCAGAATTCGTTACGGTCGACACCGAGTTCATGCGTGAGACCACCTACTGGGCGAAGCTTTGCCTGGTACAGGTCGCCGGACCGGATGAAGCCTATTGCATCGATCCCCTGGCGCCGGGCATCGACCTGCAGCCTTTGTACGATCTGCTGGCCGATCCCGCGATCCTCAAGGTCTTCCACGCCGGGCGACAGGATCTCGAAATCTTCTTCAATGCCACCAAATCCGTCCCGACCCCGGTCTTCGATACCCAGGTCGCCGCCATGGTCTGCGGCTTTGGCGATCAGGTCGGCTACGAGACCCTGGTGGCCAAACTGGCCGGGGCGCGGCTCGACAAGTCGCAGCGCTTCACGGACTGGTCCCTGCGCCCCCTGACCGAGCGCCAAGTCACCTACGCGCTCGCCGACGTGACCCACCTGCGCAAGGCCTACACGGCCCTCAGCAAGACGCTGAAACAGACGGGGCGGAGCGGTTGGCTCGACGAGGAACTCGGCACCCTGCTCGATCCCGCGACCTATCAGAACGACCCCAAGGATTCCTGGCGCCGCATCAAGGCGCGCACGCGCAGCCCGCGTATGCTGGCCGTGCTGCAATCGCTCGCCGCCTGGCGCGAGAACACCGCCCAGGCGCTGGATATGCCGCGCCAGCGTGTGGCCAAGGACGACGCCCTGCTCGAACTGGCCGCCAGCATGCCGGCGAACGCTGAGGACATTAAGCGCTCGCGGCTCGCCAAGCCGCTGGCCAGCGGCAAGTTCGTCGACGGCGTCCTCGCCGCCGTGGCCGCCGCCCGCGCTCTGCCGGAAGACCAGTGCCCGAAGTTGGAGAAGTCCGACGGCTGGGACAATCAGGCCCCGCGCGCGATGGTCGACCTGCTCAAGCTGCTGTTGAAGACCATCAGCGAAAAACACAACGTCGCGCAGCGGCTGATCGCCACCAGCGACGAGCTGGAAGACATCGCCAATGCGGACGAAGCCGATGTGCCCGCCATGCACGGCTGGCGCCGCGAGCTGTTCGGCAACGAGGCGCTGAAGCTCAAGCACGGCAAGATCGCCATCGGCCTCTCGGCCAACGGCCAGAACGTCGAAGTCTTCGAGCGCTAGCCGCGCCTACCGCATCGCCTCCAGCGCACGGCCTTCGTCGCGGCTCATCGGTGTGATGGCGGCGACGCCGCACCGCTGCCCGGCGCCCAACGGCGAGATCTGATCGCCGGGACACAGCTTCTCCAAAGACGTGGCATAGGCAAAGGCGTTGCGCCTCTTCAGGTCGTTGCACTGACCCTGCAGAGCAATCTTCACATAGCCCTTGTTCTTGAGCGCCGCGACGATGGTGCTGTCGTCCACAACCTGCGTGCCGGCGACGTAGGCCAGACTCAGGCAGCCTTGCGCCGCAGCAGGTAACGCCGACAAGGCAAGCGTGACCGCTGCCAACGCCGCAATCGTGGACCGCATGATCTCGCTCCTGAAACGCCTGTACCGATGAGAGTAGAGGGAACGATTCAGGCAACTTTACGGCGATGGCGAACGTACGCCGTTATTCTTGCGTCGCTTCGCGCCAAAGGACGACAACTTGGTTTATTCCGCCCGCTCTTTCGCGATCTCGGCTTCGATCAGCTTGGCGGACGTATCGAGATACGCCCGGCAGCCTTGAGGATCGACGAACGCGTCGACCTGGCCGGCCTGCACTTTGGCGGCCTTAGCTTTCATATTGAAGAATATCCCGTGCGATCCCAACCCGATGTCACAGGGCAGGCTGCGCAATGTTTTCACAGAACTGCGGAAGTCCTCTGCTATGCCTGCGTAGCTTGGATTCTTCACAAGCCGGTATTGCGGCAAGGCTGTCAGACTGCACACGAATAAAACGTCGGTCGGCTTGCCCGCGACGCGCGTTGTCATTGTCCAACTCGTGCAGCCGCGCGTGTGTCCGGGCGTAAGATGGATTGTTAAGCTCGCGCGTCCGACCGACAGCTTTTGCCCGTCTTTCAGGTTTTCATCAACGCGAACGGCGGGAAAGGCGTTGGTGTCAGCGCCATCGAATTGCGCCTTGCCGCCGTTCTCGAGCACCCCTTTGTCCGCCTGACTGGCATAAAGTTTCGCGCCACTGGCGGCCTTGAGTGCTGCGAGCCCGCCTGCATGGTCGAAGTGGGCATGGCTGTTGAGCAGAACTTTGACTTTCTTGATGTCGAAGCCGAGCACTTTGATGTTGGCTTCGATAATCGGCGCCGTCTGCTCGAACCCGCCGTCGGTAAGGATCAACCCGTCGCCGCCGTCGATGAGAAACGCGGTCACGTCGCTCGCACCTACATAGTAGATGTCGTCACTGATTTTGAACGGTGTCTGCGGCTGGTTATTCTGCGCATACCCTGGCGGCAGTTCAGCGGCCTGCGCCGTGAACGTCAGCAGCGCTGCGTAACATCCGGCCAGGATCGCACGCATCGACGCCCCCATCACGCTCACACCCGTTCGAGCACGGGCTCCAGATTGAGATGCTGCGCCAGGCGTTCGAGACGGCGCAGGAAAGAGCCAAGGCGGAACAGCGGGTCGGAATCCGGCACGGTCAGAATAAGCTTGCCGCGGTCGATCTCGATGGTCGTGCGTTCCAGCACGTCGACCGCGCCCGCGGACAACGCGTAGGACAACCGCAGCGCAAGCCCGATGGTCTGCACGCGCATCAGGCGGCGGTCGTCGATCTGGGCCATCGCATGTTTGATCGCGGGTTCGCGCGGGTCGCTGTTGCCGTGACGGAAGTACAACGCGAGGGCCAGGCCCGCGCGGTCCTCGTGACCGAGGCCCAGGTACGGCAGCCGCAGGACGCGCAGGAACGCCTGTTCGCCGCGATAATCCGGATGTTCGGCCCACCACACGTCGCGCAGCAGGCTGGCCGCGAGGCGCAGACGTTTCTGCCCCAGACTCTCGTCCTTGAACAGCGGCGACATCCAGGAAAACGTCTCATGACCTGCCTGCGGGGGCCGGTCGGCGGTGCGCGCGATTTCTTCCGCCAGGCTGATCAGCGGATCGAGCTTGCGGACATTGTCGGGCAGCGACTTGTAGAACTGGCCTTCGCGCATGCCATAGATCGAGAACACCAGCGTACGCGGGCGCATGACTTCGAGAAGGCGCTCCAGCACCGCCGCCGCGAGCGGCAGCGTCGCGAGACGGCTTTTCGACACACCGGTGATGTGTTCCAGGCTCTTGGTGCTGAGACGCGAAATCACCTCGAACAGGGCGATGGCCTGCGGGCGCTCCAGCGTGAAGTTGTCCAGGACGTGCAGCGGATAATTCATTTGCGCGATGCAGACCCGCGCCAGGGTGCGCCACGCGCCGCCGACGGCATAGATCGTCTGGTCCTTGGATTTGGTGATCCACTTATGCTCGGCCAGGGCTTTGTTCACGATCCCGATCGCGCGGGTCCGGTCGTTGTCCGAAGCTTCGGACAGGCGCAACAAACCGAGCGGCAGGGTCGTGTGCTCGCTCATGTCGCCGCCGCCGACATGCACCAATTCCATGCTGCCGCCGCCAAGGTCGGCGACGATGCCTTCGGCCTGCGGGATGCCGCAAAGCACGCCCAGGGCCGAGCGGCGGGCTTCCTGCTTGCCGGTGAGGATCTGTACTTTGATGTCGCAGCGGCGCTCGAGGGCCTTGGCGAACGCCTCGCCGTCGACGGCATCGCGCACGGCGGCCGTGGCCAGCGCGTCGATCCGCGACGCCCCCAGCGAACGCGCGATGGCGACAAACCGTGCCACCGTATCGTAGGAAAGTTTGACGCCCTGGCTGTTCAGGGTACCGGTCTTTTCAAGGCCCCGGCCAAGCGCGCAGATGACTTTTTCGTTGTACAGCGGAATCGGGGTGCGGATTTCGCCGTTATAGACGACGAGACGCACCGAGTTCGAACCGATGTCGATGACAGCAACCGGCCTCCGGCGAACGCCGAGGTCGGAAGCGCGCGCGACATCGTTTCCCTTGGACGCCATAAACAGAACAACCGTGCTGAAGCGTCGGCGCGGCAAGCTCCGCCGGCCAACGCAGACACGGCGGTATTATCAGCTTTGACGGCGGCTGGGAACCAGCTTGGGAACCCGCTTTTTCGCGCGGTCCATGGCGCTGCCTTGGCCGGACAGACTTGGGTTCGTCATGAAGAATTCGTGCGCCGAGAACGGCGCGCCTTCGACGGGTTCGCGTTCGTAGCGCCCGTCGGCGCGCAGGTGCCAGCTCTGCAGGTTGTCATTGTGATTGGCGACCATGATCTGCTCGACAATCTGTTGATGCACCGTCGGGTTTTCCACAGGCACAAAGGATTCGACGCGGGCCACCAGGTTGCGCGGCATCCAATCGGCCGAGGAAATGAAGACCTTCGCTTTAGCCGAGGGCATCTCGTGGCCATTCCCGAAAGCGACGATGCGCGAGTGCTCGAGGAAGCGGCCGACGATGCTTTTCACGGAAATGTTTTCCGACAGCCCGGGCACGCCCGGCCGCAGGCAGCAAATGCCGCGAATGACCAACTCGATCTTCACCCCGGCGCCAGAGGCGCGATACAGCGCATCGATCACGATGGGATCGACCAGCGCGTTCATCTTCGCCCAGATCGTCGCCGGCTTCCCTTCGCGCGCGAAGTCCGCCTCCTGATCGATCATCTTCACGATCTTGTCGCGCAGACCCAGCGGTGCGATGGCTAGCTTTTCCAGGTGCTCCGGCTTGGCATAGCCGGTCATGTAGTTGAACACCCGCGCCGCGTCCCGACAGAGCGCCGGATCGGAGGTGAAGAACGACAGGTCGGTGTAGATCTTCGCCGTGACCGGATGATAGTTGCCGGTGCCGAAGTGGACATAGGAGCGCGTCTCCGCCCCTTCGCGCCGCACCACCAGCGAAATCTTGGCGTGGGTTTTCAAATCGACGAAGCCGAAAACAACATTCACGCCCGCGCGTTCCAGGTCGCGGGCCCAGCGGATGTTGGCTTCCTCGTCGAAGCGCGCTTTCAACTCGACCATCGCGGTCACGGACTTGCCGGCTTCGGCCGCCTCGATCAACGCCTTGACGATCGGACTGTTCGTGGACGTGCGGTACAGGGTCTGCTTGATGGACACGACGTTGGGATCGCGCGCGGCCTGACGCAGGAACTGCACCACCACGTCGAAGGATTCGAATGGATGGTGGACGATGATGTCTTTCTGGCGGATAGCCGCGAAACAGTCGCCGCCGAAGTCGCGGATACGTTCCGGGAAGCGCGCGTTATACGGCGGGAAGAGCAGATCGGGACGATCATCGAGAATCAGCTGACGCAAATCCGTCTGGCCGATCATGCCTTCGATCTGGAACGCATCCTGCGGACTGACCTCGAGCTCGTCGCAAATCATGCGCACTTGATCCGGTGCCATGTTGCCGCCCAAGGCCAGGCGGATGCAGGTGCCCCGGCGGCGGCGCTTGAGCGCGGTTTCGAAGCTCAGCACCAGGTCTTGCGCTTCCTCGTCGACCTCCATTTCGGAGTCACGGATGACGCGGAAGTGACCGCACTGCTGCACCTTGTAGCCTGGGAACAGCATGGGCATGAACGTCAGGAGGATATCCTCCATCAGAATGAAACGGGCGCCGTCGCCCTTCAGGCGCACGAAACGTGCCAGCTGCGGCGGAATCGGCACCAGCGCCCGCATCATCTCGCCGTCGGCGATACGCACCAGTTGCAGCATCAACGCGTGCCCCAGGTTCGGAATGAACGGGAACGGATGCGCGGGATCGATGGCCAGCGGCGTCAACACCGGGAAGAAGTGTTCGAGGAACCTTTGCTCCAGGAACTCGCGATCCGCGGGCGTCGTCTGATCGGGCGTGATGACCGCGATGCCTTGCATCGCAAGCCTCTTCTGCAGGTCGCCCCAGATTTCATCCTGCAACTTGAACAGCGAGCGGACCTGTTCATTGATCTCGTCCAACTGTTCTTGCGGCGTCAAACCGTCGGCGGAGACTTGCGACACGCCCGCGTTCACCTGCCCCTTCAGGCCGGCGACGCGCACCATGTAGAACTCATCGAGGTTCGATGCGGAGATCGACAGGAAGCGCACACGCTCCAGCAGCGGATGGCGCTCGTTACGCGCCTCCTCCAGCACACGCGTATTGAACGCCAGCCACGAAAGCTCGCGATTGATGAAGCGCTCGCGCGGGGGAACATCTTCCACGTTCAGCACGCCGGTGGCACGTGCGGGCGGCGAGGTTTGCGTGTTTGCCGGAACGGGGGGGCCGACACGGTTCATGACGTGATTTCCTCGAAAAACGTACCAATAGTGTGCGCGTTTTTGAGACCGATGTAAGGGCGAATCGGGCCGAATTCACCAAACTGACATGGATTTGCCCCGAAACCGCGTATCATGATCCCGCGATCACCCGCCATTTAAGGACCCAAACGGCATGAAGACGCTCCACCTGCTGCGCCATGCCAAAGCCGAGGCCTCCGCCGAAAACGCGCCCGCCGGCCGTGAGGATCACGCCCGGCCGCTGGCCAAGCGCGGTCGCAAGGCCGCGCAAGCGTTAGCGGAACATCTGGCGGCGTCCGACTTCAAGGTGGACCGCGTCTTCTGCTCCACCGCCCTGCGTGCGCGCGAGACGCTTGAACCGTTGCGCGAACTGCTGAGCGGCACACCGATCGCTTTCCGCGAAACGCTCTATCTGGTCGAACAGAACACGTTGCTCGAATTCTTGCGCGCCCTTCCGGACACCATCAATTCGGTGATGGTGGTCGGACACAATCCGACGTTCCATGAGCTGGCGCTGGCGTTGACCGACAAAGCCGTAAAAGGCGAAGCCGAGGGGCTGAAGACGCTGAAGACAAAATTTCCCACCGGCACCCTGTGCAGCATCGCATGCGAGGTGACCCGTTGGGCGGTCCTGGCGCCGAAGTGCGGCACACTCACGCAGTTCCTGCGACCGAAAGACCTGGACGACTAGACGGACGCGCGTTAACGCTATTTCTTCGAACCGTCCGAAGGCTCGAACACGTCGTCGATCACCTGCCGAAGCTGCCATTCGCCGAACGGCTTTCCCAGGCGCGGCAGGTCGCCCGCGATGTCTGCAGACAACTCCGCATACCCAGTCGCGATGATCACGGGCAAGTCGGGCCATTCGATTTTGATTTGCGCGGCGAGTTGATGACCCGTCATGCGCGGCATGGACTGATCGGTGATCACCAGATCGATCGGACTTTCCGCCCTCAGGACTTCGAGAGCATCTTGGGCGGAGATGGCCTGGAAGACCTTGTGGCCCAGGTCTTCCAACATGCCCGCCGTGTTCAACAGGACAAGGGCGTCGTCGTCCACGGCGAGGACGCGAAGGTTTCGAACCGTCGACCGCCGTCCAGCGTCGGGATCGAGGTCCGCTGCCGCGTTAGCATCCGGGGCCTCGGGCTCGGCGACCGGAAGCCAGATTTCCGCCGTCGTCCCGACACCCATCTTGCTGCTCAACAGGAATCGCCCGCCGGATTGCGCGGCCATGCCCTGCACCATCGACAATCCGAGGCCCGTTCCCTTTCCCACGCCTTTGGTCGTGAAAAACGGTTCGATTGCGCGCTGCACGGTCGTGTCGTCCATGCCATCGCCCTCATCCGTCACGATCAGAGCGACGTAGTGACCGGCCTTCAGACCTTCATCGCTGACGCCCGTCAAATGTTCGGCACGCGCCGATACGATGATGGTGCCGCCCTGGCTCATGGCATCGCGGGCGTTCACGACGAGGTTCAGGAACGCGGCTTCCAATTGGTTGGCATCCGCCTTGATGGGCGGAAATTTCAACGGAAACCGCGTTTCCACCGAGATTTCCGAACCGATCGATCGCTCAATGAGGTCGTTCATACCGCGCACAAGTTCTGGAACGTGAACGATCTGCGGCTTCAATTCCTGCCGTCGGGCAAAAGCCAGCATGCGCTGCGTGAGGCCCACGCCCCGCTGCGCGCCCTGATGCGCGTTCTCAAGCAGCGCACGCATGCGCGCATCGTCGGGAAGGCGCTTGCGCAGAAGTTGCAAGCTTCCCAGCACAGCCATCAAAAGATTGTTGAAGTCGTGCGCGATACCGCCGGTCAGCTGCCCGATCGCTTCCATCTTCTGCGCCTACACCAATGACTCCCGGGCCCTATCCAGGGCAGCCTGAGCCTGCGCGCGTTCGGTGATGTCGCGTGTGATCTTGGCGAAACCGAGGATCTTGCCATCTTCGTCCAAGATGCGGTCGATCACGACACTGGCGAGGAACCGTGTGCCATCCTTGCGGAGGCGCCACCCTTCCTTCTCAAATCGCCCTTCGCGCCGTGCCGTCGACAGGCTGCGGTGCGGCTCCCCCGCTTGCCGATCCTCGGGCGTATAAAAGCGCGAGAAATGCTCGCCGATGATTTCGTCGGGAGCATAGCCCTTGATACGCTGCGCGCCGGCGTTCCAGTTCGTGACGCGGCCTTCGGGGTCCAGCATGTAGATGGCGTAATCGGTCACGCCCTGGACGAGATGCTTGAACTGCTTCTCGCTCAGGCGCAGCGCTTCTTCGGCTTTCCGGCGCTCCGTCAGATCGCGCGTGACTTTGGCGTAGCCAAGCAGCACGCCATCGGAGGTGCGGATGGGATCGATGACGACATGTGTCCAGAATTGCGTGCCGTCCTTGCGGACACACCACCCTTCATTCTCGAAACGGCCCTCGTCACGGGCGGTTGCCAAAGCGCGTGCGGGCATTCCCGCCGCGCGGTCAGCGTCGGTGTAAAACCGGCTGAAGTGCTGGCCAATGATTTCGGCGTGATCGTAACCCTTGAAGCGCCGCGCGCCGGCATTCCAACTCGTCACGTTGCCGTCGATATCGAGCATATAGATGGCGTAGTCAGTGACGGACTCGACGAGAAGCCGGTAACGCCCCTCCTCGTTCAGCGACGCCAGGTAACGTTCGTGTTGTTGAGCCAGGAGAGCCTCGGTCGACTGAGCCATGAGCTGACGCTTTCATTGGTGGCGCCGATCTCGTCGGCCACTAGGTTCCAATGCGCTCCTCGCCAAGCAAGGATTCACGCCTTCTCGTCACATTAAAAACGCTGGCGCGGGCGTGAAGTTACACCACAGGGCAACTATAGCGCTATGCGCTGAAATAGCGGAGCGCATTTAGCTCTGTACGGTACCGTACAAAAGGCCAGGTCGCACGCGTGCCGAGCGCAGCGCGCGCCACAGCGCCCTGCGCACGGCCGTGCTGTCACGGCGTGTCAGTTGCCGCCATCGTACAACAGGTCCTTCACCAAGGGCACCGTCACGGCGCGAGCATGCGCCAACGATTCCGCATCGGCTTGCGCCACCAGGCGGCGCATCGCCTCGAAACTGCGATCCATGCGACTGAGCAAATAGGCAATGACATCGGGCGCGACGTCGAGTTGGCGGTCGGCGAACAGCTTCACCAGCACCGCCTCGCGCATCGCGTCATCGGGCTCGGAAATGCGCACGACCGGCAGCGCGGCCAGGCGTGACTTCAGATCGGGCAGCGCCACAGTCCACCGCGCCGGCGCTTCACGCGCCGTCAACAACACATGCGCGCCATGCTCACGTACGGCATTTAGGAAGTGGAACATGCGGCGCTCATCCGTGCCCGCGTCCTCGATCACGTAGGCCGCACCCGCGGCAACATTCTCGGCGGCGAATTCGCTGGCACCGAGGAACGTCGCGGCCGCGCGGCTGGCGAAGACGTGCGCCAGATGGCTCTTGCCGCAGCCCGCCGGGCCGACGATCGCGAGGCCGTAGGACGGCCATTCCGGGTAACGGTCGATCCAACCCACCGCCTCGGCGTTGGCGGAACCGACGAGGAAATCTTCCCGCCCCAGGGCCGGGCGATGCCCGAGGTCGAGGATCAGCTGTCGCGGCGCGGTCACTGCGCCGCTTCGGCGCGGCGCGGCGTGAGTATCCACACGCCGCCCTGCTGATTGAGCGCGAGGTTCTGTTCCGCCAGCGCGGACTGCAACCGCGCCTGATCGCCGGCATAGCGCACCGTGATCTGCGCACGGTCACGCGTCAGCGCTTGCAGGTCGACGCGCGACACCAGCGGCACGTCGCGCAGGTGCTCGCGGATGCGCAGCCAGTCCTTCAGATCCTTGATCTGCGCCAGCGCCGTCAGCTGGGCCGTGACGCTCAGGTCCACCATGTTGCGCTTGATCCAGCCTTGCGCGATGGCGTCGGCCGCCGCCGCTGCCGCGCCAAGCAAGGCTTCATCGCGGGTCTGGCCAGGCTGGGCGCTCGCGCTCAATTCGATATCGGACGGCGCGCCCTCTCCGCGAATCTGCGTCAGCACCATCGGCATGGTATCGCCGACCGACAGCTTCGCGACGATCACGCCGGCGGCGTTATAGTGCGCGGCGATGGCCTGCAACGCGGCGGGGTCCTTGGCCAGCAGCTGTTCGGCGCGCAACGGCGCATCCGGGCCGGCCAGAATCAGCGGCACCAGCGGGCTACGGTCCTTGAGCCGCGCCCAGGCATCGCGCCAGGCGTTGTCGTCGAGCGGCGCGGCCGTGCGCCCATCCACGTACACCGGCACCAGCACCATCGGCCGCGAGGCGATCTCGGTGAACGCGATCTTCGCGCCGCGCATCAGCCGGCGCGCCGCGTCGGGGCTGTAGCGGACGTTCATCTCGGCGATGTAACGCACCGCCGAGGTCCGCTCGTTCGCCAGCGAGAATTCCTGCACCATATCGATGATGTCGGGGGTCGACAGCTGCGGCAGCTTCGCGAGTTCCTCGTGTGGCGCCAAGTGCTCGACCATCTGCCGCAGACCGGCGACCCGTCCCTGGGTCAGGGCGCGCTCGCGCGCTTCGGTCACGGTTGCGGCGGTCACGTCCACCGCCACGCCGCGCGCCTCGAACAGCGTGCGGGATTCGCCCCCCACGAACGTCGGGCGGGCGTTTTGCGCCATGGCGGGCGCCGTCGCGGCCAGTCCAAACAGGGCGAAAACCGCCAAGATCGCGAGGCTGCGACCGGGGCTTGCAATGGGGGGGCTATTGAGTATGTTCGCGGTCATGCGCCACGGTTTAGCCTACAAACGCGCGGCGGTCGATACGCCGACGGCGACGAACAAGCGCTAAAAAAACAGCGCGAGAAGCCGATGGCAAACATCCCAAATTCGACATCGATGGATTACAAGGCCGCCGGGGTCGATTACGCCAAGATCGACCCCCTGAAGATCGATGCCCAGCGGGCCGCCAAGGCCACCGCCGGCAATCTGGCCAAGACCGGGTATACCGAGATCGCCGCCAGCCGCGGAGAGTCGGCCTACGTCATCGACATGGGCGACGTGCTGCTCGCCTCGATCACCGAATGCCTCGGCACCAAGGTCCTGATCGCCGACGCCATGCGGCCGATCACCGGCAAGACCTATTTCGATTCCCTCGCCCAGGACACCCTGGCGATGGCGATCAACGACATCATCACCGTCGGCGCGACCCCGGTGTCCGTGCAGGCCTATTGGGCGGCCGGCTCCAGCGAATGGTTCGACGACAAGCAACGCGCGCACGATCTGGTGCAGGGCTGGAAGGCCGCCTGCGACCACTGCAACGTCAGCTGGGGCGGCGGCGAAACGCCCAGCCTGGTGGGCGTCGTCAATCCGGACACCATCGACCTCGCCGCATCCTGCATCGGCGTGGTGCGACCGCGCGAGCGCCTGACCATCGCCGACAAGCTGGCGGCGGGCGATGCCATCGTGCTTCTGGCCGCGAGCGGTATCCACGCCAACGGTGTGTCGCTCGCCCGTAAGGTCGCCGCTGAAACCGCCTCCGGCTACAGCGCGAAATTGAGCGACGGACGCCTGTACGGCGACGCGCTGCTCGATCCGACCGTGCTCTATTCGCCGATCACCGAAGCGCTGTATGCCGGCGGCATCGTTCCGAATTATTGCGCCAACATCACCGGCCATGGCTGGCGCAAGCTGATGCGCCATCCGGCGAGTTTCACATATCGCTTCCACACCGTCCCGCCGGTCCCGCCGGTCCTCGGGTACCTGCAGCAGGCCGCGCGCATGAGCGATGCGGAAGCCTACGGCACGTTCAACATGGGCGCGGGCTTCGCGCTCTTCGTTCCGGCTGCGGATGCGGAGAAAACCGCACGCATCGCCGCCGACAACGGCGTCGCCGCCTGGGTGGCCGGCGTTGTCGAAACGGGCCCGAAGCAGGTCGTCATCGAGCCGCTCGGTGTGACCTTCACGGACGCGGACCTGCATTTGCGCGCTTAGCCGCGCATGACCCGTCTCCGCGCCGACGCCCTTCTCCTTCTCACCGCCATCATCTGGGGCACGGCCTTCGTCGCGCAGAAAGCGGCGAACGAGACGATGGGACCGATCACCTTCGTCGGCGCGCGGTTCCTGCTCTCGGCCATCGTCGTTCTGCCCCTCGCCATCCGCGAAGCGCGCGTCGCCCCGGCCCCCATAACGGCACGCGACAGCTGGCAGGCCGGCCTGATCGGACTTTGTCTGTTGATCGGCTCCTGCCTCCAGCAGACGGCGCTGCTCACAACCACCGCCACCAACGCCGGCTTCCTCACCGCGCTCTATGTCGTGCTCGTGCCCGTCACAACCTGGCTTCTCACGCGCCGACGTATCGGCGGCACAATCGTGCTGGCCTGCCTGGTATCGATTGGCGGCGCGTGGCTGCTGAGCGCCCATAGCAACACGCAAGGAATTGCGGTGGGCGATGTCATGCTGATCGTCTCCGACATCGCCTGGGCCTTCGGCATCAGCTTGATCGCCGTCTTCCTCACGCGCACGCCACGGCCGATGTTTCTGTCCTGCCTGCAGTATGCGGTGACGGCCATCCTCGGCCTGGCCGCCGCGCTGATCTTCGAGACGCCGGACTGGGCCGGCATCGAAACCGCGCTGTTGCCGCTGCTCTACGCCGGCGTGATCTCGGGCGGCATCGCCTTCACGTTGCAGAACGTGGCGCAGCGCCATACGCCCGCGCCCGAGGCCGCCTTGATCATGTCGCTTGAAAGCGTCTTCGCGGCCATCGCCGGCGCGATTGTGCTGAACGAACGCCTGAGCGCCATCGCCACCGTCGGCTGCGCTTTGATTCTGGCGGGCGTGTTGATCGCGGAAATCGGACCGCTGTTCCGACGCAAGTCCGCCCTATAGGCGGTCGAGGTCGATCTCGCCGGAAAAGATGCGCTTCAGCGTTTCGGGATACAGCGTCTGCTCACGCCCTTGAACGCGCGTGGCCAGCGTTTCGGGCGTATCGCCGGGCTCTACGGCAACCTTGGCCTGCGCCACCACAGGGCCGTGATCATACTCGCCGTCGACGACATGGATGGTGCAACCGGTCTCGGTGTCGCCGGCCTTCAGCACCGCCTCGTGGACAAGGCGACCGTACATTCCCTTGCCCCCGTGCTTGGGCAGCAGCGCCGGGTGGACGTTCAGGACGCGGCCACGGAAGGCGCCGAGGGTCTCGGGCCCCAGCTTGCGCATGTAGCCGGCCATGATCACGAGATCGGCGCCGGCCATCGCCAGTGCCGCCGCGATCGCCGCATCGGCCGCCGCGTCGGAGCCTTCGGTCTTGGCGCTGATGTGATGGGCGGCGAGTTTATTATCCCGCGCCCAGGCAAGGGCGCCGGAATCGCCGTTGTTGCTGATGACCAGCAACGGCTGCGCCCGCAGGACACCCGACTTACATGCGGCCACGATGGCGCGCATGTTGGTGCCGTTATGCGAGGCGAGGAACGCGAGGCTGGGGCGCGCCGGGAACTTGGCCATGGCGCGCGCCTCGCCTGATGTCGTTAGCCGACGATCTCGATGGCGGCGAAGAAGTACGAGATCTCACGCGCCGCGCTGGTCGGCGAATCGGAGCCGTGCGCCGAGTTGGCGTCGATCGATTCCGCGAAGGTCTTGCGGATCGTGCCTTCGGCGGCGTTGGCCGGGTTGGTGGCGCCCATGATCTCACGGTTCTTGGCGATGGCGTTCTCGCCTTCCAGAACCTGGACCACGACCGGGCCGGACGACATGAAGTCGGTCAGGCCGTTGAAGAAGCCCTTGCCGGCGTGTTCGGCGTAGAAGCCTTCGGCCTGCGCCTTGGTCAGGTGGATGCGCTTCTGCGCCACGATACGCAGGCCGCCGGCTTCCAGCATGGTGTTGATCTTGCCGGTCAGGTTACGGCGCGTGGCATCGGGCTTGAGGATCGAAAGGGTGCGTTCAGTGGCCATGGAAACCTTCTTTGAAGCTGTCTGGAGGGTGCGGCCCTGCGGCCCGCGAAATACGGCGGCGTTATAGACGAGCCCCCTGGCAGAGGCAACCTGAGCCGGTTTTCGGCCCTTTCTAGGTGTTTCGCTCCTGCCACCCGGTCTCGGTCTGCTGCCAGTAGTGCAGCTCGTGGCCGGCGGCCTTCGCCCCGGCCCAGCGTTCGCGGGCGGCGGCGGTGGAGTCGGGATTGGTGCCGTCGAACAGGTCGAGACAGCGGTCGAAGGAGGCCAGCTGGGCCGACGCCATACCGTCGGTCAGCACCAGGATGCGGGCGCCGTTGGGGTTTTCATCCTGGGTGGTCAGCCAGATCGGCTGGTCCTTGGCAAAACCATCTTTGGACGTGCCGTGCGGAACCCAGGATTCGGATGTGTATATCCACAGATGCGTCGCCAGCGCCTCGACGCGGTCTTCGGACGCGGCCAGCACCACCGCGCGCTGGCCGGTCTGCACGACCTTCTCCAGAAGCTGCGGCAGCGCCCGCTCAAGCGGCGAGGTCTGCAGGTGATAGAAGTCGACCCGCATGCGTTCTCGGTCAGCCGTCGATCTTGATGCCCAGGAAGCGCACGTTGTCCCCCGACACCACGCGCAACAGCACGGACTTGCGACCGGCCTTCTTCGCGGCATCGATGGCGGTTTGCGCTTCCAACACGTTCGTCACCGGTGTCTGCTGGATCTCATCGATCACGTCGCCACGCTTCAGCCCTTTGGCCGCCGCGTCGCCATCATCGTCGACGTCCATCACCACCAGCCCCTTGATGTCGCCGGGGATGTCGTAGCGCTCGCGCGCAGCGTCGGTAATCTCGCTCACGCCGATATTGAGACCACGCAACTCGGTGCGGGACAACTGCACCGGCTTGTCAGCCTTGTCGTTCTCCGCGCCGGGCGTGGCCTCTTCCTTCAGCTCGGCCACGCGCATCTTCAGCGAAAGCTGCTTGCCCTTGCGCCACACCAGCACATCGACCGTGCGGTCCACCTGCGTGGCGGCGACAACGCGCGGCAGCTCGCGCATGCGCTGGATCGCCTTGCCGTCGAACGACAGGATGACGTCGGAGGCCTGCAAGCCGATCTTGGCTGCCGGGCCGTCCGGATCGACTTGACTGACCATCGCGCCGCGACCGCGATCAAGACCGAGGCTTTCGGCGATCTCGGGCGTCACGGTCTGGATCTTCACGCCCAACCAGCCGCGCCGTGTACGGCCATGCTTGCGCAAGTCGTCGATCACCGGGCGCACAAGATTGGCCGAGGCGGCGAAACCCACGCCGGCGTTGCCGCCGGTGACGGAATAGATCGCGGTGTTAATGCCGATGACCTGACCGTCGAGGTTGATCAGCGGCCCGCCTGAGTTGCCGCGGTTGATCGCCGCGTCGGTCTGCAGGAAGTCGTCGTACTGGCCGGCGTTGATGTCGCGCGCGCGCGCCGAAATGATGCCCGCCGAGACGGATCCGCCGAGGCCGAACGGATTGCCGATCGCGATCACCCACTGGCCGACGCGGGCGGTGTCGGAGTTGCCCCACGGCAGCGCCTTCAGTTCATGCTTGGTCTCGACCTTGAGCAAAGCCACGTCGACCTTCGGATCGCGGCCGATCAGCTTCGCATCGAGCACCGTGTCGTCATGCAGGATGACCGAGATCTTGTCGGCGTTCTCGATGACGTGGTTGTTGGTGACGATGTAGCCGGATTTGTCGATGATGAACCCTGAGCCCAGCGACGTCTGCTTGCGCTTGCTGGGCTTCGCGGGGCTGCCGTCGTCGCCGCCGCCGCCGCGACGCTTCTCGAAGTAGTCGCGGAACCATTCTTCCAGCGGGGCCTCCTGATCGAGGTCCTCGCCGCCCTTTTTAGGCTGCACGATCTGCGTGGTGGAGATGTTCACCACCGACGGCAGCATCTTCTCGGCGATGTCCTCGAACCCATCGGGACGCGCCATCGCTGGCGTCACCAGGGAGACGGGGGCCGGACCTGCCGCGACAAGCGCGAGCGCGGCAACAATGGCGGCGCGACGGAACGAGACTTTCACGTTCGGCTTCTCCCTGGTCGAGACCACATAACGAAGCCATCAGGGCCGATGCGATGCATCGGCCCTGATGGCTTCATCCGTGTTCTGCCCGTTATCTTGCCGGGCCGCGGTTGAAATATTTGAAGAACTCGCTGTCCGGGCTCAGCACCATCGTGGTGCCGGTGCCGAGGCTCGCGCGGTAAGCCTCCAGCGCCCGGAAGTAGTTGTAGAACTCGGCGTCCCTGGCTTGGGCCGCGTTCAGAAGACGGCGGCTTTCCGCTTCGCCTTCACCGATCAGGATCTGAGACTGACGCTGGGCGTCGGCGATCTTCACGGTGCGTTCGCGGTCGGCATCGGCCTCGATCTCGGTCTTCTGCTTCTGGCCCAGGCCGCGCATCTGCGCGGCTTCCGCCACACGGTCGGAGCGCATGCGGTTGTACGTCGCTTGCGTCGTATCCTGCGTGAGATCGGTGCGGCCAATACGCACTTCCACCACCTGGACGCCAAACTCCGGCGCACGACGGCGGACAGCTTCCGTGATCTGCTGCATGACGCTATCGCGCTTGGCGCCAAGCAGATCGGCGAGATCGGCGCGGCCAAGGGCGTCGCGGACGGAGCTGTTCAGGATCGTACCGAAGCGGTCGCGGAACGCGACTTCGGTCTGCACCGTCTGGAAGAACTTCAACGGATCGACGATGCGATAGCGCGCGAAGGCGTCGACGTTGATACGCCGCTGATCGATCAGCGACATGTCCTGGCCCGGCGGATCGAGGTCGAGGATGCGGGAATCGTAGAAGTACACGACCTGCACCATCGGAATCTTGAAATGCAGACCCGGATCGTTGATGACGCGCTTCGGCTCACCAAGCTGGAACACCAGCGCTTGCTGCGCCTGATGCACGGTGAACAGCGATCCGCTGATGAGCAGGAGCGCCGCGATGACGGCGATGACGAGGCCGACTGTACGAGGAGAGTTCATTATTTGCCCTCCTTCGCGGCGGGCGTGCGCTTCTGCAACTCAGGCAGCGGCAGATACGGAACGACGCCGGTGCCGCCCTTGCTGTCCTTGTCGATGAGAACCTTGTCCGCCTTGCCGAGAATTTCCTGCATCGTTTCGACGTACATGCGTCGGGCCGTCAGGTCCTTGTTCGCGACATAGGTCTGATAGAAGGACGTGAAGCGTGCCGCTTCACCTTCGGCTTCCTTGATCAGCTTCTCTTTTTCAGCGGTGGCGCCCTGGATCATCTTGGCCGCGTCGCCTTCCGCACGGGGAACGATATCGTTGCGATAAGCCAGCGCTTCGTTGCGAAGGCGTTCCTGATCCTGCTTGGCGCGCTGCACGTCGTTGAACGCGTCGATCACTTCCTTCGGCGGATCGGCATTTTGGATGCGCAGATCGAGGATCGTCACGCCGGACTTGTAACCGTCCATGATCGATTGCAGTTCCTCGCGGGCCTGCTGGGCGATGCTGTCGCGCTCGTTCGTCAGCACCGACTGCAACGGATTGCGGCCGATGATCTCGCGCAGCGCGCTTTCGGCGGCGACCTTCACGGTCACTTCCGGGTCGCGCATGTTGAACAGGAAGTCGCCCGCGTTCTGGATGCGCCACTGCACGATGAACTTCACGTCGATGATGTTCTGGTCGCCGGTGAGCACGAGGCTTTCCTGGGGCACGTCGCGGACATTCGTCCCGGTGCCGCGGAAGCCGACGGTGATCTGGTTGGTCTGGGTGACCTTGGGTTTGATGACCTCGCCCGCCGGGCTCGGGAACCAATAATTCAGACCGGGCTGGGTGGTGCGCACGTAGCGGCCGAACAGAAGCTCGACGCCCTGCTCGTCCGGCTGGATGCGGTAGAAGCCGCTCAGCGCCCACAACAGCACGATGAGTCCCGCAAGGGCCCACAGAGCGCGCCCGCCGCCGAAACCGCCCGGCATCATCCGGCGCAAGCGGTCCTGGCCACGGCGCAGCATTTCCTCAAGGTCCGGAGGGCCGGAGCCGCCGCCGGTGCCACGGTCGCGGCCACCCCACGGGTTATTCCCGCCGCCGCCGCTCCCACCGCCCCATGGGCCACCGCCCCAGGGTCCGCCGCCTTGTTGTTTGTAGAACAATGGACTAATCCTCGCCTGCTGCGGTGAGCGTGCCTGGAACGCAACGAACGTCGCGGGCTGGGCCACGCATGTCGCCCGAGAAAGCCGTTCCGTGCAATGCGTTAAGCAGGCCGTTCGCGTTATAGGCCATCGGCACCCCTGTCGCAAATTGCATCCGAAGGCCCCTGGGGATGGAAACCGGCATATCGGACCGCGCCGGTCCCGGCGCAAGTTGGCATTTCGATAGAGTTTGAGTGAAACACATGACCGTGACCGAAGCTGAAGTTATCGCCGCCCTGAAGACAGTGGATTCCGGCACCGCAGGGATGGACGTCGTGGCCCGCGGCTGGGCCAAGGATATCCTGATCAAGGACGGCCACGTCACCTTCACCCTGGAGGTCCCCCGCGAGATCGGCCCCCGCCTGGAGCCCGTGCGGGCGGCCGCGGAAAAGGCCGTGCATGACCTCAAGGGCGTGGTCTCGGTCACCGCCGTGTTGACCGCCGCCGCCGCCCCGCAAGCGCCGAAAGCAGGCCCGAAGGCGCCCGAGCGCCTTCAGTTGCCTAGCGTCAAGTTCCTGGTCGCCGTGGCGTCCGGCAAGGGTGGCGTCGGCAAATCGACGACCGCGGCGAACCTGGCAATCGCCCTCGCCCGACAAGGGAGAAAGGTGGCGCTGTTCGACGCCGACATCTTCGGCCCCTCGATGCCGCGCATGATGGGGCTGGCCGGTCAGCGGCCGCAGTCGGACGGCAAGCGCGTCACGCCGCTGGCGAACCACGGCGTCAAAGTCATGTCGATCGGCTTCATGGTGAAGGAAGACGATCCGATCATCTGGCGCGGGCCGATGGTGATGGGCGCGCTCGAACAGATGTTGCGCGATGTCGAGTGGGGCGAGATCGACGTGATGGTGATCGACATGCCGCCCGGCACCGGCGACGCGCAGCTGACGATGTCGCAGCGTGTGCCGCTTGCCGGCGCCGTGATCGTCTCGACGCCGCAGGACATCGCCCTGCTCGATGCGCGCAAGGGCCTCAACATGTTCCGCAAGGTCGAGGTGCCGATCCTCGGGATCATCGAGAACATGAGCTATCACATCTGCACGAACTGCGGTCATCGCGAGGACATTTTCGACCACGGCGGCGCGCATCGCACGGCGGACGAATTGGACGCCGAGTTCCTCGGCGAGATTCCGCTCGATCTGAAAATCCGCCAGACCTCCGATGCCGGCACGCCGCTGACCGCCGCGGCTCCCGACAGCCCGCACGCGAAAGCGTACGGCAAGATCGCGGAACGGCTGTGGGGGAAGCTGAACGGCGAAACACGCAAGGCCCCACGCATCAGTTTGGGCAACCTGTTCAAACGCTGACGCGTAACTCTCCCGACGCGCGGGGGGCCTGCGAAATCGGCAGCTACTACTAAGGTTAAAGTTCCCCCGCCGCGCGAGTGATGCGGATTTTGGGGGTTCCCGTGACGATGCGTTCGTTCATTGCGTGTCAATGGCTGGGCCTTGCAATCGCGCTCGTGACGACGTCGGCCTTCGCCCAGAGCCCGCCAACGCGTTCGCCCAATTTTGCAGGCTACGATTGCAGCGCCGTTGCGAAAGCGCCGGCGGGTTCGGTGGTGACAACGCAGCACATCGGCCAGGTCATCAAAGGCAAGTACTTCGAGTGGAATGAGTACGCCATCGCCACCAACGGCGGCGCGCCGCAGCTAGCCTGCATCAGCGTCATCGGTCCGCGCGGCAAGGCGTTGACGGCCGCGCAGGCGCGCACGTTCATTGCGGACTCTTTGGCGATCGGCGCGCTCAACGCGAACGCGGCTAATGCCGCGCGCGCGCCCGCGAACGAAACGCCCGAGCGCGTGAAGACTGAACCGCGCAAGCATCGCACGTTGCCAAGCGCGAACGCCGAACGCGCGATGTCGGTGGCGACGACGACCGGGAGCGATCTTCCGCCCGTCGCGGTGACGAAGTCGTCGGACCCGAATTCGCCGGAGAACACCGCGCCCGCCGAGACGGCAGCCCGTCAGGGATCGGCGCTCTCCACCTATGAAGACGCGCCGGCGCTTGCGACCGGTATTGAAGACCGCGTGCAGGTCACCAACACCACGACCTATCCGTGGAACACAATCGGCTACCTCACCGTCACCTATCCCAACGGTGCCAGTTATCGCTGCACAGGAACGCTCGTCAGTCCGTATGTCGTGCTGACGGCCGGCCACTGCATCCACAACAACAACCGCGGCGGCTTCGTCGCGCGCGTGCAGTTCTTCCCGGGCCAGTCGCAGAATGGCCAGAGCGTGCAGCGCCCCTACGGTTCTCACGCCGACTGGCAGAACCTCAAGACGACCCAGCGCTGGATGCAAATCTCGGGCAGCGACGGCTATCCCGTGACCGACTATCAGAACGACTTCGCCGCCGTCCAATTCAAGACGCCTTTCACTCACACCAGCACCTTCATGCCGGTGGTGTTCTCGAGTGTCGCCACCACCGTCACCAGCGGCGGCTATCCCGCGCAGGTGAACGGTGCGAATTTCTACGCGCCCTTTACCGACAGCGGCAGCGAACGCGCTGCGTATTTGCGCCCCAGCCACGTGCGCGAGTTCGCAATAGACTCTTCGGGCGGCAACTCCGGCGGCCCCTTCTGGGCGACGGATCTATCGACCGGTCGGCCCCAGTTGGTCGGCTCACTGTCTTACGGCGACGATACCGACGATCAGTCGGGCGGTCCGTACTACGACGCCTGGAATCAGTCGATATTGAGCGATTGGATCAGCTGGACTCCGAACGGCGTCGAAGTGGCGCAGAACTCGACGAGCGGTCTGCGCATGGCTTCGGTGTTCTCCTCTGCCCAGCCGGAATCGCAGTCTTTCATCCGTCTCTACAATCCGTCGGGCGCCCCCGGCACGGTGGCGGTGACGCTGGCGGACTACGCGACCGGCACTCTGCTTGGCACTTGGACCAGTCCCACGATCCCGGCAGGCGCCTCGCTGCAGTACGGGATCGCGGCGCTTGAGGCCGGCGCGGGTATCTCACGGCCGCCGTCGTTCTATTCGCTCTCGGTGCGACCGACGTTCGCGGGTTACTTCCAGCATGTGCTGTGGCGCACCGGCGATGGCTCCATCACCGACCTGACCACCTGCGACGTGAAAACGACGGAAGACCCGATGACGCTGATGGGCGTGCATTCGGGCATCCTGCAGACCGGCTACCCCAGCACAGTGGTCATCCAGAACACCGGCACCACCAACGCCATCGTGACGCTCGGCATCTTCGACGCCCGCAATGGCGCGCGTCTGGGCACGTACACCAGTCCGATGCTGGCGCCGAACGCGCAGGATATCCGCAGCATGCCCGCGATCGAAGCCGCCGCCGGTATCCGGCCAACCGACGGCATGTATCACTACATCATCAAATCGGATGCGAGCTTCACCGGATTCCTGCAGCACCTGGTGCGCAACATCTCCTCTGGCGTCATCACCGACATGACCCCGGTGTGCCAGATGGCGCCACCGTAGGAATTTACGCGCGCTCCAGCGTCACGAAGCTGAACGCCGGCTGATCGCCCTCGGCGGCGTGATCCTCGCGTGCGGTTTCGCGCCAGCCGTCGCGCGAGATGGCGAGCTTGGCGTCGCCCGGATAGTCGCGGTGGACTTCCGTCAGGTAGATGCGCGCCGCCTGCGGCAGCGTCTGGCGGTAAATCTCGGCGCCGCCGATCACCGCCACCTCGTCCACCCCGACGCGGTGCGCGTCTTCATAGGCCAGCGCCAGCGCGGTCGCGACGTCGTTCGCCATCGTCACGCCTTCGGCCCGCCAATTGGCATCGCGTGTGACAACGATGTTGGTCCGGCGGGGCAGCGGCCGACCGATCGACTCATAGGTCTTGCGCCCCATGACAACCGGCTTGCCCAGGGTCATGCGCTTGAAATGCTGGAGATCGGCGGAGATGTGCCACGGCAGCTTGCCGTCGACACCGATGACGCCATTCTGCGCGCAGGCGACGACAAAGACGATGCGCACGGGCTCGGTGATCATCGGGCGCTAAACCGCGACCTTGGCGGCGATATGCGGATGCGGTGCATAGTTCTCGAACGCGATGTCCTGGAACTTGAAGTCGAAGATGCTGGTCACATCCGGATTGAGCTTCAGCATCGGCAGCGGCTTGGGCGTCCGCTTCAGCTGCTCCTTCGCCTGCTCCAGATGGTTCAGGTAGAGGTGCGCGTCGCCCAGGACGTGCACGAACTCACCGGGCTTCAGACCCGTCACCTGCGTCATCATCGCCGTCAGCAGCGCATAGGACGCGATGTTGAACGGCACGCCCAGGAAGATGTCGCCGCTGCGCTGGTACAGCAGGCACGACAGCCGCCCCTCGGCGACATAAAACTGGAAGAACGCGTGACACGGCGGCAGCGCCATCTTGTCGACGTCGGCCGGGTTCCAGGCCGAGACGATGTGCCGGCGCGAATCCGGATTGCGCTTCAGGCTGTCCACGACTTTCGCGATCTGATCGACCGTCTCGCCGTCCGGCCCCGCCCAGCTGCGCCACTGGCGCCCGTACACGGGCCCCAAGTCGCCGTTCGCGTCGGCCCATTCGTTCCAGATCGAGACGCCGTTGTCGTTCAGATATTTGACGTTGGTATCGCCCTTCAGCAGCCACAGCAGCTCGTGCACGATCGACTTGATGTGCAGCTTCTTGGTGGTGAGCAGGGGAAAATCTTCGCTGAGATCGAAGCGCATCTGATAGCCGAACACGGACAGCGTGCCGGTGCCGGTGCGGTCGGTCTTGCGCGCGCCGTGTGCGAGGACGTGATCGAGGAGGTCGAGGTATTGCTGCATGGGTCGGTTATAGCGACTTTCGGGCGCGCGGCGGAAACATCAAAGTTTGTCTGGCGAAGCGGCCGGGCACTGACCGAAAAGCGCCATTTTTTCCAATAGCTTGCCCGGGAGCGGTTTGCTTTTGCCGCCACCGCCCTTATATTGGTGAGGCCGTGGCAACACGGCTATGGCGCTAAACCTTTTGTGGAATAAGCGTAGCGGACCCGGGGGCAGTACCCGGCGTCTCCACCATTTCCCTCCCGCATTCGATGTTGTCCTCGAATGTTCGGAGTCCATGGGGACGAAACAGGCTCGACGTGCGTGGTAAAGACAAAAGTTGTTCCCGGCATGGTACCGCCGTTATCGGGCCATTTGTAAAAGTGCCAACGACAACGTTGCACTCGTTGAGGACGTCCGTCTCGCTGCCTAACGGTAGTTAGACTCATATGTCCAAAGCGCGGTTCGGGGGGCACCGGGCAACAGAAGCCCCCCACTCTTTCTCGCGATTCCCAGACAGGCCGACGGCTTCTGATGCCCGGCCTTTAAAATTGCGGGCTCCGCCCGCAGGCAACAGAAGCCCCCCACTCTTTCTCGCGATTCCCGGACAGGCCGACGGCTTCTGATGCCCGGCCTTTAAAATTGCGGGCTCCGCCCGCGGGCAACAGAAGCCCCCCACTCTTTCTCATGCATCGTCATTATAAGTCGGCGCGGCATTGCCTGTGGCAAGACCGTTGATCCCGCCGCGTATCCCGAACACAATGGCCGCTTCGCGCGTCCAGAGTACACGCGAGCTTTTGTAATCGCTGCGGAACTCCCGATGGACGTGACCAAGCTGAGCTACGAGAAGATGGTGGAAGACGCGCTGCGTGGCGTGCTGCGCCAAGCGCTGAAGATCACGGAAGCCCAAGGGTTGCCCGGATCGCACCACTTCTACATCACCTTCGACACGACCCATCCGGGCGTGAAAATGGCCGACACGTTGCGCACACAGCATCCGAACGAGATGACCATTGTGCTGCAGCACCAGTTCGCGGACCTGAAGGTCTCGCAAGACCTGTTCGAGATCACCTTGAGCTTCAATGGCGTGAACCAGCGTCTCGTCGTGCCCTTCTCCGCCGTCACGGCTTTTGCTGATCCGCATGCGAAGTTCGGTCTGCAGTTCCACGTTGAGTTCGAGGAACGCACCGCGGCCGACGAAGAACTGGATATGGAAGACGACGACGCCGGCGATCCCGATTCGCGCGACGACGATCGCGCGCCGGTCGACGACGCCGTGCCGCTGGATTCGGCGAAAGTGACTCGTCAGGTGAAAAACCGCAAACCGCAGCTGCGCACGGTGACACCCGACGGCGAAGAGCCGGCGGATACCGCCAGCAAAGTGGTCACCCTCGACGCTTTCCGCAAAAAGTAGCTGTCGCCCTGCCCGGAAGAACGCGGCCTTTGAACCTGGCCCCACGCCGACTATCCTAGGGCGTCACGTCTTCACCGGTTTCACCGAGGGGAAAGCGCCATGACCGATATCATTTCGATGGTTCCACGCCGCCGCGTGCTGGCTTTTGCGAGCCTCGCGACACTCACGGCGTCCTGGGGCCAATCACTGTTGGCCGCCGCAGCGCCGCTGAAAATCGCCACCATCGGCGCCGGACGCATGGGCGGGGCCCTGGGAACGGCCTTTGCGAAGGCCGGTCATCAAGTGATGTTCTCATCGCGCAAGCCCGAAGAACTCAAGGACCTGGTGACCGCCGCGGGTCCCAACGCGCGCGCCGGTACCGTGCAGGAAGCCGCCGCGTTCGGCGATGTGGTGGTTCTGGTGGTCCCCTATGGCGCCATGCCCGAGGTCGCCCGCGACGTCGGCAAGGTGCTCGCGACCAAGGCACTCGTGTTCGACGTCAGCAATCCGCAGCCGCAACGCGACGGCGACATCGGCGTGAAAGCGCTGGAGCAAGGACCGGGCGAGTATCTCATGCAACTCATGCCCGGTGTGCGCATCGTGCGCGGATTCAATTCGACCAACTGGAACAGCATCCCCAAGCCCACCCGTCCCGATGGGGGGAAATTGGGCGTCGCGATCGCCGGCGACGATCCTAAAGGGCTTGAGATCGCGCAAGGCTTGGCGCGCGAGATCGGCTTCGACCCGGTCGTCGTGGGACCGTTGTCCGTCGGCAAATATCTGTACCGCCCGAGCACGTTCTTCAACGGCTCTCAGTCGGCTGACGAAATTCGCCAGATCGCGCCGCAGCTGAAAAAGTAAGTCGGCCTCAGACGAATCATGGAGCGCCGGGCGCGTGCTGCGCCCCGGCGCTCCAATCTCGTCACACCCTCAGCTTAAGGGTTGATCAGGCAAGAGCTCGAGATATTGGTCAGCGAGTTGAGTTGCTGATTGTTGATCGACTGCACAGCCATGCCGTTAAAAGTGACCGTATCCGCCGAGAAGAACATATTCACGTGATACTCGCCCGGGCCTGGCGTGTAGTTCAGCGTCCGTTCGACATCCGCCATATTGAGTACCGCTGTGTCATTGGCGGCGAGACCCAGGGTTAGCGTTCCCAGGAACGCGCCGGTCCCGGCTTTGTAGACATTGGCCCGGTACGTTGCATTGAGCGCATAGAAGTTGTGGAAGTACACGGTGCTCGGATATCCCGAGATCAGCGATGTATGCACGTTGGTCAGCTGCTGACTCAGGTAGGAATAGTCCACCCCGCCGCTGCGATACGTGCAAACGCTCAGGTTCTCGAAGAACCCATTCTGCGAATTGTAGTTGACGTGCTGGACGCTGACGGCACGACCGGCATGTTGGCTTGTCACGTAGAGCGACAGCTGCCGATCGCTGGCGGACGGTCCCGAAATCCGCAACGCGGTGAAAATGTCGGTGATCGAATATTGTGGCGACGCGTTCGCCGCCACCGTGATGTTCATCGTGCCGTAGTTTGTGCCCGTCGGCGACCCGACGAGGGTCGCGGAGAACGTCGCCGTACTGCCGGTGCCGTTGGCAAACCGGAAGTACGAGTAGTTGTTGCCCGCGCCATAGAGCACAGGTGACAGCACCGTGGAGCCGTTCACCGCCTGGCCGCGTTCGATGTCGGCGGTGGCCGATGCGCGCTCAAGACGCGGCGGCGCGGGCGAATCGCCACGCGGAGGCTCGACAAACGACGCCGAAATCTCAGCCGCGTTGCCGGCGCTCCCAAGCGCCATAAGCATCAAAAGAGGTAGCGCAAAAACTCGCATAGACGATGTCCCCGTTTCCCAAAGAAGTCTCGTGGCTGGCGCTTCAATGCGTGAAGCTCAACCTCCGGATCGCAAGAGCAACGCCCCATCTCGCGTCTATGTTGCACCCCTTTGCAAAATCCGTTTACCGTCCCGCGCGCCCTTCCACCCTCTCGCGCCCACGGCGGACTGACGCGCGGCGGGTTTTTTCGCTAAGTGATTGATCTAGATCGCTGCGAAGTCGTGGCTGTATACTCCGCTTGGCCTTCGACCCGGCTATGACGCAATCACCTGGATGCCTGCCATGCTCGACTCAGACTTCGCGGAAATCTTCCCCCTGGGCGATGACGCCACGCCGTATCGCAAGCTGGGCAGCGATGGCATCGGCACGGAGACTTTCCGCGGCAAGAAGATGGTGACGGTCGCGCCCGGCGCGATCTCCCTGCTCACATCGACGGCCTTCCGCGACCTGTCGCACCTGCTGCGTCCCGGCCACCTCGCGCAACTCGGCGCGATCATGAACGACCCGGAAGCCTCGCCGAACGACCGCTTTGTCGCGCTCGAGCTTCTGAAGAACGCCAACATCGCCGCCGGCATGATCCTGCCGATGTGCCAGGACACCGGCACCGCCATCGTGATGGGCAAGAAGGGCCAGCAGATCTGGACCGAAGGCGACGACGCGCTGGCCATCAGCGAAGGCGTGGCCGAGGCCTACACCAAATTGAACCTGCGCTATTCGCAGATGTCGCCGACCTCGCTGTTCGACGAGAAGAACACCGGCAATAACCTGCCGGCGCAGATCGACATCTACGCCAACGACGGCGATGCCTACAAATTCCTGTTCATGGCCAAGGGCGGCGGCTCGGCCAACAAGACCTATCTGTTCCAGAAGACCAAGGCCGTGCTGAACCCGGCGGGCCTGAAGAAGTTCCTGAACGAGGAACTGAAGCACCTCGGCACGTCCGCCTGCCCGCCCTATCACCTGTCGATCGTGATCGGCGGCACCTCGGCGGAGATGAACCTCAAGACCGTCAAGCTGGGCTCGGCGCGCTATCTTGATGCACTGCCGACAAGCGGCGGCACGAAGGGCCAGGCGTTCCGCGATCTGGCGATGGAAGCCGAAGTGCTGGAGATGACCCGCAATTTCGGCATCGGCGCGCAGTTCGGCGGCAAATACTTCTGCCACGACGTCCGCGTGATCCGCCTGCCGCGCCACGGCGCCTCCTGCCCGGTGGGCATCGGCGTCTCCTGCTCGGCGGATCGGCAGATCCTCGGCAAGATCAAGAGCGATGGCATCTATCTCGAACAGCTCGAGACCGATCCGGCGAAGTTCATGCCGGAGATCAAGTCCGAGAGACTGTCCGGGGACGTCGTGAAGATCGACCTCAACAAGCCGATGAGCGAGATTCGCGAGATACTCAGCAAGTATCCGATCAAGACGCGCGTCTCGCTGTCGGGCCCCATGGTCGTCGCGCGCGACATCGCGCATGCGAAGCTGCAGGAACGCATCGATGCGGGCCTTGGCCTGCCGGAATACTTCAAGCAGCACCCGGTCTACTACGCCGGCCCGGCGAAGACCCCGGCCGGCTATGCCTCGGGCGCTTTCGGTCCCACGACCGCGGGCCGCATGGATTCCTATGTCGACGCCCTGCAAGCCGCCGGCGGCTCGCTGGTGATGCTGGCGAAGGGCAATCGTTCCAAGGCCGTCACCGAAGCCTGCAAGAAGCACGGCGGGTTCTATCTCGGCTCCATCGGCGGCGCCGCCGCCATGCTGGCCGAGAAGTCGATCAAGAAAGTCGAAGTGGTCGAGTATCCGGAACTCGGCATGGAAGCGATCTGGAGAATCGAAGTCGAAGACTTCCCCGCCTTCATCGTCGTCGACGACAAGGGCAACGACTTCTTCGCGGGGCTGTAGATCGACCTGCCCCCTCGGGCTTGACCCGAGGGTCCAGAACCACAGCCACCGGCACTCATCACCCTGGTTCGTCGGGTTAATTCCACGGAAGAGGCGGAGCTTTGTCTGGCATTCCACAGACTCGGCGAAAGCATCGCCGGGGCGGCTCATCGTCTTTCGGCTGATTAAATTTACCACCCGCGAAAATAGATCGTGAGGCCGGTCGAACGCCATCGTGCTCAACTGGACAATGTTCCACGGAAGCCTCCTTCGCGACGGACAATCATGATGACCTCCCCACAAGATGCATCGCGGCAGGGATTGAGTGCGTCCGAAGCGGCCGAACGCCTGGTCCGCGAGGGCGCCAACGAACTGCCGTCGGCAAACAGAAGAAACTTCCTGCGGATCGTATCCGACGTTCTCCGAGAGCCCATGCTGCTCCTGCTTCTCGCGGGCGGCACGATTTATCTGATGCTGGGGAGCCTTGAGGAAGCCCTTCTCCTCATCGCTTTCGCCTCCCTCTCCGTGGTGATTACGGTTGTGCAAGAGTCGCGAACCGAACGCGTTCTGGAAACGCTGCGCGACCTCACGAGCCCGCGTGCGCTCGTCATCCGGGACGGCAAACAAATCCGGGTTGCGGGAAGAGAAGTTGTTCGCGGCGACCTGTTGCTGTTGGCTGAGGGCGACCGCGTCCCCGCCGATGCATGTCTGGTGGAGATGTCTGATCTCCTCACCGACGAGTCATTGCTGACGGGAGAGTCGGTCCCCGTGCGCAAGCGCGTCGAGGACGTGCCGGCGGAGAACAGTCCGCGCCACGGCGGTGACGATTTGCCATACGTGTTCTCTGGCTCACTCGTCGTTCGCGGCCACGCCTTGGCGCGGGTGACCGCCACGGGCGTGCGCAGCGAAATCGGCCGCATTGGCCTTGCGCTTCGCAACGTGGAGCTTGAGCCGCCGCGCTTGCAAAAGCAGCTGCTCCGGGTTGTGCGCGTATTCGGAATGCTGGGAGGTGCGGTCGCCCTGCTGGTGGTCGTCCTCTACGGCCTTTTCAGGGGAACCTGGATTGAGGGCATCCTCGCTGGAATTGCGGTCGGCATGTCGATGCTGCCGGAGGAATTCCCGGTTGTGCTCACGGTGTTCATGGCGATGGGCGCTTGGCGCATTTCGAAGGCGCGCGTCCTCACGCGCCGGGCGGCAGCCATCGAGAGGCTGGGATCCGCGACCGTTTTGTGTACGGACAAGACCGGCACGCTCACACAAAACAAGATGTCGATTGCCGAAATGCGTTTGCCGACCGGCGAGGCCTATGGCGTCGCCCAGTCACTTGGCGCAGCGCTTCCGCCATCGTTTGCGGAACTCGTCGAGATCGGCACGTTGGGTAGCGCCGTCGACCCGCACGATCCGATGGAAATCGCGTTCCACGCCCTGTCCGCTCAGCATCACGCTGCGTCTGGGGCCACGCAAGACCCTGGCGCTCTCGTTCACAGTTACGGCTTGAGACACGACTTGCTGGCCATGTCCAACGCATGGCGACGTGAAGGAAATAGCACGGCCTGTATCGCCACCAAGGGCGCACCTGAGGCTATTGCAAACCTGTGTCGCCTTGATCCCGCCGCGCGCGATCAGCAACGGCGCGACGTGAATGAAATGGCGGACCGGGGAATACGGGTTCTGGGGATCGCCAGGGGTGTCTTCGATGGCGACGCCTGGCCCGCCACTCAGGCAGGCTTCACGTTTCAATACCTCGGCTTGGTTGGATTGGCCGATCCGCTCCGTCCCGGTGTGGCGGATGCGGTCAAGCAGTGCCAATCGGCGGGCATTAGAGTGATCATGACTACCGGCGACTATCCGGCAACGGCGCGCGCGATCGCGTCGGCCGCGAACATCCAGGCGAGCAGTGTCCTGTCGGGCGATGATCTTGAGAAGTTGAGCGACGAAGCTCTCGCGCGACAGATTGCGGACGTAAGTGTGTTTGCCCGCATCATGCCGAACCAGAAGCTTCGAATTGTCGAAGCCCTGAAAGCCAATGGTCAGGTCGTCGCCATGACGGGTGATGGCGTCAACGACGCGCCATCGCTGAAGGCCGCGCACATCGGTATCGCCATGGGGGGACGCGGGACCGACGTCGCCCGGGAAGCATCGTCCATCGTCCTGCTGGATGACGACTTTAGCTCGATGGTGCGGGCCATCGCACTCGGCCGCCGCATTTACGACAACCTGCGCAAGGCGATGAGCTTCATATTTGCGGTTCACGTTCCTATTGCCGGCATGGCCATCATACCCTTGCTCGCGGGCTTCCCCCTTCTCCTGGGTCCTGTCCACATCGCCTTTCTGGAAATGATTATCGATCCCGTGTGCTCGCTCGTGTTCGAAGCGGAGCCACAGGAGGAAAACACGATGAAGCCCCCCCCCCGCGAGATCCGGAGGAGCCGCTCTTTTCACGGAAGATGATCATCTGGGGTGTGATGCAGGGCCTGCTGGTGCTGATCCTCATCGGCTCGATCTTCACCGTCGCGTTGAAGTCCGGGCTACCGGAAACGGAGGTGCGCGCGCTTTCATTCTTCTCGCTGGTCGCGAGCTTCATCGGTTTAATATTCGCGAACCGGTCCTTTGATGCGTCTGTGCTAAAGGCGCTGACGCGAAAGAACGTCGCACTTGTGTTCGTCATTTCAGCCGTTGGCCTTGTTCTCGGGCTCACCGTCACGGTGCCCTTCATGGCCGAGCTTTTCCGGTTTGGGCCGCTTCACTTTGACGACCTTCTTGTCGTGCTGGCGTCTGGCCTGTTTGTACTTTTCGCCCTGGATGCCGCCAAACTGATCTTGTTTCGGACGAACGGGCCAAAGCCGATCCAGACAGATTGACCCCAATCAATCCTTCTCCGTGCAGCTTCTCGGTATAGGTCGCATGCAACTCCCAAATCTTAACGCTGCCAACAACAGGCGAAACCCAAAATGGCACTGCCGCTTTTTGCGAAGATCAGGGCGTATCACGCCAGCCTCCTCGCGCTGACAGCGCTTACCTACTTCACCGGCGAGCTCGGCGAGGTGCACGAATTTCTGGGCTACGGGGTGGCGGGGATAATCGTACTTCGCCTTCTCTGGGGTTTGATTGGACCGCGACAGGTCGGCATCGCCCGCTTTTTCCCGCACCTGGACGAGCTTCGGCATTCGCGGATCAGCGATCCCGCCGTCAGCCGACTCATCATATCGATCGTGGCAGTCTTTCTCATTGCGACGACGGCAACCGGGATACTGCTCGAAGAACCGACCGCCAAAATGACGTCTTCAGCTCAACTCGCCACAGCCTCCGCGGCAGCGACAGCGGAGCGAAGTGGACTGCTTGTGACCGCGGCCAAAGCGGATGACGAGCACGGCGGCAACAAGTCCAAAGAAGGCTGGCTTGAAGAAGTGCATGAACTGGCGGCAAATCTGCTCGTGTTGGCTGTTGCCGCCCACGTCCTCTATCTCTTCATCTTTAAGCGCGACTTGGCTCTGTACATGCTGTTCGTGCGAGAGCCCAAGCGTCCGTAACCGCGCTTCCCGCGTCGACGAAAAACCCCCGACTGTCACCCCGGACAAGCGACGCCTAGCGTCGCGCGATCCGGGGTCCAGGGCCATAACCACCGGCGCGCATTACCCTGAGTCCTCGGGTCAAGCCCGAGGACGACGTAGAGGTTTGTGGCCCGTCCCCACCCCGCAAACTTTAAATATCAACCCTTCGCAATCGGCCCTAACATCGCCGGGCGCAGCCGCATCGCGGCAAACGTGGCAACGTACGATCCGCCTGTTCTTTTCCTGCTTAAACAGGCGACTCGATAATCAGGACGTCCGCTGACAATGCTTCTCTACAACGGCCCTAAGCGCGCCAAGCTGACCGTTGCACTGGCGCACGGGGCCGGCGCGCCGATGGATACGCCGTTCATGACCTTCTTCGCCGAGGGCATTGCCGAGGCCGGCTATCGCGTGGCGCGGTTCGAGTTCCCTTACATGGCGGCGCGGCGCAGCGAAGGGCGCAAGAAGCCGCCGGATCGCGCGCCGGTCTTGCTGCAAACTTGGCGCGATGTCATCGCGGAGATCGACGGCCCCGTCGTCATCGGCGGCAAGTCGATGGGTGGGCGCATGGCAAGCCTGATCGCAGCGGACAATCCGCCCGAGGCCGTGCGCGGTCTCGTCTGCCTCGGCTATCCGTTCTACGGCGCGGGCCGCAAGGACAAGCCGCGCACCGAACATCTTGCGGCTATCAAGGTCCCCACGCTGATCTGCCAAGGCACGCGCGACCCCATGGGCGACCGCGAGGCCGTGACGGCGCTCACCCTTCGCCGCAACATCCGCGTGACATGGGCCGAGGACGGCGACCATGACCTCAAACCACGTAAGGCCAGCGGACGCACCGCCGATGACAATTGGCGCCAGGCCCTTGACGCCATCACGGCGTTGCTCCCACGCTGGGCGCCGTGACCAGAACCCGCACCGAGACCGACACCATGGGCGCCGTCGAGGTGCCCGCGGATCACTATTGGGGGGCGCAGACGCAGCGCAGCCTGGAGAACTTCCGCATCGGCGGGGAGCGGATGCCGCTCCCGCTGGTGCACGCGCTTGGCTTGCAGAAGAAGTCTGCCGCCCTGGCCAACAAGGCGCTCGGCGAACTGGACGCGAAGACCGCGGACACCATCGCCGCCGCCGCGCAGGAAGTCGCCGACGGCAAGCTGGACGACGAGTTCCCGCTGGTGGTCTGGCAGACCGGCTCCGGCACGCAGACCAACATGAACGCGAACGAAGTGATCGCCGGCCGTGGCAACGAGATGCTCGGCAAGGGTCGCGGCGGCAAGGCGCCGATCCATCCCAACGATCACGTGAATCGCGGGCAGTCGTCCAACGACAGCTTCCCGACGGTGATGCATATCGCCACTGTGTTGGAACTGAAAGCGCGCCTGATTCCGGCGCTGGAACGGTTGCACGTCGCGCTCGATCAGAAGGCCGAGGAATTCAAAGACATCGTCAAGATCGGTCGCACGCACCTGCAGGATGCGACACCGCTGACGCTGGGTCAGGAATTCTCAGGCTACGCCACGCAGGCCGCGTTTGCCGTCGAACGCGTGCGCGCGTGCATGCCGCGCCTGTCGCTGCTCGCGCAAGGCGGTACGGCTGTCGGCACCGGCCTGAACGCGAAGAAGGGCTTCGCCGAGAAATTCGCCGCCGAACTCAGCACGCTGACCAAGCACGACTTCAAGCCCGCGCCGAACTTCTTCGAAGCGCTGGCGGCCCACGACGCCATGGTCGAATGCGCCGGCGCCTTGACCACCATCGCCGTGTCGCTGATGAAGATCGCCAACGACATTCGCTTGTTGGCCTCCGGCCCGCGCTCGGGCTTGGGCGAACTCGATCTGCCCGCCAACGAGCCGGGTTCGTCGATCATGCCCGGCAAGGTGAACCCGACCCAGGCCGAAGCCTTGACGATGGTTTGCGCGCAAGTGATGGGCAACGGCGCCGCCGTGACGATCGCGGGCGCCAGTGGCCACCTGGAACTCAACGTGTTCAAGCCGGTGATCGTACGCAATGTGCTGGAATCCATCCGCTTGCTGTCGGATGCGATCGATAGCTTCAGCGTGCATTGCATCGAAGGGCTTAAGCCGAATCTGAAAACGATTGGCCAGCATGTCGAACGCTCGCTGATGCTCGTGACGGCGCTGGCCCCGCATATCGGCTATGACAAGTCGGCCGAGATCGCCAAAAGCGCGCACAAGAACGATCTCACCCTGCGCGAGGCGGCGACGAGGCTCGGTTACGTCAGCGGGGAAGACTTCGACCGCTGGGTCCGCCCCGGCGATATGATCAGCCCAACGGAATGAGCACAGATACCTCCGTCAGGAAGCGATCTGTGATGATCGCCGGCCACCGCACAAGCGTGTCGATGGAAGCGCCGTTCTGGGATGCGCTGAAGGAAATCGCCGCGCGCGACAATCTGTCGATCAACGATCTGATCGCCCGCATCGACGAAGCGCGCGAGGATGGGCTGGGGAGCAATCTCTCCAGCGCGATCCGCGTCTACATCCTGAACGCCTTGCGCCGTTAGATCATGCCGCGCCAGGCTTCCTCGTTCTGCTGCTGGGCCAGAAGCACAGACAGCATGTTGTTCGAGATGTTCTGCGCGATCGGCGGCAACGCCGAAGTCGTTTCGTAGACCATCACCTGCGGCGGCGGCGCCGGGGGATCGCCGGCCACGACCGACGCGACGCCGGTCGCGCTGACCTTCACCTCCGGCAGGTTCCCCAGGAACTGCTCCATCCCGATGGTGCCAGTGTTGTCGGGGTCCAACTGATCCCGCAACGCGTTGGCCTGTTCTTCCGAACCGCCCGCATCCTTCACCGCCTTGGACAGATCGTCGGAACTGATCTTGCCGTCGTTATCGGTGTCCATGCCGTAGAACAGGCTGCGCGTCGCGCGTTCTTCCGGCTGTTGCGATTGCACCATGCTGAAGAACAACGCCGAGACGCCCTGCGCCACGGTGACGTCGGTCGCATAGCCGACTTCGCCGCTGGTCATGTCATAGGTCGGGACCGGCAGATTGCGATTGAACTGGTCGTTGGTGATCGCCCCGGTGCCGTTCGGATCGAATTGGCTGAACAACGCGCGCGCCGACTGGCGCGTACCGCCTCCGCCTTGCACCGCGACCATGAGTTCGTTCAGCTCGACCGAGCCATTGCGATTGAAATCGAACGGGCTCAGCACCGAGTCAGCGCGCGCGCCGTCGGCGGAGGACCCCTGACGCTCAATCGACTTCGAGACGTCGAGCCCTTGCAACATCGCGACAGCACCGCCGGCGCTGTTCGGATTGTAGTACGGCTCCGAATTCATCAGGTCGTAGTACTCGTAGGTCGCCGCCGGCAAGCGGTCGAGGAACTGCTGCTGAGACACAGCACCGGTGCCTTGCGGATCGAGCACACCATTGAGAGCGGCGGCGGACCATTGATTGCCACCGACGGAATTGATGGCCGAGGCGATCTCCGTAGTGCTAACGAGGCCATCGCTGTCACTGTCGAGCGTGCGGAACAGCGCGCGCTTGTATTGCAGTACCGGATCGTTCGCGACGGCCTGCGCGTGGAATAGCGTATTCAGCGCGGCGGCGGCGGCGGGAATGACGGGCGGCTGCACCACGACAGGCGGGGTCGGATCGACCGTCGGGTTCGGATCGACCGGAGGCATCGGATCGACCGGCGGCGCGGGATCGACCGGCGGCATCGGATCGATCGGAGGCATCGGATCGATCGGAGGCATGGTATCGACAGGGGGCGTGGTGGGTGCCGGATCGACAACCGGGGTGGTCGGCGGCGGCGCCGTGTCAACCGGGCCCGGGTCGGTGGGTGTGGTCGGCGCGGTCGGTTCAGTCGGCTTCGTGGGCTCGGTCGGATCGGTATCGCCCATGCCGGTATCGTCGCCAGTCTCGTCGACGGACGGATCCCCTTCGGAAGTCTCTTCCATGTCGCTGGCTTGGGTCTCAAGCAGCTTGCGGGTGACTTCGTCCGACATCGAGACGCTCGCGTTGCGCCAAGGCTCGGAGAAGCTCGGCGGCGCGTTCGCGTCGATCGGCCGCGGCTTGTGGGACTGCGGTGCGCTACGGCCAGCCGAAGGGTCAATACGACCGATCAGCGACCGATATCGCGTGTAGAGATCCGAACCGATGTTGTGCGCGCCAGCCATGGGCCGTATTCCTCAAAGCCCCAGAGGTTCTGCCCGGGGCATAGTTGTCCTGCCCGGCTCATGCAGAAGCCGTGCCAAACAGGCGCGTCCAAAATCTGAGGAATTACAAAGGGCCCGTGCGCCGCATCGAACGACGCGCCGCGTAGGGGTTTGCCCCTATCGGCAAGAATTGCCGGGCTTTTAGGAGATCGCGCCGCGCTGTTCGTCTGTCATCGCGGACAGTTGCGTTGAGTCGAAAGCACGCCTTTGAAGACTGTTCAGCGCATGCAGGTCGGCCACAGACAGCACACCGATCTGGGTGACCGACAGCGCGGCGATATTCGACGTCTTCAGCGCGGTAAACTGAGCCGCCTTCATGGCGGCCAGGGCCGTGGTGGAGAATACCGAGAACTGCGTGCTGTTCAGTACGGCGATCTGGGTCGTGCCCAGTCCCCGCGCCTGCGTCCCGCTCAGCGCGTCGATTTCGGTCGTCGTCAGGCCTATGACTTGAGCCGGTGTCAGCACGGCCATCTGCAGCGAAGTCAGGCCGGCGAACTGCGTTGTCGTCAACGCCGCGAAATTGGTGGCGGTCAGCGATTTCAGTTGGGCCGACGTCAAACCGCCCAGTTCCTGTGCGCTCAGCGCCTCAAGCTGTGTGGTGGTCAGCACCGACAACTGCGCGGCTCCGAAGCCCTTGAGCTGGGTGGGATTAAGCAGGTCGATTTCCGTCGTCGTCAGCTGCGTGAAAGTCGTGCTGTCCAGCCCCCCCAACTGCGTGGAGCGCAGACCGGAAAACTGCGTCGTCGTCAACGCCAGCAGATTGGTCGCGCCGAGTACACGGATCTGAGCCTGCGTCAGCGAGCCGACCTGATACGGGGTTAGACCGTTGATCTGCGTGGTCGTCAAAGACGAGATTACGCCCGAGCCCATCTGGCGCAACTGCTGCACGGCCAGCTGGCTGATGCTGGTTTGGGTGAGGCCGTCTAATTGTGTCGTCGTCAGCGCGGCGAGTTCAGTCGAACTCAAGCCGCGTAGCTGCGTCTGATTCAGGGCGCTGAGCACGGTGGTGGTCAGCGTGCGGAACTCGGACGCCGTCAAACCCACCAGCTGGCGCGAATTGAACGACAAGATTTGCGTATCCGAGAGCGCGGCAAAGGTCGTTGAGTTCATGCCGGCGATCTGTGTCACGCCGAGGCCGTTCACCTGCGCCGTCGTCATAGCACTGATCAACGTCGTGGCCAGCGCATTGACTTGATCGGTATGCAGCGCCTGGATCACGGCCTGCGTCAACGCGGTGTATTGCGTGGTCGTCAGGCCGCCCATCGACGTGGTCAACAAACCGCGGATCTGGACCGCGTTGAGGGCACTGAGGGCCGTCGTGCCCAAGGCGCTCATCTCGGTCGAGTCAAACGTCCTCACCTGGTTGGCGGTGAAACCGCGCACCTGTACGGTGCTGAAAATGTTGATGATCGTGCTGTTCAGCAACGCGAAATTCGTAACGGTCAGCACCCCCAGCTGACGCGGCGTCAGATAGGTCATCTGCGTCGTCGACAGGCCCAGGAGCGCGGTGCTGTTGAGTGTGGCGATCTGCGTTACCGTCACCTGATTCAACGTCGTGCTCGACAACGTCTGGATCGTCGTCGTGGTCAGCGAGTTGAAGCTGGTGCCGGCGAGCGACACGACCTTGGTGACAGACAGCGTGCTGATCTGAGTCGTGGATAGCGCCGCGACGGTGGTGGAATTCAGCCTGCTGAACTGCGTGCTGGTCAGTGCGTTCAGCGCCGTCGTCGTGAGCGTACCGACCTGGCCCGAATTCATATTGTTCAGGAAGGTGGAATTCAGCCCCTTCACCTGCAGCGGTGTAAAGTTCTCGATCTGCGTCGTGGTGAGCGCGACGATCTGAGTCGTCGTCAGATAATTCAGTTCGGTGCCGTTGAACTCCGCGAACTGCGTCGTCGTCAGCGCAGCAAGATTCGTGGTCGTATAGGCCGCGATTTGACTTGAGCTCAGACTCATTTTCGCAGGCGCTCCGCCAACGCGATGGCGCGGGTCCTTCTGGAAACCGCCTTAACCGCCAGTCGCTACGCGCAAAAGTATACCTGAACCTTGCTGTAAACTCAATTAATCGTAAATATGTCAGGCTGCAAGAAAACGAAAATGTGATTACATCACAACAACATAGACTTGGAAATTTCGCGCAACCCCGACCGCCCCGGAACCGTACCTCCTACGAGATCACGCGAGGACGGCATGAGCACCTACGTCTGTATCGTTTTCGGACCTGCGACCGATGTACTGCGCATGGAGGCTTTTGAAGCCGCCGGCGACGGCCATGCCTGCGGGCGGGCCATCGCCCTACAGCGCATGACGGCCGAAAGTTCGGCTTTCGAGCTCTGGCGGGACGGCCGAAAGGTTTCGGCCTTTTACGGCCGGGAGAGCTGCCCGCGCCCGCCGAACGATCCGCCGACCGGGCCGAACTAGAACGCCGCTTCCGCCATCGCCATGGTGGACTGGCTGCCGGCCCGCAGCGTCGCGTCCAGGGCGGCCACCTGCGGCAGCACCCGGGTCATATAGAAGCGGCCGACATTCAGCTTGGTGTCGTAATAAGGATCGCCGGAGCCCTGCTTCGCCAACGCCACCTGCGCCATGCGCACCCACATCCACCCCAGCGCGGTCAGCGCAAACAGGCGCAGATAATCGGTCGCCGCGGCGCCGCGCGCGTTCGCGTCCTTGGCCGCAGCTTCGGTGAGCCATTGGGTCGCCGCCTTCAGACGGCCCAGCGCCTCTTCCACCGGCGCGACAAATTCCCGCAGATCGTTGCGCCCCTGCAAGCCGGCGAGTTCAGCCTCGACGTCCTTCACCCAACCCGTGAACAGACGCCCGTTGCCGATGCCAAGCTTACGCCCGACGAGATCCAGCGCCTGGATGCCATTGGTGCCTTCGTAGATTTGCGTGATGCGCACATCGCGCACGATCTGCTCGATGCCGTGCTCGGCGATATAGCCGTGACCGCCGAGGACCTGCAGGCAGACGTTCGATATCTCGGAGCCGTAGTCGGTACCGGCGGCTTTCAGGATCGGTGTCATCAGGCCGACCATGTCGTCGGCATGCTGACGCACGGCTGCATCGGGATGCTTATGCGACACGTCGACTTGCAGATGCGCCCAAACGCCCAGCGCGCGCAGCGCTTCGGTCACGCTGCGCGAGAACAGCAACTTCGCGCGCACGTCGGGGTGGACGATGATGGGATCGGCGGCCTTGTCCGGACGGGCCGGGCCATCGGCCGCGCGTCCCTGAATGCGGTCCTTCGCATAAGCCGCAGCGCTTTGGTAGGCGAGTTCCGCCTGACTGATACCCTGGCAGCCGACGAACATGCGTTCCTTGTTCATCATGATGAACATACCGGCGAGGCCCTTGTGCGCCTCACCGACCAGCCAGCCCTTCGCGCTGTCAAAGTTCATCACGCACGTGACTGAGGCCTTCATCCCCATCTTATGTTCGATCGAACCGCAAGCCAGCGCGTTGCGTGCGCCGGGCGTGCCGTCGTCGTTCAACAGGAACTTCGGCACCAGGAACATCGAGATGCCGCGGCTGCCTTCCGGTGCATCCGGCAGGCGTGCGAGTACGAGGTGCACGTGGTTGTCGGTCATGTCGTGTTCGCCGGCGGAGATGAAGATCTTCGTGCCGGTGATCGCATAGCTGCCGTCGCCATTCGGCAGGGCCTTGGTGCGCAAAAGACCGAGATCGGAACCGGCATGCGATTCCGTCAGGCACATGGTGCCCTGCCATTCGCCGGAGATCAGCTTCGGCAGATAGCGCGTCTTCTGCTCGTCGGTGCCAAGCGCGGTGAGCGCCAGGATCGTGCCCTGCGTCAGGCCGGGATAAAGGCCGAACGAGACGTTGGCGGAGGCGACCATCTCGGCGACGAGATAGTCGAGCGCTTCCGGCAATCCTTGCCCGCCGAATTCAGGCTTCGCGGTCAGGCCGCACCAGCCGCCTTCGACATACTGTCGATAGGCTTCGCGGAACCCCTTCGGCGTCGTGACCTTGCCGCCCTCGAACTTGCAGCCTTCGCGATCGCCCGTCTGGTTCAGCGGGAACAGCACGTCTTCGCAAAGCTTGGCGCACTCCTCAAGCACGGCGTCCATCACGTCCGCGCCGACGTCCTCGAATCCCGGCAGAGTGCCGAGGGTGTCCCCGGCTTTGCACATTTCGTGAAGCACGAAACGCATATCGCGCAGCGGCGCAGCATAAGTGGTCATGCAGACAATTCCCTAGTTGGCGAGTGAAAATGAGCCGTTTGGCCAAAGCCGTCAACTCGTGCCACGATTTTTCCGACCGGCGCGATGAACCTAACGCCTGCGCGCCGGGACCAACTCAACACTCTCGGCGATGCCTTCATAAGGTGGTTTGGGAATGGCCTGATGCGTCGCGCGCAGCGCCTCCGACCAGCGTTGGCGCAAATCCTCGAAATACGGATCGCCCGCTTCGATCCTGTGGGATAACTCGACTCGCTGGGTATCGCGCGGCAATACCGCGAGATCGATCGGCAGGCCGACCCCGAGATTGGAGCGCAGCGTTGAGTCCATCGAGATCAGGCCAAGCTTGAGAGCGCTTTGCAGATCGGTCTCGAAGGTGACCGCGCGGTCCAGGATGGGTTTGCCGTATTTATGCTCTCCGATCTGCAAAAAGGGCGTGTCGTCGGAGGCCTCGATGAAATTCCCCGCAGGGTAGATCATGAAAAGTCTTAGCCGGCGGCCCTTTCGCTGTCCGCCAAGAAGGATCTGGGTGTCGGACAGGCCGCCCTCTCCGTTCTGTTGCGCGGCACGCGACGTTTCCCGCATTGCCCGGCCGACCAGCTGTGCCGCTTTGAACATGCTTACCGTGTCAAGCAGTCGCTCGACCTCGCCCGTCTCGGGATTGGGGAAACCTTCCGTCACCATGCTGAGGATGGACTGGATCACCGAGAGGTCGCCGGCCCCGGCCAGTGCCATCGCAGCTTCGCCGGGCTGCTCGAAGAGGTAAAGCTTGCGGAACGTGTTGACGTTGTCGACGCCTGAATTGGTGCGCGTGTCGCTGATCATGACCAGCCCCGCGCGCACCAGGATTCCGACACAGTAGGTCATAGAAACCCCTTCAGGATTGCGATTGGAAACTCGCTTGATTGACGCGAACGTCGACCGACATCCGTTCGCTCGTCCCCCCCATACGCGTTCCGCGAACGGGTGCGGCACCGAGGTAATCGAGACCGGCACTGACGCGCACGTAGCTGTCCGTCACGCATACGCCGTTGGCGGGATCGAACCCCACCCAGCCGAGTTCTTCGACATACGCTTCGGCCCAGGCATGGCCTGCTTCCTGCAAGATCGCGCCGTCGCTGCGATAGAGGTGACCGCCGATATATCGCGCCGGGATTCCAGCATCCCGCGCGCAGGCGATGAAGACGTGCGTCAGGTCCTGGCAAACGCCACGCTTGAGCGTGAAGGCTTCCGCCGCCGTGGTGGTGACATTTGTCGGGCTGGTGTCGAACGCGATGTCGGCGCGGATCGCGTTCATCAACGCATGCAAGCGATCGAGCGTACCTGTCGCACCGCGCACAACCGCATCGGCATACGCGCGCAGGTCTGGATTAACCCCCGTCAGGGGCGTCTCGCGCAGAAACAGCCGGGGCGGAAAACGCTCCACGGTGCCGCGAACGATTCCGTCGGCGCCCGCCGTCTCGACTTCCCCGTGCAAGGACAGCGTCAGCGAATCGACCGGGCCCGGCAGGGACAGGACATGCATGATATTGCCGAACGCATCCTCGCCGGCGCGCAAATCCGCATCCTGATCGACTTCGACATGCCAGCGGTGCACCGTTTGCCCTTCGTGACTGCGCGGCGTCAGGCGCAGCATTTGAATGATCGACCGCGCAGGGGTGTCGTAGCTGTATTGGGTGCGATGCTGAATGGCGATGCGCATGTCAGGACAGATACTGCTCGACCACGGCGGCGTTGACGCCGTCGTTGTCGGCTATGAAGCCGTTGATGAATTCATGAAGCCCGGATTGGAAAATCTGCGCGATGTTTTCGCTGCGCAGCTTGCGGTAGAGCGCGTGCGCACGCCGCTGCGCCGCCCCCTGACGTCCGCCGGCGGCCGCCAAGTGATCCAGATTGGTGATGATGTTGGCATAGCAGGCCGCCAACGAGCGCGGCATTTCCTCTTTCAGTATCAGAAGATCGGCGATCAGCCACGGTTTGAGGCTTTCGCGGTAGACCCAATGATAGCTGGCGGCGGCCGACACCGCCCGCAGGATGGCACTCCACTGCGCGTAATCGACGCCCCCGCCAACGGGAGACGTCGCCGGCAGGAGGAAATGGAATTTCACGTCGAGGATCCGGGCCGTGGCGTCGGCGCGTTCGAGATAGATCCCCAACCGTGAGAAGTAGAACGCATCGTTGCGCAGCATGGTGCGATAACCGCTGCCGTCGAAGCGCAGCGACACTTCCTTGACCCAATCGAGAAAGCGCGGGATGTCGATGAACGGCAGAGCATGCGGTTTGCTGTCCTGAATTTCGAGCCACGCGCCGTTGATGGTTTCCCACATTTCGACAGTCAGCGCCGTGCGCACGGCGCGGGCGTTGAAACGTGCGGTCTCCAGGCATTGGCGGATCGAAGACGGATTATGTTCCGAGAACGCGAGAAACCGGGTGACGGACTCAGCCGTCGCCTCGGCGTGATGTTGGCGGAACAGATCGAGGCAACCGGCGCTGGCCAGCGCGCTCTCCCATTCGTTGCCTTCGCTCGCATGCGTGCTGGGCAGGGACGACAATCGATAGGCGGTTTCGATGATGCGTGCGAGATAGTCGGCGCGTTCGACATAGCGCGAGAGCCAATAGAGACTGTCGGCCGTTCGGCTCAGCGTTCGACTACCCAGGTATCCTTGGTACCGCCACCTTGGCTCGAATTCACGACCAACGAGTTTTCGCGCAACGCGACGCGCGTGAGTCCACCGGGCACGATGCGCACACCGTGGCGGCCGGTGAGCACGAACGGTCGCAGATCGACGTGCCGCGGCGCGACGCCGCTTTCGACAAAGGTTGGACAGGTCGACAACGCCAATGTGGGCTGTGCGATGTATCGCTCGGGATTGGCCTGCAGCATCACCTTGAATGCCGCGCGTTCCGCGACGGTCGCGTGCGGCCCCACGAGCATGCCATAGCCGCCTGAACCGTCGACGCGCTTCACCACCAGTTCCGGCAAATGCTCGCAAACATAAGCGAGAGCTTCCGGCTCGCGGCATCGCCAGGTCGGCACGTTTTTGAGAATCGGTTCCTCGCCGAGCAAGAAACGCGTGATCTCCGGCATGTAGGAATAAATGTCCTTGTCGTCCGCCACGCCCGTTCCCAGGGCGTTCGCAAGCGTGACATTGCCGGCGGTGTAGGCCGCAAACAAACCCGGCACGCCGAGAAGCGAGTCCGGACGGAACACCAATGAATCGAGAAAATCGTCGTCGATGCGACGATAGATGACGTCGACCCGACGCGGTCCTTTGGTGGTGCGCATGAACACAACATCGTTCTGCACGAACAGGTCGCGGCCCTCGACCGGCTCCACGCCCATGCGATCGGCAAGATATGAATGTTCGTAGTAGGCGGAGTTGAATTGTCCGGGCGTGAGCAACACCACGGTGGGTTCGCTGCGATCGCGCGGCGCCACCGAGCACAACACCGCCAGCAGTTCGTTAGGATAATTCTCAATTGGCGCGACGCGATGCGATGCCAGCAAATCGGGCATCAAGCGCATTGAGATTTCGCGACCGCCAAGCATGTAGGACACGCCCGAAGGGGTGCGGGCGTTGTCCTCAAGCACATAGAAGTCGTCGCCGTCGACGCGCACCACGTCGATCCCGGCGATATGCACGTAGATGCCGTGCGGCACCTTGAAGCCCATCATCTCGGGGCGGAACGCCGGGTTTCGCCAGACCAAGTCGGGCGGCACGATCCCCGCCTTCAGCGTCTCCTGCGGGCCGTAGATATCGGTGAGATACATATTGAGCGCGCGCACACGCTGTTCGAGCCCGGCGGCAAGGCGGCTCCATTCAGCAGCAGAGAGGATGCGGGGCAGCAGGTCGTGCGGAATAATCCGCTCACCGCCCTGCGTGTCCCCGTAAACGGAGAAGGTGATGCCGCCGCGACGGTACAGAAGTTCGGCCTCGGCGCGGCGCCGGGCCAGTTGGTCCGCCGACACCGTTTCCAGCCAGCTTGCTACGCCGGCATAGGCAGAGCGCACTGCGCCGCCTTCCGTATGCATTTCGTCGAAAGCCATGTGGCCCCGCCCGCGCAAACCTATTCATCGCTCGGCGACGGGTTGCTGCTCAAGAAAAAAGCAGTCAAATCGGCGTGATTAAAATTTAGGCAGTTCGCGAACGGGGCGTGATTTGCTCGATGGTTGCGCCCTGTCGACCGTAGGGTGGGGCTGGAATGGCCTGATGCGTCGCCCGCAGCGCTTCCGACCAACGGCTACGCAAATCCTCGAAGTACGGATCGCCGGCTTCGATGCGATGCGCAAGCTCAAGCCTCAGCGTGCCACGACGCAGGATCATGCAATCGATCGGCAAACCCACGGCCAGATTCGAACGCATGGTCGAGTCCATCGAGATCAACCCGATCTTCAGCGCCTCGTTGAGATCGGTATCGTAGGTGATCGCGCGATCGAGGATCGGTTTGCCGTATTTGTGTTCGCCGATCTGCAGGAACGGCGTATCGCTCGAGGACTCGATGAAGTTGCCGGCGGAGTAGATCATGAACAGGCGCATGCGCTTGTCGCGCACTTCGCCGGCGATCAGCACCGCGGCGTCGAAGCGGCCGCCGTGCTTCTCAAGGCTTTCGCCGTCCAGGCGGTAGACTTCGCGCATGGCGCGGCCCACCAATTGCGCCGCCTTGAACATCGACGGCGCCTTGAGCAGCGTTTCGTTTTCACCGGTCTCCGGATTGAGCAAACCCTCGGTCACCATGCTGACCACCGATTGCGTCACTGACAGATTGCCGGAGGTCGCAAGCGAGATCACCGCCTCGCCCGGTTTCTCGAAGATGTGCAGCTTGCGGAACGAGTTGATGTTGTCGATGCCCGCGTTGGTGCGGGAATCGCTGATCATCACCAGACCGTCGCGCAGGCACATTCCGACGCAATATGTCATGGCCGTTCCCTAAATTGTTCCGCAGGCGATCCGGCATGCAGAACGCGCAAGCCCCGTCCCGGATCGGCGAGCGGGACTGTAGCGCCGATTCCCCCGTTCGGGACAGCGCCTCTATGCTACGGTTACACGCGAATAAAGCCCTGACCGGATTGCTCGTGCACCGCGCCTTGCAGATCGACCGTAGCCACATGTCGCCCAACAGCGGTGCGCGCCGTAGCGTCGATGGCTGGATCGGCGTGCGGAATGTGGTGGTTCACTATACCGGCATGGAATCAGCCGCCACCGCGCTCGCCCGGCTCTGCGACCCCGCCGCCGAAGTCAGCGCGCACTATCTGATCGAAGAAGACGGACGCATCCTTGGACTGGTCGACGAGACAATGCGCGCTTGGCACGCGGGCCGGAGCTATTGGCGCGGCCTGACGGACCTCAACAGCGTTTCCATCGGCATCGAGATCGTCAATCCCGGGCACGAGTACGGCTATCGCGCCTTTCCGGACGTGCAAATTGAGTCCCTCGCCGCGTTGCTCGGCGATATCGTCGACCGCCATGCGCTCACACCCGAGGATGTCATCGGGCATTCCGACATCGCCCCCGGCCGCAAGCAGGACCCCGGAGAGCTCTTCCCCTGGCAGTACCTGGCGACAAAAGGCTTCGGCTTATGGCCGAGCGGGCCGCGCTCCAGTTCCGATGTCGGGATCTGGCCGTCGTTGTCGACAATCGGCTACGCGATCCCGGCCGGCCCTGGCGGCGACGTGCTGGACCCGCACACCGGCCCGGAAGATGTCATCGCGGCGTTTCAGCGCCGCTATCGCCCGGACCGGGTCGACGGCATCGCGGACGCTGAAACCCGCGGCCTGATCGCCGCCGTCGCTGAACTGGCGCGCAGCGGCCGCTCCCTCGCGACCGGTTGGGCCTGACCGGACACTTGACCGCTTTAGCCCATGCCCGCATGGTCCGCCGGCCAGACGGCTGGATGATCGCTGCCTGACTTCGGTCAGGTGGAGGAAAGTCCGGGCTCCATGAGGACAAGGTGCCGGATAACGCCCGGCGGGGGCGACCCCAGGGAAAGTGCCACAGAAAACAAACCGCCGGCCTTCGGGCCGGTAAGGGTGAAAAGGTGCGGTAAGAGCGCACCGCGCGGCCGGTAACGGTCGCGGCAGGGCAAACCCCACCTGGAGCAAGACCAAATAGGGACGGCACCCCGGGTTTCGGCCCGGAAATGTGTCTTCACATCGCCGTCCGGGTCGGTCGCGCGAGGCGCAGGGCGACCTGCGTCCCAGAGGAATGATCATCCAACTGTGTCCGCACAGTGGACAAAACCCGGCTTATAGGCCGTCTGGCACTTCTCCTTTTCAGAGTTATCCACAATCCCCGATGGAAGGGCTTGAGCTAAGGCTCGGCTTGTTTCCTTGCCGCCAATTGGTTGGCAGGGCGTCATTTTCTCTGGCTCCAGCCCATCGGAACACGGGTTCATCCCATTGACACCCATAAAATCCCATGAGATACCATACGAGGCCGGTTAACAGCGGTGAATTCCTTTGCGTCTGGGCGGGCGCGAAGGGGGGGGATAGGGGCGTCGCGTGAAGGCCTTCATCGGCACTTTCATTAATAAGATCGACGCGAAGGGGCGGATTTCCGTGCCGGCGTCGTTCCGCGCTGTCGTCCAGGCGCGCGGCCTTGCCGGGGTCGCGCTGTATCCGTCCCTGACCGATCAATGCATCGAAGGCTGCGGCATGGACCGCATCGAAAGCCTTTCGGACGCGCAGCCCGACAACCCGCTGCCCAACGTCGAACAAGACGCGATCGCCCACCTGATCATCGGGACCGCGCGCGAAGCGCTGTTCGACGGCGGCGGCCGTATCGTCCTGCCCGAAGACTTCATGGCGAAAGCCGGCCTGACCGACAAAGGCGCCTTCGTCGGTAAGGGCCGCACGTTCCAGATTTGGGAACCGAGCGCGCTCGCCAACGCCCAGAGCGCGATGCTCAACCGCCTCCTCACCGCGCGTCGTCGCGAGATCGAAGGGAGCGGTCCCTGATGAGTTCCGACGAGCTCCCCGGACAAGACGCCGAGCGTGAGCATATCCCCGTCCTGCTGACGGAAGTCGTCGAGATGCTCGAACCCAAGCCGGGCGGCGTCTATGTCGACGGCACATTCGGCGGCGGCGGATACACCACCGCGGTTCTCAACGCGGCCGAATGCGTGGTCTGGGCGATCGACCGCGATCCGCAGGCGATGGAACGCGGCGCCATTCTCGCCGCGAAATATCCCGCGCGTTTGCACCTCGTCGCCGGTCGTTTCGGCGACATGGGCGATTTGCTCGGCGCGCAGGGCGTGAGCGGTGTCGACGGCATAGCGCTCGATATCGGCGTCAGCTCGATGCAGATCGACGATCGCGCGCGCGGCTTCTCGTTCCTGCGCGACGGCCCTCTCGACATGCGCATGGAAGCCAGCGGCCGTTCCGCGGCCGACATCGTCAACTCCATGTCCGAAGCCGAACTCGCCGATATCATCTTCAATTACGGCGAAGAGCGGCACGCCCGCCGTGTGGCCCGCGCCATTGTCGCCGCCCGCCGCGAACGCCCGATCTCGCGTACGTTGCGCCTGGCCGACGTGATCCGCGCCGCCGTACGCCGCGCCCACGACGGCATCGATCCCGCGACGCGCACCTTCCAAGCGCTGCGTATCTATGTGAACGACGAACTCGGCGAACTTGAACGCGGTCTGGCCGCCGCCGAGCGCCTGTTGAAGCCAGGCGGACGCCTCGCGGTGGTGTCGTTCCATTCGCTTGAAGACCGCATCGTCAAGACGTTCTTCCGCAACCGCTCGCATGCGGCCGAGAAGCCGTCGCGTCACGCGCCGGCCACTCTCGCCACGCAGAGCCCCGTGCGCGCGACGTTCAAGCCCCTCGCCCGCCGCCCGATCACACCGCGCGCCGAAGAACTCGCGGCCAATCCGCGGTCCCGTTCGGCCCGCTTGCGCGGCGGCGAACGCACCGCTGCGACAGCGCTCACCTCGATCCCGGGGGGCCGCGCATGAGAGCAAGCGCGTTCATGTGGCTGGCCCTTTCGATCATGGTCGGCGTCGCGATGTTCCTGGTGAAGTACAAAGTCCAGGCGTTGGAAGACGAAGTCGTGCAGACGCGCGAAGACGTCGTGCGCGACCGCAACGCCATCCGCGTGCTCGAAGCGGAGTGGACTTATCTGAACGACCCCGAGCGTCTGCGCCGCCTGAGCGCGCAGCACTTGAGCTTCGGCCCGCCGGTCCCGCAGAACGTGACCGACATCGCCGGCCTGCCGATGCGCGCCACGCCGGGCGCTGCGCCGGAAGCCGGTTCCGCGCCCGCAACCACCGCTGCGCCGCCGCCCGCCCCGGCCAAGGCGAAGCCGTCCGGCCCGACAGTTACTGCCGAAGCAGCGCCCGCCGACGGGACGCTCACGGCCTTCCAACGCCCTGCCGGGTTCCCGGTAATCATCGCCCGTCTACAGCGCTTGCTGTTGCCGGAAGCTGTCGGGGCGACCACTCCGTCGACGAGGTCACCATGATCCGCGTCGGCCGAGCCCCCAAGCGCGCCCTGTTCCTGTATCCCGGCGAAGAAGTTCGCCCGAGCGAACGGCCCAAGGTCCGCCTGCATGGGGCGACCAAGCACGCCATCGATACCGGCCGCATGCGCCTAATGGTCACGGCGGGATTGTTCTGCTTCGCCTTCACCAGCATCAGCGTGCGTCTCGTCGATCTGATGTTGCTGAAAGAACCGACCTCGGCGCCGGGGCTGCGCACCGCTGCCTCCGCGCCGCATAACAAGCTTGCGCGCGCCGACATCGTCGACCGCAACGGCGTCATCCTTGCGACCAACCTGCCGACCGTGAACCTTTATGCGGATTCCGCCAAGATCGGCGACGCGAAAGCTGCCGCCGACAAGTTGATTTCCGTCCTTCCCGACGTGAAGGACGACGATCTGCTGCGTCGCCTCACGTCCGGCCAACGTTTCATCTATCTCCGTCGTCACATGACGCCGGGTGAGCAGATGTCCGTGAACCGCTTGGGCATTCCGGGCCTCTATTTCGAGGATTCCGAGCGCCGCGTTTATCCGCAAGGGAACCTATTCGCGCACGCGCTCGGCACGACTGACACCGACAACCGCGGCAGCGCCGGCGTCGAGAAGACGTTCGATCAGGCCCTTTCCGAAAAGCGCGAACCGCTTCAGCTGTCGCTGGACTTGCGCGTGCAGCACGCCGTGCACGAGACCTTGGCCGCAGGCATCGCGCGCTTCCGCGCCGAAGCCGGCAGCGCCGTCGTGATCGACGTGCATACCGGCGAACTGGTGGCGATGGTATCGCTGCCCGACTTCGACCCGAAGGCCGTGGGCGATTCACCTGCTGACTCGCGATTCAACCGCACCACGCTCGGCCTGTACGAGATGGGTTCGACATTCAAGCTGTTCACCGCCGCCATGGCGCTGGATCACGGGACGTCGAAAGTCACCTCGATGTACGACGCCTCGCAGCCGATCAAGATCGGGCGCTTCACCATCAAGGACTTCCACGGCCTCAATCGTCCGGAGTCCGTACCCGAGATCCTGATCCACTCGTCGAACCTAGGCGCTGCGCGCATGGCGATGGACGCCGGCACCGAAACGCAGAAGAAGTATCTGCGCGCCTTCGGCCTGCTGTCGCCGCTCAGCCTCGAACTGCCGGAAGTCGGCACGCCGCAGTTCCCGACCAACTGGCGCGACATCAACACCATCACCATTGCCTACGGTCACGGCATCTCCGTGACGCCGGTCCACGTCGTTGCCGGCATCAGCTCGCTGGTGAACGGCGGCAAGATGATCCCGTCGACGGTCATCAAGCGCGACCCGAACAACATTCCCGCCGGCACCCGCGTGATCTCCGAACACACCTCCGATGCGATGCGCGCAATGATGCGCATGATCGTGCTCGAAGGTTCGGGCAAGCAGGCCGACGTCGCTGGCTACGAAGTCGGCGGCAAGACCGGTTCGGCCGAAAAGGTTGGCCGTCACGGCGGATATTCCGAACACTCGCTGCGCACGTCGTTCGTCGCCGCGTTCCCGATCGACGCTCCGCGCTATGTCGTGCTGGTCGTGCTGGACGAACCGAAGGGCTCTAAGGAGACCTACGGCTTCGCGACGGCGGGCTGGAACTCGGCGCCGACGGTCGGAACGATCATCGCGAAGATCGCGCCGCTGCTGGGCGTGTTCCCGATGGGTCACCACGACACCTTCGAACCGCTGCCGACGCTGATCGCCGCGTTGCCGAACGACGGCAAGAACGAATACGCAAAGAAGGCCGTAGCTTCCGTACCGGCGATGATGATGGACGAGCTCGCGCGCCCGACCATCTCCATGGCGCCGATGCCGACCGGCTCGCGTCCCGACACCATTGCGGCCCTGATCAAAGCTGACGTTGCCGATCTTCCCGACGTTGTTGTGGAGGAAGACGGTGCGGCTCAGTGAACTGTTTGATGAAACCGGCATGAATCCGCAAGCCGCCAACGCGTTGGAGATCAAGGGCCTGACCGCTGACAGCCGCGCGGTGAAGCCCGGCTACCTGTTCGCAGCCCTTCCGGGCGCGACGGTCGATGGCCGCGCCTTCATCGCCGAGGCGGTTTCGCGCGGCGCCGTCGCCGTGCTCGCACCGCCGGGCACGGATGTCGCGGTCGCCGTCCCCGTGATCACCGATTCCAATCCCCGCCGTCGCTTCGCGCTGATGGCCGCGCGCTATTTCCACGCCCAGCCGGAAACGGTTGCGGCCGTGACGGGTACAAATGGCAAGACCTCGGTCGCGACGTTCACGCAACAGCTTTGGACGACGCTCGGCCACAACGCCGGCTATCTCGGCACGCTCGGCGCCTGGGCCCCCGGATTGCAGCGCAGCGGCAGCCTGACGACGCCCGACCCGGTCGCCATCCACGAACTGTTGGCGGACATGGCGAAGGGCGGCACCACGCATCTGGCGATGGAAACCTCCAGCCACGGCCTGCACCAATTCCGCACCGACGGTGTGAAGATCGCCATCGGCGCTTTCACCAACCTCACGCGCGACCATCTCGACTATCACGGCTCGATGGCTGCCTACATGGCCGCGAAGCTCCGCCTGTTCAGCGATGTGATGATAGCGGGTAGCACGGCGGTGCTGAATGCGGACAACAGCGAATATCCGGCGTTCGAAGCGGCGTGCAAGATGCGTGACCATCGTATTTTGAGCTTCGGCAAGGCTGGCACCGCGTTGACTCTGGCGGACCTGCGCGTTGAAGGCGACGCGCAGCACCTGTCGCTGATTGTCCTCGGCAAGCGCTACGATGTGCGCCTGCCTCTCGCCGGCGCGTTCCAGGCCAGCAACGCGCTTTGCGCGCTGGGCTGTGTCATCGGCAGCGGCGCCGATGCGGATCGCGCTGTGGCAGCGCTCGAAACGTTGCGTGGCGTGCCGGGCCGCATGGAACAAGTCGGCAGCAGCAAGACCGGCGCGCCCGTCTATGTCGACTACGCCCACACTCCCGATGCGCTTGAGACCGTTCTCGTCGCGCTGCGCCCGCATGTGGGCCACGGCGGCCGCCTCGCCATCGTCTTTGGCTGCGGCGGCGATCGCGACAAGGGCAAACGCCGTCTGATGGGCGAGCGCGCGCAGAGCCTCGCCGATCTCGTCTTCGTCACCGACGACAATCCGCGCACCGAGAACGCCGCGGAAATCCGCACGCAGGTGATGCAGGGTTCCCCGCGCGCGACCGAGATCGCTGATCGTGCGGACGCTATTGCCACCGCCATCGCCAGCCTGAAGGCCGGCGACGTGCTGCTGATCGCCGGCAAAGGGCACGAGACCGGACAGATCGTCGGTGGGACCGTACTGCCGTTCAACGATGCCGACGTCGCGCGCGACGCGCTGAAGGTGCCGTCATGACGACAGCACTGTGGACGGCACAGGAAATCGCGAGCGCGACCGGCGGCACGACCACCGGCACGTGGAACGCGACCGGCGTGTCCATCGATACGCGCACTTTGAAGCCGGGTGATTTGTTCGTCGCACTGCAGGGGCCGTCATTCGACGGCCACGAATTCGTCGTTGCGGCCCTCAAGGCCGGTGCTGCTGGCGCTCTTGTACATCGCGAGATCGCGCAACAGGATTCCGACAATTCGCATACTCGCCTGGTAGTGGTTAAAGATACGTTTGCGGCGCTCGAGAATCTTGGCCGGGCCGCGCGCAAGCGCACCAATGCCAAGATCGTCGCCGTGACTGGCAGCGTCGGCAAGACCAGCACCAAGGAAGCGCTGCGTGTGGCGCTGAGCGCGCAAGGCGCCACGAGCGCCACGCTCGGCAACCTCAACAATCACTGGGGCGTGCCGCTCAGCCTCGCGCGCATGCCGCGCGAAACCAAGTTCGGCGTGTTCGAACTCGGCATGAACCACGCCGGCGAGATCGCGCCGCTGTCGCAGATGGTGCGCCCGCATGTCGCAGTGATCACCGCCGTCGAAGCCGTGCATCTCGAGTTCTTCAATTCCGTCGATGATATCGCCCGCGAGAAGGCGGCGATCATGGCCGGCCTTGAGCCGAACGGCGTCGCCGTACTGCCGCACGACAGCGCGCACTACGACACTCTGACGGCCGAAGCCGCGAAGTTCGGCTGCAAGACCGTATCCTTCGGCGCTGAGCATGGTGTGTCCGACGCGCTGCTCGTCGCCTGGACGCTGACGCCTGCCGGTACGCAGGTCGCTGCCGACATCGGGGGCCATCGTTACATGTACGAGATCGCCGCCGCCGGCCGTCACTGGGCGGTGAACAGCGTCGCGGTGTTGGCGGCCGTGCAGGCTCTAGGCGCCGATGTGGGCGTCGCCGCCTCGGCCTTCGCGAAGCTGACCGCACCCGCGGGCCGCGGCGCGCATCGCCTGATCCACGCGGCCGTCGGCGAATTCACGCTGATCGACGAGAGCTACAACGCCAGCCCGGCCTCCTTGCGGGCAACGGCGGCGACGGTGGGTGCGATGAAGACGAACGGCCGCCGCATCCTCGTCCTGGGCGACATGCTCGAACTCGGCGAGTCCGCGCCGCAACTGCATGCCGACCTCGCGCCGGCGCTGCGCGGCGCCGGCATCGATGTCGTGTTCACCGCCGGCCCGCTGATGGAACATCTTCACAATGTCCTGCCCCGCGAGATGAGCGGCGGCCACGCGCGCGATGCGGCGAGCCTCGTCTCACTGGTTACGCCGGCGGTTCGCGCGAACGACATCGTCGCGGTGAAGGGCTCGAACGGCAGCCGCATGTCGACCGTCGTGAACGCACTGAACGCACTCGATGCAACGCCGGCGCCCCGCGCCGCAAACGGACATTAGGGCCATGCTCTATTTCCTCTCCGAGCTCTCCGGCCAAGTGAATGTCCTGAACGTCTTCCGCTATCAGACGTTCCGGGCCGGCGGGGCGGTGATCACGGCGCTGGCCGTCGCGATGCTCTGCGGCCCGGCGATCATCCGCTGGCTCAAGACGAAACAACCGGGCGGTCAGCCGATCCGCACCGATGGTCCCGAGAGCCACATCATCACCAAGGCCGGCACACCGACGATGGGCGGCGTGATGATCCTGCTCGGCATCGCTGTCGCGACGCTGCTCTGGGCGGACCTTCGCGATCAGTACGTCTGGGTCGCGCTGTTCGTCACCATGGGCTACGGCGTCGTGGGGTCGCTCGACGACTATCGCAAGGTCACCAAGCGCTCGGCGAAAGAAGGTCTGTCGGGCCGCACGCGCCTGATGATGGAAATCGCCATCGCCATCACCGCGGCGATCTGGATCGGCAGCCTGTCCGGCCCGTCGCTCGCCGATGGCCTCGCCGTGCCCTTCCTGAAGGACGTTCTGCTCGACCTGGGCATTCTGTACGTGCCCTTCGCCGTCTTCCTGATCGTCGGTTCAGGCAATGCGGTGAACCTCACCGATGGCCTTGATGGTCTGGCGATCGTGCCGGTAATGATCGCGGCCGGCGTGTTCGGCATCATCACCTATCTCGTCGGCAACACCGTCTTCGCGGGCTATCTGCAAGAACACTACATCGCCGGCGCCGGCGAGCTTGCGATCTTCTGCGCCGCCATCGTGGGCGCCGGCCTCGGCTTCCTGTGGTTCAACGCGCCGCCGGCGATGGTCTTCATGGGCGACACCGGCTCTCTCGCCATGGGCGGCGCGCTAGGCACCGTCTCCGTCATCACCAAGCACGAGTTTGTCTTCGCCATCGTCGGCGGACTTTTCGTGTTGGAGACTGTCTCCGTCATCGTGCAGGTGGTGTCGTTCAAACTCACGGGCAAGCGCGTCTTCCGTATGGCGCCGCTGCATCATCACTATGAGAAGAAAGGGTGGGCGGAGCCGACCATCGTCATCCGTTTCTGGATCATTGCCGTCATCCTGGCCATTGCCGGCCTCAGCACTCTCAAACTGAGGTAGCCCGTGGTTCCTGTTTTCCAATTCGCCAACGAACGCGTTGTGGTGGTGGGCCTGGGTAAATCCGGGCTCAGCGCCGCCGCCGCGTTGAAGTCGGGCGGCGCCAAGGTCGCGGTGTGGGATGACAATCCCACCGCGCGCAAGGCGGCGACTGCGGCCGGTTACGAATTGCTGACAGACCCCGACAAGCTCGACGGCGTGCGCGCGCTGATCTGGAGCCCGGGCATCCCGCACACGCTGCCGAAGCCGCATCCCATGGCGGTGCTGGCGCGCGCGGCCAACATCCCGCTGGTCTGCGACGTCGACCTGCTGCTCGGTGCCCAAACAGACGCGGCCGTCATCGCGATCACCGGCACCAACGGCAAGTCGACCACCACCGCGTTGACGGCGCATCTGCTCGCCCACGCCGGCCGCAAGGTCGATGTCGGCGGCAACCTGGGCTATCCGGCGCTCGAACTGGAGCCGCTGGGGCTGAACGGCACCTACGTGCTCGAGCTGTCGTCGTATCAGCTTGAACTCGTCCCGCACCTCGCCGCCGAAACGGCGGTGTTGTTGAACATCACGCCCGACCATCTCGACCGTCACGGCGACATGGCAGGTTATGCCGCCGTGAAGCGCCGCATCTTCGACAACCAGCGCGGGTCGCGTACCGCCGTGATCGGCATCGACGATCCGATGTGCGCGAAGATCGCCGTGGAACTGAAGCAGGGCGGCCGCAATCGCGTCGTGCCGATCTCCGTACACCAGCCGGTACCGGGCGGGGTCTATGTCGACCGCAGCCTGCTGATCGACGCCACCGACACGCGCCCGTCGAAGATCATCGACCTGCGCGAGTTGCCGCGCCTGCCGGGTCTGCACAACTGGCAGAATGCCGCCGCCGCGACGGCCGCCGTGCGCGCGCATGGCCTGACGGGCATCGAGATCGCCCAAGGCCTGCGCAGCTTCGCCGGCCTCGCCCATCGTCAGGAACTCGTCGCCACCGTGGATGGTGTGAGCTTCATCAACGACAGCAAGGCGACCAATGCCGATGCCACCGAGAAGGCGCTGTCCTGCTACCAGAACATCTACTGGATCGCGGGCGGGCGTCAGAAAGAAGGCGGCATCGCCTCGCTGAAGCCGTACTTCCGCCGGATCCGTCATGCCTTCTTGATCGGTGAAGCCGCCGACGATTTCGCCGACACCCTCGAAGGCGAAGTGCCGTTCGCGCTGTACGAAGATCTGGAAGCGGCGGTGGAAGAAGCCGGCGAGATGGCCCTAAAGGAAAAGCTGCCGGGTGCGACGGTGTTGCTGTCGCCGGCCTGCGCCTCGTTCGACATGTTCAAGAATTTCGAGGAGCGCGGCGAGGCCTTCCGCGCGGAAGTCCTGGATCTGTGGCCGGCGCAGAATGGGAGCGCGGCATGAGCGTACGGACCCTTGCCCGCACCGATGTCAGCGTCGTTGGCCGTTGGTGGTGGACTGTCGACAAGTGGCTGATGGCCTCCGTCGTCGGCCTGATCCTGATCGGCATCTATCTCACCTTCGCCGCCGACCCGCCGGCCGCGGGCCGCATCGGCGCGGACACCTATCACTTCGTCAAACGTCAGCTGACCTTCCTGCCGATCGCCTGCCTGGCGATGTTCGCCGCCTCGCTGCTGTCGCCGCGCGGTGTCCGCCGTTTCGCTGCGATCGGCTTCATCGTCACCATCGTGCTTATGCTTGCGACGCTGGTTTTCGGCGCCGAAGTGAAAGGCGCGCGACGCTGGCTCACCCTGGGCCCGATGTCGCTGCAACCCTCCGAGTTCGTGAAGCCGTTCCTCGCCGTCACGGCGGCCTGGATGTTCGCAGAACAGAAGATGAAGGAAGGCTTCCACGGCAATCTCGCGGCGATGGCGCTGCTGTTCACCACCGTGGGCGTGCTGCTCAGCCAGCCGGACGTCGGCATGACGCTGGTGTGCTGTGCCGTGTGGGCGGCGCAGTTCTTCATCGCCGGCCTGCCGTTGTTCTGGGTGGTGCTGATCGCGGTCGCCGGCATGGGCTGCATCGTGGGCGCATACTTCGTCTTCCCGCACGTCGCCAGCCGCGTCGACCGCTTCCTCGACCCCACCACCGGCGACAGCTATCAGGTGACGCAGGCGATGCGCGCCTTCCAGCAGGGCGGCCTGTTCGGCCGTGGCCCCGGCGAAGGCCGCGTGAAGGAAGCGCTGCCCGATGCGCATACCGATTTCATCTTTGCCGTCGCGGGCGAAGAATTCGGCATCCTGCTCTGCCTGGTGATCGTCGGCCTGTTCGCGTTCCTCGTCTTCCGCGCGCTCACCAAGGCGATGAAGGAAGAGAACCTGTTCGTGCAGCTCGCCGTCGGCGGCCTGACCGTGCAGTTCGGTCTTCAGGCCATGATCAACATGGCCTCCAGCTTGCGGATGATGCCGACCAAGGGCATGACGCTGCCGTTCATCTCGTACGGCGGTTCGTCGCTGGTCGCGCTGGGCGTCGGCATGGGCATGCTGCTGGCGCTGACCCGCCGTCGCCGCGATGCCGAAGGCCTCTCGTCATGATGGCCGCGAAGCACACTTCAGGACACTTGATCGCGCTGGCCGCCGGAGGCACTGGCGGACACGTGTTCCCGGCCGAAGCGCTGGCGCAGGAATTGCTGAATCTGGGCCATCGCCTGGTGTTGATCACCGACAATCGCGGCGCGGCCTATGGCGGCACGCTCGGCCAGCTCGAAACCCTGCGCGTGAACGCGGGGGCGATCGCCGGCCGCAGCCTGCTCGGCCGCGCGAGCGCGATGGCGAACCTGGGCCTCGGCTACTTCCAGGCGCGTCAGCATCTGATGCACCTGCGCCCCGCCGCCGTCGTCGGCTTCGGCGGTTATGCCGCGGCACCGACCGTGCTGGCCGCCAGCAACCTGCGCATCGCCACTGTCATTCACGAACAGAACGCCGTGCTGGGCCGCGCCAACCGCATGCTGGCCGGGCGCGTGCAACGCATTTGCACCTCGTTCGATCTGGTTGAGCCGCCGCCGGCAGGCGCGACCGTGATCCGCACCGGCAATCCGGTGCGTCCGTCCATCGCCGCTGTGCGCAACACGCCCTACATCGCGCCCGCGCAGACCGGCCCGTTCCGCATGCTGGTGCTCGGCGGCAGCCAGGGCGCGCGCATATTCAGCGACGTGATTCCCGCCGCCGTCGCCAAGCTGCCGCGCAGCCTCGCGCGCCGTCTGGAGATCGCGCAACAGTGCCGTCCGGAAGACCTGGAGCGCGTCGAGGCCGCCTATGCGCCGCTCGGCCTCAAGACACAGCTCAGCCATTTCTTCGACAACGTGCCGCAGCTCCTGGCGAACGCACATCTGATGATCACCCGCTCCGGCGCGTCGACTGTCGGCGAGATCACCGTCGCCGGCCGCCCGGCCGTACTGGTGCCCTACCCCTTCGCCGCCGACGATCATCAGACCGCCAACGCCAAGGCGCTGGTCGAGAAGCACGGCGCCTGGCTGATGCCGCAAGACGATTTCACGCCCGCGACGCTTGCCGCGCAACTGACGCAGTTCCTGACGAAGCCCGAGCTGTTGGCGGACGTCGCAGCCGCGTCTTCTGCCTTCGGGACGCCGGACGCCGCCAGCCGCCTGGCCGCCGTCGTCACCGCGCTGATCCGTGGCGCAAACGGAAAGCACGACTCATCACATAGCGCTCGGGGAGCCGCCTAAATGCAATCCATGCCCCTCGACATCGGCATCATCCACTTCGTCGGCATCGGCGGCATCGGCATGTCTGGCATCGCCGAAGTGATGCACAACTTGGGCTATCAGGTTCAAGGCAGCGACATCGCCGAGAATGCGAACGTGGAACGCCTGCGCAAGCACGGCATCCGCGTCGAGGTCGGCCACCGCGCCGAGAACGTGGGCGACGCCCGCGTGCTCGTCGTGTCGTCCGCCGTGAAGGCCGACAATCCGGAACTGCTGGCCGCCCGCAAGGCAATGATGCCGGTGGTGCGCCGCGCCGAGATGCTGGCCGAGCTGATGCGCCTGAAATGGTCGATTGCCGTCGGCGGCACCCACGGCAAGACGACCACGACTTCGCTGGTCGCCAGCGTGCTGGACGCCGCCCAGCTCGACCCGACCGTCATCAACGGCGGCATCATCAATGCGTATGGCACCAACGCACGCCTCGGGGCAGGCGAGTGGATGGTCGTCGAGGCTGACGAGTCCGACGGCACGTTCACCCGCCTGCCCGCAACCATCGCCGTGGTCACCAACATCGATCCCGAGCACATGGAATTCTACGGCGAGTTCTCGAAGGTAAAGGCGGCGTTCCGCACCTTCGTCGAACAGATCCCGTTCTATGGCTTCGCGGTGATGTGCATCGATCATCCGGAAGTGCAGTCGCTGCTGCCGCAGCTGACCGACCGTAAGATCGTCACCTATGGCCTGAGCCCGCTGGCGCAAGTGCGCGGCATGAACGTCACCGTCGATGCACAGGGCGTCTGCTTCGATGCCGCCATCGGCGACCGCATCACCGGCGGCGAACGCGTGATCGAGCGCATCCGCCTGACCATGTTCGGCGAGCACAACGTCCTGAACGCCCTGGCCGCCGTCTCGGTCGGCGCGGAGATGGGCATCACCGACGAGATGATCAAGGACGGCCTGGCGAAGTTCGGCGGTGTGAAGCGCCGCTTCACCAAGGTCGGCGAAGTCAACGGCATCACCATCATCGACGACTACGGCCACCACCCGGTGGAGATCGCCGCGGTTCTGAAAGCCGCGCGCACCACCACCAAGAACCGCGTTATCGCCGTGGTTCAGCCGCATCGCTATTCGCGCCTGCAGTCGCTGTTCGAGGAATTCTGCACCTGCTTCAACGACGCCGATCACGTGGTGGTCGCCGATGTTTATCCGGCGGGCGAAGCGCCCATCGAAGGCATCAACCGCGACGGCTTGATCAACGGTCTGCACGCCCACGGGCACATGCAGGTCACCGCGCTGATGTCGCCCAAGCACCTCGGCGCCGTGATCGACGACGTGGCGCTGCCCGGCGATGTGGTCGTCTGCCTCGGCGCCGGCAACATCACCGCCTGGGCTCACGCGCTGCCCAACGATCTCGCCGCGATCGCCGCGAAGAAATCCGGAGCGAAGGCATGATGGCGGCAGCGCCCTCATCATCTGACGGCCTGATCGCGCGCCTGCCCAAGGTGCGCGGCACCTATGAAGCTATGGCCGACCTCGGCAAGCTGACGTGGTTCCGCGTCGGAGGCCCGGCGGAAGTGCTGTATGCGCCCGCCGACGTTTCTGACCTGCAGGCTTTCATCACCGCGTTGCCGAAGGATGTGCCGTTCACCGTCGTCGGTCTCGGCTCCAACATGTTGGTGCGCGACGGCGGCGTGCCGGGCGTGGTGATCCGTCTCGGCCGCGCGTTCGCCATGATCGAGAGCGAAGGCACCATCGTGCGCTGTGGCGCGAGCGCGGCGGACGCCGCCGTGGCCACGGCGGCGCGCGACGCCGGCATCGCGGGCCTCGAATTCCTCACCGGCATCCCGGGTACCATCGGCGGCGCGCTGCGCATGAACGGTGGCGCCTACGGCACCGAGATCAAGGACGTGTTCGTCGCCGCGACCGGCATCAACCGCGCCGGCAAGATCGTGCGCCTCGACGCCGAGCAGATGGGCTTTGCCTATCGCCACAGCGACATCGGCGATGACTGGATCTTTGTCGGCGCTGAACTGAATGGCGCGCTGGGCGACAAGGACGCGATCACGGCCCGCATTCGCGCAATCCGCGCCGAACGTGAAGACAGCCAGCCGACGCAGGCACGCACGGGTGGTTCGACGTTCGCCAATCCGCCGGGCCATAAGGCCTGGCAGCTGGTCGACGCGGCCGGCTTCCGGGGGCAAACGCTGGGTGGCGCGCAAGTGTCGCCGAAACACACCAACTTCCTGATCAACACCGGCACCGCGACCGCCACTGAGCTTGAAACGCTCGGCGAAGAGGTGCGCGCGAAGGTCAAGGCTCAAGCCGGCATCGATCTCCATTGGGAAATCCGCCGCATCGGCCTGCCGCTCGGCCATCCCAACGCGCTGGTGCAGGCATGACGAAAGCCAAGCGCATCGCCGTGCTCGGTGGCGGCTTCTCGAAGGAGCGCGAGGTTTCGCTCGTCTCCGGCCGCGCCGCCGCGACTGCGCTGAAGAAGAGCGGCTTCGACGTGATCGAGATCGATCCGCCGCGCGATGTCGCCGCGCTCGTTTCGGAAATCACGAAAGCGAAGCCCGACGTCGTGTTCAACGCGCTGCACGGTCGCTTCGGTGAAGATGGTTGCGTCCAGGGCCTGCTCGACACGATGGCGATCCCCTACACGCATTCCGGCCGCATGGCCTCCGCCGTCGCCATGGACAAGCCGATGGCGAAGAAGCTGTTCGCCAGCGTCGGCATTCTCGTCGCCGCGGAAAAGATCGTCACGGTGCGCGAAGCCGCGCGCGGCGACGTGATGGATCGCCCCTATGTGTTGAAGCCGACGAATGAAGGTTCCAGCGTCGGCGTGAAACTGGTGCGCGAAGGCTCCAACCGTCCGCCGCTGGACGATCTTGGCTTGGCCGACGACGACCTGATCATGGCCGAGCAGTTCATCCCCGGCCGCGAAGTCACCGTCGCCGTGTTGGGTGACCGCCCGCTGGCCGTCACCGAGATCACCACCAAGAACACCTTCTACGATTACGACGCCAAGTATTCGGCCGGCGGCTCGACGCACATCCTGCCGGCAGCCCTGCCCGCCGCGCAGACCAGGCAGGCGATGGATCTCGCCGTGCTGGCCCACAACGTCCTGGGTTGCCGCGGCGTCAGCCGCGCGGATTTCCGTCTCGACTGCGACAAGTTCTACATCCTCGAAGTCAACACGCAGCCCGGCATGACGCCGACTTCGCTCGTACCCGAGCAGGCCGCGCATGTCGGCATGAGCTTCGAGGACCTCGTGACCTGGATGGTGGGGGAAGCCCGATGCGACGCGTGAAGGCACGTCCGCCGATCTGGCGTCAGCTTGCGCCCCATATCGCCATCGGCGTCGGTGCCGTTGGACTTGCCGCGCTGATGACCGCCGCCCTGGTGAAGTACGCCCCGGCGCCGCCGAAGTTCGCGCCGATGCTCGCTGACGCGCACGAAGCCTTTGTCGACTTCACCGCCGCCGCCGGCCTGCGCCTGGAAGCGCTGACGGTCGAAGGCCGCAAGATGACGCGTCCGGAAGACGTGCTGGCCGCGCTCGAAGTGTCACGCGGTTCGCCGATCCTGACCATCGACGTCGCCGAAGCCCGCGCCGCGCTGGAAGCGCTGCCGTGGGTGAAAGCCGCGCAGGTCGAGCGTCAACTGCCCAACACCGTTCACGTGATGATCCAGGAGCGCACTCCCTATGCGCTGTGGCAGCAGGCATCGCAGTACACGCTGGTCGACCGCGACGGCCAACCCATCGTGACCGTGCCCGAAGCCGATCCGGCCCTGAAGCTGATCGTCGGTCCAGATGCGCCGAAGTACGCGAAGGAACTGTTCGACACGCTCAACACGGTGCCCGACATGGCCGCGCGCGTGCGCGCTGCTGTGCGCGTCGGCGGCCGGCGCTGGAACATCTATCTCGATCACTACGAGCACGGCATCGCGATCCGCTTGCCGGAAAAAGACGTCGCCGCCGCCTGGGAGCGGCTGGCCAGCCTTGAGCACGACTACAAGATCCTGGCGCGCGATTTGGATTTCATCGATCTGCGCCAGAACGATCGTCTGATCGTGCGGCTTCACACCGATCCGAACGCGGCGCCGGAGAAGACGCCGAAAAAGAAATCCGGGCCCACCGCCGTGCTGACGCACGGTACGGGCGGCACGACCTGATGGGACCACGGGGAAAAAATGGCAAAATCCATCCCGCGTAATACGAACATCGCCGCCCTTGATGTCGGTACGACCAAGGTCGCCTGTTTCATCGCCCAAGTCGGCGATCACCGGGGCGAAGGCGGCGAAGCCGACTTCCAGGTGATCGGCGTCGGCCATCACCGTTCGCGCGGCATGCGCAACGGCCAGGTCGCGAACCTGGACGAAGTCGAGGCCTCCGTGCGCGCCGCGGTCGACGCCGCCGAGCAGATGGCGAACGCGCGCATCGACAGCGTCTTCCTCAACATGTCCTGCGGCGCCCCGCGCTCCACGCGCGTCGAGGTCGAACTGGCCGTCTCGGGCCACCAGATCCGCGATACCGACGTGCGCCGCGTGCTCGACCAGGGCAGCAACATGTACGAAGCGGCGGATCGCGAGCTGATCCACTGCATCCCGACCGGCTATTCCATCGACGGCGGCAACGGCATCATCGACCCGCGCGGCATGTACGGCGACCGGCTCGGCGTGCACATCCACCTCGTCACGGCCGCCATTGGGCCGGCGCGCAATCTCAATACCGTCGTCGACCGCTGCCATCTCGACATCGAGGACCGCATCGTCAGTCCTTATGCCTCGGGCCTGGCCTGCTTGGTCGAAGACGAAAAGGATCTTGGCGTGACCGTCATCGACATGGGCGGCGGCACCACCTCGATTGCAGTGTTCTCCGAAGGCCAAGTCGTTTTCGTCGACAGCATTCCGATCGGCGGCAACCACGTCACCAGCGATGTCGCCAAGGGCCTGTCGACCCCGGTCGTGAAGGCCGAGCGTCTGAAGACGGTCTACGGCAGCGTCATGCAAATGCCGTCCGACGCGCGCGAGATGCTGAAGGTGCCGATGGTCGGCGAGGAAGACGAAGCGTCGGCCAACGAAGTACCGAAGTCGATGCTGGTGCAGATCATCCAGCCGCGTCTGGAAGAAACGTTCGAGATGGTGCGCCAGCAGCTGGAAGCTTCGGGCTTCGCCAAGATGGGCGGCCGTCGCGTGGTGCTGACGGGCGGCGCGAGCCAGCTGGAAGGCGTGCGCGATCTCGCCGAACTCGTGCTGGATCGTCAAGTGCGCCTCGGGCGTCCGAAATTCGTGCGCGGCTTGCCGGAGTCCGTCACCGGCCCGGCCTTCGCCACCGTCGGCGGCCTGCTGCGCTATGGCCTGCGTGAACATGTCAGCCGTCCGAGCCTCGGCGCCATCGCCGCCAAGAACAAGCGCGGCGTCGGTCGCATCGGCCAATGGCTGAAAGAGAACTTCTAGCAATGACCCAAGGGCAAGCCTGCACCGGGCCACCACGACGACGAACACGAAGGGACTGCGCACGAAGGCGTAACAGCGCCAGATGCCAGTCCCGAAAACGAGACTGAAATTCGACTAACTGCAAATCAACGAACAAAAAAAATTAGAGCGGAGGAAACACCACCATGGCGATCAACATCACCGTTCCGAGAACTTCCATCGAAGCCCAACTGAAGCCGCGCATCAGCGTGGTTGGCGTCGGCGGCGCCGGCGGCAATGCCGTCAACAACATGATCCAAAGCGCGATGGACGGTTGCGACTTCATCGTCGCGAACACCGACGCGCAGGCGCTGTCCCTGTCGCGTACCGACCGCCGCATCCAGCTCGGTCGTGACACGACCCAGGGCCTGGGCGCAGGCGCCCGTCCCGAGATCGGCCGTCACTCGGCCGAAGAGTCGATGGAGATCATCGCGAAAGAACTGGAAGGCTCGCACATGGCCTTCATCACCGCCGGCATGGGCGGCGGCACGGGCACCGGTGCGGCGCCCGTCATCGCCCGCGCGGCGCGTGAACTCGGCGTTCTGACGGTCGGCGTCGTGACCAAGCCGTTCCACTTCGAGGGCGCGCACCGTATGCGCCTCGCCGAAGCTGGCATCGACGAACTCGCCGGCTACGTCGACACCCTGATCGTGATCCCGAACCAGAACCTGTTCCGGGTCGCGAACGAGAAGACCACCTTTGCCGACGCCTTCAAGATGGCCGACGACGTGCTGCACGCCGGCGTGCGCAGCGTCACCGACCTGATGATGATGCCGGGCCTCATCAACCTCGACTTCGCCGACGTCCGCACCGTGATGGCGGCGATGGGCCGGGCGATGATGGGCACGGGCGAAGCCAGCGGCGACCGTCGCGCACTTGACGCGGCGGAAGCGGCGATCGCCAACCCGCTGCTTGAGGACACCTCGATGCGCGGCGCCAAGGGTGTGCTGATCAACATCACCGGCGGTTCCGACATCACGCTGTTCGAGGTCGACGAAGCCGCGAACCGCATCCGCGATGAGGTCGAAACCGATGCGCATATCATCTTCGGCTCGTGCTTCGACGAAAGCATGGAAGGCAAGATCCGCGTGTCGGTGGTCGCCACCGGCATCGAATCAGAAGTCGCCGCCCAGCGTCCGCCGGTCGCACGCGTTGAAGCGCGCCCGATGCAGCGCCCGATCGAGATCCGTACCAGCGCTGCGGCCCCGGCTGCCGCTGCGGTCGCCGCACCGGTCGCCGTGGCCATGCCTATCCCGCAGCCGGCCCCGGCTCCGGTGATCATGCCGCAGCCGATGACCGTCCCGACGGCCCCGCCGCCGGCGCAACCGCGCGCACCGCAGCCGGCCTTCGGCTTCGGTGGCGGCACGTTGGCTCCGGCCCTGGGCACGACTGAACTCTCCGCCGAGGAAAAGGCCCTCGCCGACATGGCCGCGGCCATGAAGAGCGCCACCGAAGACCGCGCCCCGGAATTCATGGCTTCGGAAGCGATCGAAGATGAACCTGAAGTGGAGATGACCGTCGCGGAAGTCGCGCCGGTGATGGCTGCCCCGGTTTCGGTCGCCCCAGTCGCCGTGGCTCCGACGATGGTGTCCCCGGCCCCGATCGCATCCCAGGCCGCGTTGGTCGCGGAAGCGATGGCCCGGGCGCAGGCCCCGGCCGCGCGTCAGCCGATGGTCGCAGACCGTAAGGATATCTTCCTGGGCCGTGCCCCGGTCGAACCTCGCCTGCGGACCCCGGCCCCGTCGCTGCCCTTCGGCGAACCCGCCCCGAAGCCGATGGCCGCTGCTCCGGCCCCGGCCCCGGCTCCCGCTCCCGTCGCCGAAGCGCCGAAGACCGAAGGCCGCCTGAACCTGTTCGCCCGCTATCGCAACCTGACCGCCCGGAAGCCGGAACCGACCCCGGCGCCGGAACCCCAGGCTAAGGAACGAACCGGCATGGCCATCTCCATGGCCCCGCAGGACCGCGGCGTCACCTCGCACGACGAGGACGAACTTGAGATCCCGGCGTTCCTGCGCCGGCAGGCTAACTAATAAGTCGTCGTTAAGGTTGGGCTGACGAGCTCAACCTTAACGCGCCGACGAAGGGCCCGCAGTTCACCTGCGGGCCCTTTTGTTTTTAGGCATGACAACTTTCTGCCCGAATGGCTCGTTATGGTTGGCTGATGCGGACCCGAGCCGCTGAGTCGGGGAAAATACATAAAATATTGACCCGTATTAACTTTTCCTTGCGTAAAGTGGTCAATTTGTAAGAATGTCGCCCGTCTCGACTTCTCGGGGGAGTTGCGACTGGCGACCCTTCCGGTGGTACCCTGCGGCGCAGACGTGTGTCGCCAACACCGCAATTGCAAGAGTTGGTGACGATGAACTTTAACGCGACTGCCCCGGGGCGCTGCACAGCAGCGTCGGCTCCACTGCGATGACCAGCGGTCGGAAGCGTATTCATCAGAGGACTCTCAAAACCAGTATCGGATGCGCGGGTATTGGCCTGCACACTGGCGCGCGAGTCAGCATCAAGCTGCACCCTGCCGAAGCGGACACTGGCATTGTTTTTCGTCGCGTCGACTTGATCGGCGGCGGCACCGAAATTCCGGCGGACTGGTCCAGCGTGACGGACTCTCGCATGTGCACAGTGCTTGCCGATGAGAACGGCATCAGTGTTGCCACTGTCGAGCACCTGATGTCGGCGTTCTGCGGCCTTGAAATCGACAACGCCGTTGTCGAAATCAACGGGCCGGAAGTGCCGGCAATGGACGGCAGCGCCGCCCCTTTTGCCTTTCTGCTCGAATGCGCCGGCACGGTTGAACAAGCCGCCCCGCGGCGCGCCCTACGGATCAACAAGACCTACTCCTACGCGACCGGCGACAAGATGGTCGCGCTCGGCTCGTGGAGCGGCGGTCTGCGCGTCGACTTCGAGATCGACTTCCGTGCGCCGGCCATCGGCCGCCAGTCGTGCTCGTTCCTGGTCGACCGCGAATGCTTCAAGAGCGAGATCGCGCGCGCCCGCACTTTCGGCCTGCTGTCGGATGTGACGGCTCTGCGCGAAGCGGGCCTGGCCCGTGGCGGCAACCTCGACAACGCCATCGTCGTGGACGGCAGCCGCATCCTGAATGAGGAAGGCCTACGCCACGCGCACGAATTCGTGCACCACAAGGCTTTGGATGCCATCGGCGACCTCTATCTGGCCGGTCATCCCATTATTGGCCACTTCGTCGGCCGCTGCTCCAGCCACGCCGATACCGCGCGCCTGATGCGTCAGGTTCTGGCCGATCCCAGCGGTTGGGAAATGATCGACCTGTACAAGGACGATCTTGTCGCCCCGGCCTGGAGCGAACGCGACGCCATGGTTGCGTTCGGCTAACCTTTCCGGTCAGCTTCGCCTTAATTCGCGTGTTTTTCCAAGGCCGTGACTTCGTGCGGCCGGCTGTTATACTGCGCCGCGCTCAAGGCCGGCCTTGAGCTTCCGACATGTTTCCGGGCTTTGAGCGAATGTCTTTTCGGCTGACCTTCCCACGCTTCCTGATGATCGCGGCTGTGCTCATGCTCGCCGGCTGCGGCAGCAAGAACAAAGACCTCGAGTATAAGGAACAGTCCGTTTACGAGATTTACAGCCAAGCGCTGTCGTATCTTGAGAAGGGTTCCTACAAGGAAGCCGCGCAGTACTTCGACGAAGTCGAACGTCAGCACCCGTACTCAGTCTGGGCAACCAAGTCCAAGCTGATGTCGGCTTACTCCCAGTATCAGAACAACAAGTACGACGACGCCGTCACCGCGCTCGATCGCTTCATCGCGGTCCACCCCGGTAACCGCGACGTCCCCTATGCCTACTATCTCAAAAGCCTCTGCTACTATGAGCAGATCTCGGACGTGCAGCGCGACCAGACCACCACCCGCAAGGCGCTCGACGCGCTGCAAGACGTGGTGACGCGCTTCCCCGGCACGACCTATTCCCGCGATGCGCGCCTGAAGCTGGACCTGACCCGCGATCACCTCGCCGGCAAGGAAATGGCGATCGGCCGCTTTTACGAGCGCCGCATGCAGTTCCTGGCGGCGATCAACCGCTTCAAGGTCGTGGTCGACCAGTACGGCGACACCAGCCATTCACCCGAGGCCCTCGAGCGTCTCACCGAGAGCTTCATGGCCCTCGGCCTGGTGGACGAGGCACGCAAGACCGCCGCCGTGCTCGGCTATAACTACCCGGGCAGCGACTGGTACCGCGACGCTTACGCGGTCACCGGCGATCAGACGATGCCGAGCGACGCCGCCGGCCGTAAGTCGTGGTTCAAGTTCTGGTAGGCGGCCACTCTGGTACGCGGCCACGTCTCCGGGCTACGCTAGGCCCATCATGCTGACCCACCTTTCCATTCGCGACGTGGTGCTGGTCGACAAGCTGGATATCGATTTCACCGCGGGCCTTTGCGTCCTGACGGGCGAAACCGGCGCCGGCAAGTCGATCGTGCTGGACGCGCTCGGCCTTGCGCTCGGCGGCCGTGCCGACGCGAGCCTGATCCGCGCGGGTGCTGATGGCCTAGGCGTAAGCGCGGTGTTCGCGCTGCGGCGCAAACACCGCGTCTTTGCCGTGATCGCCGAGCAGGGCCTCTCCAGCGACGATGACGCCCTGGTGCTTCGCCGCAGCGTCGGTCGCGACGGTCGCAGCCGCGCTTTCGTCAACGACCAGCCGGTGAGCGTCGGACTCTTGCGTACGCTCGGCGAGGCGCTGGTGGAGGTGCACGGCCAGTTCGAGACCCATGGCCTGCTCGATCCCGGCACGCATATCGAGGCGTTGGACGACTATCGCCGCAGCGTCGGCGATCAAAAGCTCGATCAGGCCTGCACGGTCGCTTGGACGGCCTGGCGGAGTGCGGCGGAAGCCCTGCATACCGCCCAGGACACGCTGGCGAAGGCGATGGCCGAAGAAGATTTGCTGCGTCACAACGTCAGCGAACTCGACCGCTTGAACCCCAAGCCGGGCGAGGAAGCCAAGCTGACCGAAACGCGCGCGCTGATGCGCAACTCCGAGCAGATCATCGCCGCCGTGACGGAAGCGCGCGCCGCGCTGATCGAAGGCGTGGACATCGAGGGCGCACTGCGCAGCGCCTCCAACAAACTGTCGCGCGCCGCGAGCCAATCCGCCGGCCGGCTGGATACCGCCCTCGCCGCCCTGGACCGTGCCGCCATCGAAGCCGCCGAAGCCGTGAATGAACTCGACCGCATCGTCGCGGGATTCGAGGTCGATCCGGCGGCGCTGGAACGCGCCGAGGAACGGCTGTTCGCCTTGAAAGCCGCCGCGCGCAAGTACGGCTGCACCGTCGCCGATCTGCCAACTGTCGCCGACGACATGCGCAACCGCCTGTCCGCCATCGACGGCGGCGCGAACCGCGTGCAGGCCTTGGCCGCCGCGGAAAAGACCGCGCGCGACGCTTATGAGAAAGCCGCGAAGGCGCTGAGCGCCGCGCGCGTGAAAGCGGCAAAGCAACTCGACGAACGCGTGGCAAAGGAACTGCCGCCGCTGAAACTCGACAAGGCGACGTTCCGCACCGTCGTCGCCGCGAAGCCGGAAACCTCATGGAGCGCGTCCGGCATCGATCAGGTCGCCTTCGAGATTGCCACCAATCCCGGACAGCCGCCGGGACCGCTGGCGAAGATCGCCTCCGGAGGCGAACTCGCGCGCTTCATGCTGGCGCTGAAGGTGGTGCTCGCGGGATCGCAAGCGCGCGCCGCGTTGATCTTCGACGAAGTCGACGCCGGCATCAGCGGCGCGACCGCCAACGCCGTCGGCGAACGTCTCGCCCGGCTTGCGAAATCCGTGCAGGTCCTGGTCGTCACCCACGCCCCCCAGGTCGCGGCCCGCGGCGCGGCGCATTGGCGGGTATCCAAAGCGACGCGGGCCGGCCATACGACAACCAAGGTCGAGCGCCTGCCCGACGCCGCCCGCCGCGAAGAGATCGCGCGCATGCTGGCCGGCGACAAGATCACCGACGAAGCGCGTGCCGCGGCCGATAGTTTGTTGAGCGGTCCCCTCTCTTGAGAGCGATGCCGTGAAGAAGCCCACGAAGGGACCAGCGACGTCCCTGAACCGTACCATTCCCGTCGCCAAGATGGATCGGGACATCGCCGCGCTCGAGTTGGCCGATCTTGCAAGCGAGATCGCAGCCCACCGCGCCGCCTATTATCAAGCCGACGCGCCGGTTATCACCGATGCCGCGTTCGACGCGCTCGAGAAGCGCAATGCCGCCATCGAGAAGCGCTTTCCCGACCTCATCCGCCCCGACGGCCCCTCGAAAAGCGTCGGCGCGCAGGCCGCCGCAGGCTTCCGCAAGGTCAAGCACGCCGTGCCGATGCTGTCGCTGGACAACGCGTTCAGCGAAGAAGACGTGCGCGAGTTCGATGCGCGCATCCGTCGCTTTCTGGGCTTGTCCGAAGACGAGAAGATCGAATTCACCGCCGAACCCAAGATCGACGGCCTCTCCTTCTCCGCGCTTTATGAGCACGGACGCCTGGTCATCGCGGCCACGCGCGGCGACGGCAGCGAAGGCGAGGACATAACCGCCAACATCAAGACCATCAAGCAGATGCCCGACATGCTGATGGGCGATGCGCCGAAGGTCGTCGAGATCCGCGGCGAGGTCTATATGGACAAGGCCGACTTTGCGGCGATGAACGAGGCCCAGGCCGCCAAGGGCGCGAAAACCTTCGCCAACCCCCGCAACGCGGCCGGCGGCGCCTTGCGCCAGCTCGATCCCAAGATCACAGCCTCACGGCCGCTGAAGATGTTTGCGTATGCCTGGGGCGCGGCGGATAAGACGCCCTGGGAGACGCAATGGGAATACCTGCAGCAGCTGAAGCGCTGGGGATTTCCGGTGTCGCCGCAGTCGAAGCTGTGCAAATCCGTCGACGACGTGCTGAAGGTCTATGCGGCGCTCAACGAGGATCGCGCCGACCTGCCATTCGACATCGACGGCGTGGTCTACAAGGTCAACCGTCTCGACTGGCAGCGCCGGCTCGGCTTCGTCAGCCGCGCGCCGCGCTGGGGCATCGCCCACAAGTTCGCCGCCGAGCGCGCGCAAACGGTGCTGGAGCACATCGAAATCCAGGTCGGCCGCACGGGGAAGCTGACGCCCGTCGCGCACCTGAAGGCCGTGAATGTCGGCGGCGTGTCGGTCACGCGCTCCACGCTTCACAACGAAGACGAGATCGAACGCAAGGACGTGCGCATCGGCGACACCGTGGTCATCCAGCGCGCGGGCGATGTCATCCCGCAGGTTGTCGAAGTCGTCGATGCCGACAGCGCCGCCCATAAGAAGCGGCCGAAGTTCAAATTCCCGGACCGCTGCCCGATCTGCGACAGCCGTGTCGTGCGCGAGGAAGGCGAAGTCGCCAAGCGCTGCACCGGCGGTCTGTTCTGCGAGGCGCAAGCCGTCGAACGCCTGCGACACTTCACCTCGCGCGACGCTTTCGACATTGAGGGCTTGGGCGAGGAACGCCTGCAAATGTTCTTCGCCGAAGGCCTGATCAAGGACCCGGCGGATATCTTCAGTCTCGAAAAGCATCGCGCGAAATTGGAAAGCTTTGAGGGCTGGGGCCAGAAGTCGATCGACAACCTGTTCACCGCCATCGAACGCCGCCGCACGATCCCATTCGAGAAGTTCATCTACGCCTTGGGTATTCCTCAGGTCGGCCAGGCGACCGCACGCCTGCTCGCCCAGCACTACGGCGATTTCAAAACGTGGCGCAAAGCCACCGTTGCCGCGTCCAAAGGCGATGATGAGGCCCGCGCGGAGCTGACAAGCATCGATAGCATCGGCCCGGCGACGGCGGACGATATCGTCGGCTTCTTCGGCGAGAAGCATAATCTGGAGATTCTCGATCGCCTGGAGGAAGCCCTGACGATCGAAGACTTCCTGCGCGCGGACACGACCAATTCGCCAATCGCGGGCCAAACCGTTGTCTTCACCGGTACGCTTGTACGCATGAGTCGCAACGAGGCCAAAGCCAAGGCTCAGGCGTTAGGAGCCAAGGTCGCTGGCTCGGTCTCGAAGAAGACCGATCTCGTGGTCGCCGGCCCGGGCGCCGGATCGAAGCTCAAAGAGGCGGAAGCGTTGGGCGTAAAAGTAATCGACGAAGACGCCTATTTGAAACTAATCGGCGCATAACGCGCGCATGACGGCAACGTGCGCCTCAGCCGCGCTCGCAATGATTGCAAAATGCGCTGCGCTTGGAACATCGCGGGGGACGAGCCGTTTAATTTTCTTTGGAAATTAGATCGGAACCTTTCCCATGGCTCAGGCAGAATTCAACAAGATGCTTGTCGACTCCCTGCCGCGTCTCCGGGCATACGCGATGATGCTGACACGCAGCCGTGCCTCCGCTGACGATCTGCTTCAGCAGACCGCCTATCGCGCCCTGCGCGCCGAAACGCAGTTCACGATGGGTACGAATTTCGTCGGTTGGATGTATCGGATCCTGCGTAACGAATACATCAGCACCCTGCGCCGCAATAAGCGCACCACCACTTGCATCGACGATCTGCCGGAACAGATGCTGGCCACACGGGGCGAGCAGGAAGACAAGCGCCTCACCCGCGAAGTCATCTCCGCGATGGACAACCTGCCGACCTCCCAGCGCGAAGTCCTGGTTTTGGTCTGCGCCGGCGGCCTCAGCTATGACGAGGCGGCCGCGACCATCGGCTGCTCGGTGGGCACCGTGAAAAGCCGCCTCTGGCGCGCCCGCCAGCATATGCAGGAACTGGTGATGGGCGACGAGGCACCTGAGCGGATCGAGGCCACTGAAAGCCTGGACGCGGACGAGACCGGGGACACCCTGGCCCCCTCCCGCCCCCAGGCCACCCTGGAGTCGAGACTGCAAGCCTAGGACGGCTGCCCAGGCCTCGATTCACCCCTGCGTATAGATATCCACAGCCTCAGGGCCGGTTTTAAGCCGGCCCTGAACGCTGTCTGGGTGATTTAACCGCACAGGACTGGACAAAATCCGACAGGTCACGCCATAAACCGGCGCGCGCCGTTATCGGTGCGCCAGTCTGTCTGTGATTCAAGGTAAGGAATTGGATGAATAGGGATCAGAATTTTACCGATCGCGCCGCTAACTCGGCCAAGGCCAAGCAGGCGCTTCTGGAGAAAGCCAAGGCCAAGGTTAAGGTGTTCTCTCCCGAGGAAGTCGCCGAGCGCATGAAGGCCGCGGCGTCCCGGGACGCTAAGGAAGAAGAACGCCGCGCTTCGCGCGATGCCCGCAAGGCCGAAGAAGAGGCCCAGAAGGAAGCCATCAAGCAAGCCAAGCGCGACGCTGAAGAAGCTACGCGTAAAGCCATTGAGGAAGCCGAACGTCAGCGCGTGATGGACACGGCACGTCTCGATGCTCTGCAGAAGGCGAAGCGCGATGCGAAGTACGCCGCCCGCAAAGCGCGCGGTACGCCGCAGGGCAAGCGCAACATGAAGATCAACCGAGGCTAAGCCCCCTCGTTCGTCACGCCGGCGAGCCACGACAGCAGGCGATCCAAGAATGCGGCCTGGGCCGGGTTGATCCTGGTTCGGGCCGTTTCTATTTCGAACCAGGCGACACGGTCGACTTCGGGGATTTCGATCTGGCGGCCAGAACGCGGCGGCCATTCGATCATGATGGTATTGCTGCGGCAGGTCGTGACGTCGACATCCCGCTGCGCGGCGAAGGCCGCGACCACCTTTCCGTTCGCCTGTGTAACCTGACCCAGCGGCGTCAGCGGAGCGCCCGCGAGATCGACGCCGGTTTCTTCCCGCAATTCGATCCGCGCCCGTTCTTCAAGAGATTCCGCGCCGTCGACTTCGCCCTTGGGCAGACTCCAGGCCCCCTTCTCCTTCTTGGCCCAGAACGGACCGCCGGGATGGGCGAGCAGAACTTCAAGCTGGGCGCCGCCACCGCGATACAACAATACGCCGGCGCTGAACTTGGGCATGGCTAGATCGGCGCGGTCGCGCCTTCGAGCCAGCTGCGCGTTTTTGTATCGACCAACGGCCCGATCGTGTCGCGCACGCGCGCATGATAGGCGTCGAGCCAGGCTTTCTCTTCGGCGGTCAGCAATCCAGGCTCGATCATGTTGCGGTCGATCGGCGCCAGCGTGATCGTCTCGAATTCCAGCAGCGGCTTTTCGGCATCCTTCGGCGCGTCGGCGCCGCGCACCGCGACAAGGTTCTCGATGCGGATGCCGTAAGCGCCGGTCTTGTAGTAGCCGGGCTCGTTCGAGATCACCATGCCGGGCTCCAGCGCGACGCTGTTGCCCACCTTGCTGATGCGCTGCGGTCCTTCGTGCACGCCGAGATAGGTGCCGACGCCGTGGCCGGTGCCGTGGTCGAAGTCGAGACCTTCGGACCACAGCGGCGCGCGCGCGAGTGCATCCAACTGGCTACCGGTGGTCCCTTTCACAAAGCGTGCACGGCCCAGCCCGATGTGACCCTTCAACACCAGCGTGAAGCGATGCTTCTGCTCAGGCGTCGCCTGACCGATGGCAATCGTACGGGTGACGTCCGTGGTGCCATCGAGATACTGCCCGCCGGAGTCGAGCAACAGCACTGTATTCGGCACGATGCGCGCGCTGGATGCCTCGGTCGCGCGATAGTGCACGATCGCACCATTGCCGCCGACGCCCGCGATGGTCGGAAAGCTGGGGCCCCGGAACAGGTTGTCCGTCGCCCGGAATGCCAGCAATTGATCGGATGCGCTGATCTCGGTGAGTTGTCCCTTCGGCGCTTCAGCGTCCAGCCACGCCAGGAATTTCGCCAGCGCCGCGCCGTCGCGGATATGCGCCTGGCGCACGCCCTCCAACTCCGCCGGATGCTTGCGCGCTTTCACGGCGGTGATCGGGTCGGCGATCAGCTTGGGCTGCCGCTTCGCCTGATGCACCTGATCGTGCAGCCAGCGCGAACCGGTGTCGCGATCGAGGCCCACAGCCTTCACCGCCGCCGGCAGCGCCGCCAGCACCTGCGGCAGTTCGTCATAAGCGACAACGGTCACATCGGGACCGAGATGCGCCTTCACCTCAGGCGTGATCTTCGCCACATCGACACACAGCGTCGCGCGGCCGTCGGCGGTCAGCACCGCATAGGCCAGCACCAAGGGCGAGAACTCGACATCGTCGCCGCGAATGTTGAACAGCCAGGCGATGCTATCGAGCGCCGAGACGACCAGCGCGTCGACGCCCTCTGCTTTCAACGCGGCGCCGATCTCGGCGCGCTTCTCGGCGCTGGAGCGCCCGGCGAATTTGTCGGCATAGACCATCACCGGCGCGGTGGGTCGCGGCGGTTGACCGCGCCAGACCTTGTCGATGAGGTTGCCGTCTATGGCCACCATCGTCGCACCGACGCGCGTGCAAGCTTCCTCAAGCCTGTGCAGCCCGGCGGGCGTATGCAGCTTCGGATCGAAGCCCAGACGTTGGCCTGATGTCAGGTGCCTCGCGAGCCAGGCCGCCGGGGGCTCTTCGATCAGGTGGCGGTATTCATAGAGCTTGCCATCGACCTGATCGCGAACCTGGATCGTGTAGCGGCCATCGATAAACACCGCCGCCTTGTCCGCCAGGACAACCGCCGCGCCCGCCGACCCGGTGAACCCGGTCAGCCATTGCAGGCGCTCGGCGAAGGCCGGGACGTATTCGGCCTGATGCTCGTCGGCCCGCGGCACGATGTAGCCATCCACGCCGGCGGCGCGGAAGGCTTCGCGCAAACCGCTCAGGCGCTCGGCGGCGGTGGGGTACGGCATGTCCATGGCATCGATCCGGCTACAGCTTCCTACGGAAGATAGGGCGCGGATTTGGCCAGGACCAGGATCGACCACGGGCGACGCGAAATTCGGCGCACCAGCCGCAGGCCCTGGGCGCGGTAGGCTGTCAGCACCATGGCTTCCTGGCGCTGCAGGAGCCCCGCCAGGATGAGATGTCCCCCCGGGGCCAGCAGCCCCGCCAGATCGCGGGACATCGCGCGCAGGGGCCGCGCCAGGATATTGGCGGTGATGACCGCGTAGGGACCGCCCCGGCGGATGGTGGCATCGCCCGTCCCGTCGCTTAGCAATGTCTGCACTTCGCCCGCCAGGCCGTTGGCCAGCGCGTTGATGCGGGTGACGCGCACCGCTTCCGGATCGATGTCGGCAGCCAGCACGGGCACATGCCATTGCCGCGCCATGGCCAGCGCCAGGATGCCGGAGCCACAGCCCATATCGAGCGCGGCGGGCCGCCCGCTGCGCACCAGTGCCGCGCGCGTCCCTGCCCTTTTGCCGAGGCTGTCCAGGGCCAGCAGGCAGCCGTAGGTGCTGGCATGCTCCCCCGAGCCGAAGGCCGTCGCCGCGTTGATCCGCAAGCGCAGAGCGCCCGCTGGGAACGGCCCGCGTACGTGATCGCCGTGGATATAGAATCGCCCGGCCTGCAGCGGCGGAAAACTCGCCACGCTCTCGGTCAGCCAGTCCTTGGCGGCGACGGGCGCGATCTCCAACACCGGCTCAGCGACCCCAGCGGCCCCGGCAGCCAGCGCGACGCGGGCGGCGATCTCCGCACGCGGCGGCGGTTCGTCAAACATGCCTTCGACGGCCCAGATCAGCGAGACGCCGTCGGCCGACTCTTCAACCTCATAGAGGCTGACGACATCCGTCAGGCCGGCGAAGACCGGCTCGAAAGCCATCTCCGTCCCGGCCGGGACCACGATCTTGGCGCTCCAGGCAGTTGTCATGGGACTGAAATATCCGTTTTACAGCAATGAGTTGCGTGACGAGCCCTGCAGCCGATTCCGGGCAGACCTGCAACCAACGCAATTGTGGTTTCGCACCTGCGAGACGACACTTCGCACCAGGAATTAGCGAGTTTTGCCATGGATGCCAGCACTTTCCAGCCCGAAACACAGGCCCCGCAGGCCGACGAGAGCGAAGCCGAGATCACCCGCGTGTTCCGCCGTGTTGATCCGCGCCAGACGCGCCGTCAGAGCCTGATCGCGCAAGCGCGCACAACGGCGGCGGCGGCGCTCACCAAAAGCCGCTAGGCCTTTATGCCTTGGCGACGTGCCGGTCCATGAACGCGATGGACCGCTGCCACGCAAGTTCCGCCGCATCCTTCTTGTATGACGCCGTCTGATCCGGGTTCTCGAACGCGTGCACCGCGCCCGAATAAATATGCAAGTCCATGTCCGCGTGCTTCGCGCGGATCGCATCGATCTTCGGCATCGTGATCTGATTGTCCATGTCGCCGACGTGGAAGATCGTCGGCGCCTGGGGCGTCAGATCGTTGAAGTCGAAAACATTGCTGCCATAGAAGTTCACCTGCGCCGCCCATTTACGCGCCGCCCCCGCGCGCCACGACCAGGTGCCGCCGAAGCAGAAGCCTGAGATCGCGACCTTGTCCGCCGGCCCCGCCGCTTTCGCCGCCGCTTCGACGTCGGCAAAGATCATGGCTTCGGTCAGCGCGTTCATTTTCTTCACGCCGTCCTGCAGCTTGTCGTAAGCGACTGTGTTTTCATTCGGACTGACGCGATCGTACAGCGACGGCGCGATCGCGGCGTAACCGGCCTCGGCCCAGCGCGCGCAGACGTCGCCCATATGCGTGGTCGGACCATAAACCGCATGCAGCACGACGATGCCGCCTTTCGGCTTGCCGACGGGCTCCGCTTTCCAGGCCATCAACTTGTGGCCGTCCGCCGCGGTCAACGTGACCTTCTGCGCCCCTGGTGTCGCCGCATGCGTCGCGAATGGCAATGCGGCGGTCGCCGTCAGCAACACGCGGCGCGAAAGGGCTAGTGTCATGGTTTTCTCCCCTAAAGATGTTCCTGCAGCGCCGCCCTGATCTGCGTGAACACGCCGTCCCAGTCGCGCGCGACGCTTTGACGGAACAGGCGTGCGGTCGGATACCAGGGCGTGTCGCTGCGATCCTTCTGCCAGCGCCAATCGGGATATTTGCGCAAGGCAATCCACACCGGCACCCCGAGCGCGCCGGCGAGATGGGCGATGGCGGTGTCCGAGGTGATCACAAGATCGCAGCACGTCATCACCGCGGCGCTGTCGGTGAAAGCGCCGTCGCCGGCGTCGAAGTCCGCGCCGAGCGTTTCGACCTGCAAGCCGGACGGCATCGCCTGAAGTTGTGTTTCGCCGCTGCCTTTGTGCAGGCTGATCAGGCGCACACCGGAAATATCCGACAACGCCGAGAATTGCGCGAGCGGGAACGAGCGCCCCAGCGCATCGACGGGCGTCACGCCGCCCTGCCAGCAAATCCCGATCTTGAAGCCTTCGGCACCGAGACGTTGCTGCCAGTGCGCGACCCGCTCCGGTTCCGCGTGCAGATAAGGAATGTGGGTGGGGATCGTGTCATTGTCGCTGCCGAACACCAGCGGGAGACTGCCGAGATAATTGCGGAAGTCGAACGCGGTCACGACGTCATCGGCCGCGACCAGTTGATCGACGCCCGGCAGTTCCTTCATCAGTCGCATGAGAGAACGCGGCACTTGCAAGATCACGCGGGCGCCGAGGTCGGCCACCGGCTTGCAGTACCGGCTGAACTGAATGATGTCGCCGAGACCCTGCTCCCAATGGAGCAGCACGGTTTTGCCTTCGACCGGTTGACCCAACCACAAAGGCTTGCCGCCAAACATCTTCGGCAGAGCTGAATCCCATCGCCACTCGAACGCGGGCCAGCCATCCAAGAAGTCACCATTGGCGAGCAGCAGGTAAGCCTTCTCGATATGGGCGAGCCGATCCCTGGGGTCAACAGTCAGCGCCGCATCGAGTGTCGCGATCGCCTCCGCGTCTCGCCCGACCTCGGACAGCGCCGCCGCGTGGGCGTGGTAGTAACTCAGATTGCCCGGCTCGGCCGCGATAGCGGCCTGGAAACTGGCTGCCGCCTCGTCGAAGCGTGCCTGCTTCCCGAATGTTATGCCTTGCCGGTAATGCGTTTCGCCGCTCATGCCGGTTCGATGAAGCTGTCGAGGACGCGTTTCGTTCCCGCCTTCTCGAACTCGATCTCGAGCTTGGCGTCATCGATGTCGCGCACCACGCCATAGCCGAACTTCTGATGGAATACGCGTTCGCCGATCTTGAAGTCGCCGCCGCTTGCGCGTGGCGAGGCTTCCCAGGTCGTCTCGACCGTCGGCGGACGGCGGCGGTTGCTGAAGCTGCCCGGTGCCGGTTGCTTGCCCGCCCCCCAGCCTGTCGTCATGGTTTCCCAGCCTTCGCTGAAGCCGCGATTGCCATAAAGGCCGGCTTCCGATTGAAGGCGGATGTTCTCTTTCGGCAGTTCATCGATGAATCGCGACGGCAGGCCGGCCTGCCACTGATTGAACACCCGACGATTGGCGGCGAAGGAAATGAAGACTCGCGCGCGGGCACGGGTCAGCCCGACGTAGGCGAGCCGGCGTTCTTCTTCCAGCGCCTTGCTGCCGCTTTCATCCAGCGCGCGGCGGTTCGGGAAAATCTCTTCTTCCCACCCCGGCAGGAAAACGGCGTCGAACTCAAGGCCCTTCGCCCCGTGCAGCGTCATCAACGTGACCGCCACATCGGTTTTGTTGGCCTCGTTCTCCATCACCAGGCTGACGTGATCGAGGAAGCCGGCGAGGCTGTCCCATTCGTCCAGGCCGCTGGCGAACTCACGCAGGTTGTCGAGGCGGCCCGGCGCTTCCGGCGACTTGTCGTGCTTCCACATCTCGAGGTAGCCGGATTCCTCCAGCACCATCGCGGTCAACTCGGCGAGCGGCATGGCCTCCCGCAGCGTGCGCCAGCGCACGAAGTCCTGCGCAAGATTGCGCAGCGTCGTGCGCGCTGCCGGGCGCAGCTCATCGGTCTCGGTGATGCGCAGCGTCGCTTCCATCAACGACACGGACTGACTGCGCGCGAGCACGTGCAGCTTTTGCACGGTCGATTCACCCAGGCCGCGCTTGGGCTTGTTGACGATGCGCTCGAAGGCGAGATCGTCTTCCGGCTGATTGATCAGCCGCAGATAAGCCAGCGCATCGCGGATTTCGAGACGTTCATAGAACCGCGGACCGCCGACCACGCGGTACGGCACACCCGTGGTGATCAGACGTTCTTCGAACTCCAGCATCTGGAAGCCGGCCCGCACCAGGATTGCGATGCCCTGAAGGCTCTGACCGTTGCGCTGCAGGCCCTCGATCTCGTCGACGACCCAGCGCGCTTCTTCTTGGCCGTCCCACAGGCCGCGCACGTCGATCAACTCGCCTTCCTCGCGCTCCGGGCCGTGACCCGAGCGCAGCGTCTTGCCGAGGCGGTCTTCGTTGTGCGCGATCAGATGCGAGGCCGTCGCCAGAATGCGGGGCGTCGAGCGATAGTTGCTTTCCAGGCGCACGATCTTCGCGTTCGGGAATTCCTTCTCGAAGCGCAGGATGTTGCCGACTTCCGCACCGCGCCAGGAATAGATCGACTGATCGTCGTCACCGACGCAGCATAGGTTCTTGTGCTTCTGGCACATCAACCGCAGCCACAGGTACTGCGCCACGTTGGTGTCCTGATACTCGTCCACCAGGATGTAACAGAACTGCTCCTGATACTGCGCCAGCACATCGGCCTGCGTCTGGAAGATCGTCAGGCAGTGCAACAGCAAGTCGCCGAAGTCGGCGGCGTTCAGTGCTTTCAGGCGTTCCTGATAGGCGCTGTAGAGCGCGAGCGCGCGGCCGCCGGCGAATTCCGTTTCGCGATCGTGCCCGACCTTGCTCGGCGTCAGCCCGCGATCCTTCCACCGCTGGATCACACCCATCACGGCTTGCGCCGGCCATTTCTTGGTGTCGATGCCATCGGCTTCCATCACCTGCTTGAGCAGGCGGATCTGGTCGTCGCTGTCGAGGATGGTGAAGTTGGATTTCAGCCCCACGACTTCGGAATGACGCCGCAGGATGCGCACACCGAGCGCATGGAACGTGCCGAGCCAGATCGATTCCGCCACCGGCCCGACCAGCGCCGACACGCGTTCGCGCATTTCGCGTGCCGCGCGGTTGGTGAAGGTGACGGACAATATCTGCCAGGGCTTCGCCAGCCCGCGCGCGAGAATCAGCGCCAGCCGCGCGGTCAGCACCCGGGTCTTGCCGGTGCCCGCGCCGGAAAGCACAAGCACAGGCCCTTCGGTGGTTTCCACCGCCTGGCGCTGTTCCGGGTTCAGCTTGTCGAGCCACGGCGTCGGCAGCGCAACAGGCGCTGCGACAGGTCCGCGCGACGGCGCGGACGGTGCAGGGACCGGGTCTTCGTCGAGCGCGAACGGGTCTGACATTTATAATCCGGGCATCAGCCGGCGGCGTTCGGGCGCAGACCTAGGATATGGCAGATGGCGTAGGTCAAGTCGGCACTGTTCAAAGTGTAGAAGTGGAATGCGTCGGCGCCTTCGCGCTTCAGGGCTTCGACCTGGCTGGCGATCACCGTCGCACCGACTAATTTGCGTGTTTCCGCGTCATCTTCAAGACCCGCGAAACGCTCATGCAACCACTGCGGGACAGTCGCGCCGCATCGGACCGCCATCTGGCTAGTGCGTACAAAATTGACCACCGGCATTAGGCCGGGAACGAGAGGCACCTTGATGCCCGCCGCGACGGCCCGGTCGCGGAAGCGCAAGTACACCTCGGGATCGAAGAACAGATTGGTGATCGCGCGATTGGCGCCGGCGTCGATCTTGCGCTTCAGGTGGTCGAGATCGGCCTGCGCGTTGCTTGCTGTCGGATGCACCTCGGGATAGGCGGCGACGCTGATCTCGAAATCCGCCACGCGCTTGAGCCCGGCGACGAGATCGACCGCGAAGGGATAACCCTGCGGATGCGGCGTGTAGGTCGTCTCGCCTTCCGGCGGATCACCGCGCAAGGCGACGATGTGACGAATCCCGGCATCCCAGTAATGCTGTGCCACCTCGTCCACCTCGGCCCGGCTGGCACCGACACAGGTGAGATGGGCCGCGGCCGGGACTTTGATGTCGCGTTGGATATGGACCACCGTCTCGTGGGTCCGCTCGCGCGTCGAGCCAAGCGCGCCGTATGTCACCGACATAAACGATGGCTTCAGAGGCGCGAGGCGCGCGATCGCCGCCCACAGATTTTCCTTCGCCTTGTCGGTCTTCGGCGGCGAGAACTCAAATGAGACAGTCATAGGCGCCGGTAGGATGGACCCCGGCGAAAGGGAGGCGGCGGACGTCACGGAAACCCCACGGTGGGTCGGTTGAAAGCGGAACAAAACATGGCCGGGGCCGGAAGTACAGCGCCGCTGGACGAATATGCCCCTACAACCCCAAGCCGAGAAATGATCAACTCCGCGCCGTTTTGGATGGAGCCGGCTGGCCAGCCCCGCAGCTTTTGTGTTAACCCTTCGGCCCTTCCGTTCCCCCCCATGTTTTTCGCCGCTTATGCGGACTTTCGAGGCTTCCCCCCGTGCCCTCACGCGCCTCTCGCGCCCTCGCCCTCATCGCCGCACTCACGCTGTCGGCCTGCGCCACGCGGCCGACCGATCCGGCGGCATTGCGCGCCTATGAAGAAACCAACGACAAGTGGGAACCGCTGAACCGGACCATGTTCGATGTCGATCAGGCCTTGGATGCGGCTCTGATTCGTCCCGTGGCCTGGACCTATCGCAAAGTGACGCCGGAGCCCGTGCGGGATGGCGTGAGCAACGCCCTCACCAACATTCGCTCGCCGGTCGTCTTCCTGAACGATCTCTTGCAAGGCCAAGGCACACGCGCGGCGATCACCATTGCGCGGTTTGTCGTCAATTCCACCCTCGGCATCGGCGGCCTGTTCGATGTCGCCAAGAGGATGGGCACACCCGGCCATGGCGAAGATTTCGGCCAGACGCTCGCTGTCTGGGGCGTGGGCGACGGCACGTTCCTGTATCTGCCGCTCCTCGGACCGACGAGCGTCCGCGACGGCTTTGGCCTGGGCGTCGATGCATTCGCCTTCGATCCGTTCTCCTGGTACTCGTACAACCCGCACAACAATCAGTCGGTGCAGTGGTACCTGCTGGGCGCGCAGCTGGTCGACGCCAAGTCGAGCACCATGGCGACGACGGACGAGTTGAAAAAGTCGTCCATCGACTACTACGCCGCCCTGCGCTCGGCTTATCGCCAGTATCGCGCCAGGGAAATTCGCAACGGCGCGCCCGCACCGGCAGGCAGCATGCCGGCGTTTGACGACGAAGAGGGCGATCCCTTCGCCCCGGAAAAGCCACAGGCGCCGAAGTAAGATTGGCCCGCCTGTCCCGCCTGAGGTGACCACATGAAACGACGCGACTTTATTGCCAGCGCCGCCCTGCTCTGCCTGATGCCGGAATTGGCGTTCGCGCAGGCCAAGAGTGCGTCGGACACGATCAGCACCTTCGCGCAGGAAGGCATCGTCCAGATTCTCGAAGCGAAGATCAGCCCAGCCGAGAAGGCCGAGCGCTTCCGCGCACTGTTCAACAGGGACTTCGACATCCCCGCCATCGCCCGCTTCGTGCTGGGACGCGCGGTGCGCACGGCCACCCAGCCGGAACAGGACCAGTTCCTCAAGGTGTTCGAGGACGTGATCGTCTACACCTGGACGCGGCGATTCTCCGAGTACAACGGCCAAAGCCTGAAGGTCGCCGATACCGCGCCCGACGGTCCGGACGGCACGGTGGTGAACGCGCGCATCGTCGGCAACAGCGGCGACCAGTCGTTCGGCGTCGCCTTCCGCATGCGCCTGCGCCCCGAGGGCTGGCGCATCGTCGATGTGATCGTGGACGGCGTGTCGATGGCGATCACCTATCGCCAGGAATACGCCAGCATCATCGCCCAACAGGGCGGCATGCCCGGCTTGATCAGCCAACTTCAAACCCGCGCGAAGGAACTCGCCAAACAGCAGGGCGTGGGCTGAGTTTTATTGTCTGTCGTCCTCGGGCTCGACCCGCGGGTCAAGCCCAGGGTGACAAAGCAATCACGCCTCGTGCGGTGCCGCGGCGTGGCCGAGTTCTCGGCGTAGCTTTGCCATATCGAGTTCTTTTTCCCACCAGCTCACGAATACCGTCGCCACGCTGTTGCCGGTGATGTTGGTGAGTGCGCGGCATTCGCTCATGAAGCGGTCGACGCCGAGGATTAGCGCCATGCCGGCCAGCGGGATATCCGGCACCACGGCGATGGTCGCGGCCAGCGTCACGAAGCCCGAACCCGTCACGCCGCTCGCGCCTTTTGACGAGATCATCGCCACGAGAAGGATGGTCGCAATCTGCATGGCCGACAGATCGGTGTTGGTGGCCTGCGCGATGAACAGCGCCGCCAGCGTCATATAGATGTTCGTGCCGTCGAGGTTGAACGAATAGCCGGCAGGCACCACGAGGCCGACCACCGCGCGTGCGCAGCCCAGGCGTTCGAGTTTTTCCATCAGCGCCGGGAGGGCGCTTTCCGATGAGCTCGTCCCGAGCACCAGAAGGAGTTCCTCCTTCAGGTAGACGATAAACTTCAGGATGCTGAATCCGAGGAAGCGCGTGATCGCGCCCAGCACCACCAGCACGAACAACAGCGCGGTGATGTAGAACGACGCCATCAGCTTCGCGAGCGGGATCAGCGCGCCGAAGCCATAGCGGCCGATGGTGAAGGCCATCGCGCCGAAAGCCCCGATGGGAGCCAGCTTCATGATGAAATGAATGATACGGAAAACGACAGCGCCCAGCTGCTCGACAAGATTGCGCACGGGCGCGGCCTTCTCGCCAAGGGCGGACAGGGCAAAGCCAAACAGAAGCGCGAACAACAGAACCTGAAGCACATCCCCCTTGGCGAACGCGTCGATGGGCGAGTTCGGGATGATGTTCAGAAGAAAGTCGACGACGCTTTGGCCTTTGGCCTGTGCGGCATAGCTCTCCACGGATTTGACATCAAGGGTCGCGGGATCGGCGTTGAAACCGGCGCCCGGCTTGACGATCAACGCCACCGCGACGCCGATCAGCAAAGCGATGGTGGACACGACCTCGAAATAGATGATCGCCTTGCCGCCCACGCGCCCCACGCGCTTGGCGTCCTGCATGCCGGCGATTCCAGTCACAACCGTGCAGAAGATCACCAGCGGGATGACCATCTTCGCCAGCTTGATGAACGCATCGCCCAGCGGCTTCATGGCGATGCCCCAGGCAGAGTTCAGCTCGCCCAGCACGATGCCGAGCACAATCGCGACAATCACCTGAACGTAGAGAATCTTATAGAACGGCTGACGCACGGCCGACCCCTCCCCAATCGCGTCGCACCGTGGCATCCTACATCCGGTCTCGCCAGTAAAAACCGGAGACCAGACTTAGGGGGTCGGATCATGCTCACGCGACGTTCCACGCTTGCCGGCATCACATTCGCAGGAATATCGCCGGTCGCTGCCGCCGCGGCTTCCGGGCTCGACCTGACAACGCCGGCCGGCAAGTTGCGGGCCTATGCCCAGATCCGCAGCCGCGCTGACGGCAAGCCGAGCTTCACTGTCTATCGCGGCACGATTTATGCGGTGCCGGACGGGCAGCCCGGCGTGCCGATCTTCGACGTCGAAGGATGTTCCTGGCACCGCACAGAACGCATCGACGATACGCATTACAAGGCGTCCCTGGTCGAGGCCGGCTACTACCTCGATCGCGCGACCGGGCAACCGCTCGACATCTGGCGAAATCCCATTAACGGGCTGGACTGCAAGGTCCAGCACTACCGGACATTCCAATATTCGACACTGAGACCTGACGCGATAGAGCGGGCAGCCGCGCCTGCCCCCGGCATGCAGTTCCGCGGTGTCGTGCCGCCGGCCAATCAGATCGGCGATCAGGTTTGGATGCAGGAAGACCTGTTCGTGCGCATTCCGAACAAAGGCGTCGAAACCTTCGCCGATCCCCTGGAGTATTCAGGTCCGTTCGTGACGGCGACATCGCTCGCGACCTGGACTGCGAAGGTGACCGATCTGACATCCGGCGCGGGCTTCGTGCCCTCCACAATGCACTTCCAGACCGCGAACTCTTGGCGGCCGTTCATGCGCATGGGCACCACGCCCGGCATATTCAGCTGGCGCATGATGGGTGTGAAGCGGCCGACACGCGATGGTGTGCCCGCCGCGCTGCAAGCGCGGATTCTGAAGGACTACCCGGACTTCTTCGACCGTCTCTAGCTGAGCGGCGTCGGACTGCCGCCCTCGGCGACCATCATGCCCGACAGGTGCAGCGGCAGCTTGCGCAGGCGTTGACCCGTCGCGGCGAAGATCGCGTTGGCGATGGCGGGCGCGATCGCCGGCACACCGGCCTCGCCCACGCCCGTCGGCGTATCGCCGCCTTGGATCAACTCGCATTCGATGTCCGGCATCGTGCGCAGCGTCACCATGCCGTAGTCGTTGAAGTTGGTCTGCGCGATGCCGCCCTTCTCGATGGTGATCTCGCCGAACAGCGCCGCCGAAAGACCGTAAACGATGCCGCTTTCGATCTGCGCCACGGCGCCGGCGGGGTCGATCACAATGCCGGGATCGAGGGTTGCCCAGACCTTGTGAACGCGCAGCTCGTTGTTCAGCACAGACACCTCGGCCACTTGGGCATAGGTCGAGCGGAAGCCAACGCCGAAGGCGATACCGAGGCCGTGGCCCTGCGGCAACTTGCGTCCCCAGCCGGACATCTTCGCGACCGCGTCGAGCACCTTGAGTTCGCGGTCCTTGCCCTTCAGCAAGTCGCGGCGCAGTTGGTACGGATCGCGGCCGGCGAGATGCGCAACCTCATCGATCGCACTTTCGGAGATGAACAGGTTCTGCGACAGACCTACGCTGCGCCAGAAGCCGACCGGCAGCAGTGCCGGGGCTTCGACCCACTCCGAACGCACGTTGGGGAACGCGTACTTCGCCCCGACCAATCCTTCGGTTGCCGTGGCGTCGAATGTGCCCGGGGGCGCCATCTTCTTGGGCGCGATGATCGACTGCACGGCCGAGCGTGCATGCATCACGGTGACGTTGCCCTTGTCGTCGATGCCCGCGCGAATGCGGGCGATAGCGGCGGGGCGGTAGAAGTCGTTCTGGATATCCTGCTCGCGCGTCCAGACCAGCCGCACGGGCCACCCCTTCAACGCAACGGCGATCTGGAGCGTCTGAGTCTGATAGTCCATCTCCCATTTGCGGCCGAATCCGCCGCCGAGGAACGTCGTCTGCGCGGTCACCTTCTCGAGCGGCAGACCGGACATCTCAGCCGCCAATTTGCGCAAGGCGCCGGGCTGCTGCGTCGGCGCCCAGATCATCGCCGAGTCATCCTTGATCAGCGCCGTCATGGCCATCGGTTCCATGCAGGCGTGCGCGAGGTACGGCGCTTCGTACGTCACGTCGATGGACTTAACCGACGCTTTCAATGCGGCGGGCACATCGCCTTCGTTGCCTTCTTTGCCGACGCGCGCCTTGCTGTCGTCATCCAGGCTCGCGCGCATCGCGGCGGCGATCTTGGCCGAGGTCAGCGTCGCGTCGCCACCGGTCCATTCGACTTGCAGCGCGTCGACGCCGCGCTTGGCCTGCCAATAGGTATCGGCCACCACGGCGACAGCCGTGATCGTCTTGTCGGGTCCGGCCAGCGGCAGGACCTTGACGATGCCCGACAGCGACTTCAGCGATGTTTCGTCGAAGCTCTTCACCGTCGCGCCAATCCGCGGGGCCATGGCGAGAGCCGCCGTGACAAGGCCCGGCAGCACAATGTCGGCACCATACTGCGCCGAGCCGTCGACCTTTTGCGGCGTGTCCTTGCGCAGAGCGGATTTGCCGATCAGCGTGAAATCGGCGGGCACTTTCAGCTTAGGTTCTTTCGGCACCGGCAGCTTGGATGCGGCGAGCGCGACTTGACCGTAAGTCAGCGCACGGCCGGAGGCTTCGTGCGTGACGCGTCCCGCAGTCGCGCGGCACTGTTCCGCCGGCACTTTCCAGCGCGCCGCAGCGGCAGCGACCAGCATCTCGCGCGCGGCGGCGCCGGCTTTGCGCATGTTGGCGTAGAACGAGATCGTGGAGGTGGAGCCGCCGACAACCTGGCGGCCGAAGGCTTTCTCGTCGCCGTAGGCCAACGTCACCGCGACCTTGTCGAAGTCGACTTCAAGTTCCTCGCACAGCACCTTCGGCAGCGTGGTGAAGATGCCCTGCCCGAGTTCAGCATTGGGGCAGACGACGCTGATGCTGTCGTCCGCGCCGATGCGCAAGTAAGCCGTGACGCTCGACGCCTCCGCCTCGGCGGCTTGCACGACGTGCGGCAAGGGCATGGGCAGCGCTATGACAAGACCGGCGAATCCGGCTGTCTTCAAAACTGAACGGCGACTAGGGCTATGCATGGTGGAGCCTCCTGGGGGAAACCAACGTCGCACGGCATCAGCACCCTCGCCCATCCTCTAAGGATGCGTGGGTCGCCTCACGGACAGGACCGATGCAATAAACGCATCAAGCAGCGACCTCTAGGTATCTCGTCCGTTATACGGCGTGCGCTCGATTGTCGCGAGATCAAGACCTTCGATGCACCGAACGTTGATGGCCGCCGTCGGGTTGCCCTTGGGGTCTTTACCCTCACCGAAGGGCGCGCAACCGCAACGCAGGCAAAAGTGGTGCTGAACGACATGCTTGTTGAAGGTGTAAGCGGCCAGATGGTGCTCCGGCACGTCGCACTTCAACTTGTCGCGGGGCACGAACCAGAGGAGATAGCCCTTCCGGCTGCAATGCGAGCAGTTGCATTCGATCACCGGACCCGTCAGTTCCGCGTCGACCTCGAACGTCACGTCACCGCAGTGGCAACTGCCCTTCATTGGCGAAATACCTAACGCGCGATCGGCTTGAACTTGATGCGGTGCGGTTCGGTGGAGTCATTGCCGAGACGACGCTTCTTGTCTTCCTCATAGGCGGCAAAGTTGCCTTCGAACCATTCCACATGGCTATCGCCTTCGAAGGCGAGGATGTGGGTGGCGATGCGGTCGAGGAACCAACGATCGTGCGAGATCACCACCGCGCAACCGGCAAAGTCCAGCAACGCTTCTTCCAGCGCGCGCAGCGTGTCGACATCCAAGTCGTTCGTCGGTTCGTCGAGCAGGATGACGTTGGCGCCGGTCTTCAGCATCTTCGCAAGGTGCACGCGGTTGCGTTCACCGCCCGAGAGCTGACCGACTTTCTTCTGCTGGTCCGCGCCCTTGAAGTTGAAGCGGCCAACGTAAGCGCGGCTTGGCACGGGATGCTTGCCGAGCATGATTTCGTCGTGGCCGTTCGAGATTTCCTGCCAGACCGAGTTCGTCGCGACCAAGCTGTCGCGCGACTGGTCGACATAGCCGAGATGCACGGTTTCGCCGATCTTCAGTTCGCCGGTATCGGGCTTGTCCTGGCCGGTGATCATGCGGAACAGCGTCGTCTTGCCCGCGCCGTTCGGCCCGATCACGCCGACAATGCCGCCCGGCGGCAGGCTGAAGTCGAGGTTCTCGATCAACAGCTTGTCGCCGAAGGCCTTGGTCAGACCTTTGGCCTCGATCACCGTGCCACCGAGACGGTCGGCGACGGGGATGACGATCTGCACGCTGTCGGGCTTGCGCTTGTCCGCTGCGGCGACCAAGTCGTCGAACGCCTGAATACGCGCCTTGCTCTTGGACTGGCGACCCTTGGCGCCCTGACGAATCCACTCCAATTCGCGCTCGATGGTCTTGGCATGCGCTTCTTCTTCGCGCTCTTCCTGCTCGATGCGCTTCTGCTTCTGCACAAGCCACGAGGAGTAGTTGCCTTCGTAGGGGATGGCGCGGCCGTGCGCCAATTCCAGAATCCATCCGGTGACGTTGTCTAGGAAGTAGCGGTCGTGGGTCACGGCGACGACGGTGCCGGTATAGGTCTCGAGGAAGTGCTCGAGCCAGGTGACCGATTCCGCGTCCAAGTGATTGGTCGGTTCGTCGAGCAGCAGCATGTCGGGCTTCGAGAGCAGCAGGCGGCACAACGCGACGCGGCGGCGCTCACCGCCCGACAGCTTCGTGACTTCGGAATCGGCGGGCGGGCAGCGCAACGCGTCCATGGCGATTTCGCACTGACGCTGCAAATCCCAGGCGTCGGCGGCGTCGATCTTTTCCTGCAGCTCCGCCTGCTCGGCGATGGCCGCGTTCATTTCGTCTTCTGACAGGTCCTCGGCGAACTTGGCCGAGACGACCTCGAAGCGGTCCAGCAGCGCCTTGGTCTCCGCCACGCCGTCCATGACGTTGCCGAGCACCGTCTTGTTCGGATCTAGTTCCGGTTCCTGCGCCAGGTAGCCGACCTTGGCGCCGGCGGCGACGAAGGCCTCGCCGCTGTAGGCGGTATCCAGGCCCGCCATGATCTTCATCAGCGTCGACTTACCGGAGCCGTTGGCCCCCAGCACGCCGATCTTGGCGCCCGGCAGGAAGGACAGATAGGCGTCCTTCACGACCTCGCGGCCGCCGGGGAAGGTCTTGGACAGACCCTTCATCACATAGACGTATTGATAGCTGGCCATACGGAGGTCCTGACGGGCTGGAAACGGCTGGAAATGTGCCTCGGGTTCTAGCCGAGGATTCGCCCCCGGACAATGCCGGGTCAGTTGCCGGCCCTAGACGGCGTCAGAACCCTTGCGGGCGACCCAGCGGACGCTCGCCCGCGCCACCAGGGGACCGAGCGCCAGGACCAGCAGGAACCGCGTGACCTGCATGGCCATGACGAAGGGCAGGTTGACCTGTGACGACGACGCGATGATCGCCACGGAGTCCGCGCCGCCGGGGCTGGTGGCGAAATAGGCGGTCAGCATGTCGACGCCGGCGACGAGGTGCAGGACGTAAGCCAAGGCGCAGCACCCGCCGATGAGACCGAAGATCGCACCGATGATCCGCAGCGTCAGGCGTGCTGCATAGATGACGATCTCGCGCGTGAAGCGCAAGCCGATGAACCAGCCAAATATGGAGTAACAGACCAGCAACAGCAGCGGCGGCAGCGTGATGGTTGTGACCCCGGCCACCTGCAACCCAGCGGACGAGAGCAGCGCCAGCAGGACCGCGCCCCCGGGCAGCTTGCTGCGCGCGCCGATGACGGCACAGGTCAGCGCGATGAGGACCGTGGCGGTGAACGGCTCGAACGGCACGGCATCGAACCAGCCAGCCGTGATCGGTGGCGGCTTGTCGGACACGATCCAGACACGGGCGATGATCGAGCCGACGGCGGCGACCAGCACCATGCGCAGGAACTGCATGAAGGCCACGAGGCGGATGTCGCCGCCGAAGGCTTCCGCCATCAGCACCATCACCGACGAAGCGCCGGGCGACGAGCCCCAGATCGCGGTCGTGCCGGGCAACATCTGCTTGCGCGCCATCTGCAGGCCGAGACCGGAGCAGATGGCGATGACCGCGAGGCCGGAGCCGAGGAACAACGGCCAGTGGCCGTACATCTCCGTCACGATTTCACGCGTGATGCTGCGCGCCATCAAGCAGCCGATGAAGGCTTGAGCGGTGATGAACACCCAACGCGGCAGTACCACTTGCCCTTGGTTGGTGGCGACGAGCATGCCGGCCATCATCGCGCCCAGCAGCGCAGCGGCGGGCAGGCGGATGAGTTCGATCACCCAGATCAGGATGACCGTCAGACCAAACAGGATGGCCCACTGAAGGGCAAGCGGTAGTCCGCGCAGAGGGATGTCCTAGGTGAGTTGCAGGTCACTGCTGTCGGCCAGACGCGCGATGCGCGGGAACACGAACTTCATCGACGCCTCATGCGCCTCGCCCGACAGGCTGGAGCACGCGTCCTTCAGGATGACGAGGTCGTAGCCGTGTTCCCAGGCAGCACGGGCCGTGGATTCCACGCCCATGTGCGTCGCCACGCCGCCGAGCACGATCGTCTTGATACCGCGACGGCGCAGCTGCAAATCGAGATCCGTGCCGAAGAACGCGCCCCACTGCCGCTTGGTGACCGTTATGTCGCCTTCCTGCTGGAGGCCCGGCGCGAGATCAGACCAGCCGGCGGGGAAACCGCCCTGCGGATGCGTGAGCGGCATATCGACGTTGGTCGGCGGCATGTCCTTGCCGGCGGTCTTTTCCCAGCCGACGTTGACCAGCACGACCGCAGCGCCGGCCTTGCGGAAGGTTTCCGCCAGCTTCTTGCCGCGCGCCAACAGCTCCTGGCCGGGGATCGGCGCCAGCGGATAGGCGAGAATGCCGTTCTGCAGGTCGATCATGACGAGGGCTGTGGTCTTGGGGTCGAGTTTCATGCGCGCGGCTCCTTGAGGGGCGATTGTTCACTTACTGGAATGCTTACCCGCAAACCGGTGCCCTACGGAAGCTCCGGCTTGGCAGAGGCTGACACCCTTGCTACCAGGGCAGACATATTCCGCCACGGTGCCCTCATGTCCCCTGCCCCGACAAAAACCGCCGCCGATTTCAAGAATGGCCCGCTGACGGGCCTTCGCGTCATCGAGATGGGTCAGCTGATCGCGGGGCCTTTCTGCGGGCAGCTGATGGGCGACTTCGGCGCCGAGGTCATCAAGATCGAGCCGCCCAACCAGGGCGACCCGATGCGCAATTGGGGCCAGGTGAAGAAGGAAGGCCGCTCGCTGTGGTGGCCGGTCATCGCGCGCAACAAGAAGTCGGTCACGCTCGATCTGCGGCAGAAGGAAGCGCAAGCCATCGCGCGCGACCTGATCGCGAAGTCCGATGTGATGATCGAGAACTTCCGCCCCGGCACGATGGAGAAGTGGGGTTTGGATTACGCGACGCTGAGCGCGCTCAATCCCGGCCTGGTGATGATCCGCGTGTCGGGCTACGGCCAGACCGGGCCTTATGCCGAGCGCCCCGGCTATGGCGCGATGGGCGAAGCGATGGGCGGCATGCGTTACGTGGTCGGCGATCCGGATCGTCCGCCGCCGCGCGTGGGCATCAGCATCGGTGACTCGCTGGCCGCGACCTATGCCTGCCTCGGCGGCATCATGGCGCTGTATGTGCGCGAGAAGACCGGACACGGCCAGGTGGTCGACGCCGCGTTGTACGAAGCGGTGCTGGCGATGATGGAATCGCTGGTGTCGGAGTACGACCAGGCCGGCTACGTGCGCGAGCGCACCGGCCCGATCCTGAAAGGCCTCGCCCCGGCCTCGATCTATCCGACCAAGGACGGACAGCTGGTGCTGATCTCCGGCAACCAGGACACCATCTGGAAGCGCCTCGCCACCGCGATGGGCAAACCGGAACTCGGCAGCGATCCGCGCTATGCCACGCACAACGCGCGCGGCGAGAATCAGGACGAACTCGACATCATGATCGGCGAATGGTCGATCACCATGGACGCCGCCCCGCTGCTCGAACTGCTCGACAAGCACGACGTGCCGAACGGCAAGACCTATCGCGCGCCGGACATGATGGAAGACATTCACTTCAAGGCGCGGGAGTCGATCACGAAGGTGATGCACCCGCTGTTCGGGCCGATGGCGATGCAGAACGTCACGCCGCGCCTGTCCGACACACCGGGCCACATCAACGCGACCGGACCGGAACTGGGCCAGCACACCGACGAAGTGCTGAAGCAAATCCTCGGCTTCGACGACGCGAAGCTGGCGCAGCTGAAGGCGGCGAAGCTGGTTTAGGGCGCGGCGGCGCGAACTCCCATCGTCATCCCGGACGAGCGTCAGCGAGATCCGGGATCCAGGGCCCGGCGTGCGCCCTGTTAGATGGACCCCGGATCGCACGACGCTTCGCGTCGTTTGTCCGGGGTGACAACCAGAGTTAGTCAACCCCATCGGCGCTCACAAGCTGCTCGTGAATGTGTGCTGGATGACGATCACCGGCACACCTTTCGGAATAGGCCCGTGCTTGCGAACATGCGCGGCGATGGCCTGCGCCTCCGTTCGCTTCGGCAACACATGCACGAGGATCGCGAGCGGTTTCGTCGCGCGCTCCAGATCCTCAATTCTCTTCAGATGTCGCGACATGAGGCACCGCTTTTTCAAGAGCCGCGATCCGCGTTTCGAGATCGGTGAGTTCGTGCATCTTGCGGAAGGCGTCGAGGATTTCGGTGAGATCGCGCGCTTCTTCGATGGAAAGCGTGCCCGCTGAAATCGCCGCCGCAATGGCGCCCATCGCTGCGAGCGCATCCGCCGAAGTCTTCAGCGGCGGAAGTTCAAAGCTATCGACGGGGCGCCCCTTCGCGATGGGCCAGGCGCGGCGCAGGATGAGACGCGACGCGGCGACGTCGCCCTCCTTCGCCCGCTCGACCGTGGCCGCCAGAACGGCGACCGCATCGACGGCGGCGAGGTCATCCAATATCCGCGCAAGAATGCCGCGACTTTTGGGCCGACCACTGGGATTCCCGCTGACGCCTTTGGCAAAGGTCCCATCCTGTTTACGCAGGGAAATAACAGGCTGAACCCGCGCTCCGGGCGGCGGTTTGTGACGTCTGGACATGCACGCTCCTGCATAAAGAACAAAACAGGAACTTATCACAGTGTGGGTGGTTCGGCGCCCCTCTCGGTGAGTGCAAAAAGGCGAAATCGTGTGGCGCGCTCACGTGCGCCAGAATGGATGGCGAATCTCGGCGCGTGCGCGCGTCGTCAGACCCTGCTCTGCCGCGTGTTGCTCCAGATCACTTGCGCGACGCCGACGATGGCCATGATTGCGCCGTAGACGGTCCATTTCGGGTCACCAACCATGAAGCCGACGCGGAAGGCGAGGTTCAGGCCTTGCAGCATCCACACGATGCCCATGGCGATCATCGCCAGGCCGATAAGGCTGCTGACGACTCTCATGATTTTATTGAATGCGTTGTGCATGGCGCGATGTTCCGACGGGTTGCTGCTGAATGCGTGAGCCTACAATGACCGCCGTTCCAAAACCAATGCAGGTGAGACGTTACATCGGCTCGATGTGTGGGCGCAGAGAACTCCCATCGTCATCCCGGACGAGCGTTCGCGAGATCCGGGATCCATTGACCAGGGTACGCGCTGTTGGATGGACCCCGGATCGCGCGACGCTTTGCGTCGCTTGTCCGGGGTGACGAGCGGAGTACAGACTCACGCCTTGCGCACGCGTCCCTTGGCGATCGCGGCTTCGGCGGCTTGGCGCAGCACGGCGCCGAGTTTCGCGAAGTCGTCGCCGCGCGTCGACGTGCCGCGCCACACGAGCGCGATGTCGCGAGCGGGACCACCGGGGGAAACGGGGCGGATCGCGATATCCTTGTGGCCGGCGGCTTCGACCGGGACGGCCATGCGCGGCAGCAGGGTGATGCCGAGGCCTTCGGCGACCATCTGCACGACCGTCGGCAGGCTTGTCGCCTGGAACACTTCGTTGGCGCGTTTGCCGCCGAGGCGGCAGGCGGCCCAGGCGTGTTCGCGCCAGCAGTGGCCGCTTTCGAGCGTGAGCAGCGACGCCTTCGCCAGCATGGCCGGCGAGATGCTTTTCTGCTTCGCGAGTTCGTCGCGCGCGGGCAGGCAGGCGACCAGATCCTCTTCCGCGAGCGTCAGCGTGGTCAGATCGCCCGTCTCGTAGGGCAAGGCGATCAGCGCGAGATCGAGATCGCCACGCCGCAGGCGTGTGAGCAATGGCTCCGTCTGATCCTCGCGCAGGAAGAGTTTGAGGTCGGGGAACGCCTTGCGGATCGCGGTCATCGCGGGCGGGATCAGATATGGCGCGATGGTGGGGATGACGCCGAGGTTCAAGGGCCCCGACAACTTCGCGGCGCGACCCGCCGCGAGATCGGTGAGGTCTTCCAGGTATTGCAAGACCTCGCGCCCGCGCGCGGCGATGGTGCGGCCCAGGGGCGTCACAACGACGCGGCGCTTGGTGCGCTCGACCAAGGTCACGCCGAGCATGGATTCAAGCTCCTTGATGCCGGCGCTCAGCGTCGATTGCGTGACGTTGCAGCGTTGGGCGGCACGGCCGAAATGGCCGGTCTCGCTGAGCGCGATGACGTACTGGAGCTGGCGGAGCGACGGCAGGGCTCTCATCGATTTACTCGATCAGTCTGATGATTATTAATCGTTAGATTAAGAGGGCGTCGCCCCTATATCAAGGTCATCAAGGAACACAGCGCCCCCACAGCAAAAAGGACCTCCCCATGATCACCATCGGCAACACCTTCCCCGCCTTCGACCTGAAGGCCTCGCTGCCCAGCAAGACCGATTTCCCGCAGATCACCGACACGAGCTTCGCGGGCAAGTGGAAGGTGTATTTCTTCTGGCCGAAGGACTTCACGTTCGTCTGTCCGACCGAGATCGTCGGTTTCGATGACGTCGCCGGAGACTTCGCCGACCGCGACACGCAGCTGATCGGCGCGTCGACCGACAGCGAGTTCGTGCACCACGCCTGGCGCGAAAGCCGCGAGGACTTGAAGAAGGTCAGCTTCCCCTGGCTGGCGGACATCAAGAAGGAGCTCTCGAACGCGCTCGGCATCGTCGACCCGGCTGAAGGCGTCGCCAACCGCGCCACCGTCATCGTCGATCCGAATGGCATCGTGCAGCACGTCTCGGTGAACGCCATGAGCGTCGGCCGCAATCCGCAGGAGATCCTGCGCGTGCTCGACGCCCTGCAGACCGACGAGCTTTGCCCCTGCAATTGGAAGAAGGGCGAAGACACCCTCAAGGCCGCTTAGTTTTTTTCAGGAGCGGCCTTGACGCCGGCTGCCGCGCTCCGCGGCGCCCTCCCCCGCGCATGTGGGAGCGGCAGCCGGCCCCCCTTTCGCGAAGGAGAATTGCCATGTCGATCGAAGACCTGAAGAACGCGCTGCCCGAATACGCGCGCGATTTGAAGCTGAACCTTTCCGCCCTGCCGCGCGATCCGACGCTGACCACGCAGCAGACCTATGGCGGCCTGCTGGTCGCGGCGCTGGCGTCGCGCAACGACACGGTGATCCGCGCGGTTGCGACCGAAGTCGCGCAGCACCTGACGCCGGAAGCGCTGACGGCCGCGAAGGCCGCCGCCGCGATCATGGGCATGAACAATATCTATTTTCGCTCGGTGCACCTGATCTCGGACCCGGACTACGCCACGCTGCCGGCGCGATTACGGATGAACGTGATGGCCAACCCGGGTGTCGACAAAGTCGATTTCGAGCTGTGGTCGTTGATCGTCTCGGCGGTGAACGGCTGCGGCATGTGCCTGGACAGCCATGAGAAGACGCTGCGCAACGCCGGCGCGAGCAAGGAGGCGATCCAGCAAGGCTTGCGGATCGCGTCCGTGGTTCACGCCGTCGCGGTGACACTCGAGGGCGAGCGCGGGCTCGCCGCCTGAATCCGAGGCTGAACTGACATCAAGCGCCACCGGCCAGACCCGGCGGCGTTTCCATTTCGATCGTCGGCGATAATCTGCCGGCGTGCATGGCTGCTCTGCGCGCGTCGCGCTAGGCAGGGCGTGTCACGCCGCGTAGTTTGCGCGCCTCCCGTACTTCCATAGCCGTGCCGCGTGTCCACCCGGGTTCTCACCTTCGCCTGCCTGATCCTGGCGGCGCTGAACCTGCGTATGGCGCTGGGCAGTTTGTCCGTGACGCTGCCCGAGATCATCCTCGAGACGGGGATATCCGGCACCCAAGTCAGCCTGCTGACGGCCGTGCCGCTGTTCTGTCTCGGCTTGATGGGCTTCGCCGCACCGCCGCTGGCGGCGCGCATCGGCATCCGCCGCGCGATCGTGGTGACGCTGGTGGTCCTGGTGGCGGCGACGGCACTGCGGGGACTGGAACCGTTCGCGGCGCTGCTGGCCGGCGCGATGGGGACGGGCGCATGTTGCGGGTTGATCGGCGTGCTGATCCCGACGCTGATCAAGCGCGACTTCGCCGCGCAGATCAAACTGATGACCGGCGTCGCGACGATGTGCATTTCCGGCGGCGCGGCGATTTCCGCGGCGGTGATGCCGCCGCTGACCCGCGCCTTGAATGACGACTGGCGCCTGGCCCTGGCGTTCTGGGCCGTCTTCGCCTTGCTGACCGCCATGACATGGCTGCCGTTGATCACGCAACGCATCGGTGTCGGCGAGACGCGATTGCGCCCGGTGGCGGGCGTGTTGCGCCATCGCACCGCGTGGCTGCTGACCGCCTACATGGCGCTGCAATCGGGCATGGCCTACATGATCTTCGCCTGGTTCGCGCCGTTGATGCGCGACCGCGACGTCAGCCCGGCGCAAAGCGGCCTGATCCTGGCGGCCATCGCACTGGTGCAAGTGATCTCCATCCCCGCCACGCCCTACATTCTGGCGCACGCCCGTCGTCCGGGCTTGATCGCCGCCGCGCCGATCGCGCTGATGATGATCGGGTCCGCCGGTTGCGCGTTCGCGCCGCTGGCGCTGTTGTGGCCGTCGGCCATCGTGCTCGGCATTGGCCAAGGCATGGCCTTCGCCGTCGCACTGACACTCATCGTGCTGCGTTCCGAGAACGAGCACGTGACCGCCGCGGTATCGGCCGTCGCGCAGGCTGTCGGCTATATGCTGGCGGCGATTCTGCCGCTCGCGGGCGGCGTCGCGCGTGACCTGGCGGGCGATTGGAGCGCGACGGAGATGATCTACGCCGTCGCCGGCGTGGCCGGCATCTGGGTGGGCCTCGTCACCGGCGGGAGCCGGGTCGTGGCAGCGCGCTTCAAGGCCCCTTAGGCCGGCCTCGCCCCCCGATCCGGGGCGCGTTCAAAAATATCGCCGCCCACACGGAACAAAAGCTCGCTTCGTGCGTTTTTCAACCCTAAGAGGCGGTGGGTTCACCCTAACCCCTCTTTTCAACGCGTCGCGCAACGGTTGAAGGGGAAGCACTGGCTCTGCATGCGCAAGCATAACGGGCAGGCTTAGGGGGCTATCTCTCGGACGTTACATAGTATTTTTAGATCGACGGCACCTAGGCCCTAACTCTTTGGGTTGCTAAGGTTTCCGCGTGGACGTCCCGCATCGACCGCCGCTCTCTATCGCTAGTTATATCTCACCCTAACGCAAACCACGGTCTGAGAGTTCGCCATGACCCCAAATGAAGCCGCCACCCTCGACGCCGCCGCAAACGGCACCAATGCCAACAACAGTGGCGCGAACGGCAGCAGCGGGACCTCTTCGACCGGCCCGGCGATGGGTTCGACGCCGGTCGCCGTGCCGGGGCTGGGCGCCACGCAAGCGGCGGAACTGTTCGACCTGCTGAACGCCCTGGAGGCCTTACGGGCCGGCGACTTCTCCGTCCGGCTGGCCGGCGACCAAGACGGCGTCATCGGAAAGATCGCCGGCGTGTTCAACGAGATCGTCGGCGCGAACCAGAACATGGCGCGCCAGCTGGAGCGCATCGGCCAGGTGGTCGGCGAAGAAGGCCGGACTCGTCAACGTGTGAAGTTCAACGTCTCCGCCGGCGCGTGGGGCGAGATGGAAGGTTCGGTCAATTCGCTGATCGACGATCTGGTCTGGCCGACGACGGAATTCACCCGCGTGATCGGCGCCGTGGCGCAGGGCGACCTGCTGCAGACCGTGCGCCTGGACGTGGACGGCCGCCCGCTGAAGGGCGAGTTCCTGCGCTCGGCCACCATCGTCAACACCATGATCAAGCAGCTGTCGGTGTTCACCTCGGAAGTCACGCGCGTGGCGCGCGAAGTCGGCACCGACGGCAAACTCGGCGGCCAGGCGCAGGTCTCGGAAGTGACCGGCGTGTGGAAGGAACTGACCGAGTCCGTGAACTCGATGGCGTCCAACCTCACCGCCCAGGTGCGTAACATCGCCGAAGTGACCATCGCGGTGGCCAACGGCGACTTGTCGAAGAAGATCACCGTCGACGTGCGCGGCGAGATTCTGCAGCTGAAGGAAGCCATCAATACGATGGTGGACCAGCTGCGCTCGTTCGCCTCGGAAGTGACGCGCGTGGCGCGCGAAGTGGGCACCGACGGCAAGCTCGGCGGCCAGGCGATCGTGCCGGGCGTCGCCGGGACGTGGAAGAACCTGACCGACAACGTCAACCTGCTCGCCGCCAACTTGACGACCCAGGTGCGCGCCATCGCCGAAGTGGCGACCGCCGTCACCAAAGGCGACTTGACCCGATCGATCCAGGTCGAAGCCCGCGGCGAAGTCGCCGAACTGAAAGACAACATCAACACCATGATCGACAACCTCCGTCTGACGACGGAGCGCAACACGGAACAGGATTGGCTGAAGACCAACCTCGCCCAGTTCACCAGCATGTTGCAGGGCCAGCGCGACCTTTCAACCGTCGGCCGCCTGATGCTATCGGAACTCACCCCGCTGGTCGGCGCACACCAAGGCGTCATCTATCAGTTGGAAAACGACGACTCGCCGACGCTGCGCCTGATCTCGCGCTACGCCGACCACGGCGCGCCGGGCCATGCGGAACGTGTCTCGATCGGCCAAGGCTTGATCGGCCAGTGCGCCGCCGACCGCCGCCGCATCCTGATCTCAAGCATGCCGGAAGACGTGGTGCCAATCAGCTCCGGCCTTTTCCAGGCCACGCCAAAGAGCGTGATCGTGCTGCCGGTGTTGTTCGAAGGCCAGGCCAAGGCGGTGATCGAACTGGCGTCGCTGAACCACTTCACGACCTTGCAGATCACCTTCCTCGAACAGCTGACCGCCTCGATCGGCATCGTGCTGAACTCGATTGAAGCCACCATGCAGACCGAAGGCCTGCTGAAGCAATCGCAGCAGCTGGCGACCGAACTGCAGTCCCAGCAGCGCGAATTGACGCAGACGAACGAACAGCTGGAACAGAAAGCCCAGCAGCTGGCCGAACGTAACGTCGAAGTGGAACGCAAGAACCAGGAAATCGAACAAGCCCGCCGCGCGCTGGAAGAAAAGGCCACCGAACTGGCGCTCACGTCCAAGTACAAGTCCGAGTTCCTGGCGAACATGAGCCACGAACTGCGCACGCCGCTGAACTCAATCCTGATCCTCGGTCAACAGCTGGCGGAAAACCCGGAAGGCAATCTGAAGCCGAAGCAGGTCGAATTCGCCCGCACCATCCATGGCGCCGGTACAGATCTGCTCAACCTCATCTCCGACATTCTCGATCTGTCGAAGATCGAGTCCGGTACAGTCAGCGTCGACGCGGAAGAAATCTTCTTCGCAAACGTGCTCGACGTTGTGGCGCGCCCGTTCCGTCACCAGGCGGAGAACCAGGGCCTGTCGTTCGAGGTTACCGTCGACTCCGGCCTTGGCCGCAGCATGGTGACCGACAGCAAGCGCCTGCAGCAGGTGCTGAAGAACCTGATGTCCAACGCGCTCAAGTTCACCGCCCACGGCGGTATCCGCTTGAACGTGCAGGCGGTCGCGACCGGTTGGACCACCGGCCATCCGGTCCTCAGCCAGGCGAGCCAAGTTGTCGCCTTCGAGGTATCGGATACGGGCATCGGCATCCCGCCGGAAAAACAGAAGATCATCTTCGAGGCGTTCCAGCAGGCCGACGCGTCGACCAACCGCAAATACGGCGGCACGGGCCTGGGCCTGGCCATCAGCCGCGAACTCGCCACTCTGCTCGGCGGCGGAATCCAGCTGCGCTCGACCCCGGGCGTCGGCTCGACCTTCGTGCTGTATCTGCCGGTGAAGTACACGGGACCGCAGACGGCGGTGGTGCGTCCGTCGGCAATGGCGCAGACGTCGCAACAGCAGTCGCTGTTGCAGCATGCGCAGAATTCCGACCGGGTCATCGAGCAGCTCCCGGACGACCGCAATGCGATCATCAACGGCGAGCCTGTCTTGCTGATCGTCGAGGACGATCCGCGCTACGCGCGGATCATGGTCGATCTGGCGCACGAGACCGGCTTCAAGGTCCTGGTTGCCTCGCGCGGCGCCGAGGCCCTGGAACTCGCCAAGGAATTCACACCGACCGCGGTATCGCTGGATGTGTTCCTGCCCGACATGCTGGGCTGGAACGTGCTGAGCCAGCTCAAGCGCACGCCGGAAACGCGTCATATCCCGGTGCAGATCGTCACCATGGATGAAGACCGCCAGCACGGCCTGTCACGCGGCGCGTTCTCCTACATCTCGAAGCCAACGACTGTGGAAGGCCTGAACGCCGCCCTCACGCGCATTCAGGAATACGCCAAGCCCCGCAAGAAGAAGCTGCTCATCGTCGAGGACAACGAGGCCGAGCAGCTCGGCGTGCGCGAACTCTTGAACCACGACGACATCGACATCGAAGTCTCCCCGACAGGCCGCGAAGCCATCGCCCTGCTCAAGGAAAGCAACTACGACTGCATGGTGCTGGACCTGCGCCTGCCGGATATGTCCGGCTTCGAGGTGCTGGAGGAAATCCAACGCGACGCCACCCTCGCCGATCTGCCGGTCGTGGTGTTCACCGGCCGCCAGCTTTCGGCCGAGGAAGACGCCAAGCTGCACACCATGGCGCGCTCCATTGTCGTCAAAGGCGCGGAATCGCCGGAACGCCTGCTCGACGAGACGGCGTTGTTCCTGCACCGCGTTGTCGATCAGCTGCCCCCCGAAAAGCAGCGGATGCTGGAACGGCTGCACAGTTCGGATGAAGACCTTATCGGCCGCACGATCCTGCTGGTCGACGACGACGCGCGAAACATCTTCGCGCTGTCGAGCGCGCTGGAACGTCGCGGCATGAAGGTCGTGACCGCAACCACGGGCCGCGAAGCGATCTCGCTGCTGGAATCGACGCCGGACGTCGCGCTGGTGCTGATGGACATCATGATGCCCGAGATGGACGGTTACGAAACCACCCGCGTCATCCGTGAAAAGGGCAACTTCCGCCGCCTGCCGATCATTGCGTTGACGGCGAAGGCGATGAAGGGCGATCGCGAGAAATGCCTGGAGGCCGGCGCCTCCGACTACCTCGCAAAGCCGGTGAATACCGAACAATTGTTGTCCGCGCTGCGCCTGTGGCTGCATCGCTAAAAGGAATTGAAGTTGAGCTCGGACGATAAGGTCAACATTCTGCTGGTCGACGACCAGCCGTCGAAACTCTTGAGTTATGAGGTCATCCTCGCGGGTATGGGCGAGAACCTCATCAAGACATCGTCGGCGACGGAAGCGCTCGGGCAGTTGCTCAAGAATGACATCGCCGTCGTGTTGATCGACGTGGTGATGCCGGATCTCGACGGCTTCCAGCTGGCGGCCATGATCCGCGAGCATCCCCGCTTCCAAAAGACCGCGCTCATTTTCGTCTCGGCGATCCAGTTCGCCGAGGTCGACCACCTGCGCGGCTATGAAATCGGCGCGGTCGATTATGTGTCGGTTCCGGTGGTACCGGAGGTGCTGCGTGCAAAGGTTCGGGTATTCGTCGAACTCTATCGCAAGACCCGCCAACTCGAGCGGATGAACGACGAACTCGAACGTCGCGTGGCCGAGCGCACCGCCGAACTGGAGAATTCCAACAAGCTCGTGCGCGCCAGCGAAGAACGACGCACGCTCGCCCTGAGCGCCGCGAACATGGGCTCGTGGGATTTCGACGTCGAGACCGGTGAATACACCTGGGACGAAGGCCAATACCGGATATTCGGGGTCGACCCCGCTGACTTCCATCCGGACTGGAAGAACATACGTGCGCTGTACCATCCGGACGATCGCGATCAACTGCCCGTCGCGGTGAAAGCGCGTGGACTTAGCGACCGCTATCACCATGAATTCCGCGTCGTCCGCCCGAACGGCGAAATACGATGGTGCTTCGGCTCAGCCGCGCCCACGTTCGATGAATCCGGCGCGACGGTGCGGCTGTCGGGGGTCACGGTCGATATTACCGACCGCGAACAAGCCGAGGAGCGCCAGGCCCTGCTCGCGCGCGAAGTCGATCACCGCGCCAAGAATGCGCTGGCCGTGGTGCAGTCGATCCTGCGCTTGAGCAAAGCCAAAACAACCGCCGAATTCACGCGCGTTGTCGAAGGCCGTATCCGCGCGTTGGCGGCAACGCACAACCTTCTGTCTTCCACCCGCTGGGAAGGCGCCAACCTGCGCCAGATCATCGAGGAAGAACTGGCGCCCTACACCACCAGCCGCAGCGACCACATCATCGCCGAGGGACCGTCGATCCTGCTGCGTCCCGCAACAGCGCAGGCGGCGGCGTTGGCGATCCATGAACTTGCGACCAACGCAGCCAAGTATGGCGCGCTGTCGGTGCCGGGCGGCCACTTGCGCCTGACGTGGAGCCTTAAGAAAGACTTGGAACTCGACTGGATCGAGCACGATGGACCGCCGGCGCAAGAGCCTGCTCGCGTTGGCTTCGGTCTGACCATCGTGCGCTCGAGTATCGAGCATCAGCTCAGCGGTAAAGTCACCACGGAGTGGGCGCCAACCGGCCTGCGCTGCCGCCTGTCGATCCCCGGAACGCAGATCGTACAGATCACCGCGGTCGAGAGCGCCCCCATGCCGGAGCCCGAACCCGAAGTCGTCAACCTCGCGGCCGACGGCTCGCTGAAAGGCCGTCGCCTTCTCGTGGTTGAAGACGAGGTCTTGATCAGCATGTTCATCGAAGGCGTGCTGACCGATCTCGGCGCGGAGGTCGTTGGGCCCGCGAATACGCTAGCCGACGGCCTTGAGATTGCGTCCAAGGAACGCATCGACGGAGCGATCCTCGATCTTAACCTGAACGGCCAGCAGACCTATCCCCTCGCCGACATGCTGATCGCCAGAGGCGTGCCGTTCGTATTCATCACCGGCTACGACCGCGACTCTCTCGACCGCCGCTATGCCCGCGTCCCGGTTCTGCAAAAGCCGATCGAAGCCGAAATGCTGGAACGTGTGCTCGTTGCGGATTTCACGCGCGCGGTTGCATAGCCGCAACGCGGACTTGCCCCTCTACCGGAACTAAGCCGTCCGTTGGGACGTTGCAGGATTTCAACGATCCGCAGCGAACAGGAGGCTCTTATGCCACGTCCCCGGCCTTCAGGTTCACGCACCGCGAAACAACAACGCACCGCACAACGCCACATCGACCGCAAAGCGGGTGGTTCGAAAAAGCGGGAGCTTAAAGGCGCGATGCAGGCCGGTGCGCGACGTTATCCTGAACCGCCGCTGCCCAAACAACATCACGCGAAGCCCGGGCAGGAATCCAATCTCGACCCGGCGCCGATGTACGATGCGCCGTTCTACCAGGGCTCCGGCAAGCTGCGCGGCAAAACCGCGATCATCACCGGCGGCGACTCAGGCATTGGCCGCGCGGTCGCGGTGCTGTTCGCGCGTGAAGGCGCGGATGTCGCCATTCTCTATCTCAACGAACATGCGGATGCCCAGGTCACCGCGCAAGCGGTCGAAGCCGAGGGCGGACGTTGCTTGCTGATCGCCGGCGATGTCAGAAGCCGCGCGTTCTGCTTCGGCGCCGTGAAAAAGGTGCTGAAGGCATTCGGTCAAATCGACGTGCTGGTCAACAACGCCGCGTTCCAGCTCCACGTGAACAATATCGAGGACCTCACCGAGGACCATTTCGATATGACCCTGAAGACGAACCTTTACGGCTACTTCCACATGACCCAGGCGGTCGTGCCGCACATGGGTAATGGCAGCGCCATCGTCAACAATGGGTCCGTGACCGGCCTGATGGGCAACAAGAACCTGCTCGACTACTCGATGACCAAGGGCGGCATTCATGCCTTCACGCGATCTGTCGCGACGCATTTGATTCCGCGCGGCATCCGCGTGAACGCGGTGGCGCCGGGTCCAGTGTGGACACCGCTCAATCCCGCCGACAAGGCGGCGAAGGATGTCTCGGAGTTCGGCGCGCATACCGCGATGAAACGTCCGGCGCAGCCGGAAGAGATCGCGCCAGCTTTCGTCTTTTTAGCCTCGGCGCAGTGTTCGAGCTACATCACCGGCGAGATCCTGCCGGTGATCGGCGGGTACGTCGGCGGTTAGCAGCTTAGTGTGCTGGAACGACCACGCTGGAATAGCGGGCGAAATCCACTTTCACGGCGCGACTGCGGGCTTTGACGATCGCATTCTGCAAACTGGTTGGCGTGACCGGCTTCATCAAGTAGCCGTTGGTGTCGAGCTGGGCCGCCGCTTCGACAACGCTGTGGTCGCCCGACGCCGTCAGCAGGATGAAGCAGATATCCGGGCGGATCAGCTTGATCGCGCCGGTGCGGATACTTTGCAGAAGCTGCAGGCCGTTGCCCGCATCCATGCTGTAGTCGCATAGAACCACGTCGACCACGCGCGGCGTCTTGGCGAGCTTGGCGAAGGCGTCACTTCCGTTAGTCGCGGTGGTGACGTGCTTCACGCCAAGCGCACCGAGCATGGCCTGCGCCATCTTGAGGAACAGCTCGTCATCGTCCACCAGCAGGACATGCAGGTCTGGAAGAATGGCGGTTTTCGTGTCGGGCATCGTGAACTGCAGGGTGTGAAATCACGATTTTTTTTGGCTGACGCATAAGTTGATTAATGTCGAGTCCGAATTACATTCAACTCCTTGGAATGCCTGCCCGGAAGCCTTGAAACTGCGCACATCTCGCACATGCGAAGAATTTGTGCAGGGTCGACCGTTCGCAACCGCGGTGCGTCAGTTGATTTGCCCTAAGGTGCGATAGGGGCGTAAAATTATAAACCATCCGCCCCATGCGCCGCCCGGGCGTCTCTTTGCGAGGACTTCATGCGTTTGTTCACCGGCTTCCTCTGCGCCCTGTCCCTCGCCGCGTTTAGCGTCGCTCAGGCCGCAGAGCCCCCGAAGACCTCAGCCGAGCCGCGCCACACGGAACACCCCGGCGAAGTGGCGCTGATCCAGAGCGGCAACGAGTTCGCCTACAAGCACTTCCCCACCAACCTCGCGCTCTATTACTACGACAAGGACACCCCGACGGCGTCCGCCTGCAACGGCGAATGCTCTTATGCATGGCCGCCCGTGACCGCGCCGATCAGCGCCAAGCCACTCGGCGACTGGACGCTGGTCAGGCGCACGGATACGCGCGACCAGTGGGCCTACAAGGGCAAGCCGGTCTATGTGCGTTTCCATGACTCCGTCGAGAAGCCGAGCGGCGAAGGCGCCGATGGCGGGGCCTGGCACGTGTTGAAGCCCTAGGCTGGCTGAAGTCCTAAAGCCCATTGTCAGATAGGCGGTTCTGCTATGCTCGATTCCTTCGGGGGATCGGGGAGGATCGCCATGTCGCAGCCCACGCTGCGTGAGGTCGCGCGCCTTCGCTGGCGCGTCGGCATCGGCATCAGCGCGCTCATGAGCGTGCAGTTCTTCGGCTATGTCCTGTTCCTGCTGTACGCACGCGACACCGCGAACACCCTGGTGATTCCCGGCCTGACCGTGGGCATCGCCTGCGGTACGTTGATCGTGTTCGTCGCCTGCGGTGTGACCGTGCTGTACGTGCGCTGGGCAAATCGCCTCGATGCCGACATCGCGCGTCTGGGACGCGAACCCTCATGAACGCGAGCGCGCCGAACCCGACCGCCATCGTCTTTTTCCTCGGCTTCGTCGCGCTGACGCTGGTTATTACGTGGTGGGCGGCGCGGCGCACGAAATCCGCCGATCAGTTCTATGCCGCCGGGCGCAGCATCAGCGGCGTACAGAACGGCTTCGCGCTCGCCGGCGACTTCATGAGTGCCTCGAGCCTGCTGGGCGTCGCGGGCATGGTCGCGCTGAGCGGGCTCGACGGATTGGTTTATGCGGCGGGTGCGATCTGCGGCTGGCCGGTGGTGCTGGTGCTGTTCGCGGAATCGTTCCGCAACTTGGGCAAATACACTTTCGCCGACGTCGTGTCCTACCGTCTGAAGCAGGCGCCGGTGCGCGTGGCCGCCGCAATCTCGACCATGGCGGTGATCATTTCGTACCTCATCGCGCAGATGGTGGGGGCGGGAAACCTGATCCGGCTGATGTTCGGCTTGCCTTACGAATTCGCGCTGGCCATCGTCGCCGCCGTGATGCTGATCTACGTGCTGTTCGGCGGCATGCTTGCCACGACCTGGGTGCAGATCTTGAAGGCGGTTCTGTTGCTCGGCGGCTGTGTGGTGATGTGCATCCTGGTGCTCAGCGACTTCGGCATGAGCCCACCGGCGTTGTTTGCCGCGGCGGCGGAAAAGTACGGCGCGCGGGCGTTGCATGCAGGCCCGATGATGAACAGCACGTGGGACGCGCTGTCCTTGAGCTGCGCGTTGATGTTCGGCCTTGCCGGGATGCCGCACATCCTGATGCGCTTCTACACCGTGCCCGACGCCAAGGCCGCGCGCCTGTCGGCGGCCTGGGCCACGGTGCTGATCGGCGCGTTCTATCTGATGGTCTTCATCCTCGGCATGGGCGCGCTGGTGATCGTCGGGCGCGAGGGCATCGTGGCCGCCGACAAGGGCGGCAACATGGCCGTGCTGCTGCTGGCGCAAACACTGGGTGGGACGCCCCTGCTCGGCTTCATCGCCGCCGTCGGCTTCGCGACCATCCTGGCCGTCGTCGCCGGATTGACGCTGTCGGGCGCGGCGGCGTTCAGCCACGACATCTGGATCTCCGTGATCCGCAAGGAAAAGGCGTCCTATCGCGAGCAACTGCTTGTCGCCCGGATCGCGACAATCGCCATCGGTATCGTCGCTACGCTGCTGGGCATCGCTTTCAAGGGCCAGAATATCGCATTCATGGTGACGATGACGTTCGGGATCGCGGCGAGCGGCAACTTCCCCGCTATCGCGCTGGCCACATTCTGGCGGCGCGCGACCACCATGGGGATGGTGGCGTCGATGATCGTGGGCACCGTCAGCGCGGTCGTGTTGATTTACGGATCGTCGACCATTCAGATCGATATCCTGGGCAACGCAAGCGCCTGGTTCCCTCTGAGCTCGCCGGCGCTGATCACCATGCCGCTGGCTTTCGTGGTCGGCATTGTGGTGTCGCTGTTGAAGCCCGAGCCCGCGGCGGCCGCGGCCTTCGAGGCCAAGGAACGCCAGATGATCCTGGGCGCGGCGGAATGAGACTTTGGGGAGGATCGCGGTGACACAGAGTTTAAGCGACGTCGCGCGGCAGCGCTGGCGCATCGGGGCGAGTTTGAGCGCGCTGATGGTCGTGATCTACTTCGGCTTCATCCTGCTGCTCGCCTTCAACAAGGACGCGGTCAGCGTCGAGATCGTGCCGGGCCTTTCGGTCGGCATCCTGCTCGGAGCGTTGGTGATCGTCGCCACCTGGGGCGTGACCTGGTTGTACGTGCGCTGGGCGAACACCCATCTCGACGCACAGGTCACCCGCCTTGGAGGCAATGCGCCATGAATGCCGAACCGAATGTCACGGCGATCCTGTTCTTCGTCGTCTTCGTCGCGCTGACGCTGGTCATCACTTGGTGGGCCGCGCGGCGCACCAAGACGACGGAAGAGTTCTTCGCGGCGGGCCGCTCGATCTCCGGCCCGCAGAACGGCTTCGCGCTCGCGGGCGATTACATGAGCGCGGCCAGCTTCCTCGGCATCGCGGGGCTGGTGTCGCTGTCGGGATTCGACGGCCTGATCTATTCCACCGGATGGCTGGTGGGCTGGCCGGTGGTGCTGGTGCTGATCGCCGAGCCGTTGCGCAATCTCGGCAAGTACACCTTCGCGGACGTTGTCGCCTATCGGCTGAAGCAGACGCCCGTGCGCGTCGCCGCCGCGCTCGGCACGTTGGCCGTGGTCGCGTTCTATCTGATCGCGCAGATGGTCGGCGCGGGTAATCTGATCCGTCTCATGTTCGGTCTTTCCTACGAGACCGCCGTGGTGATCGTGGGCGTCGTGATGCTGGCCTATGTGCTGTTCGGCGGCATGCTGGCGACGACCTGGGTGCAGATCGTAAAGGCCGGCCTGCTGTTGGGCGGCGCGGCGCTGTTGTCGGTCCTGGTGCTGGCGCAGTTCAATTTCAATCCCGCCGCGTTGTTCCACGCCGCGGCGCAGAAATACGGCGCGGCGGTCCTGGCGCCGGGCGCGCAGGTCGCCAATCCGTGGGAAGCGGTATCGCTGGGCATGGCGCTGATGTTCGGCACCGCCGGCCTGCCCCACCTGCTGATGCGCTTCTATACCGTCCCCGATGCCAAGGCGGCGCGGCAGTCCGTGTTCTGGGCCACGGGCCTGATCGGCTTCTTCTATCTGATGACGTTTATCCTGGGCTTCGGCGCGATGGTGCTGGTGGGCAAGGATGCGATCATCGCCGTCGACAAAGGCGGCAACATGGCCGCGCCGCTGCTGGCGCAGGCGCTGGGCGGCACAGGCCTGCTGGGCTTCATCGCCGCCGTGGCGTTCGCGACCATCCTTGCCGTGGTCGCCGGACTGACGCTGTCAGGTGCCGCGGCCATGAGCCACGATCTGTGGGTCTCGGTCGTGCGCAAGGGCCATGCCGATCACAAGGAGCAGCTGTTGGTGGCGCGCGTGGCGACCATCGGACTGGGCATTCTCGCGATCGTGCTGGGCCTCGGCTTCAAGGGACAGAACGTCGCGTTCATGGTGGCGCTGGCCTTCGCGCTGGCCGCCAGCGGCAACTTTCCCGCACTCGTGCTCGCCACCTTCTGGAAGCGGGCCAGCACCGCCGGCATGGTCTCATCGATGGTAGTGGGGACCGTTACGGCCCTGGTGTTCATCTATGGCTCGGCGACGATCCAGGTCGACGTGCTCGGCCGGACTGAGTTCTGGTTCCCGCTCAAGAACCCGGCGCTGGTGACGATCCCGCTGTCGTTCGCCGTGGGAATCATCGTCTCGCTGCTGACGCCGGAACCGGCGGCTCAGCAGGCGTTTGAGATGAAGCAGCGCAAGATGATCCTCGGGACGATGGACTAACCGCCGCCCGGGTCTAGGCGAAGCCTTAGGGCTTCAGCACGTGCCAGACGCCGCCGATGCCGTCTCCCTTTTTCTCGCCGGGGACGTCCTTGGCGTAGGTGTAGATCGGCTTGCCTTTATAGGCCCACTGCTTCGCGCCGCCCACCCGCGGCACGAGGGTCCACGGCCCGAGCGGCTTGGCTTCGCCATGGGCGACCACGGGCGGCCAGGTCTCGGCGCACTTGGCGTCGCAGGCCGACTGACCGGCGGTGTCCTTGTCATAGGTATAAAAGGCGCTGGCGTCGTCCGTCTGGAAGACGATGGTGCTGCCCTGGACCATCACCGACACTTCCGCCGGGGTCGGCGGAACCATCGTGGGGTCGATTTTCTTCTCGGCCATTTTATGTACTCCCGTGCTGGCGCCATCATAGAACGGCCCGCCGCGAGAGTTCTAGCGCGAGGTTCGAAAGCAAAACGCCGCCCCGGGAGAGCCCGAGGCGGCGTCTGTCGCTTTAAAGAGCCGGCAGTTCTTACATCGACGCCCGGACGCGCAGGCCGAAGGTACGACGCTTCGGCAGGCCGAGGATGATGTCGTTCGTGCCAGGACGGGTCACGTCGGTGTTACGCTGCACGCCGCTCCAGCTCGTGTCGTCGAACAGGTTCGTGACATAGCCTTCGGCGCTGATCGTGCCGCGTTGGACGCCGATGCGCAGCGCCGTCTTGCTGCTTCCCGGGATCCAGGCGAGGTTGGTTTCGTCTTCCCAGATCTTGCCCTGATAGTTCCAGTCGACGCGGATGTAGCCGTCCAGGGTGTCGGTGAGGCGACGGTTGTACTGCGCACCGAGGCTTGCCGTGGTCGCGGCGACCGCCGGCAGAGCTTTGCCGGTGACGTCGTTGCTGCCCGTGACCTGGAGACGGCAGATGGTGCAGATGTACTTCTTGATGACGCTCGGGTTGTAGGCGAAGGCGCCGTTCACCGTGAGTTCCGGTGTGACGCGGAACTGGCCTTCGATTTCCACGCCCTTGAACTCGGTCTGACCGACGTTCGAGCTGGTCGTGAACAGCGAGGTCGGCAGGATGCCCGCGATGTTGGTGATCGCGATCTGCGACGACACAACCTGGTTCACCCACTTCGCGTAGTACACGTCGGCGGTGATCTGAGCGCGGTTGTCGAAGAACATGCCCTTCACGCCCAATTCCCAGCTCTTGATCTTCTCAGGCTCGATCTCGAGCTTGATGCCGTACAGCTGCGCCAGCTGTTGCTGCTGGGTCGGGTTGTACTGGATCAAGTTGGTGTTGAAGCCACCGGGGTTGCCGCCTTCCGCGTAACCGCCGTAGATCATGACGTCTTGAGTCGGGTGCCAGGTGAGCAAGGCACGCGGCTTGAAGGTCTTCTGATCCTGGGAAACCAGCGGATTGAACGCGACCGCAGGCGTGATGTAGGGCCTGAACGTCGTCGGCACGATGTAGCTGAACGTGGCGATGTTGTCGTTCTGATAGCGGCCTTCGAACGACACCGTCAGGTTCGGCAGGATGTCATAGGCGAGCGAGCCGTAGACGCCCTTCGTCTTGGTCGTGGTCTTGCTGGGCTGACCAGAGGCCACCGGGCCGGTGAGCTGCAACGAACCCAGCGTACCCAGGGTCGATTGCGAGTAGTAGCTGGCACCAACCGCCCAATGCAGACGGCTGTGCGCCCCGCCCTGCAGACGGAAGTCCTGCGACCAACCGTACTGGTGACGTTGGCTGACCAGCATGTAGTTCTGGTACGGCTGCAGATCCTGAATGCGGGTCGCGTTGAAGTTCGGGTTCGGGATGTAGGTGGTGTCTTCGGAGTCCACGTCGAACAGGATGGTGAACTTGCTGTCGTCGTAGGACGTCGTGGAGGTGAACGTCGCGTCGATCGCATCGATGTCGTAATTGACGATGCCGTGGGTATGAACGACGTGGCGTTCCAGACCGGCGTGATCCGTGAACGTCGACGGAATACCCGGCAGGAAGTATAGGCGGCCGGTCGAGTTATTCAGGATGACGTTACGCACCGGCACATCGATCTGGTCGTTGGCGGCCAAACGGCGGAAGTCGACCGGCGGGATCTTGCCGCAGAGGTAGTTCAGCTGCGTCCCACGCGCGCCGGCGGCGCAGTTGAAATCGTTGGCGTTGGACTTGAACGGTCCACCGGGTCCGTCGCTGATGATCGAATAGGTGCCGAACCACTTGGCCGACAGGTTGTCGGTCGGGGTCGCGCGCAAGGCCAGCGCCACGGAGTCCGTCGCCTGGGCGCCGAACTTCTCGGACGGAAGCGCCTGGTTCACATAGCTGCCGTCGGTGCGGAAGTTGCGACCGCTGACGCGGAAGGCGAGTTTGTCGGGAATGATCGGCCCTTCGACGCCGCCGTGGATGTCATGACCGCTGCGCGTCATCACTTCCGCGGAGATCGCGGCATGATAGTCGGTCGCCGACGGATCCTTGGTGACAAGGTTGACGGCGCCGGCGAACACCGAACGTCCGAACGTCGCGCTCTGCGGTCCCTTGATGACTTCGACGCGGGCCAAGTCTTCGATGCCTTCGGCGAAGCCGTCGCCGATGATCGGCGCGCCATCGATGAAGATCGACACGTTGCCGCCGAACGTCGGCGTCATACCGCGGATGATCATCGATTGCTGCGAACGGTCGTTACGGCTGTTCAGCGTCCCGTTCAGTTTCAGGCCCGGCGTGTATTCGGCGATGCCGTACAGGTCGGTGACGTTGCGCGTCGACATCGCCTCGGCCGTCATCACGGCGACCGCGACGGGCACATCGAGCAGGCTTTCGTTCGTCCTGCGGGCCGTCACGGTGATCTCTTCGAGCCCGGCGACTTGCGCGAACGCCGGCGCAACACCGGTCGCGAGATAGCACAGAAGACTACCGGCCAACGCAAATGCGCCGGGCCGTATGACGTGGTTAGGCATAAGCTATTCCCCCGAATAGGATTCAACGCGCGGACGATATGACGATTGGTGTCGTCATCCCACCCTGAAGTTATATTGTGTGAGACAATCCAACGTTTTGTTCACGGAGCGTAACCGTTCGGGCACTGTCGTTCGCAGCGTGGAACACGGCTGTGACATTTTTGTTTGGTGAAGCTATCTAAAGATTTTGTTGGGGCGACTGTCGTTCGCGAGGGGGGTAAATCGTGATCCTGACATTGCTGATGGCTCACATGCTGATTTCGGTGGTGCTGATTGGCGCCGTTTCACATCAAGCATTTAGCTTGTGGAGGCCAACGGCGGCGTCCGGTCGAAACATAGTGACCAACTTCCGGGCGGTGCGCGGAAGTGTATACACAAATGCCATCGCCATCCTTTACGTGCTGACGACCATCGGCGGCGCGATCGTCTATCCCGCGTACGTGCTCGACGCGAAGAAGCCGTTGACGGACATGAGCCTGAACCTCGCCATCGGCGCGTTCGAGGTTAAGGAGCACTTCGCGATCATCGGCCTCGCGATCATTCCAGCCTATGTCGCCTACTGGCGCAAAGCCGCCGACGATCAGGACCTGTTCACGCGCAAGGTTCTGACCGTGATGGTGGCCGGCTTCGTGTGGTGGAACTTCATGGTGGGCCACATCCTCACCGACCTGCGGGGGATCTTCTAAATGCTGAGCCGCCTGTCCCCCGGCGTTTTCGCCACGATATTCTCGGCGGTTTACACATATGTCGCCATCTTCGACATCACGCCATTCCTGTACTATCCGCTGACCAACACGTTCACGACCACGGCCCTCCTCGACGCGGCGGGAAAGCCGTTACGCGCGGCCGGCCCGTCCATGCATTGGTACGGCTGGATCGCGGTCGGCCTCGTGGCCGCCATCGTGGCCACACTCATCATCCCACGCAGCGTAACGCAGCGTTTCGAGCGTCACCTGGTCTGGGCACCGGCCCTGATCGCCACCATCGCGATCTTGATCTTCGAGCGGCGCTGGCTTTTGATGTGAGCATGATCGTCCGGTTCGCCCTCCTTCTGCTGATCGCTGGCGCCGCTTTGGCGCAGGTTCCCGCAGCTTTGGCCGATGGCGACGATTTCTTCGTCATCGATGACGGCGGACCGCCGATCCTGCAGTACCGCGGCCACGTGCGCGATTCGGCGGGGCAGCCGCTTGCCGGCGTATCGGTTTTCGTCGAAGTGAAACACCCACGCGTCTTCGTGAACACAAAATCCGTCGCGGACGGCGGTTACAAGTCTCCGGACGTAGGCCTCTATCTCGATCAGTTGTCCGGCGGCGAAGTGGATATCAGCCAGCTGCAGATGCGGGCCGTGAAAAGCGGCTACAAGACCGTCTACATCAAGGTGCCCGAAAAGAAGTTCGGTCTCGTCGACATCGAAATCACGATGACGCCGGACTCTTAGGGCTTCCCCATGCTGAAAAAAGAAAGAGCGCGGCCCGCGAGCCGCGCTCTTTTATTTTGAGCCCGTGAACCGTGCCTAGTCGGCCATGCCAGGCGCCGCTCCCGCCCGGCTGCCGCCGCTGCCGCCCTTCGCGGGGTCCTTGCCGACGATGTTCACGCCCGGCGCCTGCTTGTTCTGCGCGCCCAGCTTGGTCTGCTTGATCGCGCCGGTGACCGGCGTGGCCGGCCCCTTGAACGTGGCCTGATAGTTGGCGCTGCTCTTGGTGTCGTAATACGCGCCGAGCGTGGTGATCGCATCCATGTCCGGATACAGCACCGCCGCGACCGCGCCGTATTGCAGCTTGCCGGTGCCGGCCATGCGCGGCGCATACCAAACGGCACCGTCTTTCGTTGTCATCACTTTCGGCTGATCGGTGCGTTCCGGGATCGGATAGGTCGTGTACTTACCGGTCTTATCGTCCATGCGGACCATGTAGTTGTCCGTGCTGACCCAGATATTCCCCATGTTATCCGGCCAGGCGTCGTAAGGATTGGAGAAGCCGATCGGCAGATCGCGTTCCGTCACTTCGCCGGTCTTGGGATCGAGACGCCCCACCTTGCCCTTCTTGCCGGGCGAGCCGTAGACGCCGTACCAGATGATATCGTTGGCATCGACGCCCAGACGGCGCATCTGTGCCGGGTGGCTCTTGATCAGGAAACGCTTGAACTCCTTGGTTTCCGGATCGAAGCGCGTGACGTAGTCGGTGTGGTATTCGACGAACCAGACCTTGTCCTTGTTGTCGATCACCAAGCCATAGGGGCGCGAACGCCCGTCCGGCGCTTCGTAATACGTGATCGTGTCGGTCTTGCGGTCCCAGTGGCCGATCTTATTGCCGGTGAGCTGCGAGAACCACAAATCGCCCTGGTGATTGAACACCGGCGTGTGGCCCATGATGCCCAGCTCCGGCACGACATACTGGTCGGTCTGCCCGGTCTTTGGATCGAGATGCCCCAGCAGCACGTCGCTGCCCGCCCACCACACCGTGCCGTCGAAATCGACCGTGATGCCATGCGGCGAGCTGGTCGGGTTCGGTGTCTTGAACGTGGTGGAGTCGCCGGTGCGCGGGTCCCAGCGCACGATCGCGGCGGGACGGCCGCGGTCGGTCGCGAACACGTTGCCGTCCTTGTCGAAGTGGACTTCCTGCGTGTAGCGGTGCGGCATGTCCTTGCTGTTCATGGCGCGATATTCGATGAACATCGCCTTCGACAAGGCTGCCGGATCGAGCGGTGGCGGGGAGTCCTGCAGGATCGTGCGCGGCTCGGACTCAGGCCCGAAGTTCTTGGCGAGATAGTCGACCAACACTTCGCGGTCTTTCGGCGGCAAACGGGCGCCATCGAAAGCAGACGGTCCTTCCGTGAGGCCGTAGCGCTGGAACGCCGGTTCCTGGGTCATGAAGTCGATGGCGCTGTTCCAGCCTTCCTTGTCGAGGATCTTGCCGGCCAGGAAGTTCGGCCCGTGGCAGACGAAGCAGACACGCTCGACGATGTCGCGGCCCTTTCCCGGCGGATAAGCCTGGGCGAACGTCACGAGCTTCGTGTCGCCGCGCGTGCCGCCGCCGACGTAGTCGGGCTCGGCCGCGCCGAACGTGACGTTCAATTTCGTGCTGAAATGCCCGTCGGCTTTCACGTCGAGCGGCACGGCAGCCATCTCGTAGCCGCTTTTACGCACGGTGATCTCGTAGTGACCGGGGATGAGGTCGTTCGCGCGGAACTTGCCGTCCACGGCGTATACCGAATATCCGACACTTTTGTCGGTGTTCATCATGTAGATGGTGACGATGTCGCCCTTCTTGGCGTTGATCGTGCCGGTGATCTCGCCGTAGCCCGGCAGCAAAGCTGCTTGCACCGGCGCGGTCATGAGAAGTGCCGCGACCGCAAGGCCCCACTTTAGCTGAGACATCCGATCCTCCCCGATCAAAATGCATGAGCGCGTCCAGGCCGTGAGGATCGGCCAATTCACGACGCCGAGCAAGGCGACGGCATCGCGAGCGCCTCCTGCCCTGACCTTCTGTACGGCTAGCGATATGCCGGGTGCCAATCTGTACGGCTGGCGATTCGCGTACCTTCTCTGACAAGCCGATTTTGACAGCTCTCAAAGCCGGCTTGCTGGCACTGCCCGCGTCGCCACAGTAAGCTGCGCGCGGGATTTGGTCGGGAGAACCTTAATGCGCGCTTTGTTACTCGCCGCGGCGGCGACCGCCGGCGTTCTGCTTGCGAGCTGCACACCGAAAACACATCAGCTCGCCGCCTGCACGCCGGGCGACAATGTCCTCTGCGACATCAATGGCCCCGAAGATATCGAGATCATCCCCGGCAGCCGCTGGCTGATGACAACCGGCAAACACGGCGACGCACGCCTGGTGCTGTTTGATCCAAAGACGCGCGAGATCAAGCCGCTGCTGGTCGGCAAACCGACACCGACGGAGACGGAAAATTTCCCGCGCTGCGGGGCACCACCCGATCAGATCGGCACCGGTTCGTTCCACCTCAGCAACCGCGACGACGGCACGTTCCGCCTGCTGGTGAACAATCGTGGACGAATCGAGCGCTACAGCATGGCCGTCAACGGCGACGATTTCACGATAGGTTGGGAAGGCTGTGTAAAGACGCCCGATGAGTTGTCGCCGAACGATCTCGCCGCCCTGGGTGACGATGGCATCGTCATCAGCCACACCTACGATCGTCCGCGCACGTTCTGGACCGATGTGCAGCTGTTCTTCGGCCGCGAGATCGGCGGCGCCTTCCGCTGGACGAAGACCGACGGCTGGTCGCGCATTCCGAACAGCCAGGCTGCGTTCGCGAATGGCATGCAGGTCGACCAAAAGACGCAGCGCATCTACATCGCCTCGATGTACAACCAGCGCATCATCGCCATAAACGCCGACGGCTCAAATCGCCAGGTCAGCGAGAAAGTGCCGCAGCAGAACGATAACTTGTCGTGGACCGAAGACGGCAAGCTGATCGGTGTCGGCAACACCAGCCTGCCGATCATCGGCACGCGCTTGTGTCGCGATCTGAACGGGCCGCCCTGCACGTTCCCGTTCGCCGTCATCGAGATGGACCCCAAGACGCTGGCCTTCAAGACGATCTATCGCATGGACGACGAGACCATCCCGGGCGCCTCCATCGCCGTGCTGAAGGACGGCACGATCTATCTGGGCAGCACCTGGGGCGATCGGATCACGATGGTGAAGCCGATCGCGACGAAATAGTCGCTTATCCGGCTGCGCCGACCACTGTCGGCGTGGGCCGGAAGGCGCGCATCGCGCGGACCCCCAGATACACGAAGGCGACCAGCAGCACGGCTTGCGCCACCGCGAACGGTGGCTCGGAACCTTGCGGCGCGAGCTCATGCAACGCTGGGACCTTCAAGAAGGCCTGCACCACCGTCACGAAGGCGTTGAAGTAGAACAGCACCAGCGTGCCGATCACATAGACCGCGCGCAGGCGGCCACTCTTCTTCACCGCGAGATAAGCGGGCACCGTGGCCACGAAAATCAGCAGCGATAAGCCGCCGACGACATGCGGCGGCAGCACCGCCTGCGCCGGAAACATGAAGCCGGTCGCACTCACCAGAAACGATGTCGCCAAGAAGCTCCACGTCCACAGCGGTATGTCGCTGTTCTGAAGAATTTTCACCGTGACGATCACGCCCGCGAGCAAGGCCGCGAAACTTATGAGTACGTGTAATGTCGTGAAGGCAGACAAGGACATGCCGATGACCATCTCGCTCTCCCCTGTGAGCTTGAGGCCCCTGAGCCTGAGGCAACGTGTCGCGATGTCGAGTATCGGTTGTTTAGGGGCTCGCCCGCAACTGAGCGTTACTGCTCTTCTAGAACGAACGCCCAATCAAAGATGTCGCCTGGATGACATCCCAGCCGAAATTGCCGGTGCCGCTGGCGAACCGATCACCCTCTATTTCACCGGGTCTTTTGTCGCGGGTGTGCATGAAGAGCAACTCGCCGCGATAGGCCCACTGGGGCTGGCCATCGAGACCCTTCATCACCGACCAATTGCCCGAAGGCTTTGTGCCTTCGGTTGCGGGCACGGGGCGCCAATAGGTATTCAGGCAGTCGGCCAGGCAGAGCGTCTTGCTGATCGCGTTGTAGTTGGGGATTGAATACAGCGTCATGCCTTGTGCATCGACGACGATGGGGCCGTAGTCGGACGGCCCGAGCTTGAAGCCGTTCGGCAGTGCCGGTGCGGCTTCGAGCACCAGTGCATGCCACTTGCCGTCGCGGCCGTCGGCGTTCACGTCACCCGGTACCGTATCGTCTTGCGACACGTAAACCGGCTGATGGCGATAAGCCCACTGGCTCACGCCGTCCGCGCGCGCGACCACGGACCAGTCGCCGATGGGATTGGCGATGGCCGGCGCCGCAGCGGGGCGCCAGCCGCGCAAACATGTGTCGGCGCAGAGCTTCGCGCTTGAGTCCTTCTCGCCGTCGCGGACGTACAACGTCGCACCGCCGGACGTCGCCGCGACCCAGCCGCTGAGCGTGCCCTGGTACAGGATGCCCTTCGGGCGCGGCGCGAGATCGAGCGCCAGACGCCAAACTTCCTGGATGCCGTCGCCCATCGTCGCACCGGGCGCGGGATCGCGGCTGTAGGTGTAAAGCGGCCGACCTTTGAAGGCCCATTGGCGCGCACCGTCGGGACGCGTGACGAGAGTCCAATCGCCCGCCGGCGCCGCCGTCTCGCCCGCGATCAGCGGCGGCCATGTCTGGGCGCAGCGGTCGATGCAAAGGCTCTGGCCGTCGTTGTCTTTGGCATAGGTGTAGAGGCTCTTGCCCTTCGCATCCGTATAGCGTGCGCCGAGGCCCGTTTCCCGCACGGTGACATCCGCCGGCGGCGCGGCTTGCGCAGCGGCGGCAAGAAGCGAAACGGCGACAAGGACGGCGCGGCTGAGCATCGTTAGGCCATCACTTCGGTGATGGGATTCGCGGTCTGCATCGAGTTGGAGCCCCAAGTCTCGATCGGCACTTCCATCGCGCGCATGGCGGTCAGCCCGACGCGGGTGATGACGTCGCCATTGCCGGCGATATGCATGCCAGTCTTCATGCGTCCACCGGCGCGGCCGACCGTCATGATCGGCACCGCGTCCAGCGCATGCAGGCGTGCGTAGTTGGTGTCGGTGTTGGCGAAGATCAGCGTGTTGTCGAGCAACGTGCCGTCGCCTTCCTTGATGCCTTTGAATGCCGCGATGAAGTCGGCCATCGCTTCCATGCTGCGGATATTGAACCATGCGACCGCCGACTGATAGCCGAGCTTCGGGTCGGTCGGCTCCTCATGCGTCAGCGAGTGGTGGATGAACGTCTCGCCGCGCCGATGCAGGCGGGAGAGCGATTGCGAATACAGCATGTTGAACACGCGGGTCTGGTCGCAGGCCACGGCCATTGCCAGCATCTCGGTCATGATCTTGTGGTTGACGAGCACGGTTTCGACTTCATCGCCGAGCTTGGTTTCCTCCGGCGCCTTGGCGACTTTGCAGGAGGCCAATGGCTCGGGCTTCTGGAGTTGAAGATTGATCTGGTGTTCGACCTGGCGGATCGATGTGAAGTACTCGTCCAGCCGTGCTCTATCGGCGGCGCCGATCTTCTTCTGGTATTCCTTCATCTGATCGCCGACGAAGGACAGCACGCTCTGGCGCGCGAGCATGGCCGGATCGGGCTTGAACTCACCGCCGTTGGGATCGACATAGCCCGGCCCGAACAGGCGCGCATAAAGGCTGACCGGCGAGACCTCGCCCGCGTTCTGGCTGCCGCTGTTGCGATAGCTGTAGCTGTCCTTCGGGTCGCCGGTGCTCGACACATCGAGCGAGCGGAAGCGCGTCTTGCCGCCGATCACGTCGGCAACCAGCACGTCCAGGGTGGGTGCGGAAATCTCACCGCCGTTGATCGGCGCGGTGCCCGTACGGCAGCCGACCCAGCCGCTGAAGTGCACATGCAGCTTGCGGCCATCGAGCGGCGTGTTGAAACCGCTGAAATAGTTGATGTCCTTCTTGTAGGGCACCAACGGCTGCGCTTCTTCGAGGAACTCGAAGTCATGATTGGCGAGCGATTTCAGCTCGCGACCGGGATTGAAGCCAAGGCCCCAAAACCACGTCCCGAACCGCACCGGCAAGGGCGCGCCGGCGGCCAGCGCGGTGCCGCTTTCGTTCAGCACGCAGTCGAGAAACGGCAACGCGACAGCAACCGCCGTGCCCTTGAACAAGCCGCGCAAGGCGGCGCGGCGTCCCATTGTCTTGCGGATCAGAAAGGTCATGACCGCTCCTTCGCGGCATCGGCCGCAGCTTGCGGTCTCGTGGCCGGCGATCCCGGTCCGACGGCATAAAGGCCATCGCTGGTGGCGATATCCTTCAACAGTTCCTTCAAGCGATAGCCGTTATCGGCGAAGCGCTTGTGCAAATAGTCGACGTACTGACGCTCGTCGCGCGCCGGCGCACGCCCAGCGGCATAGGCAAAGGCGCGGCTGACGACGCATTGCGTGGCCGACGTGTTGTCGTGCAGCGCCTTGCCGAGCTGGATCGGATTCTGGAACGCGACACCGTCAAGCTCGCCGCTGGGATCGATCGTCACGCCATTCTCCACGGTCCGGAACTGGCCGGCGCCGTCGAAGTTCTCCAGCGACAGGCCGATAGGGTCCATCAGCTTATGGCAACCGGCGCAGCTGGGGTCCGAGGAATGCGCGCTGACGCGTTGGCGTGCGGTCTTGAAGTCCGGGTTGGCGCTGTCGGAGACCAGGGTGAAATCGACGTTGGCCGGCGGGTCCGGCACTTTCTGACACAGCAGAAGTTCACGCACGGCTTTGCCGCGCAGGGTGACGGAGCTGCGGCCCGGATGTGAATTCAGCGCCAGGAGGCTGGCGTAGCTTTGGATGCCGACGTGCGGGTCGTTCTCCGGGAACGTGTACGGCACCCAGCCGAGGCTCTTCTGCACCGGCACTTCGTAGATCACGCCCAGCGTGCGCGTCAGGAAGGTCTGGCGCGTGGTGAACAGGTCGCGGTAGTTGCCGTCGCGGGTAAGCATAAGGTCGACAATCGTGCGCAGGGTTTGCTCGCTGGCGTCGAACGAAGCCGCCATTCCGAAGGCCGGATAGATGACCGGATCCTTCTGGAGCGTTGCCGCGCCCTCCAGCATCAGCATGTCGGAGAACAGCGCGCGGACACCAGCTTCGACGCGCGGCGATTGCAGCATGCGCTCGGCCTGCTTCGTGAGGCCGGCGTGCGAGGCGAGCTCGCCCTTCTCCGCCGCTGTCAGCAAGGCGTCATCCGGACCGGCGTTCCACAGGAAGAACGACAGCCGCGAAGCCTTGCTGTAGTCCGTCATGCGCTGCGCACCGGACTTATCCGTCTCGATGACATCGCCGATCAGCAGAAAATCAGGCGCGACCAGCATCGCCGAGACACCAGCCGCGAGGCCGTCATCGAACGTGCCGGCTTTCGCGACCTGGCTGGTGAGCGCGACAAGATGATCGCGCTCCGCATCCGTCAGCGGACGCCGATACAACAGGCGACCGGTTTTGGCGTAGAACGCGCGGGCGCATGCCTCGTCCACGGCGCCTTGCGCGGGTGCGCAGGGTACGAGCATGGGACGGTTGTCGGCGTTGACCACCTGGGCCGCGACAAAGCGCGCGAGCTTCTCATAGCGCTCGAATGCCGATGGCGTGACCGCGACCCGGCCCGAGCCGACAGCCATCAGGCCATCGGTGCGGGGGATCGGCGCAAAGGCGCCGGCGATCTGGATATCAGGTCCGAACACATCGGCGACGATATTGCGGTATTGCGCCTCGCTCAGCTGACGGAAGCCGGCCGGGGCGCCGGCGGTCTTAGGCTCGCCGGGGCCGCAGCCGATGAGCGCGACGGAGATCGCGACGATGCTGACGAGGTGACGCAGCATCATTTCGCCGCCAATCGCGTGGGGCTGTCATTCGCAGCGACGCGGTTCGGCTTGTCGGGATGAATCACAAAAGCCGGCAGTGCCTCGATGGTCATCGCCGTCGACAACGCCGTGCATTCGCCGGTTTGCGGATCGGGATAGCCGTCGCGCAGTTCCTTTGCGGCAACGTAGACCTGCGGGCAGGACCATTGATTGGAGACGAGCAGAAATTCGATCTTCTGGAAATAGTCCCACCACTTGGCGAAGTCGTAGTAGCCGCCCATCAGGCCGTTTGCCGGCTTACCTTCCCTCGGCAGCGTCAGGTTCAGCCGCATGTCTTTCAACGGGATGTCGCCGGTGTAGTTGTTGCCGTACATCGGCAGGCGCACGTCGGCCGCATCCGTCGCAAGTACGCCGTCGACAATCTTGCCGCGCGCCTTGGTGCCATAGATCGGGTTGTCGTTGATGCGATAGCTGGCGTTGGCGAGAATCTTGCCGGTGCTGTCCTTGGGCAACGTGTCGATGGACCCGTAGAACGCAACCTGGACCGCGTCGTCGTTCTTTGCGTCGTCGACGTCGCTGATCTCGATCAGGATCGTGCCCTTGCCGCTGTCCTGGCGTTCCTGGTTCGGATGGCCTTCGAGATAGGCGTCGTTGCGCATACCGAGGATGCAGCCAAGCAGGCGATACAGCTGGTTGTCGACCTTCACGCCTTCGGGGCTGGTGAACTTGTCGTGCTTGCAGCTTTTGGGCGTCGCGCGGCCATCGTCAGTGCCGTCGAGATTGAAGCCGTAGCCGGTCTTGCCGCGCACGATGCGCATCGGCGGGTCTTTCACCACCTCCGGATTCCAGCACACATCCTCGCCTTTCGGCCCCCGCACCACGGCCTGCGTCTTCCGCTCGCCGTCGACCGGCTGCACCGCACCGCCGGCCGTGGCCTTGATGCGCTGGGCCTGCGGCAGGTTCTTGATCCACAGTTCGTCATTGCCGAGGGCAGCGCCTTCCGGGCACTCCTCCCAATGCGGCGTGTTGTACTTCGCGCTGAACCACGAGGTGACGACGAGGCCGATGGTGCGTTTGGGCGCGGACGCGGAAATCGCCGAGGACGACAGCCCGGCACCCATACCGATGGCGCACGTCGCAATCAAAACAGACCGGAGATGTATGTTCATGGCAGCGTCCTTGAACTTCATTCCACCGCGGTGCCCTGGATCTGGCCCCGGATCTCACCGTTCGGATAACGCTGGGTCTTGAGATTAACATAGGCCCAGGTCGTGATCATGTATTGAACCAGCGCCTCGTCGATCACCGCCTCGCCCTGCAAGGGCATGCGGATGCCGCGCGGCGCCAGATCGACCAGCGGCAGCGCGTTGGTGAACAACTGTCCGGGACCGTTGAGACTGATGCCGACGGGCGGCGACGACAGGTCGCGCCAGGTGATGTCCCACCGCAGTTTCAGCGTCGCCAGCTCCAGCGTCAGTTTCGCCTCGCCGCGCGCCTTGCTCTCGACCGGGGTCGTGACGTCTTCGGGCACCATCTGGGCGACGAACAGCCGCCGCTCGGCCGCGCGGACGAGGCCGGCAGGCGCAACCGTCAGAGCTGCCGCAGAAAGGAACACGCGCCGCCGCATGGGGACCAACAGGCTCTCTCGCAAGGGAAATTCGGCCTAATTCCGAGGCTATCGAATTGACCGCGTTCGGCAACCGCGAAAGGACAGCCGCTCATTATGCCGTTCTTTTATACCGAGCGCGGCAATGCACCGTCCCATGCCCAAGGAACATCACAACATGCACAGGTTGTTTCCGGTGATCCGATCCGCGCATCAGCGCAATTCGGCGCACCCAAATCGCTGTCGGGTTGCTAAACTCGCGTACCGCCTTGTTTGTTTTTCATTGTGCCCCCTCTCATGCGCCTTCTCGCCCTACTCGCATCGGTCGTACTTGCCGGGCCGTTAGCGTCTGCCGCGACGACGCCGCGCCAGCCGCAAAGCATTGGCCTGCTGACGGTCTCGATCCGCACCGCCGGCGTGGAGACGCCGCATATGGACGAGTGCCCCGAGGGCGTGGCCGTCGGCAATGACGAGATCTGGTGGAAAGCGCTGAACCCGCGCGACCGCGACCGCTTGACCGACGGCGGGGCGAAAGGCGCGGATGCGCGCCGGCTGATCGCGGAAAAGCGCGGCCCCAAGGGCGAGGACGTGTGCTGGAATCCGACCGTGGTGCGCGATCCGCCGATGCGCGTCCTGCGCGGGGCGCGCTCCGAGGGGCTCAATCTGGACGGCACGCTTGACGGTCGCGCGACCGAGAAAACCTGCGCGCATCAGAAGTTCACCTCGCCCAGCGGCGAAGCCGGCATCGACAACCAGATGCGCCGGCTGGTCGGTTGCATCTATGGCTGGCGCAAGAACGGCTATATCGAGATCACCTCGGATACCGAGAAGCGCGACTCATCCCAAGGCGTGCTGATGATAAAGATCGATGGCGTGACCTCGCTTGAGGACTCGCCCGATGTGACGGTGCGCTTCTTCCGCTCAGCCGACTCACTGCCGAAGGATTTCGGCGGGTCCATCCTGCCGTTCAAGAGCTATCGCATCGACGGCAACCCTCGTTACGGCGCCACGGCGCACGGCCGCATCAAGAACGGTGTGCTGACGACGAACCCCATCGACGTCGTCATGCCGTTCTACGGCAATCGCGTCGAGACGGAGTGGTTCATCCGCGACCTGCGCCTGAACCTCAAGCTCGGCGCCAACGACGCCAGCGGCACCATCGCCGGCTATCACGACCTGAACAACTGGTGGGACTACGTGCGCAAGATGGGTTACCTCATCGAAACGGCGCAGTTCAGTTGCCCCGCGCTTTACCAAGCCGCGTTGACGCTTGCCGACGGCAATCGCGATCCGAAGACCGGCAACTGCACATCATTGTCGGTGGCCTACGACATCAAGGCGGTACGCGCTTTCGTGGTGGAGAGCCCACCGCCGATCCTGCTGCCGCAAGCGGACGAAGGCGCCGCCGTCGATCTGTCGACATTGCCGTTCGGCATCACGCAGCAAGCGACGGGCGTGGGCACGGTTCTGGCCGATACCGCCGGCCGGACGCTTTATGTGCCGACGGCAAAGAGTTGCACGGGTAAATGCCTGGCGCATTTCACAGCCCTGCCCGCACCCTGGATCGCGCAATCAGGCGCGCAGTGGACGACGACCCTGATGCAGGACCTTGGCCGTCAGTGGTTGTTTGCCGGCAAGCCGGTCTACACCTGCGCGGACGATAATCGCCCGGGCGATGCGCATTGCCTGCGTGACGGTTGGACCACGCTGATCGTGAAGGCGCGCAATGCGTTGCCGGACTTCATCACCGTGCAGCGGTCGGAACTGGGGCCGATCATTGCCGACCGCCAGGGCCGCACGCTTTACAAGCTGATCGGCGATCTGACGACATTCAAGAAAGAGATTTGCGACGAGGCCTGCTTCAAAGAGAAGTGGCATCCGGTGAAGATCGAGGCAGCCCTGCCGCATGAAGGGCTCATCGGCACAATGCAGCTGGACGGCCAGACCGTCGCGTCGTTCCAGGGCAAGCCGCTGTACCTGTTCGCCGACGATCCGGGGCCGAACGCGATTGCCGGCCATCGCTTCGGCGGCGCCAGCGTCAGCGCGAAAAATTGGTTCTCCGCCGTGCGGGTCGACGAAGCGACGGAGCCGCCCGTGAAAAGCGCGAAGAACTAGAGCGCGCCGCGGGCGCGGCAGGTGGCGCGGATCGTTTCCATCACCTGCTCGACCGCCGCCGAACGATAGGCGGACTCGCTGTAGAACAGCCCCGCTTTGCGCTCGTAGTGAAATTCGGGCAGGCGCAGCGGCATCACCTGCCCGCTGCGGATTTCCGGCGCGAAGAAGTCGTCATGCAACCAAGTGATCGTGTCGCTTTTACGCACCAAGGTCTTGATTAGGGTGACGGAGTTCGTGCGTACGAAATACTGGGGCGTTTCCAATTGCTGCGCTTTGAAAGCCTGCTCGATCTGCGTGCGCACTTGCTGCTGATCGATCAGTACCCACTTCTCGCCGACGGTATCGCGCAGCAATACTTTCTTGCGCTTCGCCAGCGGATGCTCCGTACGGACGTACAAGTTGCCCTGGATGTTGAGCAATGGCTCGAACACCAGGCCCGGCGGGACAGTCGCCTCAGGCAGCGTACCGAACGCGAGATCGAGTTTCCCCTGCTGGACGCGATCGGTCAGACTTTCGTGGTGATCCTCGCTGACCCGCAGGCGCACGTCCGGGAAGCGTTCCGACACGTCGCGGATCGCGGTGGGAATCAGATAACTGACAAAGTTGCCGCCAAGGCCCATACGCACGTCGCCTGACCGGCTGCGATCGACGCGAATGGCGTCTTCCTTCGCGTCGGCGCACGCGGACAACACGCTTTTGGCATGATGCAGCAAGTCCAGCCCGGCTTCGGTGGGATTGACGCCCCGCGCGTCGCGATCGAACAGCGCGACCTTCATGCGGCGTTCAAGGTCTTGGATGCTGCGTGTCAGCGCCGGCTGGCTCAGACCCAACGAGCGCGATGCCGCGTGCATCGTCTTGTTCTCAATCACGGCGACGAAATACCGAAGCTGTTGCAGCTCCATCAACGATCCGGCCGAACTACGCCCAGCCATCAGCCGGCAGCCCGGACCAGCTTGCGGTCCTTGAATGCGGCGCCAAGACTATCCTTGCGCGGCTTGTTGCTGCAGGCCGCACGAATGGCGTTCATCACGGCCTCGACCGCCGGCGGATGATAATCCGAGCTGCGATACATCAGCCCTGCGCGACGCGGGAACGTGAACTCAGGCACCTCGAGCCGCGCCAGACTGCCCTTCTCCAGCTCATGCAGGAACATTTCTTCCGGCATGCAGGTGGCGTAGCTGCCCTCGGTCATCAGCGTGCGGATGAGCGTGAGCGAGTCCGTACGCAGGACTTTCGACGGGAACGGCAGATCGGCCCGGCTGAAGGCCGCCTGGAAAGTATTCGTGGAATGCCGCTGATCGATCATCAGCCAGGGCATGTCCAAGATCTCGCTGAGCGAAACCGTGCGCTTGCTGGCCAGCGGATGGTCGGACCGCACGAATACCGCGAGATTCAGAGTGATCAAAGGTTCGAGCGTGATGCGCGGGTTCATCTTCACGCGCGGGAAGTTCGCGAACATCATGTCGAGGGTGCCGAGCTGAAGCTCGTCCAACAGGTCCTCGAACAGCGATTCACGCACCTTGAGACGGATCGGCAGATTGGCCGCCGCGATATTGGCGATGGCGTTGTCGACCATATACGTCGTGAACATGCCACCGACGCCGATGCTGACCTCGCTGACCTGGCCGGCCCCGCGCGAGGCGACATCTTCCTGCGCCCGCTGGCACTGATTCAGGACCAGACGGGCATGCTGATAGAACGTCATGCCGGCGTTGGTCAGGAATACGCGCCGCGCTTCACGGCGCAGGAGGGAGACGTCGAGCGACTTCTCCAGCATCTGGATGCTGCGGCTCAGCGCCGGCTGGCTCAGGCCCAGGACCTGAGACGCGGCGTGCATCGTCTTACAGTCGACGAGCGCAACGAAATGGCGCAGCTGCTGAAGCTTCATGCCGGCGGCTTGAGGTCGGCTGGGGGCACAACGTCGAGCTGGCCGCGAATTTCACCGTGGGGATATTTCGCGGTGATCAGGTTCACGTAGGTCCAGCCGTAGAGCAGGTATTGCACCTGGGCCTCGGTGAGAACCTGCGAGCCGGTCAACGGACTGGTCGCACCCTTCTTGCCGACATCGAACATGATCTGACCGTTCGCGCCGGGCTGGGCTGGCCCATACACGTGGGCCTCGACCAGAGGACCCGTGAGGTCCTTGAACGTGATTTTCCAGGTGAAGGTCAGCGTCGCGAGATCGAGGTGGAAGTCGGCGCTGCCGACCGCCGGGCTCTCGGTGTATTTGGTCTCCCACTCGGCCGCCATGTCGGCATGGAAGTTCCGCTCGCCCTGGGCGTGGGCGGGGACGACGCCGAAGGCCGCCAGAGCGAGGCAGCCAGCCGTCAGGAAACGGAGAACCGTGGAGCGATGCATTTTCTGTTAGTTCCCTCGTGAACTGAAACCATAAGCGCAACACCACCTAACCTAATAATGCGAAATCGAAGACAATTGATGCATTTTAGGTATCCGGGGATCGGGAGCTTTTAGCGGTCTAGAGTGGCTCTTCGCGCAGCGTCGCCTGCGTCATGATTTTCCAGCCCGTGCCGCCACCGCCCAGCGCGAAGCGATCGCCGAAGATGTCGCCGGGCTTCTTGTCGCCGACAAAGCGGAACACCGGCAGCGCGCGGTAGGTCCACTGCTTGCTGCCATCGGGCAAGGCCACGGTCGACCAGTTGCCGCTCGGCGTCTCATCCGCCGCAACAATCATCGGGATCCAGTTGGCCTTCAGACATTCGGCATTGCAAGTTGCCTCCACCTCAAGGCGCTTGAGGTCCGGCACGCTATAGAGCGTCAGGCCCTTTTGATCGGCGAAGAGCGGGCCGTAGTCGGAGTTCTGCACCGTCACCCACTTGGGCAACGCGAGCGCGGGCTGCACCAAGACCGGCTGCCATGCCTTGTCGACGCCTTGTCCACGTGTATCGCCCGCACGCAGATCATTCGCGTAGGTATAAAGCGCCTTGCCGCGATAGGCCCATTGCACGGTCTTATCGTCGGCGCGCGTGACGATGCTCCAGTCGCCTTGCCCGACGGCCGCACGCGGCGCCGCGAAGGGCTTCCAGGTGTTCAGGCAGGTCCCGGTGCAATCGCCGCTGGCGCGGGTATAGAGCGTCATGCCGCTCGGGTCGGCCGCGACACGGCCCTTCACCGTGCCGTAGTACTTCACGCCGGGCGGCCGCGGATGCAGCGCGATCGCGACATGCCAGACGTTCAGCACACCATCGCCGAGGCGGGCGCCTTTTTGCGGGTCGAGTGCGTAGGCGTAAACCGGCTTGCCGCGAAAGGCCCATTGCTTGCCGCTGTCGGGGCGCGCGATCGGCGTCCACTCACCGACGGCTTGCGCGCTGTCGTCCGCCGCAAGCGGCGGCCATTGCTTCGAGCAGGTGCCGACGCAGCTGGACTTCAGCGGCACTTCGTCGCCGTCATAGACGTACAGCGTACGCCCGTCCGTGTTGGTGAAGTGATAGCCCATGTCGGTCTCGAACACGGCAACCGTGTCGGGATGCGCGGGCGCTTCGGCCCACGCCGGAGCCGCGAAGGCCAGCGCAAGAAGAACAGCGAGCTTCATGATCAGACCAACAACTCGGAGATCGGCTTTGACGTTTGCATCGACGCCGTACCCCACTTCGACACGTTCATGCCCATCGCTTGCTGCGCGGTGAGGCCGACACGCGAGATCGGATCGCCGTTGCCGGTGATGTGATAGCCGGTTTTGATCTTGCCGCCAGCCTTGCCGATCAGCATGACCGGGATGCCGTCGAGCGCATGCATTTTGGCGTAGTTGGTGTCGCTGTTGGCGAAGATCAGCACGTTATCGAGCAGCGTTCCGTCGCCTTCCTTGATCTTCTTGAACGCGTTGATGAAGGTGGCCATCGCCTCGAAGCTCTTCACGTTGTACCAGGCGACCTGCGCCTGATAGCCAAGCTTCGGGTCTTCCGGCTCTTCGTGCGTCAGCGTGTGGTGAATGAACGCCTCGCCGCGACGATGCAGCGTCGACAGCGCCTGCGAATAGAGCATGTTGAAGACACGCGTCTGATTGCAGGCGACCGCAAGTGCGAGCAACTCGCTCTGCATCTTGTGGACGTTGAGCACGGTCTCGAGTTCGGTACCAACCTGCTGTTCGCCCGGGTTCGACGGCTTGATGCAGGCTTCGAGCGGCGCGGGCTTTTGAAGTTCCAGATCGAGGCGCTGTTCGATCTGGCGGATCGATGTGAAGTATTCCTCCATGCGCGCCTTATCTGCCGCGCCCAGGGTCTTCATGAAATTCTGACGGTGCTCGCCCACGGCCGACAGCACGCTCTGGCGCGCCATCAATTTCGGATCGGGCGTGAACGTCGCACTGTTCGGATCGGCGAACTCCGGCCCGAAGACCTTGGCGTACATCGACAGTGGCGCCACTTCAGCCGAGTTGCGGCTGCCGGTCGAACGCGCCGTATAGCTGTCGCGCGGATTGCCGGTGGCGGTCAGGTCGATCGAGCGGAAACGCGTGCCGGTGGCGATCTGGTCGGCCACCACCACGTCGATGGTCGGCGCCGGGATGTCGGTGACCTGCTGCGGCACGGAGCCGGTGCGGCATCCGACCCAGCCGGTGAAGTGCACCAGCGTCACGCGGCCGTCGAGCGGCGTGTTGAAGTTCGAGAAATAGTTGATGTAGTCGCGGTGCGGGACCAGCGGCTGGCATTCCTCGAGAAACTCGATCCCCGCGCCGGTCTTTTTCGACACACCGCGGCCGGGATTGAACCCCAGGCCCCAGAACCAAGTGCCGAACCGCACCGGCAACGGCGCACCCGAAGCGAGCGCGGTGCCGCTGTTGTTCAGGAAGCAATCCAGGAACGGCAGCGCGACCGTGACGACGGCGCCGTTCACCAGTCCCTTAAGCGCGCTGCGGCGTGAGAATTTGGCCGACGATTTGATGATCATGGATTCACCCTTAATTGGCGGCGGCGTTCTGCGCGCCCTTCGCCGTATCCGGCGAAATGGCATAGAACGCATCGGCCAGAGCAATGCGGCGCATCAGCGCGCGCAGTTTGTAGTCATCGGACTTAAAGCTCTTGTCGAGGAAGTCGACCCAGGGCTTCTCGCCGCTCGCGATCGGACGTCCGACGGAATAGCTGATCATCCGGTTCACGACGCAGGACGAGATCGCCGGGCTGGCATGTAGCGCTTTACCGAGGCCGGCCGGATCGGAGTACTTCATGCCGTCGACTTCGCCCGACGCATCGATGGACGCGCCGTTTTCCTGTGTACGCCACTGCCCCGCGCCGTCGAAGTTCTCAAGCGCGAGACCGATGGGATCGACCAGGCGATGGCAACCACTGCAGCTGGGATCGGCCGCATGCGCGTCCAGACGCTCGCGCGCGGTCTTGTGCACGGTGTTGTGCACGTCCGAGACCAGCGTGAAGTCCACGTTCGCCGGCGGATCGGGGACGCGCTGGCACATGAACAGTTCGCGGATCGCCTTGCCGCGGATCGTCGCGGAGCTGCGGCCCGGATGCGAGAACAACGACTGGAACGCGGCTTGCGATTGGATGCCGACATGCTGGTCGCCTTCGGGGAACGTGTAAGGCTCCCATCCTTCCGGATTGCTGACCGAGACCTGATAGATCATGCCGAGCGCGCCGCTAACGAAGGTCGAGCGCGTCGTGAACAGGTCGCGATAGTCGCCGTTCTTGGTGAGGAGGAGATCGACGATGGTGCGCAGCGTCTGTTCCTTCGCGTCGTCCGCCGTGGCGAGACCGAACGCCGGATAGATCAGCGAATCCTTCTGCAACGTCTCGAAACCGTCGAAGCCGTACATATCCGCGAAGAAGGCGCGCACGCCCTGCTCCACACGCGGTGAGGCCAGCAGACGGTCGACTTCGCGCTTCAGGCCCGAAGCCTTGTCGAGATCGCCCTTTTCCGCCGCATCGAGCAATGCATCGTCCGGACTGCTGTCCCACAGGAAGAACGACAGACGCGAGGCCTTGGCATAGCCGCTCAGGCGGCCCGAGGCATCGACCGTGTCTTGGATGTAGAGGAACTCAGGCGCCACCAGCATCGCCGACAAAGAGCCGGCGAGGCCGTCATAGAAGTTGCCGAGGATCTTCGTGGACGCGGCCGCGATGGCGACCTGGGAGTCCAACTCCTCCTTGGTCAGGGCGCGGCGATACAGCAGGCGGCCGGTCTTGGTGAAGAACGCCCGGGCGCACTGATCGTCCGCCGCCGTGACCGAGGCCGGCGTGCAGGGCACGAGCCAGCCGCGATGCTGTTCGTCCACCACCTGCTTGGCGACGTTGCGCGCGATGCCGTCGTAGCCATCCAGCGCGCTGACCGTCATCGCCGTGTTGCCGGCGCCAACGGCCAGCAAGCCACTCTGGCGCACCAGCGGATCGAAGCGGCCACCGACATTGATGCCGCGACCGAACACGTCGGCGACGATGTTCTGATACTGCTCTTGGGTCAGCCGGCGCAGCATCGCCGGGCCACCCGCCGTCTTCGGCTCGCTCGGGCCGCAGCCGACAAGGCTGATGCCGATTAGCGCAGCGAGCGCAACGTGACGCAACATCTCTACTTACCTCCAGCCGAAGCAGTCTTGACGTCACCGCGCACAACGAAAGCCGGCAGGGCCTCGATGTTCATCGCGGTGGAAATAGCGGTGCAATCGCCCGTCTTCGGATCGGGATACCCGTCCGCCATCTGTTTGGCGGCGACATAAAGCGCCGGGCAACTCCACTGGCCCGTGACCAGCACGGATTCGATGCGGCGGATGTATTGCCACCAGCTGTCGAAGTCGTAGTAACCGGCCATCAGGCCGTTGATCGGCTTGCCGGGTTCGCTCGCGGTCAGCGGCATCTCGAGCCGCAGATCCTTGTAGTACATCTCGCCCATGATCTGATGACCATAGAGCGGCATACGCGCTTCGACCGGTTCGGTGATCAATTTGCCGTCGACGATCTTGCCCTTCGCCACCGCGCCGTACTGCTGCATGTCGGCGACGCGATAGCTCGCGTACGGCAGGATCGCGCCGGTGGAATCCTTCGGCAGCACATCGTGGGTGGAGAAGAACGTCACCTTCACGTTGTCGTCGTTCTTTTCGTTATCAACGTCGGCGACTTCGAGCAGCATGATGCCGACGCTGGAATCGCGGCGCTCGCGATCGGCATGGGCTTCGATGTATTCGCCCTTGCGCCAGCCGTAGACACAGCCGATCAGGCGATACATCTGGTTATCGACCTTGGTCTTGCCGTCGGGCGTCGTGAACTTCTCGTGCTTACAGGTCTTCGCCGTCGCGGCGCCGTCCTGCGTGCCATCGAGGTTGAGGCCGAGGCCCGTCTTGCCGCGCACCATGCGCAGCGGCGGATCCTTCACGATGGTCGGGTTCCAGCAGACGTCTTCCTTGTTCGGACCGCGTAAGACCGACATCGGACGGCGCGGCGGATCGACCGGCTCCATCTCGCCGCCGTTGGTGAGACGGTCGCGATCCTTGGGCGAGAGGCCCTTCCACCACAGCTCGTCGTTGCCGAGGGCGAGACCTTCCGGGCACTCCTCATAATACTTGGTCTCGTAGATGGCGGTGGACCATGACGGAACGACGAAGCCCAGCGTCTTCGCCTGGGCGGGTGCGATGCATTGCATTGCGACCAGCGCCGGAAGGATGAGTGTCTTAGACATCTTCATGATCTCACCTCGTTTGGCACAACCCGTGCCTTTACCTTATCAAGGTAACATGGGCAGCGAAGCCCCCGCGCGCGTAGGCTAGGCCCTGCCCGTCCGGCGGGACAGTAAGTTGTATTACTGATGAAAATCCGCAAACCGCCGGGGTTTATGCCCCAAAGTGGGCCGCTAAACCGGGCGTCGCAAATGCATAGTGGGCCCGCGCTGATGCTGTTCTTGCATCGAAGAAGGCAGTGCCCGTTGCAGCGCGCCTCTTGCTAACCTGTTGGTTGCACACGGCTCGGACGCGCCGTTGAATCTAAAGGGGAGAATTCGCCGATGAAGCTCAAGACCCATGCGAAGGCCGCCGTCACGATTGCGTGCGCGGCGACCATCGCCCTCGCCCTCCCCGCCACCGCAAAGGATCTCGAGCGCGCGGCGACCCCGGAATCAGCGGGCATGAGCGCCGAGGGTCTCGCCAAGCTGAAGGCCGCGATGGCGGAGATGGTGACCGGCGGCCGGCGGGCCGGCCTGACATATGCGGTCGCGCGGCATGGCAAGGTTGTCGCCGTGGAGGCGATCGGCAAGCGCGATCTCGCGCTGAACCTGCCGATGGAACCCGATACCGCGTTCCGCATCTATTCGATGAGCCGCGCGCCAACGGCGGTGACGACGTTGACGTTGCTCGATGAAGGCAAGCTGAAGCTCGACGACGCCGTGATGAAGTACATCCCGGAGATCGGCAAAAGCCAGGTCATCAAACGCATCGAAGGCGACAAGGTCGTCGAGACCGAACCGCAGCGGCGCCCGATGACGGTCTATGACGTGTTCACCTATACCGCCGGTTACGGCTACGCGTTCGACTGGCCGAAGGGCACGGGCATGACGCAGAGCGGCATCCTCGACATCACCAAGCCGATCTCGGAAAGCATGAAGCTGCTCGCGAGCTATCCGCTGCTCTCGCAGCCGGGCGCGAAGTGGCACTACGGCTTCTCGGGCGATGTGCTGGGCCGCATCGCCGAGGTCGCGTCAGGCAAGCCGCTCGGCCCGCTCATGGACGAACGCCTGTTCAAGCCGCTCGGCATGACCAACACCGGCTTCTGGGTCTCGCCGGCGCAGGTGGAGCGCCATGACCTCGCAACGGTCTACACGCTGAAGGACGGCAAGCTGGTCGACATGACGGACGCGCTGGGCAAGCTGTCGACGTGGACAAAGCCGGGGCCATTGTTCTCCGGCGGCGGCGGGCTTGTCTCGACCGCGCCCGACTATCTCCGCTTCGTGCAGATGCTGCTGCAAGGCGGCAAGCTCGATGGCGTGCAGGTGCTGCGCCCGGAAACGGCGAAAGGCATGCTGACGCGCCAGACCACCGCCGAACAGGGCGACGTGTATTGGTACGAGGCCGACAAGTATCCGACCGTGAAAGGTTACGGCTGGGGCCTGTCGATCGGCGTACGCCCCGACAATCCGTCGAGCGACATTCCCGGCAAGCCGGGCGAACGCTATTGGGGCGGCGCGGTGAACACGGTGTTCTTCTTCAACCTGGACCTCGATATCGCCGCGGTGGCGATGTCGCAGTACCAGGGCCCGAACGCCAGCGAGATCAACAGCACCTTCCGCGACGGCGTCTATGGCGCCGTGATGCCGGAGAAAGTGGCGAAGAAGTAGCCGTCTTTATATCGGGCGTGATCTGATCGGAAAACCGGCTCCCGCTTTTCCGGATCACGCCCCCTAATCCAACGGCTCGAGGCGGATGATCGAGCCGCCGTGCACGCTGCCGATCCACAGTGGCGGGCGAGCCTGCGTGTCGTCGACCCAGACGCGGCGGATGTTGCTCTGGCGCGGCAACAGGTACTCGACCCACGTGCCGGTCTTCGGGTCGAGGCGATCGACCTGATCGGTCATCATCGAGGCCGTCCACGCGGCGCCGGTCTTATCCATCATAACGTCGTAGGGGCCGCTCCACTTCGTCGGCAGCTTCCACTCTTTGATCTCTTTGGTCTTCGGATCGAACATGCCGATGGCATTGCCGCGGTATTCGGCGAACCATAGGCGGTTCTCTGAATCAACACGGCCACGACGGGGCCGCGCCTCGGGCGTGGGCGTCGGATAGACGGTGTATTCCTTCGTCTTACCGTCGATGAAGCCAATGCTCGATCCACCGACCGAGGCATCGCCCTTCACGAGCTGACGGAATTCCAGAAGATAGAGATTGTTGTTTTTATCGGCCGGGATTCCATAGGTCCCCAGCTGCTCGCCGTTGGCGTCGATGTACTTGCCGAAGTCCTCGTACTTCCCCGTCTTGATGTCGAGGCGCAGGATCGTGCGCTGGTCCTGATTGCTGGTCCAGACCTTGCCGTCGATATGCGCGTATTCCGGCGCGACGAAGGCCTGTTGGGTGCGCAGGGTCTGCCATTCGTCCGGCACCGGATAATGCGTGATCTTCTTGGTGCGCGTGTCGAACTTCACGAGGCCGGTCTGGTGCTGCATCGAGACCCAGAAGTTGCCGTCCTTGTCGGCTTCGAGGTCGAGCGCACCGGTCGGCGCGCCGGGCTTCGGTTCGGGCAGTTTGTAGTCCGTGACCTTGCCGGTCTTCGGATCGAGCATGCCGATGTACTGGCTGGAGAAGTCCGCGTACCAGGCATTGCCGGCCTTATCGAGCATGACGTCATGCGGATGCGATTCCTCGCGCGGCAGATCCCATTCGGTGATGACCACACGCGTCGCGCGGCCCTTCGGGCGCGGCAGACGCTTGAACTGATAGCGGAAGTCTTCGCGGTCGCCGCTGAGGTTCACGCTCGCCAAGAAGTCCGCTTGGCTTTTCTTCGCCGCGGCCGTGCCCGAGCGACGGAAGGCCGCGCCGTTCACAGTCTGCGGGTGACCGGGCACACTGCCCGGCATGAAGGTCGCCATCTTATCGAAGACTTCCATGAATTCGGCGCTGGTGTGCGTCGACTTGAATACGCGCTCAAGCGTGTGGCAGTCGACGCAGTCTTCCATGTACTGACGCTGCTTCTCCGTGCCGGGGACACTTTCCATCCACTCGGCGTTGGAAAGCTGCGTCGAAGGATCGACCGCCTTCTTGAGCGCGATGTCGAGTGTGGTCGGTTTGCCGGCGGCGATCTGCGCCGTGGTCGGCGGGAGTTCGTAGTTCGCCGCCCGGATGGTGATGTCGTACTGCCCCGGTTTCAGACGACCATCGGGGAAGGCGTAGTGCCCATTGTCGTCGCTGACGACCGTGGTCGTCATGTTGCTGCCCTTCAGCTTGGCGCTGACCAGCACGCCTTCCATGACGGGCTCCTGGGCGGAGCTGACCTTGCCTTCCAGGGGACTGGCGGCCATCGCAATTCCGGGGGCCTGCAGAACTAGGGCCAAGGCAGCGGTGTGGAGCAGCGACTTCATGGCGACGGACCCTCCCAGGATGCGCGAGCGACCGAGCATATCACGGGGGTCAGCCGGTAAAATCTCGAAGATCGCCCCGGAAATGCCTGAAAAACCCCGTATCTGCTTGGAAATGCCGACTTGGCGCGGGCTTGTAATCCGACCAAAGTAGGCCGCCTTTTGGCTTCACCACATAGGGGAGATTCGACCATGAAGAAGACCGTGCTCGGCGTCGGCGCCGCGCTCATCGTTGGCATCGGGATCGGCGCCGCCGTCGCCCAGAACGCACCCGCTGCCGCCGGGAAAATCGACTTCATCCAGTCGGGCAAAGACACGCCGCTGACCCCTTATGCGCTGTGGACCGAGAACGGCAAGCCCAAGGTCGCGCGCGGCCCCGACGCCGCCAACGCCCCGAAGGATGCGGCGCGCCTCGGCATCAAGGTCTTCAACTACATGTACGGCGGCGGCATCCGCGAAGCGCATCTCGCCAAAGGCACGAAGTACAGCCCGCCGGGCGGTCACCTGACGGTGATCTACGTGCAGAAGGGTCATCTGCGCGTGACCGAAGGCGGCATCACCGGCGACGTCTATGCCGGCGACACCATCGCGGAATATGACGGCCGCCCGACGGTGATCGAAGCGATGGAAGACACCATCAACATCGAAGCCAGCTGGGATAACCCGAAGTAGACCTCTCTCCTCGCCTCCGCTGACGGCTCCACGCGAGCCGTCAGCGCGATAGGAGTTGCCATGCTCCGTCACGGCTATGTCGACAGTCGGTATGGGCAGCTGCACTACGCAATTGCCCAGCCGGCCGGCGCCACCTCAAAAACCCCATTCGTCCTTTTCCATCAGTCCCCGAACTCGTCGGTCGAGTTCGATGCGCTGACATTGGAACTGGGCAAAGACCGTATCTGCATCGCCCCCGACACGCCGGGCCACGGCAGTTCCGACGGGCCTGACACCTTCCCAACCATCGAAGACTACGCCGCCACGATGGTCGAGGCCCTTGGCCGTCTCGGCTATGGACCAGATCGGCCGATCGACATCTTCGGCTTCCACACCGGCTCGCGCATCGCCACCGAGGTGGCGGTATCGCATCCAACGATGGTGCGTCATGTGATTCTGGGGCTTTCGCCCTATGCGCTGATCGACGATGCGCTGGCGAAAAAACTGTTCGATGAAGTGCGCCATCCGGCGTCGGCGCAGGACTTACTTGAGCATTTCGCCGCGACACTGCCGGAGAAGATCGAGCGCGTGCGGCGGGAGGGCTTTCCCGATCCAGCCTGGGGGCGCATCGCGATCGAATCTTTGCGTCCCCATGTGAAGCATGAGTTCGGGCACGCGGCCGCTTACGAATACAGCCCACGTTTCAAAGCGCGCTTGCTGCAGATCACGCAGCCGATTCAGCTGCTGGTGGTCGACGATCCCGTCGACAGCTACCAGTCCGGGCGCACATCCGGCGACATGAGCCGCGCGTTGAAACCGCTGCTGGCGAACGCGAAGACCGTGGAAATCCTCGACGATGACTTCCACAACAATGCCTTCTATGTCCGCGCGCAGGACATGGCGGCGGGGTTCCGTCGTTTCGTCGATCGCTAGCCGTTCCGGCTTCAGTCGCCCGACGTTTGTGATAGGTTGCGCGTCTGTACGGCGTATCAGGTCGGATCGATGCAAGACGACGGCATTAAACTGCATATCGGCGGCGCGACGAGTAAAGAAGGCTGGCGCGTTCTCAACATCGTGCCAGGGCCGCACGTCGACTACGTCGGCAATTGCAATGACCTCTCGTTTCTGCCCGACAACGCCTGCACCGAAATCTATGCCTCTCACGTGCTGGAGCATCTTGGATACAACGGCGAGATCGCGGCCGCGCTAAAAGGCATGCACCGCGTTCTGAAACCCGGCGGACGCTTGCGCGTTTCGGTGCCGGACTTGATGACGCTGTGTCAGCTTTTCGTACAGCCCGACATGCCCACGCAAGCGCGGTGGGAGTTGATGCGCATGATGTACGGCGGGCGACTGGATGAGCATGACGTGCACACCAGCGGCCTGACGGACAAGTTTTTGAGCATCTTACTCAGACAAGCCGGCTTCCAGAGGATCGCGCGCGTCGGGGAATTCCTCGAATTCCACGACACGAACCTGTTGCGGTTCGCGGGCCAGCTGATCAGCTTGAATATGGAAGCCTTCAAGTAGGCCGACGCCTGGGCCTCAGCCCCTGGTGTCAGCGCTGCGCGGCCACGTCTGCCGGCTTTACGGCGGGCGCCTTGTTGTCCCAGCTGCCGCGGATGTAGTTCGCGACAGAGGCGATTTCAGCGTCGCTGAGGACGTCGGCGTAGGGCTTCATCGTCTCCCACTCACCGTAAGAAATGCCTTCGGCTCTCTTCGGCGCGTAGAGGATCACGTTGAGCAGCGAGGCCGGATCGGTCGCCTGCACGATGGCGCTGCCCGCGAGCGGCGGTGCGGTGAACATGCCGCCGCTGCCTGAACTGCCGTGGCATTCGTCGCAGCGCTTCTTATAGATCTCGGCGCCCGCCTGAACGTCGGCGCCCGAGACCGGCTGACCCTGGTTTTCCTGGACCGGCAGGCCCTTGAGATAGACCGCCATCGCTTTGACGTCGTCGTCGGTCAGCTTGCTGGTGCTGTTGACGATCACGTCGTTCATGGGACCGAAGGTGCCTGCCACATCGCTGACGCCGGTTTTCAGGTAGCTGGCGAGATGCTCGACCGTCCACGCCGCCAGACCGCCCTTGGCGGAGGTCAGGTTGACGGCCGACCAACGGCGCACCTTGCCCTCGGCAACCTCGTCCATGATGGCGCCGCCGGCGTAAGCGCGTTCCTGAACTTCGGCCATGAACATATTGCGGGGGCTATGGCAGGCGCTGCAGTGGCCGAGACCTTCGACCAGATATGCGCCGGTATTCCACTCGGCCGGCTTCGAGGCGTCGGGCACGTAACGGCCCGGCTTGAAGAACAGCGCGTTCCAGATCGCCATCGGCCAGCGCATCGCGAACGCCGGGCTGTTGGCCGGCGGGCGATAGGTTTCGGCTTTGAGCGTCTTCAGATAGGCGAAGATCGCTTCCACATCCTGATCGGTGACTTTGGTGAAGGCGGTGTACGGGAAGGCCGGGAAGAGGTGCTTGCCACCCGGCGCGATGCCTTCATGCATCGCCTTGCGCAGATCGGCGGCGGTCCACTTGCCGATGCCGGTCTCGTTGTCCGGGGTGATATTCGAGGAGTAGAGCGTGCCGAAGGGCGTTGGGAAGCCGAGGCCGCCGGCAAAAGCCGCACCGCCCTTGCGCGTGTGACAGCTGACGCAATCGCCCGCATCGGTGAGATATTTCCCGCGCGCGACTTGCGGATCGATAGGCGCTTCGGCGGGAGGAGCGGCGGCAGGCGCCGCCGCGGCAGGGGCGGCTTCCGGCGTGCTATCGGCGGCATAAGAAACGCCGCCCGATAGCAGCCAGAGCGCGAGAAAAGCACTCAGTGGGCCGAAATGTGCTCTACGCAACGAACCCGGCCCACTCAGCATCAGACTTTACTTCGTCTCTTCGCGATAGACGTCGTGGCAGCCCTTGCAGGTCAGACGCGGCATACCAGCAGCAGCGCCCTGAGCCTTGGCAGCTGTCGCGCCGGCGGTGGCGACCTGGACGAGTTCGTCGAGCTTCTTATTGAAGTCGGCGCTGTTGTCCCAAATCGTGGCCTTCGACTTGCCGCCGACAACCTTCGGGGTGAAGGCAGCCTTCGCGCTCGCGGCCGTTTCGGCGAGGATCTGGAGATGCGCCGCGAAATTATCGTTCGGGATCTTCTTCTGGGCCATCGCGCCGAGGATCGCGACCTGCGAGCCCAAGGTCTTCATGACGTTCTGGCGATAGTCGATGACGTCCTTATCTTCGGCGCGCGCCGCCATCGGCGCCGCGAGGCCGGCCATGAGCGCGATTCCGGTCAGAGTTCCAAGCAGACGATTCACAGTGAAGCCTCCCCAAATTTCAGGATGCAGAATACGCGGTTCGATATAACCGATACGAATTAAGGAGGCAATTGATGGCCGCCTTTCGTGGCGGAACGAAGGCGATTTGGCCACTTAGTTGCTAACGATTCGCATCACACGTGGACACGGCGGCCGGAACATCCCAATCACACGCGGATTTGATGTTCGCGGTCGCCGCGCCGTCGCTGAACTACTTCGCAGCCGGTGCGGCGGCAGGACGGGTCATCATGAACTTCGGATCGGGACGCATCGGCTCCGGGAACAGGGCCATCAGCACCGCCACCTTTTTCGCCATCTCGTCATGGCCGGCCCGCAGCGCCGCCTCATCGTTGCTGGCGCTCTTGTCCGCGATGGCCTGTCCGGCGGCTTTAGCATCCTTCAAAGCGACCCCGACCTTCTGCTTGAAAGCCTCCGGCTCGCCGGCGATCGATTTCTCCAGGGCTTCGGCGGCCTCGCCGAACTCCTGGTTCTCGTGCGGGATGCGGGCAAAGGTCTTGCGCGTGATCTGCCGCTCGAAGTCGTTGGTGACGTGCGTGACGATCTGGAGCGCCTTCTTCACCTCGTCGGGCGACTTCAGCTGTTGCGCCTGAACATTCGCCGTCGCGAGCCCCAGCGCGAAAACCGCGGCGATAGCTGCAAGACTCCTCTTCAACATGTTCGTCTCTCCCTGTTGTCGTCAGTTTCGTGTGACGTGCAGAATACCGTGCATATCTTCAGAATGGCCGGGCGTGGTGCAGATATACGGATAGTCGCCCGGCGCGGGCGCGGTGAATTCGATGGTGACGGATGCGCCCTTCTCGATCAGCGGCGTGGCGGCGATCACGCGCGGGTCATCCTTCTTGAGCCAGTTGCTCTGCTCGCCGGCGTCCATGCCGTCCATATCCACCGCCTCGGCCATGCCGGGTTTCACCAAAATCCAATTGTGAGTCTGCGACAGGATTGTGCCCGCATGATGGAAGGTGAGCTTCACATGCGCGCCGGTCGGAACGGAAAGTTCAGCGGGCGTGAAGATCGGGAAGTCGCCGTCACTCTGCACTGAGAGCGCGACGTCAGGCGGCTTGCGCTCACAACCGGTCAGGACGAGCGCCGCCGCGCTCGCCATCGTCCATCGCCGTGAAACGCGTTTCGATTTCATGCGCAGCAGACTAGCACGAGCGGCAAAGACGCTGTCCGCAGCCGCGCATACAAAAGTTCGCACGACGAAACGGCTTCAGAAGACTGGACGCCTGGCCGCCCAGACCACGCCAGCATAAATACTATTCATATCAATCACTTATGGCACCTCACGGCGTGAGAGGTTCGGGCGTTTGGCGTTGGTCGGCGTCACCAACGCGCATATCATAGCGGCATCGTGTCCAGGGAGGAGGATCGGCGTGAAAACTCACCGTCGATGGGGACATAAATTACGCAGTCCGGCGCTCGCCATCGGGATCTGCCTGCTTGCGTTGAGCACGAGCTCCGCAGCGGAGCGAGGCGTGCAAGGCAAGACGCTCGGCTTCCTGGTCACGAAGTTTTCGCCCTCGGTTTACTACGGCGAGAACGATTGCCCCGATGGACTGACGCCGACGACGGACGAAGCTTTCCTTCTCACGCAAACGCCAGCGGAGCGCCTGCGGCTGTTGAAGCCGGAGAACGCGCTCGAGTTCGAGAAGAAGTGGAAGACCGATTACACCACCGGTCCCAACGGCGAAGACATCTGCCGCAATCCGCGCTCATTCCTGAATGACGATCGTCACCCCGTGCATCTTACGGTGAAGGGTGCCGTCTCCCACGGCATGAATCTCGACGGCACGGATGACGGCCGCGCGACCGCGCGCTCCTGCAAGCACGAGAAGTTCCGTGGACCCAATGGCGAGCCGGGAATCGACAATCAGCTCTATCGCGTCATGGGATGCGCGAAGAATTGGCGCGGCGATCCGACCAACGGGTCCGGCATGGCGCTGAAGTACAACAACTACATGAAAGACGGCCTGCACAACTATCTGATCGAGATCCGCGGCATGAAGGACCCGCGCAATACCGAGGAGGTGGAAGTCGGCATCTACTCGACGGAAGACAAGTCGATGCTGGACGGCGCGCGCGAGCACTTGCGCAACCAGACGTTCGCCGTCACCAAGAACCCGCGTTGGCGCAACGTCACGCGCGGGAAGATCGTCGATGGGGTGCTGACGACCGAAGTGATCGACACGATGTATCTCGACTGGTTCTTCGCGTTGAACGGCCCGTTCGGCGCGGTGAACGAGCATGAGTTCCGCCAAGTGCATTTCCGGCTTTCGCTGGAGACGGACGGAACGTTGAAAGGCGTGATGGGCGCTTATGACTCCATCGAAGTGCAATCCGCGCAGGGACGTCACGGCGGCAAGGGCGTCGCGACCAACGGCAATCGCGATTGCGCATCGGAATACAAGTCGATGGCGGTCTATGCGGACGGCGTCCCGGACCCGGTGACGGGCCAATGTACCCACATCTCGCTGTCGCAGGATGTCGAGGCTGTCCCCGCCTACATCATCCATCCCGAGCAGCAATCCACTAAAGTGGCTTCGGCGAAATAATCGATGTTCGCCATAGCCGCCAGACGCTTCACCCTCGTTGCGCTTCTCGCGACGGGGCTGTGCGGCTGCGGCAATCCCGAGCCCGCGACCACCGGCGCGCCAGCGGGCATGCGACGCCTGACCGAAGAACAATATCGCAACAGCATCGCCGATATCTTCGGGCCGGATGTGAAGGTCTCGGGCCGCTTCGAACCGATCCTGCGACCGCAGCACGGGCTTGTGGCCGCAGGCACGAGCCAAATCTCCGTCTCGCCCGCCGGCTTCGAGCAGTACTACACGATGGCGAATACCGTCGCCGCGCAGGCGATGGACGAAGCGCATCGCGCGACGATGATGACTTGCGCGCCGGGACCGGAGGCGGATGCCTGCGTCACCGCGTTTTTCAAGCGCGTCGGCCTTGTCATACTGCGCCGCCCGCTCACGGATGCCGAAGCGACGGCTTATGCGGCGGCGGCCAATGAATCCGCCAAGACTGCCGGCGACTTCTACGCCGGCGTGGCTTTGAGCCTGGGCACGATGCTGGCGTCGCCGCAGTTCATTTTCGAGATCGACCGGACCGAGCGCGGGCCCGATGGTGTCGTGCGGCTCGACGCCTATGCGAAGGCGTCGCGCTTGAGCTTCTTCCTGACCAACAGCACGCCCGATCAGGCTTTGCTCGACGCCGCGGCGCGTGGCGATCTGCATGAGGCGAAAGGCCTCGCGAAGCAGGTGGATCGCTTGCTCGCGTCTTCGCGTTTGGAAACCTCCGTGCGCGCGTTCTTCACCGACATGTTCGGCCTCGATGCGACGGCGGAACTGGTCAAGGACCCGGTGATCTATCCGTCCTTCGTGCGCGCGGTGAAGGAAGACATGCCGGAGCAGACGCTGCGGACCATCACGCAACACGTTCTGTTGGATGATGGTGACTACCGCGACTTGTTCACCACGCGCCGCACGTTCATGACGCGGCCTTTGGGCGTGATCTACGGCGTACCGATTGCGCAGGCATCAGGATGGGTGCCTTACGAGTTCTCCCGGGACGGCAGCCGCGCCGGGCTTCTGACGATGATGAACTTCCTGGCGCTGAATTCGCACGATGGCCGCAGCTCGCCCACCCTGCGCGGTAAAGCCTTGCGCGAGTTGGTGCTGTGCCAGCCAGTGCCGATTCCGCCGGGGAATGTGGATTTCAGCCTGGTGCAGGACACCAAGAACAAGGAACTGAAGACCGCGCGCGACCGGGTCACGGCGCACCGCGCCGAACCGACCTGCGCGGGATGCCACAAGATCATGGACCCCATCGGGCTGGGCATGGAGACGTTCGATGGTGTGGGCAGCTTCCGCGACGCCGAGAACGGTATTTCCATCGACACCAGCGGCGATCTCGATGGGGTGAAGTTCAGCAACGCGGTCGAACTCGGCAAAGCCGTGCATGACAATCCGGCCACGGCCGCCTGCCTCGTCAACCGTATGTACGAATTCGCCGAGCGCCGCCCGGCGCTGAGCGGCGAGAAAGCCTGGCTGGATAACCTGACGCGGATTTTCGCCGCCGACGGCTATCGCGTGCGCGCGCTGATGCGCCGGATCGCCGTCAGCGAGGCGTTCTACAAAGTCCAGCCTGAACCGAACACGGTGGAGGGAAAGCGATGAAATCGTTACCCCGGCGCAATGCGTTGCGTGGCCTTCTGGGCGGAGGCGCGGTCACGGTCGCGCTGCCGCTGCTGGATTGCTTCCTGAACGGCAACGGCACGGCGCTGGCGGCCGGCGCGCCGATCCCCGTGCGCTTTGGGACATGGTTCTGGGGCCTGGGCGTCACGCCCGGGCGGTGGAAACCGACCAAGGGCGGCACCGACTACGATATTCTGCCCGAGCTCAAGCCCATCGAGCCGTTCAAAAAGAAGATCACCGTCTTCAGCGGCTTCGACGTGATGCTCGATGGGAAGCCCAACTTCCCGCACCAGACGGGCGGCCCGGGCTTTCGCACCGGTATCGCGCCGCCCACCCTCGCCTATCCCGGCGTCTCCTTCGACACGATGATCGCCGATGCCATCGGCACGCGCTCGCGGTTCCGGTCGCTTGAGTTGTCGGCGATCGCCGATTCCGCGAACTCGCTGAGCGGACGTGGCGCGGGGCAGATGAACCCGTCCGAGACCTCGGCACTGTCATTCTACGCGCGCGTGTTCGGCCCGGACTTCAAAGACCCGAACGGCGCCGACTTCGCGCCTGATCCGGCGATCATGGCGCGCAAAAGCGTTCTGTCGGCGATCACCGATCAGCGCAAGGATCTTGAGAAGCAGCTGGGCACGGGCGACCGTGCGCGGCTGGACCAGTATTTCACCTCGCTGCGGCAGCTGGAAAGCCAGTTCGCGATGCAGCTGCAAAAGCCGGAGCCGTTGCTGGCCTGCAAACCTGTCGGCGCGCCGGGTGAATTGGAAGTCGGCCACGAGGTCGAGAAGGTCGCTCAGAACCACGAGATGATGGCGCGCATCCTGGCGATGGCGATGGCCTGCAACCAGACGCGTGTCTTCAACATGCACATCAACAACTCGGCCTCGTCGCTGACCCGGCGCGGCACAACCACGTCGCACCACCAGCTGACCCACGACGAGCAGATCGACGAGAAGCTTGGCTATCAGCCGATGGCGACAGAGTTCATCAAGGACCTGATGCAGCAGTGGGGCACGTTTGTGCGCATCCTCGACGAGATCCGCGAGGGGGACCGCACCTTACTCGACAACACGCTGGTCGTGGCGCACTCCGACACCGATTTCGCCAAGGTGCACACGATCCAGAATCTGCCGGTGATGTTCGCGGGCGCAGCCGGCGGGCGCGTCAAGACCGGCTTCCATCTCGACGGCAAGGGCGATCCGGTGACGCGTATCGCCCTGACCGCCATGCAAGCCGTGGGCGCCGATGCGGAACGCTTCGGCAGCGGTTCGATGGAAACGAAGAAGCCGATCACGGAACTGTTCGCCTAGATGATCCGCATCATCGCCAGCGCCCTTCTCTTCGCGACGGCCTCACTCGCCGAGGGCGCCGAAGCCCCCTGGCTGCCGCCAGAGGTGACAATTCACGACAGCGCCGCCGGGCCCGCTTTCGCGGATACGAAGGGCATGCTGCTGTACGTTTACGACCGCGACCGCGAGCCTGGTAAGTCCGTCTGTGTTGGGGAATGCGCGGCGGCTTGGCCGCCGGTTCTTTCAGCCGCCAGCACCGAACCGCGCGGCGACTGGTCACTGGTGCCGCGGCCCGACGGGGCAAAGCAGTGGGCTTATCGCGGGCGTCCGCTGTATCGCTATGCCTTGGAGATCAAGGCCGGTGACGCTTACGGCGACGGCGGCGGATACTGGCGGCTGGCGTTGTCCTCGTGGCAGTTCCTTGTCGGCGGACAGAATGCAAAGCCCACCGCAGCGGCGGCTGCGTTGCCGAAGCTTCCGCCCTCACCCGGCGGGATCACCGTGCAACGCACCGCGCAAGGCGGCGTGATGGCGGATACGCGCGGTATGACGCTCTATTGGAACGACAACGACCGCGCGGAGCGCTCGACCTGCACAGAAACCTGCACACAGCGCTGGCGCCCCTTGAACGCGCCGCTGGCGGCGCAGCCAATGGGTGAATGGACCATCGTCAAACGCGATGACGGCGGCCGGCAGTGGGCTTTCAGGGGCAAGCCGCTTTATCTCTGCACCGGCGACAGCAAGCCGGGCGAACGCGCCTGCATGAGCGAACGTGGGCCCTGGCATCCCGCCGAGCTGTAAACAAAATGCCGCGAGAACGTTTTGCGTCCTCGCGGCAATCTTGTCGCTACGCCGGTCGTCTTAGAACGAGTAGCGCGCCCGGAAGCCCCAACGGCGCATGTCCGGCAGGCCCACGACGATGGCGTTGTTGAACGTCGCCGCACGGCGGTTGGCGAAGTCCGTGTCGCGCGAGGCGTCGGTGTAGTACCAGCTGTTGAAGGCGTTCTGGATGAACCCTTCAAGCATCCAGCTGTGGTATTCGACGCCGAGCCGGAAGTCGAAGGTTGAGCGCGGCATCGTCCACGAGAGGTTGGTCTCGTCGACATAGGACTTCGACGCATAGATCCACTGGCCGTTGACGTACCAATCCATATCGCCGACCAGCCGGTTCTTATACTCGGCGAATAAGGTGGCGTTCATCCGCGGCACGCGCGGAGTTTTTTTGCCGACGACGTTCGGGTTGCCGGTAACCGAGGTCTGACAGACGGCGCAGAAGTAGTCTTTGATTGTCGAGTCCACGAGACCGAGCGTGCCGTTGACGCTGAGGTTATCGGTGATCCGCGTCGCTACACTGGCTTCCAGACCGTAAAGATCGGTGCGACCGACGTTCGCGTTCGGACGCAGCACGGTCTGGATGGTGGGATCGTTCGGTGCCGGGATCAGCACCACGACCTGAATGACCTGGTTCGACCACTTGCCGTAGAAAGCGTCGACATCGAAGGTCGCGCGGCCATCGAACAGGTTGCCCTTCAAGCCCACTTCATACATGTCGAGCTGTTCGCCCTTCAGGCCGACGTCAGCGCCGGTCTGTGCCTTGACGATGTCGCGGGTTGACTGCGGCACCGTGAACAGCGCGGTGTTAAAGGCCGACGGGTTCAGGCCGCGCGCGAACGAGGCGTAACCGGTCATGTCGGGGTTGAATGCGTAGCTCAGGCTGAGGCGCGGATTGAACTGCGTGGTGTTCGAACGCTGAATGACCGGCGCGTTGTGCCAATCATAGACGGTCGTGAAACCGCCGCCCGGCACGCGGTTGCGCAAGGTAATGCGGTCGATCTGATAGCGACCTTCGGCCGTCGCGATCAGCTTGTCGGTGAAGTGATAGGCCAAGCTCGCGAACACGCCGCCGCTCTTGGTGACCGTGACGTTGGTGTTGCTGAGATTGAGCGCACCGGTCGGGCTGATGCCGGTGCGGCGCGTGAAGCCGGTGTGATCCACCGAATACTGTCCACCAACCATCCAGGTGAGACGGCTGCTCTGATCCGAGGTCAGACGCAGCTCATGGTACATGAAGCCGTTGTCTTCCCAAGGCGTCGTGCCGAAGTTCGGATAGGCCGAACCTTGATAGTAGCTGAGGTTCTGCGTCGGCGTGTTCGCCGCACCGACCGAAATGTAGGGGATCGTCGGCTGCGTCAGGATATTCGGGTTCGGGATCGCGCCCAGCGGTTCGCCCAGCGCGTTGTTGGAGCTTTCGCTTTCCACGCCCGTGAACGAGTTCAGGTAGCTGATCTGGGCGTTATCCAGGAACGAGCCGCCGTGCATCGTATAGTTCAGACGCGTGACCACCTGCAGGTTCTTGTTGATCTGTCCCGGCGTCGTCAGGGAGTAGTTGTCGTTGTCGATGTTGTTCGGGAAGTTCAGCGCGTTGCCGAAGAAGATCGACTGGAACTGCGGCGACAACGGCCAATCCGCGCCCACGCGGTTGAGCGGATACTTGGGCAGTTCGCCGCAATAGTAGTTGATCTGTCCCGCCGGAACCGCGCCGGCATTGCAATTGAAATCCTCGCGGCGGAACTTCGCATATGCCGGTGGGCCGTCATGCAAATAGGTGTAGATGGTCGTGATGTTGGCGTTGAAGTCGTCTGACGGATGGAAGTCCAGGACCAGGCTTCCCGAGTTCGTGTTCTGCCGGGTGATGTTCCTGCCGTCGGGTGCGTTGGTGTACTGACCATCGGCGCGGTAGTACCGGGCAGACGCGCGGAACGACAGCTTGTCCGTGCCCAGCGGGCCTTCGACCGACCCGCGGAGGTCGTACCAGTTCTTTTGCGCGGCGGTGGCTTCGATTCGTCCCTTGAACGCATCACTCGACGGAGTCTTGGTCACCAGGTTGACCGCTCCGGCGAAGGTTGCGCGGCCGAAGTAGGCACTCTGCGGGCCGCGCAGCACTTCCACCCGATCCAGATCGCCCACGTCGGACAGCACGGCGTCCGTCGGTGCGCCGTTGAGGAAGAGACCCACGCCGCCACGCGCAATGCCGCGCAAGGTCAGCTGTGGATTGGAGCGGCGATTGGCCGCTTGGGTGGCATAGCTGTTGAAGGTGAAGTTCGGCGCGAGTACCGCGACGTCTTTCAGTTCCTTCACGCCGCGTTCGACCAGCGACGACGAGGTCAGCGCCGAGATCGACATCGGCACGTCTTTCAGCTGTTCTTCGCGGCGACGCGCGGTAACGACGACTTCCTCGATACCCACACCTTGGGCAAAGGCCGGCGCCGTCGAGAGCGAAAGTGGCGATACCGTTCCAAACAGAATAGCCGCAATTGTCGAGCCAGCCCCGTAACCAGCAATCTAACGATTCTTAGCCATGGTAGATCCCCCGATCTTCGCGATTTTGAAATCGCCGTTAATTCTCTATCTCAGCGTGGCGCCACGAACGGCTGATCCGGCCGACGTTCGAACCACCCCCGAATTTCCCCTACACCCGTGCCGTACTTCTGCGTTTCGATTGTGATGTAGACTTCGCGCAGCAGCAGGTATTGCAACTGCGCTTCCGAAAGCGTCGTCGTGCCTTCAAGCGGGCTTTTGATGTTCTTGGTCGCTAGATCGAGGAACGGCGGCCCGTCGACACCAAGCACGGTCGGGCCGTGGAAACCGATCCTGATCGGCTCGGAGGTCAGATCCTTGAACGTGACCTTGTAGTTCATACGGAACGTCGCCAGATCGACCGTGATATCCGCCGTGGCGGTGGCCTTGGTCGGCTTCACCTTCACTTCTTCCGCCGACGACAGATCGGCGTGGAAGGTGCGGGTGCGCGGCGCGGGCGCACTGTCGGCGGCCATAGCCGCAGTTGTCGTTGACACGCCTATCACAAGGCCCATCCAGCCGATGACGACCGGAATCCGGGCCCAACCAAATAACTGCAACATACCCCCCAAGGATTTACTCCGGCGCTCTCCCTCTTCGTCAGGGATAGAGCCGCATCGTCGAAGATTGAAGAATGGCCTTGAACCCAGCGCTCTGCTGCAAGCCGCTGCCGTAGTGTTCGCCGCGCAGAACGTCGCCCGGCTTCTTATCCAACGCGAAGGTGTAGACGCCGAAGCCCTTGTAGCGAAGGTGGCGCGCGCCATCTTTGTCTTTCACCGCCGACCAGTTGCCAACCGGCTCAGGCTCTTTCGCGTCCAGCACCACCGGCCGCCAGTACTTGTCCATACAGGCATCGAGGCAGGTTTCCTTGCGCATCTTCTCGAAGTTCCAGCTGCCCTCGGTCTGCGGTGCGTAAAGCGTGAGCCCTTGCGCATTCGCGAGCACGGGCCCGACGTCGGAGACCTGAACAGTGATGAAGGACGGCATGGCCGGTGTCGGTTCAGCCACCGCCGCTTGCCACTTGCCGCCGTGGCCGACCGTGCTTCCCGGCCGCAGTTCCGAACGGAACAGATAGAGGGGCCTGCCTTTATAGGCCCACTGCTTTCGTCCATCCGGACGCGTCGCCGCGGTCCAATCGCCGCCCGACGAGCCGATCGCGGGGAACCAGAGCGGTTGCCATCCGTCGAGGCACTTGTCGCGGCATTCGGCTTTGCCTTTTGAATCGCCGGCAAAGGTGTAAAGCGTCATGCCGCTTGCATCGGCAAACACGCGCCCGAGCAGGCTTTCGTGAATCGTGATATCCGCCGGCGTGGTGGCGGGCTCGAAGGCGACGTACCAGGAGTTGGCGGCGCCCTCACCGAGCATGGCCCACGGGCCGGTGTCGCGGATGTAGCGATACAGCGGCTTGCCCTTGTAGGCCCACTGCTTGCTGCCATCCCTGCGCGTCGCGAACGACCAGTCCGGCGAGGGTGCTGCTGTGGCAGTCGCCATCACCGGTGGCCAATTCTTCGCACAGGCATCTTCGCAGGCGGATTTTCCGGGAACCGCTTCATCCGCGATATAGGTGTAGAGCGACTTGCCGTCCTTATCGGTGAGGTAAATTCCCGCACCGGTTTTCTGGGCGATGACTTCCGCCGGTGTGCCGCCATCGGCGACGACATCGGCAGACATCGCCGGCCCGGCCCAGAGCGCCGCGACGATCGTGAGAAGCGCCGTTTGCATTTCAATCATTCCTCAGATCGCCGCGCGACTAGCTTAGGCCATGATCTCGGTGATGGGCTTGGAGGTGCGCAGTGCGCCCGAGCCCCAGGCTTCCACCGGTACACCCATGATCTGCAACGCCGTGAACCCGACACGCGACAGCGGATTGCCGCCACCGTCGATATGCAGGCCGGTCTTGAGGCGACCGCCAGCCTTGCCGGCCGTCATGATCGGGATGTTGTCGTTGAGGTGAATCTTCGCGTGACTGGTGTCGCTGTTGGCGAAGATGAATGTGTTGTCGAGCAACGTGCCGTCGCCTTCGCGCACCTTCGAGAACGCTTCGAGGAAGTAGCCGAAGGCCTCCATCGACCACGTCGCAAATTTCGCCGATAAGACCTGATAGCCAAGCTTCGGATCGTTGGGCTCTTCGTGCGTCAGGTTGTGATGGTTCTGCGACGTGCCCGGCAGACGCAAGCTCGAGCCGGAGTCCGAGTACAGCATGTTGAATAGTTTGGTCTGATTGCAGGCAAGCGCCAGCACCATCAGGTCCGTCATCAGCTTATGGTTAGTCTGCGCGAAGCCGACTTCGGTGCCGATCTGACCTTCGACCGGAAGGCCCGGCACATGGCAGGCCGCGTTGGCTTCCGGCTTCTGCATCTGGGCGGCGAGGTTGTCTTCAAGCTGACGGATCGAGGTGAAGTATTGATCGATGCGCGCCTTGTCCTCGGCGCCGAGTGTCGAGACGAATTGCTTGCTTTGTTCGTTGACCGCCGACAGCACGCTCTTGCGCAGCACCACATTCGGGTCGGCTTTGAAGTCACCCTTGTTCGGATCGACGAACTCCGGCCCGAAGACGCGCGCATAGAACGAAACAGGCGAGACTTCAGCGGTATTCGGCGCGCCGGCGCTGCGGAAGGAGTAGCTGTCCTTCGGATTGCCGGTGCAGGAGACGTCGAGCGAACGGAAGCGCGAGCCGGAGCCGATGAGGTCGCCCACCAGCACGTCCAGCGTCGGCAGGCGCACATCGCGATCGCGGCCCGGGGCTTCGCCGGTACGCGCCGCGACCCAGCCGGTGAAGTGCACCTGCGAGACCTTGCCGTCGAGCGGCGTGTTGAAGTTGCTGAAGTAGTTGATGTGGTCGCGATACGGGATCAGTGCCTTGCACTCATCCAGGAACTCGATGCCCGCGCCCATCTTGTTCGAGATGGCGCGACCCGGTGTCTGGCCGAGGCCCCAGAACCACGTTCCGAAGCGCACCGGCAGCGGCGCGCCCGTCGCGGCCAGGGCGGTGCCGTTGGTGTTCAGGAAGCAATCCAGGAACGGCAGCGATACCGAGATCGCGGCACTTCCGAGCATACCCCGCAGAACGGAACGGCGGGTCGGCTTACGCGGGATGAGGAACGTCATGGCTGGAGCTCCTTGTGTCCGGAGGCGTCGAACGCAACCTTGTTGGATTGAGAGGCAGGCTTCGCAGCAACTGTCGAAAAGGCATCGCTTTCGGCAATCGTGCGCAGCAGCGACTTGAAGCGGAAGCCGTCCGCCGCAAACCGCTTCTCGAGATAATCGATGAACGCGACATCGCCACGGCCGGCCGCGCGGCCCGTGGCATAGGCATATACGCGGTTGATCACGCAGGACGTGGCGGCGGGGCTGTCGTGCAGGACCTTACCCAAGCCCACCCCGCCCTCGAACGGCTGGCCGTCGAGATCGCCGGAGACGTCGATCGGCACGCCGTTCTCGGTGGTGCGGAACTGGCCCATGCCGTCGAAATTCTCGAGCGTAAGGCCGATCGGGTCCACCACCTTGTGGCAACCGGCGCAGGTCGGATTGGTGCGATGGACCGTCAACCGCTCGCGTGCGGTCTTCGCCACCGCGGCGTTGTTGAAATTGTCGAAGTTCACATCGCCCGGCGGCGGCGGCACCGCCTGGCAGAGGAAGATTTCGCGGACGGCCTTGCCGCGCAGCGTGGGCGAACTCATGCCCGGATGCGAATGCAGCGCCAGGAAGCTGACCTGAGTCTGAATGCCCGAGCGTGGATCGTTCTCAGCGAACTCGTAGGGAACCCAGGTGGTTTCCGTCGGCGCGGAGATGCGGTTCACCATCGCCAGCTGACGGCTCATGAAGGTTTTGCGCGAGGTGAAGATATCGCGATAGTCGCCGTCTTTGGTGACAAGAAGGTCGACCAGCGTGCGCAGCGTCTGCTCCTTCAGGTCGTTGGCGACCGTCGAGCTGTAGGCCGGATAGATGATCGTATCTTTCGCCAGCTGTTCCACGGCATCGAAGCCGAGCATGTCGGAGAAGAAGTTGCGCACCCCGGCTTCGACCGCCGGCGAGTCCAGCATGCGATCGATCTGACGTTCCATGCCGCGCTTGGTGTTCAGATCGCCCTTCTCGGCCGCCGCCAGCAACTCTTCATCCGGCGCGGTGTTCCACAGGAGGAAGCTCAGGCGCGAAGCCTTGCTCAAGCCCGTGAGACGCTGAAGGCCGGCGTGATCCGGGTCGGCCTCGGTCGCCTCGGCGATGAACAGGAATTGCGGTGTGACCAGCATGCCGGCCAGCGCGAATTCCAAGCCGGCATAGAAATCGCCGCGCGCCTTGGCGGCTTCAGTGGCGATCCGGGTTTCGAGATCGAGCTCGGCGCTCGTCAACGGGCGCCGGTACAGCATGCGCCCGACCTTGCCGAGGAAGTCGCGCGCGCAAGCGTCGTCGGCTTCCTTCGGCGCTTTCGGCGTACAGCTGACGAGGTTGGCGCGGCGCTTTTCTTCCATCACCTGCGAGGCGATGGAGCGACCGAGGTTGTCGTAGCGTTCGAGGGTGGCCGGTGCGATGTCGGCCTTGCTGGCACCGACGGCAAGCAGACCGGCCTCGCGGCCCGGCGCGTCGAAGCGACCGATGATGGTCACGCTGGAGCCGAACACATCGCGGATGATGTTGCGATACTGCGCTTCGGTGATCTGGCGCACGACGGTCGAACCACCGCTGACCGCCGGCTCCTTCGGGCCGCAGGACGACAGCGCCACGGCTACGACGCCGGCCAATCCCGCGCGCAGATACTTACGGAGAGAAACGCCGATCATCTTAGTGCGCCTGCGCCGTCTTGATGTTGGGATGAACGACAAACGCCGGCACCATTTCGACTTTGAACGCCGACGACAGCGCCGTGCACTCGCCGGTCACCGGGTCCGGATAACCATCAGCCAGGCGGCGCGACGCTTCATACAACGCCGGGCAGCTGTGACGCGCGATGACGGCAAGACCGATCTTGCGGGTGTAATCCCACCACGTTTCCCAGTCGTAATAGCCAAACATCTGGCCCTTGGCGCTTGAGCCATCGGCCGCCATGTTGAGCTTCAACCGCATGTCCTTGAGGTACATCTCGGAGATCACGACATTGCCGAAGAACGGCAGGTGCACGTCGATCGGATCCGTTGTCAGTACGCCGTCCTTGATGCGGCCTTTTGCCGTATCCCCGTAGCGCGTCGGGTCGATCTGATAGCTGACGTACGTCAGCACCGCGCCGGTGCCGTCCTTCAACAGCTTGTCGGTCGGGCGATAGAAAGAGACCTTCACGTCGTCGTCGTTGCGCGTGTCATCGACATCGGTGACTTCGACCAGAATGATGCCCTGCGAAATGTCGAGGCGTTCAGTCTGCGCGCTGTTCTCGATATAGCCGTCGGAGCGCCAGCCCTTGGTGCAGCCCATGAGGCGGAACAGCTGATTGTCGACCGCGGGCGTACCGTCGACGCCCACGAACTTCTGGTGTGCGCAGGACTTCGCCGTTGCCTTGCCGTCGGTGGTGCCGTCGAGATTCATGCCGAACGACGTGCCGCTTTGCACGGTGCGCATCGGCGGGTCTTTGACCAGTTCCGGATTCCAGCAGACGTCTTCGCCGTTGGGCCCGCGCAACGCGGCAGCCAACCGCCGGTCGACGTGCGTGCGCTTGCCGCCCGCCGTGACCTTCTCGCGCTGCTCCGGCGTCATGTTCCTGAGCCAGCGCTCGTCGTTGGATTCCGTCAGGCCTTCTGGACATTCGTCCATGTACTTGCTGTCGTTCATCGCCGTGAACAGCGACGAGACGACAAAGCCGTACGACTTCTTAGCCGCCGGGGCGGTCTTGGCAGGGGACGCCGCGATGACCGTTGCGCCGATCAATCCGGCGACAGCAGCGACGGCAAGATATACGCGCGGATTTAGACCCATCAGGCTGCCTCTCCCCTCGGAAAGCCATCGGCCAAAAAGTATCCGCGTACGGCGGAAACCCGTAAATTACCGAGTTTGTGCTGGTATATGCCGATATGGCATATAGATAACGCGGCAAGGATGGGGCAGATAATATTGTTTATTATCAAAGTTATAAGGATGACACCCGCGAAATTCTTCGGCTAAAGGGCTTCGCATACCGCCTGAACTTCCCGGCACAAAGCCTCCATCGCGTGTGAGGACACCCGATCGGCGACCTCAATTAGGCCGATCTGAGTCGGGGGTATGCCGAAAGTCACCGGCAGCCGCGCCAGCGTTCCGGCCTTGAGATCGTCGGCAAACAGCATGTCGTTGGCGAAAACGATGGAGTCCGACGACAGCAGCACGCTCCGCATCATCGCGGTGGAATCCGTGCGCATCAATTCGTTCAAGGTCGGGATCCTCGGCCCAAAAATCACCGACAAATACTTGCGCGGCGACGTCTCCGGAAAGATCCACTGCGCTTCCAGCAAATCCTCCGGCCCGACGGACTGACGCGCGGCAAGTGGATGCTCGCGGCGCGCGATCAACGACGAGGTGATGCTGATCAGCGGCGTGCATTTGACGTTGCGAATGTCGAACAAATCCGGCGACAGCATCGCCACCAGCACATCGAGTTCGCCGGCAAACAGCATGGGCAAGAGCTTCGGATAGAAGCCTTCGCGCACCATGTAGGTATAGGACGGCGCACGCGCGTTCAGGGCGGTCATGGCGCGGGCCAGCAGCGGGAAGAACGCGGGCGAGGTGCCGACGTTCACGATGCCGCTGGAGCCCTGCTTCAACGCATCGAGATCGACCAGCCCGCGCCCGATCGACGACATCGCCGAACGGCAATAGCTCAGGAAGCTCTTGCCGTAGGCCGTCAGCACAACGCCGTGCTGCGCACGGTCAAACAGGGGCGCGCCGAGCTGGCTTTCCAAGTCGCGTATCGCGCGTGAGACTGCGGGCTGGCTCACCCGCATCTTTTCCGCGCCGCCCCGGATGCTGCCATGATCGGCAACCGCCACGAACAGGGCCAGCTTGTTGAGACTGACGTGAAGATGCGACGTGTTCGACAACGCTTCCCCCCAAACGAAGGATGCGAGTATGGACGTCGCCGCCGTATCCAACTAGACCGCTGTTTCCGGCGCGGGCGGGCGAACGCTCAAATAGGTGTCGCACCTGGCCCGGGGCTGGCTTAGTCCATGTCGTTGTGTTTGCTTGGTAAGCGCCGCCCCGTGCGGCTGCGGAACGTTGCCGGATCGACAGTGTTAAATAGAAGTCAGAAGCGTTCCGCTCTTTCCCTCGCCGTGCTGGTCAGTCTTTCGGCTGGCGCGCGCGCGCAAGTGGAACCGATCGCGGAAATCACCGTCATTGGCCGCGTCGAAGCGCTGCCGGGGGGCCTGCGCGAGCGCAGCCTGGATGAAGACGCCATTGCGGGATTCGGCGTCAGCTCGGTGGACGACCTGGTGTCCGAACTCCGCTCGGAGATGGGCGACGACGAGGAGAATGAGCCAGTCTATCTGCTGAATGGCCAACGTGTCCGGAACCTCAACGACATCGGCGGCCTGCCGCTTGAGGCCATCAAGGAAGTGGAGGTGCTGCCCGCCGGATCCAGCGGCGTTCCCGGCGTTTCGCCCACCGCGCGCGTCTACAACATCGTTCTGAAGGCCGCCGTCAAATCGGAAACGGCGATCGTGGCGCCCAAGATCGCCACCGATGGCGGCTGGGCACAGGCCCGGGTCGAAGGGGTTGTGACGCGCGTCGAGGGTCAGAAGCGAACCAATATCACCGTAAGAGCGCGCAGCGAGGATGCCCTGCTCGAAAGCGAGCGAAACATCGTGCAGCTGGGGCAACGTCGTCCTTCCGACTTTGCCGGCAACGTCATCGCCGATCCGCGAATCGCCGGCGACGAGATCGATCCGCGGCTCAGCGCCGCGGCCGGCACACGCGTCACGACCGCTGCCGTGCCGGGCAACACCACGCCTACACTGTCGGATTTTGTGCGCGGTGCGAACGTACCGAACACGTCCAATCCCGGAATGTTTCGCTCGCTCAGACCGAAAACAAATTTCTATGAGGCCCGCGTCAGTCACGCCAACCGCCTCAACGATTGGCTGACCGGATCGATCAGCAGCCGCTTCAGTTATACCGGCAACAAGTCTCTGACTGGCCTCAGCACCGGTCTTTTCGTCCTGCCGGCGAGCAACCCGTTCACACCGTTCTCGCAAAGCGTCGGCCTGGCCAAGTACGGCGATCCGCTGCGGCAGGGTTATCGTCGGCTCGAAGGCAGTGGCGACGTCGAATTGAAAGCGACGTTCGGCGAATGGCGCGTCAACTTCCATGCGTTGCATCAACGCACGGAGACCCGGTCCGAAGCCGACCGGCAGGACCCGGCGCAGTTGCTGCAACCCATCGTGCTTGCGAATAATGTCAATCCGTTCGCGCCGGGCCTGGTCAGTCAGCTTGCCATTGGGCTCGATCGCTCGCGCTATCGGACGCGCGGGACGACCGTCGAAGCCGACGCCAAAGGCCAACCGTTCCGCGTTCCCGCCGGCCCGGTCGACCTCGGCATCGATACGCGCCTGACATGGACGGCCCTCAAGTCGGCGCGGACGTTCTTGTTGAGCGACACCGCGTCGCGGCTGCGCCGCAACGAACGCGAGCTGCACAGCACGTTGAATATCCCGCTCACCAGCCGCGACAACGACGTGCTGTCTGCCATCGGCAATCTTTCGGCGAACTTCGAATATGGCCGCATCGGCTTCTCCGATGCGCCGCACGCGGATCGCTATCATTACGGCTTGAGCTGGACGCCGCGCGAGGGCATCCGCTTCGATGCTTCCAGTTATCACGCCCGTCAGACGCCGGCCGTCGAAACGCTCGGCGAGCCGATCACCTTCACAACCGGCGTGCGCGTGCTGGATTTGCTGCGCGGCGATACAATCGACGTGACGCAGATCACCGGCGGCAATCCGACCTTGCGCGCCGAGCGCCTCGCCCTCGATCGCGCATCGGTGAACGTGATGCTGATCAAGAAGCTCAAGTTCAATCTGTATGCTGAATATCAGTCGATCGACCGCTACGACTTCATATCGACCTTGCCGCGCGAAAGCGTACCCATTTGGCTGTCGTTCCCGGAACGCTTCGCCCGCGACGATACCGGCCGCCTGACCGCCGTGGATTTCCGACCGGTCAACTTCGAGCTGCAGCATCAGGAACGCTTGCGATACGGCATTGGCTTGAACCTGCCCGTCGGCGGCGCGGGCGCCGAGGCCGACAAAGGCCCGCAACCGCCGTCCCGCTGGCGTGTGCGCGTGTCCGCCATGCATACCATCACGATGGAGAACCGTTTGGACGTCGGCCCGGGCATCGCGCCGGTCGATCTGCTGAACGGCGGCGCGCTCGGCATCGCCGGCGGACGTCCGCGACATCAGGTCGACTTCTCGCTGAATGTCGGACGCGGCGGCACAGGCCTGCGCATGACGGGTGTCTATCGGGGCGCGAATTACCTGCAGATCCGCGGCATCACCGGCGGCCCCGATCTCTTGACGTTCCGCCCCTTCACAACACTCAACCTGTACGCCTTCGCGGAAATGGGCACGCTTTTCCAGGAGACGTCGTGGCTCAAAGGGTCGCGGATCGGCATCTATGCCGCCAATCTCACCAACGCGCGCCAGCGTGTGACCAACGGGGCCGGGGTGACGCCCCTGCGCTATCAGGCGAACTATCGCGATCCGCTCGGCCGCACGATCGAACTCGAGTTCCGCAAGCAGTTCTAGGCTTCAGTCTCATACCGCTCGTAGAGCGACGTGAACGCGGCTTCGATGTGACGGGCCTGAAGGGCTGCGTCGAACAGTGGGGATGAAAGCCGTGATTCGGCCAGTCGCGTCCGTATTGCGTTGCGACGCGTATGATCGTCAACCAGTTGAAGCGCGATGGCTTCGTAAGCTTCGGGAGAGTTGGCGATCAATTCCGGCAGGCCAATGCAATTGAGCATGCTGGCCGCGACCCGGCTCTGGAACGAACGACCTTTACACGTCAGTACCGGCAAACCGGCCCAAAGCGCATCCGCCGCCGTAGCGTGTGCATTGTAGAGCCACGTATCGAGGAACAGATCGGCCAAGCGATGTCGCGCCATGTGCTGATCGATCGGCATGCGCGCGGCAAATACCAGGCGGTCGCCGCGAACCCCACGCGCCTCCGCCTCACGCCGCAGGTTCTGCGCGGGGACGGGACCGTCGGCCCGCAACCACAGCACGCTGCCTTCGACCCGCTTCAGCAGGCGCATCCAGACATCGAACGTCTCAGGCAGAATTTTATAGGTGTTGTTGAAGCAACTGAACACAAAGCCGTGGTCGGGCAAGCCCATAGCGGCGCGCGTCAAGACTTGATCCGAAATGTCCGGACGCGAACCGTTCACAAGATAGGATCCGGGCAGCGAAACGACCTGCTCGGCGAAGTCGCCATGGCTCTCCGGCGGGATGATGGTGTCGTCGGCTAGAATATAGTCGAGATGTTCGATGCCCGTCGTCCCCGGATACCCGAGATACGCCACCTGCACAGGCGCACAACGCTCGGCGAAAATGCCGGTGCGCGCATATTGCGTGTGGCCATTAAGATCAACGGCGATATCGATGCCGCGTTCACGGGACAGACGGGCGACGGACCGATCACTCTCGTTGCGGACATCGAAGAACTTATCGACAGCACCGACGATTTGCTTCCCGATGTCATCGAGTTCGTCTGGAGCAAAGGAAAAAGCGAACACCTCAAACCGTGTCCGATCGTGCGCGCGTAACAGAGGTTCCATCACGAAGGCCGCCGGATGACGGCGGAAGTCGGAGGAATAATAGCCAATGCGTATACGCGCGGGTCGCGCTTGACGCGGGATCGGCCCGAGACTGGATATGCGCGGATATAGTGCGGCGCCGAAAGCACGCGCCGCCTGCTTTTGAAGCGCCGGCTCGTCCGCCACCGCAAGCATCGAGAACGGCATCACAACACGGGATTCGGCAATCGCACCCTTCAGGTTGTGGACCTGCGACGCGAAATCTTGCCAGTCGCACATGCGCAGCTTTGCCTCGAGCAACAGAGGCCGCAGCAGGTCGAACTTTGGACCGGCTTTTAATGCCTGCTCATAACTGGCAATGGCCTCGGGAAAACGCCGCATCTTGAAGAGCGCGTTGCCGCGATTGTAATGCGCTTCGCCACGACGGGGATCGATCGTCAAAGCCTCGTCATATGTGGCGATGGCTTCTTCAACCTTGCCCAGTTCCTGCAACACGTTGCCACGGTTGATATGTGCGCCGATATGTCGGGCGTTGATCTTCAAGGCCGCATCGCAAGCCGCGAGCGCGTCCCTATAACGCCGAAGTTCCTTCAGCACATTGCCGCGATTGTTCAACGCTTCGACAAAATCGGGCTTGAGTGCGAGCGCGCTCTCATAGCTGGCAAGCGCGTCTTCAGGCCGGTGGAGTTCCAACAACGCATTGCCGCGATTAGAATGGGCCTCGGCCTGGTTCGGGTTGAGCGCGATCGCCCGTTCATGGCTCACGAGGGCGTCTTGCCAGCGTCCCCCATCGCCGAGCGCGAGACCCTTGTTGTTATGTGCCGCGGCGGACCTCGGATCGAGCACGAGAACGTTGTCGAAATAGCTGACCGCGACATCCAGATTGCGCATCTGAAGCGCGAGAACGCCGAGCATCAGCAGCGCATCGACCTGCTGCGGATGGGCGTTCAAGATCGATTTGTAGACCGCGGCAGCCTCGGCAACGTTGCCTTGCTCATACAAGCTCAAGCCCGTTTGCAGGGCCGCTTTTACGTCTGTTGTCATGACCGGAGATTTCGGTGACGTCATTGTACTGGCTACTGCGAACGCGAGGCATTGCGCGTCAGCCAGTATATACGCCGAGGGGGCGACGGGCGAACAGGTGCCAAAAAGAGAATCTCTGGCCGCCATGGGGGACAAGGCGACCAGCGACATGCAGGCCACCGGAGGGCGTGGCTGCCGGAGTGCTTTTGACTATGCGGCTTTGAGCGTGACCTGGCCTTTGTATCAGTTCGCTGGGCAAAGCTCGCCTTGCTGCAGCGCCTGAAGTACGCGCAGGACTTCCTCCGGATTGCGGCCGGCGCTCATGTCGGTCATCGAGACGAAGCGGATGATGCCTTCGAGATCGTTGATGGAGGTCGCGCGGCGCGCCAAGCCTTCTTTGGCGTCCAGAATGCCACGCGTGGACGACAGGCCGCGTCGCGGGTCCGAGAGCCAAACGAACGGGCTTTTCTCGAGGTCCTTGTGCGACTTCCGCCAGGCGACGTGCACGAACTCATTTTCTGTGCTTGCCCCAAACAGCTTCGCGCCGGCTTCGCGAAATTTATCGTTGAGCGTGCCGAAAGCAGAAATCTCGGTCAGGCAGATGAAGGTGAAGCCTTCGGCCAGAAGAAGACAACGCTCCACTTGCCGAGGATATCGTTGCGCGTGACGGGCGCAAACGCGCTTGCGGGGTCCGTACCCGAGACCCCGGTCACTTCGAAGTCGGGAAACGCATCACCGATAGACAGCATGTTGAACGCCTTCTGTTAGTGGATCATGTTGCGGACGTTACTCGTGCTGGCCGATGGCGCGCGCAAGCGATGGGTGAAGGAAAGCTCGGGAAGTTTCCAGGCGCGTTCGCTGAAGAACAGGCCCGCACGGGCAGAGCCTTGCGCGACGGACTTCGCGCTCTCCAATGCGATGCGCACCAACTGCGCGCAGCCCAGAGCAGCAACATCTCCGGCGCACTGAGGCCCACGACCTGGGCCGCATCTGGAAGCCGCTTATGTTGCTCGGGGCGCATGAGATCGTCGAAGGCCATTATGCTGTCCTCTTCCGCCGACGGTTTCCGCGGCCGTCATCGCAAGCTTTTCTTGCGTCCAGATCGTGTCGCGATGGGCGCCTAAGGGGGGCGGGCCCCCCCCCCCCCCCGCCGCCGGGGG
>CANJRD010000006.1 GCA_947476695.1 Rhodospirillaceae bacterium
AGGCGGAACGTCGTGGGCGCCCACTTGTCAAATTTCTGCGAGTAATCCCGCACTGCAGCATCGCCGCGGGTCCGGATGTCCTTCAGGACGTCTTCGACAATCTGACGGACCTTCGCGTCCTCGGTCTCGATCACGTCGACGTTCATGCCGTTCTTGAGATAGCGCGCCATTGAATTCTCCTTGAAAATGAAGGCGGTCCGGATTGCGTGGCGCGCTCTCAAAAGCTCCCCGATTCCCGAAGCGATTCGGGGGCTAAGACGTCGCTTTCCTTTGCTTTTCAATCCCGCCCGGGTGTCCCTTAAGCCTTGAAAAACCGGCCTGTCTCAGGTTGTGGACAGCGGAAGAGCCTTCCCAAACTGTCCTATTGCATTCAGTGTGTATACACTATTCTGAAACGAAATTGGACCGCTGTGCAAGGTGCGCGCAGGGACTAAGCTTAGTGCGACAGTTTTCTCGGGGAGATGCGGCATGAAGTTCCGATTGATCGGTACCGTCGTGGGCATGGCGTTCGCGGCGACCTTCGCCAACAGCGCGTCAGCGGCCGATTCGAAAGGCGGCGGTAAACTCGCCTTCGCCGTGCGCGACTGGTTCACCTCCGTGTACGAAAGCAAGTTCATGGACGAGTGTCCTGAAGGTCTTGCGATCTCCGGCGACGAAGTGTGGTGGCGCGGGCTCAACAAAAAGGACCGCGCGCGCCTCACCGATAACGGTCTCATTCAGACGCTCAATCGCTGGGGCCAGGCCGTGCGCCGCGGCCCGAACGGTGTCGACATCTGCCTCAACCCGTCCGCCAGCACCGGCGATCCGGTTCAACGTATTGTTGAAGGCAAGTACAGTTACGGCGCCGATCTCGACGGCACCAAGGACGGCCACGCTACGGCCAAGAGCTGCGCGCACGAGAAGTTCATCGACGCCAACGACGACAACAAGCTGGTCGACAATCAGTTTTATCGGCTTGTCGGCTGCACGTACGGCTGGCGCCACGTGGGTCTGGTCGATCTGAACGCCAACGAAATGCGCGGCACCTCCGGTCTTGGCATGATCCTGATCGAAGTGACCGGTGTGGACGATCCGCGCAACGACGACGACGTCACCGTCACCTTCTATCGCTCCGTCGACCAATTCGCGCTCGACCCGGTCGGCGCGCCGCTGCCGTTCTCCAGCTATCGCATCGAGACTGTCGATGGAAAGCCGCGTTATTCCGACTCGCTAAAAGGCTCGATTAAGGACGGCGTGATCGAAACCAAGCGCGGCGACGTGAAGCTGCCGTTCTACGGCAACTACAACTTCATGCATCCGGTCATCAAAGACATGGGCTTGAAGCTGACTGTCGCCGAAGATGGCAACAGCGCGACCGGCATGGTCACCGGCTACTACGATCTCGCCATGATGCTCTATTGGATCGGCGGGATGGGCCCCACAATCCCTGTGAGCTACTACAACTGCCCGTCGGTCGACACGGCCGCGCGCAAGCTCGCGGACGGTTATCCGGATCCGAAGACTGGCGAATGCACGTCGATTTCGTCGGCCTTCAACATCAAAGCCTACTCCGCGTTTGCGATCCATCCGGAGACCGAACGTCGGGAAGCAAAGCGCTGAGGGCAAGTCGGCGCGCGATGACTACCAAACGATAAATTGCAATAACGTCGGCTTGTGTGGTGGGGAAACCGCCAAGCTGTGCTTGAATTGTCTAGATAAGTTGCTGGGGGATAACGATGCGTAAGAAGCTCTACTACCTGACGTCATTTCTGGTTGCTGTGACGGGCGCGAGCGTTGCGCCGGTTTCCGCGCAACAACTTGAAGAGATCGTGGTGACCGCGCGTAAGCGCGAAGAAAGCCTGATGGAAGTGCCGATGTCGATCACGGCAGTTTCGGCCACCAATCTCGAAGCTGCGGGCATCAAGGAAGTCAGGGATATCGCGCAGTACACGCCGGGCATGTGGGTGCAGTACGCTCTGGGCGGCCCGTCGACGAGCCGTGCTCTGACGTTCCGTGGTCTATCGGTGTCGAACGGCGGACAGCTCTTTATCGATGGCGCGCCCTACGTCGGCCAAGCGGACCCTGACCTCGGTGCACTGGAACGCGTCGAAGTTCTGCTCGGACCGCAGAGCGCCTACTTTGGCCGCTCGACGTTTACCGGGGCCTTGAACTACGTCACGAAGAATCCTTCGATGGATGGCTTCAAGGGCAAGGTCGGCGTTGAAATCGGCTCCTACGGCAGGAATGACGAGTCGATTAGCCTCGAAGGTCCGATCGTCGCTGACAAGCTCGCGGTTCGCCTCACGGCGCGCCACTACTCGATGGATGGACAATGGCGGAACAACTCTGATCCCGCCGCTCCCGTCGGCGACGTGAAGAAGAATTCGGTGATGGCCATTGCCGTGTTCACGCCGAATGACAGCCTCAAGTTCAAAGCGATGCTCAATTGGACCGCCGACGAGGGCGGCATGCCCCCGGCCATCGGCTTCAAGGGCTTCAACTACAATGGTGCCCAGGGCGGGCAATTCGCATCGCGTCAGCTCTCATGCAATTTGGGCGGCACATTCGGTCCTTACTGGTGCGGCGCGCTGCCGCAGGCCGACAATCTTCAGTCGCTGCAGTTGCCCGGAACGGCGGACATCCTCTCGTGGTACAACTCGTTCAATCCCACGATTAAGGACATCTTGATCGAGAACTCGCGGAAAGCGTTCCCGCCGCTGTTCGATCCGCATTGGAACCAGCGCTTCGGCTATCGCCAGCTTAACCAAGGCGTACACCTCAACACCGAATACACCACCGCCAGCGGCTGGCAGTTCAGCGCGGTGACGGCGCTCCACTACACGAAGGCGCAGAACAATTCGCAGACGAATTTCCGCGATAGCACGGGTGTGCCCAACACGTCGCCGACCCGCATCCTGCCGTGGATCGGCTACTACTTCTTGACGCAAAGCGAGAACTACGACGCAAGCCAAGAACTCCGCGTCACCTCGCCGCAGGATCGCGCCCTGCGTTTCACCGCCGGCGGCAATTATCTGAACGCGCGTTCGCCGGGCAACCTGAACGTCAGTATCCAGCCCGCGGGCCTCGGAATCTCGGGTACGATCACGCGCTCGGTCATCAAGACGCCGGCTGTGTTCGGCGGCGTGTACTACGACATCACGCCTGAGCTGACGCTCGGCGCCGAAGCGCGCTATCAGTGGGACAACATCGCCTCGACCGCGAAGTTCCCGGTGCCGGCGCCCGCAGCGGCTGGCACGCTGCAAGCGCAGTTCAAGAGCTTCTCTCCGCGCGTGACGATCGACTACAAGATCGGCGGCGGGGTGATCTATGGTTTGTGGTCACGCGGCTATCGTCCGGGCGGCTTCAACAACGCGATCGTCGGCGCAGCGCCGACCGTGCTGGCCCAGCTTGGCTCGCTGAACGTGGGCCTCGCGTTCCTGCAAGAGAAGATGGACAACTTCGAGGCGGGTATTAAGCAAACCTTCTTCGACAACCGTCTCCAGGGCTCGCTGGGCGTCTATTACGATAAGTGGCGCAATGGTCAGGTGACGAACACCCTGTCCGTGAATACGCCGACGCAAGTGCAGCAGGTGTCCGTCACGCAGAACGTCGGTGCGGTTGACCTGTCCGGTATCGAGTTCACCGGCGCTGCCGCCATCACGGAACAGTTCCGCCTGACCGGCAACGTCAACTATGTGCATTCCAAGATTTTAGCTTACGTCTATACGCCGAACGGGACGCGCATCAACAATTCGACCAACGTGAACGGGAAATCGTTCCCGAACGCGCCGGTCGGCTGGACCTTCACGTTGACTCCGCAATACACCGATCATCTGGTCGGCGATTGGGAGTGGTTTGCCCGGTTGGATTGGAAGCATCGCGGTCGCTACTACGCCGATGCGACCAACGTGGCCTGGATCCCGGCCAACGACACCGTCGATATTCATCTCGGGGTCAAAGATCAGCGTATCACGCTGGAGGCCTATGGGCTTAATCTCAATAAGAACTACAACTTCGTAACCGCGGAGTATGGCGTTGATTCGATCTGCTGCCTCGGCGCTTCGAATATCAACGAAGTCCGCCTGCTGTTGCCGGCAAAGCGGCAGTTCGGCATTCGCGGTACCTACCAGTTCTAGGACAGAGCAAGCCCTGGAGACCCTCGTCTCCGGGGCTTCTTTTTAATGAAGGTCAGTACCATGCTTCGCATTCTGGTCCTTGGTTGTTGCCTTTTCCTGCTTGGCGGGGTCTCCGGTGTAGCTGTGGCGCAAAGCTCCATCATGAGCACGCAACAGGGCGACAAGCGCCGCGACGAAACCGCCGGACCACCAATTATCTTCTTCGCCGATCTATCGGCCGATGAAGAAAGCTCCGAGGTCTACAGCCCCGGCGTCGGCCGCTTCGAGGCGTCTCTCGATCGCAAGACGCTCAAGCTCACTTGGAAAGTCACATACTCGAACCTGACGACTCCGATCAAAAGCGCCGGCATTCACGGCCCGCAGACGGTCGGCGGTGAAGCCGCGGTTCTGATGGACCTTGCTAAGGGCACCGGCCTGGGCAGCCCGATCCAGGGTTCGCAGGTCATCAATGAAGGTGAGCTGGAATACCTACTAACAGGCCGTCTGTATGTGAATATTCTCACCTCTAAGTATCCCTCGGGTGAGCTTCGCGGACAGATCAACCGTCAGCGGCCAAAGGCCCCGACGACCTAAGGGTAATTTGGATGTTGCTAGTGTATACACTCGGCATACACTACGCTTCGATGACAACGGAACGTTGGTTCGCCAGCGTGGTGAGTGAGAGCTAAAGATGTTCGCACGCAGTCTTTTTCTTGCAGTTTCCGTGTTGGCGCTTTCGGCCTGCGGGCCGAGCGAACCCGTCAGCGAAGGCGCGCCGCCCGACATGCGCCGCCTGACCGAAGAGCAGTATCGCAACACGATCGTGGACGTCTTCGGATCGACCGTGACGTATGGCGGCCGCTTCGATCCGCTTGAACGCAAAGATGGCCTTACTGAGCTCGGCGCACGCAGCGCGCGGGTGACGCCGTCGGGCATCGAGCAGTACTACACGGTCGCGCGGACGATCGCCGCCCAGGTTGTCAGCGGGGAAAATCGCGACATTCTGTTCCCCTGCAAGCCTGCCGACGCCAAGACCGCCGACGACGCTTGCGCGAAGCAGTTCTTCACCGAGACGGGCCGCATGCTGTTCCGCCGTGCCCTCACCACCAAAGAGCTGGAAATGTCGGTGAGCGCCGCGCATGAGGTTGGCGCCGGCCGCAACGACTTTTACGAAGGCATCGCCTACAGCCTCGCCGGCATGATGGTGACGCCGAAGTTCCTCTTCGTTATCGACTCCGTCGAGCCGGACCCGAAGAAGCCCGGCGACGTGCGTCTGACCGCTTATGCGCGCGCCAGCCGCTTGAGTTTCCTGCTTTGGAATTCAACTCCGGACGATCAGCTCTTGAAGGCCGCGGAGGCCGGGGAACTCGATAAGAAGAGCAGCCTGGAAAAGCAGGTCGACCGCATGATCGCGTCGCCGAAGCTCGACAACGGCGTGCGCGCGTTCTTCGCCGACTTCCTCGATCTCGGACGTTTCGAGATCCTGGAAAAAGACCCGGTCATTTACCCGGCGTTCGGTGTGAAGGCGGGCGAGGACGCGAAAGAACAGCTTCTGCGTACCATTGCCGACCATTTGGTCGCGCGCGATCTGGATTACCGCGATCTTTTCACCACGCGTCACACCTTCGTCACCGCGCCGCTGGCGCGCATCTATAAAGTTCCGGTCACCAAGCCCGATGGTGGTTGGGCGCCCTACGAGTTCGCCGAAGGCGATCCGCGTGCGGGCATCCTAACCATGATCGGCTTCCTGTCGGTGAATTCGCACCCGGGCACCAGCTCGCCGACGTTGCGCGGCCGCGCCATTCGCGAAACCGTGCTGTGTCAGAAGGTTCCCGATCCGCCGGGCGACGTGGACTTCTCCGGCTTCAACGATCCGAACTCACCGAATAAAACTCAGCGTCAGCGCCTCACCGCCCATCGTGCGAACCCGACCTGCGCCGGTTGCCACAAGATCACCGATCCGATCGGCCTGAGCCTCGAGAACTTCGACGGCGCGGGTGCCTTCCGCACGACCGAGAACGGCGTAAAGATCGACACGGCCGGCGATCTCGACGGCGTGCCGTTCACGGACGCGCCGGGCCTCGCGAAAGCCATGAGCACAAGCCCGGCCGTTCCGGCGTGCCTGGTGAGTCGTCTGTATTCCTACGCGACCGGCCGCCCGCTGGACCGCGCGGACAAGGACACCGTTGCTTACTTCCAGAAGACGTTCGAGAGCGATGGCTACCGCATGTCGAAGTTGTTGCGACAGATCGCGATCAGTGAGTCTCTCTACAGTGTGAGCCCGCCGAAGGCCGGCGCGGCCACGCAAGCCAAATCTTCAGATGCGCAGAAGGAGAACCCGTCATGACGTTCCTGATTCCTCGCGCCCCCACGCGGCGCCGCGCTCTTAAGTCGATGTTCAATGGCGCGGCGGTGTCGCTCGCGCTTCCGTTCCTCGACTGCTTCCTCGACGACAACGGTACGGCCTTGGCCGCGACCGGTGCGCCGCTGCCGGTGCGCTATGGCACTTGGTATTGGGGCATGGGCGCTACGCCGAACCACCATGTCGAAGAAAAGCGCGCGAGCGGCCCGGGCATCAAGTTCCTGTCTGAAGCCGCGGCCCTCCAGCCGCACATGGACAAGATCAACTACTTCGGCAACTTCAACATGCCGTTGGATGGTCACTCCAACTACACCCACTTCAGCGGCTGGGTCGTCAACCGTACTGGCGCGGCCCCCGGTCACGCGACGGAAATCCCGGCGCCGACCTTCGATCTGATGATTGCCGACGTCATCGGCAATTCCACGCGCTTCAAGACCATTGACGTCTGCTCGACCGGTGTCGCTGCGTCGAATTACTCGGCGCGCGGCACCAACAGCCGCAGCTCGGCGGAAATCTCGCCGGTCGCGCTGTATGCCCGTCTGTACGGTCCCGAGTTTGTCGATCCGAACAAGGCTGACTTCAAGCCCGATCCGAAGATCATGTTCCAGAAGAGCGTGCTGTCTTCGTACGTCGAAGAGAGCAAGGAGTTCGTCAAAGGCGTCGGCGCCGCGGACAAGGCCCGCCTGGAAGAGTTCTTCACCTCGCTCCGCCAAATCGAGAACCAGCTCGCGCTCCAGCTGGAAAAGCCGGCGGCGAACGATGCCTGCGTTGTGCCGCAGAAGCCGAACGAACCGCCGGTGGATCGCCTCGCGGCCATTCGCGAAATGGGCAACGTGATCGAGACGCACAAGGTCCTCGCAAAGCTGCTCGCCATGGCTGTGGCCTGCGATCAGACGCGCGTCTTCAACATGGTCTTCACCGATCACTTCGGAAATATCCGTCGTAACGGCGAAACCTACACACACCATCTGCTCACGCACGAAGAGGCAATCGATCCGAAGCTCGGCTATCAGCCGCTGACCTACTGGTTCGGCCAGCAGTGCATGAACGGCTTCGCGAGCTACCTCGATATTCTGTCCGGCATCAAGGAAGGCGCGGGCACGCTGCTCGACAACTCCCTGATCTTCGCGACGTCCGAAACCAACTACGCCCGCGTGCACACCATCGACGGCGTGCCGATGTACCTGGCCGGTAAGGCCGGTGGCCGCATCAAGACCGGTCAGCACCTCATCGGTAACGGCGATCCGTGCACCCGTGTCGGCTTTACCGTCATGCGTGCGATGGGCGTGCCGATCGAAAAGTGGGGCACCAACTCGCTGCAGACCAACAAGGCCATCACCGAAATCATGGCTTGATAGGCATCCCGATGAAATTGCGCAGCGCATTTCTGATCGCGACGGGCCTGTTGCTTTGCGGCTTGCCGGCTGCCGCTCAAGACGGCGTGCCGGCTGAACTCCAGCTGCATCAGCATGGACACGGCTCGCAGATCAGCGACAGCAAAGGTATGACGCTCTACACGTTCGAGCGTGACGACGAACCCGGAAAGTCGACCTGCGTCGGCGCCTGCGCACAGCAGTGGCCGCCGATGTTGGTCGCGGGCGAAGGGAAGGCGGGTCCCGACTGGTCCGTGATTACACGCCCCGACAACACCAAGCAGTGGGCGTTCCGTGGCAAGCCGTTGTATTACTACGCCAACGACGTCGCCGCCGGTGACGTCAATGGCGACGGTATCGGTAATCAGTGGCATCTCGGCTTTCAGCCGATCGTGATGCCGCCGAGCATCGGCCAGCAACGCACGCTGCTCGGCTATGTGCTTGCCGATCAAAAAAACCTCACGCTCTACACGTCTGAAAAAGACAAGCCGGGTGTCAGCAACTGCGATCTGAAGTGCAGCCGCACTTGGATTCCTGTTGTTGCGCCGAATCTCGCGCATCCTGTCGCCGACTGGACCACGGTCTTGCGCAAGGACGGTACGAAGCAGTGGGCCTACAAGGGCAAGCCTGTTTATCGTTATGCCGGCGATGCCAACGTCGCGGATACGCATGGCCACAATGCCGAGAAGGGCTGGACGGCCGCCGTACTTGAGCCGCCGCCGCCGAACCCGTCATGGATCACGTTCCACCAGTCCGACGCCGGGGAATTGATGGCCGACGCGAAGGGCCGCACGATCTATCGTCTCGACGCCAATCGTCGCGGCGCACGGGGTGGCGCGCTGATCGACCGGCCGCAGGATTGGAATCCGGTCTTCGCCGAAGCCGATGCGAAACCTGTCGGCAGTTGGTCGCTGATCGATGGTCCGGAAGGTAAGAAGCAGTGGGCCTACAAAGGTCTTCCGCTGTACACGAACAACATGGACGCAGTGCCTGGCGACATTAACGGCGTGCGCAGTGGTGATCGACGCTTCCAGGCGATCATGCGCTCCGGCAATCCTATGCAAGGCACAGGGGTCTAATACTCGCTATCTACCAATTCTCGCGCAGGAAACGAGGCGGTGTGGTCGACCGTGCTCTCCTGACGAGCTAAGTGCGCCTTAATGTCGCGCGATATATAATCTAGATATATTAGCTAAATTACTTATTTAACATCCGAGTCGGAAAATTTTTCACATGAAGCGAGGACTTCGCTACGCCACCTGCGCATCAGTTTCACTGCTTGCGCTGGTCGCAACACAATCTGCATTCGCGCAGCAACTTGAAGAAATTACGGTCACCGCGCGTAAGGTCGAAGAAAACCTGATGCAGGTGCCGCTGTCGATCTCCGCCGTCACCGCGGAATCCATCGAATCCGCTGGCATCAAGGACGCGCGCGAACTCGCGGCTTTCACGCCGGGCCTGTTCATCTCCTACGGCGTCACCACGGCGGCTAGCTCGCGTAACCTGTTCTTCCGCGGAAACTCGGTCGACCAGGGCTTGAGCTTCATCGACGGCGCGCCATACGCCGGCCAGGCGAACCCGGACCTGTCGTCGCTGGAACGCGTCGAAGTCCTCGTCGGTCCGCAGAGCGCCTACTTTGGCCGTTCCACCTTCACCGGCGCCATCAACTACGTGACCAAGGATCCTTCAAACGAAGGCTTCAAGGGCCGGGTGACGGCTGAAGTAGCTTCCTACAACTCGAACAACGAGAGCATCTCGCTCGAAGGTCCGATCGTCGTCGATAAGCTCGACTTCCGCATTACCGCCAACCACAGCTACCGCGGCGGCCAGTGGACGAACGGCAGCGATACCAGCGAAAAGCTGGGCTCGGCGCAGAAAGATTCCGTCACCGGCATCTTCGTCGTTACACCGAACGACAAGCTGCGCATCAAAGGCTTGCTCGAGTGGTCGCTCGATGAATACGGTCCGAATGCCAGCGCTGCGCTGTCCGGTTGGGGCACCAGCCCGAGCGCCCAAGGCGTAGCCCCTTACGTTTCGCGACAGCTGAACTGCAACCTCGGTGGCACGTTCGGCGCCTATTGGTGCGGCGCGCTGCCGAGCGCCAAGGGACTCGCGAGCATGGATGAGCCGGGCAAGGCAAAGATCATCTCGGCGAACAACGTCGTCACGCCGCAGATCCGCCGTATCATGTTGGACAACGCCTTGAACCTCGAGCCGCTGCTGTTCGACGCGCATTGGCTGGAAAAGTTCGGCGCCAAGTTGCTGACGACCGTCGCGCACTTGCAGGTCAACTACAAAACCGAGAGCGGTTGGACCTTCAACTCCAACACCGCGCTGCACCGCACGAAGTATCAGGGTCTGTTCGCGGTCGACTACCGTGATGCGACCTACGTGCCGAATCCGTTCGCGGTTTCCGGCGTCACGCATCTGGGTGGCTTCGGCGCCGTCGGTTCGACGGCGGTTCTGCCGACGACCTCAAACACACCCAGCGTCGCGATCCCCGGCTACCCGGGCATGAACTTCTTCGGCTGGCGTTTCCTGGGTCAGACCCTGACCTACGACGGTAGCCAGGAATTCCGCGTCACCTCACCGCAGGAAAAGCGTTTGCGCGGCTCTGCCGGCGTGAACTTCTTCAGCCGCGTTTCGCCGGGTACGGTGAACTTCGGCATGGAACCGATCGCTGCGGGTTACGGCGTGGCCGGCAACCTGACGCGTAACGTCGCGGCGACGCCGGCGATCTTCGGTGGCGTCTATTACGACTTTACCGATCAGCTGACGGTCAGCGCCGAAGGACGTTATCAGTGGGACTCGATCCGCGCTCAGACGAACTTCATCCAAGGCAACAACACGCCGCAGCCGCACCTGCAGAATACGTTCAAGAGCTTCTCGCCGCGTGTTTCGGTCGACTACAAACTCACGCAGGATCACATGGTCTATGCGTTGTGGTCGGTCGGCTACAGCCCGGGTGGTTTCAATACCGGTCTGATCGGTCAGACGGCGGCGATCGCCGGCCAGCTGGCCGCCCTCGGTACGCAGCTGACGTTCCAGCAGGAAAAGCTTGAGAACTATGAAGCCGGCTTGAAGTCGACCTGGCTGAACGGCATGGCCCGCACGACGGTCGACGTCTACTTCCAGAATTGGAAGAACGGTCAGGTTGCGAACAGCCAGGCGGTCATCAACGCGGCCGGTGCGAATACTTTCGTCACCGTCACGCAGAACGTCGGTCTGACCAAGATGTCCGGTGTCGAATTCACCGGCGCGATCGCGGTCACTGAGAACCTGACGATCACCGGTAACTACAACTACGTGCACTCCAACATCCGTCAGTATGTGTACTTCCCGGTCGGCGGCCGTATCAGCGCGGCTTGCGCCCCGCAGAACGGCGCGACTTGCGCTGTCGGCAAGTTGTTCCCGCAGATTCCGACCGGCTCGACCTTCGCCATCACGCCGACCTTTACCGCTCCGCTTGCGGGCGATTGGGAATACTACGTGCGCGGCGACTGGAAGCATCGCGGCAAGGTCTACATGGACTTCGCCAACGTCGCCTGGATCCCGTCCAGCGATACCGTCGATCTGCATATCGGCGTGAAGAAGGAGAACCTGGGGATCGAAGTGTACGTGTCGAACCTGACCAACCAGCAAGAGTTCAATAATGGTGAAGTCAGCATCGACCCGAGCAGCGCGAACCCGGGCAACACGTCCGAAATTCGTATCAACCTTCCGCAGAAGCGTATGTTTGGTCTGCGCGCGAACTACTCGTTCTAAGTCCCAAGACCCCCAGTGGTGCGGCCGGGAGGGCCGCGCCACTGGGGGCGAACGACCCAGGATACCGATCCTACGTTTGCTGAAATCCAACGCGTGGAGAGTTCAATGACCGGCACGCCTGCGCAACTCGCCCTGTCTCGTCGTCGCGCTTTGATGTTGGGTGCTGCCGGCTTCGCGGTCGGCGGATTCTCGCGCCCGAGCCGCGCCGCGGAATATGCAACCAGCTGGAAATTCGGCGACGTCACCGTGCATAAGGTTCTTGAGCACATCATGCTCTATCCGGCGGACAAGTCCTTCCCGGGCATGCCGCTCGAAGAGCTGGATGCGAATGCAGACATACTTGGCCCGAACTTCTACGACCCGGCGTCGAAGGGGATCGTCTTCAGCTACCAGGCCTACCTGGTGCGTACGCCGCGATATAACATCATCGTCGACGGCGGCCACGGTAACGACAAGAAGCGCGGCCTGGCCGGTACCAGCATGCTGCACGGTACGGAGTTCATAGAGAACCTCCGGAAAGCGGGCGTGACGCCGGATCAGGTGCATTTTGTCATGAATACGCACTTTGACTCTGACCACACTGGCTGGAACACCGTGCTCGCGAATGACGCCTGGAAGCCGACCTTCCCCAAGGCGCGGTACCTGTTCGACAAGGTCGAACTCGCGGATGTGGAAGGCAAGATCGCCAAAAGCGCCCCGTCCAAGGCCGCTTATGACGACAGCATCAAACCCATCCTCGATGCGGGTAACGCTGACATGATCGACGGCGACCACACCATCGGCGACGGCGTGCGTATCGTGGCGTCGCGTGGCCACACCGCGGGCCATCACAGCCTGGAGATTTCGTCCAAGGGCAAGCGCGCCGTGCTCTGCGGCGACGTGATCCATAGCCCGATCGAAGTCGTCCATCCGGAATGGACCGTGGCATTCGACCACGACAAGGAAGCCGCAAAGATCACACGCACCAAATTTGTCGAAGCCAACACCGATGTGGACGTGACGATCTTCGCGGCCCATTTCAGCGGTCCGACCGCCGGTAAGATCGTGTCCGAGAAGGGAAAACGTAGATTTCGTACTCTTGTAACCTGAGTGACGTGGACGGGCCGGACTTCGAATTTATGTGTTTGCCGGTAACGTGATTTAGGGGGCTCAAAGCACCTCGCTACAACCGCTCGTGATGGTTGGTCGGCGGGGCGGCAAATGGTAGGTTCCTCGTAGTTCTATTCGAGCTGTCGTCCACCGACGTGGCCGATGTTTTGGAGGCTAGATGGCTGTTAGTCCCGTTGAAAAACTTCGGGAGATGATCCTGCAGCTTGAGATCGAGCCGGGAGCGCATCTTTCGGAGCCGAAGCTGGCTGAGATGTTCGGTGTCAGCCGTACGCCCGTCCGCGAAGCGATCCGCGAACTCATCAAGGAGAACCTGGTTCGGTACCTGCCGCACCGGGGCGCCTTCGTGATCGAAGTATCGGTGCCGGATCTGATCGACCTCTATCACATGCGCGTGGCGCTGGAGCCGTATTGCTCCCAGCTCGCGGCGCGGACGATGCAGCGCAAGGTGGAAACCTCGCTGCCGGCGCTGCGCAAGAAGCTGATGGAAGCCGGCAAGCGCATAAATGCCAAGGACAACGATGCTTATCTGAAGGCAACCGATGCCTTCGATCTTGAGGCCGTACGTCTCGCGCAGAGCCCGCGATTGGAAACGACGCTGCGGCAGGTCTGGGCGCATGTTTACCGCGGACGCAAACTCGCCTCGTCGAATACGACGCGTCTCAAGGAGAGCGTCGAAGAGCATCTGGCGATGATCGACGCGATTATGTCCGGTGACGAGGCGCGGGCCTTCGAAGTCACCCATGCGCATGCGCTCGCCGGCATGCGCTCCACCGTGAAAACGATAGAGCACCAGGGTTACAACTTGGGCCTTGCGGCAAGCGCATAAGTTTCGCGTTCGCGCCGCCGCCGTTCGCTTAGCTGAGTTAGGAATTATCGTGAGCAAATTGCGTCAGAACTTCCGCGACCTGATGACCAAGTCGGGGATCATCGTCGCGCCTGGCGCATCGTCTCCGTTGGAAGCGCGCCTCGCCGAGCAGTACGGTTTCGCCGCTGCTTACATGAGCGGGTATGCTGCGGCCTGTGTGCGTTGGGGCGTGCCGGATGTCGGCTTGGTCGGCTACGGAGAGCTTGAAGAGACCGTGCGCGCCATTCGCATGGTGAGTGAAATTCCGATGATTGTGGACTGCGACACCGCCTACGGCGACATCGCCAACGTCAAGCGCACCGTTCAGGGCATGGAAGCGTTAGGTGCCGCCGCGGTGCAGATCGAAGACCAGGTGTGGCCGAAGAAGTGCGGTCATATGAGCGGCAAGTTCGTGGAACCGCGCGACGTGGCCGTGCGCAAGATCAAGGCCGCGGTCGCGGCTCGCAGCGATTCGAACCTCGTGATCATCGCGCGCACCGATGCGCTCGGCCCGCTCGGGATGGAAGAAGCCATGTGGCGCGCGAAGGCGTTCATGGACGCTGGCGCCGACATGATCTTCTTCGACGGCCCGCGTTCCATGGCCGAATTGGAGCAGATCGGCAAATGCGGCATCGGCCCGCAGATGGCCAATATGTCCGAAAGCGGTCTCACCCCCATTCTGTCGGCCAAGGAATTGCAGGATCTCGGCTTCAAGCTGGCGATTTGGCCCTCAACCAGCGCTCGCATAATCGTGAAGCAGGTCTCGGACTTTTATGCCGAGTTGAAGCGCTCGGGCGATTCGCGTTCGTGGATCGACAAGATGGCGTCGCTCGATGAGACCAACAAGAAGCTTGGGATCGGCGACGTCAACGCCTTTGAAAAGGAAGTGGTCGGCTAGCGCGCCGCCACCAACAATCGTCTGCCGTTTGCAGCAGTAACTGGGCTATTGTTGCCTTCGAGCGTTGGGGGAGGGGATAGCTATGCACGGTACAGCCGGGTCTGAGACTGATATCGCCGACGAGTTTCGGCGCGGGTGGAAGGCACTCATCGGCTGTGCCGTCGGCGTTGGCTTCGGCCTAAGCGGCCTGCCGTATTACTGCTTCAGCGTCTTTGTTATTCCGCTGGCGGAAGCCTTCGGCTGGACCCGCGGCGACACGACCCGCGGCTCAAGCTTGCTGGTCATCGGGACCGCCATTACGGCGCCCATCATCGGCACGATCATCGACCGTTACGGCGCGCGCCGGGTGGGTCTGACGTCCATGGTGCTGGTCGCGTTCGGGTTCTTCGCTCTGAGCCAGCTCGGCGGATCGCTTACCGCCTATTACCTGATCTGGTTCGGCATGGCCCTGGCGGGCGGTGGCACGACCCCGGTGGTGTTCACCCGCACGGTCGCAATGTGGTTCGACAAAGCCCGCGGCTTGGCCCTTGGCCTCACGCTGGCGGGGTCGGGGCTGTCGGGCATCTTCGGCCCGATCCTCGTCACGCGGCTCATCCGGGATTACGGATGGAGTCGGGCCTACATCGGCCTGGGTGTCCTGGTCCTGGTGATCGCGATCCCCGCAATGCTGCTTCTGTTCCGGGACCGTGAAACGACCACGGTGCACGCCACCCCGGCCGAACGGCCGGGATTGACGTTACCCCAGGCCATTCGTACGCGCGCGTTCTGGCAGATTGCTCTAGGTTTCGTGGTGGTGTCCGCCATGGTCGCGGCGCTGCTGCTCAACCTCGTCCCCCTGCTCCGCGACCGGGGTATGTCCCCTGAGCGGGCTGCGGGCCTGGCCGGCGTCATGGCCGCTGCCGTGGTGTTCGGCCGCATCATCGTCGGCGGCTTGGTTGACCGGTTCGGAGGCAAGATGGTCGCCCGCTTCCTGCTGACAGCCACGGCGGGTGGCTGCCTGTTGTTGGCCTGGCGGGATGCCCCGGAATGGGTGCCGTTCGTCAGCGTCATCTCCCTGGGCTTCGCTACGGCTGCGGAAGTCGATCTGGTGGCCTATCTGACCGCCCGCTACTTCGGCATGAAAGCCTACGGAAAGATCTACGGCTGGCAGATCACGTCCTTCTACATCGGGGCAGCCTTGGGTTCGCTGGGGGCGGGTTTCGCCTACGACTACTTCGGCAGCTACATGGAAATGCTGTACTTCGCCGCTGGCTCGCTGATCTTCGGCGCAATCGTTGTCGGGTCTTTGCCCAATCCGCCGAACTTTGCGGCGGTGGGCGAATAGCTGCGATTTCGAGTTGACCGGCACCGGACGGCGACCGTTAATATGTATACATCGCGTATACGAGTTGGGAGGCTCGGATGAAGTTTTATGAAATGGGACTGGACGTCAACGGACGCAGCCGGTGTTCGATCATCGAGTGCCCCGTCCACAAGGTCAGCGAAACCGAATCGCTGTCCAACAAACAGCCCGGTGTCTATTGGCGCCTGGGTTTCCGCAACAACAACACGACGCCGATCATGCGCACCGACAAGCGCTACACCAGCGCGTCGGGCCCGTATGAGATGCACGTGGGCGGCAGCCCGCACTTCATCGGGATCATGGCGAACTACTCCGAGACCACCATGCAAGACGGCGCCGTGTGGCGCATGGGCGCCGGCGACTTCCTGTATGTCACGCCGGGCGCGCTGCATCACAGCAACAACAACGGCCACGGCCCGGTGATCATCTTCAATCTCTACCTGCCCGGCACGGCGGTGGACAACAAGCCGCTGGAGTTCAAGTAGGAGTGTGAAAGCGTCGCCAATGTGCTTCAGCACATTGGCGAGCCAATCGGACTGCTCAACGACTTAGGAGGCTTCCCATGCTTCACCGTCGTGCGTTGCTTGCGGCTGCACCTGCGGCTGTGTTGACCGGTGTCGTCCCCTTGGCGAGCGCTGTGGTGCCGGCACCGGCCATGAAAGCCGATGTCTCGATCTGTTTCGACAGCGGCACCCTACTCTGGGTGCCTCTGCGTCCGATCGGCGCGCCGCCGGGCCTCATGCATCGTCCGCTGCGCCGCCTCGAGAACGGCACCTTCCGCAGTGGTATTGTTACGGCGCGCGAAGCCTGGTCGACGACCACGGCAAAGAAGGTCTTCAACCGTATCCAGATACTGCTGATGAAGGGCGAGATGCATGTGGGCGACGTCCACATGAAGGAGCGCAGCTTCGCCGTTCTTCCGCCGGGCTACGTCGCGAAAATCGATATCGCGCCGGGCGCTGAATTTCTGATGATCACCGACGGCGAACCGATGTTCGAGACGTCGACGTTGGTCGGTAAAAATCCCGAGGCTATATTCTTGCACGACCTGGTCTACGCGAAGAGCCGTATGGTGTGGCGGGACACGGAAACAGGCGGCACGACGCATTTCGTCACCGTGCCCGCCGCGTGGCATAACGATGGCCCGGAAGTTCACCCCTGCCAGGAGGAAATCTTCTGGCTGTCGGGCGACATCGCGCCGGACGATATCCGCATCATGACGCCGGGATGGTTCCTGTGGAATCCGATCAACAGCGTCCACGGCTGGAACTTGCATTCCACCGATGGCGGCACGGGACTGGAGTGGCACGATGGCCTCTACAGCCGCACCGTCGTGAAGATGTAATTCCCGCGGGTATTTTCTAGCCGCTGTTACGCAAGCCTGCCGCAACCCCGTTCATAGACAGGTGGATGCCCTGGATGACGCGTTCGTCCTGGTCGCCGGCCCGATGGCGCCGTAACAGTTCGATCTGGATGTGATTGATCGGGTCGACATAAGGGAAGCGGTTGCGGATGGAACGTTTCAGTGCTGCGTTGTCCGCCAACAGCGCCGTTTGTTGAACGATCTCAAGCACGGCTTCGATGGTGATCTGCAACTCAGATTGCAATCGCGCGAACACGGTCTCGCGCAGGGTGTCGTCGGTCACGAGTTCAGCGTAGCGGGAGGCGATTCCCAAGTCCGTCTTCGCCAGCACCATGTCCATGTTTGAGATGGTCGTGGTGAAGAACGGCCAATCGGCATACATGCGGCGTAAGGTCTGCAATGCCCTCTCGCCATGCTTCGCCCGCAGCGCGCGATAGGCTGAGCCGAAGCCGTACCATCCCGGCAGCATCAGACGGCATTGTGCCCAACTGAAGACCCAAGGGATGGCGCGCAAGTCCTCGATGCGTCCCGACTTCGAACGCGACGCGGGCCGGCTGCCGATGTTGAGATTGGCGATCTCGCCGATCACGGTCGATTCCCGGAAATAATCCTGGAAGCCTTTGGTCTCGTAGACGAGGCCGCGATAAGCTTTGAAAGCCTCGGCGGACATCTCTTCCATCATGGCCATGAACTCCGGCACCGCCGCAGGCAGGTGATCGGAGAGGAGTGAGGCTTCCACCGTCGCGGCTGCCAACGTCTCGAGATTGCGGCGGCCGACATCGGGATTGGAATACTTGGCGGCGATGACCTCGCCCTGCTCGGTGATGCGGATGGCGCCGTTCACGGCGCCGGCGGGCTGCGCCAGGATCGCCTGGTAGCTGGGTCCGCCGCCGCGTCCCACGGATCCTCCACGGCCGTGGAAGAGGCGCAGGGACACGCCGTGCTTGGCGAAGATCTCGATCAGTGCCAGTTCGGCCTTGTAGAGTTCCCAATTCGAGGTGACGTAGCCGCCGTCCTTGTTGCTGTCCGAGTATCCCAGCATCACTTCCTGGACGTTGCCGCGCGACTGCAACAGGCGCCGGTAATAAGGGATGCTGAAGACGGCATCCATCACGGGACCGGAATTGCGCAAGTCTTCGATGGTCTCGAACAGCGGAATAACGTCGACGTCGAGCGTCGCCGTATCGGGGCGCAAAAGACCGACTTCCTTCAGGAGGAGGCAAACCTCCAAAAGGTTTGAGGCGCTGGCGGCTTTCGAGATGATGTAATGCGGCACGGAGTATTTTCCGTACCGCTTGTGCATATCTGCAGTCGTGCGCGCGATCGCGAGTTCCGAGGCGGCTTCGTCGGAGTATTCGAGATAGGCCGACGCGAGAGGGCGCGGGCTTTGTAACTCGGTCGTAAGAATGGACTGCCGCTCGGCTTCATCGATGCTCAAGTAGCCCGCGGCGGCGCCGGATTTTTCGAGCAGTTCTTGCACCACGCGTTGATGCACGTCGGCGTTCTGTCGCAAGTCAAGCGACGCCAGATGGAAGCCGAAGGTGTCGACCGCGCGGCACAACAGGCGCAAGCGTCCCGCCGCCAGTTCCACCGGGCCGTGGCTCAGCAGGGACTGACGGATGATTTCGAGTTCGCTGTTGAACTCGGCTGCGTCCGCGTAGGCCGGCGCTTCACCGATGGCGGGACGCTGCGGCTCGGCGTCGTTGAGCTTGCGCATGGTCGCGCTCAGTCGGGCATAAAGTCCGCTGACGGCGCGGCGGTATGGCTCGTACTGGCGGTTGACGGACTTGTCGGGCGACGCGTCCGCCAGGGCCATCAACGTATCTGAGGTTTGGACCAAGCGGCTGTCGAGCGACAGCTCGCCGCCCAAGCGATGCAATTCATCCAAATAGTACGACAGTGCATGACGGCTTTGCATCTGCAGGGCCTGCGCCAGCACGTCGGCCGTGACGAAGGGGTTGCCATCGCGGTCGCCGCCGATCCAGCTGCCGATGCGCAAGAAGGACGGCACGGTGACTTCCGCCCAGTCCGGCCGGGCCTCCGCGATCTGCGCCTCAAGGTCGGCATAGAATCGCGGCAATTCGCGCAGGAACGTCTGATCGTAATAGGACAAGGCATTGGCGACTTCGTCGATCACGCGTAGCTTATGGCTGCGGATCACGCTCGTCTTCCACAGGGTCACCACCGCGCGCCGCAGGCTGTCCCGGTTTTCCTGCAGTTCATCCGGCGTAAACTCGATACGGTCGCGCGCGTCCAGGAGGCCCGCGATTTCCATTTCGCGCTCGATAAAGCTGCGGCGTCGGATTTCCGTCGGATGCGCGGTCAATACCGGCACGCAGACTGCGGTTTCGAAGAAGCGCTGCAACGTTTGTTGGGAAATGCCCGCCTCGAGACACGTGCGAAGCGCGTATCGGATGGAGCCTGCGCGCGGCGGCGCATCGGCGAGCGCGTAGGCGCGCGTACGGCGGATATGGTGTTGATCCTCGGCCAGGTTGGCGAGGTGCGAGAAATTGCCGAAGGCCTGGACGATCCGGATCGCATCGTCGTTGCTCAGCGCGCCGATGGAGGTCTCCAATTCATGCCGCGCGCTCGGGTCGTCCTCGCGATGGAAACGAAGCGCCGTCTTGCGGATGTTTTCGACCGCATCGAAGACCCGGTCACCCTCGTAGCTGTGGACAGTCTCGCCCAGGATGCGGCCCAGCAAGCGAATGTCGTATCGTAGAGGTTCGTCTTTGGGATCGTCTTCCGCCATCGGTAAGCCCTCGCGCGCGCGATACATCTGCTTTGATGCCCCATATCAACCAAATCCGGGCGTTGTAGCAACGCTTTAGAGCGGCGAATTGTGCGCGCCGCGGACGTCCCGCCGCGCATCTTTCGACCTTCCTTAGAATTTGCCCTATCGTGCGTCGGCGTATTGGAGGGAGGTCCGATACGCAAACGGGGGGAGTTCGCCATGACATCGTCTGCCGATCGCGCGGCCAAACGCCGGCGCTTCCTTCAGTTCCTTGCCGCCAGCCCGCTGCTGGCTTGCAGCACATTCACAAGCGATGCGGTAGCGGAAGACGGTCTGCAGCTGTTTGAGCGTCTTCCGGACCCACTGACCTGGGCGCCGTTTGGAAGCAATAAGGCCATCGCGAACCCCAAAGATGCGCTCGACGTCTTCGATTTCGAGCGCGTGGCCTACCAGAAGGTGCCTCCCGCGCACTTCGGATACATGGCGTCCGGTGTGGACGATGATTTCACCTTGCGCGCCAACCGCGCGGATTTCGGCAAGCTTGCGGTGCGCCCCCGCCGCTTGCGCAACGTCGCCAATCCGGACAGCAGCATCGAACTGTTCGGTATGAAATGGGATTCGCCGGTCTTCTTGTGCCCGGCGGGCGGTCTGGGCGCCTTCCACGGCGACGCGGAAATCGCGGTCTCAAAGGCGGCGGAGAAAGGAAAGCACCTGCAGTTCCTCTCGTCGGCAGCCAGCCGCTCCATCGAGGATACGATCGCCGCGCGCGGTGGCACGCAGATCGGGTTCCAGCTTTACGCACCGACCGATTTCGAGATCGCGAAGAGCATGATTCTCCGTGCCGAACGCGCTGGATCGCGCGTGATGGCCATCACGGTCGACAGCGTCGGCCGCAGGATGGTGACGTCTGAGCGCATGAAGCAACTCGACACGCGTAACTGTCTCGAATGCCATCAGACTATGGCGGGTGGCACCAACCGATTGGAATGGCCCAGCCTGTCGCATCTCGATCTTGAGACCCGCAAGCGTTACGCCATGGCGGCCGGCGGGCTCGATTGGGAGATGGTGCGACGGTTGCGCGACACCACCAAGATGAAAGTGCTGATCAAAGGCATCGTCGATCCAGCCGACGCGGCGCTGTGCGTGAAGTACGGCTTCGATGGCGTGTATCTGTCCAACCACGGCGGGCGCAGCGGCGATATCGGCACCTCGACCATCAGCATCCTGCCGGAAGTCGTGGCTGCGGTGAAAGGCAAAGTACCCGTCATCGTCGACAGCGGATTCCGCCGCGGCATGGACGTCGTCAAGGCCATGGCCCTGGGCGCGAGTGCGGTCGGTGTCGGCCGTCCCTACATCTGGGGGCTTGGTGCATTTGGCGAGGAGGGCGTCGCGCGGGTGCTCGAACTCCTGCGCGCGGAGGTCAAAGCGGCTCAAGCCCAGGCCGGCGCACCGCGCCTGAAAGACCTGCTGCCCGAAATGATCCGCAAGGTTTAGGCGCGCGGCGGATCGCAAAATGGCAAAAGCGCCTCAAGCTCGATAAAGAGCTGCTCAAAAATGATCTGCGGGGATGCAAAGAATTGCCGGTAAGTTTCGGCGACTTTTCTTTGCATGAATCGGATTGCCGGCGCCGGCGCGGCGCGCAGGATATTGACGACGTTCGGGATGCTGGCCTCGCTGATGTTCAGCGAAAGGTCGGGCCAGTTTATCGACCGGTCGAAGGGCAAGACCCAGTCGTCCGCGAAAATAACGGGGATGCAGCCATACGACATGGCTTCGAGCAGGCGGTATGAGAACAACGCATCGCCACGCGGGATGAACGCGAAGACGGAACTCTTCATTAGGTCGGAATAGAATGCGTCCTGCGTCGCTTGATCGATGGTTTGCATGTACGGGGCGTCGTCGGACACCTCGCAATAGATGTCTTTGCCATTGTGAAGACGTGCCAGTGCGTCTCTGCACGGATGCGTGCGGGCGCCTTTAAACGACGCCAGCCATTTTTTATCGTGGGGTCCCGGCGTGCCGACGTTCAACGGCAGGGCTGGCATACTGATGGTGCGCGGATTGAGCCAGCGGTCGGCTGTCCTGAGATTCAGGTCGGCGACATAGACATCTTTGAAACCGGCGGCTTCTAAAGAAAACCGATTGAATTTCTGCATGTTGAGGATGCATTTGCGTCCCGGCACTTTAAGGAAGCGCGCCAGGTATTCGGACCAGTCCTCCTTCATGTTCGCCTGCCCCCACTGGCCGCGCACAAACACGCTGGTCTTGTCATGGTAGTGCGGCCAATTGAAGTACGGTGCTGTTTCCTCCTGCGGGAAGGTCACAGTGTTCAGCGGGTCGGAAATGTCCCGGACGAACCGAGGGCTCGCCGACACGTAGTCGAGAAACGCTTGATAAAAATACGTTCTCGGCAAGTGTGATTTCTCGAGCGCAAGCGCTACTTTCATTTCCAGACTCTTGAACGATGCGTTTCCGCGAGGCGAGTAGCGCTTTCGAGCGGCATGCCGGCGGCTTTCAAGTGTTCCAGGGTACATGAGACCCCGACAACGCCAAGCAATCAAGGGCATCGCAAGATGTCATGGTGATGGAGAAGAGGCAGAGCCGGGTGGCGCTTCTGAATATGCCGTCACGCGCCGCCGAAAGCTGGAAGTACCTCATGCCGTAGAGGTCTTCGCCCGGCTGAACTGGAACATGATCGCGCCAATCCAACCGCTGGCGATCCACCATGTCTGCCAGACGCCGAAGGCGCTGAAGCCGACGATCAGATAGGCAACGATCATCGCGCCACCAACCGCGCCGGCCTTTGCATCCTGCGCTGTCAACCGCTGCCAGGCGCGCAGCAGCAGCACCACGGCGATCACGCTCAATGCGAAGCCGGCCACGCCGGTTTCGAGTAGCAGGTGCAGCACGCTATTATGGGGATGCAGCGGCAGATAGACCCGGCCAGGCATGTACGAGACATCGCCGCCGGGGGTCGCGCGCGAGGTGTCGAGGCCCCATCCGAAAACGGGACGTTCGAGAATTTTGCCGGAGACGAAGTTCCAAATATCGACCCGCGCTTGCGAGGAATCCGGCAGCCGCTGGTAAACCTCGGGCGCGGTGAAAAACGGCGCGTAGAGCAGTTTGAACAGGAGCGGCCATGCGACCAGGAACGCGGGCGTGGCGATCATGATCAGGCGCGCTCCCAGTCCCGGCGCAAGACGGACGAGGTAATAAACCGCGAACCCGCCGACCATCGCCATCTTGGCGGAGAGGCTGTGCATCGCGGCGACGGGCACCGCGACAATCCATGGCGCCAGAAACGCGAGCCGTTTGCGGCCGGCGTGTTCGAGCATCAAGGCCACGGGCCATACGAACACCGCAAAGGCGCACAAGCCGCGATTGACGTTCTTGTTGATGAACCGGTCGAAGTTCGCATTGAGATCGACGTAGGCCATGAAGAGGACGCCCCGGCTGGGAAGCCGTTCGATCGCCACGACGACGCAGGTGAAAAGCAGCGTCCCGAAAATCCAGGCTGCCGTTCGCGTCGGTAGGCTGGCCATGCGCGGGGCGATCACGAAACCTGCGGCGCCGATCAGCATGATCGTTACGGTCTGGGCCGCCGTGTAAGCGGATCGGCCCGGGGTGATCGACCAGCCGATGCTGAGAACGGGGATGAGGAGGAGGAGTCCGCAGACCAGCAGCGTCGGTCGGGCCTCGCGACGGAAATCCGCAAGATCGAGGCCACTTTGCTGCCACACGGCCGCGCCGACGAGGCCGGTCAGGAGTACCAGGAACGGCGTCATCGCCATGCCACTCATGATGGCCAGCGGCGGCAACACCACCAGCGCAATCGCAATCGCCGTAGGATATGATCCCGCCGCGAGGGGGCGGGGAGCCGAGGCTAGCACTGCCTGCGTCATGGCTCGCTCTGGGGTACCATCGTTGCCGTCATGATCTGGACCAAGTATCGCACGGAAATCTGGGAGATCGGAATCCTTCGTGCACCGATTGCCGTCGTGGCCCAAAGCCCGCGGTTATCGGATCTCCCTGTGACATGGCTGCCGCCCCAAGGCGATTTCCGTTTCATCGCGGACCCCTTCGGCTTGTGGCGCGATGGCCGGTTATACATCTTTTGCGAATATTACGATTACCGCGTAAAGCGCGGCACGATCCGCTACTTCGCTTATGACGCAAATCTGGCGCTGTTGGATCAAGGCGAGGCGCTCAATCTGCGTCATCACCTGTCGTTCCCGATTCTCATCGAGGATGGCGGCGAGGTCTACATGCTGCCGGAGGGCTATCAATCCGGCGTCCTCAGCCTGTATCGTGCGCGCCGCTTTCCCGATGATTGGGAGAAGGTCGCGGAACTGTTGCCGCATCCGGTCATCGATCCGGCGATTGTCCGACATGAAGGCAAATGGTGGCTGTTCCATACGCTGCCGGGCGATCGGCAGTTCGAGGAATTGCACATAGCCTGCGCGGACTCGTTGCTGGGGCCGTGGCGTCTGCATCCCGGCAACCCCGTCCACGTATCGCGAACCTCCGCGCGGCCCGGTGGCACGCCATTCCTGTTGGATGGAAAATTGCATCTGCCGACGCAGGATTGCGACGGCGGCTATGGCCGGGCGATCTCGCTGTTGCGGATCGATGACTTGACCGGGCAGACCTTCAAAGCCGAGGTCGTGCGTCGTATCGCGGCGAGCGACTTCGGTATCAGCGCGGAAGGGCTGCATACGCTGTCGAACTGCGGGGCGGTCACGCTGATCGACGTGAAGCACATCGATACTTCGCGCAAGCGATTCTTCATCAACGTGATCAGGCGTTTGCGGCGTCTATTTAGGCGCGGCCGCTGAGCAGCGCCCGCAAACAGGCGTCGACCTGTGGCGCGACGGCCTCCGGCGTATAATGCCGCACGTCGATTTTTGCCTGGCGCACGAACGTTGCGCGCAGCTCGGGGTTTTCCAGCATTGTGACGATTCCCTCGGCGATCGCCTCCGGCGCGATGTCGCACAGCAATCCATTCTTGCCGCTGTCGATCAGGCCACTGGAACCGCTGGTGCGTGTCGCCAGCACCGGGCGCCCCGCGGCGAACGCTTCCACCGTGATGAGTCCGAAGGACTCGCTGCGCGACGGCACGACGAGCAAATCGATATCGCTGAAGAATGGCTGCGTGTCGTCGATCCAACCGCGCCAGGTAATGCGGTCGGCGATCCCATGCGCGACCGCCTTTTGTTGCAGCATCAGCTGTTGAGGGCCGTGGCCCGCGATGTCCACTTTGAAGGCGACGCCACGTGCGGCAACCTGCTTCAGCGCATCGAGCAGAAGGTCGAGCCCTTTCTCCGGCACCATGCGGCCGAGATAGCCGATCACGGCCGGCGTGTGGGCCGGCGGTTCGTCGGGGCGGATGTCGGTCGCGATGAAGTTCGGGATGTACACGACCTTCTCGGGCGCGATGCCGTGGCGTGGCGCGGCCTCGGCAATGTCTGCCGAAACGCAGATCACGGCATCGGCGGCATTCAGGCCCTTGAACACATGACGATGCAGCACCACCGCCAACGCCGGCTTATGGCCGGCGAACCGGCGAGCCATGGCGAAGGTCGTGAACGCCCGGCGCCCGTGGGTGACGATGACATCGGGCTTCACACGATTGATGACCTGCGCCGCACGCCAGAGCCCCAGCGGACTGAACTGGACTGAGCGCGCCAGGATCTCGGCCTTCGCATCCGCCGGTAGATAGGCGTTGGTCGCGGCGTCCCTGGTGACGCACCAGTTCAGGTCATAGCCCAGGCGCGCGAACAGCTGCCCGTAACGCACAAAGGCGAATTGGGTGCCCCCGACGCCGTGGCTGACCATCACATTGAGGACACGCAGAGGCTTCACCCATTCCCCCAGACCCGGGCCCGGTCGGCCGGAACCACCCCGTCGCCGGGAAAGCTCAAGGCCGCCAATCGGCGCATTTATCCCGCCATTGGCCTTGGAAAGAAAAGAAATTTCTCCAGAATTCGGGGCGGGGGCCCTAGTCCTGCTGGGCCCCGGGAAAAGCCGGGCCGGATGACTATGTTGCGCCCCACCAAGGTCTTCTCGGAAGCCATCGTCGCGAACCGGCCGGCCTTATTCAAAACGTAACCGCTTGAGGCCGACTATGACCGCCCTCGTTTCGTCCATCGCCCGGGGACATACCGTCCCGCCGATCGACGCTTAAGGCTTCCCATGCAGCTTAAGCCGGTTCCCGTGAGCGCCCCGCCCGCCATTTCGCCTGAGCGCCTGACCCACCTCCAACGCCTGGAGGCGGAGAGCATCCATATCATGCGTGAGGTGGCCGCCGAGTGCGAGCGCCCGGTGATGCTGTATTCCATCGGCAAGGATTCCGCCGTGATGCTGCGCCTGGCGATGAAGGCGTTCCATCCCTCGAAGCCGCCGTTCCCGCTGATGCACGTCGACACCGGCTGGAAGTTCAAGGCGATGTACGAGATGCGCGACCGCACGGCGCGCGAACTCGGCCTCGAACTCATTGTGCATAAAAATCCGGAAGGCGTCGCGCAGGGCATCAACCCGTTCGATCACGGCTCGGCTGTGCATACCGACGTGATGAAGACGCAAGGCCTGAAGCAGGCGCTCGATCTGCACAAATTTGATGCTGCTTTCGGCGGCGCGCGCCGCGACGAGGAAAAGAGCCGCGCGAAGGAGCGCATCTTCTCGTTCCGCACGGCGGCCCATCGCTGGGACCCGAAGAACCAGCGCCCCGAGCTGTGGCGCCTCTACAATGCGCGCATGAGCCCGGGTGAATCGATCCGCGTATTCCCGCTGTCGAACTGGACCGAACTCGACATCTGGCAATACATCCTGCTCGAAAGCATTCCCATTGTGCCGCTGTACTTCGCGGCAGAACGTCCGGTCGTAAACCGTGGCGGCACGTTGATCATGGTCGACGACGACCGCATGCGCCTCAATCCCGGTGAAAAGCCGATGATGAAGAAGGTGCGCTTCCGCACGCTGGGCTGCTATCCGCTGTCCGGCGCGATCGAAAGCGAAGCCGATACGCTGCAGGCCATCATCCAGGAAATGCTCCTCACCTCCACCTCGGAACGTCAGGGTCGCCTGATTGACCACGACGGTGCGGCGTCGATGGAGAAGAAGAAGCAGGAGGGCTACTTCTAATGGCCCACGTCTCAAATCTCATCAGCAGCGATATCGAGGCCTATCTTGCCTCGCACCAGCACAAGAGCCTGCTGCGCTTTCTGACCTGCGGCTCCGTCGACGACGGCAAGAGCACGCTGATCGGGCGTCTTCTGTACGATTCCAAGATGGTGTTCGAGGACCAGCTCGCGGCGCTGGAAAAGGATTCCAAAAAAGTCGGCACCCAAGGTGGCGAAATCGATTTCGCGCTTCTGGTCGACGGTCTCGCCGCCGAGCGCGAGCAGGGCATCACCATCGACGTCGCGTATCGCTTCTTCTCGACCGACAAGCGCAAGTTCATCGTCGCCGATACCCCGGGCCACGAGCAGTACACCCGCAACATGGTCACCGGCGCGTCGACCGCCGACCTCGCGATCATCCTGATCGATGCGCGCAAGGGCGTGCTGACCCAGACGCGGCGTCACAGCTTCCTGGTGTCGCTGCTCGGCATCCGGCATGCCGTGCTCGCGGTCAACAAGATGGACCTTGTGGGTTGGTCGCAGGAAGTGTTCGACAACATCGTTGCCGACTACCGCGCCTTCGCCAGCCAGATCGATCTGAAGGACATCACCGCCATCCCGATTTCGGGTCTGCAAGGCGACAACATCACCAGCCGTAGCACCAACGCGCCTTGGTACACCGGCCCGGTCCTGATGGAGCACCTCGAGACCGTCGAGATCGACGAAGACCGTCTGCGCGGTCAGGCATTCCGCATGCCGGTGCAGTGGGTCAATCGTCCGGATCTCGATTTCCGCGGGTTCGCCGGTACCATCACCTCGGGTTCCGTCGCCGCGGGCCAGCAGATCCGCGCGCTGCCCTCGGGCCGCACCTCGACCGTTACCCGCATCGTCACGCATGACGGCGATCTGAAGACCGCCGTCGCCGGCCAAGCCGTCACCCTGACGCTCGCTGATGAGATCGACATCTCGCGTGGCGACGTGATCGCGGTCGCCGACCAGCCGCCGGAAGTGGCCGATCAGTTCGAGGTCAATCTGGTGTGGATGGCGGGCGAAGCCATGCTGCCGGGCCGTTCCTATTGGCTCAAGCTCGGCACCAAGACGGTCAGCGCCCAAGTCACGCATATCAAGCACAAGATCAACGTCAACACGCTGGAACACACAGCCGCCAAGACGCTCGAACTGAACGAGATTGCGGTCTGCAACGTGTCCACCGATCAGCCGGTGGTGTTTACGCCGTATGCGCAGGACAAGGACCTGGGCGGCTTCATCCTGATCGACCGCATGACTAATGCCACGGTCGCGGCGGGCATGGTGCACTTCGCGCTGCGCCGTTCGCATAACATCCATTGGCAGGCGCTGGACGTCAGCCGCGATGTGCGCGCGTCGTCCAAGGGTCAAAAGGCCGCGGTGCTGTGGTTCACCGGCCTGTCCGGTTCGGGCAAGTCGACCATCGCCAACATCCTCGAAAAGAAATTGGTGGCCGGCGGCCGCCACACCTACCTGCTCGACGGCGACAACGTTCGTCACGGGCTCAATCGCGATCTCGGCTTCACCGATGCCGACCGGGTCGAGAACATCCGCCGCGTCGGCGAAGTGGCGAAGTTGATGGCCGACGCCGGATTGATCGTCATCGTCTCGTTCATCTCGCCGTTCAAGGCCGAGCGCGACATGGCGCGGCGCTTGATGCCCGAGGGCGAGTTCATCGAGATCTTCGTCGATACGCCGCTCGACGTGGCGGAATCGCGCGACGTGAAGGGCCTCTACAAGAAAGCCCGCGCCGGGCAGCTCAAGCACTTCACGGGCGTCGACAGCCCCTATGAAGCGCCGGAGAACCCGGAAATCCACATCCGCAACGCCAGCGGCAGCGCCGAAGCGGCCGCGGACGAGGTGCTCGACCTGCTGCGGGCGCGTCGGATCATCTGAGGCTGGCGGACGTCGAGACGTTCGCCGCGCCCATGATCAGTTGTTCTGAAGCGGCTGGCCGCTGGTGAAGAGAACGGTCCAGGCGCGGTCACCGCCGAAGCGGATGCCGCTGAACTGGCTGGGCTTTTCGTCCCACGTGCTGTTGTACAGGCGGCGGCCCTTGTAGGCCCACTGCAGCGTGCCGTCCTTCTCGTTCTTGACGATGGTCCAGTTGCCCGCCGGCTTGTCGTCCGGCTTGGCGATCAGGGCGACCCATTGCTTGCCCCAGCAGGTCGCCATGTCGCACTCGTTGCTGTTGAGGTTGCGGTTGCCCAGGCCGGCACGGCTTCCGGGACCGTGCACATAGACGGTCATGCCACGACCATCGGCGTACAGATCGCCGGCGAGGGAGGGGCGCACCTGCAGCCAGCTCGGGTGTGCCGGCGGCGGTTCGAGCATCGCGGCCCGCCAGGCTTCACCCGCGCCTTCGCCGGCTGTCTCGCCCCGGTTCACGTCCAACACGCTCCGATACAGCGGCTTGCCCTTGTAGGCCCATTGGGTGGTGCTGTCGTCGCGCAGGACGACGCTGAAGTCGTCATGCGGATTGGCGAGCGCCGGGGCTTTCAGCGGCGGCCATTTCTCCGCGCAGGCGTCGTTGCACTTCGACTTTCCGGCCGGGTCGGAGTTGAACGTGTAGAGCGTCAGGCCCTTCTCGTCGGCGAGCACATCGCCCACCGCCGTCACCTGCTGGCCGATGCCGGGCGGCTTCCAGATCGGCTGGAAGGCGGTGTGCCATTGCAGGTTCTCGTTGTCGCCGAAGGTCGTCCCGGGCGCGCCGTCGATGGCATAGGCGTACAGCGGCTTGCCCTTGTAGGCCCACTGCCGGCTGTTGTCGTCGCGGGTGATGACGGTCCACGGGCCGAAGGGCTTGGCGTCGGCGGGGGCCGCGAGCGGTGGCCACTGCTTCGCACAGTTGCCAAGACAGGCGGACTTACCCGGCGCGGCATCGTCGCCGTCGAAGAAGTACAGCGACATGCCCTTGGCATCGGAGAAGGTCCAGCCGTCGCCATGGGTGACGACCTTCACCTCGGCCGGCGCCGTGGGCGCCTCCGTGGCGGCCTGCGCGGCAGCGCTGAAGCCTGTCAGCGCGGCCAGACCGATGATCAGGTTCCGCATGGGTCTACGCCATGACCTCGCTAATGGACTTCGAGGTATGGAGCGACTGCGTGCCCCAGGCATCGATCGGCAGGCCCATGATCTGCATCGCCGTCAGGCCGACGCGCGTGATGGGATCGCCTTTGCCCATGACATGCATGTTGGGCTTCGCCTTACCGCCGGCCTTGCCGACGAACATGATCGGCACGCCGTCCAGCGAGTGAATGCGGGCGTTGCTGCTTTCCGAGTAGGCGAAGATCAGCGAGTTGTCGAGCAGCGTGCCGTCGCCTTCCTTGATGCTGGCGAAGGCCGAGATGTATTCCGCCAGCGCTTCCATCGCCTGCTGACCGAACCAATAGGTCTCCGGCTGATAGCCCAAATGGCTGTTCGCCGGTTCCTCGTGGGTGAGGTTGTGGTGATTGAAGCTCTCGCCGGCGCGATGCAGATGCGAGTGGTGGTCGCTATAGACCATATTGATGATCTTGGTCTGATTGCAGGCTGCGGCCATGGCCAGCATCTTGGCCATGATGCCGTGGGTCGCGCGCACGACTTCGACTTCCATGCCGTTGTTCTTGATGTCCGGCTCCGCGCCCGGACGGCCCGGCACGCGGCAAGCTTCGTTCGCGGGCGGCTTCTCGAGTTGCAGGGCCAGTTGCTTCTCGAGTTGGCGCACGGATGTGAAGTATTCGTCCAAGCGCGCGGTGTCGGCCGCGCCCAGCGTGCCGATGAACTGCTTGCTCTGCTCGCTGACCACCGACAGGGCGCTGTTGCGCAGCATCACCGAAGGGTCCGGCTTGAAGTCGGCCTTGTTGGGATCGACGAAATCCGGCCCGAACAGGCGCGCGTAAAGGGCCACGGGCGAGATTTCGGCGGCGCTCAGGCTCGTGGTGCTGCGGGCGGTGTAGTTTTCGCCCGGCTGGTTGCAGGCGTTGCAATCGATGGTCTGGAAGCGCGTCCCGGCGCTGATCCGGTCGGCGATCATCAGATCGAGCGTGGTGCTCGGGATCTCGGTGATCGTCGCCGGCGCCGTGCCGGTGGCGATGCCGACCCAGCCGGTGATGTGCGTGTAGTTCGAGCGGCCGTCGAGCGGCATGTTGAAGCCGCTGAAGTACGAGATGTCCTTTGCCCAGGGCTTCAGGGCCTTGGCCTGATCGAGGAACTCGATGCCCGGGGCGGTGGTGGCCTTTTCGGTAACGCCATAGCCCGGCGTATGCCCCAGACCCCAGAACCAGGTTCCGAAGCGCACCGGCAACGGCGCGCCCGTGGCAGCCTCGGCTTTGCCGGTGCTGTCGAGGAAGATGTCCAGGAACGGCAGCGCCACAGAGGCGCTCAGGCCACCCAGGGTGCCACGCAGGATGCCGCGGCGGCTTGGCTTACGCGGCAAAAGCACGCTCATGACTTGGACTCCTCTTTCGATCCCGGCGCCGCTGAGGCGGACGTAGGAGTGGCAGCTTTGGATTTGGGCGCCGAGACGGCCAGGAAAGCATCGCTCAATGCGATGCGCTTCATCAGGTCTGGAATGCGATAGCCGTCGCCGACGAAACTCTCGCCGAAGTACTTCACCAGATCCTTGTCGCCGGAGGCGCCCGGCGCGCGGCCGGTGGCATAGGCATACATGCGCGACACCACACAGGTTGGGACCGCCGGGTTGTCGTGCAAGGCTTTGCCGAGGCCAATGGCGTCCTGATAGGCCACGCCGTCGAGATCGCCGCTGGTGTCGATCGGCGCGTTGTTCTCGGTCTGACGCAGCTGACCCACGCCGTCGATCTTCTCCAGCGCCAGCCCGATCGGGTCGGTGATCTTGTGGCAGCCGGCGCAGGTTGGATTGGCACGATGCTCGGCGAGCTTTTCGCGCGTCGTCTTGTTGGTGCCGTCGGACGCGTTGAACTGCGAGAAGTCGACGTTACCCGGCGGATCGGGGACCTTTTGGCACAACAGGGCCTCGCGGATCGCCTTGCCGCGAATGGTCGGCGAGCTGCGGCCCGGATGGGAGTACTGCGCCGCGAAAGCGATCTGCGTGACGATGCCCGAGCGCGGATCGTCCGCGGGGAATTCATACGGCGCCCAGCCGCCGTCCGGACGGGGCACGGGCACTTGATAGACCCGGCCCAGAGGGCCGCTGATGTAGGTCTTGCGCGTCGTGAACAGGTCGCGATAGTCGCCGCGCTCGGTCAGCAGCAGGTTCGAGATCGTGCGCAAGGCCTGTTCTTTGGCATCGTGCGCCACGGCCAGACTGAACGTCGGATAGATGATCGTGTCTTTCTCGATCGCCTCGAATTCATCGAGGCCGAGCATGTCGCCGAAGAATGCGCGCACGCCGGACTCAAGCCGGGGCGAGGCGACCAGGCGCTCGACCTGCTTTTTCACACCGGCTTTGGTGTTCAGCTCACCCTTTTCGGCGGCGGTCAGAAGCGCGTCATCCGGGGTCGAGTTCCACAACAGGAAGCTCAAGCGCGCGGCCTTGGCGTAGGCGTTCAGCTGCGGGATGCCGTTCTTGTCGTTCTCGACCGTATCGATGACGTAGAGGAACGACGGCGAGACCAGCAGGCTCGCCAGCCCGACACTCATGCCGCGATAGAAATCGTTGAACGTCGTCGCCGCCTTGTTGGCGAGATCGACAGTCACCTGAATCTGCTCCGGCGGCAGCGGATGACGCAGCAGCATCCGGCCGGTCTTGGCGAAGAACTGCTTGGCGCAGGCATCGTCGGCCTTGGTCGCGTCAGCCGGTGCGCAAGGGATCAGCACATCGCGGTTCGTGGGGCTCACGATTTGGTCGGCGATGGCGCGCGCCATGCGCTCGAACTGTTCGACGCCGGTCGGGGTGATCTTCGCATCCCAGGCGCCGGTGCTCGACAGGCCGTTGTTGCGCAGCAGCGGATCGAACCGGCCGACGACGACGATATTGCTGCCGAACAGGTCGGCGATCACGTTGCGGTATTGCGCTTCCGTCACACGGCGCACGGCCGGGCCGGCGGCTTCGACCTTGGGTTCGCTTTTGCCGCAGGCCGACAGCGCCAACGCGGCGGCGAGGCAGACGGCAGTTGTACGCAAGAAACCGAGCTTCATCGCTTTACTCACCAATACCCAGGGCCGTCAGCACGCGCTTGATCGGGCCCGCGTCGGCCTGTTTGGTCGCCGCCGCATCCGGATGGATCGCGAAGGCGGCCACGGCGTCGAAATTGTAGGCCGCGGACAATGCGGTGCATTCGCCGGTCTTGGGGTCGGGATAACCGTCCGCCAACTGATGCGCGGCGACATAGAGCGACGGGCAATTCGATTGCGCCGAGTACGACACCACGCCGAGGCCGGTGATGTAATACATCAGCTGATCGACGTCGTAGTACGCCGCCGCCATGCCCTTTGCGCTCTTGCCATCCGGCGAGATTTTCAGGCGCAGCTTCAGATCGCGGTATTTCTGATCCATCCAGGTGTAGTTGCCATAGAACGGCAGCGTCATGTCGGCGGCTTGGGTTTCCAGTACGCCGTCGACGATCTTGCCCTTCGCCGGCGCGCCATAGGGCGACTTGCCCTCGCGCGTCTCGATGCGATAGCTCGCGAACGGCGTGAAGTCGCCCTGCGCGTTGAGCGCATACTGATCGACGGCGTGATACCAATTCACAGTCACATCGGGATCGTTGCGCGGATCGTCAACGCCCGTGACTTCGATGATGTTGATGCCGAAGCCGGTGGTCTTGCGGTTGACGTTGGCGTTGTCCTGATACTGGCCATAGAAGTGCCAGCCATAGGTGCAGCCGAGCAGCCGGTACATTTGGTTGTCGACAGCCGGCGTGCCGTCAACGCCGGTGAACTTCTGGTGCTGGCAGGACTTCGGCGTGGTTTTGCCGTCGGTCGTGCCGTCCATGTTCATCCCGAACGAGGTCGCGCCTTCGACGATCTTGTGCGGCGGATCGACCACCACGGTCGGATTGAGACAGACATTTTCCTTGTTCGGGCCGCGATTGGTCGCGATCCCGAAGCGCTCGGAAAAGCCGCGCTTGCCATTGTCGGTCAGACGCGCGCGGTCTTGCTTCGGCAGTCCACGCCACCACAGTTCGTCGTTACCGGTCGCGAAGCCTTCGGGGCATTCGTCGCCGAACTGTGTTTCGACGATCGCCGTGTCCCAGGTCGTGATGACAAAGCCGAGCGTCTTCGAAGGTTTCTCCGCGGATTGCGTGGGCCCGCAGACGGCGAGCAACAGCGCGGCGGTCACAACCGCGCGCGCGAAAATCCGGGAACCTGAACTCAAATCCGAACGGGCCAAATAACGTGCTCCCGAGTTGCAGCGCAGCGTGAGAATGATCCCAAGCTTGGTGGTCAAACGCATGATACCGCACGACAAAATGCCGTAAAATACCAACCCCCCAGCGGGCTCCAACACGAGCCTCTACTTCGCACTGGGTCCACGCAATGGTCAAATTTCCCATAGGGAGATGCGTCCGTCCACCGTTGCGCGCGCTTTCACCCGACTGGCGCCAGACCCCTGCGACCCTCCGCGAGGTCGGGCCGACTCGCGCCTCCGAGTCTCTCCGTGGACAAATTCGGGTCATGCCGCGCGTCGCGTTGACACTCTCGCCGGGGTGGCGTCTGTTCTCGCCGCCGCCTCCGCGACCTTCGTTCCGCAGCCATTGGATTCCGCGTCATGAAACTCGCCATCCCGGACGTCATCTCGCCTTCTTATTTCCCTGCCGCCGCCGCCATCGAACTTGGGTTCTTCAAGCAGGAAGGGCTCGACGTCACGCTCGAACACATCCGTCCCGTCACCAACACCTGGGAAGCGCTGCGCGATGGTCAAATCGAGTTCGTCGGCGCATCGGCGCATGCGGCGCTGTCGGCCTTTCCGGAATGGAAGGGCGTGAAGCTTCTCTGCGCGCAAGGGCAGGGGATGTACTGGTTCCTGGTGATGCGCAGCGATATCGGCGCGAAGCAGAACGACCTGAGCTGCGTGAAGGGCCGCAAGATCGGTGCCGCACCCTGGATCGACCTGGGCCTGCGCCGCCTGTTGCAGGAAGCCGGCATCGACACCCAGCGCGATAACGTCGACATCGTGCCGATCCCGCCCGATCCGACTGCGAAGGTGTCTTACAACTTCGGCGTCATCGCGGCGAAGGCGCTGGAAGACGGCAAGCTCGACGGCTTCTGGGCCAACGGCATGGGCTGCGAAGTGGCCGTGCGCAAGGGCGTGGGCGTGAAGGTGCTCGACATTCGTCGCGGCGACGGCCCTCCGGGCTGCTTCGACTACACGTTCTCCAGCATCGCCACGACCGAGAAGATCGTGAAGGAGCAGCCCGACGTGGCGGCCGCCGCGATCCGCGCCATCGTCAACACGCATAAGGCCTTCAAGGCCGATCCGAACATCGCCACCAAAGTCGGCGAGAAGCTGTTCCCGCCCGAGGAAGCCGCGATGATCGCCGAGCTGATCCGCCGCGACCTGCCGATCTACGACGCGTCGATCTCTGAAAAGGCCATCGCCGGTGTGAACAAGTTCTCCCGCGAAATGGGCATACTGAAAGAGGATGGCGCGTACGACCAAATCGTCGCCACGCAGTTCAGCAACCTCTGGAAAGGCTGAGAAGGGCGTGAAGTCCGATCTCGCGCTTTACGACTATTGGCCTTACGCCAATCGGCCGAAAATCGTGTGGCCGAACGGCGCGCGCGTGGCGTTCTGGATCGCGCCGAATATCGAGTTCTACGAGATCGACCCGCCCAACAACCCGGATCGCGCGCCCTGGGCGCGTCCCAACCCGGACGTCGGGCCGGTGTCGAGCCGCGATCACGGCAACCGCGTCGCGCAATGGCGCCTGATGGAGGTGATGGATCGCTACAAGGTGCGCGGCTCAGTCTCGCTGAGCGCCGCGGTCTGCGACCATCATCCCGAGATCATCAAGGAATGCGTGGCGCGGAACTGGGAGTTCTTCTCGCACGGTATTTACAACACGCGTTACTCCTACGGCATGAGCCGCGATCAGGAGAAGGCGATGCTTCAGGACTCGATGGACACGATCCTGAAAGCCACCGGCCAGCGCATCGCCGGCTATCTCACCCCGGCGCTGACGCATACCGAGAACACGATGGAACTGCTGGCGGAGCTGGGCTTCACCTACACCTGCGATCTGTTCCAGGACGATCAGCCGCATCCGCTGAAGGTCAAGGCGGGTAAGCTGATCTCGATGCCATATACGATGAGCATCAACGACATCTTCTGCTTCAACAGCTTCCTGGTCACGCCACGGCGCTATTGCCAGATGATCAAGGACGAGTTCGATCAGCTGTACGAAGAAGGCGAGAAATCCGGCACGGTGATGTGCATCCCGCTGCACGCGTTCCTGATCGGGCAGGGGCATCGCTTGGCGGCGTTCGAGGAAGCGCTAGCGTACATCACCTCGAATCCCGGCGTGTGGGTGGCGACCGCTCGCGAGATCGCGGAGTACTACAACGCCAACTACTACGATGCCTGCGTCGCCGACATCGCCGCGCGGAAGAACGGCTGAACCGTCCCGTGACGGCTGCAAAGAAAAGGGCCGTTCACCAGTTGGCGAACGGCCCTTTATTCTACGTCGTGAGTGTCGTCGTTAGAACGGCTTCACCTTGCCGAGGAACGCGACGATGCAGACCAGGGTCCAGATCGTCATGTTGGCCCAGCCGTGTTCGCGGCGGTTGACCTTCATCGCGGCTTCGCCCAGCACGCGCTGTTCGCCGCCGGCGGCGACCATCTCGAAGATGCCCTTCCAGCGCGCCGCGACGATGCGGATCCACACGCCGTTCAGGATGATCAGGCCGAAGATGAAGATCTTCGCCTGCAGCCAATGGTCGGAGATCGGGCCACCGGTGATGATGCAGTACAGCGAGAAGCCGCACAGGGAGGTGGTCATCAGGTGACGCCAGCGGATGTCCCACTTGTTCAGATTGAGGGCGGCCGGCGAACCGTGACCCTTGTAGATCGTGATGATCACGTAGATCCAAACGACCGCGATCACCCAGACCGGGATCAGCCACGCACCGGTGATCGGCGAGCCGTACCTGGTCGCCATGGTCAGGCCGAGCGCGAGCAGGATGATCAGGCAAAAGCGCGGCACGAGGTCGAGCTTCAGGCGGATTTCGCGCACGCGCAGACGTTCGGCAAGGTCCAGGTCTTCACGTGTGAGCTGTGAATCGCAGTAATAGACCCCCAAGTCCGAGCCCAGCCAGTAGCCGAACAGCAGGACGTGGACCCACAGCAGCACGTTGTATGGATCGATATAGAATTCCACGAGAATTTCCCCAGTTTAAGCGTGAGTTGGCCGGACCTTACCAGATGGCCCTAGGCTTCGCGAGCCCTTGAGAGCTTCGCGAAATGGGCAGGCCTATTGATGCCGAAGGTGCCTGAATTTGATGCGCTTTTTAGTCGCGCTTCATCACCACGGTCCCCAACAGGTCTTCGATCAGTTCAACGTCCACAACGATACCGACGCCCTTCTTTTCGGGGTCCTTGCCCTGCTCGGCGGGAATGGTCTTGGCCCACACCGCATCGCGTTCCGGCCCGCTTTCGACGATGCGTGCCTTGCCATGGAAGCGCAGCGTGGCGCCCTTGAACGCCGGCATCTCGGCGGCGCGCGCCGGATTGCGGTAATAGATCACGACATGCGGGTTGTCCTTCAGCTGCGTGAGCGACGTGCGCCAGCTGCGTTCCCAAAAGCAGAGCTGTTTGGGATTTAGAACCGCCACGCTGCCGCGCGGGCTGATCTGCGGCTTGCCGTCCTTGGACGCGGTGCCGACCAGGCAGGCGGTGCCGTCGGCGAGCGCCTTGTCCAGAAGGTCAGCCATCAGTTGGGTCATTTCGATCATCGTGCTCTCCATCTCAGGGTGGACTAGCTATAGCCCAGGCCGCTTCGAAAAGAAAAACGCGCAGACGCCGTTTGGGCATCCACGCGTTTTTTGTACGCGAAGCTTCCTCCGGCTTATTCGGCCGGCTGAGCAACCGGCGCGAACTGCGGCGGGCGACCGAGCGTGCCGACCAGCGCGGCGCCGAGGACGAAGATGATCGACAGGCCGATCATCGAGCTGTCGTAGTTGCCGGTGGCGTCGAAGCTGCGGCCGACGGCCAGCGGGCCAAGGCCGACAGCCAGTTCGAAGAAGATGAACTGCCAGCCGTAGATCTCGCCGTAGTTCTTCAAGCCGAAGAAGCGCCCGACGAGGAAGGCCAGCACCTGCACTTCCGAACCCGCGGTCAGGCCGATCAGGATCGCGGCGACCTTGATCTGCAGTCCGGCTTCGAGCGTGCCCATCAGCATCAGCACGCCCGCGGCCGGCCCGATGATGAAGAGGGCCGCGACGTAAGGCGCGTGGAACTTGTCCACGAGGATGCCCATGAACAGGCGGCCGAGGATGATGCTGAAGCCCATGATCGCGGCAGTGCCGAGCGCGGTCGGCAGGTCGATGTTGGCGCCGCGTAGCAGCGGGACCATGTGGTTGATCATCGACGCGGTGCCGGCGGTCACAAGGCAGTTGCCGATCGCGAGCTGCCAGAACTGCCGCGTTCCCATCGCTTCCTTCGTGCTCATGCCCAACTTGGCGATCGGGGCCGCGCCCGCGACGGTCGCCGGTGCGGCGCGGTCGTGGAAGAACAGGGCCACGGGGATAATCGCCGCGAAGGCGATGACCGCCAGGCCGACGTAACCCGCGCGCCAGTCGTTCTCGGCAATCAGGCTGCCGATGAACGGCGGCAAGAAGGTCGAGGCAATGCCCGTCCCAGCCAGCGTGATGCCCAGCGCGGTGCCGCGCTTCTTGTCGAACCACGTCGACACGCCGCGCGTCCACACCGTCGGGGTCGTACCGCTGCCGAGCAGCGACAGCAGCACCAGGCCGCCGTAGAACGTCATGATATTGCCGTTGATCTGCGTCATCAGCAGCAGGCCGATGCCAAGCATGATCAGCGAGACGATGCCGATTTTGCGCGGCGCGATCCGGTCGCAGATACGGCCGAGGAACGGTGCGGTGACGATGGCGCCGACCACCATGCAAAGCGACGCGAGCGACACCTGGCCGCGCGTCCAGCCGAACGTCTTTTCCAGCGGCAGGAAGAACACGCCGAGCGTCATGATCGGCGCACCGATCATCCCGACGCCAACGCCCGCAGAGGCGGCGACAATGACCTTCCAGCCTTGCTTAAACTCACCCCAACCCGAATCCATAAGCATCCCCCAAACGGAAGTGAAATATTAGCCCCGCGGGCCGAACAGTGCAGTTTTATTGCGGGGGCTGCAACGGGTTAGTCTTGCTTAGACGATCTGCTGATAGCTGGTTTGAAAGGTGTGTTAGGGGGCCGTGCTGAGGCCGCACGCTTCGAACAGCAAAACGCCCGTCACCTGCGTGGCGGGCGTTTCTTCATCGTCCAGCTTGCGCGACCTTACTGCGCGTTACCCTGGTCGACGATTTGCCATGACCCATCGCTTTGCTGACACGCCGTTCCGAAAGCCTGCGTGCGCTTCCCGTCAATGGTGATCTGCTGCTGGAACTCGCGACAAACGCGGCCATCGTTCGTGTGCCCTTCGCGCGTCGGCGTAACGGTGCCGTAAGTGCCGCCATCGTTCCATTTGACCGGATCGGAGATCGGCGAAGCCGTGGCCATGATGAAGGCGTTCTCCTGCGCGCGGATCGAGGCTTCCGTCATGCGGTCGTAGATGGACCAATTCCAAGCCTACAGGCCGAGGTACGGATAAGCCCAATACGGATCGTTGTAGTAACCAAAGCCTGCGAAGCGCGGCCCGTAGGTGCGGTAGCCCCAAGGACGACCGCCCCAACCGCCATTCCATCGACGGGGACCGCCGTACCCATAGGCCCAAGCGCCGCCGCGCCCGCCGCCGCCGCGATACGCCGGCCCGCCGTGTCCGAAGTCGCGGCCACCGCCACGCCAGTTGTTGTTGCCGCGGAAGTTGCCGGAAGGCCCGCCGCCGCCACGTCCGAAGTTCTGGCCCCCGCGACCGCCGTGATCACCGCCGCCACCGCGCTGCGCCAACGCCGGGCCGGCGATCAGGATTGTTGCAAGGAACGCGCCGGCAGCCGCGCTTAGAAACGTGCGGGCTGTGAAGCGGGGGGACTTCTGCGCGGTCATGGTCATTGGCTCCTCAACGCGGCGGTCTCTGCCGTTGCAAATTCATATGACGGTAAATGTGGGCGAACTCGTGGCGTTGCCGCAATCTTTTGAAACTCTGAACGCCCAGCGCGATGCCTCACTACCGCCGCGAGAAAACCAAGCCATCGGATCGCTTGGCGTTTGCGCCGATCCGGCCTAGAACCGTGCTGCACTGCACAAGCGTGGGGCTGCGCAGTGCGCCGATCGGGCTGGGTGTTCAAAGCCGGCACCTGCGAACCAGGGGAACGCGAGAGATGGCGAAAAAGCCACCGGCAGCTAATCGCAAGCGCATCAATTTGGCGCTGCAAGGCGGCGGCGCGCATGGCGCCTTCACGTGGGGCGTGCTGGATCGCCTGATGCGCGACGGTCGTATCTTCATCGACGGCATCAGCGGGACGAGCGCCGGCGCGATGAACGCGGTGGTGTTCACCGATGGCTTCATCAAGGGCGGCCGCCAGGGCGCGATCGACTGGCTTGCGACATTCTGGCGGGCCGTGAGCGAGAAGTCTGTGATCTCCTCCGGACATCACAGCGTTCCCTGGTTCATGCAGCGGGGTGACAAGAACTGGCGGGTCGACAATCATCCGATGTTCGCGATGGCCGATTTCATCGGCCGTATGTTCTCGCCCTATCAGACCAATCCGCTCGATATCAATCCGCTGCGCGAGATTCTGTCGGAGATGGTGGACTTCGAGGGCTTGCGTCGCCGCAATGACATCCGCCTGTTCGTGTCGGCCACCAACGTGCGCACATGCAAGCTGAAGGTCTTCCACACCGACGAGATGTATGTGGAATCGCTGCTGGCCTCGGCCTGCATTCCGACGATGTTCCGCGCCGTGGAGTTCCAGGGCGAGCAATATTGGGATGGCGGCTATCTTGCCAACCCGGCGATCGCGCCGCTGATCCATGAGTGCGAGTCAAAGGATGTGGTCATCGTCCAGATCAATCCGATGACCCGGCCCGAAGTGCCGACGTCGACGCGCGAGATACTGAACCGCATTAACGAGGTCAGCTTCAACTCCACGCTGGTGCGCGAGATGGGGAATATCGCGCTGATCTCGGAGCTGGTCAGCCAGGGCAAGCTGCGCGATACGCCTTATCAAAGCGTCAACTTCCACATGATCGCCGCTGAAGAAGAAATGAGCCGCCTCGGCGCGGCGTCAAAGATGAACGCCGACTGGGCCTTCCTCAGTCATCTCTACGAGCTCGGCGTCACGACCGCCGATAAATGGCTGGCGGAGAATTTCGAAAGCCTCAACGTCAAGTCGACGCTCGACACCGTGAAGACCTACTACTAGCGCAAGCTCAGCCTTTCAGGCGCGCGGCGGTCCAGGCGTTCACGCTGTCTTCGAGGAAGCTCAAGGGCAGGGCGCCCGCGGCCAGCACCAGATCGTGATAGGCGCGGATGTCGAACTTTGCGCCGAGCTTCTTTTTCGCGGCCTCGCGCAGATCGAAGATCTTGGTCATGCCGATCTTGTAGGACGTGGCCTGTCCGGGCATCACGATGTAGCGCTCGGCGGAATTCGCGCAGTCCTGTTCCGAGTTCGGCGTGTTCTCGCGCATATAGGCGATGGCCTGCTCGCGCGACCATTTCCACTTCGTGCCGTGCAGGCCTGTGTCGACGACCAGCCGTACCGCCCGCCACAGTTCGTTGTTGAGACGTCCGAAGTCGGAATAGGGGTCCTGATAGAACCCGAAGTCCTTCGGCATGCGCTCGCAATACAACGCCCAGCCTTCGACATACGCGGTGTAGCCGTCGGCGAAGCGCCTGAACTTCGGCAGGTCGTCCATTTCCTGCGAGATCGAGATCTGCATGTGATGGCCGGGCACTGCCTCGTGATAGGTCAGCGATTCCATGTCGTACTTGGGCTGGGTCTTCATATCGAAGGTGTTCACGTAGAAGACACCCGGCCGCTTGTCGAAAGCGCCGGGCGGTTCGTAGAACGCCGAAGTCGATGACTCCTCGCGGAACGGCTCGACCACCTTGATCGTCAGTTCCGCCTTCGGCTGCCGGCCGAACATGTCGCCGAGCCGTATCTTCATCGCATCCACGATCTCATGCGCGCGGGCGACGTAGGCCTTTTTGCCGTCGTCGCTTTGCGCGAAGAAGAATTGCGGGTCGGTGTGAAGGTGCGCGAAGAACGCCTTGAGGTCGCCGTCGAACTTTACCTGTTTCATGATTGCCCGCATCTCGGCATGGATGCGCGCGACGTCGCGCAGCCCGAATTCGTGAATCTGATCCGGCGTCATGTCGGTGGTGGTCTGGTACTTCAGGCAGTGCGCGTAATAGGCCTCGCCGTCGGGCAAGTGCCACACGCCGTCCTGTGTGCCGGCGCGCGCTGCTTGCGCTTCGGCGAAGGCGACGAGTTTCTGGAACGCAGGACCCAGCACTTTCGTCAGGGCGCTTTGCGCATCCGCGCGCAGCTTCTGCTTGGCGCTGTCGTCGATTTTCAGCGCGTCGATCTTCGTCTTGATGTCTTCGAGCAGCACGCTGTCCTTGCCGCTCGCGAACGGCGCGCCGCCGAGCAGGTTGCGGCAATCGCGGATGACGTTGGCATAGACGAACTTCGGCGCCAGTACGCCGGCGGCCTCGCCGCGGCGCATCTTGTCGATCACCTGATCCATCAGCTTGTCCACCGCAACCAGGCGCGCGATGTAGGCTTGCGCATCGGCTGTGCTTTCAACGCGATGCATGTTGATCAGGAATGTCGGGATCGTTTGCTGCCAGCCGAACATCTGGTTGACCGGATACTCGTGGTGCCGCCAGCGATAGTTGGCGATCCGGTGTTCGGACTCGTATGCGTAGAGCCGGTAGCTCATGCGCCCGACATCGTTCAGCGCCGCCGGTTTGAAAAGGCGCCGCAGATCGGCCAGGTCCTGCTTGCTGAGCGCGAGGTCTGAGTCCGCCTGGGCCTCGCTGATGTCGTCCCATTTGTCGGTGTTGGTCTTCAGCCCGAGATAGCCCTGCCCCATGGGGCTGCGCGCGATCCACGTTTGGAAGCGCTCCTCCAGCCAGGCATTCAGCCGATCGGTTTCGGTGGCGGCCTGGCCTGCCTTGGCCACGTGCGGCAGGGCCGCTGAGGCGGTGGTCGCGGCAAGGAAATGGCGGCGCGTCAGGAAGGTCATACAGGCACTCCGTGGGGGGATTTGGCCAGACTTTGCACCGTAAACGGTCAATCTGGCATCCGGCTTGCATTGTTATCCACAGCCAGGAGCGCGGCCGGAGGCATCGGCGGCCGCGATTACAACTGGCAGGGAAGACAAAGATGGACCTGTCATCGATCAACAACACGTTGTTGTCGCTGCAGAATCTGCCCGCCGACCAATCGTCGATGGGCGCCGTAGCGGCTGAGGACGGACAGAAAGCCGACCCTGAAAAGGTCGACGCTGGTGGGCAAGATCTGCCTACCGCGGAGGCCGCTCAGGCAGCTTCTGCCACGTCGGGTGCGTCGAGCGCGACCTTGAGCGCGGAGATGCAAGCATTGCTGTTGCAGACCCAGGAGAGCAACGCGGCGCTGAGCCTGCTCCAGACGGGCAATGCGGGCGGCAGCGGGCTCCTGTCCGCTTGGGGTGAGGACGACAGCGACCCGGAGGACTGGTTCACGACCAGCGCCAACGCCATCGGCGCCGACACCTCCAAGTTCCTGAAACAGGTTCAGGCCACGAATTCGTCAACGATATCAAATGCCTCGGCTCCCGACACGAGCCAAAGCGTGGCGCAGATGCAGGCCATCCTGGCCGATTTCCTCAATAGCGTGTCCGCCACGGACAGCATCGACGCCTCCAATCAGACCCTTATGTCGTTGATGGGTGGGGTCGGGGGCGCTGGGTTGGCTGAGGACGGGTGAGCTGTTAGAGTAGGGCCGCCTTAAGGGCCCAAACAGAAGGTTTGGCTATATGACGACGATCAGCGGAACCTCTTCCGCTTCATACTCCACGGGGTCGGCTGCAAGCACCCTCGCGGAGCAGCAGCAGCAGAACCAGACCAACATTCTGGTCGAGAACGCGCGCACGGCGACCAGTGGCGCGCGTGGATCGCTGGCCTCTGGCGGCTCGGGCGCTTCTGTCACCGTTCTGGGATCTCAGTACAACGACGACGGTACGTCGCTGTTCGGCAGTCTGCCGTCGCAGAACACAACCATCATGAACAACATCATCCAGACCGCGATGAAGCGGTTTCAGGATTTGAAGCAGCAGATCGACGATAAGGCCGCCGCGCGCACCGCCGACATCGAAGCGCAGAACGAGTCCTGGATCAAAGTGAAGGCGGGCATCAACACCGCGGAGGCCACCGTCGCAACGGCGCAGGACAGCGTGAAGGAAGTGCAGAACCTCCTGCTCGGTCTGCGCAGCACGATCTCGCTTGCTGGCCAGCCGAAGGAAGACGTCAAACTGCGTGCCGGCCAGTTCGACGACACCTTCAACGCGATCAATAACTATGCCGAGACGGGCGGAAAACAGACGAACCTGACCGGCGACATCAATCGCATCGACTTCACGCCGAACCAGATCCAGTACACCAGCGATAACCATTCATCGCAGTCGTTCCTGAACGGCACCTACATCGCGACGGATTACCGTATCAAGGCGGCCGACGGCACCGTATGGGTTCCCGATCTTGGCACGGACACCCTGACGCACTATTCCGAAATTCAGGGAATGAAGCAGAAGTTCACCACGGCGGGCATCGAACTCGACGACAGCACATCGACGCGCACGGGCGTTAAGCTCGTCAGCTATGACGCGAAGACGAAAGCGATCTCGATGGCCATCACGATCAATCCGGACGATCCGCCGCGTATCGTCAACGGCACGCTGGAGAAGACGGGTATCGGCCTCATGCCGTCCTGGTTCTACGACAACCTCACCACCGCCGATGGCCGCAAGCGCGCACAAACCGACGTCAACAAGGCCGAAGTCAATCTGACGTCGGCGTCCGCGACGGTGCAGATGGCCGCCAACCAGGTGGCCTCGGATTCCCGCAAGGTCGATGCGAAGCTGTCGGAACTGACCCGGCAGTCGATGACCGTGCAGACCGATCAATTGAAAGAGTCGCAGGACTTGCAGCAGAAAAGTATCCAGCAGCTCGTTGCCCTGCAGACCAACCTCAAGAGCCTGCAAAACACGCAGTCTAACTATCTGAACATGCTGGCCGGTTCGGTTGACGATCCGGTCGGGTCCCAGCTCTTGAATATGTCGGTCTAGTCGCTGGAAGGTGATTTCGGCCTTCCGGCCGGCACCGCTTTCTCCCTCCAAAACGACACAATACGAGTCTATGCTCCCGTTCCCTCAACCCCGGGGTTCATTAAGGAGCACTGACGTGAAACGCATCATTCTGGGCGCGCTGCTGGCCAGCGCCGTTGCCGCCGTACCGGCCATGGCCGCGCTGAAGCAAGGCGAAAAGGCTCCGGACTTCAACGCGAAGGCTTCGCTCGGCGGCAAGGAGTTCAACTTCTCGCTCGCCGACTCCCTCAAGAAGGGTCCGGTCGTCGTGTACTTCTATCCGGCGGCTTACACCGGCGGCTGCAACATCGAAGCGCACACGTTCGCCGAAAACAAAGAGAAGTTCGACGCGGCGAACACCACCATCATCGGCGTGTCGCTCGATCCCATCGACAAGCTGAACAAGTTCTCGGCTGACCCGAAGTATTGCGCCGGCAAGTTCCCGGTCGCCTCGGACGCCAACGGCGCGATCACCAAATCGTACGCGCTGAATGTCGGCGCGGCGCGCGAAGGTGCGAAGGACACCGAAGGCCAGGCCATCGACCACGGCTTCGCTGAGCGCACCACCTTCGTGATCACCCCGGACCATAAGGTCGTCGCGACACTGTCGTCGGCTGACGACAAGATCAGCCCGACCGATCACGTCGATAAGTCGCTGGCGCTCGTCCAGGACATCGCGAAGAAGAAGTAAAACCGAGCCGTATGGCTTGAACGAAAGCCCCGGTGCGAAAAGCGCCGGGGCTTTTTATTTGCGGGATGCCCCGGGATTCCGCATTTCGCGTTCAAGGTCGGGGCACTATGATGCGCCGCCACCCGGCCCGGGGAACCAACCCCGCGCCATTCACTCTAATCAGCAGGTCTTGGCATGAAAACTTGGCTCATCGTCGGTGCGGTTGTCATAGTCGCGGTGATTGTGGGCTTCGTTGTCATGGGGCCGAAGCAAGAAGCGCCACCCCCGGCCCAGGTTGAGGTGCCGACGGCACCGGCCGCCGCCGCGGACCCGCGCGTAGCACAGGAGGCGTTTTTGACTGAGAATTTGAAGGACCCGAGCTGGAAGTCGACCGAGAGCGGCTTGCAGTACAAAGTCGTCACCGCCGCGACCGACGAGAAGGCGCCGAAGCCGGCCCCGGGCAGCGAAGTGACCGTAAACTACGAAGGCCGTTTCATCGATGGCCGGGTGTTCGACAGCTCCTACGCCCGCAACGAACCGGCGACCTTCCCGCTCAACGGCGTGATCGGCGGCTGGCAGGAAGGCGTGCCGATGATGCGCCAGGGCGAAACCTGGGAATTCGCGATCCCGTCCAAGCTCGGCTACGGCGACCGCGGCGCGGGCCCGATCCCGGGCGGCTCGACGCTGCTGTTCAAGATTGAACTGCTGGCCGTCAAAACGCCGGCGCAATAAGTCCGATAAGACTGAGACTTCAAGCGGCGCGCTTCTGCGGTTTTCGCAGATCGCGCCGCAGTCTTGCCTGCAACAGAGCAAGCACGGCGGCCTCTTCCGGACGGAAGTGGGCAAGGCCCTTGCGCAGTTCCAAGGCTGCGCGTTTGCCGATCGTGCGCGCCAGTTCGCCGGCCATATACGTATCGATCACGGTCGGGTGGACGTAACACTTCCGGCAGATCGTCGGCGTATTTCCCAACTGCATCGCAACCTGCTCGATCGCAGCCCGCACGCTGCGTTTTGCCGCTGTCTCGGTATCGACGGCTTCAATCTCCGTCAGGGCCATCGCCGCAAGCACGGTGCCCGCCCAGGTGCGGAAATCCTTGGCCGTGATCTCGCTTTGGCTGATGTCGCGCAGGTAAGCGTTCACATCGGTCGACGAGACCTGGTGTTGCGTGCCGTCGGCATCGCAGTATTGGAACAGGTGCTGCCCGGGCAGGTCTTGGCAAGCTTTGACGATCTTGGCGACGCGTCGATCCGTCAGCTTCAAACGCCAAGTCTTGCCGCTCTTGCCCTTAAAGTGGAAGCGCAGTTCGCTGCCGGCGATGTCCACATGCGGGTCGCGCAGTGTGGTGAGACCATAGCTTTTGTTACTGCGCGCATAGTCCTCATTGCCGACACGAATCAACGTTGTCTCGAGCAGATAGACGATCGTCGCCAAGACTTTCTCGCGGCTCAGCCCGGGCTTGCGCATGTGGCGCTGCACCGTTGCCCGGATGTCGGGCAGGGCCTTGGCGAACTCCGTGATGTGCTCGAATTTCTGTTCCTCACTGAAGGCCCGGAAGGCGGCGTGATAACGGTACTGCTTTCGCCCCCGTGCATCCCGGCCGGTGGCCTGCAGATGGCTGTTCGCGGATGGGCTGATCCACACATCGGTGTAAGCCGGCGGAATTGCCAGCGCCCGGATGCGTGCAAGCGTTTCCGAATCGCGCAGCACTTTGCCGTCCGGACGCCGATAGGCGAAGCCCTGGCCCGCGCGGCGGCGCGTGATGCCGGGCGTCGTATCTTCAAGATGGATCAGGCGCGGCGTGTCTGACATCGGTGCTTTACTGTTCGCCCCGATGCCCAGAACGCCGCAGCCGGTCGCTTAGTTCGCCAGAATTGTCCGCGCCCCGGGATAAGCGTGCCCACTGACTGAAACGAAGTCCGTTTGCATTTGAAGGCAGGGTCCTTCCGACACGTGGCGAGGATGGCATTTGGGCGAATTGCTTCGTATTGTCGCGCGCAATTCAAAGCCAAAGGGGGCACCTAATATGTCTATCGGAATGTACGGCGCATCGGTCCCGGTCTTCGTGAAGATGCTGGGCAATCTGTCCAACTTGCTCGAGAAGGGAAAAGCGTTCTGCGAGGCGAAGAAAGTCGATCCCAGCGTGTTGCTTGGCATGCGCCTTGCGCCGGACATGTTCCCGCTGACGACCCAGGTCCAGATCGCGACCCAGCACGTTCACTGGGCTTGCGCTTTGCTCGCCGGTCAGGAGCGCCCGCACTTGGAAAAGCCCGAGAAGACGATTGAGGAACTTCAGCAGCGCATCAAGACCGCGCTCGAGTTCGCGCAGAGCTTCAAGCCGGAACAGATCGACGGCAGCGAAGGCCGCGAGGTCAAGCTCGTGCTGCCGCTGCGCACGATCGAGTTCAAGGGCCAGGACTACCTGAACCACTTCGCCATGCCGAACTTCTATTTCCACACCACGATGGCCTACGCGATCATGCGTCACGCCGGCGTGCAGATTGGCAAGCTCGACTTCGTCTAACGGCTTAGCGTGGCGAGGCGCTCCGCAATCGCGGGGCGCCTCCGCGACCTAGAACGGCTTCCACAAGCCGAGTGCGGCTGCGACGATCAGCAGCACGTAAATTCCCAGCACGTAGCGTTTCGCGCCCCACATCATCGCCTGCGCGGTGGCGATCTGTTCCGGCGTGGCGGTGCCTTTCATCATCGGGCCGAAGAACTGCCCGAAAGTGCGCATCTGCACGCGCAACATCACGCCGCAGCTCAGGATCAGTCCGAAAACGAACAGCTTTGCCGCCAGCCACTTCTGGTCGGTGATGCCATTGCCAAACCAGGATGTGATGGCGAGGGTGAAGATCAACGCGACCATGAAGAAGCGCCAATAGAAGTCGGCGCGCTTCACCGTCGCGATTTTCTCCGGATGGTGCTCGTTCACATAAAGGTACAGAACGACGCCGGCCCAGACGAAGGCGATGATCCAGATTGGCAAGATCCAGATTGGATCGAGCGCAATGTAGCCGCGCAGAATGCCGACGGTGAAGCCGGCTGCGGCCACGCCGATCGAGCTCACGCGCGGGACCTGATCGAGGAAGCTCATGATCTTCAGGCAGTACCCGCGCGCCTCCGCGCCGATGTCCGTCTTCATGACGAATCCGGATGAGTAAAAGACGCCAAGATCGGTGCCGAGCCAGAAGACGAAAAACAGAAGGTGGATCAGCAGCACGACGCTATCGATGCCGACGGCCATAAGAATACTCCAGCTCAGAAAGGTTTGACGGTGCCGAGGAAGGCAATGATGGCGATGGTCGCATAGAGGCCCAGCACCGCCACCAGCGCGCGGTTGATTGTTCGCGTGATGATCGCCTCGCGCTCCGGCGTCGAACCCTGCGTGCCAATTTCCATGAACGGCTGCTCAAACGGTTTGAAAAGCACGTGCATTAGGATCGCGATCAGGAAAATGCAGCCGTAAAGCAAGATCTTCGCCGCGTACCAGCCGGGCAGGTCCGGCGTACCGTCGGCCAACGCGCGGCCGCCGATGCCGATGAACAGCAGGCCCATGACGGCTTCGAAGACGATCTGGATGCGCGATAGCGTATTGCCGAGCGGCTTTCCTTCGTTCCGCATCAGGACATAGATAAAGAGGCTCCAGCCCAGGCCAATCACCCAGGTCGCCGCCAGCATCGCGTCCGTGATGGGATAGATCTCAAGACCACGGGTCAGTTGCGCGCCCACCGGCAGGATCAGCGCGAAGCAAAGGCGTGGCAGGATGTCGATCTTCGACAGCAGGCGCATCAGCGTCAGGCGCGTCTCGTAACTCTGCTTGGGGTCCTTGAGGAACACGGCGGTCGTGAAGACGCCGACGTCGGTCCCCAGCCAGAACACGAACAGGAGGATATGGAAGTAGGCCCAAATCGAAGTCGAAATCATGTCGTGTTCATTTCCAAGCTTGGCGCGCGGCTTCGTCCACGTCGAGGCCGGATGGGATCGGTTTCAGGAAAAGATAAAGCAGACCGGCGCAGGCCATCGGGATCGCGCCGACAAGCGATAGCGCGGTGTTCCAGCCGACACGCTCAACCGCCGTGGTCACGAGGATCGGGCCGACGCCGATGCCGAGATTGACCGCCAGCGATCCGCAGAACGCCAGAGCTGTCGCGCGCAGGTGGCTGGGGAAGATTTCGGCGACGTAGGCGAACTTCACTGCGGCCGTGCCTGAGAAGAACATGCTCATCACCGCAAAGGCGGCGATGGTCGGGACGTAGTTTTGCGTGCCCCAAACCATGAAAAGAAGCAACGTGGCGCCGAGCAAGGTCCAGATGACGACGGTCGTGCGGCGTGTCAGCAGAACCTCGCCGGTGAAGGCCGCGAGCGCATAGCCGAGAATGCCGACCGCATTGCCGATGCCGACCAGGTAGGCCGAGGAGCCGATTTCAAGATGACGCTGCTCGACGAAATAGGTCGGGAAAAAGATGGATACGCCACCGTAGGCAACGACGAACAAGAACTGTGCGACGAATAGCGTGATGACGCGGGGCAGGTGTTGCGGATTCAAGAGTTCGCCGATGGCGGCGCGTAGAGACTGTTTGGGTCCCTCGGTCATCTTCCGTTCGGGTTCGACCAGCTTATGGCGGATCACAAACACGAAGGGCAGCCACAGCAGCGCGACCAGGAACAACGCGCGCCAGCCATAGAGCGTGAGCAGTGGGGCCGCGAACATCGCGGCGGCGAACCAACCGATCGGATATCCCGTCTGCAACAGCCCGGCCATGATACCGCGCACGCGCGCCGGTGCCGCTTCGGTCACTAATGCACCGGTTGCCGGATAGGAGATCCCGCCCAGCGCGATGCTCAGCGCCCGAATCCCGCCCAGCGCGATGGCGTTCGGGACGATGGCCGTTGCCGCCACGCTCAAGGGCGCCCCGACGGTGCCCCACATCAACACGGTCTTGCGGCCCAGGCTGTCGGCGAGGTGCGCGAGCCATACCATCAGCGCGCCGCCCAGCGCGTACGACACGCCGACGATCACGCCCATTGTCGAGAGCGGGATATCGAGATCCTTGCGAATCGACGGAACGGCGTAAGCGAACAGCGCCAGGTCCAGCTGACTCAAGCTGTACGCCACAAGGCATATGACGAATGATGCCTTGGGTGCGGAGCGTAGCGCACGCCACACCGTTCCCATCGTCTGGGCTGCTGCCGTGGCCATAAGGTTGGTCCCCCATCGCGTGGCTTAACAGTAACTTATTCTCCACTTCAACGCACGATACTCGAATTTGAGTGGCCCAGGGCTTGTCACGGGCAGACGACAATCGCACATTCCGCTCCGCCCGCCTTGATCGGGCACAGCGACACAAGGGGGACCAACCAATGTCGATTTTCATGCGGACGACGGCCATCGGCCTCGTTCTCGCCGCGCAGGTCAGCGCGGCCCAGGCTCAGCAGCGTAACACCGCCGAGCTCGAAACCATCGTCGTCACGGCGCAGCGCGTCAGTGAAGACTTGCAGCGCACGCCGGTTTCGGTGACGGCGCTGAGCGCCGACACGCTGCTCGAGCGCCAGGTGTTCAATATTCGCGATCTGGCCGCGCAAGTTCCCGGCGCGATCTTTGCGAACGTCGTTGGCTTGCAGACCGCGCCGCGCATCTTCCTGCGTGGCGTCGGCCAGGACAGCGCGACGTTCAACTCCGATTCTGCGGTCGGCACGTACGTCGATGGCATTTATATCCCGCGTCTCTACGCCGGCATGTTCGACTTCTCGGATATCGATCGCGTCGAAGTGCTGCGCGGCCCGCAGGGCACGCTGTACGGACGCAACACGTCCGGCGGTGCGATCAAGCTGATCAGCAAGCGCCCGTCGTTCGACACCACCACCGGCAGCGTCGAAGCCGGTTACGGTACCTTCAATCAGTTCGACTCAAAGGCCTACCTGTCGACGCCGCTTGTCGATGGCAAGGTCGCGGCTTCGATCAGCGGCCTGGTCCGTCGCCGCGACGGCTTCATCGATCAGCCCGCGCTGTATAAGAAGGTCGGCAACCGCTCCGTCACCTCGATCCGCGGCAAGGTGCTGTTCACACCGGCCGACCCGTTCGAGGTCGAGGTGAGCCTGGATCACACCAAGGATAACTCCGGTGTCTACTTCCCGGTCGCGATTCAAAGCACGGCGGCGAACCTGCCGCTCGCCAATCGCAACCGCAATATCCTGGTGACGGACTCCAACTATCCGGATAACGGCAGCGGCGAAACGGGCGGCCTCACGGTGAATGCCCATTACAAAGTGGGCGACTTCACGCTGACGTCGCTTTCGGGCCTGCGTAACCTGAAGCAGGACGTCACCATCCCGCTCGACGGCGCGCCGAACAGCACGCTGCTCAGCCAACTCGCGTTGAACGACACCAGCTTCAGCCAGGAGTTCAACGGCACCTACGAGAATGAACGGTTCACGCTCGTCGGCGGTCTGTACTACTTCCTGGAAAATGTCCGCGCGTTGTCGCCGCTTGGCGCGAACGCGGAACTCTCGAAGCAAAAGACCAACAGCTACGCCGTTTACGGCCAAGCGACCGTACGTCTGACCGAGCAACTCTCGATCACGGGCGGCATCCGCTATACGGACGACAAGAAGAATTTCTATAACTTCTACTACGCGCCCTCGGTCGCGGTGCCGGTGCGCGTGCCGAAGCTCGGCGAAGCCAGCTGGGCCAGCACGACGCCTAAGGCCACCATCGAATATCAGGCGACGCCGGATGTCCTGTTCTATGCGAGCTACTCGAAGGGCTTCAAGGGCGGCGGCTGGAACCGCGTGCCGCCGTCGGTTCAGGCCGGCGGTGTGCTTGTTTACGACGTGTTCCCCTACGGCCCGGAAAACGTCAACGCTTACGAAGTCGGCGCGAAGTTCCAGAGCGCGGATAACCGCATCCGCTTGAACGTCGCGGCCTTCTACAATAAGTACTCCGGCCTGCAGATCTCGCAGCAGATCCCCGGCACGACGATTGCCCGTACGACGAATGCGTCGGGCGCGCGCGTGCAGGGTATCGAGTTCGAGCCGAGCTGGCAGGTCAGCGAAACCTTGCGCCTGTACGGCAACGGCGCGTTCACGGGCGCGAAGTACACGCAGTCCTTCATCTGCCAGCTGAGCGGTGTGTTCCAGGAGTGCTTGACGAAGAAGCTGAAGGACATCATCCCGTTCAAGGGCACGCTGGGCTTCACCTTCACGCCGGCGCTCGACATGCCGGGCCGTCTGCGCATCGGCGCCAGCGTCGATTACGCCGACAAGTACTACAACGACGCGGTCAACACCGAGATCCTGGCGGCGCGCGGACGCATGCTGCTGGACGCGGTCATCGGCTACGACTGGGAAAACTGGAGCGTGACGATCGAAGGCAAGAACCTGACCGACAAGCGCTACTGGGCCAGCGCGCTGCCGGTTGGCACGACGTTCGTCATCTATCCGGCGGAGCCCCGCACCGTGTTCGGCCGCATCAAGTACAGCTTCTAAAGCGGCTGATCCTTCGAAACGAAAAGGCGCGGCAGGTGACTGCCGCGCCTTTGTCGTTTGTGGCGTGTGGTGGCCCTACGGAATGGTCAGGATGATCTTTCCGAAGTGCTTGCGCTCGTCGACCATCTCGTGCGCGCGCGCCAGTTTTTCGATCGGCAGCACCGTATCGATCACCGGCTTGAATACGCCGTTGGCGAACAGCGGCACGGCGAGCTTGTTGAAGCTCGGCACCGTCTCGGAGAAATAGCGCACGCTGGTCGCGACGCTCATGCCGAGCAGTTGCAGGTTGCGCTCGCCGATGGCGAGATCGAACGACACGCGGCGGCCGCCGGTGGACCCGAACATCAGGATCTTGCCCTCGGGCGCCATCGCTTCGATGGTCTGGTCCGCGGTGGCCTCACCGATGGCCATCAGCGCGACGTCGATGCCGTGGCCTTTGGTATCCAGCCACGCCTGCGCGCCATAGGGCGCCTTCACGTAGTTATAAGCGGCATCGAGGCCCCACTTTTTGGCGACCTCCAGCTTGTCGTCGCGGCTCGCGGTGCCGGCGACCCAGCAGCCGCGCTGCTTGGCGATCTGCAGCGCCGCCGATCCGACCGAGGAGGCGATGCTTTCCACCAACACGGTTTGGCCCGGCTGGGCGTCGGCCACCGTCGCGAGGGCATGCCACGACGTCAGCCAGCCGACCGGTACCGCCGCGCCTTCGACGAAGCTCATGCGGTCGGGCAGGTGCATCACATGGCGGTGATCGACGGCGACCTTTTCCGCATGGGCGCCCGGCGCGCGGCCGAACACGCGGTCGCCCGGCTTTACGTGCGTCACGTCCTTGCCGACGGATTCAACGATGCCGGCGCATTCCATGCCCATGATGAAAGGCGCTTTGAAGCCGCGATAGGTGCCGGCGCGCATGCGCGTCTCGGCGAAGTTCATGCCGCTGGCCTTCACCTGGATCACGACCTCGTCCGGCTCGGCGACCGGATCGGGGCGCTCGACCCACTTCATCACCTCGGGTCCACCGAAGTTTTCGACGTAATATGCTTTCATGTTGGTCCCTCAAGGCTTGCGTCGGGGCGCACACTGGCGCAATTGAGTGAAGCGGGTCAACGCCCGGTATAAGGTTGTAAAGGTCTCCTCGTGTCCTCACAGGACATTCTTCGCCCCACGGCCTGGCATTGGGGAACCTACATGGCGCGCATGCGCGACGGGGCGGTTGCTCGCCTGGAGGCGCATCCGGCCGATCCCGACCCATCGCCCATCGGTTATGACATGGTCGACGTGGCCCGCTCCACTGCGCGGGTGACGCAGCCCATGGTGCGCAAAGCCTTCCTCGATCACGGCCCCCGTTACGCCGACAACCGTCGCGGCCTGGAGCCTTTCGTCCCCGTCTCGTGGAGCGAGGCGACGGGTCTGGTTGCCGAGACCCTGCAATCGGTGAAGGCGCGCTTCGGCAACGAGGGCATCTATGGCGGCGCTTATGGATGGTCGAGCGCGGGGCGCTTTCACCACAGCCAAGGCCAGCTGCATCGCTTCCTGAATTTGTACGGCGGCTACGTCGATCACGTGGACTCCTACAGCTGGGCCGCGCTCGGTGTGATCATGCCGCATGTCCTCGGCGACATGATGCGCGTCCACCCTGAACTGCCGACATGGGCGGAGATCGCAAAGAACACGCAGCTGTTCGTCGCGTTCGGCGGTGTGCCCTTGCGCAACACGCAAGTGAACCCCGGCGGGTTGTTGCGCCACAGCGTGCGCGACGACATGAAAGCCGCGCGCGATGCGGGCGTTGAGTTCGTCTGCATCTCGCCGGCGCGCGACGATATCGCGGCTGAACTCGGCGCGCAGTGGATCAGCATCCGACCGCATACCGATACCGCATTCATGCTGGCGCTCGCGCACGTGATGCTGACGGAGGATCGCTATGACCGGGACTTCCTCACGCGCTGCTGCACCGGCTTCGAGACGCTGCGCGACTATGTGTTGGGCGTGAGCGATGGTGTGCCCAAGACGCCGGCCTGGGCCGCGAATATCTGCGACTGCAAGCCCGATGTGATTGTCGCGCTCGCCCGACGCATGACAGAGCGGCGCACGCTTGTCTCGCTGCTGTGGGCGATCCAGCGCGCCGATCATGGCGAGCAGCCCTGTTGGATGGCGGCTGCCCTTGCGTCGCTCGCGGGCTCGCTCGGCAAAGTGGGCGGCGGCGTGGGATACGGCTACGGTTCCGTGCACGGCTACGGCACGGCCGCGTCGCGCTTCAAGGCGACGCCGTTCCCGCAAGGCTCCAATGCCGTGAAGACATTCTTCCCCGTCGGACGCCTGGCGGATGTTCTGCTCAATCCACGCACGCCGATGCAGTACAACGGGCAGACCCTCACCACGCCGGATATCCGGCTGATCTATTGGGTGGGCGGCAATCCCTTCCACCACCATCAAGATATCAACAAGCTCATTCGCGCCTGGCAGCGGCCTGAAGCCGTCATCGTGCACGAACCGTTCTGGACCGCAACCGCGCGGCATGCGGACATTGTGTTGCCGGCGACCACCCCGCTTGAGCGCGACGATATCGCGTTCGGCGACGGATCGCTGATCGCCAGCCATCGTGTTCTCGATCCTGTCGGGCAGGCGCGTTCGGACTATGCGATTTTCGCCGACATCGCCGCGGGGCTTGGTTTCCGCGACGCTTTCACCGAGGGGCGCTCGGAAGCGGAATGGCTCACGCATATTTATGAGAGCACGCGTTCGCGCGCCAAAGACAGCGGCCTCGATCTCCCGGATTACGCCGGCTTCCGCCGCGCTGGCGTGATTGAGTTGCCGCAAGCACCGCCGCCGCCCACGATGTTCGGCGCCTTCCGCGCCGATCCTGCCGCGCACCCGCTGGGTACGGAAAGCGGCAAGGTGCAGTTGGCATCGGCAAGGATCGCGAGCTTCGGTTACGACGATTGCCCGGGCCATCCGGCGTGGCTTGAACCCATCGAGTGGCTCGGCAGCCCGCGTGCGGCGACCTATCCGATCCACCTGCTATCCAGCCAACCGAAGACGCGGCTGCACAGCCAGTACGACAACGGCGCGGTCAGTCAGGCAAGCAAGGTTCAGGGCCGCGAACCTGTCGCGATGAATCCCGACGATGCGGCGGCGCGCGGTCTTGATGACGGCGACGTGGTGCGCGTGTTCAACGATCGCGGTGCGTTCCTGGCCGGTGTGCGCGTGAACGACGGCCTGCGGCGGGGCGTGGCGCATGTGTCGACCGGCGCCTGGTACGATCCGCTGGTGCCCGGCGAGCCGGGCACGCTCGACGTGCACGGAAATCCCAATATGGTCGCGCCGGATCGCGGAACATCCCAGTTAGCCCAAGGGCCGAGCGCCCAAAGCGCGCTGGTGCAGATCGAGAAGTTCGAGGGACCGCTCCCGCCGATCCGCGCCTTCATACCGCCCGCTTCGGTGCCGCGCTGAACCTTGCGTCTCGTCCCGGATACGCGCAGCGGTAGGAACGAAATTGGCAAATACAGCGTTTTGCACCGGAGCCCATTCCAGCCCCGCGCCATGACGCCGGGCTCCCAGACGGAGAACGGTGATGAGCCGCGCATTTGTTCGCGAGCGCGAGAGTGAATCCCCGGACGCGCCGCCGGATTTGAAAATCAGCGCGCACCCAAACCGCGTGACGCGGCGTGGTCAGCGCCTGATCGATGAGAACATCGCCCGCATCGAAGCCGAGTTGAGCGCAGGGCCCGACGATGCGCGCGCCGCCTGGCTCAAGCGTGACCTGCGTTATTGGTCGAACCGTTCAGCGACCGCTCAATTGACTGAGCCGCTCGACCCGCGCTCGGATGAAGTCACCTTCGGCTCACGCGTGAAGATCGCGCGCGACGGGCACGAGCCGGAGACGGTCGAGATCGTCGGTGAAGACGAATCCGATCCCGCGACCGGATATGTGAGTTGGGTGGCTCCCTTGGCGGTTGCGATGATGGGTGGCCAGCCCGGTGACAAGGTGGTCGTCGGCCACCGCGAACCACCGCTCGAGGTGGAAATCCTTGAGGTCGACAATCGCGTTACCTAACGCGGCTGGACGGTTACAGAACCGCTGGCTAGGAATAAAGGGTCGGATAGGAGATTTCCCATGGCCCATTTCACGCGGGTTTTGAGCCTTAGCGCCATCGTCCTCGCCGCCGGAATTTCGGCAGCTGCGGCGCAGAAGGAAACGATCACCTGGAATGATGCGCCTCCCAAAAGTGCTGCAACGTCGAATTCGTCCAACAGCGCGCCGCTGAACATCACGCCGTCGGCCAGCCCGCCGCCGGCCGGCCCGCCGATCCGGGACGATTATGCGCCCGTCGCGCGATCCAAGCCGACGACGACCGCCCGCAACGGCGGTGATATCGTCTGGTCTGAACCATCGATGCCTTCGAAGGGTAAGGTCGGAAAATCCAATATCTCAGTCAGCGGCGCCCGCCCGTGCCGTGAATTCCAGCAAGATATTGTCATCGATGGCCAGAAACAGAAGGCGCATGGCCGCGCCTGCCAGCAATCCGACGGTTCCTGGCGCATCGAGAACTGACCACCCAGGCCGTCTCATCTGCATACAGCTTGTGGTTGCCCGCAGGGTCGTAAGCCCTGGGGGATCAATTGCTTGACGATCCGGCGACCATCCGTTTTTATGCCGGCGAACCGCCCGGGGGATTCGGCCGGTTCTGCCAATAATCGTGTCATTGACGTGTTTTCGGCAGCATTATGGGCCGGGCCACAGAGCCGTGGCCCGGATGTGCTGAAACTGTCCGTCGGTGTTTGAAGTAGAGACGTGATGAGCTTGCCGCCGAAACAAGGTCTGTACGATCCGGCCAACGAGCACGACGCTTGTGGCATCGGTTTCGTTGCTCATGCGAAGGGCAAGAAGTCGCACGAAATCCTGCAGCAGGGTTTGCAAATTCTCGTGAACCTCGAGCATCGCGGCGCCGTCGGCGCCGATCCGCTCGCGGGCGATGGCGCGGGCGTGCTCATCCAGATCCCCGATGCTTACCTGCGCGCCGAGATGGCTGCGCAAAAGGTCGAGCTGCCCAAGGTTGGCGATTACGGCGTCGGCATGGTTTTCATGCCCAAGGATCCGGCCGAAGCGGCGGCGCACAAAGCGCTGATCGAATGGGTCGTGAAGGAAGAAGGCCAGCGCGTGCTTGGCTGGCGCGACGTGAAGGTCGACGACAAGTGCCTGGGCGAGTCTGTGAAGGCTTGCGAGCCGAAGGTACGCCAGGTGTTCGTCGCGCGCGGCGACAAGACGGTGGGCGAAGCGTTCGAGCGCAAGCTGTTCGTGATCCGCAAGGTCGTCGAGAACCGCGCCCGTGCCGAGCAGCCCAAGGGCCAGTCCGAATTCTATATCGCGAGCCTGTCGTCGCGCACCATCGTCTACAAGGGCATGTTCCTCGCCGCGCACGTCGGCGAGTACTACGCCGAACTTCAGGACGAACGCGTCGTCACCGCCATCGCGCTCGTGCACCAGCGTTTCTCGACCAACACCTTCCCGTCGTGGCGTCTCGCGCACCCGTACCGCATGGTCTGCCATAACGGCGAGATCAACACGCTGCGCGGTAACTTGAACTGGATGGCGGCCCGCCGCCACGCGATGAAGTCCGACGTGATCGGCGACGATCTCGCCAAGCTCTGGCCGCTGATCGCGGCCGGTCAGTCCGACACCGCCAGCTTCGACAACGCACTCGAACTGCTTGTGATGGCCGGCTACACGATGGCCCAAGCCGTCACCATGATGATCCCCGAAGCCTGGGCGGGTAATCCGCTCATGAGCGACGAGCGCAAGGCTTACTACGAATATCACGCGGCGCTGATGGAGCCGTGGGACGGCCCGGCGGCGCTCGCCTTCACCGACGGCCGCCAGATCGGCGCGACCCTCGACCGCAACGGCCTGCGCCCGGCGCGCTATATCGTCACCAAGGACGATCTCGTTGTGCTGTCGTCGGAAGCCGGCGTGCTCGACATCCCGGAAGACAGCATCGTCAAGAAGTGGCGCCTCCAGCCGGGCAAGATGTTCCTGATCGATCTGGAGCAGGGCCGCATCATCGACGACGCCGAGCTGAAGGCCACGCTGTCGGAAGCCAAGCCCTACGCGCAGCTGCTCGCCAAGACGCAGTTCGTGCTGGAAAATCTGCCGCTCTCGTCCGCGCCGCCGCATGTGCCCAGCGCCGAAGCGTTGCTCGATCGCCAGCAGGCGTTCGGCTACACGCAGGAAGACATCAACAGCTTCTTCGAACCGATCGTCAAAAACGGCGACGATCCGATTGGCTCGATGGGGACGGACACGGCCCTCTCGGTCCTCTCGCGCCGTCCGAAGTTGCTCTACACCTATTTCAAGCAGTGCTTCGCGCAGGTCACCAATCCGCCGATCGATCCGATCCGCGAGGAACTGGTGATGTCGCTGGTGTCGCTCGTCGGCCCGAAGCCGAACCTGCTGGCGCTCGACGCCGAAGGCACGCACCTGCGTCTCGAAGTCCGTCAGCCGATCCTGACCGACGGCGATCTGCATAAGATCCGCCACATTACCGATCTCGTCGGCGATGCATTCCGCACCTGCACGCTCGACATGACCTATCCGGTCGAAGATGGCGCGGCGGGCATGGCGGCGGCGGTGGAACGCCTCTGCGCCGAGGCGCTCAAGGCGGTTACCGCCGGCTACAACATTCTGATCCTGTCCGACCGCTCGATGAGCCGTACGCGCATCGCCATCCCGGCGCTGCTGGCGACGGCGTCGGTGCATCACAACCTGATCCGCGAAGGTCTGCGCACCGAGACGGGCATCGTGCTCGAAACCGGCGAAGCGCGCGAAGTGCATCACTTCTGCACGCTCGCGGGCTATGGCGCGGAAGCGATCAATCCGTATCTCGCGTTCAAGACCCTGAAGAATATGCGCGGCGAGCAGCTGCCCGCCGACATCACGGACGAGAAGCTCGAGAAGCAGTTCATCAAGGCGATGAACAAAGGCATGCTGAAGGTGATGTCCAAGATGGGCATCTCCACCTTCCAGTCCTATTGCGGCGCGCAGATCTTCGACGCTATCGGCCTGTCGAGTGCGTTCATCGAAAGTTATTTCACCGGCACTTCCACGGCCATCGAAGGCGTTGGCTTGGCGGAAGTCGCGGCGGAAACGGTGGAACGTCACCGCCTCGCGTTCAGCGACGCTTTGCAGCTGCAGACCATGCTCGATCCGGGCGGTGAGTACGCCTTGCGTCTGCGCGGCGAAGTTCACGTCTGGCAGCCCGATACCGTCGCCAAGCTTCAGCATGCTGCGCGCGGGAACGTCTCGGAATCCTATCGCGAATTCGCCAGCCTGGTGAACGACCAGTCCGAACGTCTGATGACGCTCCGCGGCCTGTTCCAGTTCAAGCCCGCGGGCAATGCTATTCCGCTCGACGAAGTCGAGCCGGCGAAGGAAATCGTCAAACGTTTCGCCACTGGCGCGATGTCGTTCGGTTCGATCAGCCGCGAAGCGCATTCGACGCTCGCGGTCGCCATGAACCGTATCGGCGGCAAGTCGAACACGGGCGAGGGCGGCGAAGAGCCGGATCGCTTCCCGCGCATGGCGAACGGCGATTCCATGCGCTCGTCGATCAAGCAGGTCGCCTCGGGCCGCTTCGGCGTCACGACCGAGTACCTAGTCAACGCCGACGACATTCAGATCAAGATGGCCCAGGGCGCGAAGCCGGGCGAGGGCGGACAGTTGCCGGGCGACAAGGTCGCCGGCCCGATCGCCAAGGTTCGCCACTCGACACCGGGTGTCGGCCTGATTTCGCCGCCGCCGCACCACGACATCTATTCGATCGAGGATCTGGCGCAGCTGATCCACGATCTGAAGAACGTGAACCCTTCTGCGCGCATCTCGGTGAAGCTCGTCTCCGAAGTGGGCGTGGGCACGGTTGCGGCCGGTGTCGCGAAAGCGCGCGCCGATCATGTGACCATCTCGGGCTTCGAGGGCGGCACCGGCGCTTCGCCGCTGACCTCGCTGACGCATGCCGGTTCGCCGTGGGAAATCGGCCTTGCCGAAACGCAGCAGACGCTGGTGCTCAACCGCTTGCGCAGCCGCATCGCCGTGCAGGTCGACGGCGGTCTTCGGACCGGCCGCGACGTCGTTGTCGGCGCCTTGTTGGGCGCGGACGAATTCGGCTTCGCCACTGCGCCGCTGATCGCGCTTGGCTGCATCATGATGCGCAAGTGTCACCTCAACACCTGCCCGGTCGGCGTCGCGACGCAAGACCCTGTTTTGCGCGCGCGCTTCACCGGCCAGCCGGAACACGTCATCAACTACTTCTTCTTCATCGCCGAAGAAGTGCGCGAGATCATGGCCTCGCTCGGCATTTCCAAGTTCAAGGACCTCGTCGGTCGTATGGAACTGCTCGATGCCCGCCGCGCCGTCGATCACTACAAGGCCAAGGGCCTGGACTTCTCGCGCCTGCTCTATCGCCCGGAACAGGGTTGCGACATCTGCCACCTCGAGCAGCAGGATCACGGCCTCGGCCACGCGCTCGACAACGATCTCATCGCCAAGGCCCAGTCCGCGCTGAACGGCGACGGCCCGGTGAAGATCGAAAGTCCGATCCGCAACGTCAACCGCACCGTCGGCGCGATGCTGTCGGGCGAAGTGGCGCGTCGTTACGGTCACGCCGGCCTGCCGGAAGACACCATCTCGATCAAGTTCAAGGGCATTGCCGGCCAAAGCTTCGGCGCGTTCCTGTCGCGCGGCGTGTCGCTCGAACTCACCGGCTGCGGCAACGACTACGTCGGCAAAGGTCTCTCGGGCGGACGCATCGCGATCCTGCCGCCGCCGGAATGCCCGGCCGAGCCGTCGAAAAACATCATCGTCGGCAACACCGTGCTGTACGGCGCCATCGAAGGCGAATGCTACTTCTCGGGCGTCGCCGGCGAACGCTTCGCCGTGCGTAACTCGGGTGCGGTCGCCGTCGTCGAAGGCATCGGCGACCATGGTTGCGAATACATGACCGGCGGTGTCGTCATCGTCATCGGCGAGACGGGCCGCAACTTCGCGGCCGGCATGTCGGGCGGTGTCGCCTATGTGCTGGATGAAGACGGCACGTTCTCGAAGCGCTGCAACATGTCGATGGTCGAACTCGAAGCGGTTAAAGCCGGTCCTGTCTCGACCAGCGAGTACGGCAATCTCCGCGCGCTGATGGCCGATCCGCTGGCCTACGACGCGGCCCGCCTGCATGCCTTCATCTCGCGTCACCGCCACTACACCGGCAGTGCGCGTGCCAAACAGATCCTCGACCGTTGGGACGAGATGCTGCCGAAGTTCATCAAGATCGTGCCGGTCGATTACCGTCGCGCGTTGATGACATTGTCGGCCTCGCGCGCGGTCGAAGTCGAAGAAATGATGAGACGCGAACTCCATGGGTAAGCCGACCGGATTCCTCGAAATTGCGCGCAAGGATGCTCCTTACGCCAAGGTGGCCGAGCGTGTGCGCGGTTACAAAGAGTTCGTGCGCCCGTTGGCCGATCAGGAACTGCGCGACCAGGGCGCGCGCTGCATGGATTGCGGCATCCCATTCTGCCACAACGGCTGCCCGGTCAATAACCTGATCCCCGAGTGGAACGATCTGATCTATCGCGGCCGCTGGCGCGAGGCGCTCGACCGTCTGCACTCGACCAACAATTTCCCCGAATTCACCGGCCGCATCTGCCCCGCGCCTTGCGAAGCGGCTTGCGTGCTGAACATCAACGACGCTCCCGTCACCATCAAGTCCATCGAGTGCCAGATCATCGATCGCGGCTTCGCGGAAGGCTGGGTGACGCCGCTGGTGCCGAGGCACAAGACTGGCAAGAAGATTGCCGTGGTCGGCTCGGGTCCGGCCGGCATGGCCGCCGCCCAGCAGCTCGCCCGCGTGGGCCATGATGTGACCTTGTTCGAGAAGTCCGACCGGATCGGCGGCTTGCTCCGTTACGGCATCCCCGACTTCAAGATGGAAAAGCATCTGATCGATCGCCGTATGGATCAGATGGCGGTTGAAGGTGTGACGTTCCGTGCCAACACCAACGTCGGCGTCGACCTCAAGACGGCCGATCTGGTGAAACAGTTCGACGCGGTCATCGTGGCGGGCGGCGCGGAACACCCGCGCGATCTGCCGGTGCCGGGCCGCGACCTCAAGGGTGTCCATTTCGCGATGGATTTCCTCGCCCAGAACAACAAGCGCGTCGCGGGCGACGAGATCGGCGCCAGCAGCGCGCTGACCGCCAAGGGCAAGCACGTCATTGTCATCGGCGGCGGCGATACGGGCTCCGACTGCATCGGCACCTCTGTGCGCATGGGCGCGGCGTCTGTCACGCAGCTGGAAATCCTGCCCCGTCCGCCGGAGCAGGAAAACAAGCCGTTGGTGTGGCCCTATTGGCCGCTTAAGTTCCGCACCTCGTCCTCGCAGGAAGAAGGCTGCGAACGCGACTTCGCCGTCGCGACCAAGGCGTTCCAGGGCAAGGGCACGGTCGAGAATATTCAGGTCGTGCGGCTTGAGAACGGCAAGGAAGTCACGGGCAGCGAATTCGAGCTGAAGGCCGATCTCGTGCTGCTGGCCATGGGCTTTGTGCATCCGGTGTTCGCCGGCCTGGTCGAACAGCTGGGCCTGAAGCTCGACGGCCGCGGCAACGTCGCGGCGGATACGAAGACCTATCAGACCAGCAATCCGAAGATATTCGCCGCCGGCGATATGCGTCGCGGACAGAGCCTCGTGGTCTGGGCGATCCGCGAGGGCCGTCAGGCCGCCCGCGCCGTCGACGCGTATCTGATGGGCGCGAGCGACTTGCCGCGATAAGGGCCGTTGATGCCGGGCGCCGCAGCCGAACACGATTTCGTCGCCCACTGGCGCTCATTGCCGCGCGAAGGCTTGGTGCCGACACTGTCCACGTTTTTGGACCGGCCGCATCCGCGTTTTTCACCGTGGGTCTTCATCCTCGACGTGGACAGTGCTGACACCCTGACGGTGCGGCTATGGGGTACGCGGATGGCCGACACCTTCGGCGAACTCACCGGCCTCAACTTCATCGATTTCCTGAAGCGCGATCTGCGGCCGACGATCTCTCGGGCGCATAGCGCGATTTGCGCATTGCCTTGCGGCTGGCTGACGTCATCGCGCGCGCTGACCACCGCCGGCCGTGAAGTCGTCGGTGAAACGTTGTCGCTTCCGCTCATGCACAAGGGCGAGCCCCGCTGCGGTGGGGGGGGGACCGCAGCGGGCGATGGAGGGGCTTTGTGGGGGGACAAAGCACATACTCACAATGATAGAACGATAACGCCGCGGGAATGTTCCGGAGCCTTCACGGCGATTTCGCCAGACTCTGCTGCTCTCAAGTTCCCGTGGCCCTGAAGCCCATAAGAAAAAACCGCGCGCATAACATTATGCACGCGGTTCAGACGTGGGTGAGGGAAGGCTCTATTGGAATTCGCAGTTCATTTCCAAGGTCTGCTTGTTGACCGCGGTGCACTTGAGCGCCTGCGAGTCGAGACTTGCATCGAGCTGGGCGAGGCGGAAGACCAGCGTTCCGAACACCGCCAGGACGCAGGCGAAGCACACGATGGCGCCGGCGCCATCGTCGATGTCGAACGTCCAGCGGGTAAAAGCGCGCACCTTGGCGAACAACGTCTGCGCGCGGGTCGGCGCGGCAGCCGTCACGACGCTGTAATTGCCGGTGTCTGAGAGAACTGGCTCGGTGATCTGCATGGAGGACTGCTCACTTGACCGTTGCTCGTGGCGGTCAGCAGTTCGTCCCCGGCTACGCCCGACGCTGACTTCAAGAGCCAAACACCACGTACGCGTCAAAAGTTCCCAATCAGCCCTTCCGTGTTCGCCCAACGGTAGATAACCTATTGAAACTTCACGCCTTCAAGGAAGGGTTGCGGACCCTGGTGGGTCGTGGAACCTTTGCGACCCCTCAGCGAATTGGAGGCTAAATCACCATGAATCGACGCCGGATCATCCTCGCGGGGTGCTATGCCTTTCTTTCTGTTGCCCTGTGTTGGGGCGCAACGCATGCGCAGGCCATGAACGCTTACGATTTCACGATCGAAACCATAGACGGTAAACCGCTGCCCCTGTCGCAGTTCAAGGGCAAGACGGTGCTGGTGGTGAACACGGCCTCGTTCTGCGCCTACACGCCGCAATATGAACAGCTCGAAGCCGTGTGGAAGCAACGTCAGGCCCAAGGCGTCGTCGTCCTCGGCGTGCCCTCGAACGACTTCGGTGCGCAGGAGCCGGGCACCGCGACCGAGATCAAAGAATTCTGCGAAGGCAAATACGACGTCGACTTCCCGCTCGCGGGCAAAGTGAAGGTGACGGGCGCGGATGCGCATCCGTTCTACAAGTGGGTGACCGCGAGCAAGGGCGCGCCGAAGTGGAACTTCCACAAGTACCTGATCAACGGCCAGGGTGAACTGGTGGCCGCGTTCCCGAGTGCGACCTCGCCAGATGCGCCCGCCGTGCAGAAAGCGATCGACGCCGCACTTGCGTCGCACTGAACGATCTTATTGACGGATTGACCGGATGACCTCGCGTATCGCCACCTACCTTCTGCTGTTGTTCGTGGGCATCGCCGCCCCGGCGGCGGCGCAGACCACGGTGAAAGGCGAGCAATCGGTCGCGCGCATGATCGTCGATCGTCCGTCGGTCGCGGCGAAAGAAACGCTGTGGGTCGGCCTCGACATCCGCATGACGCCGAACTGGCACAGCTATTGGCGCACGCCGGGTGACTCGGGCTTGCCGACCTCGATCCGCTGGAAGCTGCCGGAAGGTTTCACCGCCGGCGAAATCCAGTGGCCGCCGCCGGAGCGAGTGCCCACCGGCGATCTGATGAACTTCGGCTATGACGAACACGTCACGCTGCTCGTCCCGATGGAAATTACCGCGCAGCCGGGCGAGGTGACGCTCGAAGCGGACGCGACCTGGCTGGTCTGCGCCGATGTTTGCATTCCCGAGGACGGCCACTTCTCGTTCCCGGTGAACGTCGTCGCCCAAGCCGGCTCGCCGCCGGGACCCGATGCGCAATTGATCGAAGCGGCGCGCGCGAGCATCCCGAAGAAGGCCGCGTTCCCCGTTCAGGCGAAAATCGACGGCGCCAATCTTGTCGTCACGGTGCCGTCAGGACTTCCCGCCGGAATCAAGAATGCCGTGCTGTTCCCGGATGGCGACGGCGTCATCAGCAACGCCGCGCCCCAGGAGGTGAAACTCAACGGCGACAGCCTGACCTTGAGCATTCCGCTGGGCGCGACCCCGCCGACCAAGCTGGCGGGCGTGCTGGTGGCCGATGGCGCCGACGGTCGCGTCGGATACGAAATCGCCAGCGATGTCGGCGGCGCGGCCGGCGGTTCGTCCGTAGCCGCGGTCGATATGACGGTCTGGCTCGCGCTGCTGTTCGCCGTGCTCGGCGGCCTCGTGCTCAACGTCATGCCATGCGTTCTGCCCGTGCTGGTGATGAAGGCGCTCAGCGTCGTTTCGCGCGGGCAAGACCCGGCGGCGATGCGCCGCGACGCGATCATCTACACCGCCGGCGTGATGTCGGCCTTCACCGCGCTTGTCGTCGTGCTGCTCGCCTTGCGCGCGGCCGGGGATTCCATCGGCTGGGGCTTCCAGTTGCAAAACCCCATCGTCGTCACCGTGCTGGCCAACGTCATGCTGGTGATGGGCTTAAGCATGTCCGGCGTGTTCAACTTCGGCACCAGCATTGCCGGCGTGGGGCAGGGCCTCACGCAGACCAGCGGCGGTTGGGGTTCATACTTCACCGGCGTGCTCGCCGTCGTCGTCGCGGCCCCTTGCACCGCGCCCTTCATGGGCCCGGCGATCGGATATGCGCTGACGCAGTCTCCGATTGCTTCGATTGCGGTGTTCGAGGGCCTCGCCATCGGTCTTGCGCTGCCTTATCTCGCCATCGCCTTCGTGCCGGCCTTCGCCAGGGCCCTGCCGCGGCCGGGCATGTGGATGGAGCGCGTGAAGCAAATTCTCGCGTTCGGTCTGTATGGCGCCGCCGCATGGATGGTGTGGGTGGTCAGCCAGCAGGTTGCCGCCGATGGTCTCGCGCTTGTGTTCGCCAGCTTGGTCGTCGTGGCGTTCGCGGGCTGGGCTTACGGCGTCGCGCCCACGGCCAAACATACGCCGCGCTGGATGGTGACTGCGGCAATCGCGTTGCTGCTTGCCGTGGGCACGATTGCCGGGATCGAAGCGAACGCCCCCAGTGCCGCACGCGCGGAATCGGGCGCGCATATCGAACCGTACTCGCCGGAGCGCCTCGCCGCCTTGCGTGCCAGCGGCAAGCCGGTGTTGGTTAACTTCACCGCCGCCTGGTGCATCACCTGCCTCGTCAACGAACGCGTGGCGCTGAGCAAGCCGGAAGTGCAGGAAGCTTTCCGCACCTCCGGTGTGACGTTCCTGAAGGGCGACTGGACCAACCGCGACGCCAGCATCACGGCGGCGTTGCGTGACCTCGGGCGCGACGGCGTGCCCGTCTATGCGCTGTACCCCGCCAATAGCGGCCCGCAGTTGTTGCCCCAGATACTCACGCCGGGCTTGGTGATCGAAGCCCTCAAGGGCGTTCAGGTTTCGGCTGGCGCAACCGAGCCGCGTTCCTAAAGACAGCGGTTCGCGGGGGACCCCCAGGTTCAATGTCGAGCATGGCTCAAGGCATGCCGCCAACCAGCATGCCCCCGCGTTCGGGGGCGATGCCCGCGTGGCTGTGCATCGCGATTATCGCAGGCATCATCCTCATCGAGCGTTTGCCGACGATCGGCTTCGCGTCTCTGAACGTCGATGAGTCTGCCTATCTCGCCATCGGCGAGGCGATGCTGCGCGGCGCGGTTCCCTACATCGACATCATCGACCGCAAGCCGGTGGGGCTCTACGTCATCTACGCGCTGGCGACTTCGATATTTTCCGATCCGATTATCGGCGCGCGCATCCTCGGCTTGATCTGCACGGGCATCAGCGCCGGGTTTATCTTCGCAATCGCGCGCCGGCATCTGCATGAGTCGCGTGTGAGTGCGACCCTTGCGGCCTCGTTGTTCAGCTGCTTCGCGATCCTCTACGGCGGCGACGCGGCGCAATACAACGTGTTCGTCATGCCGTTCACCGCCGTGGCGGCGTGGATCGTATTCGAGAACCTGGCACGTCTGTCGCGCGGCGAACCGCCCCAGGCGTTGCGGATCGGTCTTTCCGGCCTGCTGTTGGGCCTCGCGATGCAGATCAAATACACGCCGGCCTTTGAAGGCATGGGCTTCGGCCTGCTGTTGATGGCCGCCGGTTGGCAGTTTCGTACGTCCCTCGGCGCGGTGGGTTTGCGCAAGCTGACGGTCGGGCTTGTGCTGATGCTCGTCGGCGGGCTCGCACCCACGCTTGCCGTCGCTGCGATCTATTGGCGGATGGATCAGTTCGACGCCTTCATGTTCTACAACTTCACCGTCAACGTGGTGCGCCCGGTGACGGACTACGCGCCGGGATTGCTGACGTTCCGCATGGCGGAGGTCCTGGCTATCGCCGCGCCGTTGCTGGGCTTCTCCTTCCGCTTCGCCAACCGCGTCCGCGCCGGCGCCGTCACGTTCCCGGTGGACGCGCGCTGGGCGCAACTCGGCTTGGCGGTGTGGTTCGGCGCGGCGCTGTTTGGCGCGTTGGTGCAGCGCCAGCCGTACTTGCACTACTTCTACGCGGTCGTGCCGCCACTCGCGCTGTGGAGTGCCAGTGCCATGATCGGCCGCGCTGGTTTGCTGCGCCCGATCCGCTGGATCGCATTCCTGATCCCGCTGGCCTTCGCGGGATATGCCGGCGGCTGGACCGTGGAGACTTACACGCACGGTTCGGCCTACCTGCCGCGCGAAATCGCCCAGACCCTTCGCGCCGAGCGCGTGCGTTCGCTCTATGTCTTCAATTGGTTCGGAATCCTGTACCACCTGAGCGAATTGCCATCGCCGACCCGGTTCACCCTGCCGACCCACCTGTTGCGCGACCTTGAAGCCGCCTCATTTGAGTTCGATGCTAAACCGGAAGTGGAACGTATCCTGGCCGCAAAACCCGAGGTTATCGTCGTTGCCCGGCCGTTCGCCGGCAACATTGCCCCTGATCGGATTGTCCTTTTGGACGCCGCGTTGAACAGGGGCTACTGCACATGGCGGACCTATCAGGCCGGCCGGGATACGGTATATCTTTACCAATACCGTGGCATCGTCGGGGATGCGGCGCGCGCCTGTCGCGAGATTCGCGATCAAGGCGATGAAGCGCACCCGTCGGATAAAGGTGCACCGTGACATTCGACCAGCCGGCCTATGACGCAGCTTCGCATGACCGCCCTGTGCGGGCGTCCGGCATCAGCGTCATCGTGCCCTGCTACAACGAATATGATTCCATCGACGAGTTGCTGACGCGCCTTAAGGCCGTCGCCGATGCCAGCGCGCATACGTTCGAGATCATCTGCGTCAACGACGGCAGCGCCGACGGCACATGGCGCCGTCTCTGCGATTGGGCCGCGAAGTGGGATGCGCTGAAGCTCGTCGACCTCTCGCGCAACTTCGGCAAGGAGATCGCGCTGATGGCCGGTCTCGACCGCGCCCGTGGCGGGGCGGTGGTGTTGATGGACAGCGATCTCCAGCATCCGCCGGAACTGCTGCGTGAGTTCATTGCGCTATGGGAGCAGGGCCATGATGTGGTCGTCGGCGTGCGCCGCGACCGCTCGGCCGACAGCGCTGTGCGCCAGACCGCAAGCCGCGCGTTCTATCGCATGTTCAACATGCTGTCCGAAGTGCCGATCTCCAATCAGCAGGGCGATTTTCGCCTGATGGATCGTCGCGTGGTCGAAGCGGTAAAGCGCATGCGCGAGCGTTCGCGCTTCATGAAGGGCATCTATGCCTGGGTCGGCTTCGGAAGTGTCGGCGTTGAGTTCGACGTGCCGGAGCGCAAGCACGGTAAGACCTCGTTCTCGCCGCGCCGCCTGCTCAATCTCGCCTTCGACGGCATGCTGTCGTTCTCGACCATTCCACTGCGCATCGGTGTGCTGCTGGGCTGCGTGGCGGCGGCGGGCGCGACGGTCGCCGGCATCTACTATCTGATCAAGACGCTGATCCTGGGTGTCGATGTGCCCGGTTTCGCATCGCTGATGGTGGCCACCTTGCTGCTCAGCGGTATCACCCTCGCGTTCCTCGGTTTGGTCGGCCTCTACATCGGCCGCATCTATGAGGAAGTGAAGGGGCGTCCGCTGTACGTCGTGCGCCGCACGGAAGCCGACATCGAAGTGGCGAAGCCCCGCTCCGTTCCCGGCAAGATCACCGAGGCGGCGGAGTGACCCGATCAATAGTCGTCTGTGCAGACGACTTCGCGTATTCCCCCGCGATCTGCGACGCGATTGTCGATCTGGCGGAACGTGGCCGCATCTCGGCCATCAGCTGCATGACCAACATGCCGCTGTGGCGCGAACAGGCGGCGCGCTTGCGCCCGTTGATCGGCCGTGTCGACATCGGCCTGCATCTCACCCTGATAGAAGACGCGCCGCTGACCGCGATGCCGCGCACAATCCGGGGCGGCAAGATGCCGAGCCTGGGTGCGCTGATCCGCGACAGCTATCTGCGCCGGTTGGCGCTCGATGAATTCGCGGGCGAGATCGCCGCCCAATGCGATGCCTTCGTCAGCGCGCTCGGCGTGCCGCCGTCGCATCTCGACGGCCATCGCCACACCCACGTTTTGCCGGGCTTGCGCGATCTGACGATCCAGGCCGCCGCGCGCTTCGCGCCGCGTCCCTGGTTGCGGAACGTGGCTGAACCCGTGGGCAAAGTATTGGCGCGCGGGATCGACATTCCGAAAACATTGATCATCACGACGCTCGGCGGCGCGCTGCCTGATGCGGCGGAGGCTGCCGGCGTGCCGGTCAGCGGCGGCTTCAGCGGCGCCTATTCGCTATCGCCCGACGAAGACTTCCCCGCGTTGTTCGCCCGCTTCATCGCAGGGGCGGCGGATCGTCATGTTGTGATGTGCCATCCCGGCGGGCTCGACGACGCGCCGCTCGCGAAGACGCGGGCGAAGGAATATGCGTTTCTGGCGAGCGATGACTACCCGACGCTCTTGGCAGGGCAGGACGTACGTCTCGTTCGCCTCTGACGGTCGCGCTGGCCGAGCTACTTGCCTAACTCTTCCTGCGCCATCGCCGCCGCGAGCCAGGTTTCCTCGGTGGCGGTGAGTTCGGCCTGCAGCTTCTCCAGCTTGCTCAGGATGTCGTTGAAGCGCTGCGGGTTGCTGCCGAACAGGTTCGGCACTTCCAGGTCGACCTTCAGCTTGGCGATGTCGGCTTCCAGCTTCGCGATCTTCGTCGGCAAGGTATCGAGCGCATGCTGTTCCTTGAACGACAGCTTTTTCTTCGCCTGCGCGGCGACCATCGCGGACGGTGCTTTCTCGGCCTTCGCTTTAGGCGCAGGCCCATCGACCGTGCGCGCCTGCACGCCGTGGCCGCGTTGATTGACCATATCGGTATAGCCGCCGGCGTAGGTGGTCCACTGGCCTTCCTCTTCCGACGCGATCACCGAGGTCACGACGCGATCCAGGAAATCGCGGTCGTGACTGACCAACAGCACGGTGCCGGGATAATCGCCCAGCATCTCCTGCAACAGATCGAGTGTTTCGAGATCGAGGTCGTTGGTCGGTTCGTCGAGCACCAGCAGGTTCGACGGGCGCGCCAGCGCGCGCGCCAGCATCAGTCGCGCCCGTTCACCGCCCGACAATACGCCGACGTTCGTGCGGGCCTGGCCGGGCGCAAACAGGAAGTCCTTCATGTAGCCGGTGACGTGGCGCGGGACGCCGCCGACCATCACTTGATCGCCATGGCCGCCGGTCAGCACGTCCTGCACCGACGTATTGGGGTCGAGCGACTCACGCGTCTGATCCAGTGTCACCATCTGAATCGCATCGGCGCGCTTGATGGTCCCGGTATCGGGTTCCAGTACGCCAGTCAGCATATTCAGCAAGGTCGTCTTGCCGGTACCGTTGGCGCCGACCAGGCCGATCCGGTCGCCGCGCAAAATGCGCACCGTGAAGTCTTTCACGATCTCGCGTGTGCCGTAGGTCTTGGCGATGTGCTTCGCCTCGATCACCTGCTTGGCCGACATGTCGGCGTCGGTCAGGGTCATCTGCACCTGGCCGGTGGCGCGGCGCGTCTCGCGGCGATCCTGACGCATGGAATGCAATTGGCCCAAGCGGCGCACGTTGCGTTTGCGTCGCCCGGAAACGCCGTACCGCAGCCAATCCAGCTCGCGCACGATCTTGCGGTCGAGCTTATGCGCTGCCGTTTCCTCCTCGGTGAGGATCTCGTCGCGCCATTCCTCGAAGCTGGCGAAGCCTTTCTCCAGCCGCCGGGTCGTGCCGCGGTCGAGCCATACGGTCGCGCGGCCCAGGTTGCTCATGAAACGCCGGTCGTGGCTGATGATCACCAGCGCGGTGCGCAAGGAACTCAGTTCCTTTTCCAGCCACTCAATCAACGGCAGGTCGAGGTGGTTGGTGGGCTCGTCGAGCAACAGCACATCCGGCGACGGCGCCAGGACGCGCGCGAGCGCGCAGCGGCGGGTCTCACCGCCGGACAGGCGCGCAGGGTCTTCCTCGCCGGTCATGCCCAGCGTGTTGAGCAGATAGCGCGCGCGATAGGGGTCGTCGAGCGTGCCCAGCCCCGCTTCGACATAGTCGAGTGTGGTGGCGAAGCCGGACAGGTCCGGTTCCTGCGGCAGATAACGGATCGATGTGCCCTGGCGGATATCGCGATCGCCCCGGTCGGGTTCGACCAGGCCGGCGGCGATCTTCAGTAGCGTCGACTTGCCCGAGCCATTGCGGCCGACCAGGCAGACGCGCTCGCCTTCTCCGACGGTAAGCTCGGCCCCATCGAGCAGCGGGTCGCCGCCGAAGGTGAGGTGGATATCGCGCAGGGTGAGAATGGGTGCTGCCATGTGTGGGCTGTGAATAGCGCAAACCACACAGGTCGTCATCCGGGACGAGCCGCGCGTGGCGTGGCGCGATCCGGGTCCAGGGTAACGGGCGCCGGTGCTTGTAACCCAGGATCCCGGATCTCGTCCGGCCGAGGGCCGGCAGAGAAAATGCGCGCTCCGCGCGGCTCGTCCCGGATGACGAGCTGTGTTATCTGATTTTTATGACCATCATTTACGTCGATGCAGATGCCTGCCCGGTGAAGGACGAAGTCGTGCGCGTGGCCGTGCGGCATAAGGTCAAGGTGTTCATGGTGGGCAACAGCTGGATGCGCCTGTCCGACGACCCCATCGTCGAGCGCGTGGTGGTTCCCGGTACGCCCGACGCCGCCGACGACTGGATCGCCGAGCGCGCGGGGACGGGCGACGTCGTCATCACCTCCGACATCCCGCTCGCGGGGCGCGTTGTCGGCAACGGCGCGCTGGTGCTGCGGCCCAACGGCAGGCCGCTCGATCAGGCGTCCATCGGGATGGCGGTCGCAACGCGCGATCTGCACACCCATCTCCGTGAGGTCGGTGAGATCACGCGTGGGCCTGCGGCTTACACCAAACAGGACCGGTCGCGGTTCCTGGATGTGCTTGAGACCACAGTGCGTTTGGCTGTTAAGACCGCGTCAACACTCTGAATTTCGATATAAGTTGACGCGACTCGGTTCTGCGCGTATAGCTCCGTCCGTCTCGGCCTCAGCCGACATATTTCTCGCGATTGCGCGCAGGGTGCGCCACTCAAGCACCCCATCCTGAGAAACTTCTCCAAACATTCTTCCCGCTGGTTGCGTGCCCAGGTGGGTCAACAAGCAGTCCGCTGCCGATGACCGCGCATGTGCGCGTCCGGCGACGCGACACGCGTATTGAAAGAATAACCATGACTTTGTTTTCCGAACTCGGCCTGATCGAGCCGATCTTCCGTGCGGTTGAAGCCGAAGGCTACACCACGCCGACCCCGATTCAGGCGCAAGCCATCCCCGTGCTGCTCGCGGGCCGTGACGTTCTCGGCATCGCCCAGACCGGCACCGGCAAGACGGCGGCCTTCGCGCTGCCGATCCTCCAGAAGCTGGCGAACGACAAGCGCCGCCCGTCACCCAAAGGCACGCGTGCGCTGATCCTCACCCCGACGCGCGAACTCGCCGTGCAGATCTCCGAAAGCTTCGCGACCTACGGCCGCCATCTCGGCCTCAAGCGCACCTGCATCTACGGCGGTGTCAGCGAAGGCCAGCAGATCTCCACCATGCGTAACGGCGTCGACATCCTCATCGCCACGCCGGGCCGTTTGCTCGATCTGATCCAGCAGCGTTACATCGACCTGTCGACGGTTGAAGTCTTCGTCCTCGACGAAGCCGATCGCATGTTGGACATGGGCTTCATCAAGGACGTGCGCACCATTGTCGCGCGTCTGCCGAAAGACAACCGCCAGACCCTGATGTTCTCCGCGACCATGCCGTCGGCCGTGTCCGATCTCGTCACCGGTCTCCTGAAGGACCCGGTGCGCGTCGAGATCACGCCGCAGGCCACCACGGTCGAGAAGATTGATCAGAAGGTGATGTTCGTCACCCGCGAGAACAAGCGCAAGCTGCTCGAGCACATCCTGGCCGACAAGGACGTCAAGCGCGCGATCGTATTCTCGCGCACCAAGCATGGCGCCAACCGTGTCGCCGAGCAGCTCGACAAGAGCGGCATCCGCGCCGACGCGATCCACGGCAACAAGTCCCAAAATGCGCGTCAGAAGGCGTTGAACGCTTTCAAGACGGGCAGTGTGCGCGTCCTCGTGGCGACGGATATCGCCGCGCGCGGCATCGATGTCGACGGCATCACGCACGTCATCAACTTCGACCTGCCGATGGAGCCGGAAAGCTACGTCCACCGCATCGGCCGCACCGCGCGGGCGAGCAAGGACGGTTCGGCGATCTCGTTCTGCGATTCCGAGGAAATTTCCCAGCTGCGTGCGATCGAACGCGAAATCCGCCAGCCTGTGCCGGTGGATGTGGCGCATCCGTTCCACGTTGAAGGTCTCTCTGGCCGCACCAGCGGCAGCGCCCCCGGCAACGGTCGTGGCCGCGGCGGCAATCGTGGCGGCGGCAATCGCAGCAGCCAGGGTCCGAAGCGTCACAGCGGCGGCCCGCGCACCGAAGGCGGCAACCGCGAAGGCGGTCAGCGCAACGGCGGTCAACGCGCCGACGGCGGTCAACGCGATGGCGGCAACCGTAACGGCGGCAATCCCAACGGCCAGAAGCGTCGTGGCGGCGGTGGCAAACCGCAAGGCCAAGGCCCGCGTCGTGACGGCGGTCGTAGCGAAGGCGGTGGCCGCAGCGAAGGCGGTCGTGGCGAACGTCCGTGGTCTAACTACTAATCATCCACCGCCCGCAAGGGCGTGAGAATTGAGCTGAGAAAAAAGCCGTCGCGCCAAAACGCGGCGGCTTTTTTGTTGTTCACCCCTTGTCACCCCGGACAAGCCACGCCTAGCGTGGCGCGATCCGGGGTCCAGGGTAAAGGGCAGGTCCTGCGCGTGGGCTATGTCGTTTACATTCTCGCCAGCAAGCGAAATGGGACGCTTTACGTGGGCGTCACAAATGATCTTCTGCGTCGTGCCGCAGAGCATCGAACCGAAGCTCTGCAGGGATTCACGCAGCAGCATGGAGTCCATCGTCTCGTGTATTTCGAGTCCCACGATGACATTGAGGCGGCAATACTGCGCGAGAAGAAACTCAAGAAATGGTGACGCGCCTGGAAGCTCGAATTGATCGAACGCGAAAATCCCACGTGGTGTGATTTATTCGACGATGTTGCTCAGTAACCCTGGACCCCGCATCTCGCCGCGTGCCGCGGCTCGTGCGGGGTGACAACGGGGGCTCACTTTTTGTCACCCCGGACAAGCCACGCCGAGCGTGGCGCGATCCGGGGTCCAGGGTAACGAAACGCTTTTCGCGCAGAACCGACGGCCGCAAAGATGACGCACAGAGTTAAGGGCAGTCCTTCGCCGGGTCTTTCGCGCGCATGCGGCACATTTCGCCGGCGAGGCTGTCGTCGGCGATGACGAAGACCTTGTTCATGCAGCGCGCGGCATCGACGCAGGCGGCGGTCTGCGCCACCAGGTCGCCGTAGGTCGTCGCGCCGAACTTCAGTTGGTCTTCCGTCAGCATGCTCTTGCCCGTCGGCGGATGCGGCGGTTTGTCGCGCGAGGTCAGCAGCGCGCCGATGCGGATGATCGTGTAGCCGACGCCGGACTCGCGCAGCTTGTGCTCTGCGGCGGTCTGCTGCTTCACGACTTCCGGATACAGGCCCCACGGGAACTGCGGCATATCCGTCGGCGTGTGATCGACCGCGACCGTCGAATACATGATCACCTGTTTCACGCCGCTCTGCTTGGCGAGCGGCACGATGTTGGCGACGGTCGCCTCGTAAGGCGTGGGCTCGCCGCGGCGCGACTGCACCGCTTCGATCACGACGCGATAGCTCTTGCCCTTGAAAGCGGCGGCGACGTCCTCGGCCTTGGTCGCGTCACCGACCGCGTAGTCCACCTTCACGCCCGCGAGCGGTTCGCGGTTCGAGGTCGCGCGCACGAAGGCCGTCACCTTCTCGCCGCGCGCCACGAGTTGCTTGGCCAGTTCCGACCCGCTGCGTCCCGTCGCGCCGAAGATCAGGATGCCGTCGTCCGCGGCCGAAGCGGGCAGGGCGAAAGCCAGGAGGGCGAGGAGGGGGCCGAGGATGTGTTTCATACCCCCGAGGATAGCCAAGCGCCTCCAAGAGGTCGCGCCGGGCCCGCCTTGACTCCCGAGGGGTGAGACGAATAGAACAAAACATGAACACGAAGTCCCCTTTCCCCCGGTCAGTCCCGCCTGCGGCCCTGAACCCGGTTCTGGCCAGCCTCCGTCGCGAGATTGGGGCCCTGGATGGGTCTGGGGCGGCTGGGGAGGCCGGGGTGGTCAGCCTGGGCCTTGCGTCAGTGGACGGGGCTTTGCCCTGGGGCGGCCTACCCCGGGCCGCGCTCCACGAGATTACCGGCCCCGCCCAGGACGGGGCCCGGCTGGGCTTTGCGGTGGCTCTCCTGGCCCGCTTGCGGATCGGCCGCCCGGTGCTGTGGTGCCGGACCCAGAGCGCTCTGGCCGACCATGGCGCGCTCTATGGCCCGGGGCTGGCGGCGGCCGGGGTTTCGCCGCGGCAGGTGATCTTCGTCACCGTCGCCAAAGCAGCGGACGCTTTGTGGGTGCTGGAGGAGGGCCTGCGCTGCAACGGCCTCGCGGCTGTGGTGGGCGAGGGCATCACGCCACGTTTCACCGACACGCGCCGGCTGCAACTCGCCGCGCGCGGCGGCAGCACGCTCGGCCTGTTGTTGCCGGCGGCGAAGGACAAGCCCGTGCCGAGTGCGGCGTTGACCCGCTGGCATGTGACCTCGGCCCCTACGGCGCGCGGATCGGGCCTCGCACTGCCGCGCCGGGCGTGGCGGCTCGCCTTACAACATGGCCGTGGCATTCGCCCCACGGCCTGGCACGTGGAGTGGAAGGATGCGGCGCTGTGTGGCGCTTTGGCTGTGCCGCTGGCCGACCGACCGGTGGAAGAACCGGCAGCCGCCCTCGGCTGAGGCGGAGGCGCATAAGCCATTGGTGATGACGATCGCCGCGCCCGGCGGATTGCAGGTCGCGGCGGTGGATGCGAACGCGGCCGCCGAAGGCTTGAAGCCCGGCATGGCGCTGACCCATGCGCGCGCGCTGATTCCGCATCTGCGCGCCGAGCCGCTCGATGTCGAGGACGATGCTGCCGCGTTGAAGCGCTTGGCGGTCTGGTGCACGCGCTACACGCCGTTCGCCGCACCCGACGGCACCGACAGTGTGATGCTCGACATCACCGGCTGCGCGCATCTGTTCGGCGGCGAGGCGGCGCTGCTGCGCGACATGGTCACGCGGCTGCGGCGCTTCGGCATTGTCGCGCGCGCCGCTTGCGCCGATACGCCTGCGGCGGCCTGGGCCTGGTCACGCCACGGCAAAGGCACGCCGATCATCGCCGTCGGCGCGACCAAGACCGCGACGGCTTCATTGCCCCTCGCGGCCTTGCGCATTCCCGACACCACCGTCGCGGGATTGGAGCGGCTCGGCTTGTGCAAGCTCGACGATCTGTTCGGCCTGCCGCGGGCACCGCTGGCGCGCCGCTACGGCGTCGACTTGCCGCGCCGCATCGATCAGTTGCTCGGCCGCGAGGCGGAACCGATCTCGCCACTGCTGCCCGCGCCGGTCTGGCAGACGAAGCTGCAATTCCCCGAACCCATCGTGCATCGCGACGGCGTGGAGATCGCGCTCGACCGTTTGCTGGCTCGCCTTTGCGAACTGCTGCGCAAAGCCGACCAAGGCGCGCGCGATCTGACCTTCACGCTCGGCCGCGTCGATTGCACGGCGCAGCATGTCAGCATCGGCACCAGCCGCGCGGTGCGCGATGCCAAACATCTGCGGCGCTTGTTCATGGAAAAGCTCGACCGCATCGACGCCGGCTTCGGTATCGAGACGGCGACGCTCGCGGCCACGCGCGTGGAAGGCTTCGTCGTCACCCAAGGCGATCTCGATGCCGGGCACACGGACGACACGCTGGACGCGGGCGCGGCGGAACGCGTCTGGGCGCTGGTCGACCGCATCGAGAACCGCTTCGGCGCCCAGCGCATCCGCCAGGTCGCGGCCGTCGCGAGTCATCTTCCCGAACGCAGCGTGTGCGATGAGCCCGTGCGCCGTCTGGCCGCATCGGGTGCGGCGACTTGGCCGCGGCAGAGCCAGCGCCCCTTGTCGCTGCTGGCATCGCCGGAGCCCATCACCGCGCTCGCGCCGGTGCCCGATCATCCGCCGCTGACCTTCACCTGGCGTCATGTGATGCACAAGGTCGCCCACGCCGAAGGGCCGGAGCGCATCGATCCCGAATGGTGGCGCCTCGCCCAATCGCTGCCCGACCGTCGCCGCACGCGCGATTATTACCGTGTCGAGGACAGCGAAGGCCGTCGCTTCTGGCTGTTCCGCGAAGGACTCTACGGCCACGAGCCCGCCCCCCGCTGGTTCATGCATGGGGTGTTTGGGTGATGGCAGCGCACACAAATCGTCATCCCGGACGAGCGAAGCGAGATCCGGGATCCAGGATAACGAACACGGTGCTTGTGGCCCTGGATCCCGGATCGCGCGACGCGCAAGCGCGCCGCTTGTCCGGGATGACGATGGGAGTCATGGAGCGGTGAGCTACATCGATCTCCAGGTCACCACCAATTTCTCCTTCCTGCGCGGCGCGTCCAGCGCGGAGGAACTGGTGATCATGGCGCGGGACCTCGGCCACACCGCCATCGCGGTGACGGATCGCAATACCTTTGCCGGCATCGTGCGGATGTACGATGCGCTCAACGAGCATGCCAAGCAGATGAAACTCATCATCGGCCTGCGCGTCGATCTGATCGATGCGCCGAGCGTGCTGCTCTATCCCACCGACCGCGAGGCCTACGCGCGGTTGACGCTGTTGCTGACGGCGGGAAAGCGCCGCGCTCCGAAGGGACAATGCCTGCTGACCCGCGCCGATCTGAAGGCTGCGGCCCTCGGGCAAATGGCAATTGCGTTGCCTGATGAAGGTGCTGGTCTCGAAGCGCATCTTGTGGCGCTCAAGGCAATGTTCGGTGACCGCCTATCGCTCGGTATGCATTGTGCCTACGCCGGCGACGATGCCGCGCGGCTTGCGGAACTGGCGGCGCTGGGCGCGAAACACGACATCCTCACGGTCGCGCTCAACGATGTGCTGTATCACCATCCCCAACGCCGCGCGTTGCAAGACGTGCTCACCTGCATCCGCGAGAAATGCGTCATCACGGAAGCCGGCTGGCGCCTGAACGCCAACGCCGAGCGTCACCTCAAACTGCCGGCGGAAATGACGCGCCTCTTCGCGCGCTATCCGGAAGCGGTTGCGCGCACCGCAGAGATCGCGGCGGCGTGCAAATTTTCGCTCGACGATTTGAAGTACGAGTATCCCGTCGTCACCACCGGCGAGGGCCGTACGCCGGAAGAAGAACTCGTGCATCTGACGTGGGAAGGCGCGGCGAAACGCTATCCCTGCGGGGTGTCGGACAAAGTACGCGAAAGCATCCTGCGTGAACTCTCCCTCATCAAGGAACTCAACTACGCGCACTATTTCCTGACCGTGCATGAGATCGTCACCTTTGCGGAAGATGCCGGCATCCTCCATCAAGGGCGTGGATCGGCGGCCAATTCGGCGGTGTGTTTCTGCCTCGGCATCACCGAGGTCGATCCGGACAAGAACACGCTGCTGTTCGACCGTTTCATCTCCACCGAGCGTAATGAGCCCCCCGACATCGATGTCGATTTCGAGCATGAGCGCCGCGAAGAGGTGATTCAGTTCATCTATCGCCGCTACGGGCGCATTCGCGCGGCCCTCGCGGCGACCGTGATTTGCTATCGCCCGCGCAGCGCCCTGCGCGATGTCGGCAAGGCGATGGGGTTGTCCCCGGATGCGGTCGATATGTTGACGCGTAGCGTCTGGGGCTGGGGCACCGACGGCATCAATGAACAGCGTATCCGCGAGGTCGGGCTCGATCCGACGGATCGCCATCTTTACTGCACGTTGGAACTCGCGCGCGGTCTTGTTGGTTTTCCCCGTCACTTGGGCCAGCACGTCGGCGGCTTTGTGATCACGCGCCGCCGCGTGGATGAGATCGTGCCGGTCGATAACGCGGCGATGGAAGATCGCACCGTGATCGAGTGGGACAAGGAAGATCTCGATACGTTGAAGATTCTCAAGATCGACGTGCTCGCACTCGGCATGCTGACATGCATTCGTAAGGCCTTCGGTTTGCTCGATCAGTATTATGGCGTGACCTACACCCGGAATGCCGACGTGCCGCGCGAAGACCCCAAGGTCTACGATATGTTGTGCAAGGCGGATTCCCTTGGCGTCTTCCAGGTCGAAAGCCGTGCGCAGATGAGCATGCTGCCGCGCCTGAAGCCGCGTGAGTTCTACGACTTGGTCATTGAAGTCGCGATTGTGCGCCCCGGTCCCATCCAGGGCGACATGGTGCATCCCTATCTGCGCCGCCGTGAAGGCAAGGAACAGGTTCATTATCCCAAGCAGGAGCTCAAAGCGGTCTTGGAGCGAACCCTGGGTGTGCCGCTCTTCCAGGAGCAGGCGATGAACATCGCCATCGTAGCGGCGAAGTTCACGCCATCGGAGGCTGACAAGCTGCGCCGCGCGATGGCGACCTTCCGGCGCGTCGGCACCATTGCCTTGCTTGAGGACAAGTTCATCAAGGGCATGGTGGCGAATGGCTACGAACTCGATTTCGCGAAACGCTGCTTCGAGCAGATCCGTGGCTTCGGCGAGTACGGCTTTCCGGAGTCCCACGCCGCCAGCTTCGCGCTGCTGGTCTACGTCTCGTCCTGGATCAAATGTCACTATCCGGCGGTATTCTGCGCCGCGTTATTGAACTCCCAGCCGATGGGCTTCTACGCGCCGGCGCAGATCGTGCGCGATGCGCGCGAGCATGGCGTCGAGGTACGCCCGGTCGACGTGAATGTGAGCGACTGGGACAACACGCTCGAACCCGGTATCGGCGGATGTGCCGTGCGTCTTGGCTTGCGCCAGGTGAAAGGTTTCAGCGAAGCCCACGCAATCGCGCTCATGAAGCATCGCGGAACGGGCTATCAAGATCTCCACGATCTTTGGCGCAAGACAGAACTGCCGATCGCAACCTTGACCGCCTTAGCCAACGCCGATGGTTTCATGAGTTTCGGACTCGATCGTCGAACGGCACTGTGGCGCATCGGCGCCCTGAACGACGATCTCTTGCCGTTGTTCCGTCATGCGGAGAACGGCGGGCATAACGGTCCGCCGAGTCTGTTCGTCGAACCCGTCGTCGTGTTGCCGTCGATGACGCTCGGCGAGCATGTGATTCAGGATTACCAAGCGACACGTTTATCTTTGAAGAAGCATCCGCTGGCCTTCCTGCGAGGCTCGTTAAAAGCGGAGGGCTATATCGCGAGCGCGGAGTTTGACGTCTCGCTCAAAGACCGCCGCGTTTCCGTTGCGGGTCTTGTGTTGGTGCGCCAGCGCCCCGGCACGGCCAGCGGCGTGATCTTCGTCACGCTGGAGGATGAGACGGGCATCGCCAACATCATCGTCTGGCCCAGCGTGTTCGAGCGCTATCGCCGGGTTCTTCTGGATAGTGTGATGCTGGGCATCGTCGGCAAATTGCAGACGGAATCTGGCGTGACCCACGTCATAGCGGATCGCCTAGTGGACCTTTCGCCGCGTCTCCATGCGCTGTCGTCCCTCGACGGCGAATTCGAAAGCACGATTTCACGGGCCGATGCGGTCAAGCATCCGCTCTCGCGCCCGGACCCGCGCGATGGGCCGGACATGCGTAAGGTGATGGGCGAGGTGCGGAACTTTCACTAGCTTTCTCTTTCCGAGGCCGGGCGCGCCGCCTAAGGTGCCGCCGCATTTCGGGAGGATCAGATGTCGCAGAAAGTTCTCGTCACCGGCGCCAATGGCAAGACCGGCCGCGCTGTCATCGCCGCGCTCGCCAAGAAGGGCGCTTCGGTGCGCGCATTTGTCCGCAAAGTGGAACAAGGCGATGCGCTCAAGGCGCTCGGCGCGGCGGAGATCGCGCTCGGCGACATGAATGCGGTTGAGACCATCGCGCCGGCGCTGAAGGGCTGCGACGCCATCGTCCACATCGGCCCGCCGATGCATCCGGACGAGAAGGCAATGACCGAACATTTCATCAAGGCGGCCCAGGCTATCCAGCTGCCGCGCTTCATCTACTACTCGGTGATGCACCCGCTGCGCCGCGAAGTCCCCCACCATGCGCGCAAGCTGGACACCGAAGAGATGCTGATCGAGTCCGGCCAGCCCTACACGATCATCAATCCGACGCGCTACATGCAGCACCTGGAGATGATCTGGAAAGACGTGGTCGCCAACGGCGTTCACGGCATGCCGTTCAACACTCATGTAAAGTTCAACATCGTCGATCTGCTCGACCTCGCCGAGGTCACCGCGAAGGTGACGGCCGAGGATGGCCATCTCTGGGCCAGCTACGAGCTCGCCGGCCCGGAAGGCTTGAGCCAGGACGATATGGCCGCGATCATCTCCGAGGTGCTGAAGAAGCCGGTGACGGCGCGTCAGGTGCCGCTCGACGAGATGGAAGCGAAAGCGCGCGCGGGCGGTGCGACGGATCAACGCATCGACACCATGCGCAAGATGAATACCCACTACGACCACGGCGGCTTCCGCGGCAACGCGAACATCCTGCGTTGGGTGCTGGGCCGCGAACCGACGCGCTTCAAGGAATACGTGACGCGGTTGGCGAAGCGCGATGGGTTGCTCGCTTAGTCACCCTCGGGCCAAGCCCGAGGACGAGGCGGTTTAGCCCTTCAATCCCAACACGGGCTTGAACCCGCGCACGTGGTCTTCCTGCACGGGGGTTTCCATCGCCAGCGGTTGCGCGGCGCGCACGGCGGCGAAGGCCTCTTCGTTGCTCAGGCCCATTTCGATCAGCAGTCGCGCGGCGACAAGACCGCTGCGACCGCGACCGCCGCGGCAATGCACGATCACGCGGCCGCCCTCGGCCAACGTTTCGCAGACGTCCCCCGCGCCTTGGATCCATAATTCCTCGAACGCCGCATCGGGCGTTTGAAAATCGACAATCGGCCAGTGGCGCCAGTGGATCGCGCGGCGCACGCAGACGGCGCGCATACGCCGGACCGGGATTTTCACGCCGTCCAGCTCGTCGGCTTCCATCAATGTGATGACCTGGGTCGCGCCGAACGCTTCGATGGCATCGAAGTCGACGTCGAGGTCGCGATCCCAAGGACCGGTGATCGAAGGGTCGTGATACTTGCCGGGTGCCATGCACAGGCCGATTGCGCCGCCGCCCGGCGTTGCCACCGCATGAATTTCCAGCGGATGCGTCTCACTCGTCTTGAAGGGAGCGTTCATCGGTTCGGACTCACAAAATCTCAAGCGCGGTCTCGGGGGGACGGGCGATCACGGCCTTTGCGCCGTTCACCACCACCGGACGCTGAATCAGGATCGGATGTTTCGCCATCGCGGCGATCAACTGGGTTTCGGACATGCCATCCGTGTCGAGGCCGAGCGGTGCGGCTTCCTTCTTGCGAAGAAGCTCATGCGCTGTGATTTTCAGCTTCTTGAGCAGCTCCTTAAGGCCGTCGACGTCCAGAGGGTCGTCGAGGTAGGCCACGACCTTCGGTTCCACCCCGTTCTCTTTCAGAAGCGTCAGGGTCTTCCGGGACGTGCTGCAACGCGGGTTGTGATAGATCGTGACGGCCATGAAAGCGCTCTCGGGTGACTTTTCCAGCTCGGTGGTACCCTTTCGCCGGGCTGGCTTTCAAGCCGTTAGGCTGCTCTTAACGCGGGCAAGGCCAATATTTGACAATGATACGGGCGCTGCCTAAATTCGCCCGCGTGAGCCCCCCGGGGCATTTAAGGACCTTCGGCCCGTGCGCAGTGCGCTGAACATTGCCGATCTGCTCCTCCGGCTGCGACTTACCGCCGGCCGGTGACGGCTGTCTGCCCCTCCCGGTCCAGCGCGCTCTCCGCGCGCAACGCCTTCCCAAGTTTCGTAAGTCCCATCGCGCCGCCCGACCGGATGACCGGCGCTTAGCTTTCCGAGGTTTTCCATGACGACCCCGTCCACCAAATCCGTCTCGATGCCGAACGTCCATAAGTACCGGCCGTTCACGCCCATAAACCTGCCCGACCGCACCTGGCCCGGCAAAGTCATCACCAAGGCGCCCGAGTGGTGCAGCGTCGATCTGCGCGACGGCAACCAGGCGCTCGTCGAGCCGATGGGGCCTGAGCGCAAGGCGCGCATGTTCAAGCTGCTGTTGAAGCTGGGCTTCAAGGAAATCGAAGTCGGCTTCCCGTCCGCCTCGCAGACGGATTTCGACTTCTGCCGCCAGTTGATCGAACTCGACATGATCCCGGATGGGGTCACGATCCAGGTGCTGACCCAGGCGCGCGAAGAACTGATCCGCCGCACCTTCGAGGCCATCAAGGGCGCGAAGAGCGCGATCGTGCATCTGTACAACTCCACCTCGACGCTGCAACGCCGCGTGGTGTTCGGTCAGGACCAGGCCGGCATCAAGAAGATCGCCGTCGACGGCGCGAAGCTGATCAAGAGCCTGGTGCCGACCGTGCCGGACACGAAGGTGATGCTGGAGTATTCGCCGGAAAGCTTCACCGGCACCGAGCTCGAGTACGCCAAGGAAGTCTGCGAAGCCGTCATGGACGTGTGGCAGCCGACGCCCGACAACAAGATCATCCTGAACCTGCCGGCGACGGTGGAGATGGCCTCGCCGAACATCTATGCCGACCAGATCGAATGGTTCAGCCGCAACGTCAAGAACCGTGACCTCATCCGCCTGTCGCTGCATCCGCATAACGACCGTGGCACCGGCGTCGCGGCCGCCGAACTCGGCATGATGGCCGGCGCGGATCGCGTCGAAGGCACGCTGTTCGGCAACGGCGAGCGCACCGGCAACGTCGATGTCGTCACCATCGCCTTGAACATGTTCACCCAGGGCGTCGACCCGGAACTGGACATGAGCAACATCACCGAGATCGTCGAGACGGTGGTGTATTGCAACCAGCTGCCGGTGCACGAACGGCACCCGTATGGCGGCGAACTGGTGTTCACCGCGTTCTCGGGCTCGCATCAGGACGCGATCAAGAAGGGCTTCTCGGCGCTGGAGAAATCCAATACCGGCTTGTGGGAAGTCCCCTATCTGCCGATCGATCCGAAAGATGTCGGCCGCGATTACGAAGCGGTGATCCGCGTCAACAGCCAGTCGGGCAAGGGCGGGGTCGCCTACATCCTGCATCAGGATTACGGCCTCGATCTGCCGAAGAAACTACAGGGCGATTTCGCGAAAACCATTCAGGAGATCGCGGAAGCCACGGGCAAGGAAATCTCGCCCAAGATGATCTGGGACAGCTTCGAGCAGACCTATCTGTCGCCAAAGAAATACAGCTTCGTGCGCCACGTCACGCTGCCGCAGTTGCCGCCGCATGAGGAACGCAAGATCGAAGCGACGATCATGGTCGACGGCAGGGAACGTTCGTTTGCCGGTGAAGGCAACGGACCGATCGCGGCGCTGGTCGATGCGCTGAAGCAAGGCCTCGGCATCGATGTGGAAGTCGTTGACTTCCGCGAGCATGCGCTCACCGCCGGCGCCTCGGCGAAGGCCGCGGCGTATGTCGAAGCCAAAGTGAACGGTAAGCCTGCGTTCGGTGTCGGCATTGACTCCAACACCGTCGCGGCCTCGCTCAAGGCCGTGCTCAGCGCGGTGAACAGAGCGGCCTAACCCAGTCGTAAGGCTAAAGATGCGCTCTTCCAGAGATCGAAGGGCGCATCTTTGTTTTGTGCAACGCGGTCAGGCTTTCGGCTGATCTTCCGAAATGCTTCCGGTGCCGCCGATGCTTCCGCTTCCGCCCGCCGTGCCGTTGGCGCGGTTGCCGGACGCGCCAGGTTGGTCGACGACAGCGCCGCTTCTATCGACGCCTTCCGAAGCATCACCGATATCCAGGTCGCTAGAATGCTTTTCGGACTTGGGATCGTCCTGCGGCATCTTTCCCTGATTTCGCACGGCCCAGTTTCGCAGATGGGGGTTCGACATCACTATCTCCTCTGAATGACGAGGAACAACGGTTCTGCACCCGCTAAGTTCGCCCGGGTGCCGCGCGCATGTCCCGACGTCAGATGCGATACCCACACGGCCGTGTTCGCTATCGTTACGCGCTCAAATCGCGGCGTAACCACTCTCGCCTGTGTGCGTTGGGTGGATGGGACTCACGGCCTACGTTACCTCCCAGGAGAGTCACATGAACCGACTTCGGTTTGGCTTAGCCATCGGTGCTGTTTGCGCCATGACGCTCGGTGCCACGCCCGCAACGCAGGCCGCCGACAGCTTCCGTTTTTCATTCGATACCGGCGGCGTCGCCTTTGCCTACAGCGATGGCTATTGGGATCGTCAGCATAACTGGCACAAGTGGCACAACAGCCGCGAAGCGCGGGAATACCGCAATCGCTATGCCGTCAATTGGCACGCTGAAAAGCACACCAGGGTGAAGAACCAGGGCTGGCGTGATGAAGACCACGACCATGTCCCGAATGCGATGGATCGCGACCGCGACGGTGACGGCGTGAAGAACAATCGCGATCGCGCGCCGGACAACGCCCGTCGTCGGTAAGACTTATGTTGTGAATGATTAACGCAGCCTCGCGTCGTTAATTACATCGCAAGGTGTATTGATTCTGCCCGGCGTTTATTGACGCCGGGCGGAATTGTTTTGGCGCACGACTCGTTGAATCAACGAATGCGAAAGGACCTTGCACCTACGTTGAGTCCTTCGGGGAAGTGGGGCGTCAAAATGTTCAGTATGAATTTTCGCAAATCGCGGCCGCGCATTGTCGTTTTCGGTAATGAAAAAGGCGGCACAGGAAAGTCGACGTTGGCGATGCATTTGGCGGTCGCGCTTCTGAATCGCGGCCTAAAGGTCGCGACACTCGACCTCGATTCCGAGCAACGCACGCTGTCGCGTTACGTGAGCAACCGCCGTCGTTACCGTACGCGCACCCAGCCGGAGCTTTTGGTGCCGACCCACATGGGGCTCGGCAGCGATCACGGTCAGGTGGACGAATTGGAGGTCGCCAACGCGATCAGCTATCTGCGCGGCCACGATGTCATCATCATCGACACCCCGGGCTATTTCACAACGCTGTCGCAAGCCGGCCATATGAAGGCCGACGTGCTGGTCACGCCCGTCAACGACAGCTTCGTCGATCTCGACGTGCTGCGCGCTGGGCCGCAGCGCGACGGGATTTCGCGCCCCACGGCTTATGGCGAGCGCATTCGGGATTTGCGCAACGACCGCGCGGGAGGGCTCGACTGGATTGTGGTGCGCAACCGTCTGAACACGCTGGTCGCGCGCAACAAGCGCAATGTGGGCGATGCGCTGATTGAGCTCAGCCGCCGCCTGGGGTTCCGTCTGGCCGATGGCATTGTCGAGCGCGTGATTTATCGCGAACTGTTTCTCGAGGGCCTTACGGTCGAGGATCTTCCGCAGTTGTCGGAAGCCGGGCCGGTCAGCCTGTCGCATGTCGCGGCGCGTCAAGAACTGCGCAACCTCGTGGCCTGTGTCGGCACGGTTCAGCGCCAAGCTGCCTAAGAGAACGAGCGGCCTAGCCCCAAAAGAAAATCGCCCGCCGGCGGCTGCCGACGGGCGATCGATCTCGAAAGCTCAGGCGCTGATTAGCGGCCTTCGCCCTGAACCGGACGGCCAGCGGCCTGCTGGCCCGGGGCCATCTTGCCCTTCATGGTGATCAGCATGGCCTGGCACGGCTCGATACCGATCGTGCGCACCGCATGGCCCTTACCGGTGGTGTCCTGCAGCAGGAAGGTATCGCCGCGGGAGAAGTAGCGCTTCTCGCCGGTGCTGACCGTGACTTCGAGCTTGCCGGTCATCATGGCGACGCAGCGCGGTTCTTCGGTCGGCTTGAAGTCGGCGAAGTGGCCCGGCTTCGTTTCCCACACCTGCCAATAGGCGACGTCCTGGGGACGCTCGCGGCCGGCGGAATCCAGCGTGTCGACTTCGCCGAAATACGATTCGCCCTTATCGTCGACGTTCACGCTGGCGATCATCAAAGGCATGGTGTCCCCTCCCAGGTACAATGGCTGCCGGCCTAGGCCGGTCCGAAATCCGTTGTTAGAGGGTAGGCAACCGGCGCACCCCGAGTCAATCGGCGCGCGTGATATACTACGGTTATCTCCTGAAAAGGGGCGACGGCCTGGGGGCGGCTGCGTAAGATACCCGCCAAGTCCAGCATTCATGGGGCTCGACGCATCGGGCCGGCTTCACCTTGGGAGGGGTAATTATGCCGCAGGATTCTCAGAATAACGACGTCAACCCGCCGACCGGCAGCAACCGCCGCAGCGCCTTGCGCGGCCTTGTCGGTCTTGGCGCCTTGGGCGCGGCCTCGCCGTTGATCAGCAGCATCGTCCCGTCGCTGACGACCCCGGCCATGGCGCAGGCCAGCCGTGGCGTGACCGCCAACGGCGGCGACGTGCTCTTCATCCCCGCCAGCGCCGCCGAAGTCGTGCCGATGGCCGAATGGACCAGCAAGGGCGAAGGCGCCGATGTCGAGAACGCCGCCTTCCGCTACGCCGCCGGCGCGGAGAACGTCGCCAAGGCCCCGGCGAACGCCTCGCGCTACGAAGCCCGCACCTATCAGTACCCGACGGGCGCGTTCCGCACGCTGACCTGGAAAAAGGGCGGTGGCCCGGTCCTGCACCAGATCACCTTCGAGACGGAAATCATCGTGCTGAAGGGCTCGTTGACCCTGTCGCCGTTGTACGGCTTCCCGGGCAAGGACGTGAAGGTCAACGCGGGCGACGTTCTGTTCCATCCGGCCGGTCAGCTGCATAACGCCAAGCCGAGCGAAGACACCATTCTGCTGACGGCCATCGTGGGCAATTCCACCAAGGGCGCGCCGAAGGGCGCGCACGTGACGGCGAAGCAGGCCACGGTCTCCACCACCGCCCAGTGGGAAGAGAACGGCAAGGAAATGTCCGCCAACAAGCCGGAAGACCTGAAAAAGGCGCCGAAGACCGCGCTGACCTTCACCACCGCCCGCTATGTCGGCGACGGCAACTCGGTCCGCTTTGCGACCTTCAAGAAGCCGGGCAAGAGCGGCTCGAACACCACCAGCGGCCGCGACGTCCTTTGCTACATCGCCAGCGGCAGCATGCGCCGTACCGAAGGCAAGGAAGTCCAGGTGATGAAGGTGGGCGACACGGTCCGCGAGAAAATGGGCAACCCGGGTTTCTGGGAAGTCCTGGAGCCGAACACGGTGTTCATCGCCACCGATGCGCCGCTGCTGCCGGGCAATTTCTCGCCGACGATGGTTTCCCGGTAACCGTTTTTTTGGGAGGAACCCATGAAGATTTTTGCGATGGGCATCGACCAGAACGGCCGCAGCGCGGCTGATTTCGTCGACGTCGCACTGACGAAAGTCAGCGCGACAGAAGAGATCAGCGCGAAGCAGCCGGGCACCATCTGGCGCATCGGCTTTCGCCACGAAAGCCCGGCTTCGCGCACCAGCAAGGCCTACACCAGCGCGGCCGGCCCGCAGGAAATGCACGTGGGCGGCAAACCGCACTTCATCGGCATCATGTCCGGCCACGCCGAGATCACGATGCAGGATGGCGCGCCGTGGCGTCTGGGCGCGGGCGAGTTCCTGTACGTGCGGCCGGGCGCGCTGCACCACAGCAACAACCCCAGCCTCGTGCCGGTGACGATCTTCAATCTGTATATGCCGGGCACCGCCGCGGATACGCAGCCGTATCCGTTCAAGCAGGCCTAGCCGACCAACCAGGCTTTCGAAAAGAAAAACGGCGGAGAAGCAATTCTCCGCCGTTTTTTTATGTCAGCGCGGGAAGGGCGGGTTAGACGCCCGTGCCCTGCATCGGCATGCCGGACTTCATGATCGCCTGCAGGCGGCGGTCGCCGCTGCGGATGCCCAGGATATCGCCCGGCATCACGTCATTGACGTTGGTGAAGCAGGGCATGCCCTTGTAGGCCCACTGCTTGCCGCCGTCCTTGTTGTCCACCACCGACCAATTGCCGACCGCCTTGGCATCGGCCTCGGCGACGAGCGGCTGCCAGTCGCCCGGGCGATCGAACGTGCCCTTGGGATTGGCCAGGCCGCGACGGTTGGCGTTGAGGGTGTAGATGGTGCGGCCCTTGGCGTCGGCGAGCAGTTCGCCGGCATCGGAAGCCTGGACCGTGACCCAAGACGGGTTCGGAGTCAGCGGTTCCAGGACAACGGCCTTCCAGCCCTTGCCGACCTTCTCGCCCAGGATCTCGCCGGCGTGGAAATCGCTGGTGTAGCGATAGACCGGCTTGCCCTTGTAAGCCCACTGGTGCGTGCCGTCCTTACGGGTGACGAGCGTCCAATCGACGATCGGATGCGCCATACCGGCGGCCAGCACCGGCATGAAGTTTTCCGTGCAGGCGAGGTCGCAGCCGCTGCCGTCCTTGTCCTTATCAAGCGCGTAGAGCGTCAGGTTCTTGCTGTCGGCGAGCACATAGCCGCTCATCGTACGCGAGATCCCGATGCCGGGCGGCGTCGCGATCGGCTTGAAGCCGAGGTGCCACTGATTGTTGACGCCGTCGCCGTTGCCGTCACCGGGGGCGACGTCGAGGGTGTAGTTGTAAATGGGCTTGTCGAGGAAGGCCCACTGCTTCTTGCCGTCGTCACGGGTGATGATCGACCAATCGCCCGAGGCCTGGGCCTCGCCCGTCACCAGGACCGGCGGCCACTGTTGGGCGCAGGCGCCCACGCAGGTCGACTTGCCCGGCGCGTCGTCGCGCTCGAACGTATAGAGCGACATGCCCTTGGCGTCGGCCAGCAGCCAGCCGTGGCCGTGCTGCTTCAGGACGATGCCGTCCGGGCCTTTTTCGTCCGCCGCGAAAGCGGGCGCCGCGAGCACGAGGCTCGCGGCGATCATCAAAGCACTGCGCAGCATGTGCGAGCCCTTTCTTACGCCAGGATTTCGGTGATCGCCTTGCTGGTCTGCAGCGAGTTCGTGCCCCACTTGTCGAGAGACACGCCCATCGCCCGCATCACCGTGAAGCCGACGCGCGTGATCGGGTCACCGTTGCCGATGACGTGCATGCCGGTCTTGATCTTTCCACCGGCCTTGCCGGCGAGATAGACCGGAATACCGTCGATGGTGTGCACGCGGGCGTAGTTGGTTTCCGACGTCGCGAAGATCAGCGAGTGGTCGAGCAGGGTGCCGTCGCCTTCCTTGATGCTCGACAGCAGCGAGATGTACTCGGCGAAGCCATTCATCGCCTGCTGGCCGAACCAGAACGCGAGCGGCTGGTAGCCAAGCTTGGCATCGATGGCTTCTTCGTGCGTCAGCAGGTGGTGCGTGTAGGTCTCGCCGTTACGACGCACGTTGGCGAAGTTGTCGGTGAAGACCATGTTGAAGACGCGCGTCTGATCGCAGGCAACGGCCATGGCGAGCAGCTTCGACAGGACCTTGTGGTTGTCGATCACGTTGCTCATCTCGCGCACGGAGGCGAGACGATCCGCCGGCGGCTCCGACGGCTTCGGCGGCACGAGGCAAGCCTTGTTCTCTTCCGGCTTCTGAAGCTGCAGCGCCAGCTGGTTTTCGATCTGACGAACCGACGTGTAGTACTCATCGAGACGCGCTTTGTCGGCGGCGCCGATGTTCTTCATGAACGCCTTGCTCTCTTCGGTGTAGGCCGAGAGCACGCTCTTCTGCAGCATGATCGCAGGATCCGGCTTGAAGTCGGCCTTGTTCGGATCGACGAATTCCGGCCCGAACAGACGGGCGTACAAGGCGACCGGCGAGACTTCCGCGGCGGCGCGGCTGTTGGTGCCGCGCGCCGAGTAGTTCTCACGCGTGATGCCGGCGGCGCTGACGTCGATGGTCTTGAAGCGCGTGTTGTTGCCGATCACGTCGGCGATCAGCAGATCCAGCGTGGTTCCCGGGATTTCGTTCGCGCGCGACGGCGCGGAGCCGGTGCGGTTGGCGACCCAGCCGGAGAAGTGCGTGTAGTTCGAGCGACCGTCCAGCGGCATGTTGAAGTTGCCGAAGTAGGTCATGTGCTGCGCGTGCGGCTTCAGCGCCTGCGTTTCCGACAGGAACTCGATGCCCTGACTGGTCTGGCGCTTTTCAACGACCGCGTGTCCTGGGGTATGGCCCATGCCCCAGTACCAGGTACCGAAGCGGGTCGGGATCGGCGCGCCGGTGGCGGCGAGGGCGGAGCCGTTCTCGTTCAGGAAGCAATCGAGGAACGGCAGAGCCATCGCGACGGCGGTACCGCCGAACGCACCGCGCAGAACGCGGCGACGGGTGGGGGCGCGGGGGATAAGGAAGCTCATGACTTGTTCTCCTTCGACGCATGACCGTCCGTTGTCGTCGCTTCGGCAGCCGCTGCGGACTTCGGCGGGCTGACCTTGTAGAACGTCTCGCTGCGCGCGATATCGCGCAGCAGTTCGGGCACGCGATACCCGCTCTTCTCGAACGCAGTCTGGAAGTACTGGATCGTATCCTTGTCGGTGCGATCGGTCGGGCGTCCGACAGCGTAAGCGAACATCCGGTTGACCAGGCAGGTCGGCACCGAAGGATTGTTGCGCACGGCCGTCGACAGGCCCGCGGCGTCCTTGAACGGGATGCCGTCGAGATCGCCGGTCGGATCGATCTTCTCGTCGCTTTCGGTGGTGCGCAGGGCGCCGGCACCGTCGAAGTTCTCGAGGCCGAGGCCGATCGGATCGGTCACCTTGTGGCAACCGGCGCAGGTCGGCGTCACGGCATGCGCCGTGAGGCGCTGACGGGCCGTTTTGTGCGGCGAGTTCGGATCGTTGAACAGCGAGAAGTCGACATCGCCCGGCGGATCGGGAACGTGCTGGCACAGCAACGTTTCACGGATCGCCTTGCCGCGGATGGTCGGCGAGCTGCGGCCCGGGTGCGAGTTCACGGCCAGGAACCCGATCTGAGTCACGAGGCCGCCGCGCGGATCGTCTTTCGGGAACTCATAAGCCGACCAACCGCCCTCGGGACGTCCCGCCGGGATCTGATAGATGCGGGCCAGCGACGGGGTCACGAAGGTGCGGTGCGTGGTGTACAGGTCGCGATAGTCGAGGTTCCTCGTCACGACGTGGTCGGTGATGGTGCGCAGGATCTGCTCGCGCGCATCTTCACCGGCACGCGCGCCGAAGGCCGGATAGATCACCGGATCTTTTTCGAGGGTCTCGAACTTCGCGAGATCGAGGAAGTCGGTGAAGAAGGCGCGCACGCCGCCGGCCAGCTTCGGCGAGGCGATCATACGATCGACCTGCTTATCGAGGCCGCTCTTGGTGTTGAGTTCGCCTTTCTCCGCTGCGGTCAGCAGCATCTCGTCCGGCGCGGAGTTCCACAGCAGGAAGCTCAGGCGGCTGGCCTTCGCATAGTTCGTGAGGCGGATGTCTCCGGCTTTGGCAGCATCCCCTTCGGTCGAATCGATGACGAACAGGAACTTCGGCGTCGCCATCATGCCGGCCAGCGAATAGGCGAGGCCCTGATAGAAGTCCTTGCGGGTGGTGGCCACCTCATGCGCCGACGTGACGGCGAGGTTCACTTCCTCGGTGTTCAGCGGACGGCGGTACAGCAGACGGCCGACTTCCGTGAAGAACTGCTTGGCGCAGGTGTCGTCAGCATCCTTCGCGTTAGCCGGCTTGCACGGCACGATGGTGTCGCGGTTGCTTTCGTTCACCGCCTGACCCGCGATCGAACGGGCCAGAGCATAATACTGCTCGAAGCCCGCGGGGGTGACGCGCGCGGTACGGGCGCCCAGCGTCAACAAACCGTCAGTGCGGGTCAGCGGATCGAAGCGGCCGCCATAGGTGATGGTCGGCCCGAAAATGTCGGCAACGGTGTTGCGGTACTGTTCTTCGGTCAGGCGGCGCATATCGGGCGGCGCGCCCTGACTCACGGGCTCTGTCGGGCCGCAGGCGCTAAGCCCGAGCAGGGACGCTGCTAGGACCAGGCCGCGAAGGGAACGTTTGTTTTGCAGCCGCATGACTTTTCCTCGTTAACCCACTGCTACAGTGCGAAAAAATGTCGTCTAAAGTCGCAGCATAACCTACTTGAATAAGGTAGGTCTCGCTCAGGCCCGGAACCATGTGTTTGTGCGCGATAGCTCACGGAGTGGACAGCATCGGCGGGCCAGCTTCGTTGGCTTTTGGCCCGATTTCTCAGCTCGTCGGTTCCTTCGGACGCTGACGGGACAACTGCCCGCGCAGCTCGCCGGCCGGGTACTTCACCGAATGCAGGTTCACGTACATGCGGCCGGTCAGAAGGTATTCGAGATCGCCCGGGCTGATGATCTTGGAGCCTTCGATCGGGCTCTTTAGACCCTTGCCGCCCAGGTCGATCAGCACCGCCGCTTCCCCGCCCGGGGTCTGGGGACCATGGATCGAGGCGCTCGTCAGTGGCGAGGTGGTGTTGGAATAGGTCACCTTCCAGGTGAGCTTGAGAGTCTCGCGCTCCAGCGAGCACTCGAAGCGGCCGACACCCGGGCTTTCAGTCACGGCGCTTTCCTCGTCCGCCGACAGGTCGGCAAAGAAGACGATCGGCGGACCCTTAAGGGTGTCGTCCGGGATGTTCTTTTCAGCCTGTCCGCGCGTGTTCTGGCCCTGAGCGAAAGCAGGCGCCGCCCCGAAGGCGAGGCTTACGGCGCATGCGGCGATGATGGTACGGGCAAAGTTCACTCGAAACTCCTCACGAAACGAAAGCGCGCGTCGGCACTGGATCAGTTTTGGGCGTCAGGCGCAGCGAATTACTTCGCGGCCTGGCGCTGTTCCTGTTCCGGATGCTGGATGAACGCGGCGAAAGTGTTGATCTTGAAGGCCGACGACAGCGTCGTGCACTGGCCGGTCTTCGGATCGGGGTGGCCGTCGGCCAGTTGGTAGGCCGCGGTTTGCATCGCCGGGCAGCTGAGATAGCTGATCGGGATCGCGGCGCCGAGACCGCCCACCCAATACATGAACTGCTGAACATCGTAGTAGCCGGTGATCTGGCCGGACGCGGTGCCGCCGTCGGCGGCAATGTGCAGCGTCACGTCCATGTCTTTGATGACCGGATTCATGAAGTTGTAGTTGCCGTAGTAGGGCAGGCGCACGTCGCCGCGCTTCGTGGTCAGCACGCCGTCCTTGATCGACCCCTTCACCGAGTCGGAGTAGCGGGGCTTACCGTTGAACGTCTCGATGCGATAGGTCGAGAACGGCAGCGGCGTGCCGGTCTGATCGAGCGTGAACTGGTCGATCGAGCGATAGAACGTCACGGTGACGTCGTCGTCGTTGCGCGGGTCCTTCTCGTTCACGCCGGTGACTTCGATCAGGATCATGCCCAGACCCGAGGTGCCGCGCATTTCGTTGGCGTTCAGGTCGACCAGACCGTCCTTGCGCCAGCCGTAGGTGCAGCCGACCAGGCGATACAGCTGGTTGTCGACCGCGGTCTTGCCGTCGATGCCGGTGAACTTCTTGTGCGCGCAGCTCTTCGGCGTGGCCTTACCGTCGGTTGTGCCGTCGAGGTTGGCGCCGTAGCTGTACTTGCCTTCGACGATCCGCAGCGGCGGATCGGTGATCGCCGTCGGGTTAAGGCAGACGTCTTCGCCGTTCGGGCCGCGCTTGATGGCGATGCCATAGCGATTGAGCGTCTGGACCAGCCCATTGTCGGTGAACTTCGCACGGTCCTGCTTCGACAGGGCGCGCCACCAATACTCGTCATTGCCGATATTCAGCCCCTCGGGGCATTCGTCGAGGAATTTGCTTTCGTAGACCGCCGTGAACCAGTCGCGCACGACAAAGCCGATGGTCTTATCGGCGGCAAAAGCCGGGGCCGTGACGGCGGTGCTGAGCGCCAGCGCGCTCAACGCGGCCAGACAGTGACGGAAACGCATGGCGTTCTCCTCGAAAGCGAATGATGTTCGGGGAGAACGTATGACGAAGGGTGGCGAGGGGCCACTCACCCCCTTCGCGATGATTCACGGTGTGGACAGTTGTATACAGTCCGTCGACAGTCTGGACTCAGCCGCCGCCGACGCTCACGCCCTGCATCGGCAGGCCAGAACGCATGATCGCGGCCCAGGAACGGTCGCCACCGAACCGGATTCCCAGAAAATCACCAGCGCGCTTGTCGCGCGTGTTGGTGAAAAGCTTCGACCCACGATAGGCCCACTGCTTCGTGCCATCCTTGTTGGTCATCACGGACCAATTGCCTTCCGGCTTGGCGTCGGCGTCGGCAAGGACAGGCTTCCACTCCGCATCGATGCACGGCTCGCCGTCGCACATCGCGCCACCGCGGCGGCCACCGGCGGCGACGGCATGCGTGTAGATCGTGCGGCCGGTGCGATCGGCAAGCAACGGACCCGCGTCAGAGCCCTGCACGGTCACCCAGGTGGGATACGGCGCTTGCGGCTCGAGGACGAGGGCATGCCATTTGGCGACGGTGTTGCCCGCGAACTCGTTCGCGGACGCTTCGTGAAGGTAGCGATACAGCGGTTTGCCTTTGTAGGCCCACTGTTTCGTGCCGTCGGGGCGGGTCAGGGTCGACCAGGGCGCGCGCCCTTTGGCGGCGATCGGCGCTTCCACCGGCTGCCAGTCGTTGAGGCACTTGTCGGTGCAGGCCGACTTGTCGGCTTTGTCACTATCGAAGCTGTAGACCGTCATGCCGCGCGCATCGGCCAGCATGCGGCCGAGCGTCGTGTTGGTGATGCTGAACTCTTGCGGCGTCTGGATCGGGTCGTAAGCCACGTACCAAGCTTCGCCGGAGCCGTCGCCATAGGCCGTGCTGGGTCCGCCTTCCTGGGCATAGGTGTAAAGCGGCCGGCTCTTATAGGCCCACTGCTTCGTGCCGTCCTTGCGCGAGATCGTGCCCCACTCGCCGACGACCTTCGCGTCGCCGGGGGCAACCAGCGGCGGCCACTGCTTCGCGCAGTCGGCCTCGCAAGCGGACTCGCCGGGCGTGCGAAGATCGCGGTCGAAGGTGTAGAGCGCCATGCCCTTGTCGGTGACGAAGACAAAGCCGTCGCCACGTTCCTTGACGCCGATCCCACCGGGAACGTCAGGAGCGGCGGCAAGCGGGAGAGCGGCCAGCAGCGCGGCGGCTGCAGCGGCGAAAGCGAGACTGCGCATGGCTTGGTTCCCTGGCTTCTTAGGCAACCACGTCGGTGATCGTCTTCGAGGTCTGGAGCGAACGCGCGCCCCATTTCTCGACCGGCAGGCCCATCACCTGCATGGCCGTGAGGCCGACGCGGGTGATCGGATCGCCGTTGCCGACGATATGCATGCCGGTCTTCATGCGCCCGCCGGCCTTACCGGCGGTGATGATCGGAATGCCGTCGACGGTATGCACGCGCGCGTAGTTGGTCTCGGTCGCGGCGAAGACCATCATGTTGTCCAGCAAGGTGCCGTCGCCTTCCTTGATGTCTTGGAACGACTGGATGTACGTCGCCAAGCCTTCCATGCTGCGCACGTTGAACCAGAACGCCACCGGCTGATAGCCGAGGTCCTTGTCCAGCGGTTCTTCGTGCGTGAGCAGGTGGTGGGTGTAGGTCTGGCCGGGCTTGCGCATGTGCGACTGGTTGTCGCTGAAGACCATGTTCACGACCTTGGTCTGGTTGCAGGCCAAAGCCATCGCCAGCATCTTCGACATGACCCTGTGATTCTCGATCACGGTGTCGACCTCGAGGCCTTCGCGCAGGTGCTCGTTGGCGCCGGCCACTTCCTTCGGGGTCGGCGGCACCAGGCAGGCCTGGTTCGGCGCCGGGCGCTGGAGCTGCACGGCCAGCTGGTTCTCAAGCTGACGGATCGACGTGAAGTATTCGTCCAGGCGCGCGCGGTCGTTGGCGCCGAGCGTGCCGATGAAGGCTTTGCTCTCTTCGTTGATCGATGACAGCACGCTCTTGTGCACCATCGTCCTGGTATCCGGCTTCCAGTCGGCCTTGTTCGGATCGGCGAACTGCGGCCCGAACAGGCGGGCGTACAGCGAGATCGCGTTGCCTTCCGCGGCGGCGCGGCCGTTGCTCGAACGCGCCGAGTAGTTTTCGCGCGGGATGTTGATGGACGTGCAGTCGATGTTCGGGAAACGGTTGCCGTTGCTGATGTGATCGGAGATCAGCAGATCGAGCGTCGGCGCCGGAATGTCGCCGCCCGAGGACGGCGCGATGCCGGTGCGCGAGGCGACCCAACCCGAGAAGTGCGTGTAGTTCGAACGGCCATCGAGCGGCATGTTGAAGCCGCCGTAGTAGTTGATGTGATCCTTCAGGGGGATCAGCGCTTTGCACTCTTCAAGGAACTCGATGCCCTTGGTGGTTTGCGTGCGCGCCTTCACGGCGTAGCCGGGCGTATGGCCCAGGCCCCAGAACCAGGTCGCGAAGCGCACCGGCAGCGGGGCGCCGGTGGCGGCGAGGGCGGAACCGCTGTCATTCAGGAAGCAGTCCAGGAACGGAAGCGCGACGCCGACAGCAGCGCCGTTGGCCATGCCGCGCAGCAGGGATCGACGCGGGATCGGACGACGGATGACGATGCTCATGACGCTTTCTCCTTCTCGCCAGCGGGGGCCTCGGCTGAGTGCTCCGGTGTGGCGGGCTTCTTTGAATTGTCCAACGAGACGGACAGGAACGGTTTGCTGACGGCGATCTGACGCAGCAGTTCGGGCATACGATAGCCGTTTCCGGCGAATGACTTGCCCAAATACTCCGTGAACGCGCGATCGTCCGGCGTCAACGTGCGGGCAACGGCATACGAGTAGGCGCGCTGCACGGCGCAGGCGGGCACCGCCGGATTGTCGTGCATCGCTTTACCAAGGCCGACGGCGTCGCTGTATTTCACGCCATCGAGATCGCCGGCCGGATTGATTTCCACGCCATTCTCGGCCGAACGGATCTGTCCGGCGCCGTCGATGCGCTCAAGCGCGAGACCGATGGGGTCGGTGACCTTGTGGCAGCCGGCGCAGGTGGCGTTGGTTGCATGCGCTTCCAGGCGCTGACGCGCGGTCTTGCTCGGCGAGTCCGGGTCGTTGAAGCCGGAGAAGTCGACGTCGCCCGGCGGATCGGGCACGTGCTGGCACAGCAGCGACTCACGGATCGCCTTACCGCGCAGCGTCGGCGACGAGCGGCCAGGGTGGGCGTACTGCGCCGTGAAGCTGACCAGGGTGATGATGCCGGCGCGTTCTTGTTCCTGCGGGAACGTGTAGCGCATCCAGCCGCCGTCCGGACGATTGACCGGCACGTGATAGATGCGGCCCAGCGGCCCGGACATGAAGGTGTCGCGCGTCGTGAACAGATCGCGATAGTCGCCGCGCTTGGTCACCGTCAGGTCGACGATGGTGCGCAGCGTCTGTTCCTTCGCGTCGTTCGCGACGGCCAGGCTGTAGCTCGGATAGATGATCGAGTCCTTCTCGACGTTGTCGAAATCGTCGAGCGCCAGCATGTCGGAGAAGAACGCGCGCACGCCGCCCTGCAGGCGCGGGCTGGCGATCATCTGGTCGACGTGCTTCGCGACACCGGCCTCTGTCTCAAGTTCGCCCTTCTCGGCGGCGTTGAGAAGTTCTTCGTTCGGCGTGGTGTCCCAGAGGAAGAAGCTCAGGCGCGAAGCCTTGGCGTAGGGCGTCAATGACGCCTGGCCGTTCTTGTCGGTCTGCAGCGTGTCCACCACGAACAGGAACTGCGGCGACACCAGCATGCCGGCCAGGCCGGAGCCGATGGCGGAATAGAAGTCGTGTGTGACGTCGGCGGCTTCATGCGCCTCGGCCACCTTCGCATTCAATTCCGCGTCGGTGAGCTTGTGGCGATACAGGATGCGGCCGATCTCGCCGAAGAACTGTTTGGCGCAGGCGTCGTCGGCGGCCTTCGCGTCCTGCGGCGCGCAGGGCACGAGCACGTCGCGGTTCTCCGGGCTGGTGACCTGCTGCGCGATCGACTGCGCCATGCGGTCGTACTGCTCGAAGCCCGACGGCGTCATGCGCGCGCTGCTGGCGCCCAGCGAATACAAGCCGGCGGTACGTACCAGCGGATCGAACGATCCGGCGATCGAGATGCGGGTGCCGAACACATCGCCGATGATGTTGCGGTACTGCACTTCCGTCAGGCGACGGATGTTCGGCGGGCCGGCCTTGGATTGCGGCTCGCCCGGGCTGCAGCCGGCGAAGGCGAATGTCGCGGCGCAGACCGCCGCGACCAAGCCGACAGATTTCAACGAGATCTTCGCCAACATGATTAGCCTTTGAACAGAGAAGTGAGTTTCGCGAGCGGGCCTTCACCACCCGTCGCCGTCTTTTGCGCCTGATCCGGGTGGATCACGTAAGCGCCCACCGCCTCGATGTCATACGCCGCCGAGAGCATCGTGCATTCGCCGGTCTTCGGATCCGGATAGCCGTCCGCGAGCTGATGCGCGGCGACATACATCGCCGGGCAGTTCGCCGCGCCCGACGAATGGATCGGGCCGATGCCGGTGACGTAATGCACGAATTCGTCGACGCTGAAGTAACCGGCGGCGATGCCCTTCGCCGACGCGCCGTCCGGCGACATCTTCAGCTTGAGGCGCAGGTCGCGCGCTTCGAGGTTCAGATAGGTGTAGTTGCCGTAGAACGGCACATGCGCGTCGCCGGGCTCGGTGATCAGCTCGCCGTTGACGATCTTGCCCTTCAGCTTGCTGTCATAGCGCGCCTTGCCGTTGAAGCTGTCGATGCGATAGCTCGCGAACGGCACGAACTGGCCGGTGCCGTCGAGCGTGTACTGATCGATCGAGCGGTACAGCGTGACGGTGACGTCGTTGTCGTTCATCGCATCGTCGATGCCCGAGACTTCGATCAGCGTCATGCCGTTGCCGTTGGACTTACGGTTCTCGTTGGCATTCACCTCGTACTGACCGAAACCGCGGTGGAAGCCGTAGTTGCAGCCGAGCAGGCGATACATCTGGTTGTCGACGCCCTTCACGCCGTCCGGCGTCTCGAACTTCGTGTGCTTGCACGACTTCGCGGTGGCGCGGCCGTCGTCGGTACCGTCGAGGTTCATGCCGTAGCTGAGCTTGCCCTCGACGATTTCCATCGGCGGGTCTGTGACCGCGGTCGGGTTGATGCAGACGTCTTCCTTGTTCGGGCCGCGGCGGATGGCGACGAAGAAGCGGTCCAGCCGGCTGACGAGTCCGTTGTTGGTCGCCTTCGCGCGGTCCTGCTTCGACAGCCCGCGCCACCAGATCTCGTCATAGCTCTGCGCGAAGCCTTGCGGGCATTCGTCGAAGAACTTCGACTCATACATCGCGGTGAACCACGTCGTGACGACGAAGCTCATCGTCTTGGGCGCTTTGGGCGCGGCCTCGACGGACGGGCCCGCCATCAGCAGGCAGGCCGCGAAGGCTGCGCCGACGCGTGTGGTCGTCCACAGGCTGGGCGCGTTCGCCTTGCTGGGCCAATTTGCTTTGCGGAAAATCTGTAATGCGGAGCCGAGGGTCATGATTTTCCCGGTGGTTGGACGGCGCCCAAAAAAGATTGGGCAAATCAACATGCGAAAGTGTACCGGTATGAAGATTGTGCGTAAATTCAGCAACGCCATGTGCGTGCAGTGGAATCTAGAGCTAGTCCGCGCAGTGAGCGGTGATGCGTCTAATGGGGGTTAGTATGCGGTCTTGGTTGTCGGTTGCGGCTCTTCTCGCCGGTTTTGCTTCGCCGGTCAGCGCGGCGCAGGATGACATTCGCTATGCCTGCAATCTCTCTGCTGATGAGGAAAGCGCCGAAGTGTACAGCGACGGCACCGGCCGCGCCGAATTCGCACTCGAGCGTACGACATTGAAGCTCTCTTGGAAGATCTCATTTGAGAAGCTGAGTGGCCCTGCGACCAGCGTGGGCGTCTATGGTCCCGACCGTCCGGGCGGCAATGCCGGGTTGCTGATCGACCTCGGCAAGCCGAACAGCCCGGTTGTGGGCTCGAAGACGCTCAACGACGGCGAGCTTCAGTACTTCGTCACCGGCCGCGTCTACATGAACATCCTGACGAACAAGTACAAGGATGGCGAGCTGCGCTGCCAGATCACCCGCCTGCGCGACACGCCGCCCGCCGCCGCCAAGACTCAGTAACACCCCGGAACCACTCGCGTATTCGGCGATTTGAATGCCCGGCGACGCCGTGGCATTCTTATCGCGTGTTGTCGCCTGTCGGCAGCTGGGGGACAGGCGCGCTGTAAAGCGCGGGGGAGAACGGGACGATGGTTCAGCCATTACGTACATTAAGCCGGGGACTTGAAGTCCTCCGCGTCTTGAACCGCAACAACGGCGCCGGCCTGCGCGTGGTCGCCACCGCGGCCAACCTGTCGCGCGGCGCGGTGCATCGCCTGCTCGAGACGATGGTGGCGGAAGGCTACGTCCGCAAGATCAGCGGGCATTACTTCGTGCAGCCGAAGGTCGCGCTGCTGACTGCGGGTGTCGATGCCGCCGATTGGCTGACCGACGACGCGCAAAGCGCCATCGAGGACCTCTGCCGCAAGGTGATGTGGCCGGTGTCGATCTCCAAGCCGAACAAACTCGGCATGGAAACCTGCGCCGTCACCGATCATCTCACGCCGCTGCGCTACAGCATGATCCCCGTCGGCACCAAGGTGCCGATGCTGTGGAGCGCGTCGGGCAAGGTCTATCTCGCCCACCAGCCGCAGGATGTGCGCGAGCGCTTGCTCGACGTCATCGCCGCCGACGCTGAATTCCCCGTCGACCGTGAAATCTCCGCCGACCGCCCGAAGGTCGTCGCGATGCTGGACGAGATCCGCGAGAAGGGCCTGGCCACCTCGCAGGCCAAGAACCGCACCGCGATCATGGCGGTGCCGATCGTCAACGAAGGCGCGGGCGCCGCTGTCGGCGCGCTGGCCTTGCGCTATTTCTCGGCCTCGCTGTCGGACGCGGAAGCCGTGACGCGCAATCTGGATAAGATGCGAGAGACCGCCGCGCAGATCGCCTCGCGCGCTGGCGTTCAAACCCACTAGGGGCGCGCGGCCCATGTCGCGCGCTCTCTCTGCCGCGATCCTGATCGCATCCGTCTTCACCGCGCCGGTTTGGGCCGGGCCCATTGAAGACGGCCTCGCCGCCGTCCAGCGCGGCGATTTCCGCACGGCGGAAAGTCTCTGGCGGCCGCTCGCCGAAAAAGGCGACATGGTCGCCCAGCGTAATCTCGGCGTTCTCTACTTCACCGGCCGAGCGGCCGCGAACGTGCCGGGCGAGGCGATGAAGTGGTTCAAGGCCTCCGCCGCGCAAGGCGACGTGCTGGCGCAGAACTACATCGGCAACATGTACTTCCAGGGCCAGGGCGTCCTGAAGGACGTGAACGAGGCCATCAAGTGGTACACGATGGCCGCCACCAAGGGCGACGCGAACACCCAGTTCAATCTCGGCGTCATCCACTTCGCGGGCGAAGCGGGAAATCCCAACTACGCCGAAGCGCTGAAGTGGTTTCTGAAGGCCGCCGAGCAAGGCCACGCCGACGCGGCGAAGAATGCCGCGGGCATGTATCTCTCCGGCCAGGGCGGCCCGGCCAATCCGGCGCAGGCCTTCAAGTGGTACAAGGTCGCCGCTGAAAAGGGCCAGCCGGAAGCGCAAAACGCGCTCGGCTATATGTACACCAACGGCGAGGGCGGCGCGCCCGTGGACTACGCCGAGGCGATGCGCTGGTTCCGCGCCGCGTCGGACAAAGGCTTCAACGAAGCCGCGCGCAACATCGGCATTCTGTATGACGCGGGCCAGGGCGTTGACGCCAATCCCGTCGAGGCGATGAAGTGGTATCGCAAGGCCGCCGGCGCCGGAAACGCGATGGCCAGCTACAATCTCGGCGTCATGTACGCCGCCGACTTCTACGCCGACCAGGGCGTGAAGCAGGATCTGACCGAGGCGATGTTCTGGCTCTTACGCGCCGCCAACGCCGGCGTGTTGCAGGCCCAGGTCGCCGTCGCGGACATGTACGACACCGGGCGCGGCATCGCCGCGAACAAGACCGAAGCGGTGAACTGGTATCTGAAGGCGGCGGAGAAGGGCGACGCGCATGCGCAAGCCGTCGTCGCGCAGGCTTATGCGAAAGGTACCGGCGTCGCCAAAAACGATCTCGACGCCGCGCGCTGGTATCGCGCCGCCGCCGATCAGGGCGACACCGCCAGCCAGCTGGCGCTCGGACATTTCTACGCCGCCGGCCAAGGCGTGAAACCGGATCAGACCGCCGCCGTTTCGTGGTTCCGCAAAGCCGCCGACCGCGGCAACGCCGACGCGCAGGTCGCGCTCGCCAACGCTTACGAACAAGGTGCGGGCGTGGCGAAGGACGAGGGCCTTGCCCTCATGTGGTACGCCGTCGCGGCGGAGCGCATGAAGGACGGCGATCCGAAAACCGCCGCCGCCTCCGCGCGCGACCGCGTGAAAGCCGCGCTCGATCCCGCCAAAGCCGCCGACGCCGAGAAACGCGCCGCCACCTGGAAGCCGAGCGCGTAAGCTCCCCTCCCGTTCCGAACCGCCCGCCCACCGCTCGTCATCCCGGACAAGCGGCGCGCTTGCGCCGCGCGATCCGGGATCCAGGGTCCCACACGCAACTGTCGCGACATGCACCCTGCGCATTCCATTCTGTTCGGCCGGTGAATCGCCCCCAAGTCATTCCTTGATCTCGCGCACGCAATGCCGCCATTCGGACGCATGATGAAAGGTGCGGCCCTCATCGCCCTCGCGCTTCTGAACGCGCCCGCGCAAGCCAGCGAGGACGCGCTGACGCTCCGCGACGCCGGTCCCTTCAACGCGCGCAGCTGGGTGCCGAATTCCGAAGACCCGGCGATCCGCTACGAAAGCGGTCCGGTCGACAATCGCGTCTCCCGGCTGATGGCCGACATCGCGGCGGGCAAGACCACGCTCGCGCGCGACGGCGCCAGCGGCTATTTGCCGTCGCTGCTGGCGGCGCTGGGCGTTTCGCCCACGTCGCAGTTGCTGGTGATCTCGAAAACCAGCCTCGAAGGCCGCTACATCAATCCGCAGAACCCGCGCGCGCTCTATTTCTCCGATGACGTCGTGGTCTCCTTCGTGCGCGGCGCGCCCTCCATCGAGATCGCCGTGCACGATCCCACGCAGGGCATGGTGTTCTATTCGCTGGAACAGACCGGCGCTGAGAAAGCGCCCTTGCGGCGGCGCGGCGATTGCCTGCGCTGTCACCGCTCCTACGTCAGCGACGGCATCGTCGGCGGCGTGATCCGCAGCGTCGCGCTCGATCAGGGCGGCTTCACCGCGCTGGCCGTCACCGACCTTCACGTCGATCACAACATGCCGCTCAAGAACCGCTGGGGCGGCTGGTACGTCACCGGCCTCGAAGGCGTGGAGCATCTCGGCAACCGCGTCCTGCCGATCCGCGACGGCAAACGCCTGCCCGACGCCGTGACCATCGCCGCGAAAGACGCGGACCTGAACGGCTATCTCAGCACGCAAAGCGATGCCGCAGCACTCATGGTCTTCGATCATCAGATGCGCATGCAGAACCTCATCACCCGCATGGGCTGGGACGCCCGCGTCGCGCTCGCGCAACAACAGCGCGGCGCGACAACGGGCGAGGTGGTCGACGCGCTGATGAAAAGCGATGTGGTGGAACTGGTCGACTACATGCTGTTCATCGACGCCGCCCCGGTCAGCGGAAAGTTCGCGGCCTCGGATTTCGCGAAAGACTTCGCCGCGCGCGGCCCCCGCGATGCGGCGGGCCGCTCGCTGTATCAACTGGATTTAAAGACCCGCCTGCTGCGGTTTCCGTGCAGCTACATGATCTACAGCACCGCGTTCGACGCGTTGCCGGATGTGGCGAAGCAGGCGATCTATCGGCGCTTGGGACAAGTGTTGTCGGGCGCGGAGCGGGATGCGCGGTATCGGAAACTTGCAGCGGTTGATCACAAAGCCATCTCGGAATTATTGCGTGAAACAAAACCCGATACGGCGAGGTATCTGAGATAGTTGTGCGTTAAGCACCCTATTAGCCCGCTGATCGGATCAAGCACGACCACGCCGGTTGACGAGTTGCTCGCGCTGCCATTCCTACACCCCGATCAGGTGACCGACCCGCTGCACGCCTATCAGATATCCAAGCGCGGCACTTCGCTACGCGTGATGGCTGAGGCTGTTCGCTGGGGAAACGCGGCGCGCGGATCAACACAATCAGCCCCGGGATTACCATCACTCCGCTGGCCCGCGCCGAATTGCGCGGTCCACGCGGCGAAGGCTATAGCCGTATGCTGGAGATTTCACCGGCCGGTCGCGCCGGCACGCCCGGTGAAGTCGGAAACGTCGCCGCACTGTTGATGGGCGCGGGCGGCGGCCTTCATCACCGGCAGCGACTTCCTGATGAATGGCGGCGTGATCGCCGCCTATTGGTATGAGAAATTGGAGCCGAAGGAGCAAACTCTGTGGACGCTAGTTCCAGTATCCGGGGCGCCGAAGTCTGTCTCGGTGTTCCTCCGGAACCACTTCTCCCTGAATATAAACAAATGCGACGATGGCGAAGCTCTGTCCAAAGCTGACAAAATGCAATGAGGCGCCCCGATCTTTGGTCAGGCGCGTAGAGTAAGCAAATTGGTCCGCAACGTTTAGCGTCCCTTGCTGCAGAGTCTTGTCAGTTGGGAAATCGTTTAAGAATGTCGGCAACATTCCGGAGAATGCCTCGTAATTCGAGAACCATCTAGTAAGCACCGCACCTGTTTTGGGCACAATTTGCCGTGTCGCTTCATAGTGCAATGCCAACGCAATTTTCGTCCCGAAAACATCCATAAAGTTATTCAGAATTGGGCCGTTGGCATTCAGCGGATGCGTTCCAATAGGAACGTCGTCGGAGCGCGCCCTGAATTCTTCCAGCTGCTGAATGCTGGGATTGAATATCTCGTGAACAAGGACCGGATGGTCATTGTGTAATGCTTTAAGCTTTTCTACCGCCTCGTCGAGCAAGGCAGGATCAGTTGGGTCAGGGTACATTCTCCCCACAAATGATGCGACGTCCTCGGCCGACTTTGTGTTTTGGTTACAGGAATGGCAGGCAGGAAATTCAAGCCCCTGGGACGCTTCCGGAAATGAAACATTCCAATATTGGGAATGTGATCGATGCTTTCGCTGGGCTCGCATCCACCGCATAGGCAACAAAAAGGTTGGCTTCCGACTAGCTTTTCCGTCCGCGTCCTGTAAACGGGTTTTGGGTAAAAGAAGCCGTTCCACTTCTTCCTCAACCATTCGAGCGCTTTTCGCAACGCGCGCATCGTCCGACGGCTAAGAGGTTTGGGTTTCTGACCAGCCATTCAACGCTATTCCGGCTTGCTCACACTTTTAGAATGCGGATCTGCCGAGCTAAGTCTGGCGACCTGGAGGCGGGGCTGAGATTTCATCTCAAGCATAGCTAACGAGATGGCGGGCATCGCTAGATGGCGTGACGAACCCGATAGCTCATCGAGCCCTACGCCTACTTCGCATTCTCCAACATGAACGTCGCGCCATCCGCTTTCACCACGCGCATCAGCGCGGCGGAGGTGGTGTCGGTGCGGTGCGGGTGAACGGTCACTGTCACGCGGTCGCCTACGGCAAAGGTGTCCGCCTTCACGTTGTAGCGGAACAGCACCGCGGGCCCGCCGGTTTCGATTTGCCAGTCCTTGGTGCTGCCGTCGGGTTGCTTCTCCACCACGACCAGCTTCGAATGCGGGTTGGCGAAGGCGAAGGTCTTCACCACGCCGTCGATCACCACCTGTTTTGTGTGGTCGAAGGCGGCGAGGGAATGGTGGGCCTCGGCGGCGGGGGCCAGGGCGCCGGCGAGCGCTCCGGCCAGGACGGCGCGGGCGAGAAACAGTCCAAGGCGGGTCATGGCGCTCCTGACGGGCGGAAGGGCTGTTCCAGCCTATGGCATCGGGGCGATTCGGTGCAAAGCAAACGCAAATGCCTGTGGCGGGATGGGCCCCGGCCCGCGTAGGCTTGGCCCTGGAGCGACAGCGCCCCGGGATTTCGCCGCCTGTTATTTTCCTGTTTTAACAGGCTTGGCGTCGATCCGCCGGAGGCGCGTTACCGCTCCCATGCGGGTCGGGCTCGCATGTCATACCGCGCCGCGCGCGGAGCGTCTGGGAGGGCGTCATGAAGTGGTCAAATGCGATTGCCGCAGCTGTCGTACTGTGCCTCTCGTTCAATGCGCGCGCGGCCGAGGATTTCAACGTCAGTGTGGTGTCTTCCGATCCGTCGCGGGTGACGGGTGGAGATGCGCTCATCGCCGTCACCGGCGGCGGCGAGATCACCGCCACCCTTAACGGCGCGGATGTCACCAAAGCCCTGGTCAAAGACGGCGCGCGCCGCATCGGCCTTGTCACCGGGTTGAAGGTCGGGGCGAACGACCTTGTCGTGAAGTCGGGCGGCCAGACCAAGACGCTCAAGCTCACCAACTATTCGATTTCCGGCCCGGTCTTCGCCGGCCCGAAGGAAACGCCGTTCTATTGCGAGACGGACCAGTTCGAGTTGCCCGACGGCAAGAAGCTGCCGGCCTCCACCGCGCCGGATTGCTCGGTGCCGACGCAGGTTGGGCATTACTACAAGCCGAAGGACGGCAAGGGCTGGAAGCCGCTGCCCGCCGGCGCCACGCTTCCGGCGGATGTGGCCATGACCACGACCTCCCTGGGCGCGCAGGTGCCGTTTGTCATCCGCGTCGAGACCGGCGTGATCGATCGCGGCATCTATCAGATTTCCGTGCTGCACGATCCCACCAGCGATCAGCCCATCACGCCCACCCATGCTTCGAAGGCGTGGAACAAGCGCATGACGTACTTGTTCTACGGCGGCTGCGGCGGCGAATACCGCCAGGGCAAGAAGATCGGCGGCGCGGGCGAAACCGGCGCGCTGGATGCGCAATTCCTGCGCCAGGGCTACATGGTGATGGCCAACACGCTCAACGTGCTCGCCAACAATTGCGACGACCTGCTCGCCAGCGAAGTCGCGATGATGACGCTGGAACATGCGAAGAAAGTTGCGGGTGCGCCGCTGTTCACCATCGGCTGGGGCTGCTCCGGCGGTTCGCATCAGGTGTTGCAGATCGCCGACAACTATCCCGGCTTCCTCGACGGCATCATGCCGCTCTGCGATTCGGTCGATCACTATCGTCTGCTGCAACAGGCGGCGGACATGACGTTGATGCACCGCTGGCACGAGAACGGCGGCAAGGCGCTCTCCGACGAACAGAAGATCGCGACCCAGGGCTCGTATCTCGATACCTCGCTGGCGTCGTCGCGTCTGCTCGACCCGACCGTGTGCCCCGAGGTCGTGCCGAAGGAAACCCGCTACAAAGCCAAGACCAATCCGAAGGGCGTGCGCTGCACGCAAGCCGACCACACGGTCAATGCGACCGGCCGCGATCCGGCCACGGGCTTTGGGCGTCTCACCTTCGATAACGTCGGCGTGCAATATGCGCTGGGCGCGCTGAACGACAAGAAGATCACCGTCGCGCAGTTCCTCGACCTCAACGAACAGGTCGGCGGCTTCGACGGCGACGGCCAATTCCAGGCCAAGCGTTCGGTCGGCGACGTGAAGGGCATCGAGGCGGCCTATCGCACCGGGCGCGTGCTGAGCGCGCGCGGCGAGTTGCCGAACACGCCGGTGCTGGAACAGCGCAACTACTCCGACCGCGACAAGCAGGCCGCGCATCTCAAGAGCGCGACATTCGCCACCCTGGCGCGCATCGACAACGTGGCCGGCAATCACGACAACTACGTCATGCTGTTGGAAAGCCATCGCAACGGCGATTACGTCGCCAGCCGCGGCGGCGACGAGATGTCGGACTACGCCATCAAGAAGATGGACGAGTGGCTGACCAAGCTTGTCGCCGACAACAGCGCGGGCACGAAGCGCGAGAAGGTGATCCGCAACAAGCCCGCCGATCTGGTCGACTCTTGCTACGATCCCGAAGGCGCGCGCATCATCGAGAAGCAGACCTTCACCGGCGGCAAGTGCAACGAGTTCTATCCGACGCGTCCCACGCCGCGCATCGTGGCCGGCACGCCGATCAGCCAGGATGTGCTGAAGTGCGCGACCAAGCCGGTCGACATGAAGGACTACAAAGTGACGTTCACCGCCGCCGAGGAAGCGCGGCTGAAAAAGGTATTCGCGGACGGCGTCTGCGATTGGACCAAGCCCGGCGTTGGGCATGTCGCCTTCGGCGGCACGTGGCAGAAGTTCTGACGGGGTATAAGACGTGAAAATCCAAGCGATGCAGCAAGACGAGAACGAGCGCACCTACTGGGGTGCGATCGACATTCCGCTCAAGCAGGTCTCGCCGCTGCATGCGGTCAGCGACAAGCAGCCGGCCGCCTATTGGGGCATCGGCAAGACTCAGCCGCGTCTGAACGAGACGTACGAGCAATTGATGATGCAGAACCACACCAACGAATCCCGCATCGTCTGGGTGTTGGCGGGACATTCCGAGATCAGCGTGCAGACTGGACAGACCGTGCGTTTTGCGGCGGGTGACGCCTTGTTTGTGCACGGCAAAGGCCGGCATCATACGCGCATCGCCAGCCCCGACACGGTGACGCTCGCCGTCACCTTCAAGGGCAACGACGACTATCCGTTTCCGAAAGGCTGAACATGAAGATCATCGCGATGGGTATGGATGACAACAATCGGTCGATGTACACCGACATCGATATCCCGTTGCGACAGGTCACGCCGCTGCATGCGATCAGCGAGAAGCAGGAAGCCGCCTATTGGGGCATCGGCAAAAGTCAGCCGTACCCCGACGGCGGTGGCATGCAGGGCATGGCGCTCACCAACGAAGCGCGCATCGTCTGGTTCATGAACGGCCATTCCGAGATCACCATGCAGAACGGCGACACCCGCCGCTTCGCCGCCGGCCAGCAGGTCTTTGTCCACGGCAAGGCGCCGCACCGCTCGATCCACAAAAGCCCGGACACCGTGACGCTTGCCGTCACCTTCAAGGCGACCGACGGCTATACGTTCAAGTAGCTGTGCTGATCGATCTGTTCTTCACCCCGGCGCAGTTCGAGGTGCTGGTTTTCGCGAAGAAGGACGCTGCGGGCCGCACGCTCTATTTCCCGCACGGCTTCTGGGGTTCGGGCTACGCCGTCGCGACCGAGGAACAGAAGCGGCGCATCCTGCGCGATAGCGTCCGCACCGGGGACGTGGTGCTCGCCGCCTTCGCGGTGTTCTCCTTTGCGATCGCTTACTTCCGCGTGCCGGTGGTCTACATGCTGACCGCGGTGCCGTTCATCTGGATGGCCATGTACCTCGGCGCGCGACCCGCTGTGCGCGATCTCGAGAAGACGCCCGAGAGACTGTCACATCGCGACATCGGCCCGGCGATGACGCGGTATCCGAAGGGGCGGTTGCTCTTCATCGCAATGCTCGCCTCAGCAGTCAGCGCGTTCAACCTCGTCGCGCTATTGTACGCGTGGTCGTGGTGGCGGTTACTGATGGCTGTGGCGTTCGGTCTCGTGGCGGCGCAGTACAGCGCCTGGCTCTACCGTCACAAAGGCTAACGCTACTTCTCCGGCGCGTTGGTGTGGACGTACACCGCCGTGTCGACGGCGTCCCAATGTCCCAACAAGCCCTTGGTGACGCGCACCGCATCGCCCGGCTTCAGCACCGCCGACTCAGGCCCTTCGTGCCGGCCGATCTTGCCTTCAACGACATAGACCAGCGCGCCGCTCTGGGTCACTGCGGCACCGCTCGCGCCGCCCTTGGCGAAGGTGACGACGCGGATGGCGTTGCCGCCGAAGTCGTAAAGCTTGGTCATCCAATGCGCGGCACCAGCGGGTGCTTGCGCGATGTCCTCGGGCTTGCGGGCCAGCACCATCTTGCCGGCTTCCGTCCACGACGCTGCGGGCGTGATGATGGCTTCCGCCCCGCGAATGACCTTCGGCGGTGCATCCTTCAACGTGCCGACGTTGTACAGCAGCACGCGCGTGTCGCCCTTCGCCTTGAGGACGCCGCTCGGTTTGAACGCGGCATCGCCCGCGTTCACCGTCTCGACCTTGTCGCCGACCGTCACTTCAACCGCACCGGCGATCACATACAGCTCGGTCTCGGTCGTGAGCTGATGTTGGATCGCGCGGCCCTTCTTGAAGTGCAGCGCATGGATCTCGCCCGTCGGCCAGGCGTAGGTGATGTCGTTACCACGCGTCTTCGCGGCTTTCGCCGCGATGATGTTGCGCGCGCCATCGTCCTGCGCCGCCGCCGGAAGGGCGACGGCGCAGAGTACCGATAGCAAAAGAGCCTTAAACGTCACTTGAACTTGTAGTCCACGGTTCCAGGGAAAGTGACGTTCAGCGAGATCGTCGGCACCGCCGCCGGGAACGACGAATGATGCAGGGCATCGCCGTTGACGTAGACGCCTTCGCCAGGTCCGTAGCGGAAGATCTGACCGTCCTGCATCACGTTCTCGATGTGACCGGTCATGCACCAGACGATACGCGGTACGTGCGTCAGGTGCATCTCGTTCGGACCCGCCGCGATCGGCTCGCCGGGTTGATTGACGGCCAGGCCCCACCACTGGGCTTCCTGGCGCGCGGAGACCATGCTGGTCGGGCCAGCCTGAACCATCGGGATGTCGACCACGTCCCAGTAGGAACGTTGATTGGCGTCGACGGCCATTGCACGGAATTTCATGTGTGCTGTCTCCTGATTACTTGATTGGCTTTGTCGGCGCGAAGCCGGCCGGCATCGGCGCGCTGGTGGCGATGAAGATCGAGTTGTCGAGGCCTTCCCAGTAGCCGCTCAGACCGGTCTGCTCGCGCAGGCCGTCGCCGGCTTCCAGAACGCCCTTTTCCTCACCTTCCTGACGGCCCAGCTTACCCTTGGCGACATAGATCAACGCGTCGGTGGTGGACTTGCCGTCACCGCTGCGGCCGCTTTTGGCAAATGTCGCCACGCGGATCGAATTGCCGTCGAACTCATAGCGCTTGGTCGACCAGCGTGCGGCGGTCGGCGGCGCTTTCTTGAGATCTTCCGGCTTGTTCGCGTTCATCGACTTGCCGTTCTCGACCCAGGACGCGGAAGACGTGCTCTTCACGTCGGCACCGCGCACGAGTTTCGCCTTCGGGTCTTTCGACGTGACGCCGACGTTCCACAGAACGACCGTGAGATCGCCGCTGAGCTTCTTGTTGGTCAACGCACCGCTCGGCATGAACACCGCATCGCCCGGGCCGATCTTCACCGGCTTGCCGTTGACGCCGACTTCCGCCGTGCCTTCGACAACGTACATCTCGGTCTCGAACGTCACCTGGTGCAGCACCGGCGTGCCCTTCTTGAAATGAAGGACGCGCATCTCGCCGGTCGGCCAGATGAAACGCTTCTGTTCATACTTCGACGCCGTCGCCGGCGCGGCATCGGCGTCCTTGCCGAGCGCGATGCGGATGGCGCCGCCGTCCTGCCATTCGGCGACACGGTCGATCACGGCGTTCTTCGCCGGGACGATGTTCTTTACGTTCGCATCGCTCGGCGGCAGCACGACTTGCTGCGCGGCCACGGGCGAGGCGATCAGTGCGGCGCAAAGCGCCGGCATGAGTAAACGCATGTGTGTGTTCCCCCGATCTACTTGATTGGCCCGGCCATCGCGATCGCGAGCGTCGTGCAGGGATAAATGCTGCTGACGCGCGTGATGTGACCTTGGCCCTTGAGATCCTGCAGGAAGATCATCTCGCCGCGTGCGAACTGGCGGCGGTCGCCGTTCGAGACGGTGATGTCGAGCTGGCCTTCCATCACGCAGAGGTAGGTCATGTTCTCCATCGGGCGGAAGTCGACGAAGTGCCCCGGCTGGTGCACGGCCATCTGCCAGAACAGCACGTCCTGGTTCTTCAGCTGTTGGCGGCGCGGCGGTCCCGACAACGGTAGTTCCTGCTGGCCGAAATAACTGTGGCCGCGATCATCTGTGTAGATGTTCGGTATGATCATCCGATCCTCCCCGGGTGTGAAACGAGCTTTAGTCTGCTCGACGGGAAGCGTTGCACGGGGCTTGCGACAGACGCAACGCATGCCAGGCCCGCGCGCGGGTTATCGATGGGTCGGGCTCGCGTCGTGGACCGCCATTGCCCGCACGTAAATTAGCGTGCAGCATTGTTGGTGAAATATCTGGGGGAGCGGGCGATGCGATCGATCTATGCCTTGGGCCTAGCGGCGCTGTTCTGCGCAACGTCTGTCTTCGCGCAGACGCCGGCCTACAAATACGTCGTGCGCGGCGACACGGTGCCCGACGTGCCTTTCGCCGCATGGGAGAGCAAGGACTCGCTCGGCACCGCCTGGCACCTTGTGTCCGGCGCAGAGGTGGCCACGGCACCGAAGACGGCGACACGCTACACCGTCAAAACCGTGCGCTGGCCGACCGGAACGGTCAGCGTTCTGACGTTCCCGAAAGCCGGCGGCGGCGTGCTCTATGCGCTCGCGGGCGAAACCGAGTTCTACGTCCTCAAAGGCGCGGTGAAGGCGACAGTCGGCGACGAGACGCTCGACCTTAAAGCCGGTGACGTGGCGCGCGAACCGCGCGGAGTCCTGCGCAATGCGGGCCCGGCAGAGGACACCGTGCTCGTCGCCTGGGACGTCACCAGTCTCGACGGCAAGATCGGTCCCGCCGTCGTGCGGGCCAAGGACGCGAAGACCGTCCCCTCATGGCAGTGGCAACAGGACGGCAAGACAATCCGTGCCGCCACCGTCGAGGACACCAAGAAGGCCCCGCCGGATGCCGTCAGGCTGACGGTCACGCGCTATGAGTTTCCGGGCAACTCCATCCGGGTTGCGAACATGGATGCGGCCGTGCACCCGACGGCCCCCGCCCAGGTGCCGATGGACTCGCTGATCTATCTCACCTCGGGCCATGTGCGCTTTCACCAGGGGGGTGAGGTTGTCGAGCTGCATGGCGGCGATTTCATCCGGGAAGACGCCAGCCAGTCCCAAGTCTGGGAGCACTTGGAAAAGTCATCTTTCGTCACCACCAGCGCTTTGGCGGAAGGGGCGGGGCGACGTTAAACTGCGCGCGCGCTGATATTCCTCGTCGGAAACAGCGATTTATGCTGCAAATTCAAAGAGATGTTACCAGATTTGTGTCCACTAAGTGAGTCAATTCCCATACAAGAGTGGTCCCGTTGGATTGGTTTCATTACCTTTTTAGAATGACCGAACTACGGACGGGGCTTGCCGGGGAGGCGGGGCCCAATCTGTCGTCGGTCATGTAGTGGGAGATGACTGAGTGACCCTATCCTTCCGACAGATTTGCCTGCCGCTCAGTGTTGCAGCTTTCGCTGCGCTCACAGCGGCCAGCCCTGCCTCGGCCGCCGACGGAAAGACGCTCGGCTTCGTCGTGCGCGATTGGTTCACGGCCGTCTACAACACGAAGTACATGGACGAGTGCCCGGAAGGCCTCACCATGACCAACGACGAAATCTACATGAAGACGCTCACGAAAGAGGAGCGCGGCAAGTTCACCGGTAACGGGTACATCCAGCTTCAGGACCGTCAGGGCGTCGCGATGCGTCGCGGCCCGAACAAGGAAGAAGTCTGCGTCGATCCGTCGGGCGTGAAGGATCCGCCGATGAAGATCGTCGAGGGCAAGTACTCCTTCGGTGCCAATCTCGACGGTACCGAAGATGGGCACGCGACTGCGAAGTCGTGCAAGCACGAGAAGTTCATCAGCGCCGTCGACGGCAAGACCAAAGTCGACAACCAGATGTATCGCCTGACCGGCTGCACTTACGGCTTCCGCAAGGGCGGCCTCGTCGACACCAATGCCAACGAACTGCGCGGCACGTCGGGCCTCGGGATGATCTTGATCGAAGTTACCGGCGTCGATGATCCGCGTAACGACGATGACGTGAAAGTCTCGTTCTATCGCTCGATCGATCAATATGCGTTCGACGGCAATGGCAAACCGCTGCCTTACACGAGCTATCGCGTTGAAATGGGCGTCGACGGGAAACCGGCGTACGGCGACACGTTGAAGGGCAAGATCAAGGACGGTGTGGTGAGCACGGAGCGCGGCGATGTCTCGCTGCCGTTCTACGGCAACTATGCGTTCATGAGTCCGCGGATCAAGGACCTGGGTTTGCAAATGCAGATCGCCGCGGACGGGAAGTCCATGACCGGCCAGATCACCGGCTATTTCGACAGCAAGGATTACGTCCACTACGCGAATGGGCTCATTGGCCATTCGACCATCGGCGACAGCTGCCCGGCCTATCACGAGATGGGGCCGAAGCTTGCCGACGGTTATCCCGATCCGGTGACGGGCGAATGCACGGCGTTCTCGTCGGCGTTCGACATCACCGGTTATGCGGCATTCGTCGTGAAGCCGAAGTCGGAAACGCGGACCTCGGAAAGTTAGGATGATGAACGTGGCTTTCCGCAAAAATTGTTTGAAGTTGGGAGCGGTGGTGCTCGCAGCCGCCGTGTTGGCCGCCTGCGGACCGTCGGAGCCGAAGACGGCCGGCGCACCGCCGGACATGCGCCGCCTGACCGACGAGCAATACCACAACATCATCTCCGACGTGTTCGGCCCGAACATCGTCGTCGGCGGTCGCGGCGATCCGCTGCTGCGCGTCGACGGGCTGCTGCAAGTCGGCGCCCGCAGTGCCCGCGTTACGCCGTCGGGCGTCGAGCAGTATTACGCGATGGCGAAGTCGATCGCCGCGCAGGTCGTCAGCCCTGAATATCGCGGCAGCCTCGTACCCTGCCAGCCGAAGGACGCCAATGCGCCGGACGAAGCCTGCACGAAGACGTACTTCCAGCGCCTCGGAAGGATTTTGTATCGCCACCCGTTGAGCGATGCCGATCTGAAGCTCGTGGCGGATTCCGCCAACACCGTCGCGGACACGACGCATGACTTCTATCGCGGCCTTGCCTTTGGCCTGGAAGCGATGCTCGTCAGCCCGAAGTTCCTGTTCGTCGTCGATGAGACCGAGGCAGGTCCGAACGGCGGCCTGCGTCTGACGAACTACTCCAAGGCGTCTCGCCTCAGCTTCTTCCTGTGGAACACCACGCCGGACGAAGAGTTGCTGGGGGCGGCGGAGAAGGGTGAACTCAATTCCAAGAATGGGCTCACCAAGCAGGTCGAGCGCATGATGAAGTCGCATCGCGTCGATGGCGGCGTGCGCGCGTTCTTTGCGGACTTCCTCGGCTTCGACCGCTTCGAAAACCTCGAAAAAGATACCGTGATCTACCCGGCCTACAGCGTGAATGTCGCGCTGGATGCCCGCGAGCAGTTGCTGCGTACCATCACCGATACGCTGCTCGTCCAGAATGCCGACTATCGCGACATCTTCACGACGCGGAAGACGTTCCTGACCTCGACGCTGGGCCGCATCTATCAGGTCGCGATCGACCGTCCGGACGGCGGTTGGATGCGTTACGAATTTCCCCAAGGGGATCAGCATGTCGGCATCGTGACGCAGATCGGCTTCGTCGCGCTGGCCTCGCATCCGGGCCGTTCGTCGCCGACGATCCGGGGCAAGGCGATCCGCGAACTGCTGTTGTGTCAGCATGTGCCCGATCCGCCGGGCGACGTCGACTTCTCGCTGTTCAACGATCTGAACTCGCCGAACAAGACGGCGCGTCAGCGCCTCAGCGCGCACGCCACCACGCCGACCTGCGCCGGATGCCATAAGGTCACCGATCCCATTGGTCTCGGCCTTGAGCATTTCGACGGCATCGGCCAGATGCGCGACAGCGAGAACGGCGAGCTGATCAGCACCGCCGGCGATCTCGACGGCATCGCTTACAAAGACGCCGCCGGCTTGGCGCAGGCGATCCACGACAATCCCTCCGCCACGACCTGCGTCGTCAATCGTCTGGCGGCTTACGCATTGGGCCGCTCGCTTGGGAACGGCGACAAGGAACTCGTCAATTACCTGAGCGAATCGTTCTCGCGCGATGGGTTCAAGTTCAGCAAACTGATGGAGACCATCGCATTGGGCGATGCGCTCTACACGATCAAGCCGCCGGCCGGTGCCACCGCCGCAAACGCAGAGACTTCGAACAAGGAGCCACACTCATGAGCATCCTCCTTCCCAAGCCCCTCACACGTCGCAGCGCGATGCGCGGCATGTTGGGTTCGACGGCGATTGCCGTCGGCATGCCCTTCCTCGATTGCTTCCTGAACAACAGCGGTACAGCGCTCGCCGCCACCGGCGCGCCGATCCCGACGCGCTTCGGCACGTGGTACTGGGGCATGGGACACACCCCCGGTCATGCGGTTGTCGAAAAGCGCCAGACGCAGATGGGCATCGACTTCCTCGAAGAGTGCGAAGCGCTCAACGCGATCAAGCACAAGGTGAATTATTTCGGCACCTTCGGCATGCCGCTCGACGGCCGGTCGAACTACACGCACTGGTCGGGCTGGGTCGCGAACCGCACCGGCACCGCGCCGATGCGTGTGAATGAAATCCCGACGGTTACGCTCGACCTGATTGTCGCCGATCACATCGGCGCCGGCTCGCGCTTCAAGACGCTCGATGCCTCCGCCATCGGCATCGCGCGCGAGAACTACAGCGCGCGCAATACCGACAGCCGTGGTGCGGCGGACCCGTCGCCGGTCTCGCTTTACGCGCGCGTCTTCGGGCCGGACTTCATGGACCCGAACAAGGCCGACTTTAAGCCGAACGTCGAAGTCATGCTGCGCAAAAGCGTGTTGTCGGCGTTCAACGACAGCAACAAGGAATACATCAAGAACCTCGGCGCCGCCGACAAGGCGCGTCTCGATGAGTACTTCACCTCGATCCGCGAGATCGAGAACCAGCTCGCGCACCAGCTCGAGAAGCCGGCGGCGAACGAGGCCTGCCTCGTGCCGCCCGCCCCGAAGAACCCGGATGTCGACGGCGTGTCGAACGTTCGCGAAGTGCCGGTGGTGACAGAGACGCACAAGGTCATGGCCAAGCTGATGGCGATGGCGGTGGCGTGCAACCAGACCAAGGTCTTCAACATGGTCTTCACCGACAACTTCGCCACGTGGCGCAAGAAGGGCGAGACCTACACGCACCATCTGGTCACGCATGAAGAGCTTGTCGACGAGAAGCTCGGCTATCAGCCGATCGCCTTCTACTTCAACAAGGCCTGCATGGACGGTTGGGCGACCTATCTGCAGACCTTCGACGCGATCAAGGAAGGCGACGGCACACTGCTCGACAACTGCCTGATCTTTGCTTCCAGCGAAACCAATTACGCGCGCCTGCACACCATCGACGGCGTGCCGGTGTACCTGGGCGGCAAGGCGGGCGGCAAAATGAAGTCCGGCATGCACGTCGTCGGCGGTGGCGATCCGATCACCCGCGTCGGCTTCACGGCCATGAAGCTGATGGGCGTGCCGCTCGAGAAGTGGGGCACGGCGTCGCTGCAGACGTCCAAGGTCATCTCGGACATCTACGCCTAAGTTTCGCGCGAAGTAGAACAGGACCGTCCTATGGCATCAGTTGCGCGGCTCGGACTTATCGCGTTCGCGGCTCTGTGCATCGGCACAGCCGCATCGCAAGCCGAGCAGGGTCCGGCAGAGGTCAAACTCGACCAGCAGGGCCACGGCTGGCTGTTGCAGGATGCCAAGGGAATGACCCTGTACACCTACTCGAAGGATCAGGATCCGACGAAGTCGGCATGCCTCGGTCCTTGTGCGCAACAATGGCCGCCGCTCATCGCCCCGGACGATGCGAAGGCAGATGGCGATTGGTCGCTGGCCACGCGCGACGACGGCAAGAAGCAGTGGGTGTTCCGTGGCAAGCCACTCTATCGCTATTCGAGCGACGTCTCGCCCAAAGACTCCTATGGCGACGGCCAGCAGAACTCTTGGTACGTGGCGCTGAAGCCGATCGCGACACCGCCGGGCTTGAGCAACAGCCGCACGCTGGTGGGCTATGTGCTGTCCAGCAGCAAAGAGATGACGCTCTACTACAACGACAAGGATAAGGACGGTAAGTCCGCCTGCGACGACAAGTGCGCGCGTACCTGGACGCCGGTCGAGATGCCGTGGATGGCCTCGCCGATCAACGGCGACTGGACGCGCTACACCCGCGCCGATGGCGTGCTGCAATGGGCCTATAAGGGCAAGCCGCTCTACACATATGCCGGGGATGTCGCGCCGAGCGAAGCCAATGGCGACGGTAAGGACAAAGTTTGGCACGCCGTCCAACTCCAGCCGCCGGCACCGGTGCCGGCCTGGGTGAAGCTGAGCGAATCCGATGCCGGCCCGCTGTACACCAACAGCCAGGGCAAGACGCTGTACCAGCACCAGGGCCGCAATCGCGGTGGGCGTTTCTCGGCAGAGTCCGCCCACGAGGTCGAAGCGCCGCAGGACTGGAGCCCGGTGCTGGCTGCCGACACCGATCAGCCCCTCGGTAATTGGTCGATCGTGAAGAACAGCGAGGGCAAGCGGCAGTGGGCTTACAAGGGCCTGATGCTGTTCACCTGCAATTGGGATAAAAACCCCGGCGACTTGCGCGGTATTCGCAGTGTGGACAGATCCTGGATCACGATCATGCAGTCGGGTAAAAGAATGCCAGGCACTGGCTCGTAACATTCTGGCTACCCTGGGAGGGGGAACCGACAATGATCATTCCGCGCCTTTACGACGACGCTGATGGCCACTCGCATTGGGGCGAAGTGGAAATCAAGCAGACTGGCGACGACCATCGCATCAACTCGATACTGCAGGACGTCACCTATTGGCAGGTGTCCGTCAGCCAGCCGGGCTACGTCAGCGATTGGCGCCCGACCGGCGAAAGCAAGATGCTGGCGATCACGTCCGGGCAGATCACCATCACCGTCAGCAACGGCGAAGTGCGTCACTTCAGCCGTGGCGACATGGTGTTTTGCCAAGACATGAAAGGCCAAGGCCACATGTCGAAGGTTGTCGGTATCGAGCCGTGCACGGTGCTGCATATCGGCATGCCTGGAAATCTGAAGGGCTAACGCGACAGGCGCCGCGGCGCGTTGGTTAGAATTCAGCCGCGCGCGGCGGCATCTGTGGTGAGGATCTTCCGGTGCGTCAGGTTATTTTTGGGCTGTGCTTTGCGGCCTTGTTCACGGCCGGCCAGGCGGTCGCGCAAATGCCGCCGCCGGACACCGAAGGCCCGCCGATCAAGTGGCGCGCCGAACTCTCCGACGAACAGGAAAGCGCGCCGACCTACAGCCAGGGCAAGGGCGTCGCGGAATTCACCCTCGACCGCAAGACCCAGCAGTTCGGTTGGAAGGTGACGTACACCGGCCTCGGCGAAGTCATCGGCGCGGCCGTGCATGGTCCGCAGACCCTCGGTGGCGAGGCGAGTGCGCTGTTCGATCTTGCGCCGAAGGGCCTCGGCAAGCTGCCGCTCGAAGGGTCTGTGATCCTGCACGACGGCGATATTCAGCTGCTGACCACCGACCGGTTCTACGTGCAGATCCGCACGAAGAAATACCCGGTCGGTGAGATTCGCGGCCAGCTCGTCAAGCAGCGTCCGACCAAGTCGGACGTCACGCAGTAACCCAGCCGCCTAAGCGTGCGCGGGCTCCGGCGTGCCGTCGGTGCTCGCGAACTTCGGATACGGGCCCATCATCAGCAGCATGAACGCCGAGGCGATATACAGCGCCGTCGCGAGATACAGCGTGGCTGTGTACGAGTGGAAGCGGTCGAACATAAAGCCGGCGACCAGCGGCCCCAAAGCGCCCGCGATATAGAACGAGAACAACTGGAAGCCGTAAATCTTGCCGTACTCGCGCATGCCGTAATAGCGGCTGGTGAGGAAGGCGAGCTGATGGATTTCCGCCGCACCCGCCAATCCGAACGTCAGCACGGCAAGCGTGGCGATAAGCGTGCCCTGGCCGCCGAAGAGCAGCAGCAGGCAGCCGACCGCGGCGACCGAGTACATGAACGCGCCGACGTAGGGGCCGTGGAAGATGTCCACCAGGAACCCGTCGGACAGGCGGCCGACGATGATCGCCAGGCCGTAGATGCTGGCCAGCGAGGCTGCTTCCATCGGCGACATACCGCGGTCGATCAGCAGCGGCACCTGGTGCACGATGATGAACGACACGGCGCCCGAGACCATGAAGAAGCTGATGGTCTGGATCCAATAGGTCGGGCGACGGATCGCCTGGGCCAGCGTGAAGCCGGTGGCCGGCGCTTCGACGGCGGCGTCGGTTGCGACGGGCTGCACGGGGCCGCGGATGTCCTTGAACCACTTGAGCAAGATCGGCACGGGAATCAGCAGGATCACAGCCGTCAGCGCCATGTATCCAGCGCGCCATCCGTACAGGAGGATGACCTTCGTGCAGAGCAGCGGCACGAAAATCGCCGCGCTCGCCGAGCCCGCCAGGATCAAGCCCAGGGCCATGCCGCGGGCGCGATCGAAGGTCAAATTGATCTGGCGGGTCCAGGCGACGTTGCCCGTGCCGCCGCCGAGCAGCGTCATGACCACCCAGATCGTGTAATACATCATCAGGGCGCCGTTCATCTGCGACAGGGCCAGATAGCCCAGCGCGACGGCGACCATAGAGAAGATGGCGATGCGGCGCGCGCCAAAGCGCTGGATGGCGAAGCCAACACACGGGGCCGTGATCCCGTTGCCCAGCAGCATGATGCTCGAGGCGGCCGCGGCTTCGCCCCGCGTCCATCCGAAGGCCTCGGTGAGCGGAATCACGAATACGCCAAAGGCGAACGTCGCCAAGCCGGTCAGCCCGAAACATACGCCCGAAGTACAGGCGAGCAACGTGCGCCAGCCAGCTTTCAAATCACCAATGCGTTCGTTCAGCGCCACGATATCCCCCCTGGTATCCCCCAATCTGCGCGACGTAACAAATAGTTATGTCGGCAGAACGGCAACACTACTTCGCCCTCGAACAGCCGCATACAGACAAATGCTTGCAACGATACGAGGCTTCGTCCCAATATTAACCAGTGGATGAGTATCGAGGGAACTCATCACTGAGATATTTCTCTAACCGGGGGACTAAGATGCGCACTTCATCGCGCCGCTTGGCTTGGGCATTCAGCACCAGCGCCATTGCACTCATTTCCGCTTCGGCGGTCTTTGCCCAGGGCGGGCTCGAAGAAATCACCGTCACGGCACGTCGTACCGAAGAAAACCTGATGGCGATTCCGATGGCCATCTCGGCGGTTTCGGCCGACGCGATCCAATCGGCCGGCATCAAGGACATGCGCACGCTGGCGGCCTACACGCCGGGTCTGCACATCGACCAAGGCCTGACCAACAACCTCACCCGCACGCTGACGTTCCGCGGTCTCTCGACGTCGTCGGGTCAGGTTTTCGTCGACGGCATCTCGCTCGCCGGTAACGGCACGCCGTATCTCGGCGCGCTGGATCACGTCGAAGTGCTGGTCGGCCCGCAGAGCGTGTACTTCGGCCGCGCCACCTTCCAGGGCGCGCTGAACTTCGTCACCAAGAAGCCGGCGGATCATTTCGCCGGCCGTGCGTACGGCGAATTCGGTTCTTACGGCACGCATGAAGTCGCGTTGACGTTGGAAGGCCCGATCGTCGAAGACAAACTCGGCGTCCGTATCACCGGTCGCGGTTTCGGCACCGACGGTCAGTGGCGCAACTCGTCGCAGCCGGATCAGACGATGGGCTCGCGCTCGTCGCGCTCGTTCATCGGCACGGCCTACTTCACGCCGACCGACGAAATCACCGCCAAGGTCTTCGTCGACCACGAATGGGACGATAGCGGCCCGCCGGCGGCCATCGCGCTGAAGGGCAACAGCCTGCCGCAGTTTGGCGGTTCGGGCACCCAGGTCCCCGGCGTCACCGGCGGCAGCCAGGAACTGTTCTGCAACACGCAGGGCACCTTCGGCACCTATTATTGCGGCGCGTTGCCGAACGCGAGCCAGATCGATCACAAGATCATCTCCGGCAACTACGACATCACGCCGTATCTGCAGGGTATCTTCTTCGACAACCGCATCGGCGTGCCGATGCTGTTCGATCCGCGCTTCCTGCAGCACAACGGCGGCAAGGCCGTCACGGACATGGTGCACCTGAGCGTGGAATACGCCGCGACGTCCGGCTGGACCTTCCAGTCGCTCAGCGGTTGGCACCACACGCTCGGCCAGTCGATCAACGCGCCGAACTACCGCGATACGCGCGACGTGCCGAACCCGCAGTTCAACACGCCGATCGCGGCGGGTCAGCCGTGCTGCCGTCTGAACTACATCAGCTTCCATCTGATGCAGCAGAGCATCAACAACGACTATAACCAGGAGTTCCGTGTCTCCACGCCGCAGACGTGGCGCCTGCGTGGAACGGCCGGCGCGAGCTACCTGTACACGACGTCACCGGGCAACACGAACTTCGGTCAGTCGAAGACGGTGCCGCAGTACCAGGGTTCGCTCACCGCGCAGCGCACCAAGACGCCGGCGATCTACGGCGGTCTGTACTACGATCTGATGGATACCCTCACGCTGACCGCCGAAGCCCGCTATCAGTGGGATACGGTGATCGCGACGACGTGGTACCCGACGGTCGCAGCCCCGCGTTCGGATAAGTACGGCAGCTTCTCGCCGCGCGTTTCGCTCGATTACAAGTACGCGTCGGACTCGCTGCTCTATGGCTTGTTCTCGCGCGGCTATCGTCGTGGCGGCTTCAACTCGATCCTGGTCGGCCAGCCGGCTTCCGTGCTCGCGCAGCTCGCGCCGATCGGCGCCGCTGAAACCTTCGGCCAAGAAAAGCTCGATAACTTCGAGGCCGGCTGGAAGTCGACGTGGCTCGGCGGTCTCGCCCGTACCCGTTTGACGGGCTACTACCAGCTTTGGCGTAACGGCCAGGTGCCCAGCATCATCTCGTTCGTTCAGCCGAATGGCGGTGTCGTGAACACTTCGGTCACCACCAACGGCGGTGCGGTCGATCTGTACGGGACCGAATTCGAAGCCGATTGGGCTCCCAGCGAGAAGCTGACGTTGAACGCCACGTTCAATTGGGAAACGTCGAAGATCAAAGCGTACAACTACACGCCGGTCGGCACGCAGATCCGCCGCTCGACCAACATCACCGGCAACCGCTTCTGGGGTTCGCCTCAGCTGAAGTGGTCGGTGTCGCCGACCTACACCGATCACCTGTCCGGCGATTGGGATTGGTACACCCGCCTCGATTGGCGTTATCGCGGCAAGTACTACATCGACGGCACCAACCTTGCGTGGCTGCCGGGTAACCACAACCTCGATCTGCGCTTCGGCATCCAGCATGCCAGCCTGAAGATCGAAGCTTACGTCACCAACCTGTTGGATAGCCGCAACTTCACGCAGGGCGAGTACGGTGCGGATTCGAGCAGCTCCACCGGGGGCTCGATCGAAAACGAAATCCGTCTTGGCCTGCCATACAAGCGTGCGTTCGGCATCAACATGACGTACGACTTCTAGAGAACTGGAGAGGGGTACTTGGCGTGAAAAGCATGGAACGGCGCTTGGTTGTCGCGATGTTGGGTTTGCTGATGGCAAGCCCAGTCGGAGCCGCCGACCAATCCGATCCGCTTGGAGAGTCCAAGTACCCCGATCCCAGCCTCAAGGGGCCGCCGATTGCCTTTACGACTGAACTCCGCGCGTCCGAGGAGAGTTCGGTCGTCGACAGTCCTGCAAAGGGCCGTGCCGATTTCGTCCTCGACCGCGCCACGATGCGGTTGTCGTGGAAGATTACCTATCAAGACCTGACCTCTGCGCCGATCGCTGCCAAGATTCACGGTCCCCAGACGCCGGGCGGTGAAGCGGGGCCGCTTGTCGATCTCGCGCCCAATGGTGTGAAAAGCCCGCTTGAGGGGTCCATCATTCTTACGGACGGGCAGCTGCGTTACCTGCTGACCGACCGGATGTACGTCAACATCACGACCCAAAAGTACAAGCTCGGCGAGATCCGCGGCCAGCTTGCACGCCAGCGCCTCAAACCGGCCGTGAGCCAGTAACGCGCTATGAGGAGCGTTCAGGGCCAAGCCCACGTCATCCAGCAAGGTCGGCCGGACTTCCGCGTTGGCGTGAAGCTCCAGTCAATTTGGGGCTTTCGCGAAGGTTCCGTGTTCTCGGTCGAGGGGGTGGCGGCGACCTTCATGATGCTCGCGGCCAGCGCGCAATGGCTGCCGGGCATGATCGCTGCCGAACTGGTGATGGTGCTCGCCGTCGTTCTGCTGTTCAGCCACCTCGGCAATCCGTGGGCGGCGTGGCGCGCGATCGCGAACATCCGCCGTTCATGGATCAGCCGCGGCACGGCGGTGATCGGCGCCTTCTGTGGCCTCGGCGCGATCGCAGTGTTCTTGCGCCTGGTCAATCTCGGTCTGCCGGACTTCATACCGACCGCGATCTATTGGCTGCAGATGATAGCGTCGGCGTTCATCCTGTTCTATCCCGGCTTCGCGATGGCTGCGTCCGCAGGCATCCCGTTCTGGAACACCGGCATGCTGCCGATCCTGTCGGCGTTGTCGGGGCTCGCGAACGGCGGTGCAGCTGGCCTGGTGTTCGGCGAGATTCTCGCGCCCCGCTGGCTTGATGCGCCGTCGCAGCCGATCGCCGAACTTGGTCTGCTCGCGGCGATTGCAATTTGCATCGTGGCGTTCCTGTCGGCGGCGCACCGCATGGGTCGCGCGGCGCGTTTTTCAGGCCAACGCTTGCTCACACATGAGAAGGCTTTGTTCTGGGGCGGGGCCATCGGTGTTGGACTGGTCGTACCGGCGCTGACGACGACGCTTCTGTACCTTCAGCCCGATAAGGTAGGCTTGACCGCAGTGCTCATCCTCGGGGCAATCGCCCGTGTTGCCGGCGATATCTCGCTGCGTTACGCCATTCTGCGAGTCGGCGCCTACGAGGCGTTGGTCTAGTTTTTCGGAGAGTCGGTTATGGACGGTGATGCTTCGCACGCGGCCACCCCTCATGTCCCAAAAGAGGGAGAAACGTGGACGCCGTCGGTCTGCATGGGCTGCTACAATTGTTGCGGGATCAAGGTACAAAGCGTCGACAACAAGGTCGTCAACGTCATCGGCGATCCCGCCGCGCCAAATTCCAAGGGTCACATCTGCGCCAAAGGCAAGGCGCGCTTTCTCGACCTGCACGATCCCAAGCGTTTGCTCCATCCGATGCGCCGCACCAATCCGGAGAAGGGTATCGGAGTAGATCCGCAGTGGAAGCAAATCAGCTGGGAAGAGGCGCTGACCGAGGTCACCGGGAGGCTGAAGAGCATCCGTGAGACCGACCCGCGCAAGCTGGTGATCGCGCACTTCGATCTGCCGGCCTACGGAATCTCGAAGGCGTTTGGCGCAGCGTTTGGCACGCCGAACCTGACATGGAACCGTGCCGACTATTGCGGCGCCGCGCCGCACGTGGCGCACCTTCTGTTGAATGGCTCGTTCAACGGCGAATTGGACTTCGAGAAGTGCAACTACATGGTCCTGTGGGGCACCCAGATGGGCGCGCTTGCCGAGACCATTCCGCTGCACACGGCCGAAGTGATGGCGAATGCGCGTAAGCGCGGCGCCCGCCAGGTCGTGATCGATCCGTTCTGCTCCAATGCTGCCGCGAAGGCCGATCATTGGGTGCCGCTGCGTCCGGGCACGGACGGCATGCTTGCGCTGGCGATGCTGAACGTCGTCTGCAACGAACTCGGCATCTATGACGTCAAGTTCCTTAAGCACTCCACTAACGCCCCCTATCTGGTGCAGGAAGACGGGCACTACAAGCGCGACACCGCCACGAACAAGCCGATGGTGTGGGACACCACGACCAACAGCGCGAAACCGTTCAATGATGCCGACGTTATCGATCCGGCGCTTGAAGGCGAGTACCTGGTCGATAACACGCTAGTACGGCCGTCCTTCGTGGTCCTGAAGAAGCACCTGCTGCAGTACACACCGGAAGAGTCCGAGCGTATAACGACGGTGCCGGCGGCGACTTGCCGCTTGATCGCCAAAGAGTTCGTCGAAGCGGCGCAGATCGGCAGCACGATCGTGATCGACGGCGTGGAGCTTCCATTCCGCCCGGCCGCGATTCACTTCAAGCGTGGCTCCGGCGCACATAAGGGCGGCTGCCATACCTCGCTCGCGATCCATATGCTTAATGCGATGGTCGGCAATCTCGACGTGCCGGGCGGCCAGCGCGGCGTGAACCCTATCGGTCCGTTCTGGGAGCCGGAGGCGGACGAGGACGGCATGCTGGTGCCCGCGCAGTACATCACGAAGTACTACAAGCCCTATCCGCCGCGCGAGCCGAAGGTTCCCGAAACGCTGGACCTGAACGAGATTTTCCCGGCGTCGCTATTCACGCGCGGAATGTTCGCCTGGGGCATCCGCGAGCCGGAGAAGTTCGGCATCACCTATAAGCCGGAAATGCTGCTGCATTGCCGCACGAATCTGATGATGAACAGCCACAATCCGGAAGCAATGTCCGGCGTGCTGAAGAAAATCGGTTATCAGGTATCTTTCGCGACCTTCGTCGATGAGACGGTGGAATTCGCCGACATCGTGCTGCCGGACTCGCACGACTACGAGCGCTGGGACCTTTTCCCCGCTAACGATCCTTACGCCTTCATCGCGCCGGGGCCGGGCGAGTGGTACTGGCTGATGCGCCAGGCGGCGGTCGATCCGCCGGGTGAGGCGCGGCCATGGTTGAACGTCTATCTCGAACTGGCTGAGCGTCTCGGGATTCTCGAAGACCTCTACAAGATCGGGAACCAGAGCTGGAATATTGCCAAGCCCTACGCGCTGGATCCGACCAAGAAGTACACTGTGCAGGACATCGCCGTACGTCAGGCGAAATCGCTGCTGGGGCCGGATTTCGAGGTCGATCAGCTCGAGAGCACGGCGTGCATGATCACGCGCAAGAAGACCATCCGCGAAGCCTATCCGCGCCCTTACATGAATGTGCGTGTGCCGGTGTATCTTGAGCATCTCATCGATGCGGGCGAGAAGGTGAAGGGCGTAATGGATCAGCTGAAGCTTGAATGGGACTTCCGTCCCTACACGCCGCTGCTGACTTACTTCCCGTGCCACACCCACGAACACGATCACGGCCGCGCTGAAGGGTTCGACCTGTTCATCGTCAACTTCAAGGTGCCGTTCATCACGTTCTCGGTCACCTCTGAGAACCTGTGGATCGACGAACTTGCACGCGGCAATCCTTACACGCACAACGTCATGATCAACACCGTGACGGCGGCCAAGAAAGGCATCAAGGACGGCGACCGCATCCTCATCGAGTCTGAGATCTCGAAGGGTGAGGGGTACGTCAAGGTGACCGAGTTGATCCATCCGGAGTGCATCGGCATACCCAGCACGCTCGGTCACTGGGCGCGTGCCTATACGGTCTCGAAGTACAAAGGCACGAGCTTCAATAATTTTCTGCCGGCGCCGGATGTCGCCTACATCGACACGCTGTCGGGTCAGACGGATTCGTGTACGCGCGTGCGGATCTCGCGCTTGGGAGGGCCGCGTCCATGAGCAAGTACGGCATGGTGATGGACCTAGACCGTTGCATCGGTTGCAACGCTTGCGTGATTGCGTGCAAAGTCGAGCACAACACGCCGGTCGATATCCATTTCACACGCATCCTCGAAGTCGAGGTCGGCACGTATCCCGACGTCGGTCGTCAGTTCCTGCCGGTGATGTGCAATCACTGCGACGACGCCCCCTGCATCGATGTCTGTCCCACGCAGGCCACGTACGCGCGCGAGAAGGACGGGATCGTCCTAATCGATTGGGACAAGTGCATCGGCTGTGGCGGCTGCATCCTTGCCTGCCCGTATGAGCAACGTTTCCCGGTGCACGACAATCGCACCTCGTTCCCGGACGGCGGCGACTTCAAGAGCCCGGTCGTGGACCGCGCGCCCACAGGCGTCACTGTAAAGTGCGACTTCTGCTATCACCGAATCGACGAGGGCCGCGAGCCCGCTTGCGTTGAGGCCTGCCCGACCAATGCGCGCATTTTCGGCGAGCAGGACGGCGAGAAACTTGCGCCCATCATCAGCCGCCAGCATTCGTGGACGCTATTGCCGGACAAGGGCGCTAAGCCCGGCGTTTACTACGTCGGTTGATGTGACGCCATGAGCGGGCCCGCGGTTATTTCGCCCGATCAAGCGCGCTTCGGCGATGAGGCCGAGGTGGTCATTGTTGGCGCCGGGGCCTGCGGTCTTTGCGCCGCACTGGCGGCCCGCGACGGCCAGGCCGATGTGCTGGTCATCGAACGCGACGCCGTGCCGCGCGGTACGACCGCCATGTCGATCGGCCTCATCCCGGCGGCGAACACGCGTTTTCAGCGTGACCGTGGCATCAACGATTCAGTCGAGCTGTTTGCCGGCGACATTCTTAAGCGCAACAACGGCCAAACCGACATTGACCGCGTTCATCACATTGTCCGCGAAAGTGCGCCGACCATCGAATGGCTGGTCGACAAGCACGCGATCCCGTTGTCGTTGCAGAACGAACTCTACGCCGGCCACAGCCTTTATCGCATGCACGGCACTATCGGATGCACCGGCGGCGAGGTTATGGATGCGCTTTATGATGCTTCCAAGAAGGCCGGTGTGCGATTTGCGTTGGAGACGGTGGTCGACAGCCTCTTCGCCGACAGCAACGGCAGGATAGCCGGCGTGCGCGTGACAAGCGAAGGCCAGCAGCGGGATATCGCTTGCGGCGCCTTGATTCTCGCCAGCAGCGGGTTTGCAGCCAATCGCGAGATGGTGACGAAGCACATTCCGGCGATGGCCAAGGCCGGCGCCTACTGCCATCATGGCGCGCAAGGCGACGCGGTGCGCTGGGGCGAGGGACTTGGCGCCGCGCTCGGGGACATCACCGCGTACCAGAGCCACGGTGGCCTCATGGTCGATCGCCCAGTGTCGGTGCCTTGGGCGCATATCCTGCGCGGCGGTATCCAAGTGAACGCGACGGGGAAGCGCTTCTCAGACGAAACGTCGAACTATGCCGAGCGCGCGCTCGATATCCTCGCGCAACCCGGCGGCTTCGCGTGGAGCATCTACGATCAACAGATCGAGGATAATCTTGCGAAGTACGTGCCCTACGTCGATTTCCTCAAAGTCGGTTTGGTATTGAGCGCCGACAGTGCGGATGAGCTTTGCGCGATCACCGGCTTGCCGCCCGCGTTGAAGGATACGCTGCGCGAAGTGCAGGATGCCGCGGCCGGCAAGAGCAAAGATCCGCTGGGCCGAACGTTCCGCGATACGAAGCCGCTGACCGCGCCGTTCAAGGCGGTGAAAGTGACGGGTTCGCTGTATCACACCCAGGGCGGGCTCGAAGTCGACGCACAGGGCCGAGTCCTTAAAGCCGACCGTAGTCCGTTCCCGAACCTGTTCGCGGGCGGCGGCGCGGCGCGGGGAATCTCAGGGGCTGGCTGTGCCGGCTATCTGGCGGGGAACGGATTGCTGACGGCTTCCGTCTACGGGCGGCTTGCCGGCACTGCGGCCGCGGCCCAGACGCTCACATCCGCGTGAGATCAGGCCCGGTGAAGCAGCCTTTGCATTCTGTTTTGCCCACTGCGTGAATCAATTTTCAGAAACCCCCCTCGGAGAGGCGGGGCGCCTTTGTTCCAACCCCCTAGGAGGGATAGAATGTTTCGCCCCGGGGAGGGTGAAAAAAGAACGCGGCGAGGGAGGCCGAATACGCGTATGAATCGTCTTACTTCATGGCTCATTCCATTAGCCCTGTTGGCCAGCGCTAGCAGCGCGCAAGCGGCCGCGCCCGAAGGGCGCCGCATGGCTTTCGTGGTGAAGGATTGGTTCACCTCCATCTATGAGACGAAATTCCAGGACGAGTGCCCGGAGGGCATGAGCACCGCGAACGACGAGTTCTGGTGGCGCAAGACGTCGCCCGAACAGCGCGCCAAGCTCACCGGCAACGGCATGATCCAGGCGCTGAATCGCTTCGGCGTTTCGGTGAACCAGGGCGACAACAAAGAAAACGTCTGCTTGCAGCCTGACTCGGTGAAGCGTCCGCGGATGCGCACGGTCGAAGGCCCCACGTCCTACGGCATGAACCTCGACGGCACGACCGACGGCAAGGCCACGCCGAAGTCTTGCGCGCACACCAAGTTCGTCGCGCCCGACGGTACGCCCGGCATCGACAACCAACTCTATCGTTTGGTCGGCTGCACCTATGGCTGGCGCAAGAACGTCGGCACGGTTGACGCCAACGCCAATGAAATGCGCGGCACGTCCGGTCTCGGCATGATCCTGATCGAGATCACCGACGTCGACGACACCAAGAACGACGACGACGTCACCGTCACCTTCTATCGCTCGGTGGACCAGTGGGTGCAGGACAGCGGCGGCAGCCCGCTGCCGTTCAGCACGTACTCGATCGATATGGTCGACGGTAAGCCGCGCTATGGCGATTCCGCCAAGGGCCGCATCAAGGACGGCGCGATCGAGACCAAAGCCGCCGACGTTCGTCTGCCCTTCTACGGCAACTACAATTTCATGCACCCGGTCATCAAAGACATGCAGCTGAAACTGCATCCCGTCGCCGATGGCACGAAGGCGCATGGCATGGTGGCCGGTTACTATAGCCTGGCGGACTTCCAGTACTACATCGGCGGCCTCGGCGGCGTGATCCCGGTGAACGGCATCGACTGCCCCTCCGTCATCCAGGAAGCCGCGCGTCTTGCCGACGGCTATCCGGACCCGAAGACAGGGCAGTGCACGGCGCTGTCGTCAGCTTTCGATATCGAGGCCTATGCGGCCTTTGTGCGTCACCCCAAGACTGAACGGACTGCTCAGCGATGATCCGTATCTCTGCCCGTAAGTTACTGAGCGCCACGCTGCTGGCTGCAGTTGCTGTGGTCGCGGGTTGCAATGCGCCTGAGCCCAAGTCCGCCGGCGGTTCGCCGGAAATGCGCCGTCTGACGGACCAGCAGTACCACAACATCATGGTCGATGTTTTCGGCGCCGGCGTCGACATTGGCGCGAAGTTCGACCCGTTGCAGCGCACCGAAGGCTTGTCGACGCTCTCGACCGCGACGGCGCGCGTCACGCCGGATGGCTTCGAGCGTTTCTACACCACCGCACGCATCGTGTCCGGCAATGTTGTCGATGAAGAGCACCGCGCCACGCTGGTGCCATGCGATATCGCCAACCCCGCGGTCGCCGATGATGCTTGCGCCACCAAGTTCTTCAAGGACACCGGCCGCCTCTTGTTCCGCCGCGCGCTCAGCGAAAAGGAACTCGCCTTCTTCGTGAAGGCCGCGCACGAGGGCGCCGAAGTTCACAAGGACTTCTACCAGGGCCTCGGCGTCGCGCTCTCCGCGATGCTGGTGACACCGGAATTCCTGTTCGTCGCCGACGCGACCGAAGCCGATCCTGCCAACGCCGGTCAGCAGCGGCTGACGGGCTATGCCAAGGCGGCGCGCCTCAGCTTCCTGCTGTGGAACACCGCGCCGGATGACGTGCTGTTGGCGGCGGCAGAGAAGGGCGATCTGCATACCAAGGCCGGCGTCGAACGCCAGGTCACCCGCTTGATTGAATCGCCCAACCTCGATCAGGGCGTGCGCGCGTTCTTCGCCGACTTCCTCGACTTCCAAAAGTTCGAGACGCTCGAGAAAGATCCGGTGATCTATCCGACCTTCACCTCGACCGTCGCCGACGATGCGCGCGAGCAGGTGTTGCGCACCATCTCCGATGTGGTTGTGACGCGCGACGCCGACTATCGCGACGTGTTCACGACGACGAAGACCTACATGAACCGCACGCTGGCGCGTGTCTATCGCGTGAGCGCGGATCGCACCGACGACGGTTGGTCGGCCTACGAATTCCCGAAAGACGATATGCGCGCGGGCATTCAGACTCAGGTCGCAATGCTTGCCCTCTATGCCCACCCGGGCCGCAGCTCGCCGACTCTGCGCGGCCGCGCCGTACGCGAGCTGCTGCTGTGCCAGCACATCCCCGATCCACCGGGCGATGTCGATTTCTCGCTGTTCAACGATCCGAACTCGCCGAACAAGACCGCGCGCGATCGCCTCACGGCGCATCAGAACGCGCCGGCCTGCGCGGGCTGTCATAAGCTGACCGATCCCATCGGCCTGACATTCGAGAACTTCGATGGCGCGGGCCAGTTCCGCACCACGGAGAACGAGGTGGAGATCGACACCAAAGGCGATCTTAACGGTAAGCCCTACATCGATCCGCGCGGCTTCGCGAAAGCGTTGCACGACGATCCGGCGACCAGCCAGTGCCTCGCCAATAGGCTGTATGCCTATTCGGTTGGCCATGCGCCGGCCCAGGGCGACCGCGAGTTCGTGAAGTATCTCGAAACGTCGTTCGCAAGCGACGGCTACAAGTTCAAGAGTCTCTTGAAGCGTATCGCGCTGAGCGATGCATTCTTTATCATCAAGCCCAAGAGCGCGCCGCCGGCCACTGCGACCGCGCCGAACTCGGAGGAGAAGCGGTCATGAGCGTTCTGCTGCCTCGTACCATCCATCGTCGCGAAGTCCTGCGCGGCACCCTGGGTGGTGCTGCCGTCACCATGTCACTGCCGTTCCTGGATTGTGTGCTGAACACGAACGGCACGGCGATCGCCGCTACCGGTCAGCCGATCCCCGTGCGTTTCGGCACGTGGTATTGGGGCATGGGACATACCCCCGGCCACGCCATTCAAGACAAGGGCGCGACCGCGAAGGGCATCGGCTTCCTCGAGGAATGCCAAGCGCTCAAGCCCTATGAGGCGTACCTGAACTTCTTCAACGGCTTCGCGATGCCGCTGGACGGTCACTCGAACTACACCCACTTCTCCGGCTGGTGCGCCAGCCGTACCGGTACGGCTCCGGCCAAGACCAACGAGATCCCGGCGCCGACGTTCGATCTGCTGATCGCCGACGCGATCGGTCGCGGCTCGCGTTTCGAGACGCTGAACGTCACCGCCTCCGGCATGCCGCGCGCCTGCTACAGCGCGCGTTCCACCGACAGCCGCGGCAACGCGGAAGTGTCGCCGGTGTCGCTGTATGCCCGCATCTTTGGGCCGGAATTCGTCGATCCGAACAAGGCCGACTTCAAACCCGATCCGCGCGTGATGCTCGAAAAGAGCGTGCTGTCCGGCGTGGCCGAACAGAGCAAGGATTACGTCAAGACGCTCGGCGCGGCCGACAAGGCCCGTCTGGACGAGTACTTCACCTCCGTTCGTCAGGTCGAAAACCAGCTGGCGCTCCAACTCGAGAAGCCGGCGGCGAACGACGCCTGCCGCGTGCCGCCCAATCCGGCGCAAGAGACCAAGCAGGACGAAGCCCGTGTCGCGCGCGACATGGATCACGTCGTCGAAACGCACAATGTCATGTCCAAGCTTCTGGCCATGGCGGTCGCGTGCAATCAGACCAAAGTCTTCAACATGGTCTTCACCGACGACTTCGCCAACGTGCGCCGTGCCGGTGAAACCTATACGCACCATCTGCTCACGCACGAAGAAGCGATCGACACGAAGCTCGGCTATCAGCCGCTGACGTTCTGGTTCAATCAGCAGTGCAGCAACGGTTTCGCGAAGTACCTCGATACCCTGTCGAGCATCAAGGAAGGCGCGGGCAACCTGCTCGACAATTGCTTGATCTTCGCGGGCAGCGAAACCAACTATGCGCGCGTTCACACCATCGATGGCGTGCCGCTGTGGCTGGCCGGCAAGGCCGGTGGCCGCATGAAGACCGGCTATCACGTCGTCGGCGGCGCCGACCCTGTCACGCGCGTGCCGCTCACGGCCATGAAGATCATGGGCGTGCCGCTGCAGAACTGGGGTACCCGGTCGCTGCAGACGTCCAAGGTCGTCAGCGACGTGATGGCGTGATCGCCATGAAGCGCGCCATTGGGTTGATCCTCAGCGGAGCGTTGGTCGCCGGTCTGGGGGCGGGTGCTTCCGCCGCCGAACCGTCGGGTGTGGTTTTCCAGCAGCGTGGTGATGGCGCGGTGCTGGCCACGCCGGTCGGCATGACGCTCTATACCTTTGCCCGCGATCAGGAGCCCGGGAAGTCGGCCTGCAATGAAGGCTGCGCCAAGGTGTGGCCGCCGTACCTCGCCACGGGCGATGCAAAAGCCCAGGGCGATTGGTCGCTGGTCAAACGCGCGGACGGCAGTCTGCAGTGGGCCTACCGCGATAAGCCGCTTTACGCCTACAGCAAGGACGTCGCCGCCGGCGACACCTTCGGCGAAGAGGTCAACGGCCAATGGCATCTCGCCTTCAAGGCGATTTTCACGCCTCCCGAAATCGCGGTGACGAAGACGTTGATCGGCTCCGCGCTCGCGAACTCCGCGGGTATGGCGCTCTATACGTCGGATAAAGACAAGCCGAACGAGTCGGCGTGCAACGATGCGTGCGTACGCACGTGGCGGCCCGTGAGTGCGCCATGGTCGGCGCGCGCGACTGGTGACTGGTCCATCGTGGCGCGTAAGGACGGCACGCGTCAGTGGGCGCATAAGGGCAAGCCGCTCTATGCCTATGCCCTCGAAGCCAAAGCCGGCGCGACGCTCGGCGATGGCGTCGACAAGACGTGGCATGCCGCGATTGTTCAACCGCCTTCGCCGATGCCGGCCTGGGTGAAAATCCATCAGTCCGATGCTGGCGAGTTGTTTACCGACGCCCAAGGTCGGACGCTGTACCAGCGTGTCGTGCGCCCCAGGGCAGCCGGCGGTGAAAACATCGAGATGGGGCTGACGAGCGACGACGCCCCGAAGGCCTTCCATCCGGTCACCGTCGCTTCCGCCGAAGACGCGAAGCCGGTAGGCAACTGGTCGATCGTCGATCAGGGGGGCAACAAGCAGTGGGCCTACAAAGGCCTGCCGCTTTACACCAACGAGTTGGACGTGGCGCCCGGCGATCTCAAGGGCTTCCGCGGCAGCGACCGCAGCTTCCACACCATCATGCGCTCCGGCGAGCCCATGCAGGGCACGGGGCAGTAAGCGGAAGCTTCGTGTTGAGATGCAAAAAGGCCGGGACTTCGTCCCGACCTTTTTCTTTTGGCGCACGATAAAAGAAACCCCGGGCCTAGCCTTTCTGGCCGGAGCCCGGGGGTGTGGTCACCTCGTAAAATTCTTTGCGGGAAGGGGGGACGAGGCGATCCCGCCTGACGGGCGTTCCCCGCAGCTATTCCCTCACCACGCCGCGCACTTCGACGAGCTGCGAGGCGATGGCTTCGTTGACTTCGTTATAGGCGGCTTCCAGCTCCTGAATCTTCAGGCGCAGGCCGCGCATCTGTTCAAGTTCGGCGTCGTTGATCGGCGTTTTGTTGGAAGCGATCGTCAGCGTGGTGCCGATGTACTTCGCCTTCAGCTCGGCCAGCATCTTTGCCAGGTCGATCATTTCGCGCGGGTCGATGACGTCCACATGTCGTTTCAAGGCGCGCCTCATTTCGTCTTCGACGATATGGCCGATGTGGCGCGTGAATTGGTTGGCGGTCAGAGGGGCGGCCGCTCCACCAACACGCGCCTTGCTGCTGCCGGCCATCGCCGTCGCTGGTTCTGCAAGACTCTCGTCGCTACGGCGACGTGCTGCGATGAAGTCGATAACGGACATTGCTGCTCACTTTCTCATGGCCAGCTGCCTCTCACGGGGCAGTTCCGGTCTATAGAAAGCAACAAGCGTGCCAATGAGGGGGTGTCCGTAAGTTGTTGTTTTTAATGATATTTACACCTGATTAACCATGCGGCCTGGAAGTCGCTGCCGGGCGGTTGGGGCAACGCTAGGAAAGCTTTGCCGAGTGAGGCGGCGCGCGCGCTGCTTATCGTTCAGCAGAAACGCCGTGCGCGTGTGTGCGGTGTTGCGGGACCTCACCACTGTCTCTAACGTTTCGAAAGCTTCATTCACGCGCGCGTCGGGGCGGCGCGCGTTCAGGGGGACTTCATGAGCGGCAGACTCTTCATCAAGAAAACCGTCGATCAGGTCCAGCATGAGGCGACGACCCACAGTCTGAAGCGATCTCTTGGACCTGCGAACTTGGTTCTCTTCGGCGTGGGCTGCATCATCGGCGCCGGCATCTATGTGATGACGGGCAACGCCGCCGCCACCTATGCGGGTCCTGCGGTGCTGCTGTCGTTCGTGGTCGCGGGTCTGGCCTGCGCCTTTGCAGGACTTTGCTATGCGGAACTGGCCTCCACCATGCCGGTCGCCGGATCGGCCTACACATATTCCTACACCTCCCTGGGTGAGGTCTTCGCCTGGACGATGGGCTGGCTGCTGGTGCTGGAGTACGGCGTCGCGGCCGCTACGGTCGCCGTGGGTTGGTCGGGCAATGTCGTCAGCCTGCTCGGCAACTACGACATCGTGCTGCCCGACTGGCTGACATCGCCTTATATCCAGGCCGCGCCGGACGCGGCCGGCACGTTGATCTTCTCCGCCGGACATGGCCTGAACCTGATCGCCGCCGCCGGCATCCTGACGGTGACGGTGTTACTGGTCATCGGGGTGGCGGAATCCGCCAAGGTCAACAACGTCATCGTCATCGTCAAAGTGGGCGTGCTGCTGGCGTTCATCGTTTACGGTGTCGCGTTCATCAACGTCGACAACTACGACCCGTTCATCCCGCCCAACGAAGGCGGCTTCAAATACGGCGTACCGGGAATCTTCCGTGCGGCGTCGGTGATCTTCTTCGCCTACGTCGGCTTCGAGGCCGTCTCGACGGCGGCGGCGGAATCGAAAAACCCACAACGCGACATGCCTATCGGCATCCTGGGCTCGCTGTTCGTCTGCACGGCGATCTACATGCTGGTCGCCGCAGTTCTGACCGGCGTCGTGCCGTTCCGCGAACTGGGCGTTCCGGCGCCGATCGCGCTGGCCGTTGACCGCATGGGCATCCCCTGGTTCGCCATCATGATCAAGATCGGCGCGATTGCCGGTTTGACCTCCGTGATGTTGATCCTCACCTATGGCCAGACGCGTATCTTCTATTCGATGGCGCGTGACGGGCTATTGCCGCGCGCCTTCGCCACGGTGCATCACAAGTTCCGTACACCCTGGATCGGCACGATCATCCTGGGCATCATCATCGCCATCGCGGCGGCTTTGTTGCCGATCTCGATCCTGGGCGATCTCGTCAGCCTCGGCACGGCGGTCGCTTTCGCCATCGTCTGCATCAGCGTGATGTGGTTGCGCCGCAGCCGTCCGGATCTGAAGCGTCCTTTCACCGCCCCGGGCGGTGCGCTGACGCCCATCCTGGGCATCATCTTCGCCGGCATCATGGCGGCGCCGTTGATCTGGGACATCATAGACAAGGCGATGAGCGGCGATCCGATCCCCGCCATCATCCTGTCGACCTACATCCTGCTGGGCGCGCTGATCTACGGCTTCTACGGTCTGTCGCATTCGCGTCTGGCGCAGGGACTTCCCATCCTCGACGACTCAGCTCTGCCGTCGCCCATGGAGGCGCAAGCCTTCGGTCTGAACGAGAAGCGTTAGGGCTTCAGCCCGCGGCGGGCGGAGACGTGACGGTCGGCGAGGTCTCAAAGGCCTTGCCGATCTCTTCCGCGGATCGCCGCAGCAGTGGGACGTATTTCTCCACCGCCTGCTCGATATTCAGCGCGCCCCGGGTGAAACGCATGACCAGCGCGGCCAGCATCCGGTTGCGGATGAGGATCGGCAGCGCAAGGCTGAGTTCCGGCGCAACCGTGTCGTCGTACAGCGCCCAGCCGTTGTTGCGAACTTCGGCAAGAATGCGATTCAGCTGGTCTTTGTCGCGCGCCAGCCGGTCTTCCGGCCGCTCGGAGCGGGCCAGCACGTCGAGCAGGATGGCGCGCTGATCGTCGCCGCCCATGGCGAGCAGGAGGCGGCCCGAAGAACTCTCGAGGATCGGCGCGCGCAAGGCGGGCTGCCGGGCGCCATCTCTTTCCACAGGCTCGCGGACCAGCATGGAGACCCCATGCAACGTTGCGATGGCCAACGGCCAGCTGCTGTCCTTGGCGCTTTTTGCGAGGACCGGCCGCGCTATTTCGGGAATCCAAGGCTCGTCCTCGAAGCCATCGGCGAGCGCGCGCACCTTGAGCGTCAGGCGATAGCGATCGTCCGTGGTATCGCGCACCGCGACGCCGGCGACGCAGAGCGTCTCCAGGACGCGATAGGCGGTCGTGCGCGGCAGCTTGATGGCGCGGGCGATGTCGGTGACGGTCGCGCCCGGCCGGCCGTTCAGTTCCTGCAGTGCTTCCAGCCCACGCAACAGCGCGCGGATCGGGCGCACGGACTCCGTGCCCTTTTCCGCACCGGCCTGTTCGTCGTCATCCTCGATTTCGGACATATCGTTCCAGGACACGGCCCCATTTTCAGTGTCGACTGTAAAGCATTGTCCGACAGGCGGACACCGGTTTTTGTGAAGTTGTCGCGTGGCCGTTGCTCCCCGCCCAGGCGGCCTTTATGCAATGTATGCGGTCGGTTCAATGGGTTGGCGGATGGCAGGGCAAAAGGCACAGGCGGACGGGCAGGCGGCCCTGATCAGCATTGAGGGCCAGTTAGGGGTCGACCCTGCGGGAGGTCCCGATGCGCAGCGTCAGTTCCGCCAGACCTTGGGGCAGTTCGCCACGGGTGTGACCGTGATGACCTGTATGGGACCGAATGGCAGCCGGATTGGCGTGACGGTGAATTCGTTCACCTCGCTCTCTTTGAATCCGCCGCTGATCATGTGGGCTTTGGCCGATAGTTCGGCAAACTTCGGGTCCTTCGAGGCTGGCGCCCCATTCGCCGTGAATGTCTTATCCATCGATCAGGAACAGGCCGCCCGCCAATTCGCCACGCCCGCAGGCGACAAGTTCGCGAATATCGATATTCACGAGGGCATCGACGGCGTGCCGCTTATTGTCGGTTGTGTGGCCTACCTGGAGTGCCGCACTGAGGCCCGCTACCCCGGCGGCGATCACGAAATCATCGTCGGGCGTGTGCGGCGGGTCTTCAACATCGCCCGGCGCCCCCTGCTGTTCCATGGCGGGCAGTTCCACGTACCGCACTTGTGAGAAATTGTTGATCGCTGCGTGAGCCGACGGACGCGGATGCTTGCCGCCACCGTCGCCGGTCTGGCACACCCCGAGGACGGAATTAACAAGGTACAAAGGCCGTTGGTGATGTCATTTCCCGGCAAAGATCCCATCATTGTTGCGGGCGCCGGGCCCGTTGGGGCCACGCTCGCACTGTACCTTGCGCGCGAGGGCTTCAACGTCGTCCTGCTTGAGCATTGCGAGACGCTGCCGGAAGACCTGCGCGCGTCCACGTTCCATTCCTCAACCCTCGACATGCTGGACCGGCTCGAGCTGTCCCAGCGGCTGATCGACGTCGGGCTGATCGTCCGGAAGTTCCAGTATCGCGACCGGCGCACCAACGAAATCGCCGAATTCGATATGACGCATATCGCCGACGCGACGCGGCATCCGTACCGCCTGCAGTGCGAGCAGTGGCGCCTCAATCAGTTCTGCGTGGCGGACCTCAAGAATTATCCGAATGCGAAGGTGCTGTTCTCGCACAGCGTGGTTGACGTCAATCAAGACGCCGACGGCGTCAACGTGATCTGCGATACGCCCGACGGCCAGAAGACCATTCGCGGGTCTTACGTGTTCGGCGGCGACGGCGCGAACAGTCAGATACGCCAGAAGTCGGGTTTCGATTTCGAGGGCTTCACATGGCCCGAGAAGTTCCTGGTGATCTCGACGACCTATCCGCTCGACAAGTACCTGCCGCGCCTGTCGGCGGTGAACTACATCTCCGATCCGGAAGAGTGGTGTGTGCTGCTGCGCTGCAACAACATGTGGCGCGTGCTGATCCCGACCAAGCCGGAAGACACCAACGAGAAGCTGCTGTCGGAAGAGTGGGTGCAGGACCGTCTGCAACACATCGCGCCGAAGCAGGGCGATTTCGTGGTCGGTCACCGCACGCTTTATAACGTGCACCAGCGCGTGGCCTCGACCTATCGCAAAGGCCGCGTTCTGATCGGCGGCGATGCCGCGCATATCAACAATCCGCTCGGCGGCATGGGTATGAACGGCGGAATCCACGATGCCATCAATCTGGCGGAGAAGTTCATCGCCATCCGCGACGGCAAGGCCGACGACAGCGCGCTCGACCTCTACGATCGCCAGCGCCGCATCACTGCGCAGAAGTTCGTGCAGGACCAGTCGATCAAGAACAAGAAGCAGATCGAAGAGAAGGACCCCGACGCGCAGCGTAAGATGCAGGCTGAGATGATGCGCATCGCCGCCGATCCGGTGCTGTCGCGGCCTGTGCTGCTCAAGACCTCGATGATCGAGGTCGTGCGCGATTCCTACCAGATCACCTGATTCCGGAGTTTCCGATCGTGACCATGAAGTATCCGTTCTCCGCGATCGCCAAGCGCGGCAAGCTGAAGTTTCCGGACGGCAAGAAGGTCGCCCTGATCCTCACGCTCAATCTCGAGACGTGGGACATGGTGAAGGACACCGACCGGGCGTATTACGCCGGCGGCCCGCCGATCCTGCCGGACGTTCTGCCGGGCAACGTCGCCGACTTCCCGAACTTCACCTGGCGCGAGTACGGCCAGCGTGTCGGCATCTGGCGCCTGTTCGACGCCTTCGACAAAGCAAAGGTGCCGGCCAGCTGCACGATCAACGCCAAGACCGCGCTCATCCGCCCCGACATCGCCAACGCGCCGAAAGAGCGCGGCTGGGAAGTCGTCGCCCATAACTACGAACAGGGCGAGCTCCTGACCGATTACGCCAAGGATCCGAAGAAAGAGCGCGAAGTCGTCGAAAGCACGCTGAAGGTCTACAAGGAATTCTACGGCAAGCCGGCGAAAGGCTGGCTGTCGTCGTCGCTGCGCGGCACGGTGAACACGCCGACGATCATCAAAGAAAACGGTCTGATCTTCTTCTGCGATCTGCTGAACGACGATCAGCCGTATCTGATCGAAACGCCGGCGGGTCCGGTGGTGTCCACGCCGTACACCAACGAGATCAATGATTTCACGATCCTCACGCGTCGCGGCCACAACACCGACGAGTTCCGCGACATCCTGAAGGAAGAACTCTCGGTGCTGCTTGAAGAAGCCACGGAGCAGGGCAGTGGGCGTTTGATGAACGTCGGCCTGCACCCGCACGTCGCGGGCCGCGCCTATCGCGTTCGCGCGGTGAAGGAATTCCTGGAATTCGCCAAGCAGCAGCCCGGCGTCTGGTTCACCACCCGCGAGGAACTCGCGACGTGGTATCTGGACAACCATCAGGGCCATATCGCCTAGAGTACCCATCGCCCGATCGTTGGTTGCCTCCCGCCGGAAACGGCGGGAAAATGCCGCCACGATCACGGGTGCGATGGGGGATGACCATGCGGCTAGCGGGGATTGGCGCGCTCATTCTGATGAGCGCCGGGGTGGCCCTTACACAGGCGCCTGCGCCGCAACCCCTGGCACCGGCCGCGCCGGTGCCGGCGGCCGTCGATAAGCCCTATCCTGGGACCATCACGCTCTCGGTCGATGCGACCGACCTCGATCGCCGCATCTTCACGGTGCGCGAGACCTTGCCGGTGACGCCGGGACCGCTCACGTTGCTGTTTCCGCAATGGCTGCCGGGTCACCATGGTCCGGTCGGACGCGTGGACTTTCTCGCGAGCCTCGTGATCACGGCCAAAGGCCAGCGTGTCGAATGGCAGCGCGATCCCGCCAACGGCTTTGCGTTCCGTCTCGATGTGCCCGCGGGCACGGACACGCTCGACATCGGCTTCCAGTTCCTGAGCCCGACCGCCGGCAATCAGGGCCGCGTGACGATGTCGCGCGAGATCGTCGCTCTGCAGTGGAACACCGTGGTGCTGTATCCGGCAGGCCACTTCGTGCGCGGTATCAACGTCGCGCCGTCGCTGCGTCTTCCGCCGGAGTGGACATTCGGCACGGCGCTTGAGACCGCGTCGAGCAATGGCGACGTCACGACATTCAAGCCAATCTCGCTCGAAGACCTCGTGGACTCACCGGTGTTCGCCGGTCGCTACGGCAAGAAGATCGACCTCGATCCCAACGGCCGGTCGCGCGTCACGCTCAATGTTTTCGCCGATCGTCCGGAGTTGCTGGAGGCAAAGCCTGAGCACATTGCGGCGCACCGCGCGGTGATCCGCGAAGCTGATAAGTTGTTCGGCGCGCGGCATTACGATCACTACGACATGTTGCTGATGCTCACCGACCGCGTCGGCGGGATCGGACTGGAGCATCATCGGTCCAGCGAGAACGGCACCGACCCGGAATACTTCACGAGTTGGGATGGTCATGCGCCGGGGCGGGATCTGGTCGCACACGAATACACGCACTCCTGGAACGGGAAGTTCCGCCGTCCGGCCGATCTCTGGACCGCCGATTACAACGTGCCGATGCGTGACTCGCTGCTGTGGGTCTACGAGGGCCAGACGCAGTACTGGGGATTGGTGCTGGCGGCCCGGGCCGGGTTGCTCAGCCGCGAACAGGTGCGCGATGCGATTGCGCTGACGGCGGCGTCCTATCAGGCCCGTGTCGGCCGTTCTTGGCGCGCGCTGCAGGACACGACCAACGATCCGATCATTCAGCAGCGCCGGTCAGAGCCCTGGGGCAGTTGGCAGCGCGGGGAGGACTACTACAACGAAGGCATGCTGATCTGGCTGGATGCCGACACGCTGATCCGCGACCTGTCTAAGGGCAAGAAGTCGCTCGACGACTTCGCGCGCGGCTTCTTTGGTATCGAGGATGGGCGTTGGTCGCCGGTGACCTACACCTTCGAAAACGTTGTTGCTGCGCTGAACGCGGTGCAGCCTTACGACTGGGCGAAGTTCTTGCGCGACCGCCTCGACGGTCATGGCGATGCCCCGCTCGATGGCTTGCAGCGCGGGGGCTATAAGCTGGCCTTTGCCGATACCGCCACCGCTTACGGGAAGCTGGTGGAAACACGCGGCAAGATCACCGACTACAACTACAGCCTCGGCTTCTCGCTGCGCGGCGAGGGTGAACTGGCCGGGGTCCTTTGGAACGGCCCCGCGTTCAAAGCCGGCCTCGCGCTGGGTCAGCGCATCGTGGCGGTGAATGGCATCGCCTATGACAGCGCGCGGCTGAAAGAAGTGATCAAGGCCAAGGCGCCGATAGACCTGTTGGTTCGCGCGGGCGACTACTATCGCACGGTGAAGATCGAGAGCGACAGCGGGCTGCGCTATCCGCGTCTCGAGCGCGTGAAGGACGTACCTTCACGGCTCGACGACATCCTGGCGCCGCGCAAGTAGCGCGGCGCTGGTGGCGGCTTTGCTTAGGCCTTCACCATGTAGTCCATCCATTCCTTGATCTTGCCGTCCTTCAGCACGAAGACTCCGACAACGACGAATTTCTTGCTGGGGTCGGTGATCGAGGCGTCGACGCGGTCGACCGTCACGACCGGCCCGCGCGAGAGGCTATTGAGCACATCGATCTTGTAGCGTCCGCTTTTGAGCAGCCCGGCGAACGCGCCGGCAAGCGGGGTCTTACCGACCAGCGCCGGTTTGTCCTCTTCCATACGCACGACGCAATCGTCGGTGAAGAAAGACACGCCCGTCGCGGGATCGGTCTCTTGCTTGGCCCAAATCGCGAGGAAGTCGGTGACCACGTTCAGGTTGGCTTTCTCCGTCGCCGTCATTTCTGCGGCTTGCGCTTGCGAGACGGCGAGGCCCGTGGCGGCCAGTGCGCCGGCACCGACAAACGCCGAACGGCGGCTAAGAGAGAATGTACGGTCGCTCATTATTTTAGCTCCCCTGTTGAAGTAACCTTTCCTAGCGCAGCCCGACAAGGCGACGCAGACGCGAGAAGCCGGCACGGACGGTTGAGACGGCGGCATCTTCCGGCGATGCAGCCAACTGCAAACCGGCGCGCGTGACAACGCCCTCGCTGACTTCGCGCGCGACAATGACGGCCGTGCCCATGCGCAAATGGTCACCCACTTCCGGAGAATCGTCGAAGCGCGAGGAGAACAACGCGGCGATAGTCATATCGGCCATAGCCGGCCCGAGATTGAGCGCGTAGAAGCCGGCGAGTTCCTTGAGCGGCACGGTGCCATCGAACAAGAACTCACCGAAGAACGGCTCGTCGGTCGAGAGAAGTTCGGTGTGCTCGGCGAACAGCGTATCCAACTGCGCGGCGCGCGCCGGCGGTGCGAGGTAATACGCCGTATCGTTGACCTGCAGGGCGCCGGATTCCGCCGGCATCACCACGGCCTCGTTGCGGATGACAAAGGCGGGGCGTGCCCAGCGCGGCAGGGTGCCGCCGTTCATGATGGCGCTGCTGCTGGCTACGGGATAGCCCACCATTTCCAAGGTCAACTGGCCGGGAAGATCGAGCTCCACACGCCGTGCCGGCGCGGTCACGCGGGGCAGGGCGACGTCCAACTTGCGCGCGGCGAAGGTCAGGCTCCAGCCCTGCACGATCAGGGACATGATGACGACAACGAAAGCGACGTTGAAGTAGAGGTCCGCGCCGGGCACGCCGGACAGGGTCGGGATCGCGGCCAGGAAGATGCTGACCGCACCACGCAGGCCGACCCAGGAGACGAAACCCTTTTCGGAATTCGAGAATTTGAACGGCGTTAGGCAGAGCCAAACGGCCATCGGTCGGGCGAAGATGATCAGGAAAGCCGAAAGGATCGCGGCCGGGGCCAGCACCGCGAGCAGGCGCGTGGGACTGACGAGCAGGCCGAGCACCAGGAACATCACGATCTGGCAAAGCCAAGTCGCGGCATCGTTCACGGTGACGATACTGGCGGCCGCGCGCATCGGCCGGTTGCCGAGGATCAGACCGGCGACGTAGACCGCGAGGAAACCGCTGCCGTGGAGAACCGCCGTCAGCGAGAAAATCACCACGGCGGTCGCGATGACCAGCAACGGATGCAGACCGCCCGGCAGGTTGATGCGATTCAGCGTCCACGAAGCCGCAAAGCCGCCGAGCAGGCCGCCGACGAGGCCGATGCTCGCTTCCATTGTCAGGCGTCCGGCAATCGCGATGGCGGTTTCCACGCCGCCGCCGCTCATGGCGCCGTGCGCTAGGATGATCTCGACCAGGATCGCTGTCATGAACACCGCCACCGGGTCGTTGGTGGCGGACTCCATTTCGATCACCGCGCCGACCCGCTGGCGCAACTGGATGCCGCCGGCATGCAGCATGAAGAAGACCGCCGCAGCGTCCGTCGAGGCGACGATGGCGCCGAGCAGCAACCCCTGCAGGTAGGGGATATCGAAAATATAGGTCGCGACGGCACCGGCCAGGCCGGCGGTGGTGATCACGCCCACCGTGGCCATGGCGATGGCTGGGCCTACAGCTCCACGCAGCTTGGTCAGGTTGGTGCGCAGCCCGCCGTCAAACAGGATGATCGCCAGCGCGAGTGAGCCGATCAGGTAGGTCAGGCGATAGTCGCTAAAGGCGATATGGCCGGGGCCATCCTCGCCGGCCAGCATCCCCAACACCAGGAAGACCAGCAACAACGGCGCGCCGAATCGGGTCGCGATCAGGCTGGAAGCGATGCCCAGAAGCACCAGCAACCCCGAGATCAGCAAAACCACGTTGACGACAGCAATCTGTTCCATTCGCCAATGGTACGCGGCGAACGAAGGCGATCAAACCCTTAATCCGACTCGCCGGATCACAAGGGTGAATCGATCGCGCGTGTCCCGGCCCGCATGTCGCGCGGGCCGGGACGCCTGCGCGTTAGGCGAGGGTGTTCGTGAACAGTTCGAGCGTGCGTTGATGCGCGAGTTTCGCGTCGGCAGGCGAGTAGTGGCTGGGATCGATCTCGCGGGCGAAGCCGTGATCGGCGTTGTCGTAGACATATACGTGGATGTTCTTTGCCTTCTCGGTCGCGAAGGCGTCGCGAATGGCGGCCTGCGCATGCGGCGGCACGAAGGCATCCTTTCCGGCGATGTGGAAAATGGTCGGCGCCGTTATCTTCGTGCGCTCGCCCAGCATCTGATCGATGCCGACGCCGTAGTAGCTGGCGTGCGCCTTGCCGTCGGTGCGGCAGGCCGACAGGTAGCTGAGCGTACCGCCCAGGCAGAAGCCGGTGGTGCCGACGTTGCCGTTGCAGCCCGGCACTTTCTTTAAGGCATCGATCGACGACTGAATGTCTTCAATCGCCTTATCGGCATTGAACTTGCCGTAAAGATCGAAGCCCTTCTGCATTTCTTCCGGAACGGTGGGATCGAGTTGTACGCCCGGTTGCAGGCGCCAGAACAGATCAGGCGCGAGCGCGAAATAGCCGTGCGAGGCGAAGAAGTCGGTGATGCTTCGCATCCATTTATTGATGCCGAAGATCTCCTGAATCACGATCACGCCGCCGCCGTTACCCGAGGCGGGGCTCGCGAGATAGCCCTGGAAATTACCGTCTTTGCCGTTGATCGTGATCTCTTTGCCGCTCATGAAATCCTCCCGGGAAAGACGGCCAGTGTTCTCGGGCCGCACCCCCGGGTCAAGCGTCAAGGCATTTACGATTCCGCAACGTGGACTAGCGGCCCACCTCTTGCAGCGAGCTGCGGCGGCCCATGCTCTCTTGTGACAAGGTCGTCCGGTATTCGTAGCGGTCGGCGCGGTACAGTGCGACCAGCCATTCCACCGGACGCTCGCTCTTGTCGAAGACCAGGCGGCTCAGCTTGATCAGGGGTGCGCCGATCTCGATGCCTAGCGCCGGTGCGGAAACCGGATCGGCCAGCGTCGCGGTGATCGCCTGGTCTGCCCGCGCAACGGCAATCCCGGCTTTCTGCAACTGGGCCAGCATCGGCGCAGGCGCGTTGATCGGGTCGGGCAGTTGTACGCCGACTGACTTGGGCACGTGAGCCGTCACGTAGGCAATCGGTTCGCCGCGCGCGAGGCGGATCTGGACGGTGCGCAGCACGGCTTCACCGGGCGGCGTGCCGAGCTTCGCGGCAACATCGGGCGAGGGCTGCACCATGCCGCCTTCAAGACGCCGCATCTCGGTGGCGGCGCCGATGGCCATCACGTTCTGCAACAGATCGCCCATCGGGTCGGTCACGCGGGAAGTTGGTAAAGCTGGCGCGGCGAAGGTGCCGCGACCGCGTTGGCGCAACACCAGCCCTTCGGAGGCGAGATTGCGCATCGCGCGCTTGATGGTGATGCGCGAAACGCCGAACGCCTCGCAGAGCTCCGGTTCGGTCGGCAATGCCGCACCCACCGCATAGGTGCCGTTGCGAATGTTCTCGCGCAGCACCAGATAGACTTGGTGATACAGCGGAACGGCTAGGTTCTCGTCCGCTGCGGGTATTGCCCGTGCCTGTCTATTCATGTTGGTCCCTCATGAAAGATATTCGTTAGTCCGGCGTGAAAATCACCGGAAGTGTCGGTGGGTTACTCCGCCGCCTTGCGCATCACGATCGCATCGTTGATGCCATCCAGCATGCGCCAGCGCATCTCCGTGGAAGCGCGCACGGCGGCAAGCGCCTTCTGCTGCAGTTCGGGCGTGTTGGCATAGTGATGCGTGATGCGCAGGCCGATGTCGGCGTGCTCGACGTCGCCGACGATATGGACATGGAAAAACTCCATGTCGTCGTCGGAAAGTCCCATCTTGGTCATCGCGTCGACGTACTTCGGATAAAGAGTCGGCAACTGGCCTTCCAGCGCGACCATGATTCCGGCGGCGGCTTCCGCGAGATGGCGCACGTTCACCATCTCCCAGATCCAGGAGCGCATTGCGCGGGTGGAGGGAAGAATTGCGCCGTTCAGTTCAGCGCGGTGAAAATCCTCGTCCTTTAGACCGCAGGCGCGACCGAACTTCACGAGCAGGTTCGGGTGACGCTTTTCGGGATAGGCCGGGTTCTCTTCGCCCCGCAGGTTCTCCAGCATGTGCTGGCGCGCTTCGAGATCGTCGAGACGGCAGAAGAACATGCCGAACTGCTGCGGTATCGGATCGATGTAATAGAAGTGCTGGACTGCCCAGAAGCCGATCTGCTTCAGGCTGAGTTCGCCATTCGCCCAGGCGCGGCTGAACGGATGCCCGCCGGAATGGACCGGCGCGCGGGCCTTTTCCAGGGCGTCGAAGAAATCTTGCTGGTTCATCAGTGCGGTCATGCCGTGCACTCCTTGATCTTCGTTTCGTGGATGGCAGTTGAGCGGCTTACGCGCCCCACTTGGCCATCGGGAAATCCTCGAGCGGGATGGTGGTGGTCTTGGCTTCGGTGAAGAACATCTTGCAGTCCTCGGCGCTATCGCGGCCGATGCCGGAGTGCTTGTAGCCGCCGAAGGGCGCGCGCAGCTCGCGGGTCAGCGGCGTGTTCACCCAAATCGTGCCGGCGCGTACGTTTTGCGAGACTTTCATCGCCGTCGGCAGATGCTCGGACCAGACGTAGCCGACAAGGCCGAAGTCTGACTGATTGGCGATGGCGATCGCTTCATCGATGTCGTCGTAAACGAGGAAAGTCGCGAAGGGTCCGAAGATCTCTTCCTGACAGACGCGCGCGGCGTTGCTCTTGGCCATCACAGCGGTGGGCTGCATGTAGTAGCCCTTGTTGAAGCCGGGATGGGCCGCGCCGCCGGTCAGCAATTCCGCACCGTCCTGCTTGGCGATGTCGACATAGCTCAGCACCCGCTTCATGTGGCCTTCGTAGGCCAGCGGCCCGATGTTGGTCTTCTGCTCCAGCGGATCGCCGACGATGATCTTCTTCGAGCGTTCCACGAACTTCGCGACGAAGGAGTCTGCAATCTTGCGGTCGAGCAGAATGCGAGAACCTGCCAGGCATTGCTGGCCGTTGTTCGAGTAGATGCCGAGCAGCGAACCGTCGAGCGCACGTTCCATGTTGGCGGTCGCGGTGATGATGTTGGCGGATTTGCCACCCAGTTCCAACGCGACCGGTTTCAATCCTTGGCCGGCCCGACTGGCGATGGCGCGCCCCGTGGTCGTGCCGCCGGTGAAGGAAACGACGTCGACGCCCGGATGGCTGACCAGCGCATCGCCGGTCGTCTGGCCGCGGCCGTTCACGAGATTGACGACGCCTTTGGGAATGTCGGTCGTGTTGATCAGCTCCACCACCCGACGCAGCGACAGCGGCGTGAACTCCGACGGCTTCAAGACGCAGGTGTTGCCGAAGGCGATGCAGCTCGCGATCTTCATCGAGCACAGCGCCAGCGGGGCATTCCAAGGACCTATCAACGCTCCGACACCGATAGGTTCGCGCGTGACGATGGAGAGGTAGGGTTTCGTCTGCGTATACGCATCGCCCGCCGCCTGGCTGGCGACTTCGGCGAAGAACTCGAAATTGAAGCCCATGCGCGGGACGTGGAAGCCGCGCACGTGTGTGACGGCCAGGCCGGCGTTCATCGTCTCGAGATAGGCCAGTTCGTCGGCGTGCTTCATCAGCACGTCCTTGATCTGCAGCATGATCTTCTTGCGCTCGTCGACGCTCATGCGCGGCCAGGGGCCTTTGTCGAAGGCGTTGCGCGCGGCGGCGACGGCGGCCGCGACCTCATCGGCATCGGCCTCGCGCAGTTCGGAGATCAGTTCCTCCGTTGCGGGCGAGATCACCGGGATGCGATGACCGCCAGCGGCACCGACGGACGCGCCGTTGATGAAACTGGTCGCGACCTCCGGGATCGGGAAGCGGGCTTTCGAGCGGTCGAACGGCGTGATGGCATTCATGGGCAACTCATCCTGCTTTGATCAAACGGGCCGCATCGGCGGCGAGGAATTCGGTGTGACAAGTCGGGCAATGCAGTTTTACCTGCGGCCGTGCGAGCAGTTCGCCCCCGACCGGGAACCAGTTGGCGCAATGGCCGCATTGGGTCCACGACGCATTGCCGGTCTTCTCCCAAGGCGCACCGGGGCGTAAGACTTCGGGCGCGCGGCTCATAGTGTCGGCCATCCCTGTGTATTGACGCCGCTGATCAGTTTCGCGGCTGCTTCAAGCGCATCGCTTGGCACCGCGGAGCGCGGCGGCACCGGACGCGGTGCGCCGGGGGACGGCGGCAGGGGCAGCGTTGCGTCTACCGCCATCTTCGAATGCGTCTTTGCGCCCATCGGCGTTGAGGGATCGAGCATCGATCCCGACAGGCCATCGAGGGTGAAACTGTCGCGGCTCCACTGCACGCGTGTCGCCAGCGCGAAGAGCACTTCGTTGTCGTCAAAAATGTCGATGTCGTCATCGACCGCGACGGCCAGTTTCAGGCGTCGGTAGGCGAGGGCTGCGGTCATGGCATCGCGCGCTTCACCCGGGCCGGGATTGTTGAACTGCAAATAGGCGTGGAAGCGTCGTCCCTGCGCCGGCACGTAAACGTTGCTCAGCGCGGGCGCAACGGCTTTGGCAATGCTGTAGACCTTGCCTTCCATCGCCATGTTGTCGGGCACCAGCATGTCGGTGAGACCGGATCCGTAGTCGTGATAGATCGCATCGCGCCGCATGGTGATACAGGCGACGTCGCAGACGGGCGCGGCGACCTGTGGGCCTGAGTAGCCGGTGTATTCGCCGAACGGGCCGTCGGCTTCCAGCACATCGCGCGGCACGGTGCCTTCGATGACGATCTCCGCATCGGCGGGCACCATGATCTTGTCGCCGAAGGTGACGCTGCGCACCAGGCGCAGCGGTTCGCCGATCACGCCGCCGCAAGCGGACCAATGGCTCTGCGGATAGCCGAGCTTGGCTTGCGTGCCCATCAGCACGGCAGGATGGTGACCGATCCAGAACACGACTGGGCAGTCATCGCCCTTCGCCCAGAACTTCCGCATGTTCCGGTTATTGTGCGAGGCGGGGTACGGATAATAGGTCATCCGCCGCTTGCTCTTGATCCAGCAGCGCTGGATCGCGGTGTTGTCGACGCCGGTTTCCGGGTCGTAGGTCGTCGCATGGGCGGCGGTGAGATAGGGGCCGGGGTCACCGACGTGCTGGGTCAGGGCGGGCAGGGCGGTGAGGTCGACCTCGTCGCCCTTTATGACGATCTCCTGCACTGGCGCTGTCGTGGTTACGACGGGCGCTACCGGCGCGGCGGTGCGGCCCGCATAGATCGCGGCGGCAGAGCGGTGGTCGTTGATGCCGAGCGCCCGGGCGACCAGGGCGCGGCTGGCGGTGAGGTTGGTCACAACAGGCATTTTGGAAATGCGCCCGTCGGCCAGCCGTGGCTGGGTCACGTAGACGATCGGACGCAAGCCCTGTTTCTCCAGGGCATACTGAAGCGCCGTGATGGCATGCACCGTGGAGACCGGCTGGTCAGGTTGGTAGACCGCCGCCTTTTCAGCGGCCAGGAATGTGCGCAGGTCGAGGATAAGAGCCTCCGGATTTGTAAGGCATGTAATTATACCTTTATACTCAGGGTCAATGCCGGGCTTTGGCTCTGCCCGCTTTCCGGGTAAGCCTTTGTCATCAGGGACAATATGTCGCTGATATTTAAGGCGTGCGCCGGTACAAAGGGCCTCATGTCCTCGAAATCCGCTCGAAAGATCAAAGACTCGCCGCGCCGGCTCATCGTCGGCATCAGCGGTGCGTCGGGCGTCGTCTACGGAATCCGGATGCTTGAGGTGCTGCGCGAGCTTGGCATCGAGAGCCATCTCGTCATGTCGAAATCCGCGGAACTGACGCTGGCCTATGAGACCGACCGCAAAGTCGCGGCGGTGAAGGCGCTGGCGAGCGTGGTCTATCCCATCGCCGACGTTGGGGCGGCGATCTCCTCGGGCTCGTTCCCGACCGAAGGCATGGTGATCGCCCCGTGCTCGGTTCGCACCGCCGCTGAGATCGCCACGGGCGTCACGTCGTCGCTGCTGACGCGCGCGGCGGACGTAGTGCTTAAGGAGCGCCGCCGGCTGGTTCTTATGGTCCGCGAAAGCCCGCTGCATGTGGGGCACCTGCGCACGCTGACGCAATGCGCCGAGATCGGCGCGATCATCGCTCCGCCACTGCCGGCCTTCTACAGCAAGCCCCAGTCGCTGGACGACATGGTCGATCATACGGTCGGCCGCGTGCTCGACCTGTTCGATATCGACGCCGGTCTGGTGAAGCGCTGGGGCGAAGCGAGCGGGCCTAAGCGGCCCAAGCCGGACTAATCATGGTACAGCCGGGGCTCTGGGAATTTGCGGTCGCGGTCTATAGCCGGCCGGGCGTGGAGCACGCCTGCCTTGTATTGCAGGACAGTTACGGCCTCGACGTCGATGTCCTGCTGTTCGCTGTGTGGCTCGGCGCCCGGGGCGAGAGCCTCGGCCCCGTCCTCGATGGCGGGCTGGCGATTTCCGAAAAGTGGCAGGCAGTCATTGGCCCTCTGCGGGCCACACGGCGCGCTCTGAAGGCCATGCCGCAAAGCGAGACGGTGGGCAGCCTGCGTGCCGCCGTGAAAGCCGCGGAACTGTCGGCTGAACATGCCGAGCTCGACGCGCTGGAGGTTCTGGCCGGCATCCCGGGGCAGGGTGGGCGGGCAACCGCGGAAGCCAATCTGAGACGATATTTCTCCGCGCTAAATATTGCAGCCGACCTCTTGGGTCGCGACGAAGTCCTGCGTATTCTGGACGCTGCATTCCCGACGTGATCAAAAGCTGGATTGCCATCAACGAGGCTTAACCGTGCGCTTTCTTATCGCAGCCGTTCTGACGTTGGCTGCCGTCATCGCGACACCCGCAGCCCAAGCTGCGCCGGTGCTTATCTGTTCCGACATCGCCAAACAGAGTTTCGCGGCCATCCCGGATGCGCCGACGATGATCATCTCCGCAGCGATGGTTGGCGCGACCGACAAGCTGCCGAGCTACTGCCGCGTGCGGGCGGTGGTGACGCCGCATGTCGAGTTCGAGCTGCGCCTGCCCACGGATCGGTGGAACGGCAAGTTCCTGATGCAGGGCTGTCGCGCGTACTGCGGCGTCATCATGATCGATGAAGCCAACGATGCGTTGGCGAAAGGCTACGCGACTGTCGCGACCAATATGGGTCACGTCGGCAACATCATGGACACGGCTTGGGCCTATAACGACCGCGATGCGGAGATCGACTACGGTTTCCGGGGCACCCATGTCACGGCGGTCGCGGCCAAGGCGATCCTGAACGTGTTCCAGGGCAAAACGCCGGCGCGTTCATACTTCCGTGGCTGTTCGACCGGCGGCCGTCAGGGCCTCGTCGAAGCCGAACGTTATCCGGCAGACTTCGACGGCATTGTGGCCGGTGCGCCGGTGGCCGCGAAGGCCGGCCTGCTGAACTTCTATTGGTCGTCGACGGCGAACCTCGATCAGAAGAAATCGATCCTGACCCCGGATACCGTCTACCTGCTGCGCGGCGCGGTGATGGCGAAATGCGATGCGCTTGACGGCCTCAAGGACGGCATCCTTGAAGACCCGCGCGCCTGCAACTTCGATCCGGGCGAACTCGTCTGCAAAGGCTTCGCCAGTGCCTTCGTGACGCGCTCGGACTGCCTGTCGGCGGCGCAGGTTGAAGCCGTGCGCAAACTCTACGCCCCGCCGGCGACCAGCGATGGCGCCCAGCTCGCGGCCGGTGGCCATATGTTTGGCGGTGAGCTGAACTGGCTCGGCGCGATTGTGTCGCCCGATGGCAGCCCCGGCACGTACTACAAATATGCCGAAGACAATCTGCGCTTCGTCGCATACGCGGAAGATCCGGGCCCGGGCTACACGATCGATCAGTTCAATATGGACCGCGATGCCGAGCGGCTGAACTTCATGGAGCACCTCGTCAGTGGCTTCAATCCCGACATGCGCCGATTCCGCGACCGCGGCGGCCGCATGATCCTGTATCACGGCTGGCAGGATGGCCCGGCGCTGAACACGGTCGACTTCTATGAGACGGCGGCAAACGTTGTCGGCGGCCTCGAAGAGGCGGTCGGGTTCGCGCGCCTGTTCATGGTGCCCGGCATGGATCACTGCAGTGGTGGTGCGGGGGTGAACAGCTTCGATTTCCTCGCGGCGATCGAAGATTGGGTCGAATACGGCAAGGCGCCCGACAGCCTGACCGGCACCCATGTCGATCAGAACGGCACCGTTGGAATGTCACGGCCGGTCTACGCCTATCCGAACTTCGCCCGTTACGATGGCAACCGCGAGCGGGTGGTGCCCGAAAGCTTCAAGCGCCAGGTTCCGAAGCCGTAGCTTCTTAGCTTAGCGCCGGCGCGGTCTTGAGATGCGGTGGCAACACAGCATCGCGATTTGCGCGCAGCATCGCCGGCGTGTTGACCAGGATCGCCGCGAACCAGGTGCTTACGCCGAAGGCCAGCAGCCAGGGGATGATCACCTGCGGTCGCCCCGCCAGGCCCATCAGCGCGAACAGGAACGCGAAGGTGTCGCGCTTGAAGACGGCATTCAGATAGTAGAATCCGCGCGACAGTCGGGGGAATGCAGCGAGGCGCTGCTGAATCGTCAGCTGCAGCACGTCGAAACTGCCGCCGCTGGGGCCCAGGCGCAGCACCGACGCCATGGTCGCGATGGATACGGCCGCGGTCACGCCGATGAAGGTGGCCATCCACAGGTAATCGTCGCCGAAGACTTCGGCCGTGCCGACCGAGATACCGATCATGAACAGCAGGTTGCTAGCCATGTCGACGCCTGTATCCAGCGCCGCGCCGCGAGGTGTCGACATGTATTTCGCGCGCGCGATCTCGCCGTCGAGGCCGTCCACGACGGACGTCACATGGTACAGCGCACAGCCGAGCATCAGACCGCCGAGCGTGCCGGTTAGCAGCGCCGCGAATGTCGCCAGCGCGAGAAGCGCGGTGACGGCCGTCAGTTGCCGCGGTTCGATGTCATAGTGCGAGAGGCGGCGGCTGATCCAGGTTGAGAGGGGACGGTTAAAGTAACGGGAGACCATGCCGTCAGTCGGCTTGATGCTCCACCTGAACAGCACCCGCTCGGCCCGCTCGACATCGGCTTCGCCTGTGACCGGACAGAAATCGCCGGCACGCGCCCGCACGAGCGCGTATGAAAAATCGGCGTCTGCGACGAGCGATTGGTGATCGGCCGGGCTCAGCAGCCAAAGGCCGGCACGGTCGCCAAAGGCGAGGCGCACGTTGCGAAGGCGATTACGCATCAAAAGGCGCGTCACGGCGGGCGCGGCGAAGATTCCTTCGGCTTTGGTGATCACGACGCAGGCAAGGGAGCGGTGTTCAGGATCCTGCGCGATACCGTCGACCCAGTGCAGCCGGACATCGCCAGCCACACGCCGGATTTCGTGCTCGGCATACTCGCGTGTCGCGATCTCCGCGCCGACGATTGTGAAAACGCGAATCCCTGCGGACCAAAGGGTCAGGACGGTGCGGACGAGCAGCGGGATTCCAGCGATGGCGATCTTTGCGGACGGGGTCGAATGGACAACAGCGCGCACAGAGAACACGGAGAACTCCAATTAACGGCGTCCCCCGACCGCCGTTCAAGGTCTCGAAATCGTTTTCCCCCAAGCTCCAAACTGGAATGGCATGTAGGATTCGCGTGCGCACGTTCAACTTGGCAAACACGCCGTAACCATGCGTAACGCTGTTTGTCATTCGAACACGTGAGCGCAGCTCGTGTACGAACGCTTTCAGTCGCCCTTACGTTGCGGCGAAAATTTTGGACAACAAGTCGCGAAATGTAGCCGCTTCGCGCCGTCGTGTGCCTCATGACCTGAGGCAAAAAAAAAGGGCGGTGGTTTCCCACCGCCCGAAGTTTCAGGGACGCACCTCTCACCCCTCGTCGCGCGACGAGGGGTGTTTGACTTTTAGAGCGCTGCCAACATGCAGGCGACGAGCGGGTGACGCACGACGTCCTGATGCTCCAAGCGCACAACACTAATATCGCCGACCGATCCCAGACGATTTGCGATGTCGGAAAGCCCCGACACGCCGGGCAACAGGTCGCTTTGATCCGGATCGCCCGTGATTACCATCGTCGAGTGCCAGCCCAGACGCGTGAGCAGCATCTTGATCTGCCCATAGGTGCAGTTCTGGGCCTCGTCGATGACTACAAAGGCATTGTTGAGGGTTCGACCGCGCATATAGGCGATCGGCGCGATCTCGATGGTGCCATCCGACAAGCAACCGCGTAGGCGTTTGCCGCCCATACGGTCGGCGAGCGCGTCGTACAGAGGCCGCAGATACGGCGACATCTTCTCTTCCATCGTGCCCGGCAGATAGCCAAGCGTCTCACCGGCTTCGATGGCGGGGCGCGACAGCACGATGCGGTCGATACGGCCCGCTTCAAGGGCTTTCACGGCGCAAGCGATCGCGAGATAGGTCTTACCCGTTCCAGCCGGTCCCAGCGCAAGCGTCAGTGGGCCGCTTTCGATCGCCTCCATCAAAAGCCGCTGGTTCTCGCTGCGCGGTTTGACGTGGCGGATATAGCTTTGGTCTCGTTGAGCATCGATTGGGTCCCATCCGGCCGGTTGATCGTCCCCACGGCTGGGAAGGGCATGTAATTGGAAATCCGACGTCTCGTCGCGGTGCTGTTTCTTAGACCGGGCTGACCGTTTTCCCATCGGGATGTCTCGCTCCTGCAAGCTGATGTTATTCAACTCCCCTTGCCGGCGGGTGCCGACATGCGGGTTAGCCGGAAGCCTTTGAGATGCTCCTTCATCCGATTCAGTGGCGGAAAAATTCTGAGGGTCAGCCTTTTCGGGCGACGCCATGAATGCGGGGGAAGCCGCGCCAAAACCGCGCGATTGATGGTGGCCGGGCTTTGGATCCCGTCGGGTCTTTGCCGATTGTTCGCGCGCCAGCTTCATTCAGCCTGTGTCGCGTACCATGCCATCGAGAAATAAAGTGTCTCAAAGATTAGGGGCATTGTCACCTCTATTTTGTGGATTTTCATGGAATTGCCGCAATATCTTGTATGGCTCGCTCTGGACCGAGGTCGGTCACGGTCGGGGAGGGGGAGTGTGGGGCTTGCACCATTTATGTCCCGTCCACTGGTCGCCGTAGCGTGCATGCCTTGTCACTCGACCGACGACGTATAGAATTATCCGCAGAACGGGACGCGACGCGTCTTAGCGATTGAGATTACGGAGAGAGCCATGGCCATCACGATGAAAGTGAACGGCGCCGACAAAACGGTCGACGTCGATCCGGAGACGCCGCTGCTGTGGGTGCTTCGCGACACGCTGGGGATGACCGGCACGAAGTTCGGGTGCGGCATCGCCGCTTGCGGTGCCTGCACCGTGCATATCAACGGCGTTGCTGAACGCTCGTGCTCGATCCCGATCCAGTACGCCGCCGGCAAGGCGATCACCACGATCGAAGGATTGTCGACCGATCGCAGCCACCCGGTGCAAGCCGCGTGGATCGCCGAAGACGTTCCGCAATGTGGTTACTGCCAGTCCGGCATGATCATGGCGGCGACGGCGCTGCTGAAGGAAATCCCGAAGCCGACCGACGACGACATCAACACGCATATGACCAACATCTGCCGCTGCGGCACTTACAACCGCATCCGCAAGGCCATCAAGCGCGCGGCCGGCATCACCACCTGAGCCGTCCGAAGCTTCTTTGCGTTTCACGCGCCGGCGGGCCATCCTGCCGGCGCGTTGCTTTTTAGGATCTGAGTTGTGAGCCCGCAGCCGACATCCATCGATGCCACGATCGAGCTTCTGGCGCGCGGCGGCTATATCGCCGACCGTTCCCTGGCGACCACGCTGTTTCTGGCTCTGCAACTCAAGCGCCCCTTGTTGCTGGAAGGCGAGGCGGGAGTCGGCAAGACCGAGATCGCCAAGACGCTGAGTACAGTGCTGGGACGCGATCTCGTGCGCCTGCAGTGCTACGAGGGGCTGGACGTCGCCGCGGCTGTCTATGAGTGGAACTATCCGCGCCAGATGACGGCGATCCGTCTCGCCGAAGCGGCGGGGCGCGGCAAGGACGCCGCGGAAGATATTTACGGCGCGGACTATCTCATCAAGCGTCCACTGCTCCAGGCTTTGGAACCGCATGCGAACGGCGCGCCGGTGCTGCTGATCGACGAACTGGATCGCACCGATGAGCCGTTTGAGGCTTTCCTGCTCGAGGTGCTGTCGGACTATCAGATCACGATCCCGGAACTTGGGCCGATCAAGGCTGTCGAGCCGCCGATTGTGATCATCACGTCCAACCGCACGCGCGAGATTCATGACGCGCTGAAGCGCCGCTGTCTCTATCACTGGGTCGATTATCCCAACGCCGAGCGCGAGCGTCAGATTCTCAAAAGCCGCGTGCCGCAGGCGTCCGACAAACTCCGGGATCAGGTTGTGGCGGTGGTGCAGAAGCTGCGCGCGTTCGAGCTGTTCAAGCCGCCGGGCATTGCCGAGTCCATCGATTGGGCGCAAGCGTTGATGGCGCTCGATACCAAGGAGATCGATCGCGCGCAGGCGGAAAGCACGCTTGGGGCGGTACTGAAGTACCAGGACGATATCGCGCGCGTGCGCGGCGAGATCGCGGCCGGCAATCTGCCGCTCGCGGCGCAGTGAGTGGCCTGGTGAGCGGTGCGCTCGCCTTCAATGTGATGCAATTCGCGCGGTTGTTGCGCCGCGCCGGGATCGCGATTGGACCGGGGCGCGTGGCGACGGCCCTTCAAGCTCTTCACGAGATCGACATCGGCCGCCGCGAGGACGTGTTCAGCGCGTTGCATGCGGTTTTCGTGGATCGTCACACGCAGACCGAGCTGTTCCGCGCCGCGTTCGATCGCTTCTGGCGTGGCCCGGCCGAAGCCGGCGGATCGATTGTCGAGAAGGAGCACCTGAGTCTGCCATCGGAGAGCGGACCGGCATTACCGCGCCGCCTTGACGATGCGTTCGGCGACAACCGGCAAAATCAACCCGACATCAGCGAGAACGAAGCCGGCATCAGCTGGTCCGGCGCGGAGCGTCTGCGGCAGCAGGACTTCGAGACGATGACGGCGTCCGAGTTCACCGAAGCGCGGCACCTGATCGAGAAGCTACGCCTGCCGATCCCCGACGTGGCGACGCGCCGCTTCAAACCGGCTGCGCGCGGGTCGCGTATCGATATGCGCCGAACGCTACGAAGTATGGTGCGCGCCGGAGGTGCCATCGACCTGAAATATGCGAAACGCCGGACGCAGCATCCGCCGCTTGTCGTGCTCTGCGACATTTCGGGTTCGATGACGGCCTATGCCCGTATGATGCTTCACTTCCTGCACGCCGTGACGAACGACCGCGACCGGGTCAGCACCTTCCTGTTCGGGACGCGTCTGACCAACGTGACCCGCGAGATGCGGCACCGCGACCCGGATGAGGCCTTGGCGCGCGTCTCGCGTGCCGTGCGGGATTGGTCCGGCGGCACGCGCATCGGACAAGTTCTGGGGACGTTCAACCGACTGTGGTCACGGCGCGTTCTCGGGCAGGGTGCGGTGGTGCTGTTGATCACCGACGGCCTTGATCGCGACGGCGGCACCGGTCTGGCCCGCGAGATGGAACGTTTGCACCGTTCTTGTCGCGCGCTGATCTGGCTCAATCCATTGTTGCGTTTCGACGCCTTCGAGTCCAAATCTGCAGGCATCCGCGCCATGCTGCCCTTCGTGGACGAGTTTCGCCCGGTGCATAATCTCGATAGTCTTGCGAGCCTGATCGACGCGCTTTCCGCAACCCCAATCCGACTGTCGCGTGCCGCATGACAACCGCATCCGATCCGCTGATCCAACTCGATCGCTGGCAGGCCGAAGGCCGCAAGACGGCGCTCGCGACCGTGGTTTCGACCTGGGGCTCGAGCCCGCGTCCGGTCGGCAGCCACCTGGCCGTGTCCGATACCGGCGATTTCGCCGGTTCAGTCTCCGGTGGTTGCATCGAAGGCGCCGTCGTGGCGGCGGCGCAGGAGGCGATTGCGTCCGGCCAGGCGAAGTTGCTCGAATTCGGCGTGACGAATGAGATGGCCTGGGAAGTCGGCCTCGCCTGCGGCGGCCGCATCCAGGTGCTGGTCGAGCCGGTCGCAGCATGAAGCTGGCACTTCTCAAAGAGCTGCAACGCGAAATCGCCGGCAAGCAACCTTGCGCCACGGTGACCGAACTCGCGGGTTCGCGACAGGCGCTGGTGACGACCGCAGAAGTGCGCGGCGATAAGTTCCTGAGCGCCGACCAACTCGCCGAGGTACGTAAACGCCTGGCGTCCGACCGATCCGGTGTGATCGACGAGGCGCAGCTGTTTGTGCGCGTCTATACGCCGGCGCCGCGGATGGTGATCGTCGGGGCCGTGCATATCGCCCAGGCGCTGGCGCCGATGGCCAAGCTGGCGGGATTCGACGTGACGGTCATCGATCCGCGCGAAGCCTTCGCGCGATCGAGCCAACTGTCCGACGTCAACGCGATTGTGGCGTGGCCGGACGAAGCGATGGTCGAAGTTGCGCCCGACGTTCGCACGGCGGTGGTGACGTTGACCCATGATCCGAAACTCGACGATCCGGCGCTGGCGGCGGCGCTGCAATCGCCGGCGTTCTATATCGGCGCGCTGGGCAGCCGGAAGACCCATGCCAAGCGTCTGCAACGCCTCGCCGTCGAGGGTTTCAACGAAGCCGATCTCGCGCGCATCAATGGCCCGGTTGGGATCGATATCGATGCGATCACGCCGGCCGAAATCGCCGTAAGCATTCTGGCCCAAGTGATTGCCACCTTGCGCGCCGAGGCGATCTGAATGCGCTTTGGTGTTTTTCCTGTCGATGCTGCCGAGGGCGTGGTGCTGGCGCATAGCACGCGCGCAGGCACGGCAACGTTCCGGAAGGGACGCGTGCTCACACGCGATGATCTTGCCGCGCTGTCGGCTGCGGGCGTGAAGGAGGTCACCGGCGCGCGTCTTGACCCTACAGATGTCACGGAAGATGCCGCGGCCGAACGTATCGCGCGCTGTCTGCTCGGGCCGGGCCTGCGGCTGAGCGCGGCCCGCACGGGACGTTGCAACGTTGAAGCCACGGCGGACGGTGTCGTGCTTGTCGATGCGGGCGCCATCGATGCGGCGAACCTTGCCGACGAGGCTGTCACGGTCGCTACGCTTCACGACAAGGACGCGGTGCGCCAAGGTCAGATCGTCGCGACGGTGAAGATCATTCCCTTCGCCGTGCCGACCGAGGTGCTGACGTTGGTCGAGGGCGCGCTTGCGTCGCCCGCGCTGGCCCTCAAGCCCTATGCGCCGCGTCGCTATGCGGTGATCAGCACGGAATTACCGACGGTCAAGCCATCGGTCATCGCCAACACCGAGGAACTGACCGCGCAGCGGGTTGCGTCCTGCGGGGGCGTGGTCATCGCGGCTACACGCTGCGCGCATACGGCGCCGGCTGTGGCGGAGTCTATACGTGCAGCGCTGAAAGGCGGGGCAGAGACGGTGTTGATTGTCGCCGCGTCCGCCACGGTCGACCGCGCCGACAATTTGCCGGCGGGTGTCATCGCGGCGGGGGGCGTTATCGACCACTTCGGAATGCCGGCCGATCCGGGCAATCTGCTGGTGCTGGCGCACGTCGATAAAACGCCGGTGCTGATTTTGCCGGGCTGTGCCCGCTCGCCGAAGCTGAACGGCTTCGACTGGGTGTTGCAGCGCCTTGCCGCCGGCATTCCGGTCACGCGGCTCGACATCATGAAGATGGGCGTCGGCGGTTTGCTGGTGGACACGCCCGCGCGCCCGTTGCCGCGCGATCAGGCCGTGCGTGCGCCTGCCGCGCACAAGCCCACGATTGCGGCGGTTATTCTCGCCGCCGGGCAATCGCGGCGCATGGGGGGCGACAACAAGCTTTCGCGTCCCGTCGATGGCGTGCCGTTGATTCGGCGCACTGTCGAAACGGTGCTGGCCTCCGCGGCGCGTCCGGTCGTCGTCGTCACCGGGCATGAAGCTGAAACGGTGCGCAGTTTGTTGAGCGGTCTTGCTGTCACCTTCGTGCACAATCCGCGCTTCGCCGACGGTCTGTCGACCTCTTTGCGCGCCGGCCTCGATGTGCTGCCGGACGATGTCGACGGTACGCTGGTGAGCCTGGGCGATATGCCGGCAATCACGTCCGCGCACATCGATGCCCTGGTGGCGGGATTCGATCCCGACTCCGGCAAGGCCATCGGCGTCCCCACCCATGGGGGCAAGCGCGGGAACCCCACCCTGTGGGCGCGCAGTCTCTTCGCCGACATGCGCCAAGTCGCCGGCGATGTCGGGGCCCGGCACCTCATCGGCGCGAATGAGTCCCTTGTTTACGAAGTCGAATTTGGGGACACTGCAGTCCTGACGGACCTCGATACGCCGGCGCAATGGTCGGAATATCTGTCACGTAAAGCGCCTTAGCCCCGCGCGTTTCCCGTCCGAGGCTCAAGGCACGACCCGCTTGCGACCGCCCGTTCTGTAGTGGAGGGGAGGGTGTGATGCCTGATGCGGGCGGTGGCGACACCACCACACACAATACCGATGTCGTGATTATCGGCGCGGGCCCGGTTGGCCTGTTCGCGGTGTTCGAGCTTGGGCTCCTTGGCCTTCATGCGCACGTGGTCGATATCCTCGACCGCCCCGGCGGACAGTGCGCCGAGCTGTATCCCGAAAAAGTCATTCTCGACATCCCAAGCCGGTTGAAAATCACTGGCCAGGAACTCACCAACGATCTGATGGCGCAGATCGCGGTGTTCAAACCGGAATTCCACTTTCAGGAAATCGCGGTGAACATCGAGAAGCGCGAGAACGGCCGCTGGCTTCTCACCACTGACGTAGGTACGCGGATCGAAGCGGCGGTGGTGTTGATTGCCGGTGGCGGCGGCAGCTTCACGCCCAAGAAGCCGAAACTGGAGCGGCTGGATGAGTTCGAGGGCAAGTCGCTGTTCTATGCCGTGCGCAAGAAGGAACAGTTCCGTGGCAAGAATGTGCTGATCGCCGGTGGCGGCGATTCCGCGCTCGACTGGGCGGTGAACCTTCAGGACGTCGCAGCGGGCATGACCCTGGTCCATCGCCGCAACGAGTTTCGCGGCATGCAGGCGACTGTCGATCAGATGTACGGGTTGGTGAAGGCAGGGAAGATCAACCTTGAGATCGCCGATATCCTGCGCGTGAATGGCGAGGCCGGTCAGATCCGCTCCGTCACGCTCAAGAGCGCGGAGAAGGGTGAATACGATGCACCCTGCGACACGCTGTTGCCGTTCTACGGCCTGACGATGAAGTTGGGTCCCATCGCCGAATGGGGAATACACCTCGACGACAAGGATCGCATTCCCGTCTCAACGGAGACCTTTGAAACCGCCGTGCCGGGCATCTACTGCATCGGCGATATGTGCGCCTATCCCGGCAAGTTGAAGCTGATACTCTCCGGCTTCCACGAAGCCGCGCTCATGGCGCACGCCTGTTTCCATCACGCCCGCCCGAACCAGAAACTGCGCTTCGAGCACACGACGTCCAGCAGCAACCTGCAAGAAAAGCTGGGCGTGGCGGGATAGCGGAAATCAGAGAGAAGTGCTCATACTCCAGCCGCACCGAAGACCGGAGATTTCAGTTGAAACGGATAGTTACCATCGTCTTATTTTTTTGCGGTCTTCGTGGCTTCGTCGACAAACGCTGCCGATCAGGTTCTGCGCTTTGATGGTTTGGGGCCGGTTCGCATTGGAATGACGTTGTCTCAAATTGAAGATGCGCTCGGTACGAAGTTGAAATCGGTCTCTCCCAATGCCGAGAGGTCTTGTTGGTTCGGCCGCAGGGCTGACGATCGCGATGGCGATATTCACTACATGATCGAAAAAGGAATCTTTGTGCGTATTGGTATCGAAAACTACGTGTGGCCGGTTCTTGAGCGAGTCGAGCCACACGTAAAGACAGAACAAGGTATTGGAATTGGCTCTACGCTTGAGGATGTAAAACGAGCGTATGCAAACGTCGTTATTTATCCTGATCCGCAAGCAGATGTTGGAGACGAGGATAATCTGATCATCGCGGCTTACGACAAAGAAAAGAAGTTTGGTCTGGTATTTGCGATCGCAGAACGAAAAGTTGACACGTTCCAAGGTGGATTCTCAGATTCAGCGCTCGCTTATGAGCCTTGCATTTAACGTCCGGGCGGTCGCCGATATTTGGGCTTGATCGCGAAGTGAATGTGATTGTCGTGTTTGTCCAACCGCTCCACGCCCGGAATGCTCGTGTCATTGAAAAAGACTTTCTCGACGCCCTCGGTGGCTCGTACGGTCTCGATTTCGTGTTGCGTGGCATCACGGTCATATTCCGGCGACGTGATGTCGACGCCTACCGGCCGACGATCCTTCCTAATCGGTCGCATATCAAATCCGGTTCCCCTTGCGTGGTCTCCGGTCTCGGAGTGAGGGGGAAATGGGCCGCCGTGTTCTAAACTGATATTGCCAACGCCCATTGGCGCGTTGCCGCCTTGCTGCCATTGTTTTCCGGCAGCTCCGATAACCTCCATTACTGCAGGCGCTCCATACTGCCCCGCGCCATTGACCGGCGTTCCGTAATTGTAAAACCCGCTGTTCGGAAAATTCTGCGGCAACTGCACTAGGCCCTTCTCGTGCGGCGTGGTGACTGTGATCCCTTCGATTTCTTCTTCCGTGGGATCGAAGAACTCCGGCTGCCCCGTGAAGGGATTGATCGAGTTCCGGCCGCTGCCGACGAAGAACCGCGCTGGATCGACGCCGTGTCGCCGGGCTTCAGCGCTGAGCAGCGCAATCAACTCCGGCGTCAGAAACGCGGCGGGGATGACCATCTCGCCAGGTGTGACGTGGGCAAGGGTGGAATCGTCGGAGACGGGCTCCGGATCGTCGATCAGTTTGGCGATCTCGTCGGCAAGCTCATGCAGGCCTTTGCTACGGCGGTGGCTCATAGGGACTCCATGTTTGGGTGAGGCGCGTCGCAAAGCGGACGCGCGAAAGCGCCGCCGTGCTTGCGCGCGGCGGTTTTGAAAGACAGCGATGTCAGGATCGAATTTGCAGGTTAGCCGGAATTGGCCAACCGTTAACGCTCACGGTGCCTGCATCCGCCGGCCGGCGGTGAACTAGACCTTCGTCCGCATCGCGCCGAGGTAGTCGCGCTTGCCGATGGGTACGCCCTTACCGCGCAGGATCGCGTAAGCCGTCGTGACGTGGAAATAGAAGTTCGGCAGCGAGAACGACATCACGAAATTCTCAGCCGTGAATGTGCGGCGGTTTTCGCCGACTTGGAAGATCAGGTCCTTGCCCCACAGGTCGTTGATCTCGTCTGGGCTGACCTTCTCCAGTTTCAGGCGGGCCTGAGCGACATGGGCGCGCAGTTCGTTGTAGCTGCGCTCCGGGTGGGATGACGGCGGTTCGAACACCCCGCGCCGGAGACCTTCGATCGCGCCCAGCGAGTGATGGACGAGGGCATGGATCTGGTAGCTGAACGGACGCATGTCCGGGAAAATCCGGCGCGACACCAGGCTGTCCAGCTCGATCCCCTTCTCCTGGGAGTAGATGAAGCCCTTTTCCAGGCAATTGCTGACGGCCGGCAGGATTTGCAGATAGGTCAGTACGCTGCTTTCGTAGAGTGAGAACGCCATCGATAGGTCCTTAAGGGGAAAAATCGGCGCCAATCTAGCCAGGATGGGCCACAAATCCCAGGCCGGTGACACCATGCCCCTCAGGCGCTATAAGCCCGCGTCATGAAGATTTTTGTCACCCTGCCGGACGGCCAGCGCCGCGAAGTCCCAGGCCAGCCGGGCCAGTCCCTGATGCAGTTTATGAGCGCCGGCGGCATCCCCGTCTCGGCCGCCTGCGGGGGCGCCTTGGCCTGTGCTACCTGCCATGTGCAAATCTCCGACCCCTGGTTCTCCAAGGTTGGGTCGCCGGGTGACGAGGAGTCGGATCTCCTCGATATGTCGGACTACCGCGGGGACACCTCGCGGCTTTCTTGCCAGGTCCCCGTGTCGGCCGATCTTGATGGCCTTGAGGTCACGCTCCAACTCGACGCGGTGGACTAAGCAATGAATGCCCTCGCGCAGCAGGTCGCCCAGCGGCGCACCTTCGCCATTATCTCGCATCCCGACGCGGGCAAGACCACGCTGACCGAAAAGCTGCTGCTGTTCGGCGGCGCCATCCAGCTGGCCGGCGCGGTCAAGGCGCGCGGTGACCGCCGGCGCGCGCGCTCCGACTGGATGAAAGTGGAGCAGGAACGCGGCATCTCCGTCACCTCGGCGGTGATGACCTACGAGTATCGCGGGCATACGTTCAATCTGCTCGACACGCCGGGCCACGAAGACTTCAGCGAAGACACATACCGCACGCTCACGGCGGTGGATTCCGCCGTGATGGTGCTCGACGTGGCAAAGGGCATCGAGACGCAGACCCTCAAGCTGTTCGAGGTCTGCCGCCTGCGCGATATGCCCATCGCGACGTTCATCAATAAGCTCGACCGCGAAGGGCTCGATCCCTTCGCGCTGCTGGAGGAGGTCGAAAGCCGCCTTCAGCTCGACGTGTCGCCGGCCAGCTGGCCGATCGGCATGGGCCGCGACTTCCTCGGCTGCTACGACCTGATCCACGACAAGCTCATCCTCATGGCGCGCACGAAGGGCGAGAAGATGGACGAGGGCGTTGAGTGCAACGGTCTCGACGATCCGAAGCTCGATGAATTGCTGCCTGAACACGCCGTGAAGAAGCTGCGCGACGATGTCGCGATGGTACGCGGCTTGTGCAAGCCGTTCGACCGTCAGGCCTATCTTGAAGGCCATATGACGCCTGTCTATTTCGGCAGCGCGGTGAACAATTTCGGTGTGCGTGAATTGCTGGAAGGTCTCGCGGAGACGGCGCCCTCGCCGCGCCCACAACCCACCGCCGAGCGCATAGTTCAGCCCGTCGAGAAAAAAGTCACCGGCTTCGTGTTCAAGATTCAGGCGAATATGGATCCGAAGCACCGCGACCGCATTGCCTTCGTGCGGTTGAGTTCCGGACATTTCCAGCGCGGCGCAAAGCTTTTGCATGTGCGCTCGGGCAAGACGCTGACGGTGCACAATCCGCAAATCTTCATGGCGCAGGATCGCCAGACCGCCGAGGACGCCTGGCCCGGCGACATCATCGGTATCCCGAACCACGGCAACTTGCGTATCGGCGATGCGCTGACGGAAGGCGAAGAACTGCACTTCACGGGCATCCCGAGCTTCGCGCCGGAATTGTTGCAGACGGTGCGTCCCGAAGATCCGCTGAAGGCCAAGCATCTCGGACGCGCATTACAGCAGCTTGCCGAAGAAGGCGCGGCCAGCGTGTTCAAGCCGCGGCTCGGCACGGACTGGGTCGTGGGCGTTGTCGGCTCGTTGCAGTTCGACGTTCTCGCGGATCGCATCCGTACCGAATTCGAGGTGCCGGTGAGGTTCGAGCAGACGGAGCTTTACACGGCGCGTTGGGTCACAGGTGAACCGGCGGCCGTCAAGAAATTCGTCGATGCGACGCAGGCTGCTGTCGCCGAGGACCATGATGGCGCGCTAGTGTTTATGGCCCGTAACGCATGGCACCTGAACCGCACGATGGAAGACAATCCAGAGCTTCAATTCCTGAAGACCCGCGAACTCGTCAATTAAAGGGGACTTACGATGACCATCCGCCGCTTGGATATTGGCCCGCGCATGAGCCAGGCCGTGATCACCGATACGACGGTCTATCTTGCCGGGCAGGTGTGTAAGGACCCTGCGGGCGACGTCACCGGCCAGACAGCCGCCGTGCTGAAGCAGATCGACGATCTGCTCGCCCGCGCCGGTACTTCCAAGGAAAAGATTCTGACCGCGACGATCTATCTCGCCGACATCGGCCGCTTTGCCGACATGAATAAGGCTTGGGATGCATGGGTCTCTGGCGCCAATCCTCCCGCGCGCACGACGCTCGAAGCGAGCCTCGCCGCGCCCGACTATCTGGTCGAGATTGCCGTCATCGCTGCCCGCTAACGCGGTACCGTGAGGTAGTGGACGCTGAACAGGTGTTCGGTATCCACCCACGCGCGCAGCGGGCGGAACCCGGCCTCGCGCGCGAGCTCCTGAAACTGCGCCACCGTATATTTATGTGAATTCTCGGTGTGGATGGTTTCGCCGGCTTTGAAGGCGAAGGCCCTCTCGCGCACGCGCACCTCCTGGTCGACCAGACTGCGCAGATGCATCTCGATACGACCGGCGGCATGGTTGCAAAACGCGTCATGCGCAAACTGGCGCAGGTCGAACGTCCCGCCGAGTTCGGCATTTATCCGCCGCAAGAGGTTGAGATTGAATGCCGCCGTGATGCCTTGGGCATCGTTGTAGGCGGCATTCAGGATCTCTGGATCCTTCTGCAGGTCGACGCCGACCACCATCGCGCCGCCGCGTCCAAGAACTTCCGCCGCATGCCGCAGGAACTGCCCGGCTTCCTCGGGCAACAGGTTTCCAATCGTCGAGCCGGGGAAAAAGCCGAGGCGGGGTCCACGTCCCGGCAGCGTCGGCATGCGGAACTTGCGCGTGAAGTCGGCGCAGACGGCAACGACCGGCATATGAGGATACTCGTAAGCGAGCGCTTGGGCCGCCTGGATCAGGTAGTCGCGCGAGATATCGACGCCCACGTAGGACGCAGGCATGTCCAACGCATTCAGCAAAATCTGCACCTTGATCGTCGCGCCTGAGCCGAATTCGATGACATGCGCGGCGGGACCGGCAAGCCTCGCGATATCGGCGGCATGCGCATGCAACAGCCCCATTTCGGTGCGCGTGGGATAATACTCCGGAAGGCGGCAGATGGCGTCGAACAGCTCGGAGCCGTGGCGGTCATAAAAATGCTTCGGCGGCAGCTGCTTCGGCGTCGCGGCCAGGCCCTTCATGACGTCCGTAAGAAATCCGCTGCTGCTGTGCTGGGGATTCAGTGTCTCGGTCACACGCAGATTATTTGGCATCGCGCCGAAGGAGGCCTCGGCAACAAACTGTTTCATGATCCCTCGTCGGCAAGGCGGACACCGGCGAACTGCCAGCGCATGTGCGGATAGAAGAAGTTTCGATAGCTCGATCGGATGTGGCCGCGCGGTGTGACGCAAGCGCCGCCGCGCAGGACCATCTGGTTGATCATGAACTTCCCATTGTATTCGCCGGCCGCACCGGCGAATGGCTTGAATCCCGGATATGGCGCGTAAGCGCTCTGCGTCCACTCCCAGACATCGCCGAACATTTGATGCAGGCCGGGCCGAGTGCAGGTCTGTGGTTCAAGTATATCACTGTCGAGGAAATTCCCTTCGGCCAGCACAGTCGCGGCGGCGCATTCCCATTCGGCTTCAGTCGGAAGCCTTTTCCCGGCCCAACGCGCGAAGGCGTCGGCTTCGTAATAGCTGACATGACAGACCGGAGCTTCATCATCGACGGACTGGACCCCGTTCAACGTCAGCGTCGTCCAGTCGCCCTCGTGTTCGGTCCAATACAGGGGGGCATGCCAGCCCTCAGCCTGCGCGCGCGCCCAACCGTCCGCGAGCCAGAATTCCGGACGTCGATACCCGCCGTCGGCCATGAAGGCATGCCATTCGCCGTTGGTGACGAGGCGGGAGGCGAGGCGATAAGGCGCAACTGTCACGACATGCCGAGGGCGCTCGTTGTCGAACGCGAAACCGTCTTCCGCCGCCCCGAGTTCCCGTTGGCCGCCGGGGAACGCATGCCAGTGCAGTGCCGCCGCGGTACCGCGCGCAGCGCGCGCGCGCGGGCGATAAGCGGGGCGCAGCGGATTGGCGGCAAAAGCGTGAAGGATATCCATCAGGATGAGTTCCTGATGTTGCTCCTCATGATGGCATCCCAAAGTCACGAGTGGCTGGGCCTGCGCCAGCGCTTCGGGCGTGGCGTGCAGCAGGAACGCTTCCATCGCCGTGTCGACATGGTCGCGATAGCGCGCGATCTCTTCTGCCGATGGCCGGCTCAGCAATCCGCGCGCGGGACGTGGATGACGCGTTCCCACGGTGTCGTAGTAGGAATTGAACAGGTAACGATACTGCGGATCGAAGACGCGATATCCGCTCTGCGCGGGCTGCAGCACAAACGTCTCGAAGAACCAGCTTGTATGGGCGCGATGCCACTTTGTGGGGCTCGCGTCCGGCATCGATTGTAAGCCCTGATCTTCCGGCGTCAGCAGGGCAGCGAGCTTTTCCGTGCGCGCCCGAATAGCCGCGTAGGCGCCCCACGGGGCGGCACGCGGGCTGGGGGCAATATCTCCCGTATCGACAACACCATCCACGGTACGTCGTCGCTCCTTGCTCTATCGGTTTTCGGGTTCTGGCCGGTGCCGGACGGTTCGGCCGCCTCACTCGAACGTTATCCGGCACTTGTGAGTTCCGAAAGCAGCGGAGCCGGTCACGCCAAAAGTTTAGAAGCGCATCGCTGGGCTTGGCCAGCCTGATTGCAAAGGTTTCATGAGATCGGCGGAGCGGGCTACGTAAGGCATTGAAAGTTAACTAAAATTTCCGTGAGCATGCGTTGTGGGCAGGACTCGCTTGCAGCGAGATCATTGCGCGCCCCTGGACCTCAGCCGTATGATCCTCGTTGAAGGGGAGGTGCCCATTACGGGGCCTTCCGGATTCACGGATCCGGCCCAAGTGGGCGGATCACTACGTCGTGTCGCTCGTTGGAGGATATGACTCTATGCGCCGTAACGGCACCCCAACCGCAATAGCATTGCTGAAATGCGTGGACTGCAAAGTCCACGAGGGGACGTCGTGCGTATCAAGTCATGTGATGAACGAGTTGATCGGCTGCAAGGGGGGGGGGGCTGGGCCCCTCAAGGAGGTAACTAATGGCTACCACGACACTGAATAGGGTTCCGGTTCTCGCTTCGGAGAATGGCCTCTCGGCCTATCTCAACGAAATCAAGAAATTCCCGATGCTGGACCCGCAAGAGGAATACATGCTGGCCAAGGGCTTCGCCGAACATGGCGACAGCGAAGCGGCGCATAAGCTCGTGACGAGCCACCTGCGCCTCGTGGCGAAAATCGCCATGGGCTATCGCTTCTATGGCCTGCCGGTGTCTGACCTCATCTCAGAGGGCAATGTGGGCCTCATGCGCGCCGTGAAGAAGTTCGAGCCGGAACGTGGTTTCCGTCTCGCGACTTACGCGATGTGGTGGATCAAGGCCGCGATCAACGAATACGTGTTGAATTCGTGGTCGCTGGTGAAGGTCGGGACGGTCGCTGCGCAGAAGAAGCTGTTCTTCAACTTGCGCAAAATGAAGTCGAAGCTCGGCGTCTACGACGACGGCGACATCCCGATGGACAAGGCCGAGATCATCGCGCAGCGGCTCCAGGTGACCACAAAGGAGGTCATCGACATGAACCGCCGCCTGTCGCGCACCGACGCGTCGCTCAACCAGCTCGTGGCGGAGGACGGTGATGTCCAGCGCCAGGACCTGCTGGTCGACGACACGCCGAACCAGGAAGTGCGCCTGGGCGAACAGGAAGACCGCAAGCTCGGCCTGAAGCTGCTGACGGACGCGATGGGTGGCCTGACCGACCGCGAACGCCGCATCATCCAGGAGCGTCGTCTGGCGGAGAATCCACGGACGCTCGAGGAGATCGGCGCCGAGTACGGCATCAGCCGCGAGCGCGTGCGTCAGATCGAAAATCGCGCGTTCGCCAAACTCCAATCCGCTGTGGTGAAAGCCATGTCGGCGCTGCAGTCGAGCGTAACGCCGAAGTCGATCCCGCATTTCGCATAAGCGATCGCGCGGACGAAATGAAAAGCCCCCGCTCCAACAGGAGCGGGGGTATAGTGATATCCAGAATTAATTATTGCGGCCCACCAACGACAACGGCCCCCACCGCGAGGCAGGGGCCGTTCTAATTTGTTGCCTCGGAACTCTTGGCGTTAATCCGAATCGCGATATTCGGCCGTGGTTATTCGCGGCTTCCAGTCCTGGAGTACTTGATAGAGACAGGGATAATCCGTCTCGAAATCTTCCAGCAGGCGCTTCACCTCTGGTTCGGGAAGGCTGCGAATTTCCTTCATCCGGTATTTGATGATGTTTCCGAGATGGTCCTTCGCGAGTGAGCTGACATATAGGCCCTGCGTGACACCGATTGCTATGGCGTCAAAATAATTCAAGATTTTTTCGAACAGCGTGAAACGCGTCGTCGCTCGGCTCCGCTTTGTCCCTAACCCGTCTTTGTAATACGTCTAGAGACTGATTGATTACCGCATCCGAATCGTAGCGATCGCATGCTTGCAGCGTCGTCCACTTTCTCTGTTGATCTCTCAACGCTTTGATCTGAGCAATGCCAACGAGCGCAAGTACGAACGTCACAAATGCTAGTAGAAGCGTTCCGATAGCGATTACCCACTCCGGCACATGCTCTGCATCTGGCGAAAGAAGAGACGCCACCATGCCGCCGCCGATCGCAGCACCAACTGCGAAGGTAGTCGTGACGACCAAGACAGACGAGTGCGCGGTGATCCAACTTCGCAATTGTCTCATTTTTTGCTCACGTACTGGGGGTCGGACTCATCACAGGGAAGAATGCGAAGTGCGTGGCGACGCTCGTTTTGAAACATTGGCCACGGAAGAAGCGTACAATGAAACGGGTGGCCCAGGACAAAATGGCCTGATTGTCGAGCGCTTTTGGAAGCGATCACCTTTGATCTCGGTCCACCTCAAGATGATCTCAAATCCATCGATCTGGTGAGGTGAGTTTCAGGGTCGATCCGGGGCGTTTTGTTTTCTGTGGGAGCAGTGCGTTCACGGCAGGAAAGTCTCCGCAAGCGCCTGCATCTCGTCTCCACTGCGGGGCGACTTCGAGGCCACGAGCCACAGATCGAAAGCCTCCGGCCGTCTGCCACCGAAGATATGGTTGAAGCCCGCGGCGGCAAAAACGCCGCCGAGAACTTTGTAGGTAAACCCGCACTTATGGGCCATGTGGAGGTTGCCGCGCTCCAGATCGGGGCGGTGTCCATATAGAATGTCGATCGGCGCAATCGGTCCTGCCGGCGATGTGTAAAGCGGTTCCAGCAGCCGGTCGTTGACGACGGCTTCGCAGACCGTCTGAATATCCGGCGCGGTGATGACGACAAACCCGTCCGGTCGCAGGACCCTTTTGAATTCCTCCAGCGCGACGGGGACTTCATGCGGGTAGAGATGCTCGATGTTATGACTTGAGTAGATAGCGTCGATACTTCCGTCTGCGATTCTGCTCATGTCGGTCAGGGTGCCGATAACGTCGGGCCTCACCGCCGCGTCGATGTCAAAGCGGATCTCGGTCCAGTCTGTGTGGTCGAACCCTTTGATTCCGGCTTTTGTCTGATAGCCGCAACCAACGTGAAGCATCTTCTTTGGCACGTCTATTCCTATCCGATCCGAGAATGCGCCCAGTCTACCTTTGCCGACGGCCCAGGCAATTCCGTCGTATCACGATAGCGGTGGGCCTAGGTAGATCTGGCAATCCGCAGCGGTGAGCAGTTAAGCGTTATGCGTGGCCTCTCGTCCAGCCACGCGGCCGAAGACCAAAACGCGCGTCAACCCGTGAAGCCCGAAACCGCCGGCGCACTCGCCCGCGGCGTAGAGCCCGGAGATCGCCTGGCTCCGCATGTCGAGCACCTGGCACTTTGTGTTGATGCGCAGGCCTGTCAGGGTGTCGTGCAGAATTGGCGTCGACCACGCGGCATAGAAGGGCGCCCTAGCGATCTTGTACTTCGGCGACGGCTTGCCGAAATCCGCATCTTTCCCCGCGTCCACAAACTGATTGTAACGCGCGACAGCGGCTTCCAGCGTAGGCCCGGACATCGGGGCGCGTTGATACGGATTGACGATTTTCGCAGCCAATTCGCTCAACGTATTCGCGCTGAAGAAATATCCATCTGGATCGACGTTCGGCGCCTTCGGGTCCCACACCTCGCGCGCTGCGCCATCGGCATCGAAGATCGCCCAGATCGGGCCACCGCCGCCTGTACCGTTCGTCGTGCCGTTGGTGCCGAGGCAGGCGTCGAAAAAGGCTTCGGATGAGTCCACTTCGTTCCAGACGCGCGCGCCGGTTTGATTGACGAGGATGAGGTTCTGATAGTCGTTCACCGTCAGACCCGTCGCTTTGGCCTGCGCGAACATGGGGCTCTTCGGATCCCACTTCAGGTTCACATAACCGTAGCGGCAACCGATGTGCTTGGTCTTGGTGATCGCAAGCCCATTCTGTTGATTGGCCGTGCCCCATAGCGAGGCGCCCACGGCCATCGCCAAGCGTTCACCGGCCGCTGTCTGCCTGCTCCAGGGCTCGCCGGTCACCTGATATTCCTCGGTGAGGCGCGGGTCGAACAGGCGTCGGAACTCGACGTCGCTGGTGTGGCCGCCCGTGCAGAGGATCACCCCCTTCGTCGCGCGGATCGTCACGTCCTTGCCGTTATGTTGCGCGACCACGCCATAGACTGGCCCGGCGTTGGGCGCTGCCGTCAGCAGGCGCACCAACTTGTGGCTGGCCAGGAAGGTCGCACCTTTTTTCCGGGCGCTGGCTTCCAGCGGCCGGACGACGCCCGAACCGCCGCGCCCGTTGATGGTCTGGTTGATGTCGTCTGAGAAGCGAAGCGCCGTGAAGTTGCGCGGCACGGACTCATTCCACACTTTCTGCGGCGGGATATCGTTGAAGCGGATGCCGTTCTCGACCAGCCAGTCGAACGTCGGCAGGTTCTCATTGGCCCACATCCGCACAAGCGCACGGTCAGCGTACTTGAATAGGGGATTGCGATGATCGGTGTGGTCCAGGAACACCTGCTCAACCGAGTCCTCGACGCCGTACTTCTTTTGCAAAGGCGTGCCACCGCCGAGTGAGATACGCCCGCCGCTAAGCATGGCATGACCGCCGAAGTCGTGATTCTCGTCGATCACGATGACCGAAGCGCCGTTGTCGCGAGCGCTGACCGCCGCCGCGAGGCCCGAGGCGCCGCCACCGGCGACCACGATGTCGGCCGTATAGTCGGCGCGAAAACGGTTTGGCTTGATGACCTGGGCGAGGCCGAGCGGAGCCGCGGCAAGAGCAGTGCCCTGACGGAAAAAGTCACGCCGGCTTACGGTAGGCGAATCCTGCGCCATTTTAATCCTCCCTTGTAACAGCGGCGTAGCCTGAACCGCTGCCGTTCGGGGTGCAAGCGGCCCAATCCATCGAAAGTGCATAGCGGCATTTCACTTGCCCGGATGGTGCCTTTCCAGGCTACAAGTGAGTCGACCTTCAGAGTTCCGGACTTAACGACGATGTCGCCGACCGCGGGTAAATACGTTCTGACAATCACTTGTCCCGATGCCACGGGGCTCGTTGCGGCTGTGTCCGGCTTTCTGCGCGAACAGAATTGTTTTATCGACCAGTCGTTCCAGTTCGGCGATCCGACGACGAACCGGTTTTTCATGCGTGCCGTATTCACGCCCGGCGAAGGCGCCCCGCCTATCGCGATCATCGAGCAGCGGTTCGCCGCTATTGCGACCAAGTTCGCGATGGAATGGCACAGCGTACCGGCGGATCGTAAGCCGCGAGTGCTGATCGCGGTGTCACGGTTCGGCCATTGCCTGAACGATCTGTTGCACCGCTGGGAAACCGGCCAAATTCCGATCGATATCGTCGGCGTGATTTCCAATCACGACGATATGCGGCGCTTGGTTGAATGGCATAACTTGCCGTACCACTATCTGCCCGTGAACGCGTCGACCAAGACGACGCAAGAGTCGACTTGGCTGCGGATGGTCGACGATCTCAAAGTCGATTTCGTCGTACTTGCACGCTACATGCAGATTTTGAGCGCCGAGGCATGCCAGCATCTGTCCGGACGTTGCATCAACATCCATCATTCGTTCCTGCCGAGCTTCAAGGGCGCGAAGCCCTATCAGCAAGCCTACGAGCGCGGCGTGAAGATCATCGGTGCTACCGCACATTTCGTGACGAGTACGTTGGACGAGGGGCCGATCATCGAGCAGGCCGTCGAGCGGGTGGATCACATGCACTCGCCCGCGGACCTGGTTGCCATCGGGCGGGACCTCGAAACTGTGGTGCTGGCGCGGGCTGTCCGCTGGCATGCGGAACGGCGCGTTCTGCTAAACGGTTCTAAAACAGTGGTATTTCGCTGAAACACCACCAAATTCCTGCATTGCGCGGAACCGCACCAATCCCTATATTCGAGTCAAAATAAAGCCCCGGGAGGGCCTGAGACTCGGGTCGGGGAAATTGGGCGGTCATGTCGAAAACCATCCTGATCGTCGAGGACAATGAGTTGAACATGAAGCTGTTCAACGATTTGCTCCAGGCGCACGGCTACAACACCCTGCAGACCAAGGATGGTCGCGAGGTGATGGAGATCACGCGCCGCAGCCGTCCCGACCTGATTCTGATGGACATCCAGCTGCCGGAGATTTCCGGGCTAGAGATCACCAAAATGCTCAAGGCCGACGATGACCTGCGGGACATCGCGGTGGTCGCCGTCACTGCCTTCGCCATGAAGGGTGACGAACAGAAGATCCGCTCTGGCGGATGCGACGGCTATATCGCCAAGCCGATCTCGGTCGCGAGCTTCCTGCAGACCGTATCCAAATTCCTGACGCCGACGCCGGTCGCCCAGACTATTTAGCGAACAGCGAGCGCCGATCGGCAAAAGCCTTGAACTCAAGCGCGTTGCCGCTGGGATCGCGGAAGAACATGGTCGCCTGTTCGCCGGGCTGCCCTTTGAAGCGCACCGTCGGCGCAATCGCGAAGGTGATGCCCGCCTGCGTCAGGCGCGTCGCCAGATCCTCCCAGCGGCTCATCGACAGCACGACGCCGAAGTGCGGGACCGGGACGTCGTGGCCGTCGACCGGATTGTGGTGATAGCTCGTGCGCGCTCTAGGCGCGTGATGTACGACGAGCTGATGGCCGTAAAGATCGAAGTCGATCCAATCGGGCGCTGAGCGTCCTTCGGGACAGCCGAGAACCTCGCCGTAGAAGCGTCCGGCCGCCGCGAGATCGTCGACCGGGATGGCGAGATGGAATGGATCGGCGGCGTGGTGATCGTTCACGACAGACCCCATAAAAAAAACCGCCAGCGTGAGCAGGCGGGTTTTTCATTCAACCGGACAGGCAATCTTACTTAATCTTGCCTTCTTTGTACTCGACGTGCTTGCGCACGACGGGATCGTACTTCTTCATCACCATCTTTTCGGTGATGTTGCGCGGGTTTTTCTTGGTCACATAGTAGTGGCCGGTGCCCGCCGTGCTCTCGAGCTTGATCTGAATGGTGGTCGGCTTCGCCATGGCGGTCGTCCCGTACGCGTGAAAAAAGTTCGCGGACCCAAGGGCCCGCGGAAGTCGCGCACAATACACTGCCCGGCCCTCAAGTCAAGCTGAGGGCGAGGGTGGTTTTTGCATATATTTCAAGGTGTTGTTGCCAATTGCCCGGCCCCGGGCGAAAGCAGGGCGGTCCGGACGGCCGTGTCCGTTGCGAGGGCTCGTGCGACGGCGAGGTCGGGAGTCTCTTTACCGCGCGGTTCAGGCCGGCAGGTTGCGCGGACGATTTCGGCGGATTGGCGCGGCTGCGGGCCCTGACGCACCAGTGCTGCGATCATGTCCTCGGCCGAGACTGTCGAGCCTCCGCCGGTGCAGACATCGGGCAGGATGCCGCGACCCGATAGCATCGTGCCGGCAGGCGTGAACACGCGGGACCATGTCAGCGCAAACTCGCCGCCGTTGCTGAGGGGAACGATGGTTTGCACCGTGCCCTTGCCGACAGAAGCGGTGCCGACGGCGATCGCACGGCCGTCGTCCTGCAGGGCGGCGGCGAGGATCTCCGCGGCTGACGCCGTACGGCCGTCGAGCAGCATCACGATCGGCACACCCGCTGCGATGTCTCCCGCGGCGGCGGCATAGAATTGCCGCGCGCCGGGGTGACGTCCGCGCAGTGTCGCGATTACGCCCTCGTTGAGGAATAAGTCCGCGACGGCGACAGCCTGGTCAAGCAGGCCGCCGGGGTCGCCCCGAAGATCGAGAATGATGCCCCGGAGCGCGCCGGCCTCGGTAACCTTTTCGGCGATGCTTGCCGCGGTCCGCTGATTGAAACTCTTCACGGCGAGATGCAAAACACCGTCGGACAAATCCGCTTCAACCGTCTGCGGGATGATCAGCGAGCGCCGTGCAGTCACCGCCAGTGCGACGCCGTCGCGAAGAAGCTCGAGACTGACTGTTGAATCGCGCGGACCGTCGAGGCGGCGCAGCGCGACGGTGAGTGATTGACCGGCGAGGCGTTGCCCCTGCGCACGCACGATAATGTCGCCCGCGATCACGCCCGCGATCTCCGCTGGCCCATCCTTCGTCACGCGCCGCACGTATGCGCCCTTCGGACCAGCATCGATATCCACGCCTAGTCCGACAAAGCCGTTGCGGTTGGCCTGGTTGCGGCGGGCGTCACTGCGGCTGTAGTAGCGCGAGTAGGTGTCCAACATCGGCATGATGCCGTCGAACATGGCTTGCAGCAGGGCTTCCGAATTCGCGAGTTGTATGAGCTTCGACTCGCCCCGTGCCTGACCAATCAGCGCCTGCGTTGTTTCTGTCCAGGCGCCGATGTCTTGACTGCGCGGCAGCGGCGCATGCGCGATTGCCTTGTCCGCAAGTGACAGTATGACCTCATCGCCGACCGCGAGCGCGCGCAGGTCGGGATCGATGGCCGAGAGGTGATTCAGACCGCCTATAAACAGATGGTCGATGTCAGGGGCGTCGATCGCTTTGTCGCGGATTTGCGATAAGCCGCCGATCAATGGCGTGCTCAGGGCGGTCAATTCCGGATCGACGCGCAGTTTCGCCTGGCCGGCGCACCCGGCGAGGATGAGCGCGGTGAGGATTGCCGCCCACCGGGTCACCGCCGGCGCTTCCCGCGGAATTTCCGCTCGTTGCGTTGGGCGCGCGGCGGCGGTGCCGAGGCGCCATCCTTGCCGGCGAACTCGAAAACGATCGAACCGGCGATCTCGTCGGTCTCCACGAGTTTCACGTTCACGCGGTCGCCGATGCGCAGCGTCAAGCCCGTGCGCTGACCGATGAGCCGATGGTTGCGTTCGTCGTGCTCGTAGTAGTCCTGCGGAAGGCGACGCATCGGCATGATGCCGTCCGCGCCGGTTTCATCCAGGTTGACGAAAACCCCGAAGCGGCTGACGCCGTTGATGCGGCCCGGGAACACGGCGCCGACCCGGTCGGCGAGATAGCCGGCCGTGAAGCGGTCGACCGTTTCGCGTTCGGCAACGGCGGCGCGGCGCTCGGTCATGGAGATGTGCTCGGTCGCGGGCACAAGGTTTGGATTTTGCCCCGCATGCCATCCGCCTTCGCCAAGCTTGCTGGCGGCGACCAGACCGCGATGCACCAGCAAGTCGGAATAGCGACGGATCGGCGACGTGAAGTGCACATACTTGCGCAGGCCCAGACCGAAGTGTCCCTTATTGTCCGGACTATAAACCGCTTGTGACTGTGTGCGCAGCACCAGTGTGTTGACCATGTGCTCGTTCGGCGTCCCACGCACCGTGCCCAGCACCCGGTTGAAGTCGTGGGGCTTCACGCTTGCGCCATGGGGCAGGCGGATATCGAGGGTGGCGAGGTTTTCGCGCAACGACACAACACGTTCCGGATCGGGCGGCTCGTGCACACGATAGACCGCCGGATAGGACGATGACGCCAGCGTTTCGGCCGCGGCGACGTTAGCCGCGATCATGAACTCCTCGATCAACTTGTGGCTTTCATAGCGCTCGCGCTTGGTCACGCCGACCACACGGCCCTTGGCGTCGACGATGATTTTGCGTTCGATCAGATCGAGTTCCAGCGTGCCGCGTTTGCCGCGCGCCTCATCCAGCGCCGCGTAGGCGCCGTAAAGCGGATTGATCACGCGTTCCATCAACGGCCCACAGGTGTCGTCCGGATGCCCGTCTTTCGCGGTCTGCACCTGCGTATAGGTCAGGCGCGCGACGGACCGCATCAGGCCGCGGATAATCTTATGACGCAGCGGCTTTCCCTGCGCTGTGATCCACATATGCGCGGCGAGGCAGGGTCGTTCTTCCTTCGGTTTGAGCGAACACCAGCCGTTGGAGAGCGCTTCGGGAAGCATCGGCACGACCCGATCCGGGAAGTAAACCGAGTTGCCGCGCTCATAGGCTTCGCGATCCAACGCATCGCCTTCGCGCACGTACCAGGAGACGTCGGCGATGGCGACCAACAGATGCCAGCCACCGGGATTGCTGGGATCGTCATCGGGTTCGGCGAACACCGCATCGTCGAAATCGCGCGCGTCCTCGCCATCGATCGTGACGAGCGGGATTTGCCGTAAGTCGTCGCGATTTCCGAGCGGCGCGCCGGTCGCGCGTGCGGCCTGCGTTAGAGCCTCGTCGGAGAAGAGGTGGGGGATGCCCTGCTGATGGATCGCGATCAGGCTCAGGTTCCGTCCGGCTGTGATCGGATCTTTCAGCGCGCCGAGATTCTCGATCACCTTCGCTTTTTGCGGGCCGAAATTCGGCACCTTGGTGATCTCGACGGTAACGAGGTCGCCGGGCTTCGCATCGCCGACATCGCCGGGCGGAATCACCACTTCGTGGCGATAGCGTTTGTCGACAGGCTTCAGTTGGCCGTCGGCCTGGTAGACGCCGACCAGCCGTTCCGGCGCGGCCGCGATCATCTTCAGTGGTCGGGCCTCGTAGGCGTTGTCGCCGGCGGGTGACAATTTCGCGAGTACGCGGTCACCGACCCCGACGACCAGCTTGCCCTTATCCGGCTTCTTCATGCCGCGCGGTGTGCGCGCTTGGATGACCAGGATCCTGGGGACCGGTGCGTCGTATTCCCACTTCACCGGCTTGGCGAACAGGTCGCCGTCCTTGTCGGCGGTGGTGATCTCGATCACGTCCACGGCGGGCAGAACGGGATCGGTCGAGAGTTTCCGATTGCCAGTGCGATCGACTTCGCCCTCTTGCTCTAGGTCTTTCAGAAGCGCCTTGAGGCCGATCTTGCTTGCGCCCCTCAGATCGAAGGCGCGTGCGATCTCGCGTTTGCCGACAGGACCGTCGGCGCTGCGGATAAAGGCGAGGATTTCCTCGCGGCTGGGAAAGCCTGCGGGCGCAGGGCGACGGCGATGGCCGTCGCGGGGTGGCTTGGAACTACGATTTGGAATTCTGGAACTCGTTAAATGAGGGTGATGGCTCGACGCTTGCGCCGAAACCGAGTGTATTGGTGGGGATATCGCCCTGTCCAACGCGGATGCGGCGGGTTGCCGGTTTGCGTCGGAACTAGGTATTGGGGCGCTGCGTTAGCTGTGCGCTGGCGCACAGGCGCTCAGCTGGAGGAAATGACCATGCCAGCCCAATTGCCCCTGAATGTAGTGCGCTCATCGCGTTTGGCAACCTGTCTTACGATGACAATGATATTGGCGGCCTGCGGAGGCCCCGCGCTGCCACCGGAGGCCGGGCAGGGGCCCACACCGACGCTGCCGGCACCCGAGCACGCGCTGATCCCGACGCTGAATGTCGCGGAAGCGACCGGGTGGCCCGCTGGCGCAGCGCCGACGGCGGCGCCGGGCTTCCGCGTCACCGCGTTTTCTGGGGGTCTTGCGCATCCGCGTTGGATTTATGTCCTGCCGAACGGCGATGTGCTTGTCGCGGAAAGCTCCGGCCCCGGGACAGATGAGTCCAGCGGCATCAAGGGATGGTTTCAAGCCAGAGTTCTCAAGAAGGCTGGGTCCGCCGTGCCGAGTGCGGATCGGATCACGCTGCTGCGCGACAGCGATGACGACGGCGTCGCCGAAACCAAGTCTGTATTCCTCCAGGGACTCCATTCGCCCATCGGCATGGCGCTGATTGGCGAAACGCTCTATGTCGCAAACTGCGATGCGATCATGCGGTTTGCCTATACCGAGGGCGCGACGAAGCTCGCCGATCCCGGCACCAAGTTCGCGGACTTGCCCGCGTTGCCGTTCAACCATCACTGGACCAAGAACATCCTGGCCAGCGCGGATGGTTCGAAGCTGTATGCGACGGTGGGCTCGAACAGCAATGTCGGCGACCACGGCATGGAAGTCGAAAAAGGCCGTGCTGCAATCTGGGAGTTTGATGTCGCGAACGGCAACGGTCGTGAATTCGCCACCGGCTTGCGCAATCCGAACGGCATGAGCTGGGAACCGCAAAGCGGTGCACTCTGGACCGTCGTGAACGAGCGCGACGAACTCGGCAACGATTTGGTGCCAGATTATCTGACATCGGTGCGCGACGGTGCGTTCTATGGTTGGCCGTACAGCTACTTTGGATCTCACGTCGATGAACGAATGAAGCCGCAGCGTCCGGAGCTGGTCGCGAAGGCGACCGTGCCGGACTACGCCCTGGGCTCGCATACCGCCTCGTTGGGTCTGACGTTTTACACCGCGACGGCATTCACGGCGCGCTATCGCGGTGGCGCGTTCATCGGTCAGCACGGTTCGTGGAATCGTTCGCCGGCGAGTGGATACAAGGTGATCTTCGTGCCGTTCGCCGACGGGCGTCCGAATGGAAAGCCCGAGGACGTCCTGACGGGCTTTCTCAGCGACAAAGGCAAGGCGCAGGGAAGGCCGGTCGGTGTCGCGGTCGACTCAAAAGGCGCACTGCTGGTGGCAGACGATGTTGGAAACACCGTCTGGCGTGTGACGCCGTCGTCGCAGAACTGATGGCTTAAGCTTCAGCGGCTTTAGGCTTCGCTTTAGGTTTGGCCTTTGCCTTTGCCTTCGGCTTGGCCTTTGGCTTCGGAGCCGCGTCGGCCTTCGCTTTCGCCGGGGCTGCACTGCCGTTCTTGGCGACTTTGGCGGCGATCAATTCCACGGCCTGCGCCAGCGTGATCGTCTCGGGATCGACATCGCGGGGCAGGGTGGCGCTGATCTTCGCGTGCTGGACGTAAGGCCCGAAGCGGCCTTTGCGCACGGTGATCGCGCCGCCGCTGGGATGGTCGCCAAGGTTCTTGCCGGCGGGACCGCCACGCTTGGCTTGGCGCTCTTTGCCTTCGGCAAGCACAACGACCGCGCGGTTCAAGCCGATCTCAAGTACGTCATCGTCCTTCGGCAGCGACTGATAACGCGAACCGACCTTTAGATAAGGTCCGAAGCGACCGATTCCGGCTTGGATCATCTCGCCCGATTCCGGTTCAATGCCGACATCGCGCGGTAGGGACAGCAGCTTCAGCGCGCGCTCGAGGTCAACGCTGTGCGGGTCTGTTCCCTTTTGCAGCGACGCCCGCTTGGGCTTCGGCGCAGCCGGGGCTTTCGGTTTGCGTTTACGCTTCTTGCCATCGGCCGGCGGCTCTTCCTCCGCCATGACGACCGGCGGCGCAATCGGTGGCGGTTCGGTACCACCGAGCTGCACATAAGGACCGTAGGGTCCGACGCGCAGGGTGACCATCATGCCGGTGACAGGATCTGGGCCGAGTTCTTTCGGGCCGTCGAGGGCGACACCTTCGCTGGCGTCCGGCACGCCGAGCGGGCGGGTGTAGCGACATTCTGGATAGCGGCTGCAGCCGATGAACGAGCCGAACTTGCCGAACTTCAGGCCGATGCGGCCTTCGGAGCAGGCGGGGCACTTGCGCGGCGTTGCGTTCTCAGCCGTGACGGGGAACAGGTGCGGCTCGAGCATCTCGTCGAGCGTGTCGATCACCTTGGTGCGCGTCAGATCCTTGGTGCCGTCGATCGCGGCGGCGAAGTGCAGCCAGAAGTCGGCGAGCACTTTCTTCCAATCGAGATTGCCGGCGGAGATTTCGTCGAGCTGATTTTCTAGATCGGCGGTGAAATCATATTCGACATAGCGCTGGAAGAAGCTTTCCAGGAACGCTGTCACAACGCGGCCGCGATCTTCCGGAATGAAGCGACGGTTATCCAGGCGCACGTACTGCCGGTCCTGCAGCACTTGGATGATCGAGGCATAGGTCGACGGGCGGCCGATGCCTTTTTCTTCCAGCGCCTTCACCAGGCTGGCTTCGGAGAAGCGCGGCGGCGGCTGGGTGAAGTGCTGTTCCGGTGTGACGGTTGCAACGCTCAGCGCCTGACCTTCGCTCATCGCCGGCAGAATGGTGCCGACGGCTTCGTCGTCTTCGCTGGCGGCGGCCTGGCCGGTGGGCGCTTCGTCGTAAACTTCAAGGAAGCCTTTGAACACGATCACGGAGCCGGAGGCGCGCAGTTGCGTCTGCTTGTCCGGCGTCGTGGCGACCACGCTCACCTGATCGAGCACGGCGGATTCCATCTGGCTGGCGATCGTGCGCTTCCAGATCAGGTCATAGAGCTTCAGCTGATCCGGGGTGACGTAGGGCGCGACCATCTCAGGCGTGCGCGTCGGGTCGGTCGGGCGGATAGCTTCGTGCGCTTCCTGGGCATTCTTGGCCTTGGACGTGTACATGCGCGGGGCGTCGGGCAGATGCTTCTTGCCGTAACGCTCGCCGATCAGCGCACGCACGGCGACGATGGCTTCCGGATCCATCTGCACGCCGTCGGTACGCATGTAAGTGATAAGACCGACCGTCTCGCCGCCGATGTCGAAGCCCTCATAGAGCTTTTGTGCGACGTCCATTGTTTGGCGTGCGGAGAAATAGAGGCGGCGCGAAGCGTCCATCTGCATGGTCGAGGTCGTGAACGGCGCGTAAGGACGGCGCTGCTTCGACTTCTTCTCGACCGTCTGCACCGTGAACTGACCGGCGCGAACGGCAGCCGCGGCTTTCTCGGCCTTCTCGGCATTGTTGATGTCGAATTTGTCGAGCTTCTTGCCTTCAAAGTGGGTGAGGCGCGCGCCAAAGGGCTCTTTCGCCGCCGTCGCCATGTCGGCGCCCACGGTCCAGTATTCCTCGGCTTTGAATTTTTCGATTTCCAGTTCGCGGTCGCAGATCATGCGCAGTGCGACGGACTGAACCCGGCCCGCGGACTTGGAGCCCGGTAGCTTGCGCCACAGGACCGGCGACAGCGTGAAGCCGACCAGATAGTCGAGGGCGCGGCGGGCGAGGTAGGCGTCGACCAACTCACGGTCGAGTTCGCGCGGATGCGCCATCGCCTCTAGCACGGCTTTCTTGGTGATCGCATTAAAGGTGACGCGTTGGACGGAAACGCCCTTGAGCACATTGCGGCGCTTCAATTCTTCCAGGACGTGCCACGAGATCGCTTCGCCCTCGCGATCAGGGTCGGTTGCCAGAATGATGCCGTCGGCACCCTTCAGGGCGTCGGTGATGCCTTTAAGGTGCTTCTGCGAGCCTGCGTCCACTTCCCAATCCATGGCGAAGTCTTCGTCCGGCCGAACCGAGCCGTCTTTGGGCGGCAGATCGCGGATGTGACCGTAGGACGCGACCACCGTGTACCCGTCGCCGAGGTACTTATTGATGGTCTTCGCCTTCGCCGGAGATTCGACGATAACTAGCTGCATGGCGTATCCGACATCCTGTCCAAAACACCGCTCTCGAGCCCCGGAGTTCGCCCCGAAAGCTCGTTTTTCAGACGGCAAAGGAAGCCCAGATCGGGTTTCCTAGCGCTGAAAGTTTAATAAATTCGGCTTCTTCCGATCAGGGCAACGCGGTTGCCCGGATGCCGCTCTAAGCGGCCGGCCAGCTCCAGCTCCAGGAGAGCCGTCGCGACGAGGGCGGCTGACACTTGGCACTGCCGCACCACCTCGTCAACTGCGGTCGGCCCCGGACCCAGGGCCTGCTCGACACGGCGGCGGATATCGTCACCGTCCGTGTTCTGAGGAATTTCAATGGGTTGACTATGAAGCGGACGGGCAGCGCGTATTTTTGCGCCAGTCTCTCCCAATGGCGCCAATAACGCGATTATATCGGAATGGTTTTCAACCAGGGCGGCCCCATCCCGAATCAAGCCGTTCGGTCCCTGGGCGCGCGGGTCCAAGGGCGAGCCTGGCACCGCGTAGACATCCCGGCCTTGTTCCCCGGCCAGCCGGGCGGTGATTAGCGAGCCTGACTTTAATGAGGCCTCCACCACGACCACGCCCCGGCTGAGCCCGGAGATAATCCGATTCCGGCGCGGGAAGGCGGCAGCGGTCGGTTCGGCGCCGGGGGCAGCCTCGGATACCACCGCACCGGCCTCGGCGATCCGGGCGTGCAGGGCCGCGTGCTCGGGCGGATAGATCACGTCCGTGCCGCCGGCCAGGATGGCGATGGTTTTGCCGCCTGCGTTCAGCGCTGCGTCATGCGCCGCCCCGTCGATGCCGCGCGCCATGCCGGAGATGACGGTGATGCCGGCCGCGGCAAGACCGCCGCTGATCATCGCGGCTAGCTTGCGGCCGTTCACGCTTGCGTTGCGCGCGCCGACGATGGCGATGCCGGCGGGCGACAGGAGACCGATGTCGCCCTTCACCAGAAGCACGGGCGGGGCATCGTCAATGGCCTTGAGCGCGGTGGGATAGGCGGCGTCGGCCCATGTGAGATAGCTGAGCTTCGCACGTTCCGCCCGCCGCACTTCATCTTCCGCCTGCGCGGGGCTGACGATTTTCAGATCGCGCTTAAATGTCGGGAGATGATGCAGCGCCTCGGCGGGCGAGCCGAACTTGTCGACGTATTTTCGGAAGCTGACCGGGCCGATGCTTTCGGTACGGATGAGGCGGATCCAGTCGATCAGCTCATCGTACGAGGTCATGGCTCACCCCTTCTTCGCGCCGATCTTCGGCTCTTCGCCCCGCAGGAGACGACGAATGTTCGCATGGTGACGAATCCACACGAGTACGGCGAGGAAGGCAAATGCATAAGCGGCAGGCTGATCGCCGAGCAGCCAGGCGAAGACCGGGTCGAGCGCGAGCGCAACCAAGGCCGCGAGCGAGGAGAACCGGAAGATCGCCGCCGTCGCGAGCCAGGTCACGCAAGATAACACGCCGGCCATCGGCAGTGCCGCGAGCATCACGCCGAGCGTCGTGGCGACACCCTTTCCGCCCTTGAAGCGGAGCCAGATGGGGAAGTTGTGACCGATAACGGAGAAGACGCCCGCGATCAGACCAGCCAGCGGCGAAACCATCACGGCGACAAGCAGCACGGCGAACGCGCCCTTGCCGCCGTCGAGCAACAGCGTTGCGGCGGCGAGGCCTTTCTTGCCCGTGCGCAGCACGTTGGTCGCACCGATATTGCCGGAGCCGATGCTGCGAATGTCGCCGAGACCCGCGGCCTTCGTGAGCAGCAGGCCGAAGGGGATCGACCCAATCAGATAGCCGACCGCAATTGCGATCCCGGCGGAAACGCTGCTGAGTTCGCTGGACCAAGGCATGTCAGCCGCCAAGTTTGTCGAAGACGACGCGTCCGTCGATGACGGTGCGCAACACCTTGCCTTGGACGGCGCGGCCGTCGAAAGGCGAATTCTTCGACTTGGACCGGAATTTGTCGGCGATGACTTTCCACGCCCGCTCGGGGTCGAAGATCACGAGGTCGGCCTTGCTGCCCTTCGCAAGCGAGCCAGCGTCGAGACCGAGCACCTTCGCAGGCGCGCGCGTCAGCAGCCCGATGGCCGCGGCAAGACTCATTTCGCCGTTGTGGACGAGGTCGAGCGTCACCGCGAGCAACGTTTCCAATCCGCCGCCGCCGAAGGCCGCGTGTGGGAAGGGCACGCGCTTGGTGTCCTGATCCTGCGGCGCGTGGTCGGACGCGATGGCGTCGATCACGCCGGTTTTCAGGCCTTCGACGATGGCCTGGCGATCGGCCTCGCTGCGCAGCGGCGGCGAAAGCTTGGCGAAGGTGCGATAGTCGCCGACTGCGAGTTCATTCAGCGCGAAGTAAAAAGGCGCGGTGTCGCAAGTGACCGGCAGGCCGCGTTTTTTGGCATTGGCGATGATCTCAACGCTGTCCGAGGTCGAGATATGCGCGGCGTGATAGCGTGCACCGGTCATCGCGACCAAGCGAATATCGCGCTCCAGCATGATGATCTCGGCTTCGCGCGGTATGCCCGACAGGCCGAGACGCGTGGCGGTTTCGCCGGAATTCATCACGCCGCCCGCCAGCGTCGGTTCTTCCGGGTGTTGCACGATCAACAGATCGAACGTTGCTGCGTATTGCAGCGCGCGGCGCATGACCTGCGCATCGGCGACGGCCTTGAGCGCATCGGTGAAGGCAAGGGCGCCGGCTTCCGCCAACAGGCCCATCTCGGCCAGTTCCTTGCCCTGCAGGCCTTTGGTCACGGCGCCATAAGCGTAAACCTTGGTGAGCGCGTGGCGGCGGGCGCGGCGCGCGACGAATTCGAGGGTTGCCTCGTCGTCCATCACCGGGTTGGTGTTCGGCAGGCAGACCATGGTCGTGATGCCGCCTGCGACCGCCGCTTCGCCCCCGCTGTGCAGCGACTCTTTATGTTCTTCGCCGGGCTCGCGCAGTTGCACGCGCATATCGACCAGGCCGGGCGCGAGGCATGCGCCGTCGCAATCGACGACTTCGGCATCGGCGGGCGGCGTGTCGAACAGCTTCTTGCCGACATCGAGGATAACCTCGTCGCCGGTTAGCACCTGACCCGGGCCATCGTAGTTCTTCGCCGGGTCGATCAGGCGTGCGTTGATGTAAGCGACCTTGGGCTTGGCGGCTGGCTTGCTCATGACTGCCCCACCGCCGCCTTGTAGGCCGCATTGTTCTTGGAAAGCACTTCCAGTACCGCCATGCGCACGGCGACGCCAAGTTCAACCTGCTCGCGGATGGCGCTGCGCTGGACGTCGTCGGCGACATCGGAGTCGATCTCAGTGCCGCGGTTCATCGGGCCGGGGTGCATGATAAGTGCGTCGGGCTTCGCCTGGGCCAGCTTGGCGCGGTCGAGGCCGAAGAAGCGGAAGTATTCGCGCACCGACGGGATGAAGCTGCCGCGCATGCGCTCGTTCTGGACGCGCAGCATCATCACGATGTCCGCGTCTTTCAGACCTTCGTTCATATCCGTGAACACCTCGACGCCGAGGCTTTCGAGCTGGCTGGGGATCAGCGTGCGCGGCGCGATCACGCGCACCCGCGCGCCCATCGTCAGCAGCAGATAGAAGTTCGAGCGCGCGACACGGCTGTGCAGCACATCGCCGCAAATCGCCACAAGCAGGCCGTTCAGGCGCCCGAGGCGGCGGCGGATGGTCAGCGCATCGAGCAGCGCCTGGGTGGGGTGTTCATGGCTGCCGTCGCCGGCATTCACAACGGCGCAATTCACTTTCTCCGACAGCAGCTTCACCGCACCGGAGTCCGGGTGGCGCACACACAGTGCATCCGGATGCATCGCGTTCAGGGTGACAGCCGTGTCGATGAGGGTCTCGCCCTTGGCGACCGAACTGCTCTCGACCTGCATATTGATGACGTTCGCGCCCAGCCGCTTGGCGGCCAACTCGAACGAGGTGCGGGTGCGGGTGGAATTCTCGAAGAACAGGTTTACGATGGTGCGGCCATCAAGGACCCGGGCCACTTTGTCGGAGCCGCGATTGAGCTCGACGTAGCGATCCGACAGATCCAAAAGATGCGTGATTTCCAGTGGTGTGAGCCCCTCGATCCCGAGGAGGTGACGATGTGGAAATCCCGGATCGCGCATGAGGCCGGACAATATAGGCGACGCCGCGATCTCGCAAGCCCGTGATCTTGCAAGCCATTGAAGCGCCGCGACAAAGAAGGATTTGCCCGATGGAGCGGGTCTACGAGGGTGCTTGCCACTGTGGACAAGTCAGATTCCGGGTGCGGACCGACTTATCCCGCGTCGTCGACTGCAATTGCTCAATCTGCACCAAGAAGGGAATCCTGCACCTTATTGTCGATCCGGCGCAGTTCGAGCTGACCCAGGGCAGGGACGCCTTGAGCACCTACACCTTTGGCACCCGCATCGCGAAACATACGTTCTGTGCGACCTGTGGCATTCACCCGTTCTATATGCCGCGCTCGCATCCGGACAAAATCGACGTCAACGTGCGCTGCCTTGAGGGCGTCGAGATCGCTGATTTGAAGGTCACGTGCTTCGACGGTCGTCATTGGGAAGACGCGCGTTCGACGCTGGACGAGTGACGTCCGAGGAGTGGTCCGGCATCCCCGGCCAAACCCACCCGATTCAGCCCCTGAGACGGACGCATAAATAAGGGGATCGAAACCCGCCAATACCCTATCGTGATATTTCACGGCGTCGAAAGCGGGGAGGCTTTTATGACCGGGCGTTCCATCTCAACTATTTCGAAGACCAGCCTATCAATCGTCGCGCTCGCCTGGGCGTTGACAGTCGGGGGTGTCGCGCACGCCGACATTCTCATCAAGAACGCCACGCTTTATGACGGCACCGGCAAGGCCGCGGTCAAAGGCGCGAACATCCTGGTGAAGGGCGACCGGATCGCTCAAGTCTCGACCAGCGCAATCTCGGCAGGACGTGCGCAAGTCATAGACGGCACCGGCAAGTTCGTTATGCCCGGCATCTTCGACAGCCACGTTCACGTGCCAGGCGGACAAGCCGGCCCGGTGACCGACGGCGTGAATCGCAAACCTGCGAACAACCGCGCGGAAGCGATCCCGGCGCTGCACGCCGAACTCTATTCGGGCGTGACCAGCATTTATGACTCCGGCAACAACGAAGACTTCATCTATCCGCTGCGCGCGGACGAGCAGGCCGGCAAGGTCATCAGTCCGCGCATCTTTGTCGCGGGCGGTGTGATCTCCGTGCCGAACGGCTATGGGGCCGGCGTCACCGCGCTGAAAGCGACGACGTGGGAGGAAACGAAGAAGGGCCTCGACGCGAAGCTCGCGAAGAAGCCCGACATGCTGAAGTTGATCCGCGAGACGCAAGGGCAGTTCAATACCAAGACCGTCAAGACGCTGACGGACGAACAGATGAAGCAGATCACCAGCTACGCCAAGGAACACGGCGTGCGCACCACCGTGCATGCTTCGAATGAACTGAACTCTCAGGCATCAATCGACAACGGAATCACCGCCCTGGCGCATTCGGTGCGCAATCAGGTGCTCAACGATTCCTACATCAAGTCGCTGGTCGACAATAAGATTGTCGTCTCCACCACGGCCGTCGGCTTTGCGATGACGCCGCCGGCGCTGAAAGGTGACACGAGCATTCTGGACGGCCGCCTGTTCAAGGCGGAAATGACCGAGGAAGAACTGGCCAAGGCAAAAGCCGACACGCTAGCGACCGTCAAGAGCGGCGCGGTCTACGTCAGCGTGGCCGGCCTTCCCTACGCTAGGCGGAACCTCAAACAGCTGCACGAAGCGGGCGTCATCCTGAGCTCGGGCACAGACCGTCCGATTGGCGCCTTCACGCATGTTGAACTCGGTTTCCTGGCTGAGTGCGGGATCTCGGCTTTCGACCTGATCAAGATCGCAACTCTGAACGGTGCGATGTATGTCGGGCGCGAGAAGGACCTTGGCTCCATCGAAGCCGGCAAGTACGCGGACCTCCTGGTTCTCGATGCCGATCCGGCCGCGGACGTGAAGAACTTCCAGGCGATCAACACCGTCATCAAGGCTGGCAAGAAGATCGATCTCGCGAAGCTCGAGATTCCGATCAATCAGAAGAAGAAGTAGGGAGCGTTACTATGACGAAGCCATTCCGGTTTGTGTCGGCAGTCGCGATGGTCTGCGCTTTTGCGTGGGCCGGTGCCGCGCAGGCCGACATTCTGATCAAGAACGTGACGCTCTACGACGGGACCGGTGGCCCGGCTGTGAAGGGCGCCAACATCCTGGTGAAGGGCGAGCGTATCGCCCAGGTGTCGACAAAGGCGATCTCGGGCGGTAGCGCGCGAGTCATCGACGGTACGGGTAAGTTTGTGATGCCGGGCATCATGGACAGTCACGTTCACATTAAGGGCGGTCAGCGCGGTTCGGTGTTCGCAGGTGCTGAGCGCGTGCCCGCCAACGACCGCGATGTCGCGCTGCCGACGCTGCGCGGGTTCCTCTACAGCGGCGTGACCAGCGTCTATGATTCCGGCAACAACGAGCCGTTCATCTTCCCGCTGCGCGACGACGAGCGCGCCGGAAAAATCATCAGTCCGCGTATCTTCGCCGCCGGCGGCGTTATCACCGTGCCGGGCGGCTACGGTGGCGGCCCGACGTCGTTGCGGGTCGAGAACTGGGAGCAGGGCAAAGCGGGGCTCGACGCGAAATTCGCGAAGAAGCCCGACATGCTGAAGATGATTAAGGAGGAGCAGGGTCTCTACGGCAGCAAGGCCGTGCCGACTTTGTCGGATGAGATGTTCAAGCGGATCACGGATTACGCGCGCCAGAACGGCGTTCGCACCACTGTGCACGTTTCGTCGGAGTGGCAGGCCCAGGCGGCGGCCGTGAACGGCGTAAGCGCGATGGCACACCCGGTTCAGCGCGCGGTGCTCAACGATTCCTTTGTGAAGCTCCTGGCGGATCGCAAGATCCCCATCTCGACCACGCTCATCAACTACACGCAGATCGCACGCTATGGCGATGCGGATGGGGTGAAGTTTCTGGATGAACCGTTATTCCAAGCGGTGATGACAGAGGCGGAACGCAAGGAGGTCGTCGAGGAGCGTGAGGGCTTCGTGAAAATCGATCTCCCGGCGACTTTCAAGTTGGGTGAGCGCTATGCCATCGCCAACGCCAAGCGCATGTTCGATGAGGGCGTCATCCTGACCTCCGGCACGGATCGTGGATACGGGCCTTTCGTGCACATGGAGCTAGCCTCGCTGAACAAGGCGGGCATTTCGGCGGCCGCGCTGATCAAGATCGCGACCCTCAACGGCGCGATTTATATGGGAAGGGAAAAAGACCTCGGCTCTGTCGAGGCAGGCAAGTATGCCGATATTCTCATTCTGAAAGCCGACCCGGCGGCGGATGTGAAAAACTTCCAGGCCATCGACACGGTCATCAAGAACGGCCAGCGGATCGATTTCGCGAAGCTCGATCTGCCGGTCAATCATAAGAAGTAGGGGAACTGTTATGTTGTGGCGTCCATTCGTCTCCACCCTTGCGCTGGCTTGCGCGCTTAGCCTCGCCGGGATGGCGCGTGCCGATATCCTGATCAAGAATGCGACCCTGTATGACGGCACCGGCGCGCCCGCGGTCAAAGGCGCGAACATTCTGGTGAAGGGCGATCTCATCGCCCAGATCTCGACCAAGCCGATCTCAGCGGGCCGCGCTAAGGTGATCGATGCGACCGGCAAGTTCGTCACGCCGGGTCTGATCGATTCTCACGTCCATATCCGTGGCGGTCAGGCGGGCTCGGTGCGCGATGGCGCGCGCCGGCCGATTGTCGATCGCGGCATGGCGATGCCGACGTTGTGGGGCTACCTCTACAGTGGCGTGACCACCATCTACGATTCCGGCAATAACGCTGAGTTCGTGATCCCGCTGCGTGACGACGAGCGCGCCGGCAAGATCGTCAGTCCGCGCATTTTCGCCGCCGGCGGTGTGATCAGCGTGCCGGGCGGTTACGGCGCTGGTGCGACGTCGCTGAAGGCGACGACGTGGGAGGAGTTCCGGCCGCAGCTGGAAGCCAAGATCAACCGTGAACACCCCGACATGCTGAAGATGACGAAGGAGCAGCAGGGCATGTACGCGGCCAAGTCCGTGCCGACGCTGTCCGACGACATGATCAAGCATATTACGGATTTCGCGCGCGAACGCGGCGTGCGCAGCACGGTTCACGCGTCAGCAGAGCCGATGGCGGAGGCCGCTGTGCTCAATGGCGTGTCCGCTATGGCGCATCCCGTGCAGCGCTCGGTGCTGAACGACTCCTTCGTGAAGCTGCTGGTCGACCGCAAGATCCCGATCTCGACGACCATGCAGGGCTATCTGACCATCGCCAAGCTGCAAGACGAGGGTGGGATGGCATTTCTCGACACGCCGCTGTTCCAGGCGACGATGACCGCAGAGGAAATCGCCGACACCAAGGGACCGGAACGCGACGACTACATCAAGAACGATCTGCCGGCGCAGCGGAAGGTCGCGGAGAAGTACGCGCGCGCCAACATCAAGCGCCTGTTCGACGCCGGCGTGATCCTGACCTCAGGCACCGACAAGGCCTACGGCCCGTATACGCATGTGGAACTGCAGTCGCTCAACATGTCGGGCATCTCGCCGTTCGACCTGATCAAGATCGGAACGCTGAACGGCGCGATCTATCTGGGCCGCGAAAAGGACCTGGGATCTATCGAAGCCGGTAAGTACGCCGACATCCTGGTGCTGGATGCCGATCCGGCGGCGGACGTGAAGAACTTCCAGGCGATCAATGCGGTCATCAAGAACGGCCAGCAGATTGAGCGTGCGAAGCTGGATCTGCCGGTGAACCGCAAAAAGTAGGGCGACTAGGCACAAAACAAAAGCCGCGGCGGCAGCGTGCCATCGCGGCTTTTTGGCGGTTCTCAGCCCGCTGGGTTCGGGCTGATGCGGATAGCCTCGAGTGCGCCTTGCAGGATATAGGCGGCTGCGACCTTGTCGACGACCTCGCCGCGGCGGCGGCGGGACATGTCCATCTCGTCGGTCATCATGCGCTGCACGGCGGCGGTCGATAGGCGCTCGTCCCAGAAGGCGATCGGCATGTCGCGGCGCTTGATGACCTCGGCGGCGAAAGCGCGAGCCGACTGGCAGCGGGGACCTTCCTCGCCGCTCATCTCGACCGGCAGGCCGATGACCAGGGCGCCGACCGCATGTTTGACGATCAGGGCCTCCAGTTCGGCCCAGTCCTGGGTGAACTTCCGGCGGGAAATGGTCGATAGGGGCGAGGCGATCATCCGGCCGGCGTCCGAAAGCGCCAGGCCGATGGTCTTGGTCCCCAGATCCAGGCCCAAAATCGTCTGATTTCTCAGAAGCTTGGCCGGTAGGTCGTGCGGCTTGCAGATCGCCATGACGGGGTGTTAGGAACTTCGCATCTTTCCGCGCCATGATTGGCGCCCAAGTACCTCAGAGAAATAGAGAATGTCTCTCGATAAAGCCACAGTCCGGCGCATTGCCACGCTGGCCCGTCTCGACGTTCCCGACAGCGATCTGGAGCCGCTGGCAAACGAACTGTCGTCCATCATGGGCTGGATCGAGCAACTTCAGGAAGTCGACACCACGTCGGTCGCACCGATGACGGGCGGCACCGACATGAAGCTGGTGTGGCGCGTAGACGAAGTGACCGACGGCGGCAAGCCCGACGACGTCCTCGCCAACGCGACCGATTCCCAGGGCGCGTTCTTCACGGTGCCGAAGGTGGTTGAGTAATGTCGCTGACGTCGTTCACCATCGCCGAAGCGCGCACCAAGCTGCGCGCCAAGGAATTCAGCGCGGTCGAACTGACCGAGGCCTATCTCGCCGCCATGGAGCAGGGCGCTGGGCTCAATGCGTTCATCACCACCACACCCGAGATTGCGCGCGAGCGCGCGAAGGCCGCCGATGCGCGTCTGAAGAGCGGCAGCACTGCAGCGCTCGAAGGCATTCCGCTCGGCATCAAAGACCTGTTCTGTACCGAAGGTGTGCTGACGACGGCCGCCTCGCACATTCTCGATGGCTTCAAGCCGCGCTACGAAAGCACCGTCACCGCGAAGCTGCGTGACGCGGGCTCGGTGATGCTTGGCAAGCTCAACCTCGACGAGTTCGCGATGGGCTCGGCGACCATCACCAGCTTCTATGGCCCGACCAAGAACCCGTGGAAGGCGCGCAACAGCAACGCCGATCTCGTGCCGGGCGGATCGTCCGGCGGTTCGGCGGCGTCGGTCGCCGGCGGCCTCGCGCTGGGCGCGACCGGAACGGATACCGGCGGTTCCATCCGTCAGCCCGCGGCCTTCGCCGGCATCGTCGGCGTGAAGCCGACGTATGGCCGGTGCTCGCGCTGGGGCGTCGTCGCCTTCGCCAGCTCGCTCGATCAGGCTGGCCCGATGACGCGCACGGTGCGCGATTCCGCGATCATGCTCGGCGTGATGTGCGGACATGACCCGAAGGATTCCACATCGGCGAACAGGGCGGTGCCTGACTTCGAGGCTGCGCTGGCGCGCGGTGTGAAGGGCCTGCGTATCGGCATCCCGAAGGAATACCGCCCAGATGGTCTGAACGCCGAAGTCTCGGCACTGTGGGATCAGGGCATGCAGTGGCTGAAGGACGCCGGTGCGACCCCGGTCGAGATCAGCCTGCCGCATACGAAGTACGCCCTGCCGACGTACTACATCGTCGCCCCGGCAGAAGCTTCGTCGAACCTCGCGCGTTACGACGGCGTGCGCTTCGGCCTGCGTGTGCCGGGCCAGAGCCTGGACGAGATGTATTCCAAAACCCGCGCCGCCGGTTTCGGCGCCGAGGTGAAGCGTCGTGTGCTGATCGGCACCTACGTGCTGTCGGCAGGCTACTACGACGCCTATTACCTGAAGGCGCAGAAAGTGCGCGCGTTGATTGCCAAAGACTTCGACGACGCGTTTGAGAAGGTCGATGCGATCCTGACACCGACCGCGCCGAGCGCGGCGTTCGCCATTGGTGAGCGGATGGACGATCCGGTCGCGATGTATCTCAACGACGTCTTCACCGTGCCGGCCTCGCTTGCCGGCATCCCGGGCGCATCCGTGCCTGCTGGGTTGACCAGCACCGGTTTGCCGCTCGGCCTGCAGGTCCTCACCAAACGCTGGGACGAAGAGACGATGTTCGCCGTCTGCCAGGTTCTGGAAGACGCGGCCCAGTTCAAGAGGCTCGTCTGATGGCTTACACACTCAAGGGCGAAACGGGCGATTGGGAAGTCGTGATCGGGCTGGAAGTCCATGCCCAGGTCGTGTCCAAGTCCAAGCTGTTCTCCGGCGCGTCGGCGGAATTCGGCGCCGAGCCGAACACGCATGTGTCGTTGGTCGATGCCGGTATGCCGGGCATGCTGCCGGTGCTCAACGCGCACGCGGTCGAGCAGGCCGTGAAAAGCGGTCTCGGCATGAAGGCGAAGATCAATCGCCGTAGCGTCTTTGCACGCAAGAATTACTTCTACGCCGATATGCCGCAGGGCTATCAGATCAGCCAATACGACCAGCCGATCGTGGGTGAGGGCACCATCGTGCTCGACATGCCCGACGGATCGACGCGTTCCATTGGCGTTGAGCGCCTGCACCTTGAGCAGGATGCGGGCAAGTCGATCCACGATCTGCATCCGTCGAAGACCTTCATCGATCTGAACCGATCCGGCGTGCCGCTGATGGAGATCGTATCGAAGCCCGATCTGCGCAGCCCGGAAGAGGCGGGGCTGTACTTGAAGAAGCTGCGCTCGATCCTGCGCTATCTCGGCACCTGCGACGGCAACATGGAAGAAGGCTCCATGCGCTGCGACGCCAACGTGTCGGTGCGCCCGGTCGGGTCGACGGAACTGCGCACGCGCTGCGAGATCAAGAACGTGAACTCGGTTCGCTTCGTAATGATGGCGATCGAGCACGAGGCGCGCCGTCATATCGAAGTGTGGGAAAGCGGCGGCAAGGTCGATCAGGAAACACGCCTTTACGATCCGAACCGCGATGAGACGCGCTCTATGCGATCCAAAGAAATGGCGCATGACTATCGCTATTTCCCCGATCCTGATCTGTTGCCGCTGGAACTCGACGAAGCCTTCATCGCCAAGATCCAGGCCGGTCTGCCGGAGCTGCCCGACGACAAGCAGCAGCGGTTTATGCGCGACTATGGCCTGTCGGCCTATGACGCCGACGTGCTGGTCAGCGAACGTGAAAACGCGCTGTACTTCGAGGACGTCGCCAAAGGCCGCGATGCCAAGATTGCCGCGAACTGGGTCATCAGCAATTTGTTCGGTGTATTGAACAAACAGGGGCTGGCGATTGCCGACAGCCCGGTTTCGGCGAAGGACCTCGGCGCGTTGCTAGATCTGCTGGCCGATAACACGTTGTCCGGCCGCATGGCGAAGGACGTGTTCGAGGCGATGGTTGAAACCGGCAAAACGCCGGGCGTCATCGTCGAGGAGCGCGGTCTGAAGCAAGTCACCGATACCGGCGCTATCGAAGCGGCCATCGACCAGGTCATCGCCTCCGCGCCGGACAAGGTCGCGGAATATCGCGGCGGCAAGGACAAGCTCATTGGTTGGTTCACCGGTCAGGTCATGCGTGCGACGCAAGGTGCCGCGAGCCCGGGCGTGGTGAACGATCTTCTGAAGAAGAAGCTCGCGCCGTAGTTTGAGGTAAGCGCGCCGATGAAAGTCCGATCAGGCTCTGCGATCGTCATCGGGCTTTTTGCCGTGATGATTATCGGCTGGTTTTCCTATCGCGCCTTCATCCCACCCGTATGGCTGCGGAGTTTCGCCGAAGACATCTCCTATCGGTCGACGCCGGATGCCAACGCGTCCGCGCCGCGCGATGCCCGCGAAGCGAAGCCGAACGTCGTTCCCGATCACCCCTATATCTGCTTCGCACGCGAAGTCCCCTTCGCCTGGGACCAGCTGATTGTCGTGCCTTCGGGGCGTTCGCCACTTACGATTCCAGCGCTGAGCGATGCGAAATGGAACGACCTGGAAGACCGCGCCAAGCACATGGCGGACGACCCGCGCTTTCAGTTGATCGTGCTGCTGAAAGATCGCCGCGTGGTCGCGGATGCATATTTTTATACGTTCTGGGGCGATCTGTCCGCGTTGGGGACAGATGAAGGCTTCACACCCACTACCGCGGTCTTCACGGCCTTCGTCAGAGACGCTACACACGTGCTGATGCCGGTGTCGCTGGTTCCGCCCGTTTGCAAAGGAACGCCATGATCGAGCTGTATACATTCCCGACGCCCAACGGCTGGAAAGTCTCGGTCATGCTCGAGGAGTTGGGCCTCGCGTACAACACGCATGTTGTCGACATCACCAAGGACGATCAGTTCAAACCGGCGTTCCTGTCGATCAGCCCGAACAACAAGATTCCGGCGATTGTCGATCCGGATGGTCCGAACGGTCAGCCGATCTCGCTGTTCGAATCCGCCGCGATCTTGATGTATCTCGCGCGTAAGATGAAGAGCGCCCTGCTGCCCGCGGAAGGCACGCCCGAATTCTACAAGACGATGGAATGGTCGTTCTTCCAGATGGCTAGCCTCGGTCCCATGACCGGCCAGATGGGGCACTTCGTGCGCTTCGCGAAGGAAAAGATCCCTTACGCCATCGATCGCTACACCACCGAAGTGAAGCGCATCTTCGGCGTGATGGACAAGCAACTCGGCAACAACACGTATCTCGCCGGCGAAAGCTACACCATCGCCGACATCCTCACCTTCTGCTGGACCGTGACGGCGAACCGCCACTACTTCAACGATCTGCCGGAATGGCCGAACGTGAAGCGCTGGCACGACATGATCATGGAGCGTCCTGCGGTGCAGAAGGGTCTGAAGGTCCCGTTCGAGCGCTGAGTTGGCGATCCTGGGCGGGGGCCGGGTCGGGGAGCTTGCCCGGCCGTGCGGCGGGATTCTGAACAATCTCAAGCGGGCGACCTGCCGGTCAGGGATGGCCCCCGGGTCCTAAGTCTTTGGCATCTCAGGGGGATAATCCCCGGTCCTGCGGTTGACATCCCCCGCCCAAGCCGCCATGTTGCCGCCTCCGGACAGGTGGCCGAGTGGCTGAAGGCACCGCTTTGCTAAAGCGGCATACCCCTTAAAAGGTATCCAGGGTTCGAATCCCTGCCTGTCCGCCAATAATCCCTCCGCAGTCATTCGCCCTCATCGGGCAACCCATGGAAATACGCGGTTCTGCACGCGTATCGTCTCCGTGCTCCCTCGCTCGTTTTCGCCCCAATCCGCAAATCTGTTGTGGGCTGACTCGAGGGTACGGGCGGAGAACTCGATTTTGTGGGTTACGGCGGAGAGTCTTGGATCGTGCCTGTCAATTCGCATCCAACCGTGACCCCTCTTTCGCGTCCAATAATGACCCCCTCGGGGGTGCACGATTGGGCTTATCCGCGTAGTGCATAGGAGGGACCCGCGGCCGACGCCGCGCGCTTCCACGCGCGCAAGCGGAGGCGGCCGTG
>CANJRD010000007.1 GCA_947476695.1 Rhodospirillaceae bacterium
CGCCGATGAGACGGTGGACGGCGAACTCTGCGCCGCCGACTTGCTGGGTCAGGCCGAACACGGCCCGAACTCGCCGGCGGTGCTGCTGACGAACTCCGAGAAGCTCGCCAAGGAAACGATGGCGGAAGTCGAGCGTCAGCTGAAGATCCTGCCCACGGGCGAGATCGCGCGCAAAGCCTGGGAAGACTACGGCCAGGTGATCCTCGCGGACTCTTACGAAGAGATGGTCAAGATCGCCGACGACCTCGCCTCTGAGCATGTGCAGGTGATGACCAAGGACCCGAACTACTTCCTGACGAACATGACCAACTTCGGCGCCCTGTTCCTCGGGCCGGAAACGAACGTCTCTTACGGCGACAAGGTCATCGGCACCAATCACACGCTGCCGACCAAGAAGGCCGCGCGTTACACCGGCGGTCTGTGGGTCGGCAAGTTCCTCAAGACCTGCACCTATCAGCGCGTGCTGACGCCTGCCGCGTCCAAGATGATCGGTGAATACTGCTCGCGCCTCTGCGCCATCGAAGGCTTCGCCGGCCACAAGGAACAGGCCGACATCCGCGTCCGCCGCTACAGCAAGCAGGCCGCGGAGTAAGCGCGATGGCCAAGGATACGATTGCCGTCGTCGGTGCCGGGCTTGTCGGCGCCGGCTGGGCGATTGTGTTCGCGCGGGCCGGTCATCCTGTCCGCATCTTCGATGCCGAGCCCAGCGTGCGCGCGAAGGTGCTGGATGGAATCCGCGCCAACGCGAACGACCTCAAGCACTTCGACCTCATCGACGATGTCGAGGCGCTGATGGCGCGCATCACCGTGCACGACGATCTCGGCGCGGCGGTGAAGGGTGTGGCCTACGTTCAAGAATCGGTATTCGAATCCATTCCGGTGAAGACGCCGGTCTATGCGGCACTCGATACGCTCGTTCCCGATAATGTGCCCATCGGCAGTTCGTCGTCGGGCATTCCGGCCTCGCAGTTCACCGAGCACTGCAAGACGCGCGCGCGCATGTTGATCTCCCATCCGGTGAATCCGCCCTACCTCGTGCCGCTGGTCGAACTCGTCCCCGCGCCATGGACGTCACCGGACGTCGTCGATCAAGTGCACGCGCTGATGACGGCGGTCGACCAGAAGCCTATCCGCGTCAATCACGAGGTCGAGGGCTTCATCCTCAACCGCCTACAAGGCGCGTTGCTGATGGAAGCCTGGGCGCTGGCGCGCGAAGGTGCGGCTTCGGTCGCCGATATCGACAAGACCGTGTCCGAAGGACTGGGCCTGCGCTGGGCCTTCATGGGCCCGTTCGAGACTATCGATCTCAACGCGCCCAAGGGCGTGGCCGATTACGCCGCGCGGCTGGGCAAGCTGTTCCACGGCATCGCGGCCTCGCGCAATAATCCAGAACCCTGGGAAGCGCCGCTGGTGAGCGAGGTCGAGAAAGAACGCCGCGTCGATCTCGCCGCGGATAAGATCGATGAACGCCGCGCCTGGCGCGACCGCCGCCTCATGGCGCTCGCGGTCCACAAGGCGAAGGCCGTGAAGCAGTTCGGGTGAGGATGCGATGAGCGGGGGATTGTTCGACCTTAAGGGCAAGCGCGTCCTGATCACCGGCGGCTCGCGCGGGATCGGGCTGGCCTGCGCCCAGGCGATGTACGAGCACGGCGCTGACGTCACCATCACCGGTCGCGGCGAACGCGACCTCGAGCAAGCCATGGCTGTGATCGGGCCCGGCGCCGCCGCGGTGGTCTGCGATGCGACCGACCTCAAGAGCTTGAAGGCGCTGGTCGAGCGCGAGGCCCCCTTTCATGTGCTGGTCAACAACGCCGGTACCAACAGGCCGCAGCCCGTCGTTGACGTGACGGAGGAGAACTACGATTTCGTCATGAGCGTCAATGTGCGCGCGCTGTTCTTCGCGTCGCAGTACGTCGTGCGCAAGATGAAGGCCGCCGGTATCCAGGGCAGCATCATCAATATGTCCTCCCAGATGGGACACATCGGTTCGCCGAACCGCTCGGTCTACGTTGCGACCAAGCATGCGGTCGAGGGCCTGACCAAAGCGATGGCCATCGAACTCGCGCCGGATCGCATCCGGGTGAATACGGTAGCGCCCACCTTCATCGAAACGTCGCTGACCAAGCCGATGCTGGAGAACAAGGATTTCGCCGGCTTCGTGGAAAAGAGCATTCCCCTGGGCTTCATCGGCGAACCGCGCGACGTCGCTGGCGCCGTCGTTTACCTCGCCAGCGAAGCGTCGCGGCTGGTCACCGGGTCATGCGTGAAAGTCGACGGCGGCTGGACGGCGCAGTAATTGCTCGCGCCCGGAAATCGACGCCGTGCGTCGATTTCAGCGAGCGATTCCCCCGGAGGGACGTCGGCAATATCAAAGAGATCGCCTAAGCGTGACCCGCGCTCGCGGACAGCATCGCGGGGTTGATGCCCAGCTTGCCCAGCGCGCGCGACCACTTGGTGCCGAGGTCTTCGGAAAACAGCAGGTCCGCGTCCGCCGGCACGCTGAGCCAGGCGTTGCGCTTGATTTCCTCGTCCAGCTGACCTTCGCCCCAGCCCGCGTAGCCCAGCGCCATCAGGCTGCGGGTCGGGCCCTCGCCCGAGGCAATGGCGCGCAGGATATCTGTGGTGGCCGAGAGCGCGATATTGTCGGTAACAATCAGCGTGCCGTCGCGCTTGTAATCGGCGCTGTGCAGCACGAAACCGCGCGACGTCTCGACCGGCCCGCCGCGATGGACGCGGATCTCGTCGCAACCTTGCGCGGGCTTGATGTCGAGCTGGGAAAGAATCTCGCTGAAGGCGAGGTCCTCGATCGGGCGATTGACGATCAGGCCCATGGCGCCGTCGGCCGCGTGGTGACACATGTAGGTCACCGTGCTTTCGAATCGCGGATCGCCCATGCCCGGCATCGACACCAGGAACTGGCCGACCAGATACGTAGACGAGATGATGCGACCCGAAGTGCTACCCATGGTAAGTATCCTTAGCATAAAAACCTAACGTAGCGGACTGCAAAGACACACTCAGTCGTAAGGTGGCAAGGCGCCGCCGCGAGGAAAAATGGCCCTTCGTCTTGGCGATCCGGTTCCGGACGTTTGCGTCCAAACCCTTGACCACAACGGCATAGCGACAGTTTCGGTCGCTGCGCTTTGTCACGAAAGTCGCCTGGTGCTTTTCGCGGTGCCGGGGGCTTTCACGCCGGCCTGTTCCGCGCGGCATCTGCCGGGTTTTGTGGAGCTTGCGGCGGCGTTCAAGGCCAAGGGCGTCGCGACGCTGGCTTGCACCGCGGTGAACGATGCCTTCGTGATGGAGGCCTGGGGCCGCGTCAACAATGCCAACGCGACGGTTCGCATGTTGGCGGACGGCAATGGCGACTTCGCGCGCGCGATGGAGCTATTGCAGGATGCGCGGCCGTTCGGCCGGGGCTGGCGCTCGCAGCGCTATGCCATGATCGCCGATGGCGGACGCATCACGCATCTGTTCGTGGACGAGCCCGGCGCGTTCGAGGTGTCCGCCGCGCCGCATGTGCTCGCGCATCTTTAGTGGGGATTATTTTTAGGTACGGTTGGCCTTGAACTTCAGCGCTTCGGCGCGGGCCAGTTCGTCGACGCGTTCGTTTTCCGCGTGCCCCGCGTGCCCCTTCACCCAGTGCCACGTCACTTTGTGTATGCGTTGGGCTTCGTCCAGCATCTGCCACAGGTCGACGTTCTTCACCGGCTTCTTGTCGGCGGTCTTCCAGCCGTTGCGCTTCCAGCCGTGGATCCAGCCGCTGATCCCCTGCTGCACATACTTGCTGTCGGTGGTGACGGCGACTTTGCACGTACGTGTGATCGATTGCAGCGCCGCGATCACCGCCATCAGTTCCATGCGGTTGTTCGTGGTCATCGCCTCGCCGCCGGCGATTTCCTTCTCGTGACCGCGGAAACGCAACAGCGCGCCCCAGCCGCCGGGGCCGGGATTGCCGAGGCAGGCGCCGTCGGCGAAGACCTCGACGACCGTGTCGTCCGTATCTTCGCTCATGACAGGCCGTAGGCGGCGATGCTGTTCACCCCGCGATGGAAGGCCAGCTTGCGCAGATACTCGCGCGGGTCTTTGGGTTTCACCATCGCGCCGGGCGGCGTGTTGACCCAGTCGTACAGCCGCGTCAGCAGGAAGCGCATGGCCGCGCCGCGCGCCAGCAGCGGCAGCGCCGCTTTCTCTGCTGGTTCCAGCGGACGCACGCTTTCATAGCTGGCCAGCAGGCGATGCGCCTTGGTGGCGTTGAAATCGCCATCGGGCTCAAAGCACCAGGCGTTCATGCAGATCGCCAGGTCGTAGGCCAGGAAATCGGTGCAGGCGAAATAGAAGTCGATCAGGCCCGAGCACGCGTTGTTCAGGAAGAACACGTTGTCGGGGAACAGGTCGGCGTGAACGATGCCGGCCGGCAATGCCGCCTGCGGCGTCAGCTGCGGCCAGGCGCCTTCGAGGAAATCGAGCTCGCGGGCGAGACTTGCGTGTAGGCCCGTCTCGACGTTCTCCGCCGCGTCCTTGGCGATGCGGCCATAGAGATCGCGCCATCCTGCGACAGAGAGGGAGTTGTCGCGGCGCATGTCACAGCTCATGCCGGCGAGATGCATCTGCGCCTGCGCCTTGCCGAGTTCGCCGCAGTGCCAGGGCGCGATTTTGCGCGGCCACATGCCTTGCAGGAACGACACGATGGCGGCGGGCTTACCGCACAGCGTTTTCAGCGCCTGGCCGTCCTTATCAGTCAGCGGCACAGGGCAGCGCACGCCGGAACGGGCGAGATGTTCCATCAGGCCGACGAAGAACGGCAGGTCGGCCGGATTCACGCGGCGCTCGTACAGCGTCAGGATGAACGGGCCTTGGGTGGTCTGCAGAAGGAAGTTGGAATTCTCCACGCCTTCGGCGATGCCCTTGCAACCGACAATGCTGCCGATGGCGTAGGTGGCGACAAAGCTCGCGAGTTCGTCGTCTGAAATTTCGGTGTAGACCGCCATGTCTCGCCAGATCGCCGCTATACGGTGAGAAGACGCGGTAAGCCGAAGCTCATGTTCTCCGGCATGGCGGACGTTTCCTCAACGGTCACATCATAGCGCGTTTGCGCCGCCGCGATCACCTCGCGCACCAGCACGTCGGGCGTCGATGCGCCGGCGGTCAAACCCAGGGTCCCGGCGGGGATGCTGTCCCAGTCGATCGCGTCGGCGGACTCTATCAACGTGGCCTGGGTGCAGCCCAGCTTCTGCGCCACTTCCACCAAGCGATTGGCATTGGACGATGTCGGCGCGCCGACGACCAGGAAACTGTCGCACTGCGGCGCGATCTCTTTCACCGCGGCTTGGCGATTGGTCGTGGCGTAGCAGATGTCCTCGCGGCGCGGCCCGACGATGGTCGGGAAGCGGCGGCGCAACACCTCGATGATGTCGGCGGTTTCGTCGACGGACAGGGTTGTCTGCGTGACATAGGCGAGGTTATCGGGATCGGCCGGTGCCAGCGTCTCAGCTTGCGCGACGGTTTCGACCAGGACCATGCGTCCGTCGGGCACCTGGCCCATGGTGCCGATCACCTCGGGGTGGTTGGCATGGCCGATCAGGATGATCTGCCGGCCGGCGCGGTCATGCCGCTCGGCCTCGGCGTGAACCTTGCTGACCAGCGGGCAGGTGGCGTCGAGATAGATCATCTCCCGTGCGACCGCCGCGGCGGGTACCGATTTCGGCACGCCATGGGCGGAAAACACCACGGGGCGCCCTTCCGGCATTTCATCCAGTTCGTCGACGAAGACCGCGCCTTGCGCCTTCAGGGTCTCCACAACGTGGCGGTTGTGGACGATCTCATGGCGCACGTAGACGGGCGCGCCGAACTTGGCCAAGGACCGCTCGACCACGGCGATGGCTCGTTCCACGCCGGCACAGAAGCCCCGGGGGGCCGCCAGCAAAATCCGCAACCGAGGTTTTGTCATCAGCGCAACCAGGGCCGGGGGAGAGGATGGCCCACTTCCGTCTAGAGTCTTGCACAGCCAGCCTATAAACTGCCGGTCTTGCGCCAGAAACGCGGCGCATCGATAGCAAATCCCCGGGGCATGCGAAAGCGAAGCGTCAAAGGCCCCTATGGGGTCGACGCCGAGGCGGGCAGGACCTATTACTGGGGCGCCTGCGATGGCCAAGGTGCCCAAAGCTCGGATACGTAAGGCTTGTGATGAAGTTTTTCTCTCTTTTCGGCACCGCGGCATTCGCCGCCGTTGGGGTCCTGGCGCTTGCCGCCTGCAGTAACAAGCCCGTGCCCCCGTGTCCCCAGGTCCGCGTCGACAGCAACACCGCAAGCGTCGTGAACTTCGCGAAGAACGAACGCGATCTGACGCAGGTGACCTACGCGGTCGGCCTGCTCGGATACGACGGCCAATGCAAATTCACCAAGACCGGCGTCGAAGTGTCGATGGATCTGACCTTCGATGTGTTCGGCGGACCGGCGGTGAAGGGCGGCAAGCTCGAAGTGCCCTACTTCGTCGCCATCCCGCAGTTCTATCCGAAGGACTACGGCAAGCGGGTCTTCACAGCCAGCGTCAACCTGCCCAAGGCGGGCCAGCACACGCGCTTCGAGCAGAACAACGTGAAGCTGTTCATCCCGCTGAAGAAGGACGAGCCCGGCGCGGCTTATGACGTGTATGTCGGCTTGCAGATGTCCGAAGCGGACGCCGAGTACAATCGCGCGCGCCGTCAGGCCGAATCCGAGAACGTCCCTCAGGCGCGCAAATAAAGCCCCAGCGGGCTTTTGCATCTGCCTGTGAGCATCGCAAAACGAACTGTGGATAAGTCGCGGTTTGTGACCGGCGCGCATTGACCGGTCCTGCGACTCACGCCACAGTCCGGCCACCTGATATCCCCGTGGAAGAGACCAGTCCCACCACATCTTGCGGTGAAGGATCGGCGCCGAAGGAGCAACCGCCCTCGGAAACTCTCAGGCACACGGACCGCGGGGAGTTGGTACTCTGGAAACGAGATGGGCATCGCAACAGTCCTGTCTCACCGAAGAAGTAAGCCGGATCGCCAGTCCAAGGCGTCGGTGAATCTTTCAGGTCTTTCCGACAGAGGAGGGCGCCCCCAGATTCGGACTCTGAGTCCGGCCGGGGAGTCGCAGACCTTGTCGGAGACGCCGTTTGGACGATCATTCAACTGAGCCCCTGAAGTCGACGCCGCTTGAGGCGTTGCACGTCGCGCGCGGCGGCAAGATGGTCGGCTTCGCCGGCTACAACATGCCGGTGAACTATCCGCTCGGCGTGCTGAGGGAACACCTGCACACGCGCAATGCCGCGGGTTTGTTCGACGTCTCGCATATGGGCCAGGCCGAACTTACCGGCGCCCACGTCGCGCTGGCGATGGAAACGCTGATCCCCGGCGACATCGTCGGACTCGCGGCGGGCCACATCCGTTATTCCGTTCTGACGAATGCCGACGGCGGCATCATCGACGATCTGATGATCACGAAAGTCTCCGACGACAAGCTGTACCTGGTCGTCAACGCCGCCTGCAAAGACCGCGACTTCGCCCACATCGCGTCGCGCCTCGCCGGCCGCGCGACGCTGACGCGTCACGACGATCTGGCGCTTCTGGCCCTGCAAGGCCCGAAGGCGGCGCAGGTCATGGCGCGCCTTGTGCCGGCGGCGGCCAACATGAGTTTCATGACGAGCTTGGTGGATCGCATCGGCGACGTGCCGACGCGGTTGTCGCGCTCCGGCTATACCGGCGAAGACGGCTGGGAAATCTCGATCCCCAATCACGCGGTTGTCGAAATAGCCGAGAAACTGCTCGGCCAGCCGGAAGTGCAGCCCATCGGTCTGGGCGCGCGTGACTCGCTGCGTCTCGAAGCGGGGCTGTGCCTGTATGGCAGCGACATCGATACCGCGACCACGCCGATCGAAGGCAGCCTCGCCTGGGTGATAGGCAAGCGCCGCCGCGAAGAAGGCGGCTTCCCGGGCGCGGACAAAATTCTCGATCAGCTCAAGAACGGCGCGCCGCGCCGCCGTGTCGGCATCAAGCCGCTGGGCCGTGCGCCCGCGCGCGCTCACACCGAAGTGCAAAGCGCCGAGGGCAAGCGCATCGGCGAGATCACATCCGGCGGTTTCGGTCCCAGCTACAACGGGCCGGTGGCCATGGGTTACGTCGAGACCGCTTACGCCAAGCCCGGCACGCCGCTGCATCTGATCGTGCGCGGCCAGGCGCAGCCGGCCGAAGTTTGCACGTTGCCGTTCACCCCACACCGCTATTTCAAGCCTTAAGGAGAGCCGTCAATGACTGAGGTCCGTTACACGAAAGAGCACGAGTGGGTGCGCATTGACGGCACGACCGCGACTGTCGGCATCACCGATTTCGCGCAAGGTGCGCTCGGCGACATCGTGTTTGTCGAAGTGCCGTCAGCCGGCAAGGATCTGAAGGCCGGCGGCGAAGCCGCGGTGGTGGAATCCGTGAAGGCCGCCAGCGAAGTCTACGCGCCATTGTCCGGCAAAGTGCTCGAAGGCAACGCCGCCCTGCCGGATGCGCCGGAGACGGTGAACAAGGACCCGCAAGGCGCCGGCTGGTTCTTCAAGATGCAGCTCTCCAATCCGGGCGAATTGTCGGCCCTGATGGATGAGACCGCTTACAAGGCCTACGTCGCCGAGCTCGGCTAACAGGAGCAACCGCCCATGCGCTATCTGCCCATTAGCGAAGCCAACCGCCGCGACATGCTCGCGACGATCGGCGCGGCGTCGGTCGAGGACTTGTTCCGCGACGTGCCGAAGTCCGCGCTCGCGTCAGCGAAGTTCGCGTTGCCGAACACCAAAAGCGAGATCGAGATCGAGCGCGCGTTGGGCGCGATGGCGGCGAAGAATCTGGATTGCTCCAAGGCTCCGGCATTCCTCGGCGCGGGCAACTACCGTCACCATACGCCGGCGAGCCTGGACTATCTGATCCAGCGCGGTGAATTCCTGACGGCTTACACGCCCTATCAGCCCGAAATCAGCCAGGGCACGCTGCAGGCGATCTTCGAGTTCCAGACGCAGGTGGCATTGATCACCGGCATGGAAGTGGCGAACGCCTCCATGTACGACTGCGCCACCGCCACGGCCGAGGCCGTCGCGATGGCCGCCCGCGTGACCAAGCGCACCAAAGCGCTGATGTCGGGCCAAGTGCATCCGCACTATCGCGACGTCACCGCCACGACGATGAAGTTCCTCGACATCGATGTCGATCTGCTCGCCCCCGATCCCTACGACATCGAAGACCTGATCGGTCGCGTCAGTGCCGAACACGCCTGCGTGGTCGTGCAGACCCCTGGCTTCTTCGGCAAGGTGAAGGACTACGCCGCGCTCGCGAAGGCCTGCCATGATGCCGGCGCTTTGCTGGTCGTCTGCGTCGCGGAACCGGTATCGCTGGGCTTGATCACGCCGCCGGGCAAGATTGGCGCCGATATCGTGGTAGGCGAGGGGCAATCGCTCGCCGGTCCGATGAGCTTCGGCGGCCCCGGTGTTGGGCTGTTCGCCACACGCGAGAAGTTCCTGCGCCAGATGCCAGGCCGTCTGTGCGGCGAAACCACGGACGAGCAGGGGCGTCGCGGTTGGGTGCTGACGCTGTCGACACGCGAACAGCATATCCGCCGCGAGAAGGCGACATCCAACATCTGCACCAACTCCGGCCTGATCGCGCTGTCGTTCTCGATCCACATGACGCTGCTGGGCGAAGCGGGTTTCACGCGGCTTGCGGAGCTCAATCACGCGCACGCGGTGCAACTGGCCGAGCGCGTCGAAGGCTTGAAGGGCGTGAAGGTGCTGCCCAGCACCTTCTTCAACGAGTTCACGGTCGAACTTCCGAAGCCGGCGGCGGAGATCGTCGAGGAACTGGCCGCTATGGGCATTCTCGGCGGCGTCCCGGCCTCGCGCTTCTATCCGACCTATCCGGAACTCGCGAACCTGCTGCTGCTCACCGCGACCGAGATGAACACCGCTGAAGATATCGACGCCCTGATCGGCGCGTTGAAGGAGATCCTCTAATGACCGTCGGCACCGTAAGCGGCAATCGCGGCCTGCAGATCGAGCAGCTGCTGATCTTCGAGCAGAACACCAAGGGCGACACCGCGGTCGATTTGCCGCCGGCTCCGAAGGTGAAGGATCGCCTCGGCGCGATGCGCAACACCGACAAGATCGGGTTGCCCGGGCTGTCCGAGCCGGAAGTGGTGCGTCACTACACGCGCCTGTCGCAGAAGAACTATTCCATCGACACCGGCTTCTATCCCCTCGGCTCCTGCACGATGAAGCACAACCCGCGCCTGAACGAGAAGATGGCGCGCCTGCCGGGCTTCGCGGAAATCCATCCGTTCCAGCCGATCTCGACCATCCAAGGCGGGTTCGAGCTGATCGACACTTGCGCCAGCTGGCTGAAGGAACTCACCGGTATGACGGCGGTGGCGATGTCGCCGGCCGCCGGCGCGCATGGTGAATTGTGCGGCCTGCTTTGCATCCGCGCCGCCCACGTCGCCAACGGCCAGGACAATCGCCGCGTCGTGCTGGTGCCGGAGTCCGCGCACGGCACGAACCCCGCCACGGCCGCGCTTACGGGCTATGCGGTTGAGTCCGTGCCGGCCACGGAAGACGGTCATGTCGATGTCGCCGCGCTGAAGGCCAAGCTCGGCCCGCATGTCGCGGCGGTGATGATCACCAACCCGAACACCTGCGGGCTGTTCGAGAAGGACGCCATCGAGATCGCCGCGGCGGTGCACGAAGCGGGCGCGTATTTCTACATGGACGGCGCGAACTTCAACGCCATCGTCGGCCGCGTCAAGATCGCCGACCTCGGCGTCGACGCGATGCACATCAACCTCCACAAGACCTTCTCCACCCCGCACGGCGGCGGCGGCCCGGGCGCGGGCCCGACCGTGCTGTCGGCGAAACTCGCGCCCTTCGCGCCGGTGCCGCAGGTGGTGAAAGTCGGCGAAAAGTACGACGCGGTCGAACTTGCCGGCGACAAGCGCGCCCGGCAGGCTTTCGGCCGCATGAAGGGCTTCCACGGCCAGTTCGGCGTGTTCGTGCGCGCGGTGTCTTACATGATGGCGCTGGGCGCGGACGGTCTGCGCCAAGCCTCCGGCGATGCGGTTCTGAACGCCAACTACGTCATGGCGCGCCTGTCGGAAGAACTCACGCCGGCCTTCGCGGGCCCTTGCATGCATGAATGCGTGTTCGACGACCGCTTCCTGAAGAACACCGGCGTCTCGACGCTCGACTTCGCCAAGGCGCTGATCGACGAAGGCTTCCATCCGCCGACCATGTACTTCCCGCTGGTGGTGCACGGCGCGCTGTTGATCGAACCGACTGAGACCGAGAGCAAAGCGAGCCTCGATCAGTTCATCGAAGCGGTGCTCGGCCTTGCTCGCCGGGCCAAGGAAGGCAACGCGGCGGACGACTTCCGTGCCCGTCCCTTGCTCGCGCCGCGCCGGCGTCTCGACGAGACGAAGGCCGCGCGCAAGCCGGTGCTGCGCTGGAAGCCATCCGAGCCGGAGAGCAACGGCGCCCGCCAGGCGGCGGAATAACCCCGCGCCGGGCGTCGGTTTTCCACAGCCTAATAGGCTGAAATCATGGGTGATTCGGCCATGTCGTTCATGGTCGAAATCATATATCCTTCTGGGGACGCCAGCGATTCCCAGAAGGGGACACCCATGAACGTCGCAAGTTTCCTCAAGTCCGATCTCGACCTGAACCAGGGATCGTTCCTGGTGGTCGAGACCAAGGCGCACTTCCGCGAGATCGCGCACAACGCGCTGATGCGCGGCCGGGCCCGCGACGTGAAGTACGCCCCCGATGTCGACGAGGCGATGCAGGTGTTGAAGCGGCTCGGTCCGCAGCTCACCGCCGTCATCTGCGACTGGGATATCGCACCGGTCGGTGGGCTTGAGCTTCTCCGCAATATCCGCAGCGGCAAATCGGCCCGCATCCCACGCGATCTTTGCGTGGTGATTCTCACGAGCAAGACCGAGGCCATTGCGGTGAAAGCCGCGATGCAGCTCGACGTGAACGGCTTCGCCGTTGCGCCGCTGTCGGTCGAGAAATTCATCAAGACGGTGAATATGGCAATTCAACGGCGCATCACGCTGCGCGATCCTGCGCAGTACGCCGCGGTCGCGTTGCCGAACACCGATGATGCGCCGGCGAAGCCGAGCGCGAACCTTGCGACGGTCGAGCGGCGCGTTACGCCTTAAAAAGTCGACCAACGCGCTTCCTTCCACTTTGTAATTCACGCGTCATTGCTTCGCCGCAATCTCCCCGTAGTCTGAGCAAACGTCACGAAGCCTCTGGTGGGGGTTAAGGAAATGTTTGCGTCGTTCAATCGCATCGCGATGTTGTCTGCGGTGTGGATCGTGTTTGCCGGAGCCTTTGCCAACGCGGAGGCTGCCGGGCCGCCGGAAGCGGTCATGAAAATGCTCAACGAAGCCGCGCGTGATGGCAGCGATCCCGGCGAACTGGAGCTGACGGCCATGTTGGCCAAGCGCGCGTACCCTGAAGCCGCGCTCGAGATCGATCGTACCGTGCGCCGGTTGGAGCGCCAGAGGCAGCGCCATAAAGTGGTCGCCGAAGCGCCGCGCAGTCTGCGCGACGGCTGGACCGGCGAGGGCGAATTCGGCGCTTCCGCATCGGGCGGCAACACCAACGAAACGTCCATCAACCTCGGCTTCAAAGCCGAGCGCGAGACGGCGACCTGGGGCAACACCTTCGTCGCGAAGGCGGACTACAAAAAAAGCGCCGGCACGACCACCGTGGAACGGTTCCTCGCGAACCACCAGTCGAAGTACAAGTTCGACGGCAAGCTCTACGGCGTCAGTCTGCTGCAGTGGGAAAGCGATAAGTTCGCCGGCTTCGACAACCGCTTCTCGGAATCCGCAGGCCTCGGCTACAGCCTCAAGCAGGCGCGCAAATGGACCTGGGATGTGACCGCGGGCCCTGCGTTCCGTCAAACCTCGCGTGTCGACCGTTCGTATGAGGCCGATATCGAGGCGCGGCTCAGCAGCCATATCGCCTGGTTCCTGACGCCGGGCACGACGGTGACGCAGGACACCAACTTGTTCCTTGGCCCCGGCAACAACACCTATCAAGCGGTGACGGCCCTGACGACCAAGGTGATCGGTGCGATCTCGGCGCGCGCGTCCTTCGACTACAAGCGGGAAACCTCGCCGCCGCCGGGTCTGGTCGGCCAGGACACCGTCAGCCGCCTGACGCTGGTATACGGCTTCTAGCAAGACGAACTTGCCATACCTTGGGACTCTAGGTATTATACCTAGCGACTCGAGGTATGGAGCTTGTCATGGCCAAACGCGACATCGGCGCGTCTTTCGTCAACGGCGTCCCGGAGCTGTTGATCCTCCGGCTGCTCGTCGGTCAGGAGATGTACGGCTATGAGATCGTGGCCGCGATCCGCGATCAAAGCCGTGAATCTCTCGTGTTCGGCGAAGGCGTGATCTATCCCGTGCTGCATGCGCTGGAGCATGACGGCGCGTTGAAAGCGCATCGCAAGACCGTCAACGGCCGCAGCCGCGTCTACTATCGCCTCACCGCCGCCGGTGAGCGCCGGCTGGGCGATCTCACAGCGACCTGGAGCAAAGTGAACCAAGCCGTTCAGGGCATTCTGCAAGGGGGAACTCAACATGCCAAAGCTGTTTGAATCGCTGCGCGAACGGCTCCTGAGCGCCGGCATCGCCCCGCGACATGTGCGGCGCTATCTCGCCGAACTCAACGATCATGTGGCAGATCTGCGCGGCCAGGGCCTGGACGAGACGGCCGCCTTCACGCGCCTCGGAACACTCGACGACCTGGCGCAGCCGATGATCGCGCGACCGGAATTCCACGCCTGGGTCGCGCGCTGGCCGGGAACCGCCTTCTTTATCGGGCCGGTCATGGCGACCATCCTGCTGATGACGGGATTATTCGGTCTCCTTTGGGTCGTCGCAGTCGCTTGCGGGATGCCGAATCCCGGCCACCCCATCGAGCCGATGTGGTTCCAGATGATGGCGCAGGCCGCCGTCGCGATCCAAGTCTTCGCGGCGCCGATCCTTATCGGCTGGGCCTTGGTGACGATTGCGATCGAACAGCGGCTTTCGACGCTATGGCCGGTGCTGGGCCTCACGTTCTTTGCGGTTCTCACCGGTACATTCGCGATGGAAGTTATCTTCCCGAACGTCGCAGGCGATCACGGCGAACTGCGTATCGGCTTCGGATGGGGCTTCCTCGGTCCGCTCGACCGCATGGAGAAGAGCCAATGGCACTGGATCGCGAACCTTGTCCTGATCGTCGGGCCTTATCTCGCGTCGCACATTCGTCGCGCGACACCCGCGCGCGAGCAGTTTGCTTAGACCAGAATGCGCTGCCTCCTGCTAACGGTTGCATTCGGCTTGATAGCCTCTATTGCCGTTGCAGAAACGTCGGTCACATCTGGCAGCCAACTCGCCTACGAAATCTGCGGTCGTGGCGAGCACACGATTGTCCTGTTGCACGACGGAATCGCCGACGCCGCGGTGTGGGATGAGGTCTGGCCAGCGCTCTGCAAGGACAACCGCGTCATCCGTTACGACCGGCGCGGCTATGGCCACTCTCCAAAAGCGACGGAGCCGCACTCGCCAACCGCCGATCTTGCGGCGCTGCTAGCGCGGCTTGGGATTCAACGCTGCGTGCTTATCGGCGCTTCCGCGGGCGGAGGCATGACCTTCGATTTCGCCCTAGAGCACCCAAACATCGTCGAACGCTTGGTCCTTGTTGCACCGTCTATCACCGGATTTCCGAGAACGGCCGCATTCGAGACGCGCACCGCGGCGTTGGGACAGGCCATTCTCAAAGGCGACATCGAAGCGGGGATTGCGGCTGTGGTCACAGACCCCCACTTCATTGCCCCGGGGCGTGATGACGCCAAGCGTCACCTCACCGCTATCTTGCGAGCGAGTCCGCAAGACTTAGCGCCGCATCCTTTTCAAACGCGTCCAATGGACAGCATGTCGCGAGTTGCTCGAATGCAAGTTCCAACGCTTATTCTTATTGGCACAGCGGATGATGACCAGAACATCGGCCAAGCCGCAGCGCTCCAGAAAGGCTTGCCGAACGGAAAACGGGTGAGCATCCAAAAGTCCGGTCACTTGATTTATCTCGATCAACCGCGAGCCTTTGTGAAAGCCGTCCGCGCCTTCCTGAGGTGAGTTCGTGAAACCCGCGCGGTCACACCGTCTCGTCGTTGCCCTGGTCGCGGTGGCTTTGCACGCGGGCTTGATCGCGTTGCTCGGCAGAATTCCGCGTGAAGCCGACGCCGCGAGGTTGGCATCGCCTCCGATCACGTGGATCGCTCTGACGGCGCGCGTTGGCTCTAACGAGGCCAAAGGACCGCCCGCACCCGTGTTCCAGCCGAAGCCGCCAGCTGCTCCGGTCATTCCGGCAATCGTCACGGCTCGGCCGGAGATGGCGCCAAATCACTCAGCGGAGGCGCTACAGAGTTACGTGCTGTGCAGCCTCCCCGCTCAGTCGCTCTCGCCCGATCAGCGCGCGCGATGCGCGGTGCTGCGGCAAGGCATGGTGCGCGAGCCGTTGGCGATGCGTAAGGCGCCGACCGAAGCGGAGACGGCGCGTGACCTCAGGCTTGCGCACGATCTTGCGGTTCAGAAAACACCGCCCGCATTGCCATGTGTCGCGGGCGGGATCAACGTCATGTGCGTTATGGGCGGCCTGCTGCACGGCTTCGGCGGGATGGGCAGCTATGCCGACGTTCATCCTACCAAGAAGCGCGGCGAAAGCCTGATGCCGCCGCTGCACTAAGGCTGTGGCGGTATCGCGAACGCGCGGGGTCGTTCGCCGGACTGCGCGATCCCGATCATCGTGCGATAGGCCGCCTCAAGGTGGCGCGTGAAGCGGGCGGTGTCGAACAACGCGCTCTGCGTCCATGAGGCGCTCACACGCGCGCGCACCTCAGCGAGGTAGGCTGGATCAGTCGCCAGTTTCAGGGCCAATGCTTCGTAGTCGCTCAGCGACGATGTGATGAGTTCGCTGAGCCCGGCGGCGCGCAGATGACTGCCGGCGGCGCGGGCGGCATAGCTGCGGCCGGCGCAGGTGATCAACGGCGTTCCCGTCCATAGGGCTTCAGTGCCGGTGGCGTGGGCATTGTAGCCGGTGGTGTCGAGGAACAGGTCGGCGCACAGCTGGCGGGCGAGGTGCTGATCTTCGGGCGCGCGCGCGGCGAAGATCAGACGAGCCGCATCGACCCCGCGCTTTTGCGCGGCGTTGCGCAAGTTCTCTTTCGCATCGGCACGGTCGCAGCGCAGCCACAGGACGCTGCCCGGCACCTGCTTCAGAAGCCGCATCCACAAGTCGAAGATCTCGGGCGTGATCTTGTTGACGGCATTGAAGCACGAGAACACGAAGCCTTGCGCCGGCAGGCCGGCATCGGCCCGCGACAGGGCTTTCGCGGCGCGCGGACGCGTTGCGTCGGTCACCTGGTAGGTATCGGGAAGCGTGACGACCTTCTCGTCATAGTGGACGTGCTCGTCCGCCGGGATGATGAAGTCGTCGGCGATGACGTAGTCGAAGTACGGGACGCCGTTGGTTCCGGGGTAGCCGAGATAGCTGACCTGAATCGGCGCGCCGCGATGGGCGAAGATCCCCATGCGACCGATCCCGGTATGTCCGGTGAGGTCGACGGCGATGTCGATCTCCCGCGCGGCCAGCCACGCGGCGACGTCGTGATCCGTCATGGCCTGTGCATCGACCAAGCCGCCGAGCTGCGCCGAAAGACGCGCGCGCAGAGCGCTGCCGTCGTCGCTGCCATACGAGATGCCGAAGATGTCGAAGGCGTCGCGGTCATGGCGGGCGAGAAGATCGGCCACCTGCACCGCGACCGGATGATCGCGGAAGTCGGCGGAGACGTAGGCGATGCGCGGCTTCGCATGACCATAGGCCGTGGTCTTGCAGACGGCCGGCGGCTGCGCCGGCGGCTGCGCCTGCGGCGCCATGTAGGCGCGCGTGTTCTGCTGCTGAAGCGCAGGATCGTCGAACAGCAGCAGGCCCATGTAGGGCTCGATCGGGTTCCCGGCGCGGATGCGTTCTGCCAGGCGTACGAGATCGGATGGATCGCCTGCCTGCCAATCGCAGGCGAAGCGGCGGCCGTAGACGCTCTCCGCGAGCGCGCAGAGATGCTGCGGATCCAGCGCCCGCGCCCGCTCGAAGGCCGCCAGGGCCTCGGCGGGCCGGCCCAGCGCTCGCAGCGCCAAGCCATGCGCGCGATGGACCTCCGGGTCTTGCGGGGCGAGCGCCACCGCCTGCGCGAAGATCGCCAACTCGTTCGCCAAGGTCTTGCGCCGGACCAGCACGATCAGCAGAGAGCGCAACGCGGGCGCGAAGGTCGGCACGATGGCGAGGGCTTGCTTGAGGGCGGCTTCGGCCTCGTCGTAGCGATCCAGCGCGATCAGGCTGAAGCCGATGTTGGCCAGCACATCGGCGGACGCGGACGGGACGCTGCGCCAAGCGGCGAGGGCTTCGTCGTGGCGTTGGAGCGACGACAGCGCCATCGCCTTGCCCTTCAACGCCGGCGCGCGCGCGGAGAGGCGCAATGCGTCCGCGAAGCTTGTGAGCGCTTCCTCGGCGCGCCCCAGCTTGAGCAGGGCTTCGCCCCGGCCTTCCAAGGTCGCCGGATCCGCGGGCGCAAGGGCTCGTGCGCGGTCATAGGCGTGCAGCGCGTCCGCGCCTCGGTCCAAATGTAGGTAGGCCACGCCGAGATTGGCGAACGCGCCGGCGACGGTCGCATTCACGGCCACGGCGCGCTCGATCAGTGGCACGGCTTCGGCGGCACGGCCTTGCTGCAAACGCAGGACGCCCAGCAGGTGCTGGGCGTCGAAGTGGTTCGGATCGATGTCGAGGATTTGCCGGTATGCAGCCTCGGCCCCGTCGAGGTCGCCGGCCTGGTGCTTCGCGCCGCCCGCCCGCAGGATGTCGTCGACGGTCATGGCAGACGAATGCCCGCAACGAACAAACCCCTCTCCATTTCTGGACGAGGGGTTTGGTTGGAAAGGCGCGACGTCATGACGGCGCGTGTCTTTCGACGTTTCAGTTCAGGCGCTTCGGCAACTCGGCGATGGCCTGGTCGGCGAGGGCTTGCTGCTGGCCCGGGACCAGCTTCTCGCGGATCAGCTTTTCGGCGGCGGCCAGCGCCACGTCGACGGCGGTGTTGCGCACGTCCTTCAGCGCCTGCGCTTCGCTCTGGGCGATGCGCTCGAGCGCCTGCTGCTTGCGACGCTCGATGGCGTTCATCAGTTCGGCTTCCGCTTCCACCTTCAGGCGGGCGGCGTCGGACTTGGCTTGCGCGATGATGCTTTCGGCTTCCGCCATCGCTTCACGCTGCTTCTTTTGGTAGCTCGCCAGCAAGGCCGCGGCGTCTTCACGCAGCTTGCGGGCTTCTTCGATGGTGGCGCGGATCTTGGCGGCACGCTCGTCGAGACCGGCATTGACGGTCTTCACGATACGCGGGCCGAACACGAGGGCGACGGTGACGATCGCCAGCGCGACCCAAAATTCGGGATCGTGGAGGAATTCCATTACCGGGTCTCCTTCAGCGCGCCGGCCACGGCCGACTGCACTGCCGCATCATCGGGCGTGAGGTTGGCGAGCTTCGCCACCACCGCCTTGGCATTGTCCGCCGCAACCTGCATTAGGCCGTCGAGCGCGTCCTGGCGGGCCTTGGCGATGCGTGCTTCGGCCTGGGCAGTCTGGTCGTTGACCGCTTTCGTCACCTCGGCGGTACGCTTCTCAGCGATCGCCTTGGCTTCGTTGGTCACGATCCGGATCTGCTCCTGCGCCTGGGCACGCGCATCGGCCATCGCCTGCTCATAAGCGGCGATGGCCTGGTCGGTCTCGGCCTTAAAAGATGCCGCGCGGTCGATATCGTCCTGCACCAGGCGGTGACGCTGCTCCAAAACCTCGGCGACGCGCGGCACAGCCAGCCGCGATACGACGAGGTAGAGAGCGATGAAGCTCACCACCAGCCAGAAGATCTGGGAGGGGAAGGACGATGGGTCGAATTGCGGCATGGCCGTAGAGTCCTCAAGTAGTCCTGGTCAAAAAGACCGCGAAAAGCCGCGGCTTAGGTGAACAGGATGATGAGGGCGATGACGAGCGCGAACAGCGAGGTCGCTTCCGACAGCGCGAAGCCGAGGAACGCCGGGGTACGCAGGCGATCTTCCATCGACGGGTTGCGGGCAACCGCGTTCATGTACTGGGCCCAAACCTGGCCGACGCCGATACCACCGCCGATGACGCCGATTGCCGCGAGGCCTGCGCCGATCATCTTTGCAGAAGCGAGATCCATGGTCGATTTCCTTTCGTGAGTATAACTGAAGCGTTGGTTGTTTTCCGTCGACCTAGTGCAGGTTGACGGCGTCGTTGAGGTAAATGCAGGTGAGCAGCGCGAACACGTAGGCCTGAATCAGCGCCACCATGATCTCGAGCAGCGTGATGCCGAACACGGCGATCAGCGGGATCCAGCCGAACAGAAGGCCCAGGCTGATGATGAAGCCGGCGAGGACCTTCAGGAGCACGTGGCCCGCCATCATGTTGGCGAACAGACGCAAGGACAGGCTCACCGGGCGAATGAAGTAAGACATCGTCTCGATCAGCACCAGGAAGGGCGCGACCGCCGGCGGCGTGCCTTTCGGCAGCAGCAGCGAGAAATAGTGGAAGCCGTGGCGGGAGAAGCCGATCACCGTGGCGCCGACCCAAATCGCCACCGCCAGCGTCGCGGTGACGACGATGTGCGAGGTGATGGTGAAGCCGTAGGGCATCAGACCTAGCACGTTGCCGAGCAGCACGAACAGGAACAGCGTAAAGACGAACGGCAGGTACTTCAGACCTTGCTTGCCGATGTTGTCTTTCACCATCGTCGCGTTGAATTCGTAGAGGACTTCCGCGATCGACTGCCAACGCGAGGGCACCATCGTGCGATTGCGCGTCGCGCTCCAGAACAGGAGCGCCGAGGCGATCACCGCGAACGTCATGAACAGCGCGGAATTCGTGTAGGAGAGGTCGTAGCCAGCAATATGCAGATCAAACAACGGCTTGATCTCGAATTGCTCCATGGGCCCGTGAGCCCCAGCGCCATGTTCCTCAGCCAAGCGTCGTTCTCCTACTCGCCATCGTCATCGGCGCTCGGCGCCGGCTGACGAGTTTTTGCATCTTTTGCCGCGTCGCCATGGACGATGCGGTTCGCCACATCCATGCGCTTCGTAATGCGCAGCACGTTCATCACACCGGCGGTAAACCCCAGGGAAACCATCGCCAGAAGGAAGATCGGAGAAGTCTCGAGCTTGTCGTCGAGAAACACGCCCAGTCCGCCGCCGACCAGCACCGAAGCCAAAAGCTCGATGCCAATCCTCATGCCGATGCCGATCCCCTCGGCCTTCCCCTTCCGGCGCTCTGCGCCTGCGTTCTCTTTTGCTTCCCGCGCCTGAACCGCCTCAAGCCGCGCGGCGACATCCTCAAGGGAGGGCGTCGACTGGGCCGGAGGCTCGCGATCGGTCATCTCAGGCCTTATAGGGGCGAAAAAACCGAGGAAATCCGCCGGTTGCGGCGCGAAAAGCGGGCGGACAATAGGTTTCGTAGGCGTCCACGTCAAGCTGATTTGGTTTCGTGCTAAACCGCTGATCTGTCAACAAAAATCACTATTTTGCGCGCATTGCGAAGCGGGCGGATTTGGGCCTGGGTGGAAGCCTGGCCCGCGCGGGCCGTCTTGCCGGCTCGGCGGAGGTCTTTCGCCTGTTCCGGCAGGAAAATAACAGGCTGGGCGGGGCGGGTGGGTCTCATCGGCCCAGCTTAAGCCCAGGGCGCGGACTCCCGGTATTTCAATTCGGCCGGCCCGGATGGGGCAGGGGCTGTCGGCCATCGACGGTCCGGTGCAAGATCGGCCATCGGGGATGCCAAGCTCCGGAAGGCCACAGGAGCAGGACCATGCCTCTGCGCCGCGCCGTCATCGTTCTCAGCCTTTTGGGGCTATGGACCGCGCCCGCGGGCGCCCAGGAGTCCGGCACCCTCAGCTTCGTCATCCGCGATTGGTTCACCGCGATGTACGAAAGCCGCTTCATGGACGAGTGCCCCGAAGGCCTGAACGTAGGCCAGGACGAATACTGGTGGCGCGGCATGACGCGGGAACGCCGCGCCAAGGTCACCAATGACGGCAAGGGTTCGCGCGGGCGGCTCTATTACGAGATCATGGATCTGGGGCGGAACGGCGAAGACGTCTGCCTGAATCCGACATCGACCGTTCATCCGCCGTTGCGCGTGGTCGAAGGCAAGTTCGGATACGGCGACAACCTCGACGGCACCGACGACGGACATGCCACGGCCAAGAGCTACGCGCATAAGAAATTTGTATCGCCCGACGGCACGAAGACCGGCATCGATAATCAGCTGTATCGGCTGGTCGGCTGCACCTTCGGCTGGCGCAAAAGCGGCATGGTCGAACTGAACGCGCATATCGAGCGCGGCAACTCAGGCCTCGGCATGATCCTGCTCGAAGTCACCGGGGTGAAAGACCCGCGCAATTCCGACGACGTCACCGTCACCTTCTATCGCTCGATCGATCAGTACACCTACGACGGCAAAGCCGAGCCGCTGCCGTTCTCGACCTATCGCGTCGACACCGCGAACGGCAAAGCGCGCTACGGCGATTCACTCAAAGGCCGGATCAAGAACGGCGTGCTGGAGACGGCGCGCGGCGATGTGCATCTGCCGATCGCCTACAGCAACGACAACACCTCGAACCAAGTGATGAAGAATATGGCGTTACGCCTGGAGATCGCGCCCGACGGCGCAACCGCGACGGGCACGATGACCGGCTACTACGACGTCGCGCAGTTCATGTACGGGGTGTTGAGCATCGGTCAGGTGATCCAGACCGCGCAGGTCAGTTGCCCGGCGCTCTACGTCGCCGCGCACAAACTCGCCGATGGCTATCCCGATCCGGCCACCGGCGAATGCACGGCGTTGTCGGCGGCCTTCAAGGTGAAAGCTTTCGCCGCCTTTGCGCTGCATCCTGAAAAGGCGCATCGTCAGGCGGCGCGGTAAAGCGCGTGAATTGTTCGCGCGATGGAAACACGGTTTTCCACAGGACGAGGCGGGATGTCCCGCAGACGTCATCTCGTAAAACGAGAAATAGATTAGAATCATACTAATTCTAATCGACATCAGTTTTGAACGGTTCTAATCTTTCTTCATGGCCGAACCCGAATGCGCCTCCCCCGAGGTCAGGTTTCGACCGTTGCTCACCCAAGCGGGAGACTACACATGACGAACGACTCAGGATCAGGGTGCCCATTCGGTCACGGCGGCGGCACCAGCCGACGTAACATGCTCGCGGCGACCACCGCGTTGGCCGCGGCCGCGGCTGGCTCTGTCGGCGGTGCGAAGGCGGCGGAGACGCTTCTGCCGGGCACGATCGACGGCAAGGAAGATGGCCGCTCCAGCAACAACGAGTGGTGGCCTAATCACCTGAAGCTGAGTCTGCTCGATCAGCACTCCACGAACTCGAACCCGATGGATCGCGATTTCAATTATCGCGAAGCCTTCAAGAAGCTCGACTTCGCCGCGCTGAAGAACGACCTGCGCGCGTTGATGACCTCCTCGCAAGATTGGTGGCCGGCCGACTGGGGTCACTACGGCGGGCTGTTCATCCGCATGGCCTGGCACAGCGCGGGCACCTATCGCACCGGCGACGGGCGTGGCGGTTCGGGCTCGGGCGAACAGCGTTTCGCGCCGCTGAACAGCTGGCCGGATAACGTCAACCTCGACAAGGCGCGCCGCCTGCTGTGGCCGATCAAACAAAAGTACGGCAACCAGATTTCCTGGGCCGACCTGATGATCCTGACCGGCAACGTCGCGATGGAAACGATGGGCTTCAAGACGTTCGGCTTCGCGGGCGGCCGCGCCGACGTCTATCAACCGAGCGAAGATGTCTATTGGGGCGGCGAAGCCGAGTGGCTTGGCAACAAGCGCTACAAGGGCGATCGCGAACTCGAAACCCCGCTCGCCGCCGTGCAGATGGGCCTTATCTACGTCAATCCGGAAGGCCCGGACGGTAAGCCCGATCCGGTCGCCTCGGGCCGCGATGTGCGCGAGACCTTCGGCCGCATGGGCATGAACGACGAAGAGACCGTGGCGCTGATCGCCGGCGGTCACACCTTCGGCAAGGCGCATGGCGCCGGCAACCCGAAGCTCGTCGGTGCGGAACCGGAAGCCGCCGGCCTCGACACGCAGGGCTTTGGCTGGATCAACAAGTTCGAATCCGGCAAGGGCGTGCACACCACCAGCAGCGGCATCGAAGGCGCGTGGAAGCCGAACCCGACGAAGTGGGACAACGGCTATCTCCGCGTGCTGTTCCAGTACGACTGGGAAATGACCAAGAGCCCGGCCGGCGCGCAGCAATGGCGCCCCAAGAACGTGAAGGCGGAGGACATGATCCCCGACGCCCACGATCCGTCGAAGAAGTTCCCGCCGATGATGACCACGGCGGACCTGTCGCTGAAGTTCGACAAGAAGTACGAGCCGATCGCGCGTAAGTTCGCCAAGGACCAAAAAGCGTTCGAAGATGCCTTCGCTCGCGCCTGGTTCAAGCTGACGCACCGCGACATGGGTCCGAAGTCGCGTTACCTCGGACCGGAAGTGCCGAAGGACGACCTGCTGTGGCAGGATCCGTTGCCGGCGGGCGGCACGACGCTCGACGCCAACGACGTCGCGGCCCTGAAGGCGAAGATCGCCGCCAGCGGTCTGACGGTCAGCGAACTCGTCTCCACCGCCTGGGCCTCCGCCGCGAGCTTCCGCGGCTCCGACAAGCGCGGCGGCGCGAACGGTGCGCGCATCCGTCTCGCCCCGCAGAAGGACTGGGAAGTCAACCAGCCGGCGCAGCTCGCAAAAGTGCTGGCCAAGCTGGAAGGCATTCAGAAGGACTTCAACACGGGGACGAAGAAGGTCTCGCTCGCCGACCTGATCGTGCTCGGCGGCGCGGCGGGCATCGAACAGGCGGCGAAGGCGGCTGGTCACACCGTGACCGTGCCCGTGACGACCGGCCGTGTCGACGCCACGCAGAAGCAGACCGACGCGGTGTCGTTCGCCGTGCTGGAGCCGACGACCGACGGCTTCCGCAACTATCAGAAGAGGGCGTCCACGCTGACGCAGGAAGAGCTGTTGCTGGATAAGGCGCAGCTTCTGAATCTCAGCGCGCCGGAGATGACCGTGCTTGTCGGTGGTCTGCGCGTGCTGGGCGCGAATGCGAACGGCGCGAAGTACGGCGTGTTCACGCAGCGTCCGGGCCAGCTGACGAACGATTTCTTCGTCAACCTGCTCGACATGAGCACCGCCTGGACGCCGACCTCGCCGGCGGCCGAAACCTTCGAAGGCCGCGACCGCAAGACCAACGCGGTGAAGTACACCGCGACGCGCGTCGACTTGGCGTTCGGCTCGAACTCCGTGCTGCGTGCATTGAGCGAGGTCTACGCCCAGAACGACGCGAAGGAGAAGTTCGTGAAGGACTTCGTGACCGCCTGGAACAAGGTCATGAACGCCGACCGCTTCGATTTGGCGTAACTGAGATGATCTGGCGCCGGCAATGACAGCCGGCGCCAGATTCTTTTTCTATCATCAGCGCTACCGATTAAGGCTCTCGATCTCAAGATCGCCTTCATAAACCTGCGCAAAATGCTCAAACATTCTTCGCATCGCTTTATTTGAAAGGTCGACTGACCGCTTTTTACCGCCGGTGGTCAGCGCAAATTCGCTCGTCGCTATCGCGACAGATATTTCCGCACCATTTGCTAGAGCTTCGACCAATGCTTTGTTGATTCGCCAGCTTGTTTGCTGGCCTTTGCTCGGGCTGGCATAGTTGGAATGAAAGCGTCTGCGGATATTGGCCGACTCGCCCACATACCTTCGCTCGACACGGCCGCTCTTAAGACGGAATCTGTACAATCCGGGTTCCGCTGACACTGGAGGAAACTTGAGGCGAGTGCCTTGCAAGGTGATCCTTCCCAAAGGCTGCCAAGACAGTTGCAAGGTGCCCGCCAACTTCTCAGTTTGATCCCACTGCCACGGTATGCTCTGCGTCGGATCAATGCCGGACGCTTTGTGCTGAACCAAGACGCCCTTATATTTTTGCCCCGCTTTCTCTCTACGAAAGACCAAGGCTTCTCTTGTGAGGTCAACTTCGGTCGTCACCCAACTATTCTCAAGCCAGGCGCCGGCGTGGGAATGCGTCCCGATGCTGTTTGCCCACCACGCGGTATGCCGACGGGCGCTCGTAGGTAACCTGAAGCCTAGAATTTTCTCGATCTCAGAAAATCGCGCCCGCCATTCATCGGTGGCCAGTGTTCTGATGTGTGCTTTGAGAGCTTCGTATTTCATCGCTAGCCTAACGCGCCAACGGATTTGGCGTTGGTTCACCCACCCGATGCAGCGTGTTCTCATCGGTGTGATGGAACGCTTCCTTTCCGCGCACCATCAGCAGCGTGTCCTGGAAATAGCTCCACGTGCCGTCCGCGTTCACCGTCACCTTCATCATGAAGCTATCGGTGCGGAACGCCTGTTCGAGGAACGTGGTGGAGCAGATGCCGTAGTCGGTCTGTCCGCGTGTGGCGCGGACCTCGAACGTCGTCGCGTCGGCGCGCGCTTTCCCGACGGCCAGCGCCACTTGCGCGCGCGGGATCGCGAGGCTGAGGATGACCGTCTCCGTCGCGGGCTCCCATAGCCAGTAGCCGACCTGATCGTGAAACGTCTCGGTTTCGCCCGGCTTCACGATGTGGGTGTGATAGCGCAAGCCGTACAGCAGCTGCGGCCCGTTGGCCTGCGGGTCGATGGGCTGCAGCGCGATGCGCTCAACAAACGGCTGGCGTTCCGGGCCATGCGCTTTGGGGTTCACGTCGAGGCTTTTGGTGCCTTCCCAGATCCCGGCCAGCGCGCGCAGCGGCCCGAGATTGCGCAGGGTGTCGACATCGATATCCGCCGGCTCGCTGTAGATATCGATGTCGTTGACGACATTCATGACGGTGCTCCCCCGAGCGATCGACACAAAAAAAGACCCCGGCGTTTCGCGCCGGGGTCTTTATAGCAAATCCGAGCGGGCTGTGGATTACGCCGCTTCGACCATGTCCGCGGCGGCCTTGAGGTCGACCGACACCAGGCGGGAGACGCCGCGTTCCGCCATGGTGACGCCGAACAGGCGGTCCATGCGGGCCATCGTCATGCGGTGGTGGGTGACCACCAGCGCGCGCGTGCCGGTCTGCTGGGTGATTTCCTGCAACAGGGTGCAGAAGCGGTCGACGTTGGCGTCGTCCAACGGGGCGTCGGCTTCGTCCAGCACGCAGATCGGGGCGGGGTTGGTCATGAACACGGCGAACAGCAGTGCCAGCGCGGTCATGGTCTGCTCACCGCCCGACAGCAGGCCGAGGTTGCCGAGGCGCTTGCCCGGCGGGCTGGCCATGATCTCAAGACCGGCTTCGAGCGGATCATCCGCTTCGATCATCGTCAGGTGCGCGCGGCCGCCGCCGAACAGACGCGTGAACAGGTTGGAGAAGTGACCGTTCACTTCGTTGAAGGACTTCAACAGGCGCTCACGGCCTTCCTTGTTCAGCTTCTGGATGCCTTCGCGCAGGCGCGCGATGGCGGCGATGAGGTCGTCGCGTTCGGTCGTCAGGCCTTGGATGCGTTCGCCCAGTTCGTTGCTTTCCTGTTCGGCGCGCAGGTTGATCGCGCCCAGGTTCTCGCGCTCGCTGAGGAAACGCTGCAGGCGCTTCTCGGCGGTCTCGAGGGGTGGCGACTCTTCGCCTTCCTCAAGACGGGTGTGGGCACGCACGTCTTCCGGGGTGCAGCCGATCTTCTCGGCGATGTTGCCGTCGATGACGGCCATCGACTGCTCGCCCTGGGTCACGCGGCTTTCGCGGCGCACGCGGTCTTCGCGCACGTCGGCCAGCGCATGCTCGGCCTGCTTCAAGGTGCGGTCGGCTTCGGTCAGGCGCTTCTCCCCGACGGCCAGCGCATCGGCGGCCTGGGCGCGTGCTTCTTCGGCGACGTTCAGCTGATCCATCAGTTCGGAACGCTGGGCGTTGATCTCTTCCGGACGGCTGGCGAGTTGTTCGATCTCTTCGCTGGCGGCGCCTTTGCGCTCGGACAGGGCTTCGATCTGGCGTTCGGCTTCGCCGCGGCGTGACGTCCACGAGTTCAGTTCGTTGGCGAGACCGGCGAGGCGGCGGGCGCGTTCGTCGGCCTGACGCGACAGGGCGTCGTAAACCGCGCGCGCTTCCATCAGTTCCTGGCGCAGGGCGCCGAGACCGCTGGTCTTCTGTTCGACTTGGGCGCGCAGCTCCGAGCCGTCGCCGAGTTCGTCGAGGCGCGCCTGGGCGACTTCGATCTGCCCGACGGCTTCCTCAAATTCGGTCTGAAGCTGGGCGCGGCTGTCTTCCAGACCTTGCACGCGCGACTGCAGCGCGGCGACCTTCTGGCGCAGGATGCCGAGCGCATCGCGCGCTTGGTTACGCGATGTTTCCGCATTGCGCACGGCGGCGCGCGAAGTGGCTTCGTCGGCTTGCGCGGCGGCGACGGCGCGCTTGGCGTCTTCGGACGCCTGATTGGCTTCGTTCAATGCCGCGGTCGACTCTTCAAGCAGGCCGCGCAGTTCCTTCAGGCGGTTGCGCTGGCGCAGGCGCGTGGCGGCGGCGGTCGGCGCGCCGCTGGCGGAGAAGAAACCGTCCCAACGCCACAGATCGCCGGCGGTGGTGACAAGACGCTGGCCGGGGCGCAGTTGATCCTGCAGCGCAGCGCCGGCTTCGGCGCTGGCGACCACGCCGATCTGCGACAGGCGGCGGCCAAGGCGGCCGACCGCGCGCACGAAATCGCTGAGCGGGCGCACGTCGCCCGGCAGCGGCGAGGGCGCCAGGAACGCCGGCAGCATGTTCCAGCGCAGCGGCGAGGTATCGTCGCCGGCGGCGGACAGGTCGTCACCAAGTGCCGCGCCAAGGGCGCTTTCGTAGCCCGGCTCAACGGTGACCGAGTCAATGATCGGCGACCAGGCTCCTTGCGACTTCGGCTCGGCGAGCAGTTCTTCCAGCGCGACGGATTCCGCGTTCAGCTTCGCATAGGCGGTGTTCGCGGCTTGCTGTTGATCGCGCGCGGCTTCGTAAGCGGTCTGTGCGCCGGCGCGCGATTGTTCGGCGGCTTCCCAGGTGGCGCGGGCTTCGTCGGCGGCGACCTCGGCTTCGGCGGCGCGCGCTTCCTCGGCCTCGACGATTTCGGGGGCCAGGGCCGACTGACGTGCCGTCTCGATCTGCTGGGCGATGTCGGTCAGGCGGCGTTCGGCGCGCTGACGGCGCAGGTCGGCTTCGCTCAGCTGCTGGCGCACGCGCGCGCGCATCGTCTCGGTGTCGTTGAGCTGCTTGTTGAGCGCGGTGAGTTCTTCCTCGACCACCTCAACCGCCTTGGCGGCCGTCTTGAGGGCTTCGCGCGAACGCTCGCGCTCGTCGGCTTCGGCGGCGGAAGCCGCGTTCAGTTCATCCTGCTCGGCCGACAGCTTGGCCAGCGCTTCGTCGGCGTCGGCGAGACGGGCGGCTTCGCGCGCCACGTCTTCCTTGATCTGCATCAGCCGCATCTCGGCGGCTTCACGGGCGCGGGCCACGCGCTCGAGTTCCTCGTCGAGCTTGTCGCGCGCGATCGCCAGCACCTGACGGCGGGCGGCGGCTTCGGCTTCGGCCTTGCGCAGTTCCGGCATGTTGGCGGCGGCGTCGGCCTGGGCCGTCGCTGCGGCGGCGGCCTCGGCAGCGCGGTCCGCAACGGCGGCCTCGATCTCGGCCAGCGCCGTGCGGGCGGCCTCCATCTCGACGATCGCGTTGTCGCGCTTGATGGTCAGGACGAGGGCTTCGGCGGCGCGGATGCTTTCGCTGACGGTGCGATAGCGGACGGCCTGGCGCGCCTGCTTCTTCAACGTCTCCAACTGCGCGTCGAGCTGCAGGATGACGTCGTTGAGGCGGTTCAGGTTGCCTTCGGCCGCCTGCAGGCGCAGTTCGGCTTCATGACGACGGCTGTGCAGGCCGGTGATGCCGGCGGCTTCTTCCAGCAGGTGGCGACGCTGCGCCGGCTTGGCGCTGATCATCGCGGCGATCTTGCCCTGGCTGACCAGCGCGGTGGAGCGCGCGCCGGTGGCGACGTCGGCGAACAGCAGCTGCACGTCCTTCGCGCGCACGTCGCGGCCGTTGACGCGGTACAGCGAGCCCTTGTCGCGCTCGATGCGGCGGGTGATTTCCAGATCGTCGTATTCGTTGAACTGCGCGGTGGCCTTGCGATCCGAATTGCCCAACATCAGCGAGACTTCCGCGATGTTGCGCGCGGGCCGGTCGCGGGTGCCGCCGAAGATCACTTCGTCCATGTCGCCGCCGCGCATCTGCTTGGCGGACGTCTCGCCCATGCACCAGCGCAGCGCTTCGACCAGGTTCGATTTGCCGCAGCCGTTGGGGCCGACGACACCGGTCAAACCCGGTTCGATGACAAGCTCCGTCGCATCGACGAACGACTTGAAACCCGACAGGCGTAGCTTATTGAACTCGACCAACGTGACCTCTTCGATCCCCCCACGGACGCAAAAAACGCCCGTGTGTCCCCGCTAAAAAACGACTTCGCTTACTTGGCTTTCGCGACTTGCTTGTCGAGAACCTTGGTGATGGCGTCGTAGCCGGCTTTGCCGGCGGCCAATCCCTCGACCTTCTCGTCGTTCACGTAGAACGTCGGCGTCGACTGCACGCCGTAGAGCGACGAGGCCTTGGACTGGATGTCCTTGATCTCTTTGAGCAGCGCTTCGTTCTTCAGGCAGGCGTCGACATCGGTGGCCGACATGCCCGCCAGCGCGGCGTAGCCCTTCAGGGGCTCGATGGGCGATGCGGCGCGCGCCCACTCCAGCTGATTTTTGTACATCAGCTCGATCATCTTCGCGCCCCGGCCTTCGGGCGCGCAGCGCGCCAGCGCGGCGGCGGCCATGCCAAGGCCGTCCAGCGGGTAGTCGCGGAAGACGAAGCGGATCTTGCCCGTGTCGATGTAGTTCTTCTTGATGTCCGGGAAGACAGTGTTGGCGAAATCGGCGCAGTGCGGGCAGGTGAGCGAGGCGTACTCGATCACCGTCACCTTGGCCTTCGCGTCGCCCCAGATGAATTCCTTATAGGTGACCGGCGCGGGCGCCTTCGGCGCGTCCGCGGCCATGACGCCGGACGCAAATCCAGCTGCCATTACCGCAGCGGCGAATAGCGTCGTCCGACGGCGCATTCCAGACATCTCCCAGCTCCCCATTTCGCCCACCTGCACAAGATGGTGGGGTTACCTAACAAGGCTAACACCATTTGTGGAGGTTTTTAGACGGGAGATCGGAAAGCTAAGAAAAGCGCCGTTTTTTAAGGCTCGCGCGACATGCGCAGCGGGCCGTTTGCGATGCGGCGGAGGGGATTCCAGAGAGACTCGGGGGGCCGACTCCGTCCGCGCTTCGCGCGCGACTCGGGCGCGGGCCGACGTGGCGGATCCTAGAACGCGTAGATCACGAAGGCGCCCGCGGTCGGCTGGTTCCGCGAACCGCGCATCTTCACCAGCGGATTGTTCGCAGCACCGCTCAACATCCGCGCATAGCCGACGGTGCCGAGCACCGACCAACGGTCGTTCAGGAGATATTCGGCGCTCAGGCGCACCGACGCATCGCGCAGGCCCGAACTCGCGCGGTAGATCGGCAGTCCGGAGGCGGCCGACTGACCCGGCGTGATGCCGAACCATGTGCCCATCCACTTGCTGTCGGCCCAGGTCACCTGGGCGCCGATGTTGACGAACAGGCGGCGTGCGTCGACGACCCGGTAGTCGATCTGACCGTCGACCAGCCAGCCGCCGGTCGCGCCGGCGACGTCGTGGCGCGCGCGCACACGATAGCGGGCGTTGGAAACGCGATAGGCGACGTAGGCGCCCATCTCGAACGAGGTCGAAATCCCGCCGACGCCGACGAGCTTCGGGCTGTCGCTGGTGGCGCGGCCCCAATCGATGTTGATCGTCGGGCCGGTGGACCAGGCCGACGTGTTGCTGCCCATACGGCCCCAGTTGCCGAGGAAGTTGACGCGAATGGCGTTGTTGTCGACTTCGATGAAATTGCGATAGCGCAGCGAAATGACGGGCGCGACGCGCGTGCTCTTGCTGGAATCGCCGAAGAAGTTCGGCTGCATCACCGGGCCGAGACCGACGCGGATGCCGTGGATGCCCGGCGGCATCATGTCGAGCGCCTGGCCGACGAGATTGTCGAGGTTGTGCTCGAGGCTGCCGAAGTTGCTGAATAACTGGGCCTGTGCCGGTGCGGCGGCGCTGCTGGCGACCACGGCGGCGATGAAGGCCGTGGCGATACGGCGGTTATTCATCGCGCGTGCGCCGGCGGCGGACAGCCGCGCCCAGGCGCGCGAGCGCGTCGCGGATTTCGGTGTCTTGGACGTCGGATACATTGCGCGCGATTTCCTGCAGGCTTTCTGGCGAAAGGATCGGCTCCGCCTGACGTGCTGCGGCGAGCTTGGGCCCTTGTCCCGGGACCACCTGCAGTTTCGCGACTGCTGGGTAGCCGAAGAACCGGTTCACACGCTCAACGATCTGCGGACCTTTTAGTTGCAAAACTGTCGCCGCCGCGCTGCTGGAAACGCGCAGGAGCAGGGTGCCCCCCGCATCGGCATTGCCGCGCTCGCGCTTCAGGCTGGCGGGCGTGGCCAATTGGGCCAGCTCCGGACCGACGATATTGCTCCATTGGCCGATCAGTTCGGCGCCGGCGAGGCCGCGGCTGCCCAGAGCCGGCTTTGTAATACGTCCGACCAGATTGGCGATGCCGATGGGTCCACGCGCGATGCGCGGCGGTTCCTCGTCGGGCTTGCCGGTGGTCGGTTTGCCTTTCGCCGGCCTGTCGGTGCGATGCTTGCTTTGGACCATGCGCCTGCGCAGTCTACGGCGCGTCCCGCGAACAGAACAGGCCCCAGAGCAGACGGATGTCCGTCCCCAAACCGACTTCCCGCGCTCTGCTGGCGTGGTACGACCGGCATCGTCGGCGCTTGCCGTGGCGCGCGTTGCCGGGGGAGCGGCCCGATCCGTATGCCGTGTGGCTGTCGGAGATCATGCTCCAGCAGACCACCGTCACGGCGGTGAAGCCTTATTATGAAGCGTTCCTCGCGCGCTGGCCCACGGTCGCGGACCTGGCCGCCGCGCCGTCCTCCGACGTCATGGCCGCCTGGGCGGGGCTGGGCTACTACGCCCGCGCGCGCAATCTGCATGCCTGCGCGCAAACGGTCGCACGCGATTACGGCGGCGTATTCCCGGATACCGAAGAGGGGCTGCTGGCGCTGCCGGGCATCGGCCCGTATACGGCCGCCGCGATTGCCGCGATCGCCTTCGACCGGGTCGCGACGGTGGTGGACGGCAATGTCGAACGCGTGATGGCGCGGCTGTTCGCGGTGACCGCGCCGCTGCCGGGCAGCAAGCCGCGCCTGAAGGAACGCGCCGCGACTCTCACACCCAAGGCTCGCGCCGGCGACTATGCGCAAGGCGTGATGGACCTCGGCGCGACCGTCTGCACGCCGCGTTCGCCGAGTTGCGCGCTATGTCCGTGGATGGAACCGTGCCTGGCGCGCCGCGCCGGCATTCAGGAAACGCTGCCGGCCAAAGCGCCGAAGACCAAGACGCCGACGCGTCACGGCTTGGCGTTCTGGATCGTGCGCGGCGATGGCGCGGTGCTGTTGCGCCGTCGCCCGCCGAAAGGTCTGTTGGGCGGTATGATGGAAGTGCCCTCCACGCCCTGGCGCGCGAAAAGCTGGACGCTGGACGAAGCGTTGGCCGAAGCGCCCGCGAAAACCACCGGCAAGCCAAAGTGGACCGTGCTGCCCGGCGGCGTCAGCCACACGTTCACGCATTTCCAACTTGAGCTGCAGGTGGCTGTCATCGATCTGCCATCGCGGCACAAGATTTCGGATGAAGAGGTCAGCTGGGTGCCGGTCGACAAGATTGGCGATGCCGGTCTCCCAAGTGTGATGGCGAAGATTGCTAAACATGCCTTGCGGCATTTGGCCTAAGGGCTGGCTATTAACGGGCACCTCGGGAACAATGACTCTCCGTCTGAGGTGAGGCCGCAATGCCTGATAACGAACGCAACGACGCCGCGAAAGCCGATCTCAAGGAAGCGGCGCTGCACTATCACCGCTTCCCGAAACCGGGAAAGCTGGAAGTCACCGCGACCAAGCCGCTCGCGAACCAGCGCGATCTCGCGCTCGCCTATTCACCGGGTGTGGCCGCCGCCTGCGAAGCCATCGTCGCCGATCCCGCGGAAGTCTCCACCGTCACGGGCCGCGCCAATCTCGTCGCCGTGGTGACGAACGGCACCGCCGTGCTGGGCCTCGGCCCCATCGGGCCGCTCGCCGCCAAGCCGGTGATGGAAGGCAAGGCGGTCCTGTTCAAGAAGTTCGCCGGCATCGATGTGTTCGATATTGAAATCGCCGAACGCGATCCCGCCAAGCTGATCGAAGTGATCGCGGCGCTGGAGCCGACCTTCGGCGCGATCAATCTCGAGGACATCAAGGCGCCAGACTGCTTCATCGTCGAAGAAGCGCTGCGCAACCGGATGAAGATCCCGGTCTTCCATGACGACCAGCACGGCACCGCGATTGTCGTCGCCGCCGCCGTCATCAACGGGCTCAATTTCCTCGGCAAGGATATCGCCACGGTGAAGGTGGTCTCCACCGGTGGTGGCGCGGCGGGCATCGCCTGCTTGAACCAACTCGTCGCGCTGGGGCTGAAGCGCGAGAACGTCATCCTCTGCGATCATATCGGCGTCGTGTTCAAGGGCCGCACCCAGGACATGACCGATCAGAAAGCGGAATACGCGGCCGATACAAAAGCGCGCAATTTGGCCGAAGCGATCCCGGGCGCGGATGTGTTCCTGGGCCTTTCGGCACCGGGCATCCTGAAGCCCGAGATGGTCAAGGCGATGGCGAGGAAGCCGTTCATCCTGGCGCTTGCCAATCCGGAACCGGAGATCCGCCCCGAGGTCGCGCGCGAAGCCGCACCCGATGCGGTGATCGCCACGGGGCGTTCGGATTATCCGAACCAGGTGAACAACGTTCTGTGCTTCCCCTACATCTTCCGGGGCGCACTCGATGTCGGTGCGACGACTATCAACGAAGCCATGAAGACGGCCTGCGTGGAAGCCATCGCGCGGCTGGCGCGCGGGGCGTCGTCGGATGTCGTCTCGACCGCTTACGGCGGCGAGCAACTGCGCTTCGGCGCGGATTACCTGATCCCGAAGCCCTTCGATCCAAGGCTCATCTCCGAAATCGCACCGGCGGTGGCGAAAGCGGCGATGGACTCCGGTGTCGCAACGCGGCCGATCGAAGATCTCGCGGCCTATCGCGACCGTCTAAGTCAGTTCGTTTATCGCTCCGCTTTCGTGATGAAGCCGGTGTTCGATCAGGCGCGCCGCGATCCGAAGCGCGTGGCCTTTGCCGAGGGCGAAGACGAACGCGTGCTGTTCGCGGTGAAGACGCTGATCGACGAGCGCATCGCCAAGCCAACCCTTGTCGGCCGGCCGTTGGTGATTTCGCAGCGCATCCGCAAGCTCGGCCTCGGGCTCGAAGCGGGGCGCGACTATGACGTCGTCAATCCGGAAGAGGATGCCCGCTACGGCGATTACTGGCGGCACTTCCATGGCCTGATGGAGCGCAAGGGCGTTTCGCCCGACACTGCGCGGACTATCGTGCGCACCAACTCAACCGTCATCGCCTCGCTGATGGTGGCGCGCGGCGACGCCGACGCCATGATCTGCGGCACCTATGGCGAATACCCGTGGCATCTGCGCTATCTGATGGACATCCTGGGGCTGGCGAAAGGCGTGCATCGCGCTTCCGCGCTGAGCCTGCTGGTGCTCGAACAAGGTCCGGTGTTCATGTGCGACACTTTTGTCGCCGAGGATCCGAGCGCGGAAGACATCGCCGACATCGCCGTGCGCGCGGCGGCGAAGGTGCAGGACTTCGGCATCACGCCGAAAGCCGCGCTGATCGCCACATCCAACTTCGGCTCACGCTCGACGGCGAACACCCGCAAGATGCGCCGCGCGCTGAAGATGCTGTTCGACGACTATCCGGGCTTCGAGGTCGAAGGTGAAATGCAGGCGGACGTGGCGCTGGACGAAGTCTTGCGCCAACGCATCTTCCCAAGCTCGAAGCTGAAAGGTGCGGCGAACCTGCTGATCATGCCGACACTGGAGGCGGCCAATATCGCCTTCAATCTCGTGCGTACGCTGGCCGGCGCCTTGCCGGTCGGCCCGATCCTGCTGGGCATCGACAAACCTGCGCACATCACCACGCCGTCGGTGACCGCGCGCGGCCTGGTGAATCTCGCCGCCATCGCGGTGATCGACGCGCAAGTAAAGGCCAAGGGGGCGCCATGAAGCGGCTTGTTGCATCTCTGATCGCGGTGCTGGCGCTTCAGGCGCAAGCCGCTGACTCTGTGTCCACGCCAATGCCCGTGCCTGCCGACTACCGCACCTGGGTGTTCCTGACGGCGAGCCTCGATCTCAACTACAACGAACCGGTACCGGGGGCTGGGCGCATGTCGCTGCTCGACAACGTGTTCGTCAATCCGGACGCCTATCGCGCGTTCCTTGCCACGGGGGCTTGGCCCGACGGCACGGTGTTCGTGAAAGAGAACCGCCGCGCCGAAGCCGCCGGTTCCATTGCCCGCGAGGGCAAGACGCAGGGCGATGTCGCCAGCATCGAATTGCACGCGAAGGACAAGGCGCGCTTTGGCGGTGACGGCTGGGCGTTCTACGTCTCCGACGGCAAACGCCCCGGCACCTACCTGCCGCGCTCGGCGTCTTGTTATTCCTGCCATGAAGACCATGGCGCGGTGGATACGACCTTCGTGCAGTATTACCCCACGCTGATCGAAACCGCGAAAGCGAAGCAGGTGCTCAGCGGCGCCTATCTCAAGGACGAGAACGGCAAGCATAAGTGATGCGCGGTTTCTTCGCCGCGATCTTGGCTGTCGTGCTGACGTTCGGCGCGGCGCACGCCGACAACATCCTGCATCGCGGCAATCGCTACGATCCGGCGAGTCTTGATCCCCATCGCTATAATACGTCTTATGAACAGACGGCTGTTCTGGACCTGTTCGAAGGCCTGACCGCCTATGGTGCGGACGGCAACGCTACGCCCGGAATTGCGAAAAGCTGGACAGTCTCACCAGACGGCAAAATCTGGACGTTCACCTTGCGTGCGGGGTTGCAATGGTCCGACGGTAAGCCGCTAACGGCTGAAGACGTGGTGTACTCGTTCCGGCGCTTGATGGACCCCAACACCGCAGCAACGTTCGCTTCGATCGCATATCTCATTGAGAACGGGCGCGCAGTAAACACCGGCAAGATGCCAGTGGACCGTCTGGGTGTATCCGCGCCGCGCGCCGACACAGTCGTTCTAACACTTGAGACCCCGGCGACGTTCTTGCCGGAATTGTTATGCAACGCGTTCATGGCGATCGTTCCGCGGCATGCCATTGAGAAGTTCGGCGATGCCTGGTTGCGGCCTGAGAACAGCGTCTCGAATGGCGCCTTCGTTCTGAAGGAATGGATTCCCAATGGCCACGTCTTCGTCGTGCGTAATCCTCGCTATCGCGATGCGGCGCAGGTGAAGCTCGACGGGGTGATGTTATTTCCGACCGAAGACGGCGATGCGGCGGTCTTGCAATTCCGCGCCGGCGGTCTGGATACCGTGCGACAGGTGCCTACAACCAAAATCGAGCAGCTGCGCCGGGAAATTCCGGATCAAGTACGCATCGCGCCGGAACTGCTGACTTATTATTTATCCGTCAATCAGAAACGTCCCTATCTCGCTGATGTGCGCGTGCGCCGTGCGATCTCACTGGCAATTGATCGCGAGGTAATCGCTAACAAGGTGCTGCGCGCGGGCCAAATCGGCACAGAGACATTCGTGCCGCCGGCAATGCCAGGATATCAAGTGCCAGCCATGCCCACGAGATCGATGGCGCAGCGTATCGAAGAAGCAAAAATGCTGATGGCTCAGGCCGGTTATGGCCCCGAGAAGCCGCTGCGCCTAACCATGAACACCACCACGACACGCGAGAACCGCCGCCTGGCGGTAGCGATCGGCGCGATGCTTAAACCAATCGGCATCGAAATGGCTATTCATGGCGCCGAGGGAAAAGTGTTCTTCTCCGATCTGCGTGTAGGGGATTTTGATCTCGGCATAGTTGGCTGGGGTGCGGACTACGCCGATGCTGCAACATTCTTGTCTGTGATGATCGTCGGCTCGACCTCCAACTACGGCAAATATTCTAGTGCGGCCTATGACGCCTTGATGGCCAAAGCGGCCGATATGACGGATGCGCCCTCACGCGCGGCTGTGTTGCGTGAGGCCGAGGTTCTCATGCTCGCCGATCAACCGATCGTTCCACTTTATATCGATGCAAGCCGCTATCTGATCGCTCCGCGCGTTGATGGCTGGGTGGACAATGCCGCTGACAACCACCCGAGCCGTTACTTGTCGGTTGACCGCGCCGTCAGCGCGCCGCAATAGTCCGCGAAATTCCCACGTCAGAGAGGTCCGCTATGTCCGATACGTTCCGCGCTTTTGTCGCCGACGAGAAGGACGGCAAGTACGCCGCCGACTTCCGCAACCTCACCACCGCCGATTTGCCGGCTTATCCGGTGCTGGTCGACGTCGCTTACTCGACCTTGAATTACAAGGATGGCCTCGCGGTCACCGGCAAGGGCAAGATCGTGCGCAAGTTCCCGCTGGTCTGCGGCATCGATCTTGCGGGCACGGTCGCTGAGTCCAGCGATGCGAACTTCAAGACGGGCGACGCGGTTCTGGTGAACGGCTGGGGGCTGTCGGAAAGCGAGTCCGGCGGTTACACCGCGCGCCAACGCCTCAAGTCGGGACACCTCACGCGCATCCCGAAGGCGTTCAGCGCCAAACAGGCGATGGCCATTGGCACGGCGGGTTACACCTCGATGCTCTGCGTGATCGCGCTGGAGAAAGCCGGCGTGAAGCCGGGCGACGGCGACATCCTCGTCACGGGCGCGGCGGGCGGTGTCGGCTCGGTCGCGGTCGCGCTGCTCGCGAAGCTCGGCTATCGCGTGGTCGCGGCGACGGGCCGCCCTGAGACGCACGACTATCTGAAGTCGCTCGGTGCGGCGGAATTCATCGCCCGCGCCGATCTCGACAAGGCGGGCCGTCCGCTGGAGAAAGCGCGCTGGGCCGGCGCGGTGGACTCAGTCGGCTCGAAGACGCTCGCCATGGTTCTCGCGCAGACCAAGGACGAAGGCGCGGTCGCGGCTTGCGGTTTGGCGGGCGGTGTCGATCTGCCGACCTCGGTCATGCCCTTCATCCTGCGCGGCGTGAAGCTGCTCGGCATCAACTCGGTGACCGCGAGCGCGGCCCGCCGCGAAGAAGCCTGGGGCCGTCTGGCGCAGGACCTCGATATCGCCAAGCTCGACGCGATGACCTCGGTCGAACCGTTGTCGAACATCAAGGACCTCGGCGAACGCATCCTGCGCGGCGAAACGCGCGGACGCGTCGTGATCGACGTGAATAAGTAGCGGCCACTTGCCGTCACCCCGGCGACAGCCTGGGTCCATTCATCAGCCTGCTAAATGCTGGTGTTCATGCGCGCCTCCCCATGGACCCCGGATCGCGCCGCGCGCGGCTTGTCCGGGGTGACAATGGGGAAGGCTATCTGAACTTATAGTCCCGCACGTTCGCGTCGCCGGGCAGCAGGATGTTGAACATCACCAGCGGCACCAAGCTCGGGTTCGTCGAGTGGTGCAGCGCGCCCGGGGCGACGAACAGGAATTCGCCCGCGCTCAGGCGCCAGCCGCCGCCGGCCTGATTTTGGATCAGGTTGTTGCCGGCCATCACGCCGACGAAATGCGCACCGCTGGCGAAGTGCATCTCGAACGGACCGCCGGTGAGGGGATCTCCCTGTTTGCGGGGCCCCAGGCGCCATTCGATGGCGTCCTGCTTGGCACTGATCGATTCCGTCTCGCTCACCTTGTGCATCGGCACGTCGATGAAGGTCGTGGTCGAGCGCTCGTTCTGGTCGAGGCCCATCGCGAAGAGTTTCATATGCCGTCTCACTTATTTAAAAGGCGCGTCGCGTTATCCGAAAACCGGTTCCCACTTTTCGGCGCGACGCGCTACTTCGCGACCATGGTGGCGTTATACAGGCCCGGCTCGAATGGCGCGTCGACGGCCAACACCTGGGCGTCGGTCGTGGCGTCCCAGGCGCTGCCGTTGCCCTTGCGGATGCGCACGGCATCGCCCGCGGAGACGTCATAGGCCTGGCCGCCTTGCGCGTGATGCAGCGTGCCGGAGATCACGTAGACCAGCACATCGACCGGCGCGGTGGTCGGCATCTGCAGATGCGCGCCTTTCTTCAGGTTGATGATGCGCAGCGCGTTGCCGTCGAACTCGTAGCGCTTGGTCGGACCCTTCTGCTTGATGTCCTTGCCGCGCGCGACCGCACCTTTGGGGTCGGCGGTCTTGGTGTTCACAAAGGCCTGGATCAGGATCATGTCCTGATCCGGCTTCGCGTTGCGGAATGCGCCGGCGGGCATGAACATCGCGTCGCCCGTGCCCAGCTTCACCGGGGTCTTGCGCACGCTGACCTCGCCGCTGCCTTTCAGCACGTAAATCATGCTCTCGAAGGTCAGCAGGTGTAGGGCAGGCGCGCCCTTCTTGTAGGTCATCACCCGCAACGCGCCTTGGGGGAAGTTGTAGGTCTTGGCCTCATAGCGCGACGCATGCGAGGGCGCTTTCGCCACCGCCGCCTGGCCTTGCGCCCAGTTGAAGTGGCCGAAGTCCTGCGGGTGGCCTTTGCCGTTTTCCCATTCCGCCATCGGCGTCACTTCGACGTCCGCGCCGCGAATGAACAGGATGTCGCCCTGGTTCGGGCCGACGCCACGGATCGCCCCCGAACTCGGCGTGCCTTCGACGGGCCGCTCGATCCCTTGGGCAAAAGCAGGGCCGCTCAGCGCGATCACGCCGGCAGCGATCAATGATGTGAATTTCATGCGCCCCTCCCCAGAAGCGGGACATCGTCTCTGTCCGTCGGGGGATTGTCCATGGAATCCGCCCGGACTTCCAAGGACTGAATCCGGTTAGCTGCTTTCGCGCGCGCGCAAGATCTCCTCGGCCAGCGCCAAGTCGGCGGCGTTGTCGACGTCGATGGGCGCCTCGGGGATGTCCAGACGCACCACGCGCGCCGTCAGGCCGAAGGCCTTGCCCGCGCCGGCGATGGCTTCGTCCATCGTGAGGCGGCGGAAGATGTGGCGGATGAATATGCCGACGCCGAAGGCGCGCAAGACCCGCCACGGCTTCTTGCCGAACTGTCCGCCGCCGGCAAAGGCCTGCGCCGCCGCCAGCGCGCGGTCGTTCATCAGCGCATAGAGATTGCAGCCTGAGGCGTCGCCGTCCTTGAAATGATGGAACGCTCGCAGGCCGTGGGGATATTTCGCGAGCGTCACCGAGGCGGGCGTCATCGCGACGGTGACGTCGGTACCGGCGGCGAGGCTGGCGCGCGCGAACTCATCCAGCAATGTCGGCGTATGCAGCGCGTTGTCGGATGTGGTGATCAGCAGCGGCCAGGGCGCTGGCGGCATGGCGCGCACGGCGGCGACCACACTCGCCGCGAGGGTGCCGGCGCTGGGCACGGCAACGGCATCCGCGCTCTCGGGCACGCCGCTGAGCATCTGCGCGTTTTCGATGGAGACGAAGACGCGGCCCACGGCGGCGCTTTCGCGCAACGCCTTCAGCACGCGCGAGAGCATCGGGATGCCGGCGACGGGGGCGAGCGACTTCTGGGTGACGCCGGTTGCTTGCGCCACGGGATCGGTCGCGCCGCGCCGGCTCGCCGCCATGACAAGGGCTGTGAAGATCATGTTCGAATGTCACGCGACGGCACCGCGTACTCAAGACATAATCGCGTCCGCGATGTTGCCCTCGTTCTTCCGTACCGTCATTTCACATCCGCGCCGCTGGTTCGCCGACGGCATCCTGGTGCGCGTGCTGCGCAACGCCGGCATGCTGCTGACGGGCCGTGTCGCCACCGGCGTGCTCAATCTGGCGATCCTGTCGATCGCCGCGCGCACGCTGGGTGTCAGCCAGTTCGGGCTGATCATCCTAGTGCAGACATTCGTGCAGACCGTCACGGCCATCGCCACGTTCCAGTCATGGCAGGCGGTGATCCGCTATGGCGCGCTGACGTTCGAGCACGGCGACACGCCCAGCTTCCAACGCCTGCTGCGGTTCTGCACGCTGCTCGACATCGCGGGCGCTTTGATCGGCATGGTCGCAGCGATTGTCGCCATCCCGTTTGTCGGGCCGCGCTTAGGCTGGGATGCATCGCTCATGTCCGCGGCGAAGCCCTATGCACTTGTGACGTTGTTCGCGATTACGGCGACGCCGACGGGTTTGTTGCGGCTTTACAATCGCTTCGATCTGCTGGCGATCCAGTCGACGGTGTCGCCCGCCGTGCGCCTGATCGGTGTCGGGCTCGCGGCGCTTCTGGATTGGCCGCTCGAGGCTTATCTCGGCGTCTACTTCGCCGGCGGGGCTGCGGCGGGCGCGGTGCTGGTCGCGATGGGCTGGCAGCAGGCTTACGCGAACGGCCACTTGCGCGGTTTCGCCGCGACGCCGGGGGATTGGTTCCGCATTCCGGCGGATCACCCGGGACTGGCGCGGTTCGCGATCTTCTCCAACCTGCATGTGACCGTGCAGACGGCCACGGGCTATCTCGCGCCGTTGCTGGTCGGCGCGCTCGCCGGTCCCGCCGCGACCGGCCTGTTCAAAATCGCGCGCGATGTCGCCACCGCCATCACGCGGCCGGCGGAGTTGCTTAATGCCTCGGTCTATCCGGAATTCGCGCGTCTCGCCGGGCAGGAGAAGTGGGCGGCCTTCCCGCGCCTGATCCTGCGCGGCGGCGGCATGGCGGCCGGCGCGGGGCTGTTGATCGTCGCCTTCGCGGTGTTCGCGGGGCCTTGGTTCCTGGCGCTGTTCTTCGGCGCGGACTTCGTCGGCGCGGAGGCGTGCATGGTGCTGCACTGTGTCGCGGCGACGCTCAGCATCGCGGGCTTCGGCTTCGATCCCGCGCTGTACGCGATGGGCCGTCCGGGTATCCCGCTGCAGGTGAACACCGCGGCGCTGGCGCTCTACCTGCCGGCGCTGGCGATCCTGGCGCCCCGCTTTGGCGCGACCGGCGCCGGTGTCGCGGGTCTCATCGCCGACAGCAGCGTGTTCATCGTGATGGGGGTTCTGACGTTCCGCCTGGTCCGGCGGAAGATCGCCGCCCAGCATCATGCATCGCACCAAAGCGCGCCCGCCGCAGCACAGTAGGATCCAACTTCCAGTCGTTATATCCGCGCGCGATTTCGCCGTAGTAGGCGGGCTCCGGTTGCGGGCTAAGTCCACGGGCGGCGTCGGGGTTCATCAGGTAGATGAAAGCTTCGGCCGAGCCGTCGTCCGTCTCGACGGTGATGTCGACGCGGCGATAAAGACGCGGCGCCTCCTCATATTCGTCGAGGGCGCGCAGGTCGGCCGGGGTGAGGCGATACAGTGCGCCGAGCACGACGCCCTTCGGGTCGGGCACGATGAGGGCGTAACCCTGAAAGGTCAGGCGATAGCCGGCCAGCCGCGCGGGCGCGACCGGTTGCGCTTTGGGGCAGCGGCGCAGCATGCCGCGTTTCCACAAATTTGAGCCGTAGGCGAAATAAAGCATCGGCCAGTCGTACCAAAGCCCGGGCCATAAAAAAGCCCGGCGTTTGCCGGGCTCTTTCGTCGCGAGGAAGGGCGAACCGCTTAGGCGGCGGCGCGCGTCTCAAGCGGAAGCTGAAGCTGGCTCAGGCTGAACTGGCGCGCGACCACGCGCGCACGCAGCGTCAGAAGCTCTTCGGCTTCCGCATGACGGCCACCCACGGTGGCTTCCTGGGCGCTTTCCGACAGGAATTGGACGAGTTCCTCTTGCTGGCTCATTTTGGCAATCTCCACTGACAACGATCGCCCCTGACCCATCTCGACAACACGCGGGGCACGTACTGGCGACCGACGTCGCGCCCTACCGGCCAATTTTCATGACATTGTCATCCTGCCGCGCGTACGGGCTTTGGGACAACGCTGATTTTGTGCATTGCAGCAATGACCGCAGTGCATGCCCCCTCCAGGTCGTATGAGGAAGTCTGCGATCCGAGTGGAAGTCGCGATATCACAGGGTTTTTCACAGGCTTTTCCACCGGCAAAACGATGTCCACCGGCAATCCACAGGGGTCTGTGGACGGCTCGGGGCGTTCCGCAAACACGTTGCGTTTCAACACGTTGCGATCCGAAGCTCGTGTAACACCCCGATTTGCCTAGATGTTGACCGAATCTGGAAATCAAGCCCAAAATCTAGTGGGTCCGCTAAAAGTCAGGTTGACCGGAGTCCCCTCGGAGGACACCATACCTCGTAGCGCGGCCGGACTAGAAGCACTGCATCTAGTCGGTCTCACTGGGGATATAGGGAGCTTTCGGGGTAGGGGGCGAAGACGCGGACGTCATCCGCGCGGACCTCAACATCGACCGGTTTCCGCGGCCGAAAGGCCGCCGCCAGCCACGTCCAACGCCCTTCGATTCGAAGGAGCTGCGGCGGGGCCCAGGTGAACTCGCCTCTGTGAGTCCCGTCGGACGCGCGTTGTCGCGGTCTTTCCGCCTGGGCGGGCTGATGTAACGGGGTGAGGGGCTTAAATAATATGGCTTATGCGCTTGAGTCGGGTGCGGCTGCAGTCTCCATTGTCGAGAAACCCAAGTCGCGGGTTCCGAACGCCACACCGGCCCAGTCGAAGCGCGACTCCCTGGCCCTGGTCCCGTCGCTCAAGCTCGACCGCGACCGCGATTCCCTGCTGACCGATTTCGGCAAGGCCACGATGGAGGACCGCTACCTGCTGAAGGGCGAGTCCTACCAGGACATGTTCGCGCGCGTCTCCACGGCCTATGCCGACGACGTCGACCACGCCCAGCGCATTTACGATTACATCTCGAAGCTGTGGTTCATGCCGGCGACCCCGGTGCTGTCGAACGGCGGCGCCAATCGCGGTCTGCCGATCTCCTGCTTCCTGAATTCTGTGAACGACGATCTCGAAGGCATCGTCGGCACCTGGACCGAGAACGTCTGGCTGGCCTCCAACGGCGGCGGCATCGGCACTTACTGGGGCAAGGTTCGCTCCATCGGCGAGAAGGTGAAGAACGCCGGCCAAACCTCGGGCATCATCCCCTTCGTGCGCGTGATGGACAGCCTCACGCTGGCGATCAGCCAAGGCTCGCTGCGCCGCGGCTCGGCGGCTGTGTACCTCGATGTGCACCACCCGGAGATCGAGGAGTTCCTCGAGATCCGCAAGCCGTCGGGCGATTTCAACCGCAAGAGCCTGAATCTCCATCACGGCCTGAACATCACCGACGAGTTCATGGAAGCCGTGCGCGACGACGTTCCGTTCGCCCTGCGCAGCCCGAAGTCGAACGCAGTGATGAAGCACGTCAACGCGCGCGAGCTGTGGCAGAAGATTCTCGAGACCCGCCTGCAGACCGGCGAGCCGTACCTGATCTTCGCCGACACCGTGAACCGCCAGATGCCGAAGCATCAGCGCGACCTCGGCATGAAGGTCACCACCTCGAACCTGTGCAGCGAGATCATGCTGCACACCGGCCCCGACCATCAGGGCGTCGACCGCACGGCCGTCTGCTGCCTGTCGTCGCTGAACGTCGAGACCTGGGACGAGTGGCACGACCACCCGACCTTCATCGAAGACGTGATGCGCTTCCTCGACAACGTCCTGCAGGATTTCATCGATCGCGCGCCGGACGCCATGGAACGCGCCAAGTACTCGGCGATGCGCGAGCGTTCGGTCGGCCTGGGCGTGATGGGCTATCACTCGTTCCTGCAGCAGAAGGGCATCCCCTTCGAGAGCGCCATGGCGAAGTCCTGGAACATCAAGATGTTCAAGCACATCCGCATGGGCGCCGACGCGGCCTCGGTGAAGCTGGCGCAAGAGCGCGGCGCGTGCCCGGACGCCGCAGAGTCCGGCGTGATGGCGCGTTTCTCGCATAAGCTTGCGATCGCGCCGACGGCCTCGATCAGCATCATCTGCGGCGGCACCAGCCCTTGCATCGAACCGATCCCGGCGAACATCTATACCCACAAGACGCTCTCCGGCTCCTTCGCCGTGAAGAACATCTATCTGGAAAAGCTGCTTGCCGCGAAAGGCCTGGACAACCCGGCCACCTGGAACTCGATCCTTGAGCACGAAGGTTCGGTCCAGCACCTCAACGGTCTGACCGACGACGAGAAGGCCGTGTACAAAACGGCGTTCGAGATCGATCAGCGCTGGGTGGTGGAGTTCGCCGCCGACCGCAGCCCGTATATCTGCCAGGGCCAGTCGATCAACCTGTACCTGCCGTCCGACATCGATAAGTGGGACCTGCTGATGCTGCATTGGAAGGCTTGGGAGTCGGGCGTGAAGAGCCTGTACTACCTGCGTTCCAAATCAGTGCAGCGTGCGGCCTTCGCCGGCGTCGAGGCCGACAACACCCGCGCCTGGCCGGAACGCCGCCTCATCGAGAACAAGACGGACTACGAGGAATGCCTCGCCTGCCAATAGGCGCCGCGACGTTCCTCACTCCACTCCGGAAAGACTGCCCGCATGAACAAGATCATCACCACGGCCGAAGTGTCTCCGCTTGTCGGCCGTACGCTGCCCGGTCTGATGACGCCGAGCCAGGGCTATAAGCCGTTCCGCTATCCGTGGGCGCACGACTACTGGAAGCGCCAGCAGCAGATCCACTGGATGCCGGAAGAAGTGCCGTTGGGCGAAGACTGCAAAGACTGGGCGACCGGTCTGACCGACAACGAGCGCAGCCTGCTCAGCCAGATTTTCCGCTTCTTCACCCAATCCGACATTGAGGTGAACGACAACTACATGGAGCGCTACGCGCGCGTCTTCAAGCCGACCGAGATCAAGATGATGCTCTCGGCCTTCTCCAACATGGAGACGGTGCACATCGCGGCTTACGCCCTGCTGCTCGAGACGATCGGCATGCCGGAGACTGAGTTCGGCACCTTCATGCAGTACAAAGAGATGGCCGATAAGCACAGCTACATGCAGAAGTTCGGCGTGGATACAGACGCCGACATCGCGCGCACGCTGGCCATGTTCGGCGGCTTCACCGAAGGCCTGCAGCTGTTCGCCAGCTTCGCGATGCTGCTGAACTTCCCGCGCCAGAACAAGATGAAGGGCATGGGCCAGATCGTGTCGTGGTCGGTGCGCGATGAATCGCTGCACTGCGAAGCGATCATCAAGCTGTTCCACACCTTCGCCAAGGAAACCGGCTGTCTGACGCAGTCCGTGAAGGACGACATCGTCGATTGCTGCAAGACCGTCGTTGGCCTGGAAGACAAGTTCATCGAACTCGCCTTCTCGCTGGGCCCGGTCAACGGCATGACGCCGGAAGACATCCAGAAGTACATTCGTTATGTCGCCGATTGGCGCCTGGGCCAGCTCGGCCTGCCGCAGATCTATAACGTCGCGGAACATCCGCTGCCCTGGCTGCAGCAGATACTGAATGGTGTCGAACACGCCAACTTCTTCGAGACGCGCTCCACCGAATACTCCAAGGCCGCCACGCAAGGCATCTGGCACGGCCCGCAGGGCGTGTGGTCGCACTTCGACAAGATGGTCTCGACCCGCAAGACAGTCGCCGGCACCATCGTCGGCAACGCCTAAAGGCTGTCGTCGCGTTTATATGGGGTGCGTTAGTCCGCAGGGACGGCGTGGTGGTTCTGCGTTTCAGCCCGTTAGGCGGGCTTTCGAATGATGAAGCCACGCGCAGCGCCGCCTGGAACACCGTGCCGGTCGTCGGTTTGCCCGAAGATCGCGATCTGAAAATCGATTTTCTCGGCTGATTGCCAACCCATGCGATTGCCCACGCTGGCGATTGAAAGCCCGCGTTAAATCCTTTTGAATGCCGCCCAGGGGAAGACGGATGTCTTCGTGAAGGGGGCGGCGCGATGAGCGCCGATGCCAGCGATGGAAATCGCTTTGGATACGGTCAGCTTTGTCATCAACAAGGCACGCGAACTTGTTATCGATGAAAGCCGGGATGACGACGATGAGGACAGCGACGAAGGCGGGTCGGCCTTCGCCAGTTCGCCCGAAGTCGACGAGCTGCGCGAATTCATCGAAGGCCTGAACGAGGACGAGCAGGCCGAACTCGTGGCCATCGCCTGGATCGGTCACGGCACCTTCACGGCAGAGGATTGGGACGAGGCGGTTGAATCCGCGCTCGAAGAACATCCCAAGTCCGCCGCCGAATATCTGCTGACGTTGCCGCTGTTGGCAGAAGATCTGGAAAGCGGCTTGGCCGACCTCGGCCTCGAGGTCGAAGACGAGTAGGGAGAACGCCATGCAAGCCTCCGCTCCGGTTCTGTCGCGCCGCCATGCGCTCGCGCTGGGCGCGGCGGGCTTCGCTTTCGGCTTGAAGCCGGCACGCGCCGCAGATTATCAGCGCAGTTGGACGTTCGGCGACGTGACCGTCAGTCGCGTTGTCGAAATGTCGGCACCTTATCCGGCGGACAAGGCGTTTCCCGGCGCAGCCCTGGAGGCTTTCGACGAGAACCCCTGGCTGGTGCCGCACTTCTACGACCCGAAGGTCAAAGGCGTGATCTTCACGTACCAGGCCTGGATCGTGCGTACGCCGAAAATGGTGCTGCTGATGGACGGTGGCTTCGGCGAGGCGATGCCGAAGGAGCGTCCCGGCATGACGGCGGAATCCTTCCTCGACAATCTGAAAGCCGCCAAAGTCGCTCCAGATCAGGTCAACTACGCAATGAACAGCCATTTCCATTCCGATCACATCGGTTGGAACACACGGCGCGACGGCGATAAGCGCGTGCCGATGTGGGGAAAAGCGCGCTATCTGTTCGACCGAACTGAGGTCGAATTCTTCGCCAAAGCTGCGGCGGCCGGCCAGCCGATGGGCGCGAGCTTCAACGTCAGCATCAAACCCGTGATCGATGCCGGCGTTGCCGACTTGATCGACGGCGACCGCGATCTGGGCGACGGCGTGCGCATCCTTGCGCTGCCGGGCCACACGCCCGGTCATCATGGTGTCGCGATCGATTCCAAAGGCAAGCGTGCGGTGCTGTGCGGCGATCTGTTCCACAGCCCCATCGAGATCGTTCATCCGGAGTGGGATGTGGTGTTCGATTACGACAAGAACGAAGGCCGCAAGGCGCGCAATAAATTCCTCGACCAGTACACCGACGTTGACGTGACGATCTTTGCCGCGCACTTCGGCGGACCGACCGCCGGCAAGATCGTCAGCGAGAAGGGCGGCAAGCGGGTATTCAAGACCCTCGTGCCGTGATGCGCCGACCGTTCGCCATTTCACGGCGTCATCTGCTTGCCTCTGCTGCGGCCAGCTTTGCCTTCGGCCACGGCGCGCGTGCGGCGGAATATTCCCGCAGCTGGACCTTCGGCAATGTGACGGTCTCCAAGATTGTCGAGATGTCGGCGCCGCTGCCGGCCCGGCGTCATTTCCCCGACGCGCCATTGGACGTCCTCGACGAGAACGCGAGCTGGCTTGCGCCTCACTTCTACGATCCCGCGACCAAGAACGACATATCGACCTATCAGGCCTACGTCGTGCGGACGCAGCGGATCGTGCTGGTCATGGACGGCGGCTACGGCGACTTCCTGCCGTCGGAGGCCGAGCGCCCCGGGCAGCATCGGGAATCGTTTGTAGACAACCTGCGCCGCGCCGGCGTCGCGCCGGAGCAGGTGACGCATGTGATCAACAGCCACTTCCACGCCGATCACATCGGCTGGAATACGCGGCGCGACGGCGAAAACCGCGTGCCGATGTATCCGAAGGCGCGCTATCTGTTCGACCGCAAGGAATACGACGCCACCGCAACGGCCGCCGCGACCAATGCCGGGACCGCGACAGCGTTCAACGCCTGCGTGAAGCCCGTGATGGAGGCCGGTGTCGGCGATCTGATCGACGGCGATCTCGACTTGGGCGACGGCTTGCGGATCGTGGCGACCCCGGGGCATACGCCCGGTCACCATTCGCTCGCCATTGCCTCCAAGGGCCGGCGCGCGATCCTCAGCGGCGACGTGATTCACAATCCCATCGAGGTGCTGCACCCTGAATGGACGATGGGCTTCGACGCCGACAAGGATGCCGCCCGGGCCCAGCGCATCAAGTTCGTCGACGCGCATACCGACGTCGATGTGACGATCCTGGCGGCCCATTTCGGCGGGCCGACCGCCGGAAAGATCGTCAGCGAAAAGGGCGGCAAGCGGGTGTTCAGGACGCTGGTGCCTTAGGCCTTGGTACGCGGTGGCCATTGAACGGCACCGACGCGCCTTCTACTCTTTCCGCTTATCTCCAGGGGAGGCTTTCATGTCGGACAAGTTGATCTCGCGTCGTGGCGTCATCGGTGCGGGCCTAGGCGCGCTCGCGGCAACGCGTCTGCGCCCTGCCGGCGCGCAGGCCTTTCCGTCGACCTGGACCTTCGGCGAGGTGACGATCAGCAAGGTGCTCGACATGACGGGCCCGTTCTCCGCCGCGCGCGCGTTTCCCGGCGCGGATCTGTCCGAGATGGACAAATACGCCGACATGCTGGTGCCCTGGCACTACGAACCGGCGACGAAGAACGTCCTGTTCGACTATCAGGCCTTCGTCGTGCGCACGCCCCGCTATGTGATCGTGGTCGACGGCGGCCAAGGCAACGACAAGCCGCGCGGCAGTTCCGAAGCGAATATGCGCAAAGGCCCATTCCTGGAGAACCTGAAGGCCGCCGGCGTCGTGCCGGAACAGGTGAACTTCGTGATGAATACACATTTCCATTCGGATCACGTCGGCTGGAACACAAGCACGAAGGACGGTAAGTTCGTGCCGACGTTCCCGAACGCGCGCTACATCTTCAATCAGGCCGAGGTCGACGGTTCACGCGCCAATCTGGCCGCGGCCGGCATCGGCGTTTCGTTCGCCGACAGCATCCAGCCTGTACTGGACGCGAACATCGTCGACTTCATCAAGGGTGACCGCGAGATCGACAACGGCGTGCGCATCGTCTTCTCGCCCGGCCACACGCCCGGGCACCAGGCTTTGTCGATCAACTCGAAGGGCAAGCGTGCGATCCTCTGCGGCGACCTGATCCACAATCCGATCGAAGTCGTGCATCCCGAATGGGAAGTGCTGTTCGACGCCGACAAGGAAGCCGGCAAGGTGCAGCGCCATAAGTTCGTCGACGGCCATACAGACGTCGATGTGACGATCTTCGCCGCCCATTTCCGCGGCCCGACGGCGGGCAAGATCGTCAGCGAACGCGGCGGCAAGCGTCTGTTCAAGATGCTGGCCTAGCCGCAGTCGCGGTTGTCCTTGCGCGCGGGTGAGGCCGGCGAAAAGAAAACCGCGACCACGCGAATGAGCTAGCTGTTCGCCTGTTGTTGCGCGTCCAGCAGCACCGAAAGCGCGCGGCTGTTCGAAGGCTGGGCATTGCCCGACACGAGGGGGTTTGGATTGGGCTCGTTCTTGGTCGAAGTCGATCCGTCCGTATAGGTGATTGTCACGGTCACTGTGCCGTTGGCATTGGTCGTCGCGACCTGGCTGGCGATTGTCTTTTGGGAGTTGTCGGAGTTCGACGAGTCCTTGTCGCCGCCACCGTCCGGCGGCGGGCCGTGCGGGCCGCGTGCCTGCCGGGCGTTCTGGAACTCCGTTTGCAGCGACGAGAACGCGTCCTGCGCGCCGGAGAGATCGCCGGCGTCGAGCGCATCGCCGAGTTCCTCGATGTAGTTCGCCGCGGCGCTGCCGGCCGGCGGTTGCGGGCCGTTGGCGCTGTCGGATTGCAGCGAAGCATAGGCCTTCTGCGCGCCGGCGAGATTGCCGGCCTTCAAGGCCTGCTGAAGACTTTGAAAGTCTGAGCGGACCTGCTGGAACTGCTGAGGGGTCTTCGAAACGGGGTCAATCGGCATGGGTGCCTCCTTCTGGGCGTTATGTTTTGGCCATCGCGCGCGCCGTTCCGAGTTCTCTCGAAAACGATGCGCCCTCATCGGCCGCTGCCGTGACCACCATCACGTACGTGGGTTATTTACCCACGCTTTACAAAGCCGGGCAAATGAATATTGGTAACGAAGTGCAACGTAACTGGCGCGAGGCTCCCTTGCGTGCGGATGTAACAGGCGACCTGGCATGCCCGACGTGATGAAGAACGGCCCTCTCGCGGGTTTGCTTGTCGTCACCCTGGAACAAGCTGTCGCAGCGCCCTTGTGCAGCGCCCGGTTGGCCGATGCCGGCGCGCGCGTGATCAAGATCGAGCGCGCGGAAGGCGATTTCGCGCGCGGCTACGATACGGCGGTGAAAGGGCAGTCGACGTACTTCGTCTGGCTCAATCGCGGCAAGCAAAGCCTGGTCGCGGATATCAAGCAGCCGGACGACGCGGCGCTTCTGCATCGCATCCTGTCGCAGGCCGACGTGTTCATCCAGAACCTCGCGCCGGGTGCGGCGGCGCGCGCGGGCTTCGGCTCCGAAGAACTGCGCGCGCAATATCCGCGCCTGATCACCGTCGATATTTCCGGCTATGGCGATACCGGGCCTTATGCGCAGATGAAAGCCTATGATCTGCTGGTGCAGGCCGAGAGCGGCTTGGCGATGATCACCGGGCATCCCGCCGGACCTGGCCGTGTCGGCGTATCGGTTTGCGACATTGCCTGCGGGATGTCGGCGCATGCGGGCGTGCTGGAAGCGTTAATCGAACGCGGCATCACGGGGCGCGGCAAGGGGCTGAAGGTTTCCTTGTTCGACGGCATGGCCGACTGGATGAACGTGCCGCTGATGTATTACGAAGGCACCGGCAACGCCCCGCAACGCGTCGGCCTCGCGCATCCCACCATCAGTCCCTACGGCGCATTCGAGACCGCCGACGGTTCGCTGGTGCTGATCTCGATCCAGAACGAGCGCGAGTGGCAGGATCTTTGCGCCAAGTTCCTGGGTGAGGCGGACCTGCCGCGCAAGCCGGGTTTCGAGAATAACGGGGCGCGGGTGCGCAATCGTCCGGCGGTGGACGGCAAGGTCGCCGCCATGGTGAGGACGCTGACGCGCGATCAGGCGGCCGCGAAGCTGAACGCCGCCAACATCGCCTACGGCTTCGTCAACGATGTCGCATCGCTTGCGCACCACCCGGCGCTGCGCCGCGCCGACGTGCCCACGCCTGGCGGCATGGCGTCGATTGTCGCGCCGCCGGTGCAGACCAGTGACGGGCCCCGGGCGTTGGGTGCCGTGCCCGCCATCGGCGAGCACTCTGATCTGATCCGACGCGAGTTCGCGGGATAGGCCGAAATCCCTGCGAAATATTCACCGGGATACATCGCCGGCAGGGCCGATGGCCCCCGTCGGCCGTCCCACGGGGCGGAAACACGCGCAATTTATAGGGGAATCAGCTCCCAAAGGGGGGGCTTCCGACGCGCAGGCCTTGGGACGTGGACCGGGTCCGTTTATGATCGACCCACAGCCAATTTGCCTTGCGAGGATCATCATGGGTGCCGTTTCGTCCGCCTTGAGCCGCCGCCGCTTCGTCGCCACGCTGAGCGCCGCCGGCGGTCTCGCCCTCGGGTTCAACGGCCGCGCCGACGCCGCAGCGTTAGGCACGGTGCTGCAGGCCGCCGAAACGCCGACCCCGCAAGAGATCAACGCCTGGATCGTGATCGATCCGGATGACAGCGTGCTGCTGCGCCTCTCCCACGCGGAGATGGGCCAGGGTGCGGGCACCACGTTGCCGATGATCCTGGCCGAAGAGCTTCAGTGCGACTGGAGCAAGGTGAAGGTCGAATATGCCTCCGCTTCGCGTAACGCGCGCGAGAAGGGCGTTTACGGTCCGATGGCCACTGTCGGCAGCCGCGGCACGCGGACCTCGGTCGCTCCGCTGCAGAAAGCTGGCGCCAATGCTCGCGTGCGCCTGATCGCCGCCGCGGCCAAGCGCTGGAACGTCGCGCCGGACACCTGCGAAGCGCGCGACAGCAAGATCACGCACAAGCCGACCGGTCGCACGCTGACCTATGGCGCCGTCGCCGCCGATGCGGTGAAGGTGAAGCTCGACGTCGAGCCGGCGGTGAAGACGCCGGAACAGTACACGCTGATGGGTAAGCCGATCCCGCGCCTCGACACGCCGTTGAAGGTCGACGGTACGGCGCAGTTCGGTATCGATGTGCGGTTGCCCGACATGGCCTATGCCGCCGTGATCTCCTGCCCGGTGCCGGGTGGGACCTTGAAGAGCTTCGATGCGAAGGCCATCGAAGGCCGCAAGGGCGTCATCGCCGTGGTGCCGATGAAGGACTCCATCGCCGTTGCCGCCGAAGGCAACTACTGGGCCGCCAAGTCGGCCCTTGAGGCGGTGCATGTCGAGTGGGAAACCGGCGCCGCCGGCAAGACCAACAGCGCGCAGTTCAATCAGCTCTATCGCGATGCCCTGAAGGAAAAGAACCCGGTCGCCGAGCAGAAGGGCAACATCGAAGACGCGTTCAAAGGCGCGGCGAAACAGATCGAGGCGATCTACGAAGTGCCCTATCAGGCGCATGCGCCGATGGAGCCGTTGAACGCCACCGTGCGCTTCACCGGCGACCAGTTGGAAGTGTGGATCGGCACGCAGCAGCCCGGCGGGGTGCTGGGTATCGCCGCCGCTGCGTCGGGCCTGCCGCCGGCCAACATCACGGTGCATAATCAATTCCTCGGCGGCGGCTTCGGCCGTCGCGGCAAGCACGACGAACTGCCGCATGCGATTGCGGTCGCTCAGGCGATCAAGCGCCCGGTGAAGCTGGTGTGGTCGCGCGAGCAGGATATCCGCCAGGATCGCTATCGTCCGCAGGCGGCGATCGGCTTCAAGGGCGCGATTGCAAAAGACGGCACTCCGGTCGGAATGGAAATCACCACCGCCGTGGGCTCGCTGTTCCGCTCGCTGGGCATGGGCAAGGTCGAGGACGGCATCGAGCCGGTGGCCGTCGAAGGGCTGTCCGGCAATCCCTACGGCATCCCCAACCAGCGCATCAATTGCGCCCTGCGCAACATGCATATCCCCGTCTCGTTCTGGCGCTCGGTCGGCGCCTCGCAGAACGGCTTCGCCATCGAAGGCTTCATCGACGAGATGGCCTATGCCTGCGGCAAAGATCCCGCGGCGTTCCGTCGCAGCCTGATCTCGCGGCCGGACTTCCTGGGCGTGCTCGACAAGATCATCGAGAAGAGCAATTGGAACACGCCGCTGCCGAAGGGCCGCGGGCGTGGCATCGCGGTGCACGAATGCTATGGCTCGATCATGGGCCAGGTGGCGGAAGTCACGGTCAGCCCGAACGGCGATCTGAAGGTCGACCGCTTCGTTGCCGCCGTGGACTGCGGCCATATCGTCAACCCGTCGATCATCGAGGCGCAGATCCAAGGCGCGGTGATCTGGGGGCTGTCGGCGGCGTTGCACAGCGAAATCACCGTCAAGGACGGCGCTGTCGAGCAGTCGAACTTCAACGATTTCCGCATCCTGTCGCTGGCTGAAACGCCGGACATCGAAGTGCACTTCGCCTTGTCGGGCGGCGAGAAGTGGGGCGGCATCGGCGAACCGGGCGCGTCTTGCGTGGCGCCGGCGCTCTGCAATGCGATCTTCGCCGCGACCGGCAAGCGCATCCGTCGCCTACCGATCAAGGATCAGCTGAAGACTCTGTCCGCCTAACCCATCGTCGGCTTGCCCGAGTTGGGCGAAACGGTGACGGGATACGCACGTCTTCCGTCGTGGCTGCGCGCAACAAGGGCGTCTCTTCGGCGTTTTTTGTGAGTGGAGCGCCACTATCATCTCTTCCGGGGCGCGCCTTAGAAGGGAGAACTCGCCATGAAAAAGAGTTTGTTGGCCGCCATTTTCGGCGCCGCGGCGTTGCTGCCGCTGGCCGCCCAGGCCGAAGTCGCTTTCACCGACGGTCGCGCCACGCTGCACGCGGGCCCGGGCCGTGAGTTCCCGCGTATCGACCGTCTGCGCTCGAACGTGCGTGTGAACCTTTACGGCTGCATCGACGGCTTCAGCTGGTGCGACGTGTCGATCGGTCGGGAGCGCGGCTGGGTGGACGGCGATAGCCTGTTCGTTCCCTACCAGGGCCGTCGCGTGCGCGTCATGGAGTATGGCTCGCGCATCAATGTACCGATGGTCCGCTTCAACTGGGGCTATTGGGACAATTACTACCGTGGCCGCGGGTTCTATCGCGATCGCGACCACTGGCGTCGCCAGGACTTCGCCCGGCGTTGGAGCGATGCCGACGGTGACGGCGTGCCCAATCGTTTCGACGATCGACCGCGGAACCCGTACCGCAACTAGAACTGCTGTCATTGCAATCGCGAAAGAGCCCGCCCTCACCGGCGGGCTCTTTTATTTTCATTGTCAAGCATCGGTCAGTAACGCGCGCGCGACTCAAGCGTTGGTGAGGTAAGGTTCATCGCGAACCGATCAGACAACTCATGAGGGAGGCATTCAGATGCGTAGGTTGCTTCTCGGCACGGTGTTGGGGGCGGCGCTGCTGAGTCCCATCGCGGCGAGCGCGTTCACCGCGTACGCCGATGAGACATTGAGCGTTCACGCCGGACCCGGTGCAAACTTCCCCGCGCTTGAAGAACTCGATACCAGCACGCGCGTGTGGCTGCACGGCTGCAGCCAAACTCTGGAGTGGTGCGACGTATCGCACGGCCGCATGCGTGGCTGGGTGCGCGGCGAGCACCTGGCGGTGCCGCGTGAAAAGCTCGCCAGTGGTGAGATTCCGGTCGCGAAGTTCGATATCCGCTCCTATTGGAACGACAATTATCGTGACGAGAAATTCTATGGCGATATGGCCCGCTGGGCAGACCAGCGTCAGGTTGCCGAACGCTTCTAACGTCCTTCAAGACGACGAACAAGAATGGGCGGAGCCTCGCGGTTCCGCCCATTCTTGTTGGCGCAGTTGATACCTCTATCCGCCCCCGGCAACCGCAACCCCTTCTAATTCCACCGAACCCGGCGGGGCGGACATTTTTGACGGGTTCGGGACGCTTTCTGGCGGTACGAGCGTTATGCCATCGCAAGAATTGCGAAACCGCGCCTCGTTTCGCGTGGCCTTGTCAAGGGCTTCCGGCGCTGGGCGGGGCAGCGGTTCTTCGACTTAAAGACACTCGAGGACGACAAGGGGACTTCCGGATGGCGCGTTCACAGCAAATCGTTCAACACCTGCCTTTCCTGCGCCGCTATGCGCGCGCGCTCACGGGTTCGCAAAGCAGCGGCGACGCGGCCGTGCGTTCAGTGTTGGAAGCCGTCATCCAGGATCAGAATGTGATCGGCGCTTCCGGTCAGGAACGCGTCGGCCTCTATCGTCTGTTCCATGTGATCTGGACGGCGGGCGAAAGCGCCACGAAGCGCCGGGTCGCCAAGGCCCCGGGCCGCGCCGCGATCAGCTCGAAACTCGCCACGCTCGGCGTCGTGCCGCGCGAAGCGCTGCTCCTGACCATGATGGAAGGTTTCTCCCCCGAGGAGACCGCCACCATCCTGAACTGCAACGTGCAGGACGTCGTAGAACTGGTCGACGCCGCGATGACCGAACTGCGTGCGCCGGTGCCGGCGCAAATCCTGATCATCGAAGACGAACCGGTGATCTCGCTCGACCTGTCGCAGCTGGTCACCGAAATGGGCCACAGCGTGATGGCCGTTGCCCGGACCCGCGCCGAAGCGGTCGAAGCCGTGCGCGATGCGCGTCCGGCGCTGATCCTGGCCGACGTTCAACTTGCCGATGACAGCTCCGGCATCGATGCCGTGGCCGACATCCTCGAGAAGTTCGATGTGCCGACGGTGTTCATCACCGCCTTCCCGGAACGCCTGCTGACCGGCGACCGCGCGGAGCCCGCGTATCTCATCACCAAGCCGTTCGTGCCGCAGAACGTGAAGACCGTCGTCGGCCACGTGCTGTCGATGGCCGAAGAAGCGGAAGCCGCCTAGCGTTTCAAGCGGCGACGTCGGGGCGATCGCGGTGGGCATTCGTGGGGCGTAAGCCCTTCGGCAACGCCCAGCCCGCGATGCCGCCGGCGGCGGCAATTACAATCCCCACGATGAAGGCGAGACGCAACGCGTCCGCCACCGCGCCGGTGACATGCGTCAGTTCGGCCGCGCTGAACAGCGCGCGCCGCACCGGGTCGACCAGGTACTGCACAGGATCGGCGATCGCTGGCAGGCTGCGCGCAAGGCTTGTGTTCATCGCCGCCCCCAGGAAGGCCGTGCCCAGAGCCGCCCCCATCATGCGGTTGAAGGCATTGAAGGCGATGGCGATGCCGCGCACGTTCCACGATGCGGCATCCTGACAGGCGACAAAGAACGGCGAGTTCAGGAAGCCGAGACCGATACCGGTCAGGAACGACGCCACCGAGGCAAAGGTGGTCGAGGTCTCCGGGCCCATCATCGCCAGCATCCCGCTGCCGACCATCAGCACAATCGCGCCGAGAATGGCTGACGTGCGGTAGGACGCGCGCAGCATCAGCCGGCCCGACAACGTCGCGGCAACCGGCCAGCCCAGCGACATGAACATCAGCGGCGTGCCCGCGGCGTAAGCGGACGTGCCTAGCACGGCCTGCATGTACGTCGGGACGAAAACCGACACGCCCATCGACGCCGCGCCGACCGCCAGCGCACCGAGATTGCAGGTGCGGATGATGTGGTCCTTCCACAGGAAGAACGGCAACAGCGGTTCCGGCGCGCGGCGTTCCTGGCGGGCGAACAGCACCGCGCTGATCAGGCTGATACCCAGCACCGGCAACAACAGCGATCCGAGGTGATCCGCTTGCATCAGAGCCAGCATGAAGGTGCCGATGGCGATCACCAGCAACACGGCCCCGAACAGATCGATCTTGTGCTCGGCACGGCGCGGCGTTTCGCGGAACAGGAAGGCGATCAGCAGCGTGACGATGATCGCGATGGGGATGTTGAACCAGAAGATCATCGGCCAGGTAAACTTGTCGACGATCAGCGCGCCGAGCATTGGGCCGATGACCGCGGCCAAGGCCCACATGCTGGCAAAAAACCCTTGAAGCCGCGCGCGCTGCGCCGGCGTCAGCACGTCGCCGACGATGGTCTGCGCGACCGGCATGATCCCGCCGGCGCCGAGCCCCTGCACGACGCGCGCGAAGACCAGGAACAGCATGTTGGGGGCGAGGCCGCACAAGAGGGAGCCCAGAGTGAACAGGCCGGCGCCGATGAAAAACATCGGTTTGCGGCCGTACAGGTCCGCCAACCGGCCATAGATCGGGATGATGACGGCCTGCGCGAGGAGATAGGCGGCGAACGTCCAGCCGAACAGCGCATAGCCGCCGAGGGCACTGGCCACGCGGGGCATGGCCGTGGCGGTGATGGTGCCTTCCACCCCGGTCATGAACATCACGCCCATGCAGGCGACGATGACTAACGCCTGCTTGCGCTTCTCAACCGAATCCAACGTCGCGTCTCCGAGTTACGGCGCTGAAAAAGCACGCTGGTCCCGGCCTGTCCAGCGGGACTGCGGGCGATATCTCACGCTGTGTGCCAGCTATCGCAGGATTGGGATTTCAAACCGCCGCTGCGGCATCCCATTCCTCCTGCAAAGCCATCCAGGTGGCTTCGGCTTCGGACAACGCCGTTTCCTTAGCCCGCAGGTTGGCCTGCAAGGTCTGGAGCTTTGCCGCCGGCCCGGTGTACAGCGCGGGGTCGGCGAGCGCGGTCTGCAAGGCGGCGACCTCGGCATGCAGCTTGGTCGCCAGGGATTCGGCCTGGTCGACCTTCTTCTTCGAGGGCTTTGGGCGCGGCGCGGGCGGCTTGGGTTCAGCCTTCGGCGCAGCTTTCGGCGGCTCTTCGCGCACGGCGCGTTTGTTGAGCAGCCGCGCGCGATAGTCGCTCAGGTCGCCGTCAAAAGGTTGCACACGCCCGTTCTCGATCAGCCAGAAGCGGTCGGCGGTCAGCTCGACGATATGCGGATCGTGGCTGATCAGGATCACCGCGCCGTCATAGGTATTGATCGCCTCCACCAGGGCATCGCGGCTGTCGATGTCGAGGTGGTTGGTGGGTTCGTCCAGGAGCAGCAGGTGCGGCCGGGCCGAGGTCATCAGCGCGAACAGCAGCCGCGCTTTCTCGCCGCCCGAAAGGTGGCCGACGATCGTCTCGGCGCGCTCCTGGCTGAAGCCGAAACGGCCCAGTTGGCTGCGCACCTCGCGCTCGCTGTCCTGAGGGCGGCGGCGCGCAAGTTCCAGGATCGGCGTCGCGGACAGGTCGAGTTCCTCGGCCTGGTGCTGCGCGAAATAGCCGATGCGCAGTTTGTTCGATTTCGCGACCTCGCCGGACATCGGTGTCAGACGGCCCGCGAGCAGTTTCACGAATGTCGATTTGCCGTTGCCGTTCGCGCCCAGCAACGCGATGCGGTCGTCGGAATCGAGCCGCATGGAGATGTTGCGCAGGATCGCTTTGCCGTCGTAGCCGACCGAGACGTCCTCGAAGGTGATCAGGGGCGGCGGCAGTTCCTCGGGCGGCGGGAACGACAGCGAGATGCCGGATTCCTCGGTGATCCCGACAACCGGTTCCATACGCTCAACCATCTTCAGGCGCGACTGCGCCTGTTTCGCCTTCGTCGCCTTGGCGCGGAAACGTTCGACGAACTTCATCAACTCGGCTTTGCGGGCGTCTTGTTTCGCGCGCTGCTTTTCGGAGTGGACGATCCGCATACGGCGCGTGGCGGCGAAGCGGTCGTACCCGCCTTGATACAGCGTCAGCTTGCCGCCTTCGAGATGCAGGATCTCGTCGACCGCGCGATTGAGCAGTTCGCGGTCGTGGCTGACGATCAGGATCGTGCCGTTATAGCCGCGTAAATATTCCTCAAGCCATACAGTGGCTTCGAGGTCGAGGTGGTTGGTGGGTTCGTCGAGGAGCAGCAGGTCCGGTTGGGTGAACAGCAAGCCGGCGAGCGCCACGCGCATCCGCCAGCCGCCGGAGAAATCACTGCAGGGCCGCGCTTGTGCCGTATGATCGAAGCCGAGCCCCGCCAAGATGCGGGCCGCGCGCGCCGTGGCCGTATGCGATTCCTTGTCGCGCAAACGCGCATGGATCTCCGCGATCCGATCGCCGTCGGTGGATGTTTCCAGCTCACGCTGTAAGTCCGCGAGCTCGGTGTCGGCCGCGATCACCGTGTCGAGCAGGCTTTCCGCTCCGGCCGGCGCTTCCTGTTTGGTGATGCCGACCTTCCAGCGGGACGGCATGTCCATCTCGCCGGCATCCGCTGACAGGGTGCCGGTGAGGAGCTTGAGCAGCGTCGTCTTGCCGGTGCCGTTTCGCCCGACAAGGCCGACGCGATGGCCCTCATTGATGGTCGCGCTGGCCTCATCGAGCAGCACGCGGCCACCGATGCGATAGGTAAGCGCATTGATCCGCAACATGGCGCGCGGTGTAGCATGCAGGATGGGAGCGGGAAACGCTTACGCGTCAGGCGGCAGCTTTTCGAGCCTGCTAATCAGCGCGTCGAAGTCGCTCGGCAGGGGCTCTTGCGCCACCGCGTCATAAGTCTCGTGAAGCGCCTTATTGAGCCAATCGTTGAACCCCGGATCGGTCCTGTTCGGGTCTTCTTGGCGAATTTCAGAAGCAGCGCGGTCTAACTCGCCTTCGCGGTCGGCGTAGATCAACCCCGGACGGTCGCCGGCCAGCGTTACGTCACGCTGGGTATCGGCCAGTCCAAGAGCGGATAAAGCGACGCGTAACACGCTACACAGCTCCTTGCTTTAAGGCCGGGTTCTGAAGGCCGGGTTGCATTTCGGGCAGGCGGTTCCAGCTGTCCGATCAGTTTCATAACGCGTGGGAACCGCGATGGTTCACCATGCGATACGTAACGCGTTGGAATAAATTCGTTATTTCGCCCCTCGGAACCCCCCGGGTTGATCCGGCGTTGGGTCTCCATCATCCCTACGTGCGTAAAGGCGAAAAATGCAGACCTCAACCCAAGCCCCTATCGATCTTAAGCAGGCGAAACACAGCCCCAGCAGCGTTTTCACGACACCGGCCGAAGTCCTGTCCCACCCCGAGCTTTCCCAGGAAGCGAAGGTGGAGATCCTACGGCAGTGGGAGATCGACGCGCGACTCTTGGCTACGGCTGAGAGTGAAAACATGGCCGGAGGCGAGAGCAGCCATCTGGGTCAGGTCGTCAGCGCCCTCCTCGCGCTGGAAGACCAAGACCGCGCCCGGCCGGAGCACTAGACATGGCAGAAGCCGATCCAAGCGATCCGCCGAAGCGGCCGCCGGAATATGCCCCCGGCAAGCCTGGAGCGCCAGAAGTGGCCCCGGGACGCGGCGGAGACGAGCGCCCGTCGGAACCGGAAATCCCGAATCAGATGCCGGTCCCGGAGCCCGACTCCCCCCATACGCCGGAGCCGTCGGGTCCCGAGGTCAATCAGCCCCCGATGTCGACCTAGGCACCTAAAGCGGGTACCGGCTTCAACTTCTACAACCGCACACAACCGCGGCGTTTTTTCCTAGCTCGCTTTCCGCGCCCACGGCTATTGTGCGTGGCGGCTCCACTTTGTTCACCGCCTGGCTGTTGGGTGGAGCCCTAGGCAAATCCCCCTGCGGTCCATGTCCCTCGGCAAAGAAGTCGCCCAGCAGCTTCCCTACCTTCGCCGCTATACGCGCGCCCTCACGGGAACGCAGCGCATCGGCGATGCGATTGTGAAGAAAGCCCTCGAAAGCATCGTTGCCGATCCGGCGAGCTATGACCGTTCGGTCGGGGGGCCGCGCGCTGCGCTTTACCGTGCTTTCCAGCGCACCTGGACTGGCGTGCTCGGCGGTGCAGAAGGCCGCGCTATCGGCGTCTCGCATGACGCACCGGATATCGGCGAGCGTCTGCGCGCGCTGAACCCGATCCGCCGTCAGGCGCTCCTGCTGACGGCGATGGAAGATTTCTCGCACAGCGACGCGGCCGCGATCCTCGAATGCTCGATCGACGCCGTCGATCAGATGGTGCGCGACGCACTGCTCGATCTGGTCGCGCAGACGCCGGCGACCGTGCTGATCATCGAGGACGAGCCTGTGATCTCGCTCGATCTTGCCAACATCGTCGAAGAGATGGGCCACACCGTTGTCGCCATCGCAACGACGCGTACGGAAGCGGTGGCCGCCGCGCGTGAAACCAAACCGGGCCTTGTGCTCGCCGACATTCAGCTGGCCGACGACAGTTCCGGCATCGACGCGGTGAACGACATCCTCGCCGAGCGTCCGACATCCGTGATCTTCATCACCGCCTATCCGGAACGCCTGCTGACCGGTGAACGTCCGGAGCCCGCGTTCCTGGTGACGAAGCCTTTCATTCCTGAGAGCGTGAAGGCTGTAATCGCGCAGGCCCTGCTGCTCAGCGAAGAAGCGCTCCGCGCTTAAATCATCTCCGTCTTCGAAACGAAAACGGCGTCACCCGTCGGTGACGCCGTTTCGCTTTGTGCCCCGCTCGGGGAGCGGGGCACAGATCTCAGCGACTATTCGTAGATGATCTCGACGCGACGGTTCTGCGGTTCCTTCACGCCGTCGCCGGTCTGCACCAGCGGTTCGGACTCACCACGGAAGGACACGACGATGTCCTTGGCGGGGACGCCCAGGCGGATAAGTTCAGCTTTCACCGAGTCCGCGCGACGCTTCGACAGCGCCACGTTGTACTGATCGGTGCCCGACGTATCGGTGTGACCGGTCAGGTGGATCGCGGCTTTACCGCTCGAACGGTACTGCTGCGCAGCCTGTCCGACGATCTGCTTCGCGTCCTGACGCAGGTTCGACTTATCGAAGTCGAAGAAGGCCAGGATCTTGGCAGGAGCCGGCGGTGGCGGTGGCGGCGGCGGGGGCGGCGGAGCCGATGCCGTCTGGCGCGTTTCCGTCCGCTTTTCCTCGTGGCCGAACTTGAAACGCAGGCCGATCAGGACGTTGTGGCTACGGTCGTCATGATTGACCAGCTGCGAGGTCAGGTTCGTGCGGCTGGTGATCGCCATGTTGTCGAGCACGATGTAGCGATAGTCGGCGAACAGGCTGAGGCGGCTGGAGAGCGGAACGGCCATGCCGCCGATCAACTGCCACTGGACGCCCGTGTCATGACCGCTGAACGTGGCCTGCGGGATCGAGCGCGAGCCCGGGCCCGCGACGCCCTGGAAGCGGTTACGACCGGCACCGATACCGGCACCGACGTAAGGCTGAATGCGGCCGGCGCTGTTGAAGTCATACAGCACGTTGCCCATGATCCCGAGGGCCTGCTGACGGCCATCCCAGGGGATCGAGTTCATGTTGCGGACTTTGGCCGAACGCCAGCCGATTTCCATTTCCGCACGGAAGCCCGACGGGAACTTGTAACCGAAGGCGCCCGTGACGTTATAGCCGTCGTGGAAGGAGAGCTTCGCCGGAGCGCTGGTGGTGACGCCCGGGCCCGGCAGGATGGTGATGCCATCGTCCGCCGCAGGCTGATGATAGCCGCCGCCGATGCTCATATACGGACCCGCGTCAGGGGCTTGCGCCCATGCTCCGCTGGTCAATGCGATGGCGCTGACGAACCCCATCAGAGCGCTCGCGTAATAATTAGATTTCACGGAAGACCTCCTTGCCGCTAGGTGAATTAAAGGCCGCAGGTTGCGGAAGTATGCGGCGTGACCGCCAGATGGCGTGCATGCGCGCGAATTGCTAGCCTTTTGGTTGCGAAATGCGGGGTTACAACGAGCATTGCGGTTGATTGTTCCCGGATTAAGGGCCTCAACCGCGTAATGGTGCCGCTGTGTTGCCGCAGCGCAACAACGTCACTGGAAGGCGAGACATTTAGCGGCGGGCTTGGGCGGTTTCCGTGGTCAGAGCCACGGAGATCATCGGCTGCGCGTAGGCCGCAGTTTGCTCCGGCGCGCCCGTGATGGAAACCGCCGGGCGCGAGATCATCGGGCGCGGGGCGGCGGGGATCAGCAACTCGGGTTCGCCTGCGACCGCGCTCGCCGACGTCGTGATCGTCGGGGCGTGGTCGGGAATCAGGCTCATCGGCATTCCTGGGGCGCTTGCGTCTGCGGTCTGGGCTGAAGCTCCGGCCCCACCAACGGCGAGGAGGGCCAGGACGACGACGGCGCAAGAGACGAGACGCATGACGGTTGTTCCAGGAATTGGGCGTCGCCCATCCGACGCCTTGTCACCCAAACGCCGGAGTCGCCCGCAAGTCGCGCGACCCTTCTGAGTCGCGCAGACGTGGCCGGGTGCGAGCGCGGAAAAGCCGGGTTCGCCGGCAACCGCTGCGCCGACAAATGCTCATTTTCGCCAGCGGAACTGCGCTCTGCGGCGGTGCGTTGTCGAACGAGGCGGCGGGATGGGCAAGCCATCGATGCCGCCGTCGGCATCGCGCTTTCACATTCATTTCGCGAGGAGAGTTCCATGGCACAACGCCGCACTTTCACGGGCCGGTTCCGTGATGACGACAATCAGCGTTCGGACGAATCCTACCGAAGCTCCGCCTACGACGATCGCGCCCGGTGGGACCGGACTCGGGACGACCGCGATTTCCATGCGGACAATGAGAGCCGCCGCCCGTGGCAATCGCCGAACTTCAGCGATGGCCAAGCGCGCAACCCGGGATACGGTCCGTCGCATGTCGCGCAGCCGAGTTCTCCGCAGCCCGCCTATCCGTCGACGTTCATCGAAAACCACACCGGGCTTGGATACGGTCAGGGCCAAAGCATGTTCGGCGGCGGCGCGGTCAACAGCGGCTTGGCCCAGGACAGCACGCAGGTGCCGTTCTACGCCCATCCGCACCCGCCGCAGGGGATCAATCCGACGGCCGGCTGGCCGATGCAGTACAGCACCAGCCCGTCGCCTTACGCCGGCAGCGGCTTCGCGCAGCAAGCGCAAGGTGCGACGCATTATGGAAGCGCGCCCTACGGCGGTCAGACGAGTGGGACCGCGCCGGCGCGCTATCAGGGCCAGTCGCAGCAGCAAGCCGGCAGCTATGGGACACAGGAGTCTCAGTTCGGCCAGCACACCTCCGGCGTCCACAGTCATGCGCATGACTACGGCCGCTGGCGTCACGAGCAGCTGAACAAGCTCGATACGCAGTATCAGACGTGGCGCGATCATCAGGCCCGTCAATATGACGACGAGTTTGCGCGCTTCAGCCAGCATCGCCACGCCGAGTTCTCCAAGCGCCTCGAGCGGAACACAGGACTGGCAGAACATCGGTTCCGGCTTCACCAACGCGACAGGCACGGAAGCCAACACGAGCGGCAGTAGTGCCCCCGGCGCAAACCCGGCTTCGCCAACGGCGAATCCCGCGGCCAAGACGGATAAATCTCAAACGTCCAAGCCCTGAGCCTTGAGCCGGCACCACACCGAAAAGGGCGGCCTGGGGGCCGCCCTTTTTAGTGGGGTCTCAGCATTGGGAACGGCTACGGCGGCGTTGTCGACGGCGCGGGCTTCGGCGCCGTGCCGGTATTGGGCACGGTCGGCATGCTGTTCGGACCGGTTGGCGGCGCCGGTTTTTCCATATGCTCATCGCCCGTCGCCGGCGCGGGAACGACGCCGCTGGGCGGGATGCGCTTCAGTTCACCGGTCGGCGACCGCGGCTGAAGCGTGGGCGTGTCGTCGGCCGACGGCGGAACGCCCGGCGTCATGGGTGCGGTCTGGGGTTTCTGCTTGGCCGCGTCCTCAATCGCATCCGTACCCTTGCTCTGCGCGGCTTGCGCAGTGGGGAGGCCGGCTGTGACCAGACCGGCGATCATACATGCCAGGGCGAGGCTCATCGTGCGGCACTCATCGGCGTGGCGAGGCGCTGGGCATCGCTCAGATGTTTATGGACGGTGGGCAACACGGTCCCGGCGAACTGCTTCAGCATGGGCTTGTCGCCCTTCTGGCTTTGCTCCTGAAGCAATGACACCGCCCTTTGATGCGCCTCGAGCTGCGCCAACATATAGGCGTGGTCGAATTCAGCCCCCGACAGGTCGCGCAGGCGCGCTAGTTTCTGGGCGTGGCTCTGGTCGAGATGGCTCGGCAGCGGCTCGGGGAAAGCGGATTTCATATAGGCGTCCTTGAGCTGTTCGGTCGATTTCGCGTGGTCCTGAGCCGTCATGCGCGCGAAGGCCTTGATGTCGTTGTTCCGGGACCGCTCCAGCGCCAGGTTGCTCGATTCGATCTCGAACAGGTCGCCCAGCGCCATTTGCATGGCAAAAGTCTTGCTGTCGGCCTGAATCTCGGCCGGGGTGGTCCCCAGGGGTGCCCGGCTCTGCGCGACGATTCCCCCGGACGCATTCGAGGGCGGGAGCGATTGGGCCAGGGCGGCTTGGGCGGCCAACACCCCCCCAAGAACCGTGCCTATCGGAAAGGCTGAACGTCGCATGGGAACCTCCAGGACGCAGGAGAGGGCGCCGGGTGCGGGGCGCCTCCCGCGTCCAGGCTCTTGCCGGAAACGGGCCCCGCCCGCCGAATGTTCCGATACGCGTCCAAGGGCTGGTTTTGGGGCCATTTTCGCCCACAAGTCGCAGCTCCGTGCTTGCGTTCGGGGGCGCTAGGACTTAATTGAGCGTCGCGCATCCCAGATGCGTGAAGCTGCCCGGAGGGTGCCGTAGATGGCCAAAGAAGAACTGATGGAATTCGAAGGCGTCGTGACCGACGTCCTGCCCGAGGGTCGCTATCGCGTCCGCCTCAGCAACGATCACGAACTGATCGCCTACACCGCCGGCCGCATGAAGAAGAACCGCATCCGTACCCTCGTCGGCGATCGGGTCACGGTCGAAGTCTCGCCCTACGATCTCGACAAGGGCCGTCTTACTTTCCGTCATCGCGATCCCTCGGCCCCGACCGGTGGTCCGCCGGGCGGCCAGCGTCGCGGTGGTCCGCCGAACCGCCGCCGCTAACTTGAATTTCGCGTGACCGACATTTGTCGAAAATCACGCTAATTTTTTCCAAGCTGTTTATTCCCGTCTAATTCTCAAACGCTTTCAAAGCGCTGCCGCGTGTTGCGCCGCGGCGATGCGCGCGTTCGCCGACGCAAGGCAGGGGGATGGCGCCTCAATCACCCTTCGACTCAATAATGCCAAGCGCCTATCGTTGCATGCGGGGGTGGTCGCTGAAGCTCATAAACCGAAGAGGTGCGCCATGACCCAGCTCAATTCCACTTCTCTCGCAGAGTCCGAACGCGCTCCGTCGCGTGCGGAACGATTGGTGATGACGTCCGTGCGTATGGACCGCGATCTGCATCAGGCGTTGCGCCGGATCGCGTTCGATCGCCGTCAATCGCTGCATTCGCTGCATTCGCTGCTGATCGAAGGCGCGCGCGAGATGTGCCAGCGCTACCAGGACCCGTCCGCCGCCGGCGCGGACTAACCAAGAAATTTGCGGTGACGCGGGAGCGATCCCGCGTCACGCGCCTCACTCAATCGGAATCTGCACGACGTATTTGTCGTACGCGGGACGGGCTTTCAGTCGCTCGTACCACGCGCGCAGATTCTTGAACTCACCCTGATCCGCGCCGAGCGCAAACCAGCGGTGCGCCCAAAAGCCGAACACGATATCGGCGAGGGTCACATGCGCGCCGGCGACGTAGGGCGCCGTGCCCAGCACGCGCTCGAGCAGGCCGAGCTTGTCGGCCACCTGCTGACGCGCCGCGGCAATCGCCTGCGCATCGCGTTTCTCGGGCGGCGTGCGCACGGTCAGCATCCAATACTTGGTCGTGCGCGACGACAGCGTGCTGAGCTGCCAATCCATCCAACGTTCAACTAAAGCACGCGCCGCAGGCGCTTCCGGATACAGCCGCGTCGATCCAACCCGGTTGCAGAGATAGCGGCAGATGGTGTTCGACTCCCACAGCACCAGGCCGCCGTCCACCAGCGTCGGGATCAGACCGTTGGGATTGAGCGCGAGATATTCCGACGTGGTATTGCCGCCGTGCTTTCCGCCGACGTCTTCGCGCACGAAGGGCAGATCAAGTTCCGCGAGGGTCCACATCACCTTCATCACGTTGCCCGATGTGAGGCGGCCAAGAACCTTAATCTCGCTCATGCAATTCCCCTTACGGATAGGTTCCAAATCTACCGACCGTTGTTTTACCGACAACTAGATTGACCGCACAATTGACGATCGCGCCGCCCGGCAGCATTTTGGCCGAGGCCCAAAACGTAGGGCTTCGCATGGAAAGCGTGTCCAGTATGATGAGTTCGTTCTCCGAAAGTGCACGGCTTGCGAAGCTGGCGGACTATGGCGTGCTCGATACGCCGCCGGAAAAGGACTTCGACGACATCGCGGCTGCCGCGGCGCGTCTGTTCAACTTGCCGATGTCGGCGGTGTCGCTGATCGATAGCGATCGCCAGTGGTTCAAGGCGCGCTACGGAATCGGCGCGACCGAAACACCGCGCAGTCAGGCGTTCTGCGCGCATGCCATCAACGGCAACGATCTTTTCGTCGTCACCGATGCGCCGGCCGATCCGCGCTTCTCGGATAATCCGTTGGTGAAGAACGCGCCCAATATCCGTTTTTATGCCGGTGCCCCGCTCATCACGCCGGACAACTTCAAGCTCGGCACGTTGTGCGTGATCGGTACCGAGGCGCGTCCCGAGCCGACCGAAGCGCAGCGCACGATCCTCACCATGCTCGCGCGCCTCGTGGTGCGTGAACTGGAGAACCGGCGCATCGCGCGGCGCGCCGAACACCAAGCCAGCACGGCCGCCAAGCTCACCGAAGCGATCATCGCGACGATCTCCGCGCCGACGATCGCGGAGTCCATGAGCGTTTTGGCTGAGCAGGCCCGCCAGCTTTGCGTCGCCGATCGCGTGCGTGTCGTCTACAGCGGCACCGAGGGCATCGTTACGGCGCAGGCTCAACGTGATTCCGCAGTGGGTGTCGATCTGCCGTGGGCGGACCTCGACGCGGCGGTGCAGGGTAAGCCGACGTTTGTCGGCGTGACCAACAAGGCGCTGAGCCAGCCACTGGCCGCGGGCGGCTGGATCGGCATTCCGTTGCGGCAAGATCCGCCGGCGGCGTTGCACGTGTGGCGCCGGCTGACGTCGAACTTCACCGAAATGGAAGCCGCGATGCTGATCGATCTTGCGCGCGTGGCCGCCTCGGTTCTCAAGAAGCGCAACTAGCCGAACTCGCCTGCCGAGCAGTTGGTGCGGGCACCTTGATCCCCCGGTCGGATGGGGCCTAATGCCCCCCATCGACTGCAAAGGAACGCCCGTGAGCATCTCTGCCAGCATCCAGAAGGTGGCGCACAGCACCTTCGATTCCGACTACATCGCCGCCGAGATCGCCGAGCGCTATCCCTACAAGGGCAAGCTTGAGGGGCGGCTTCTGTATCGCGGTTTCAACGACGTCTACACGCTCCGGGACGATGATGGCCGCCGCGCGCTGCGGGTCTGGCGCGCCAATGCGCGCTCGCTCGGACAGGTGATGCAGGAACTCGACTTCCTCGAATTCCTGCGCGGCCAAGGCGTGCCGGTGTCGACGCCGATCCCCACGCTGAAGAACGAGCGCCACTTCATTCTCGAAGCCGGCGAGGGGCAGCGTCCTGCGGTGTTGTACACCTGGGCGCCGGGGCGCAAGTTCGGCGACCTGCTCGATGTCAGCATGGCCGAGAAGATCGGCGCCAAGTTCGCCGAGATGCATCTGGTGTCGAAGGGCTATCGCCCGGCCGACGCCTTCGTCATCGATCCGGCGGCGATGATCACCGACAATCTCGGCGTCATGCTGGAATGGTGCGAGGACCGGCCCGAGGATATCCGCGATTACACCTTGTTGACCGAACGGATGCCGGCGCGCATCCGCGAAATGGGCGCCGCCGATCTGCCGCGCGGCATGTGCCATCAGGACATGCATCCGGCCAACGTGCATGTCACCGAAGACGGCGGCATCACCTTCATCGACTTCGACGGCTGCTCGGAAGGCTATTGGCTGCACGACGTGCAGAACTTCGTCTTCGGCAGCGCCTTCTACGGCTTCGACGCGAAGTACGGCGCGGCATTCGAACGCGGGTACACCAAGGTGCGCCCCTATACCGCCGATGAGCGCGACAACGTCGAGATGATCCTGTTGATCAAGGCATTCCGCCTGCTCGGCGGCGCGGCGCGCGCCACACGGTCGCGCGGTCGCGATCTGTTGCGTCTGCGCACGCTCGACTGGTTTGCCGATTACATCAAAACGCGCGCCCGCAAGTTCGGACTGCTCTAGTTCGGGCAAGCCTTCGCGGCGTCGCCGCCGTGTTGCTGCAAATAGGCAACGAGCGCGCGGCGCTTCTCCGGCGTATTGCTGCCGCGCGGCAACTCCATCGGCGTGTCGGCGATCATCTTGCCGGGATCGGCGAGGTATTCGTCGACCAGCGCTGGAGTCCAGACGGCGTGCAGTTTGGCGAAGGCGATCATGCCTTCGGAATATTCAAAGTCTTTCAGCGAACCGGGCTTGCGGCACAGCACACCGGCCAGGTTCGGCCCCGGCAGATCGTTCACCTTGGGATCGATGCTGTGACACATCGTGCAGGCGTTGAAGGCGAGTTCGCCGGCATCTGCGGCGAAACTCGCCGATGCGAGCACCATCGCACCGGCGAGTAAAGCTGCGAACAGATTAGCCTGCACTTAGCGCGCTTCGGCGGCGAAGCAGTAGTACAGCCCGTTGCCGCCTGTGGAGATCAGGTTCTCCTGGCTGCAACCGCGGCTGGGATGCACCGAGTTCCACGAGATGCTGGTGCTCGACGAATTGCGATCCGCGTGACCCAACTGCGCGCTGCCGTCGGTGCCGGAGTTCGTCCAGTTGCTGCAGGTGTGATCGTACTTCGTGTCCTTGTAGGCGCGGCCGTCTGTGGTCGAGCCGGTCAGCACGTCGTGATAGTTCGGCTTGTCGCCTTCGCCGGGCACCGGCTCGCCCTTTTCGTTCAGTGCGGAACCCTTGCTGATCAGGTTGCCGTTGCGCGCCTGCTCCAGCGTGTCGCCGTGCAGATCGCCGACGTTGGCCGCGATCCGCGCGCCCTTGGCGTTGAACCATGGGCCCTTGCCGATGCGGTCACGCGCGTTGATCGCCTTTTTGCCCTTCTCGGCCTGCGTGCTGAGATAGGCGCGCCAGGTGTGATTGCCGATACCGGCGGCTTGCGCGAGGTTCTGGCAGTGTTTGTCCGCGCCTTCGAGACCGCCGAGGTCGGCGCCCTTGCCGCCGCCGACGCTGGTGACGAAGAACGACGGTGGGCCTTTGGGCTTCTGCTCCAGCGGCGGAATGCGTGACGAGGTCGGTGCCTGCGCCAAGGCGGCGCCGCCGATCAGAATGCAAACAGTAATCGTCGAAAGTGTTTTCATAAATGGCTCCCCGGGGGTGATGGCGGGAAGAGGATATCGCGATCTCAGGCGTGCTCGCATCGCTTTTCGCAACCGCGAATGTGCGGTTTGCGCTGGTGAGCCTATCCGAAGTGCCTAGACTGATCGCAGGTGAAACGTTGCAAGGAGGGGAGCCATGCAAGTGTTCGTCGCTGCCGCCGTTACGGCGGGATTAAGTCTTGTGCTCGCGACCGCGCCGGCGATCGCCGGTCCGCTCGAGGACGGCGTGAAGGCCTACAGCAAAGCCGACTACCGTGCCGCCGAACGGCTACTCATGCCGCTGGCGGAGCAAGGCAATGTCGATGCGATGTACAGCATCGCCATGATGTACCACAAAGGCCAGGGCCTGAGCGAAGACAAGGTCAAGGCGCACCTTTGGTATGACCTGGCCTCCCGCAACGGCGACAAGGACGCGGCGAGCGATCGTGACGCGCTTGAGCGCGACATGACGCCCGATCAGGTCGCCGAGGCGAAGAAGATGGCCACTGAGTGGAAGCCCAAAGCTAAATAGGCTTCGAGATCGACGTTATTCGGCTGGTGCCATGCCTGCGGGCGGCATCAGCCGCGAACGGCGCCAATTGCCGAAGCGATAGTAGGCGATGGCGCAAACGTTCGAGAGCACCGCGCTCAGCGGGAAGCTCCACCAGATCGCGTCCGCGCCCCAGCTCGGCATGAGGTGGTTGGCGAACGGGATGCGCACGATCCACATCGAGAAAACGAGAATGATCAGCGGCGGGATCACGGCGCCCGTGGCGCGCACCGTTCCGAACAAGATGAATGTGGTGCTGAACAGGATGAAACCCCACAGCACGATACCGTTGATGTGGCGTGCGATGTCCAGCGCGTCCGGATCGCCCGGCAGGAAGAAGGCCATCAGCGGATCGCCGATGATGTAGGTGATGGCCGTCAGCACCGCGGTGAAAATAAATCCGGATAGTACGGCGGTCGTGGTGATCTGCGAGACGCGATCCCAGCGGCCGGCGCCCACGTTCTGCGCGGCCATCGACGAGACAGAGGTGCCAAGCCCGATGGCCGGCATCTGGATATAGGCCCACAGCTGTGAGGCCGCACCGTAAGCCGCGATGGTGCGGGCGCCGAAGCGGTTGACGAAGCTGATCATCACCACCGCGGCGGCGGACATGATCAGCATCTGCAAGCTCATCGGCACGCCCTTTTTGATCAGCCGCGATAGCGTGGGCATGTGCGGGCGCAGGTAGCGCAGGTCGCGGCCGCGCAGCAGCAGCGGGCTATTGCGACGATACATATGCGCGAGCATGCCGATCAGACCGACGGCTTGCGCGATCACGGTCGACAGCGCCGAGCCGGAGATGCCGAGCGCGGGGATCGGGCCGATGCCGCGCATCAGCAGGGGGTTCAGCACAACGTCGAGGCCGACGGAGACGATCATGAACAGGAACGGCGTGCGGGAATCGCCGCCGCCGCGCTGTATCATCATCACGAAGGCGAACATGTACATGAAGGGCGTCGCGACGAAGATCATGCGCAGGTAAGCGATCGCCTGCCGCATGACGTCGTCGGGCGTGCGCATCATCGTCAGGACATGCGGCGACAGCAGGAAGCCGAGCGCACCGATGATGATGGACAGGGTCAGGAAGAAGCCGCCGCCGGTGCCGACGACGCGTTTGATCTCGGCGGTATCGCCGCGGCCGACCGCCTGGGCGACGAAGATGTTGCACGCCATGCCGATACCGAACGCGGCGCTGAGCAGCAGGAACAGCAGCATGTTGGCGTTGGAGGTCGCGGCCAGCGCGTTGATGCCCAGGATGTGACTGACCCAGGCGGCGTTGATCAGGCCGTTGAGCGATTGCAGCGCGTTGGCGCCGATCACCGGCAGAGCGAAGCGGAACAGGGTGCTGCCGATCGGCCCGTGGATCAGGGCACTGCCTTGCGCCATTCTGGCGGCAGGATTGGCGGCATCGCCGGGCATCAAGACTATCCATAAGGGCGAGGCGGGCGCATATTCTCGCGCATCGTCCTCAAGGGCGTGGCAGCACCCTAAGTCAAATTGCGACCGGGCCGCACCCACGCAACATCCTCCGATCCGCAGGGCGAGCAGATATCAGATAGCGGGCATCGTTTTCAGCCACGGAGCCAGCTATTGCGTGTGGGCACCCACCGCTAGGTTGCGTCCGCCCGGGTATGATCAACGAGTCACTTGCAGGCGAAGATGCCGATCGTGGAGGGGCGTGTCTGCAGCAGCTCGGCCCGGGTCTTCGCCCATTCGCCGCTGCCTTTCACCGCCGCGTCAAAAAACTGCAGCGACAGCTTCTGAATCTCCGCCAGTGTCGCGGGGCTCTCCTTCTTCTCTTCGGTGCGATGCATGCCGAGCGTGCCGCCGAGGAAGTGTTCAACACCGGTCATGGCCGCGAGACAGCGGTTGCCGACTTCGGTGTTGTAGAAATACTGCGCGTGCGCGTGCCAATCGTTTTCCATCGTCAGGTCTTCCAGCCCGGCGACGATCAGGACGGGCTTGCTGTCGGTGCGCCATTCCACATTGCGGAAGCCCGGCGCGCGGCTGGGCGGCGCCAGCAGCACGCCGGCGGTGATGCGAGGATCGGTGAAGTCGGCGGCGACGTCGGGCATTTTCGCGCCGACCAGGGCGGCGGCGGTATGCCCGCCGAACGAATGTCCGGCGGCGAGGATGCGCTTGGTGTCGACGCGGCCCTTCAGCAGCGGCGTGTCGCGCACGATCTCATCCAGTGTGTCGAGGACGCGATGCATGTCGAGCAAGCGACCGCGCCAGGCGTCCTGCATGCGCGGATCGGTGCGCTGCAAACCGATCGTGGTGGAATCGATATGCGTCGGCTGGATCACGACATAGCCGTGGCTCGCCCAGAATTCGGACAGCGGCAGGTAGTCGTCTTTGGAATACTGCGCGCCGTGGGCGAACAGGATCACCGGCAGCTTGGTGCCGTTCACCGGCGCCGTGATGCGCAACGACACATCGCGGTTCTGCGTAGGCTCGTGGATGATGACCGGATTGATGGTGACAAGGGCTTGCGACAAGTCCTCGGCGGCCATCGCGCCGTGCAGGTTCATCAGCAGACCAAGCGCGATTGCGCCGTATAAGCGGATGTTCATGGAGCCCCCGAAGTTCAACGCGTTCCGTCGCGCCTAAGGTACGCCGACCGCGCGCTTACGCGACGGTCCTTAAGGCAGCGTCTCGGCTGTCGGGCGCATCACCGGCTGATAGCCGCCGCCCGCGCTGGTCAACCCGGTTCCGACAAGCCAGCGGTCGCCGCCGACCTCGCCGGGTTTCCTGTCCCGGCTGTGGGTGAAGACCGCATCGCCTTTGTAAGCCCACAGCTTTTTGCCGTCGCGCGTGACGACTGACCAGTCGCCAAGATTCTTGTCGGTGTCGGTGGCAGCGACCGCCGTGAACGCGGCGTCGAGGCAGGCCTGGTCGCACATCAGTTTGCGCGCCTGGTCGAGGCCGGCGGGCGCGACATAGAGCGTACGTCCGGTGGCATCGGCGAACACCTCGCCCATGTCGGTGCCCTGGATGGTGACCCAGGCCGGTTCACCCGCGGCGGGCGACAGCACGGCGGCTTGCCACGCCTTGTCGCGGCCATGCCCTTCGATTTCGCCCGGTCGGCTGTCACGCGTGTAGGTGTAAAGCACCTGGCCCCGGTACGCCCACTGCCGCGCACCGTCGTCGCGCGCCACCATCGTCCAATCGCCCTTGGCCTTGGCGGCCAGCGGCGCGATCAGTGGCATCCAGTCTTCAAGGCACTTCGCGGTGCAGGGCTTGCCATCGGTGCGCCGATACAGCGTGTGTCCGCCGCGGTCGATCAGGATGCGTCCCAGAACCGACTGGCGCTGCGTCACGCCCGGGGGCGTGAAGATCGGCGTCATAGCGACGCGCCAGGCGAGATTGCCGGCGCCCTCGCCGAAGCTGGTGCCGGGCAAGTCCTTCGCGAAGATGTAGACGGGGCGGCCGTTCAGCGCCCATTGCTTCTTGCCGTCGTCGCGGGCGATCGCCGACCAGGCCGCGTCGGACTTAGCGTCGCCCGGCGCGATCAGCGGCGGCCAGGCGCGGGCGCAGACGTCGTTGCACAGCGACTTGCCGGGCTTATCCTGCGCGTAGGTATAAAGCGTGCGATCCTGCGCATCGGCGTAAATAACGCCCGCGCCATCCTTGCGCTCGCGCACTTCGGCGGGCGCAGCCAGCGCCGCACTCGTGATCGCGGCGAGCGCCAGTGTGAGAAGTATGGCGCGCATCACACCAAGATCTCGCCGATCGGCTTCGCGGTCTGCAGCGAGCCCTGGCCCCATTTCTCCAGCGGCAGACCCATCGCCTGGAGGGCGGTGAGGCCGACACGCGTGACGGGATCGCCGTGGCCGGCGATGTGGCGGCCGGTCTTCAGCTTGCCGCCCGCCGTGCCGATGGTGAACATCGGAATGTTGTCGATCTGGTGGATCTTCGCGAAGCTCGTTTCGGCGTGGGCGAAGATCAGCGTGTTGTCGAGCAGCGTGCCCGCACCTTCACGCACGGACTCGAAGGCCTTGATGAAGGCGGCAAGCGCATCCATCGAACGGCAATTGAACCAGAACGCTTCAGGCTGATAGCCGAGGTTCTTGTCGACCGGCTCCTCATGCGTGAGCGTGTGGTGGGTGTAAGCCGTGCCCGGCTTGCGGATCGACGACAGCGTGTCGTTGAACGACATGTTGAAGACGCGCGTCTGATTGCAGGCGACGGCCAGCGTGAGGATTTTCGTCAGCGCTTCGTGGTTCGCCTGCGCGACCGGCAGTTCCGTGCCCATCGGCATGTCGTCGGGCTTGGCGGCGATGCGGCAGGCATCGGCGGGCGCGGGCTTTTCCGATTGCAGGGCCAATTGATGTTCAAGTTCGCGCACCGATGTGGCGAACTCATCCATGCGCGCCTTGTCGGCCGCGCCCAGCACCTTCTCGAAGCGCTTGCGCTGTTCCTCGACGCCGGACAGCACGCTCTTCTGCAGCATCAGATCCGGATCGGGCTTGAACTCCGCGCTGTTGGGGTCGGCGAAGCCGGGCCCGAACACGCGCGCATACAGAGCAATGGGTGAGACTTCCGACGGATTGCGCACATGGGTGCTGCGCGCCGTCAGGCTGTCCTTGGGATTGCCGGTGCAGCCCATGTCGAGCGAGCGGAAGCGTGTCGAACCACCGATGTGATCGGAGACCAGCACGTCCAGCGTCGGCGCCAGGATGTCGGCGGGCTTCGGCGGCGCAGTGCCGGTGCGCACCGTGATCCAGCCGCTCTGGTGGACGTGGTTCGGATGGCCGTCGAGTGGCGAGTTGAAATAGCCGAAGTAGTTGATGCGGCTTTTGTACGGCGTGAGCGCCTCGCATTCCTTCAGGAATGTGAGTTGGTCGGTGTTCGGGTCGACCGCGTAGCCAGGCGTATGGCCCATCGACCAGAACCATGTGCCGAACCGCACCGGCAGGGGCGCGCCGGAGGCGAGCGCGGTGCCATGCGTGTTCAGGAAAATCTCCAGATACGGCAGCGGCAACGCGACGGCCGCGCCGCCGAGCAGGCCGCGCAGGATTTCACGCCGCGCGGCGGGACGCTTGATGAGGAAGCTCATGACTTGTCCTCCGTGGTGCCGGCTTTGGCGGCGGCCGGACTCTGTCCGGCGCCTTGGCCACTGACGGCGTAGAAAGCATCGCTCAAAGCGATGCGGCGAATGAGGGACGGGAACTTGTAGCCGCTGTCGGCAAAGGTCTTTTCGAGATAGACGACGAAGGCCTTTTCGTCGCTCACGGTCTGACGGCCGGCGGCGTAGGTGAAGGCGCGATTGACGACACAGGACGCCGCCGCCGGATTGTCGTGCAGCGCTTTGGCAAGTTCCGCGCCGTTGGCGTATTTCACACCGTCCAGGTCGCCGCTGAGATCGAGGGCCGCGCCGTTTTCATTGTCACGGATCTGACCCAGGCCGTCGAAGTTCTCGAGCGCGAGGCCGATGGGGTCGGTCAACTTGTGACAGCCGGCGCAGGCCGGATCGTTCGCATGCGCCGCCAGCCTTTCGCGTGCGGTGCGCAGCGGCGAGTCCGGATCGTTGAACTTGTCGAAGTTCACGTTGCCCGGCGGGTCGGGCACGCGCTGACACAGCAGCAGTTCGCGGATCGCCTTGCCGCGCAGGGTGGGCGAGCTTTTGCCGGGATGCGAATGCAGGGCGACAAAGCCGACCTGCGACTGGATGCCGGCGCGCGGATCGTCCGACGGGAAATCGAACCGCGACCAGCCGCTCGGGTCGTTGACGCCGACACGGTAGATCAAGCCGAGCGCATTGGAGATGTGGGTCTCGCGCGTGGTGAAGATGTCGCGATAGTCGACATTCCTGGTGACGAGCAGGTCGACCAGGGTGCGCAGCGTCTGTTCCTTGCCGTCGTTCGCCGCCGTCAGTGTGAAGGCCGGGAACAGCGTCGTGTCCTTTTGCAGGTTGGTCGTGTCGTCCAGGCTCAGCATGTCGGTGAAGAAGGCGCGCACGCCGTCCTTGAAGCGCGGCGAGGCGATCATGCGATCGACTTCCTGCTTCAGGCCGTCCTCGGTCTTCAGCTTGCCGCCCTCCGCCGCCTGCAAAAGAACGTCATCAGGCGATGTGTTCCACAACAGCAGGCTCAGGCGCGTCGCCTTGGCGTAGTCGTCGAGTTGCTTGCCGTTCGCGCGTTCGACGACGAACAGGAAGTCCGGCGCCTCGAGCAACGTTTGCAGGCCGTAAGCAAGGCCGGTGTAGAAGTCGCCGCGCACGGCGGTCGCTTCGCGGGCCAGCTTGACCTGATCCCGCACCTCGTCTGTCGTCAGCGGGCGGCGGAACAGCAGGCGGCCGATGCGGCTGTAGAATTCTGTCGCGCAAGAATCGTCGGCGGTGCGCAGGTCTTGCGGGCCGCAGCCGACCAGCACGTCGCGATTGGTTGTGTCCGTCACTTGAGCGGCGATCGAGCGCGCAAGCGCGTGGAAGCGCTCGAACGCCGCCGCGCCCACGGTGGCGCTGCCGGCGCCGATGGTCAGCAGGCCGTCGGTGCGCAGCAGCGGGTCGAAGCGTCCGGCCACCACGATCTGCGGGCCGAACACATCGGCGATGACGCTGCGGTATTGCGATTCCGTTAAGCGGCGCGTCACCGCCGGGCCGCCGGTGGTCTGCGGCTCCGTCGGGCCGCAGCCCGCGAGCGTCAGACTAAGAAGGGCGAGTGAGGCAAGCTTGCGGATCATCGTGCGGCGGCCGTGCGGTCTTGGTGAACGATGAAGGCCGGCAGGGCCTCGACCTTGAACGCGGTCGACAGCGCGGTGCACTTGCCGTCCTTGTCCGGATAACCGTCGGCGAGGCGGTGCGCGGCCTCCCACATGGCCGGGCAGCTCCAGTCGCCGGTGGCGACCAGGAATTCCGCCTTCATCATGTATTCCCACCACTTGTCGAAATCGTAGTAGCCGCCCATCAGGCCTTTTGCTTTGCCTTCACCTTGCGGGAGTTCGAGACGGAACTGCATGTCGCGCAGGCGCATCTCCGCGAAGATGGAGTTGGCGTAGTATGGCAGGCTGAGATCGATAGGGGTCGTCGTCAGCACACCGTTGACGATCTTGCCCTTGGCCGTCGCGCCATAGCGCGGTTTGCCGTTCGCCATGTCGATGCGATAGCTGCCGTAGGGCAAGATCTTGCCGGTGGCGTCCAGGCTGAAAGGATCGATCGCGCGATAGAAGGTGATGTCGACCGCATCGTCATTGCGGGCGTCGTCGACGTTGGTGATCTCCATCAGGATGACGCCGCGCCCGGAATTGCGGCGTTCCTCGTCGTCATAGGCATCCATCACGCCGTTGCGGCGCCAGCCGTACAGGCAACCAAGCAGACGATAGACCTGATTGTCGACACCCGGTGTGTTGTCGACGCCGGTGAACTTCTCATGCGCGCATGACTTCGGCGTGGCCTTGCCGTCGGTGGTCCCGTCCAGATTGAAGCCGAACGCCAGCTTGCCCTTCACAGTGCGCATCGGCGGGTCTTTGACGATCTCCGGCTTCCAGCAGACGTCCTCGCCTTGCGGCCCACGCAAGACGGCGGTGCCGCGCCGGTCGATCGGTTGAATCAGGCCCGTGTTGGTCAGCTTGTCCTTGTCGGCGCGCGACAGGCCGCGCCACCAATACTCGTCGTTGCCGACGGCCAGCCCCTCGGGGCATTCGTCGGCGAACGGCGACTCATAAGTCGCGTAATCCCATTGCGTCACGACGTATCCCAATGTGCGCGGCGACTTTGCGCCCGACGCGGCGAGCGCGGGCCCCGCGAAGGCTGCCGACACCAGCGCCAGCGCGGCGCCAAGCTTCAGGATGTTACTGCGTGACATTGGCAACCCGTTCGACCTGTCCGCGCAGTTCGCCGTTGGGATACTTCGCGGTGTGGATATTCACGTAGAGCCGGCCCGACAGCAGGTATTGCAGTTGCGCGTCGCTCAATACGACCGAGCCGTCGACCGGAGGTTTGGCTTTATCTTTCGTGCCCATCTCGAACAGCACGACGGCATCGGTGCCGGGGCGTTGCGGCCCGTGCACCGCGGCCAGCGTCGGGGCGCTGGTGAGGTCCTTGTAGGTCACGTGCCAGGAGAAGCGCAGCGTGTCGCGCTCGAGCTTGAATTCTGCGCGCCCGCTGCCCGGGCTATTCACGGTGTAGCTTTCCTCGTCGGCGGAGAGATTGGCGAGGAAATGGATCGGTGGGCCGCTTTCGGCCGCGCGCGCGGCGAGGCTCGTCAGGGCGAGCACGGAAGCAACCTTCAAAATCCAACGCAAGACGGCCACAGCGAACCTCCAAATACATCCTCATTGTAGGGCGAAGCTGCGGGCCGCCCCAGCGTCGGTCGCGCGGCCGCCCACGGGCTGCGACGGGCAAACGCCACTTGTTCAACAAATAGCACTTGTGATGGCCAAGCCAATGGCCTGTACTGGCGGCTGAACTGTAAACGATCGTGATCATCCAGAGCGTGGGGGACGTCATGGAGCTCCGCCAACTGCGGTACTTCCTCGCACTTGCGGAACACCGCAACTTCAACTGCGCCGCTGAGGCGCTGGGCATCACCCAGCAGGCCCTGAGCCACTCCATCGCCCAGCTCGAGAAGTCGCTGAACACGAAGCTGTTCGACCGCGCGCTGACGGGCAGTACGATTACGGCGGTGGGCCGGGCTTTCGAGAAGCGCGCGCGTCTGATCTGCGGCGAAAGCGATCTCGCCATGCGCGAGGTCGATGCGTTGACGTCTGGCAGCCAGGGGCAGGTGCGGTTCGGGGTCAGCGTATCGCTGGCAAGCCAGCTGCTGCCGCCGATCGTCAGCCGCTATGCCAAGAGCCGGCCGAAAGTCGAGCTGAAATTCGCCGTGGATCTGTCCGAGCGCCTGCTCGATCAACTCGCCCATGGGGATCTCGAATTCGTGGTCGTCACGCCCGGCATCGAAGCGACGGCACGGCGCGACCTGGAACACGAGGTTTTCCAAGGGGGCTTTGAAGTCGACGGCAATTTCCTGCTGATGCGTCCCAATCATCCGCTGCTGGACCTGAAGGCGCCGGGGTTGGACGACATCGTGCAGTTCCCCTGGATCATGCCGGAAACGATCCCGATGCTGTCGCGCACGATCTTCGACTTCTTCAGCCGCAATCGGGTGAACGCGCCGCGTTACGTCGTGCGCACGGATTCAGGACCCGGGACGAAGGCGCTGGTCATGCAATCCGATTTCATTGCGCTGACAGGCCGCGAGATGGCGCAGGCCGAACTGGATGCCGGATTGTTGGCGGGTTTCCCGCTGCCGGGCCTGAACCTGCGGCGTCCGGCGCAGATCTGCTACCGCGAGCGTTCGCCGCTGCAACCGGCTTGCGCAGCACTGGTGGCGCTGTTCCGCGAACATCTGTCGGCCGCCGAACCGGAAGCGCGCGCCGGCTGACGCGGTCTTGCCGAAGACAATCGTTGTTTGTGGTTTAGCGGCTGCGCGCCGCCTGTTGCCAGCCGAGTTCCGCAATCACCGGTAAGGCCGCCACCATTTCGCGCGCATTGGGCGAGGCCGCTGTGCCGCGCAACATGCGGCCTTTGATGCCGTGAATGATCGCGCCCAGGCGGAACAGATTATACGCGATGTAGAAGTCGAGATGATCGATGCGGTCGCGGCCTGTACGATGGCAATACGCCGCGACATAAGCATCTTCACTGGGAATATTGAGCGCAGCGAGATCCGCCCCCACCAGTCCCGCGATCACCAGCGGCGGCAGTCGATAGGTCATCAGATGGTAGGAGAAATCCGCCAGCGGATGGCCAAGCGTGGCCAGTTCCCAATCGATCACCGCCAGGATGCGCGGCTCGGTGGGATGGAAGATCATGTTGTCGATGCGGAAGTCGCCGTGCACCAGCGTGGTTTCGTCGCCCGCCGGCGTGTGGGCCGGCAACCATTCGGCGAGCTTGTCGAGATTGGGATCGCGACCGGCCTCGGTGTCGTCGAGATATTGCTTCGACCAACGTCCGATCTGGCGTGCGAAGTAATTGCCGGGTTTGCCGAAGTCGCCAAGGCCGATCGCGGCATAGTCCGTGGTGTGCAACCGCGCGATGGTTTCGTTCATCGCGTCATAGAGTGCTGCGCGTTCCGCGCGGCTGACGTCGGGAATGGTCGCATCCCAGAAGATGCGGCCTTCCACCATATCCATCACATAGAACCATGTGCCGATGACGCTCTCGTCGGTGCACAGGCCATATACATGCGCGACGGGGAAGTTCACCCGCTCCAGCGCCGTCAGCACTTTCACCTCGCGCTCGACCGCATGCGCGCCCGGCAACAGCTTGCCCGGCGGCTTGCGGCGCATGACATAGCTTTTCGCCGGCGTGATGAGCTTGTAGGTCGGGTTCGACTGACCGCCCTTGAACTGCTCGACGGTCAGCGGCCCGGCGAAGCCCGCGACATGCGCTTCCATCCAGCGCGCCAGCGCGGCTTCATCGAAGCGATGCGCTTCGCGCACGGCCGCGGTGCCGCCGGATTGGACCTGACCGGTCATTTCGCTTTGTGCGGGGAATGGTCGCGCTTGATCTTCTTCGCCAGCGACCATTTGTGGACCTCGGTGGGCCCGTCATAGATGCGGAAGGCGCGGATCTCACGGAAGATCTGCTCGACCACCGTGTCCCCGGTCACGCCGGTGCCGCCCATCACCTGGATGCAGCGGTCGGCGATACGGAACAGGGCTTCCGACACGGCCACCTTCGCCATCGAGGATTCCGTGGTCCCGAGCGCGCCGGTGTCGAGTACGTCGGCGCACCAGTCGATCATCAATTCGGCCTGCTTCAGCTCGATCATGTTGTCGGCCAGCATGAAGCCCACGCCTTCATGGTCGATCAGCAGCTTGCCGAAAGCCTCGCGCTTCATCACGTAGGCGGTCGCGATCTCCTGCGCGCGCGTCGCCGCCCCCAGCCAGCGCATGCAATGCGTCAGACGCGCGGGCGCGAGGCGCACCTGCGCCAGCTTGAAGCCGTCGCCGCTGGCGCCCAGCACCTGATCGGCCGGGATACGCACATTCTTCAGCTGCACGATCGAATGGCCGCCGGGCGAGGCGCTGTCGATGGTGTCGAGCACGCGCTCGATGGAGATGCCGTCCATCGGTAAATCGACCAGGAACATGGTCGCGCCGTCGTCGGTCTTGGCCATGACGATGCCGACGCCCGCGCCGTCGAGGCCGGTGATGAAAGCCTTGCGTCCGTTCACCACCCAATGCTCGCCGTCTTTCACCGCCGTGGTCTTGAGCAACGACGGATCCGAACCCGCGCCGCCGTCTTCGGCCGGTTCGGTCATGAAGAACGCCGAACGCGCGCGGCCGCTGGTCAGCGGCTCGAGGAAGCGCTTTTTCTGCGCCGCGGTCGCGACCTTGCCGAGGAGGTACATGTTGCCTTCGTCGGGCGCGGCGACGTTCACCGCGACCGGTCCCAACGGCGACAATCCGGCCGCCCGCAAAATGAGTGCGGTTTCGCGGTGGCTGACGTGGCCGCCATCCGGGAGCAGGTGCGGGCTCAGCACACCAGCCTGGCGCGCGAGGTCGCGCAGTTCGTACACCAATGTGTCCGCCGGGCCGTGACCGCTGCGGCGCGGGTCGCGCTCATAGCCGGCCACCGTGCCGCGCACGAAGGCTTCGACACGGGTGGCGATCTCGCGGCCACGGGCGAAGGGATCGGAAGACGATGATGCGGATGCGGTCATGGGATCAGTGTACGCCCGAAGACTTGGGATCAGCCAGCTTTGGGCGGGCGGGGGAAGAAACCGCTGGTGCGGCGGATATAGGCTTCGTAGTCCGGCCGCGTGCGGGTCAGCTTGCGTTCCAGCGTCGGCGCACCGCTCCATTTCATCAGCGTCCAGGTCAGCAGGATCGGACCGGGGATCGCGAAAAGGCCGGGCATGGTCTCGGCGGCGATCAGGTACAGACCCCACCAGGCGCAGGCGTCGCCGAAATAGTTCGGATGGCGCGTATAGCGCCACAGGCCGGTGTCGAGCACCTTACCCTTGTTCGCCGGATCGCGGCGGAAACGGGCGAGCTGGAAGTCGCCGATGCTCTCGAAGAGGATGCCGATAGCGGCCAGCGCGATGCCGATGAAGGCAAGCGGCCCAAGTTCCGCCGGCGCGGTCGCGAACTGGCCGAGTTGCACCGGCAGCGACACGATCCACAGCATCGGCGCTTGCGTCAGGAACACCTTGGTCAGCGTCGCCATGGGATAGCTCATGCCTTTGGCCTGAGCCTTTTCCATCATCCGCACATAGCGCGGATCGGGGCCGTGACTGAGCCAGCGTGCGAACAGGAACCCGCCCAGGCGCAATCCCCAGATGCCGGAGATGAATACCAGCGCCATGCGGCGTGGCTCAGCGCCTTCGGTCTGCGCGTAGGTGAACAGCGACATGAGGAACAAGCCGATGGCCCAGAAGGTGTCCATCGGCGTGACGTCTTTCAGCCCAAGGCAGATCACCCAGAGCAGCAGCACGCAGGCCAGGATGATCGCGAAGTTGGTCGCAAGGACGGCGGCGATATCCATGGCGCGTGTTCCCTATCGGCCTGTGCTGATCTTGTCGGTCGTCAGAAGCTTCGCGACGGCGCGCTCGAAGCCTTTCGGATCGCGCGCCATTGAGGCGCGCACTTCCACCGCCATGTAGTCGGTGTCCATTTCGTCGATGGCCTTCTTGATCGCGCGCAAGCCGGCCTTGGCGATCGCCGAGGGTGGTTCCTTCTGGCCGTCGACGTGCGAGGCCATGCGCGTATCGACCGAGCCGACGATCAGGGCCGCGACGTGAATGTTCATCGGCGCGAGTTCGGCGCGCAAACAGGTGCTGGCCGCGCGCGCGGCGAACTTGGATGGACTGTAGCCGCCCATCACGGGCATCACACCGATCCCGCCGGCCGACAGCACGTTGACGATCGACCCGCCGCCGCCCGCCGCGATGAGGGGGGCAAAGGCGCGCGCCATGGCGATGACGGCAAAATAGTTCACCTCCATCTCGTCGCGCATCGCGGTCATGTCCGGCGCCCGCATGAGGGTAACGTTGTGGAACGCGCCGGCATTGTTCACCAGGATGCGCACGTCCTTGCATTGCGCCGCGGCGTTGGCGATCTGCTCGGGCTTGCTGACGTCAAGCTGCACCGCGACGGTGCGGTCCGGCGCTTCGGCGACCAGATGCGCCGCCGCCGCGGGATCGCGGCTGCCGACATAAACACGTGACGCACCTGCGTCGCGCAGCGCGCGCACGAAAGCTTCGCCGATGCCGCGATTGCCGCCGGTGACAAGCGCCGCGACGCCGCGCGGGTCGATGCCGGTGGGTGCGCCCGTGGGTGTGTTCATTGGCCGGTATACAGTCTGTCGTTAGGCTTCTTGGCGCCGCGCACCAGAATCTTCGGGTCTTCGGTGATGTAACCGCGACCCCAGGTCTCGCGCCGCTCCATGTCGTGATTCCATTCCCAGGTCATCCGGCGTGCGGCGATGCGCCAGTCGTCGCCGTGCTTCTCGAAGCGGTCGATGGCGCGGGCGCAGGTCATGCTGTCGAAGACGACGCCGTCCTTTTTCATACGCGCGAACGTGGTGATGTAGCACTCCACGTTGGCGGCGTTGCCGTCGAGTTCAACCAGGATGTTGGTGACCAGATGCGTCATCACGCCGGCGCGAGGTAAAATCGGCGCGAGTTTATCAATGTAGTCTGATGCCCGTCCCGTGAACGTGCCACCGTGATCTTCGGTCGCGTCCGGGTGATAACAGGCAGCTATCAGCTCTGCATCGCCGCGATCCGCACCGCGACTGTAACGATGCAGAACCTCAAGATTGGCCTGCTTATCCAGCAAGGCCTGCAGCGCAGGATCGCGGGCTGACATGGCGCCTCTCGCGTTAATTCGGATGAGTGAGTCCAGGTATGCAAGTGATACCCTAGCAACCTGGCGTGCTGTGCCGCAAGCGACACAGGTGCGCAAAAAACGCTGGTATTACTGCACTGCACAATAGTCAGTCCAGTTATGCCATTTGCAATTAACGGACAAACGGCATTTACTTTAGTCGCGCGATGAAAGTGACAGTGGGAGAGCTGTCACGAGACAGCGGGAGCTGTCCCTAGGGGAGGAAAACATCCAATGAAATTGCTCGCGACAACTTCTGCGCTTGCGCTGACGGTCGGTTTGGCGGCGGCGCCTCTGTGGGCCCAAGACAGCGGCCTGGAGACGATCATCGTCACGGCGCTGCGGCGTTCCGAAAACTTGCAGACGGCACCTGTGGCCATCACGGCCCTCTCGGGCGCTTCGATGCAAAGCAACAGAATCCTCACCATGGAGGATTTGGGTCGCAGCGTGACGGGTGTGAACTTCACCGCCACCTCCCCGCAGGCCCAGGAAATCAACATCCGCGGCGTGACCAACACGCGCCTCACCGCGCCGACCGCCGACCAGTCCGTCTCGACATTCCTCGACGACGTTTACGTCGGACGTTCCGGCACGATGAACGCGAGCTTCTTCGATCTCGAGCGCGTCGAAGTTATCCGCGGCCCGCAGGGCGTGCTGCTCGGTAAGAACGTCGCCGGCGGCGCGATCAACGTGATCAGCGCGCCCGCACAGTTCGAGAATTCGGGCCGCATCACGGGCACGATCGGTAACTACAGCTTGCACCAGGGCGAAGGTTACGTGACCGGGGGCCTGACCGAGGCACTCGCGGCGCGCCTGTCGTTCCAAGTCATCGATCGCGGCGGCTATGCGAAAGACTTGCAGCACGGCGTCGATCTTGAAGATCTCCAGTCCACGCAGGTGCGTGGGACCTTGCGTTACGAACCGGCGGATACCGGCTTCCGCGCCAATCTGATCGTGTCGTTCTCGCGCGAAGACTCGAACGGCCCCAACCGCGTGCCGGTGCATTCGCCTAACAATCTGCCGGGCCCGAACCTCGATCCCTGGACCCAGGCGCGCAATCAGATCATCTCGCGCTTCTATCCGAAACTGAATGTGCGCGAGAGCTATCCCACTTGGCCGACGTTCGCGGGCGAAAGCAGCCCGACGCCGCAGGAAACCTTCCGCCGCAGCTGGAGCGAAGTGCTGAAGCTGGAAAAGGACATCAGCGACATCACGTTGACCAGCATCACGGGCTATCGTCAGGGCCGTGCGAATACGTTCTACGATCAGTCGGGCATTGGGCCGACCAATCCCTATGGCGTCACCGTTGCGGCGCTGTTCGCCGAACCGGTGTACTTCCAGGAAAAGATTTTCCAGTTCAGCGAGGAAGTACGCGCATCGTCGAACTACGGTGCCGACAGCCGCGTCGACTGGATCCTCGGTGGCTTCTACCTGCGCAGCCATGTCACCCAGTTCAACCGGTACTGGGGTGAATCGCTCGGCCTGCCGACGCTGAGCGGTCAGTCGAATTGGTACGATCCGGGCACCACGAAAAGCTATGCGGGCTTTGGGCAGCTGGGCTTCAAGATCACGCCAGAGCTCAAGATTACGGGCGGTATCCGCTATACGCGTGACGAGAAGAACGGCACCCAGACTGGCGTTGCCGTCTCGCGCGCCGGCCGGTTCGACCCGACCGACACCGCGAGCCTGACGCCGCTTGCGCTGCCGGTGGGTACGAACTCGTTCACGGCGCCGTACGGCAAGAACTGGTCGAAGGCGACGCCGCAAGGCACGATCAGCTACACGCCGAACGAAGACCTGATGGTCTACGGCACGATCTCGGTCGGCTTCAAGGGCGGTGGCTTCCAGAACAGCGCGCCGAACGCCTTCGCGGCCAGCACGCCCTACAACCCGGAATCGGTGACCAACTACGAAGCCGGTTACAAGTGGGAGCTTCTGGACAAGACTCTGCGCTGGAATTCCGCGGCGTTCTACATGAAGTACCGCGATCTTCAGGTACAGCAGACCAGCGGCGCCTGCCTCTGCAACATCATCAACAACGCCTCGTCGGCCACCATCAAAGGCTTCGAGACGGAAGTGCAGTACAGCCCGATGTCCTGGCTGCAGTTGGCGGGTGCTCTTAGCTACGTGAGCCCGAAGTACGCCCAGTTCGTCGACACCAACGGCCAGAACAACACCGGCAACATCCTGCAGCGCACGCCGCAGTGGCAGTACTCGCTGTCCGGCGACGTTTCGATGTCGGTGCTGGGTCTCCCCGACGCCTTGCATCTGCGCCTGGCCTACAAGCACCAGAGCCGCATGCCCTGGTCGCCGGATAACTTCAACTGGGAACCGGGTTTCGGTCTGCTCGATGGCCGCGTCTCGTTCTCGCCGCAGGACAAGCCTTGGGCGATCTCGTTCTGGGCCCGGAACATCACCAACAAGCTCTACCGCACGAGCATCATCCCGATCTTCGGCGCGGAAATTTCCTCGTATGGCGCGCCGCAGACTTGGGGCGCCGATCTGTCGATTAAGTTCTAAGACTGATCGAAACGATTGGCCGAGTGGTTCGCCACTCGGCCAATCTTTTTTAGAGCCGTCGCACGACGGTTAGGAGCCATGGACGCGCAGCCCGGCCTTGCCGGCAAAGTCATTATCGTTACCGGCGCCGGGAAGGGGCTTGGCCGCGCTTACGCGATTCAGCTAGGCCGTTCCGGCGCTAAGGTTATCGTCAACAATCGCTGGCGTGATCGCGCGGAACCTTCCAGCGCCGACGCCGTCGTCGCCGAGATCGCCGCGGCGGGCGGACAAGCCATCGCCTCTCATCATGCCGCCGACGAACCAGCCTCGGGCGAGGCCATGGTCGCGCTCGCGCAGGAACGCTTCGGCCGTCTTGACGGCGTCCTCGCGAACGCCGGCGTGCCGGAATCCGCGACCTTCGGCCGCCAGACGCTGGCCGACTTCCACGGCGTCTTCGACACCAACTTCTTCGGCACGCTGCACATCGTTCATGCCGCCTGGAAGATCATGTTGGCGCAGAAGTACGGCCGCGTCGTCGTCAGCACCTCGTCGGCCGGCCTGCACGGCAACCACGGCATGCCGGCTTATTCGGCGTCCAAGGCCGCGCTCATCGGCCTGATGCGCGCGCTGTCGCTGGAAGGCGCGCGCGCCAACGTGCGTGTGAACGCCCTGGCGCCATATGCCGCCACGCCGATGACGTCGGGCTATCTCAGCGACGACGTCGCCCGGCGTATGCCGCCGGAAGGCGTGGCGCCCCTCGCGGCCTGGTTGATGAGCGAGGCCTGCGACATCAGCGGCGAAGTGCTCGTCGCCGGCGCGGGCCGCTTGCGCCGGGCGCGTGCATTGGAAGGCCCCGTGGTCGCCTTCGGCAGCAATGTCGGTGCCGCGGTACACGCGGCCGTTGAAGCGCTTCCGAACGTTGCTTTCACCCATGCAAATGCGGCGTGGGATTCCTATATGACTGCCGTGCCCAACTAACGCGCCCACTTAACTTCTGACCCACTTAACTTCTGAAGTGTGAACGATGAAAATCTCCCGCCAGCCCCCCGTCGTGCGCAGCTTGAAGCCGAGCAACCTGCCTTATCTGTCGGGGGCCTGGACCCCGGTGGCCGAGGAGGTGAACGCCGAGGATCTCGATGTGATCGCCGGTGAGATCCCAAAGGACCTCGACGGCATCTACATCCGCAACACGCAGAACCAACTGCATCAGCCGCGCGGACGGTTCCATCCGTTCGACGGCGACGGGATGATCCATCTCATCGACTTCCAGAACGGTCGCGCGAAGTATCGCAACCGTTGGGTCCGCACCAAGGCGTTCAACGCCGAACAGGAAGCCAAGGGCTCGTTGTTCGGCGGGTTGATGGAGCCGCCGTCGCTTTCGACCCGCCGTGGTCAGTGCGTCCATCCGGGATTGAAGGATGCCTCATCGACCGACGTGGTCGTCCACGCCGGCGCGATCGTGTCGACCTACTATCAGTGCGGGGCGTCCCATCGTCTCGACGCGCAGACGCTCGAGACCATCGGCCCCGACCCATGGACACCGATCGACGGCGTGTCGGCTCATCCCAAAGTGGATGAGCACACGGGCGAGATGATGTTCTTCAACTACGGCCTTAACGCGCCGTACATGCACTATGGCGTGGTCGACCGGCACAACAAGCTCACGCACTACATCCCGATCGATCTGCCGGGGCCGCGCCTGCCGCACGATATGACCTTCACGCAGAACTACGCCATCCTGATCGACCTGCCGGTCTATTGGGATCCGGAGTTGCTCAAGAAGGACATCTACGCCGTCCGCTATTTCCGCAAGACGCCGACGCGCTTCGGCATCCTGCCGCGTCACGGCACGCCCGATCAGGTGAAATGGTTCGATGCGGCGCCGACCTACGTGCTGCATTGGCTGAATGCCTTCGAGGACGGCGACGAGGTCGTGGTTGACGGATATTTCCAGGACGATCCGACGCCCAAGCCCTTGGCGGGCGCAGCGGAGGGTTACGGCCACATGATGGCTTACCTCGACCTCAGCTCACTCAAGCCGCATCTGCATCGCTGGCGCTTCAATCTGAAGACGGGCGCGACGACCGAACAGAAGTTGGGCGACGACCTCGTCGAGTTCGGCACGATCAATCAGCGGTACGCCGGGCGGCCCTATCGCTATGGCTACAGCGCCGTCGGCAAATCCGGCATGTTCCTGTTCGAGGCGCTGACCAAGCATGACCTTTTGACCGGCGAGAACATCACGATCAAGCTGGCTGAGGGCGAATACGCCAGTGAGTCACCGTTCGCGCCGCGCGTGGGTGCGAAGGACGAGGACGACGGTTATGTCGTCAGCTTCACGACCAACGAGGCGCAGGGCCGGTCGGAATGCCTGATCATCGACGCCAAGCGCTTTGCCGACGGGCCCATCGCGCGGGTGCTGCTGCCGCACAAGATCTGCAGCGGCACGCATGCATGCTGGGCGGGCCGCAAGTTCATTGAGAACGGTATCGATCCGTAGGCACCGTCGTCTTCGGCCCTGCGGGCCAAGGACGACGGATGTCGAGTGCCCGGCTAGACGGCCTTGCGGTCGATCAATGCATCGACGTAGGCCGGAACGGCTTCGCCGTTCTTGAGGCGCCCGGCGAGGCCCGAATCGCAATAGTCGCGCCAGCGGCAGATCAGGCCGTCACGGAATTCGTAAATGCCCATATAGGGCACGGCGACGCGGTTGCCGGCCTCGTTCGTGTATTCGTCCACGCCCTCGACCATGATCCGATCCTTGCCGGTCATCACGTCGAAGATGCGCCACTTAACGTCGTGCATGCCTTTGCCAAACTTCACGAGAAATTCGCGCATCGCGGCTTTGCCTTTCAGCGGCGGAAGACCGACGAGGTAATGCCACTCCAGATCGTCGGTGACGCGCGCCAGGACGGCGTCGATGTCTTGACGCTGCCAATCCTTGATCAGCGCATGATAGGTCGCGACGAAGTCGGTGCTGGCCATAGGCTTTACCTCTGCGGCTGCGGCGGGAAGAGCGAATGCGGCCGCCGCGGTGGCGGCGGCGGTGCGGCGTGTAATGTTCGTCATGGCACGATGACCTCCGGATCGGGTTGCGCGGCATAAAGCCGCGCGACGTCAGCCGCGCGGCGTTCGATGACGATGCGCCGGGTGATGGTGCCCTTGTCCGAGATCTCATGCGCATTGCTGCTCGGCGGCTCGGTCAGGAACAGGCAGCGGGTGATTCGCGTCGTCATCGCATTATGCGCCGCGTTATGCGCGCGGATCCGTTCCGCAACCTGTTCTTTGAATTCGCGGGATGCGAGCAGGGGGGCGATCGGCGCATCCGCCGCGGCTCCCATCGCGGTGCGCAAACCCGTTGGATTTGGCCAAGCCAGGATCGCGACCTCGGGCAGGTTATCGCCGCAGACCACCAGGTCCAGACACATCGGCGACAGCGCCTTCAGCAAAAGCTCGCGCAGGTGCCCGCTGTACACCCACGCGCCGCTCGAGATTTTGAATTGTTCCGCGAGACGCCCGGCGAACATCAGGCCCTGGGTCGGATCGTCGCGGTCATGGAAGCGGGCGAGGTCGCCGGTCTTGTAGAATCCTTCGTCGTCGAAGACGTCCTTATTGTGATGCTGCAGGTATCCCGGCGTCACCATCGGGCCGCTGACGCGCACTTCATAGCGGTCATCGTACGGCACGAGTTTCACCCTCGCGCCGGGTGCCGGCAGGCCGATGCCGATCTTTTCCGTCTCGAAGTGAATCACCATGAACGACGAGGTGCCTTCGGTCGAGCCGTAGCCAGAAGTCATCATCACCCGCCGACCGATGGTCTTCACCGCCGACGCCTGGATGCGGTCGTAAAGGTGCTGGGGCAGGCCCGCGCCGCCGTACAGCAGCAGGCGCATCTCCTTGAAGAAGGTCTCGCGCAGCACGTCGTCGCGTTCCAGCGCGTCCGCCAGCATGGCGTAGGACAGCGGAACTGTTCCCCAATAGCTGACAGGAATCTCGCGCAGATTGCGGATGGTCTCGTCGAACAGGCCCGGGATCGGCCGGCCGTCGTCGATATACAACGTGCCGCCGTAAACCAGCGTCGCGCGTAGGCCGAAGCCGCCGGCGGCGTGGCTCCAGGGCAGCCAGTCGACCAGGCGTTCGTGCCAGCCGGCGGCCTTGCCGACGGTCTGGTAGCACTGCGCCACGTTCGACGTCAGCATGCGCTGGGTAAGCACGACGGCCTTGGGCAATCCCGTCGAACCGGAGGTCAGCATGTAGGCCGCCGGTGCGTCGGGATCGACGGCCGCGATCGACGCGGCGACCTTTTCGGTCACGGGCGTCTTCAGGATTTCCTCATACGCGACGGCGGACTTGGAAGTCGCCTCCGGATTGCGGGTGACGATGACGGCGTCGCCCCAGTCGATGCTTTCCAGCGCGGATTTGCACGCGGCGGCATCTTCTGCGAATACCACCGCCGGCCGTGTCAGCTTGACGACGTGACGCAGGCGCCCGAAATCGCCGCCCATGGCGGCATAATTGGGGCTGATCGGGGCTACCGGGACGCCAGCGGCCCAACCGCCATAGGTCATGGCGGCATGCGCGGCCGAATTGCCTGAGATGATGAGTAGCGCGCGCTCCTTGGCGATGTTCTGATTCAACAGCCATTGCGCAACCGCGTCGGATTGCTGCTTGATGTCGGCGAAACTGTGCATCTTCCAGTCGCCGCCGTTCTCGCGCCGGGCGAGATAGGGCCTGTCGCCCAGGGCCTTGGCCTGTGTCGCCAGGACCTGGGCCATGTTCGGCACGTAGTCTGCCAGGGGAATTTTGGTGGAAAGAATGACAGTGCCGTCCGGCCGCCGCTCGACCTCAAGGTCGATGGGCATGAGTTCGGTCTCCCGGAAAGGGACCGTGTTGACGGAAGTATTCATCACCGAATGGCTCACCTGAGTTCGACTATGAAAGTTAGGCGGTGCGCAGGCGCCCTGGCAAGCCCAACGCCGCGATTTGCACCGCAAAACGCTCTTCGCAGTGCAGTAAGTCGCGTTATGCAAGTTTCAGGAAGTGGCTGGTTTGCTTGACGCTTCTACTTGCGCTTTCTAAGGTCGTCCGCGAAGGAGCGCGGGATGAACGGCCCTCACGAACACGCCACCCAGGATCGATGCCGCGATGGCCGTTCGTAAGCCAGCCGCGCGGTCACATACCCGTGCGCCCCGGAAAGTCGCGGTTAAAGCTGCGGCCAAGGTCGTGCGCAAGCCGGTGCCGAAGCGGCCTGCGATCACGATCCCGGCCGGCATCTCCGCGAACTCGGTCGTTCGCGCGCTCAATGTCATCGGCGACCGCTGGATTCTGCTGATTCTGTATCGTGCATTTCTTGGCAGTCATCGCTTCGACGATTTCCAACGCACCACGGGCATGGCGCGCAGCCTGTTGGCCGACCGACTGAAGCGCCTCGAGCGCACGGGTATTCTGCAGCGCACGCCCTATCAGAAGCGGCCCGTGCGTTACGAGTACCGCCTGACGGAAAAGGGCGCCGATCTTCACGACGCCGCGATGATGATCGTACGCTGGGAGAAGCGCTGGCACTTCGACCGCAAGACGCCGGTGCATCATTTGCGGCATATCGCCTGCGATCACGGTTTCACCCCCGAACTGCGTTGCAAGCATTGCCGCGAGATCGTGACCGTTCGCCACGTTTCCCTGAAGGCGGGCCCCGGGGCCGGCAGCGACCGCCGCCTCGGCCCGCGCGCGCAACGGCGCTCAAGTCTTCCCGCGCGTCACGCCAAGCACTTGCCGCCCATGCTCGAGCGCGCGCTGGAGGTGCTGGGCGATCGCTGGACGTCGCACGTCATCGCGGCCGCCTTTTACGGCAAGCATCGGTTCAACGAGTTCCAGGAAACGCTGCAGATCGCGACCAATCTTCTGGCGGATCGCCTTGAGCGTGTCGTGAAGCTGGGCTTGCTGGAGCGCACCGCCTATCAGGCGCGGCCGAAGCGGTATGAATATCGCCTGACGGAATCCGGACGCGATCTGTTCCCGCTGGTCGTGGAACTGATGCGCTGGGGTGACCGCTGGCTCGCCGGGAAGGGTGGGGTGCCCGAAATCCTGATCCACGATTCATGCGGCAAGCCGCTTGTTCCGGTGATGACCTGCGACCAGTGTCACGCAGTTGTTGGCCGCGACGATGTATCGGTGCCGCGAGGCTGAGGGTGTCATGAGCACAGCGAATGAAGTCTTCGTTTTCGATGCGGTGCGCTCACCGCGCGGCCGCGCGCGCGAGGGCGGTGGCCTGGCGAAGATCGCGCCGGTCGAGACGGTGAAGCAACTCGCCGATGCTCTTGTTGACCGCAACGGCCCCGATGCCCGCAAGATCGATCATTTCATGCTCGGCTGCGTCGGGCAGGTGGGCGTGCAGGGCGGGCACATCGCCCTTGTCGCCAAGCTTCATGCCGGCCTGCCGCGCGAGGCGCCGGCCTGGTCGCTGAATAACTTCTGTGTGTCGGGACTGACGGCGGTCGGCGCGGCGACCGACCGCATCATTGCCGGCGGCGCGGAGTTGGTGCTGGCCGGCGGCGTCGAAAGCATGTCGCAGGTGCCCTTCCTGGCGGATCAGGCCAGCTATTACATGGACCCCGCGTTTTCCGCGGCGCTGCACTACATCCCTGTCGCGCTGTCGGCCGATGTTCTTGCGACGCAAGAGAAGATCGGCCGCGAACAACTCGACGAGATGACGGTGCAGTCGCACCTGAACGCGGCGGCCGCGATACGCGACAATCGCGCGCAGCAGTCGCTGATCCCGATCAAGGCTGCTGACGGCTCGGTGGCGTTGGCGCATGACGAGTATGTACGCGCCGATACGACGACCCAGAAGCTTGGGCGTTTCCCGGCGGCGTTCGGCGAACTCGATCCGCAGTACGCGCCCGTCGTGCGCGCGGCCCTCGGCATGGAGCGGATCGATCATGTGCACGCGGTGGTGCATGCGCCTGGCGTGGCCGATGGCGCGGGTCTCGCGCTGCTTGGAACGGCGGCGGCGGGCAAGGCGCGGGGCTTGAAGGCGCGCGCGCAAGTCATCGCGACAGCCGAAGCGGCGGGCGATCCGGTGCTTGGTCTCACCGCAGGGCGCACCGCGATGGAACGCGTGCTGGCCAAGGCCGGCCTGACGCTGAACGACATCGATCTGATCGAATACATGGAAGCCTTCGCCGTTGTGCCGGCCTTGTTCGTGCGCGACTATCCGCAGGCGCGCGCCAAGATGAACGCGCACGGCGGCCATGTCGCGCGCGGTCATGCGCTCGGCGCGACGGGCGCGATCTTGCTATCGACCTTGATCGACGGGCTCGAACAGAAAGACCTGCGGACAGGTATGGTGGTGGCGTTCGCGGCGTCCGGCATCGGTGCCGCGATGATCGTCCGTCGCGTCTAACGTCAAGAGAGGGGGCCGCCATGGCGATGCTCTGGAAGATCATTAAGTTCTACGCGCGTTACACACTCAGCTTCACGGCCGTCGGGTATTGGTGGCGCAGCCTTTTCTGGCCGCCGCTGAAGCCCGACTTCACCGGGCAGACGTGGATCGTCACCGGTGCGTCCGGGGGCATCGGCCGCGCCATCACACAGATGGCGCTCACGGGCGGCGCGACGGTGATCGCGGCGGCGCGCAGCCCCGCAAAGCTCGCGGAACTCGGCGATGGAGGTGGACGCCTGATCCCCATGCCGGCCGACTTTTCATCGCAAGCCGATACGGATCGCTTCTTTGAAAAGCTGCGCGACGACGGCCGGAAGATCGACGTTCTGGTCAATAACGTCGGCATCCTGAACAACAACTTCGCGCTGACGCCGGAAGGCCGCGAGGAATCGTTCGCGACCAATATCCTCACGCAATATCTGCTGACCGAACGCCTGATCGAGGCGGGCATGCTCAACCGCGAGGGCGTCGTGGTGAATATGTCGTCCGGCGGCATGTACAACGCGCCGCTGATGGTCGGCGCTATGAACGTGACGAAGGCAGATAAGTATCGCGGGGTCTTCGCCTATGCGGTGCACAAGCGCGGCCAAGTCGAACTGACCAAATATTGGCAGACGCTCTATGGCGCGGCGCGCGGTTTGCATTTCTATGTCATGCACCCGGGCTGGGCGAAGACCGCGGGTGTCGCGCGCTCATTGCCGCGCTTCTACAAGATCCTCAACCTGGTCTTGCGCGACGGCAAACAGGGTGGCGAAACCGCCATCTGGCTGGCGGCGACGAAGCCGGTCTGTGAGCCGGGTGCGTTCTGGTTCGACCGCGCGGTGCGCGCGGAGCATGTTTTTCCTGCCACCCGCAACACCAAGGATACGCCGGCAGGCCTGGCCGAATACCTGCGACGCGAACTCAAACTGAGTTAGTGGCCCTTGCCGACGATGAAGCTCACCGTCGTGGTCGTGCTGCCGCCGATGTTCAGCGTGGCGAAGCGTTTCGCGCCTTCCACCTGATAACCGCCGGCGGTACCGGTGACCTGCTTGGCGCAGTCCAGCACCATGCGCACGCCGGTCGCGCCGACCGGATGGCCAAGGCCGATCAGGCCGCCGCTGGGATTGATGGGTAAGCGGCCGTCCGCCGCGATCACGCCGTCCTCGATCGCCTGCCAGCTCTGGCCGGGCGCTGTGATGCCGAAATGGTCGATCGCCATGTATTCGGTCGGCGTGAAGCAATCGTGCGTTTCGATGCCGCTGAGATCGTCGGCGGAGCCGATGCCCGCGCGCCGGAAGGCGTCGGTGATCGCGCCGCGCACATGCGGGAATACATAGGTCTGGCCTTCGCTGGCCTTGATCTTGGGTTCGTAAGCGATGGTGTTGGTGCGGTGGCCCCATCCTTCGATGCGGGCGATGTCTTCCAGCTTCTTGCCGTGCTTGCGGGCGTAGGCGCTCGCCTTCTCCTCATTCGCCAGGAAGATGACGGCCGCGCCGTCGCTCACCTGGCCGCAGTCTTGCTTGCGAATGCGGCCTTCGATCACCGGATTGGCTTCATCGTCCTCGGCAAAGCTGAGCGCGGTGAAGGTGTGGTTGCGGGTCTGCGCATTGGGATTGCGCTTGGCGTTGGCGAAATTGACCTTGGCGATCTCGGCCAGATGTTCGTGCTTCAAGCCGTAGCGTTTGTCGTACTCCTTGATCAGCTCGGAGAACATGTAGGGCCAGGGATAACGCACATCCTTGCATTCATGCCCGGCCCACATCGCCGCCGGCCCGATGTTCGCCGCCGCCTGATCGCCCGGCACGTTGCGCATGATCTCGATGCCCAGCACAGCGGCGAGACCATAGCGGCCGGCTTCGAGTTCGGCGGTCGCGCCCAGGATGGCGAGCGAGCCGGAGGCGCAGGCGCCTTCATGACGTCCCGCCGGAACGCCGGCCAGCTTCGGATTGGCCGCGGCGAAGAAGCCGCCCAAATGGCCCTGGTTACAGAACAACTCGGCGGTGAAGTTGCCGACGTGCGCGGTCTCGATTTCGCTCGCGTCCAGCTTCGTGGCGGCGAGGCCGCCCTCAAGGGTGTCGCGGAACATGTCCATGATCTCAAGACCCTCGCGCGCCCAGTTGCGCTTGAAGTCGGTCTGATAGCCGCCAAGGATGAAAACCGGCGCTGCCATGGCACTCTCCAGGGATGCGAAGGCGATCAGCATAGATCAACGGTCGCATGGTGCAAGTTACGCTCCATATGGGTCGCGACCACAGGCCGGATCAAGGGTGCGTGTGAGAAAACCGCACCTAACCTTGATGCCTTGACGGGCTGCGTTCCGGCTGCCTAGTCTCGATTTGCAACCGACCTGTCAATGACTTGGGCGCGGGAGACGCCGTTGCAGACCAGCAGCGCCGAAACGATCGCGGCTTACTCCGCCAAGGGCTGGTGGTCGGACCGCACCATCACGGACGCGTTCGCGGAAGCCGTCGCCGACGCAGGCGAGCGCATCGCGCTGGTCGACGCGCCCAATCGTCCCGATTTCGCCTATGGCGCGCCGCGCCGACTGACCTTCGCGCAAGCCGCGGATGAAGTCAGGCGCCTCGCAACGGTGCTGACGGATTTGGGCGTGAAGCCCGACGACCGGGTGTTGGTACAGCTGCCCAACATTGCCGAGTTGATGCTGTGCTATTTCGCCATTGCGCGCCTCGGGGCCGTGATCAGCCCGGTGCCGATGCAGTATGGCCGGCATGAACTGACCCACATCACCGGGCTGCTCAGGCCCGTGCTGTTCATCGCGGTGGGTCAATTCAAGGGCGAGAAGATCGCCGCGAAGCATCACGCCGATTTCCCCGCCGTTAAGATGGCCGCCTTCGGGCCTGAGAGCGATGGCATCGCCGCGCTCGATGCGCTGATTGCCAATGCCAAGCCTGCAACGACGAAGCCGACGCTTTCCGGCAACGACATCTTCACGATCTGCTGGACTTCGGGCACGACCGGCCGGCCGAAAGGCGTGCCGCGTAGTCACAATCATTGGTTCAATCAGGCCGTCGGCATGGAAGACGGCGTTGCGCTGAAGAAGCACGACGTCATGTTGAACCCGTTCCCCTTCGTCAACATGGCGGCGATCAGCGGCTTTCTCTATCTGTGGCTGACATTCCGCTGCACTCTTGTGCTGCACCATCCGTTCGAGCTGCCGGTGATGCTGAAGCAGCTGCAGGAAGAACGGGTCGCCTACACGGTGATGCCGCCGGCCGCACTCAACATGCTGTTGCAGAAGAAAGAGATGCTGGCGGCGCTCGATTTGTCCGCACTGCACACCATCTGCTCCGGCGGCGCGCCGCTCTCCCCGTGGATGGTGAAGGGCTACAAGGACCTGCTGAACATCGACGTGGTGAACACCTTCGGGTCCAACGAAGGCGTGGCGTTGGTCAGCTCCGGCCGCGAAGTGCCGGATGCGGAAGACCGTGCGCTCTATTTCCCGCGCTTTGGCGTGGAGGGTGTGCCGTGGTCGAACCGTGTGTCCGCGCGCATCAAGACCAAGCTGGTCGATCCGGCGACGGGCGAGGTGGTCACCGAGCGCGGCAGGCAGGGCGAGCTGCTGATCAAGGGCCCTAATGTGTTCGACGGCTATCTCGATAGCCCCGAAGACAACGCGCAGGTTTTCGATAGCGAAGGTTACTTCCGCTCCGGGGACCTGCTCGAGATCGCAGGCGACAGCGAGCCGCCGCGTTTCTATCGCTTTGTCGGACGCTGCAAGGACATCATCATTCGGGGCGGGATGAACATCTCGCCCGAGGAACTCGACGGCTTGCTGATCACGCACCCGAGCCTGGCCGAGGTCGCGACCTTCGGTGTGCCGGACGAGGTGATGGGCGAGCGCGTCTGTGTGGCCGTGGTGCCGAAGCCCGGCGCGGCCATCACGCTCGATGAGATCAAGGCCCATCTGAAGCAGGCCGGTGTGGCGATCTTCAAGTGGCCGGAGAAAATGATCGAAGTTCCCGCGCTGCCGCGCAACGCGCTCGGCAAGATCCTGCGGGCCGAATTGAAGCAGCGCGTTTGAATCCTGGGAGGATGCAATGAAGAAGGTTCTGATGGCGGCAGCGATCGGACTGGCGCTCATGCCGAGCGTCGTGCGGGCCGCGGAAGCAACGCCGGCGGCGGCGGCCAAGGAAATGGTGGCGGCCTGGGATGCCCTCGATCTCGACCGCATCATGCGCGCGTTCAGCGACGAGCCGGTGCTGCAAAGCATGATGAGCGAGCCGCTCAAGGGGCAGGAGGTCATTCGTTCGCACCTTGCCGCGTTGTTGAAGAACGCGACCAAGCTCGAACTCAAGATCAAGAATCAGGCCGTTGTCGGCAACACGGTGTTCCTGGAACGTGTCGACGACTTCGTGGTGAGCGGCCGTCATGGTACGACGCCCGTCGTCGGCGTGATGGAGATCGAGAAGGGCAAGGTGAAGGTCTGGCGCGAATACTACGACCAGGCGACCTTGCTGCGTGAAATGGGTGTGACGCCCGAAAAGAAGTAACGCAATTTCGGCATCTTCAAATGAAAAGCCCCTCTCCGGCGTGGAGAGGGGCTTTGCTTTTGGGCTTGGCTAGAAGCGCGCGTAGGACAGATCGCCAGTGCCCTTCTTACCCATGATCATGCCCGGATCCTCCGGCTTGAACAGGCCCAGGCACCAGGTCTCCTGCGACGGCATGTCATGGTTCCAGTCGAAGGCCATCTTGCGGTAGGCGATCTTCCAGGCGCCGTCGCGCTTCTCGAAGCGATCGACGATGCGGCCACCGGTCAGAGTGTCGTAATCCTGCCCCTCTTTCTTGAAGCGCGCGAAGGTCAGCAGATAGGACTCGACGTAGGCCTTGTCGCCCTCCAACTCGATCCAGATGTTGCAAACATAGTGCGCTAGCGTGCCCATCTTCATCAGGCGTCCGATCGCGCCGTCGACATAGGCATGCGCAGGTCCGGTGTAGGTGTTGCCGTGCTCTTCGATCGCATCGGCGTGATAGCAGGACTTCAGCAACGGCCCGTCCGCGCGGTCGACACCGCGGGCGTAGTTCATGATCACCTCGCGGATCTCATCCTTGGCGAGCATCTGTTCAAGAAGTTCTTCGCGGGTCATCAGCGATCCTTTCGCGCATGAAACACGGGCGGCAGCGGCAGCTGGAAGAACCCAGGCTGTGCGTCGACCACGTGGGGAATGGTATTCACCACCGCGCCAGCGACACCGTACTGCGCGGCGGTCGTTCTCACCGACGTATCGGTCGGCTCGATCAGGTCCATCTTCAGTTCGATTCCGGGCTTGCCCCGAACCGTGACTTCCCAGTGATGGAAGTCAGCGAAGCCCGGCACGTCGCGGCCCATGATCCAGTTGACGGCATGGGTGATCACGCGCTCGCCACCGCGCAGGCCGTGGAACTGCCAGCGGGTCGCGGCAACTGTCTCCTGCGGGATGGTGCCGGACGGCGCGGCGATATCTTTCGGTGCCAGCACCAGGGCGTGATCGGGCTCGATGGAGTCCAGCTTCAATCCCAGCCGTTCGGCCAATCCCGCCACGCATTGCGAGTACATGCCGTAGAACAGCTTGGCGAACGGACCGTTCTTGAGGTCGATCTTCTCCGGTGGCAGGCCCATGCCCATCACATCGCGGACGTAGTTGAGGTTGCGCATCTCGAAGCAGTCATAGATCTCGTTGATCGTGATGCCTTCGACGTCGGTGCAGAGGCCGCTCAGGACAGGGGCGATGCGTTCGGCCATGAAGCCCGGATTGATGCCTGTGCCGTAGAGCGTGGCGTTACCTTTGCGGCAGCTTTCCGCGAGTGCATTGGCGGTCTCAAGAGGGAGGGTGGTCGGGCGGAAGTAGTTGTTGATCGAGATGACGTTCTTGCCGGACTCGAGCAACCGCCTCACATCGGCATCGTGGGCGTCGTAGGGGAATTGCAGCAGCGGGCAATGCAATACGATGTCCGCATCCAGCGCCGAAATCTCATCGATGGATTTCGTGGCCTTCACGCCGGTCAGCGGCCGCCGCGCGATCTCGCCGGCATCCAGGCCAGCCTTCTTGTCGCTGTAGACATAAAGGCCGACCAGTTCGAGATCGGGATGATCGATCACCGCGCGCAGGCAGGTCTTGCCCATCGCGCCGGTCGCCCATTGGATCACACGATGCTTCATGATGGGCCTCAGGTCGCGCCGTTGCCCATGTCGTAGTAGTCGCGCATCTTCGCGATCTTGCCGTCGCGGAACTCGTAGACGCCCATGTAGGGATGCACGACCTTTTCGCCGGTGGCCTTGACGACATAGGTCTCGATGCCCTCGGCCATCAGCACGTTCCCGTTCTCGGCGTAGCGATGGATTTCCCAGGTGTTGTCGGCCATCTCGGCCCAATAGCGGTCGAGAAATTTCGCCAGCCATTCCTTGCCGTTCAGCGGGCGCTTGCCGACGTGCCAGACGTATTCGCAATCGTCGGTGAAGCTGTCGAGGAAGGCCTGCCGGTCGCGGCGCAGGGCCGCGTCGATGGTCTTGTGCAGGCCGTCGATGAGAGCGCTCATGCTGGTCCTCGCCGCTGGTTGGGGGGATCGGACGCCCAAAACGCTAGGACCGGGCCATTGGTGTGTCAATGCAAGTCTCGCTATGCAAGCGACCGATGCCGCGACTTGACGCAATCACCCCACTCGAAATAAGTTCGTATTTGCAAGTTAGGGGAAAGTCATGGCTCTGCCCGAAGGGATGCGCGCCCGGCTGCGGTTGCCGGCCATCGCAGCGCCGATGTTCCTGGTCTCCGGACCGGACCTCGCGCTCGCCGCTTGCCGTGCCGGTATCATCGGCTCGCTGCCGGCGAACAATGCCCGCTCCATCGACATCCTGGAATCGTGGTTCGCGCGGCTGAATAGCGAGCTGCCCGCCGATGCGCCGCCCTGGGCGGTGAACATCATGGTGCACAAGACCTATCTGCGCATGCAGGAAGAGGTCGATCTCGCGATCAAATATCGAGCGCCCATTGTCATCACCGCGCTGGGTAGCCCGAAGGCGATCGTCGATCAGATCCACAGCTATGGCGGCCTGGTGTTCGCGGACGTGAACTCGGTCGCCTTCGCGGAGAAGGCCGCGGCGACCGGTGTGGACGGCCTGGTGCTGGTCAGCGCGGGCGCCGGCGGGCACACCGGGCAAATCTCCGGCTTTGCTTTCGCGCCTGCCGTGCGTTCGTTCTTCAACGGTACGATCATCCTGGCCGGCGGCATCGGCACCGGTCAGGCCGTGCGCGCCGCGGAGTTGCTGGGCGCGGACCTCGCCTATATCGGCACGCGATTCATCGCCAGCGAGGAGAGCATGGCGGTGCCGCGCTATAAGGAGATGCTGATCTCCGCCACGGCGGAAGACATCATCCTGTCCGCGGCGCTTACGGGCGTGCCGGCGAATTGGCTGCGTGGCAGCCTGATCGAAGCGGGCTACGACCCGAAGAACATGCCCGAGAAGGCGCCGATGAATATCGGCAAGGTCGAGGAAGCCGCGAAGCGCTGGCGCGATGTGTGGTCGGCGGGGCAGGGCGTCGGTGCGATCCAGTCTATCGAGCCTGTCGCCGCGATTATCGAGCAACTCGTTTCCGAGTACCGCGCGGCGGTTTCGCGCTAGCGGCTTCGGGCTTGGTCGCGATCTTCGCGCGGCCCACCGTCACGGCTTCCAACTGCAAGGGTTGCTTGCACTCGCCGCAGACAACGGCCGCGCCAAGGCGATGGCCGCAGGGCTTGTGCCGAATGTACAGCGGCGGACCCTTCGGGTCCTTCAGCCACTCATCGCCCCACAGCATGAGACTCAGCGAATGCTGATACGTGTCCATGCCCTTCTTGGTGAGCCAATATTCATAGCGCGGCGGCACGAGGTCATAGAGACGACGCTCGACAATGCCGTTGGCCTCGAGCGCGCGCAGGCGGTCCGTCAGGATGTTTGTCGCGATGCCGAGGTACGACTGGATGTCGTCGAAGCGGTGAATGCCGAAATACTGGGTTGAGATCACCAGCGCCGTCCAACGGTCGCCGGTGATGTCCACGACCTCGAATGTCATTTCGCGCTCATCGGGATAGCGGCGGCGATGCATGCGTTGCACCGGCACGCGTTCCGTGCCCGCGCCGGGTCCGGGCGTATAAGTGCACTCGCGCATGGTGATGCGGCCGTGGCACTGCTCGCAGTGCATCTCCGGCAGCATAGCCTTGCCGCAATCGGCATGGACCAGCGTGGTCGCGGCGCCAGGGCTGACCATGCCCCACTTCACGCCCCAGCCCCAGGCGAGCATCACATAGTCGAACAGTCCGCGACCGCGCGGCGTCAGGTGATAATCCTGCCGCGCCATGCCGCGCTTCAATGGCCGCTGTTCGAGAATGCCGTTCTTCACCAACGCTTTGAGCCGGTTGGCGAGCGTGCTGCGGGCCATGCCGCAACGGTCGTGGAAATCGCCGAACTGGCTCGCGCCCCAAAACGCTTCGCGAATGATCAGCTGGCTCCAGCGATCGCCGAGCGCGTTCAGCGCGCGATGCACTGAGTTGCGCGGAAGGCTTTTGAAAGGCACTAAGTCAGCCTCTCGCGCTTCAGCTTGAGGCCGGCGGCTTCGCGATCCCATGTGGCCGGCGTGACGCCCTCGGCGCGCAACTCGGTCTTCTGGATCTTGTTGGTCGGTGTCTTGGGCAATTCGCTCTCGATACGAACGTAGCGCGGCACCATGAAGTGCGCCATGCGCGGCATGAGATAGGCGATCAACGCGCCCGGATCAATCGTCGCGCCGGGCTTCGGCGCGACGCAGATCATCACTTCGTCCTCGCCTTCGGGGCTCGCCACGGCATAAGCCGCGACCTCGCGCACCGCCGGGAAGGTGCCGACATCGATTTCCACTTCGATGGACGAGATGTTCTCACCGCGCCGGCGGATGGCGTCCTTCTTGCGGTCGACGAAGAAGAAGTTGCCGGCCTCGTCGCGGTACATCAGATCGCCGCTGTGATACCAGCCGTTGCGCCAGGCGGTGGCGGTGGCTTCGGGGTTGCCGAAATAGCCGCTGAACTGGTCCCACGGACGGTCGCTGCGCACGACGAATTCGCCGATGGTGCCGTGCGGCACTTCGATGTCGTGGTCGTCGACCACGCGGCATTGCACGCCGGTGCGAGGTCGGCCGCAGCTGCGTTCCACCGTTTCGTTGACGCCGGTCACGAGTGGCACCGACAGTTCGGTCATGTTGAAGCCGGAGATGTAATCGAACCCATAACGCTGGCCGAGCGCGATCGTCATCGCGTTCACCGGCGCCAGGGTGATCATGCGCAGGGGATTGTCGGCGTCGTCCGAGGCCGGTTCGTTCTTGGCGAGGAAGGTGGTCATCGCGCCGATCAGGCCGCTGGTGACGGTGGCGCCGAAGTCGCGGATCTGGTTCCAGAACTCGCGCGTGTTGAAGCCTTCATGCACCGCAATGGAGGCACCGACGCGCAAGGCCGCCAGGAAACTTGCCACGCCGCCGACGTGATACATGGGCAGGTTCACCAGCATCTTATCGGCGCCGGTGATGTAGCCGTACTGGCCCATGCCGGAGGCATACATATGCAAGTAGCTCGCCTGTACGCCTTTGGACGGGCCCGTGGTGCCGGACGTGAAGATCACCATCTGCGTGTCCCACAGCTGCGGCTGATGGGACAGATCGACGCAGGCGGGATCGCCATCGAGCGCCTCGCGCGCTTCGAGCGACAGCGGGCAGGCCAGGCCGTCGCTGCTCGGCGCATCGACAATGACGCGCGCCATATCCGCCGTTGCGATGCCTGTCAGGCGATCCAGCAACTGCGGATGGCAGACCATCAGCTTGGCACGCGACGTGGCGAGCACATGTTCCAGCAAGCGCCCGCGATAGCTGGCATTGATCGGCACGAAGATCGCGCCCAGGTAATTTGCGCCCAGCCAGGTGCGCACGAGAGTTGCGTTGTTGGGAAGCCAGGCGAGGACCGTGTTACCGGCTTTCACGCCCCGCGCTTGCAATGCCGCCGCGGTGCTCAACGCGATCTGTCGCGTTTCCGCCCAGCTCCACCGCGTACCGTCTTCGAACCGCAGGAATTCCCGCGCGCCGAACTGCGCGGCATATTTGTCGAGCAGGCAGGGCGTCACGCAGTCCTCGCGCGCCGGCATGCGCGGGTCGAACCAAGGCGGATGGGGTGCGGTCGTCATGGCGAAGCACCTGACTTGCATTTCAGGACTTTCGCCAAGCCTAGCAATGACGCTTGCGCGTGGCTAGTCTTCCCCACCTGTCGCAGAGGGAACCCGTCTCATGGAGTCGCTTGCCGTCGCGCTTGCCGCGCTGCTGATCGCGGGGCCGGTCACCGCTGCTGAAAAGCTTCCGCCGCTGACGTTGTCAGGCCAGGGCAGTTTTTTCGTTGGCGGGAAGGACATTCGTTCGCCGGCCACCACGTCGCGCGCGACGGGGCCCACCGACGGCACGATCATGACCGCGCAGGTCTATGTGCACTATCAGATCCCGGCCAAGGCCGGGAAGCGCAAGGCGATCACCTTTATCCACGGCTGCTGCCTCACTGGTAAGACCTGGGAGACGACGCCCGATGGCCGCATGGGCTGGGACGAGTACATGCTGCGTCAGAACTATCCGGTCTATGTGATCGATCAGGCGTGGCGTGGACGCTCCGCGATCGACCCGACGAGCCTCAATTCCGTGAAGCTTGGACGCGAGAAAGCGGAAAGCCTGCCGACGGTCAACGCCGCCAGCCATGAAGGCGCCTGGACGCTGTTCCGTTTCGGGACCAAGTATCCTGAGCCAAACCCGGGCCTGCAATTCCCGCTCGAAGCCCAGGCGGAGTTGTGGAAGCAGATGGTGCCCGACTGGTCCGGCACGCTGGGGCCCGCGAACCCGACGGTGCCGGCGCTGGCGGAACTCGCCGACAAGATCGACGGCACCGTACTGATCAGCCATTCGCAATCCGGCATCTTCCCCTTCCAAGCGGCGGCGCTCAGCCGCAAAGGGATCGCCGGCATTGTCGCGATCGAGCCCGCGGCTTGCCCGGCGGCGACGGACGCCATGACGCCCTATGCCAACCTCCCCATCCTGGTGATGTTCGGCGACTTCCTCGCCGGCACCAGTTGGGGTGAGACCTTGAAAAAGTGTCAGGCCTTCGCGCAAGCCGCGAACGCGGCCGGCGGCAAGGTCGAGGTTGTCGCGCTGCCGGATGTCGGTTTCCACGGCAACTCGCATATGTTGATGCAAGACAAGAACAGCCTGGATGTCGCGAAGTGGCTCGCCAAATGGATCGATACGCGGGTGCGTTAATCGTCCTCGCCCTCGTCGGGGCGATGAGCGCAAGCGCGGCGGCCGCCACGCCGGCAGACAGCAATTTGCTGCGCGAAATCGCGGCGGCGGAAACGCGCATCGACGCCTTCAACACGATTGTCGCGGCGCGGTTGGCGAAACGCTCGCCGCACCAGATGCTCTACACAAATGCGCGCCGCCAAATCCAGATCCTGAACGCCAAGCTGCATGAGTTGCCCGACGATCCTGCCGTCGCGATCAAACGCGAGGAGTTCGTGATGGCCATTGCCGAAGGGTTGGCGTCGATTGAGCGGGCGCATGTCAACGCGGGTGGGGATGAAATGAACATCCTCGGGCAGATGGAATCGTTGGAACGGACGATTGCCGTGCTGCGTCCCACCTGCGATGCGCGGTCCAGCGACAAGGACATCGCGGTGCGCTGTGCGACGTTGGCCGCGCATGTCGATATCTTTCGCAAGAACGCCGAAGGGATCGGCCAACGCTTCATCCAGGTAGAGCAAGCCTATCAGCGTGAGCAGGCGTTGTTGGCCGATCTCCGCGCCGGCGAATCCGCATCACGCTAAAAGCGTGTGGTTGGCATCGTCAGCGCGCGATAGATCATCGCCAGCAGAACGGCGGAATTGGTGGCGATCACCACACAGGTGAATTCAGCATTGGGCACGTTCGCGCCCGTGAAGTAGACGAAGGCAGACCCGCCGATCAGCGCGCCGAACATGCCGAAGCCGGTGCCGATCAGCCGGTCGCGACCGACCTGCCCCAGCAGGCGGGTGGTGATCAGGCCGATTGCGAGGCCGATCGCCAAAAGTCCCAGTACGATCATCCCGATATCTCCGCCGCACGACGAACAGTTGAACGTTGCCGGCGGCGTTTTGGCGCGGCGATTGCGTGAAATAAAGGTGGTTGTCCCGAAGCTTGCGATCAGGACTTCATGTATTTCCGCGAAATCATGCCGGTTTCGACCATGCGGTCCATGCTGACGCGGAAGCTTTCGGGCGTGCGTTCGGGCAACACGCGGACCTGCGAGGTCGTGCCGTCCTTATAGGTGTCGATGGGGAACAGGCTGGTTGCATTGTAAATGTCGCGCACGACTTCCGTGCGCAGGCGGGCGAGGTAGTTGACGTCGATATAGCCGCGGGCCGCCGGCACGGCGACGTCCGAATCCGAACGGCGCTGCCTGAGGCCTTCGACATCGAGGATCGCGGTGCATTGGCCGGCCTTGCCGTCCGCGACTTCGGCCATCACTTCGCCTTCCCAATCGATGATGCGCGAACCGACGCGCATCGACTTCGGGCCGATCTGGGCAGGCGTGTTGGCCGACATCAGGAACACCATGTTCTCCACGGCGCGTGTGCGCTTCACGGACACATCGCAGATGGCTTCGGCCGTATCGTGCAGGATCACCTCGGCGCCACGCAGGGTGAACATGCGCGCGATCTCCGGGAACATCAGTTCCATGCTGGGCATCATCGCAATGTTGCCAAGCTCCGTGCGTGCGACCGGGAAAGCGCCTTCGATGCCGACCTTGTCGAGGAAGCGCTGCCAGAAGTCGTGCGGCGAATGCGAGTGATAGGTGTGGATGCGGTTGAACTTCAGAACCACGTCGCCGGAGCGGTTCACCAGAAACGACACGTTGAAGTAGCGCCCCGGGAACATCGCATCGCGCGCATAGGCGTGGGCGCCGATGAACACTTTGTATTTCTGCGCCAGCTTCTGCACGCGTTCGATCTCAGGGCCTGGAAAATCGATCACGCCGCGCATGTCGTCTTCCGGGCCGCCCAGGATGTACTCCGGGAACAGCACCAGGTCGGCGCGCCGCGCGGCGGCCATCTGCAGCTGCGCATCACAGGCGTCGAGCGACTTGTGCACGATGGCGCGCGCTTCCTCGACGTTCTTGCTGGGCGTGGTGTTGGGTGTGGGCATCTGCACACAGGTTGCGACCCAGGGCGCGATGGTGGCTGTGCCCATCGGTGGCACCGCCGTGGCGGATTTCTTCGCTCGATCCGCGGCGGAGGCGGGCACGGCCAATGGCAATGCTGCCACAGAGCCGATCAACGAACGGCGCGAGGTGCGATGGGTCATCTGTCGTATCCCCCGAAAGGAAGGCGGTCAGTTTCCGCCCGGAAGGTTCTGGCCGTTGCGCGTGATCGGATGCCAGGCGCGACTGCCGGTGAAACGTGTGCCGTTGATCTCGCCCGGCTTCTTGTCGCGTACGTGGGTGTAAAGCGGTTCGCCTTTGTAAGACCATTGCAGCGAGCCATCCTCGTTCTTCAGGATCGACCAATTGCCGATGGGTTCGGCCTTCGCATCGGCCGCAATCGGTGTCCACCATGTGCGGATGCAATCGGGATCGCAAGTCGCCGGCGCGCCGAGGTTGGAGCGCCTTGCGCGATTCTGTTCGGCATTGAAGGTGTAGACGGTCAGGCCGCTCGCATTGCCGAGGATCTCGCCGGCGTCGGAGGCCTGGAACGTGATCCACGTGGGCCGCGGCGGCGCGGGTTCGACCACGGCCGCGTGCCAGTTCTGCTCACGTCCGTTGCCCAGCGTATCGCTGGGCGAAAGGTCGTTGGCGTATGTGTAGAGCGGCTTGCCGCGAAACGCCCATTGCAAGGTGCCGTCGTCGCGGCGCGTGATGATCCAGTCGTCCTTCTCGCGGCCGACCGCCGGCGCGGTCACCGGGTGCCAGGTGCCAAGGCAACGCTGGGTGCAGGCGGAACTGAGCGGGGGGATCGCGCCGGGCTTCTCCGGCTCCGGCACTTTGTCGCCGTCGATGGTGTAGAGAGTCATGCCCTTGCCGTCGACCAACACGCGACCGATCAGGCTGGGCCCGATGCCGATCTCCGCTGGCGTCCACATGTCTTGAAGGGCGGCGTGCCAGACGTCGCCGACATTGTCGCCGAAGCTCGTGCCGGGCGCGGGGTCCTTGGCGAAGGTGTAAAGCGGCTGACCTTTATAGGCCCACTGCTTCCGACCGTCGGCGCGCGCGATCACCTTCCATTCGGGCGCGAGGCCTGCTTCCTCGGTCGCCGCAAGCGGCGGCCAGGCTTCAGCGCAAGTTTGCAGGCAATTGGACTTGCCGGCTTCGTCGCGGCCATAGGTATACAGCGACATGCCGTTCTTGGTGGTGAAGGCGACACCCGCGCCGATCGGCTTCGCGACAACCACCGACGGCGGGTTTCCCGCGGCATGCGCGGCGGAGGTCAGGAAAATAAGTGCCGCGAGCGCGAGGCGCATGACTAAACCAGGATCTCGCCGATGGGCTTGGTGGTGCGCAGCGACTTCTGGCCCCATTCGTCGATCGGCATCCCCATCACGCGCATCGCGGTGAAGCCGACGCGGGTGACGGGATCGCCGTTACCGACGACATGCAGGCCCGTCTTGATGCGTCCGCCCGCTTTGCCGAAGGTCATCACCGGAATGTTGTCGACAGAATGGATGCGCGCGAAGCTGGTTTCGCTGCCGGCGAAGATCAGCATGTTGTCGAGCAATGTGCCTGCGCCCTCGCGCACGTTGGCGAAGGCGCCGATGAACTCGGCGCAGGCATCCATGCTGCGGCAATTGAACCAGAATGCCGTCGGTTGATAGCCAAGTTTCGGGTCCGCCTGTTCCTCGTGCGTCAGCACGTGATGGGTATAGGTTTCGCCGGCGCGACGCACGCGGCTGAAGTTGTCGCTGTAGACCAGGTTGAACACCTTGGTCTGGTTGCAAGCCAGCGCCATCACGATCAGTTGGGTCATCAGGCGGTGCGTGGCCTGCACGGTGTCGATCTCGACGGCGAAGGCCGCGCGTTCGATGGCGTTGTTCGGCGGCGCGGGCGGCACGCGGCAGGATTCGGCTGGCGGCGGCTTCGTCAGTTGCAGCGTCAGCTGATTCTCCAACTGACGGACCGACGTGAAGTATTCGTCCAGGCGATGCTGGTCCATCTGGCCCAGCGACTTCATCAGCTTGTCGCTTTCCCGGTTGATGCTGGACAGGACGCTCTTGCGCACCATCGTTTTCGCGTCGGGTCTGAACTCACCCTTGTTCGGGTCGGCGAAATCCGGCCCGAAGATGCGGGCATACAAAGCCACCGGCGAGGCTTCCGCGTCGGCGCGGCTGAAGGTGCCGCGTGCGGAATAGGTTTCCTTCGGATTGCCCATGCTGGTGGCGTCGATCGTGCGGAAGCGTGTGCCGCCGCCGATGGCATCGGCGATCATCAGGTCGAAGGTGGGGGCCGGCACTTCACCGCTGCGCGACGGCACGGTGCCGGTACGCGAGCCGATCCAGCCGCTTTCATGCGGATAGTTCGAGCGACCGTCGAGCGGCGTGTTGAAACCGCCGAAATAATTGATGTGCTGCCGATACGGGATCAGCGCCTTGCATTCTTCCAGGAATTCGATCTCGCCAACATCGGTGCGGGTTTTCACCGCATGGCCGGGCGTGTGGCCCATGCCCCAATACCAGCTGCCGAAGCGCGTCGGTATTGGGCTGCCGTCGGCCAAAGCCTCGCCGTGATCGTCGAGGAAACAGTCCAACAGCGGCAACGCGACCGTGACCGCCGCGCCGTCCAACATGCCGCGCAAGACGCTGCGGCGCGACTTCTCGCGTTTGATCAGGATGCTCATGGGCGGCTTTCCTGTGCCGTTTGAGGCGGAGTTTGTTCGCGCGGCTTCACCGCATAGAACGCGTCGGCGCTGGCGATCGCACGCAGCAACGCCGGGTACTTGTAGCCTTCGTCGCTGAAGCGCTTCTGGAGATAAGCGATCAATCCCTGCTCGTCGGTCGCCGCCGGGCGGCCGACCGCATAGGTATAAAGCCGGCTGACCAGGCATGTCGGCACCGCCGGATTGGCGCGGATGGCCGCGCCCAGGGTCGCGGGGTCTTTGAACTTCACACCGTCGAGATCGCCGGTGACGTCGATGGCGACGTCGTTCTCCGTGGTGCGGTGCTGGCCGGCGCCGTCGAACTGCTCAAGCCCAAGGCCCAAGGGGTCGGTCAGCTTGTGACAACCCGCGCAAGCCGCTTGCGACGTGTGCAACGCGAGCTTCTCGCGGGCGGTTTTGATCTCCGACTTCGGGTCGTTGAACTTGGTGAAGTCCACATCGCCCGGCGGATCGGGCACCTTCTGGCACAGCAGCAGCTCGCGTAACGCTTTGCCCCGCAAGGTGGGTGAACTGCGCCCGGGATGCGAATGCAGCGCGGTGAAGCTGATCTGCGATTGGATGCCCACGCGCGGGTCGTTCTTCGCGAATTCGTAGGGCACCCAGTTGGCCGTCTTCGGCACATAGACGCGGTAGACGCGCGCCAGGGCCGCACTCATGTACGAGCGGCGCGTAGTGAAGAGATCGCGATAGTCGCCCTCGCGTGCGATGAGCTCCGCCGAGATCGTGCGCAGGGTCTGTTCCCGCGCATCCTGCGCGACCGCAAGGTTGAAGGCGGGGAACAGGATGGAATCCTTCTCCAGCGTCTCGAAGGCATCCAGCGCCAGGGCGTCGGCGAAGAAGCCGCGCACGCCGCCTTCGAGCCGCGGCGAAGCGATCATGCGTTCGATCTCGCGCTTGCGCCCGCTGGCGGTTGCCAGGTCGCCCTTCTCGGCGGCCGTCAGCAGCGTGTCGTCCGGCGTGGAATTCCACAGGAAGTAAGAAAGCCGCGCGGCCTTTGCGTAACCATCGAGGCGCAATTGGCCGGCATGATCTGGATCGTCTTCAGTCGTGTCGATCACGAACAGGAAGTTCGGCGACACCAGCATGGCGGCCAGCGACAGAGCGACACCCTGATGGAAGTCCGCCAGGTTCTTCGATGCCAGGCTCGCGGCATTGATGCGCGCGGTGAGTTCGTCCTTCGTCAGCGGGCGGCGATACAGCATGCGTCCGACGCGCGTGAAGAACTGGCGCACGCAGTATTCGTCGAACGCATCGGCAATGGGCGGCGCGCAGCCGATGAGGATGTCGCGGTGCGCGGGGTCGACGACCTGATCTGCAATCGAACGCGCCAGCTGATCGAACTTCTCCAGTCCCGACGGCGTGATCGCGGCGCTGCGCGCGCCAAGCTCCAGCAGGCCGTTGGTGCGGACCAAGCTGTCGATCCGCCCGCCGATCTTGATGCTGGTGCCGAACACGTCGGCGATTGTGTTGCGATACTGCTCCTCGGTCAGGCGACGCATATCCGGCGGTGCGCCGGCCGTCTTGGGCGCATCCGATTGTCCGCAAGCGGTCAGTGTAATCACCGCAATTGCCGCGCAGAGGAGTGATCGCAAGCTAGCGCGCATTGGCGACCTTCTCGTTGGACGGATGGTCGATGAACGCGGCGACAGTGTTGATCAGGAACGACGACGACAACGCCGTGCATTTGCCGGTCTTGGGGTCGGGATACCCATCCGCCAGCCGATACGCGGCCTCATGCAGTGCCGGGCAGCTGTATTGCGCGGTGGCGGCGAAGCCAAGACCGCTGAGATAGTCCCACAGCTGATCGACATCGTAGTAGCCGGAGATCATGCCCTTCGCATGCGCGCCGTCGGCTGCGATCTCGAGCTTCAGGCTCAGATTGCGGATGTTCTGATCGAGCAGGGTGTAGTTGCCGTAGAACGGCAGACGCACGTCGGCCGGTTCCGTGGTCAAAACGCCGTTCGCGATCTTTCCCTTCACCGTGCTGCCGTAACGCGCCACGCCGTTCACGACGTCGATCCGGTAGGTGCCGAAGGGCAGGACGTTCGCTGCACTGTCGAGCACGAACTGGTCGATGGAGCGGTAGAACGTCACTTTCACGTCGTTGTCGTTGCGCGCGTCGTCAACGCCCGTCACTTCGATCAGGATCATGCCGAGGCCGTTGGTCTTGCGCTGACCGTTGGCGTTCATCTCGATATGGCCGTAGTTGCGCCAGCCATAAGTGCAGCCGAGCAAGCGGTACATCTGATTGTCGACGGCCGGCGTGCCGTCGACGCCCTCGAACTTCTGATGCGCGCAGGACTTTGCGGTCGCGCGGCCGTCCTGGGTGCCGTCGAGATTGACGCCGTAGGCGCCGGGTCCCTCGACCGTCAGCAGTGGCGTGTCCGTCACGGCTTCGGGCGTCTGGCAGACATTCTCGCCCTTCGGTCCGCGCACCAGGGCGTAACCCTGGCGCTCGATCTGCGTGACCATGCCGTTTTGGGTGAGGCGGCCGCGATCGTCCTTGTTCAGTCCGCGCCACCAGAATTCATCGTTGCCGGGATTCAGGCCTTCCGGGCATTCATCCATGAAACGTGATTCGTAGATCGCGGTGTTCCAGGTGGTGACCACGAAGCCGAGCGTGTCGGCGGCCTGGACGGGGTGCACGCCCATCAGGCAAGCGACCGCGACCGGCAAGCGGCACTTTCGAAGGAACGCGCGGACAACGGCGCTGTGCATCGGTATCGTTCCAAAAGCGAGGTTGGTAGTATCCGCCGTGCCGCGCGGCCTGAGCCAGGAATTTCGGCGGTGCTCGCACTGCGTTCAGGCGCCTCTTGGGAAAACAGTGATGCCCGCTGATCATCGCTCTGCATCAGTGATGCGCCGCAGCATTCTGGGCGCGGCCTTCGGCCTGATGCTGCCCGCTGCGGTCTGGGCCCTGCCGCCGGAAGATACGCGGCCCATCCGGTTCACCGCCGATCTCTCCGCCGATGAGGAAAGCGCGCCCACGGAAAGCCCGGGCAAGGGCCGTGTCGATTTCGTGCTCGAACGCGCAACCCTCAAATTCAGCTGGACGCTGACCTACGAGGGCCTGACATCGCCGATCACGGAAGTCTGGATCCACGGCCCGCAACGCCCCGGCACCAATGCCGGCAAGCTGATCAATCTCGGCCAGGGCGGGCTGAAGAGTCCCGTGCAAGGGTCGGTCGTGCTGAACGAAGGCCAGCTGGAATACCTGCTCGCGGGCCGGTTCTACGTGAACCTGTTCACCACCAAGTACAAGGACGGCGGCGAACTGCGCGGCCAGGTCGCGCGCATTCGGCTCAAGCCGACGGATTCCTGAACGCGCGAGGGGAGGGACGCATGGCCATCTACGGCTGCTACACCGGCACGGACATGAAGTCGTACTTCTGCGACCTCTCCCTGGCCGATCCCAAGGCCGGGGCCACGTTGCCGATCTATCGCCTTACCTTTGGCGACGCCCGCAAACAAACCGGGACCTGGCAGGACAATCACGTCTCCACGTGGTGGGGCAGCTTGACCGTGATCCTGCATGGACAAGTGGAGTTCGGCGTCACCGGCGGCCCGCGCCGCAGCATTGTCGGCAAAACCGGCGATATCTTCGTCTTCGTCGACACGCAGGGCGACGGCCATTCCACGCACAATCCCGATTTCGGCGATATCCAAACGGCGAACCTGCGTTTCTCCGATCCCGTGGACGGCCTGTGGGACGTCTTCAAAAGGAACTTCAACGGCTGGCCCGATAACATCCTGCCACCGGCGATCTACGCGCCCGGTGGCCCGCCGCAAGGCAACCATGCCGGCGCGCTCGATCCGACGTTCGACATGAAACGCTTTGACCGCAAGCTGTGAGGATTTCGCCATGCCGACCGACAACAACAGCATGATCGGTGGCGCTTCACGCCGCAGCGTCGTCACCGCGATCGGTGGCCTTGGCGCGCTGGCCGCGGGCGGCGAGATCGACTTCGCAGAGGCGGCGGATCGGCCGGGCGCGGGCAAGGTCTACGGCGTTTTCGCCGGCATGGATAAGAAGTCCTATATGTGCGTGCTGACCGGCGGGGGCTCCGTTCCCGTGTATCGCATGTCGCTCACCGGCCTTTTGCCGCCGCCGTCCTTCGAGGAACTCCACGTGTCGCCCTTCTGGGGCAGCGTCACCATGATCCTGCAAGGCCAGCTTGAAATCGGCGTCACCGCCGGCGAAGTGCGCAAGGTGCTCGGTAAAGCGGGCGACTCCTTCGTTTTCATCGATGGGGAAGGCGACGGTCATACGTCCGCGCGGCGCGGCGATCAGCCGTTGCAGGTCATCAATGCGCGTTTGAAAGAGCCGTGGACGGCGTTGTCGAAGTCCTTCAAGGGCTGGCCTGACTTTGTGCTGCCGCCGAAGGAAATTGCACCTGCGGTAAGCTTTTGACTCGCCAGGGCAAACGAGCGCCGAACTAATGCGCAAAATGGGGTGATCGTATCCGATCAGCTATTTGGAGGTCGCTTTGGCTGTCTTTCTAGACCATGCCCGTCTAGCGAACGACCATGCCCGCCAGGCGAAAACGTCAATTCGCGTTGGAAATGCGGGGCCTGCGCGCGGCGGGCGCTTTGGTTGTGTGAACTATGTCACACTCCAATAACCAACATGCATTACCTATCCAAACATTGCATTTGGCAGTCATCAGTGTGTTAAGCATCCTCAGCCGCAGTGGAAAAAGCGCGGGGGAACCGTGTTTTTTCTTCAGTTGCTAGCCAGTTCCAGGGCGTTCGGACCGGTACGCACGACCAAGGTCCCGCTGCCCCTGGCTAGGTTCACACACGGGGGACTTTAAGTAATGACATTCAAGAAGCTTTTGCTCGCGGCCAGCGCGATGGCCACTGCCAGCGCCTTTGCGGCGCCGAGCTTTGCGCAGAACATCGGCCTCGAAGAGATCGTGGTCACGGCGCGTAAGGTCGAAGAAAACCTGATGCAGGTGCCGATCGCCATCACGGCGTTCTCGACCAAAGACATCGATTCGATGGGCCTCAAGCAGCTCACCGACATCTCGGCGGTGACGCCGAGCTTCAACTTCGTCAACCAGACGGGCGGTTCGGGCCGTAACGACCGTTCCACCGCCTCGCTGACCTTCCGCGGCCTTTTCGTCAATAACAACGCGGGCGCCACCGCCGGCGGTCTGTTGTTCCTGAATGGCACGCCGGTCATCGGCGCGCAGCCGCCATCGATCTCGGAAGTGGAACGCATCGAAGTCCTGAAGGGTCCGCAGAGCGCCTACTTCGGCCGCTCGACCTTCATGGGCGCCATCAACTTCGTGACCCGTGAGCCGAGCCTGAACGAATACAAGGGCCGCGTCTCCGCCGAATATGGCAGCTTCGGTTCGAACGAAGAGAACCTCAGCTTCGAAGGCCCGCTGGTCGAAGACAAGCTCGCGGCGCGTGTTTCCGGCCGCTACTACTATCGCGGCGGCCAGTACACGAACCAGGCGAACACCAACGAAAAGATGGGCATGCAGTCCACCAAGTCGGTGGCCGTGTCGATCATCGCGAAGCCGACCGATAACCTGAAGATGCAGGGATTCTTAAACTACTTCAACGACAGCGACGGTCAGTCGGCCCAGGGCGCGATCAAGGCCGATCAGTTCAACTGCTTCCCGGCCGGCAGCAACCCGGCGACGCGTGCGGGCAACGGTTACTTCTGCGGTCAGCTGCCGACGGTCGACCAGATGCCGAAGGGCGCGATCTCGGCTGACACCACGGTGTACCCGCTGCTGAAGAACGTGATCTTCGATCGTCCGCGTTATCCGCTGCTCTTCGATCCGAACTTCAACCAGCACTTTGGCCTCGAGCGTAAGGCGATCCAGGCCGACCTCCACATCGATTACGAATTCGCCAACGGTTACACCTTCAACTCGATCACCGCTTATCACCGCGATAAGACCAGCGTCGGTATCGACCTGAACTATCGTGCGGGCCTCGATCGTGCGAACCCGATCTACGCGGCCGATCCGGCGAACCGCCTGTCGTGGCTGAACTTCACGCAGTGGAGCCAGGGCTACCTGCGCGACTGGAGCGAAGAAATCCGTCTGACGTCCGCGCCGAAGGAACGCTTCCGCTTCATGGTCGGCGCCAGCTACCTCAACTTCGCGTCGCCGGGCGGCGTCGTGTACGGCTTGGCCAACACGGGTCCGAACTTCTCGACCTCGATCACCCGCGCGCGCGTTTACACGCCTGCGGTGTTCGGCGGCCTGTACTTCGACATCCTCGACAACCTGACACTGACCGGCGAAGCGCGGTACCAGTGGGACCACGTGCGTAACGTGCCGATCATTGGCGCCACCGGCACCGCGGTGCTGCCGCCGCTCAACGCAATCCAGAAGAACACTTTCAAGAGCTTCTCGCCGCGTGTCTCGTTGGACTACAAGTTCGCGCCGAACTCGACCGCCTACGTCCTGTTCTCGCGTGGCTATCGTCCGGGTGGCTTCAACGTCGCGCTGCTGACCAACCCGGCCCGCGTCGTCGCCGCTCTTCAGGCGGGCGCTCCGGGTTCGACCGGCACGTTCCTCCAGGAACAGCTGGACAACTTCGAAGCCGGTATCAAGGCGAGCTATCTCGACAACCGCGCCCGTACCACGCTGTCGGTCTATCATGACAAGTGGAAGAACGGTCAGGCTGGCGCCTCCATCCCGGTCAACCTGCCGGCGACGCCGACGGATCCGGCGATCACCAACCTGTTCAACGTGACGGTCAACACCGGCATCGCGACCCTGAACGGCCTCGAGTTGGAAAACCAGTTCGCAGTCACCGACAAGCTCACGGTTACGGCGAACCTGGCTTTGAACACCTCGAAGATCGGCACCGCCAACCCGGCTCTGTATAGCTGCACGGATTGCGCCAACATCCAGGGCAACAACAAGCTCGGTCTCGGCAACATGCTGCCGACGGCTCCGAAGTGGACGGCGTCGGCCTCGGCGGAATACACCGATCACCTGACCGCCGATTACGACTGGTTCGGTCGTATCGACTACTCGTTCCGCGGTCGCAACTACACCGACTTCACCAACCTCGCCTGGGTCGGTGCGGCGCATAAGATCAACCTGCGTGTCGGTGCCCGTAACAAGCAGTTCAGCATCGAGGGCTACGTCACCAACCTGACGAACAATAAGACCTTGCTCGCGGGTCTGACCGGCGTGGACGTGTTCACGTTCATCCCGGGCACCGTGAACAAGAACGAAATCCGTTACTCGCTGCCGCTGCCGCGTATGTTCGGCATCCGCGCCGCGTATAACTTCTAAAACGTTCTCTTACTGACGACTTGCGCCAGCCGAATTCCCCCTCGGCTGGCGCAATTTTTTTAAGGGGGCTCGATCCCAAAGGTGCGCGACATGTCCCGCAATGACGGTTCTGCCTTCAACCGCCGCAACTTGTTGATCGGGGCCGCCGCCGCGGCGTTCGTCCGCCCCGCAATCGCGCAAGAGGCGCATCCGGGTCTCGGTCTCGGACGGCCGCACTCGGACTTCCTGCAGACGCAGGTCGAAGAGCCGCGTCGCGTGCTCGGGGAAAAGAATTCGCAGCCGGGCGTGGATGCCGGTACGGCCTCCTACGATGCCAAGGGCTCGAAATCGACCAGCGGCGTGTTCCACTACGCGCCGGGCTGGCGCTTCGACAAAAAGCACTACGTCAACAGCGACCAGGAATTCTTCGTGCTCGACGGGGAATTCACCGTCGACGACATCACCTACAAGACCGGCGACTACACCTATTTCCCGGCGGGCTATGAGCACAAGCTGATGGAAAGCAAATCCGGCGGCGCGGTCTTCAATTTCTACGAAGGCGAGCATCTGGCTTTTTACGAACCCGTGCCGGCCGGCATGTACGTCAAGGAAAAGCTGATCAAGCACATTCAAAGCGCCAGGATCGCGTGGAAGGGCGGCACAGCCGACGATGAGCGGCGCTGGGGCCGGACCGCGCAACGTAAGCTCCTGCGGAACGACAGGAAGACCGGCGAGAGCACCTGGCTGCTGAAGGTTGGCCCAGACAAGGGCGACGTCCGTCGTCCGGTCGTGACCAATGCGGCGGTTGAGGAGATGTTCGTCCTGGACGGCGATATCGCCACCCCGCGCGGTGTGATGAAGCCCGGCAGCTATGCCTGGCGCATTCCCGGCGTGGCGCTGGGCCCGATGGGCACCAAGGGCGGATTTGTCGCGTTGATCCGCAGCAAGGGCGGCGCGCTGAAGCCGACCTTCGGCGAGAGCAAGCCTGTCGTGTGGGACGCGCCGTATCAGCCTCTGATCGACACGCCGCAGAAGGCTTGGGCCTTCAAGCCCTACGACAGCAAGCTGAAGTTCTAGCCGGGAGACGCCCTCATGAAGCGGATCTTCGCAGCCCTTGCCGTCCTGTTGCTGACGACCGGCGCGAGCGCGCCGGCGACGCGCGGGACGGTGCTGGTTGTCGGCGCTTCAAGTGGCGTTGGGCTCGAAATCGCCAAGCAACTCGCGGCCAAGGGCGAGGACGTGACGGCCTTTGTCCGGCCCACCTCCAAGCGCGAGGGGTTGACGGGATCGCCGGTGAAGTTCGCTGTCGGCGATGCGACGAAGATCGAAGACGTCCGGCGGGTACTCGCGGATACGAAGGTGCGGGCGATTGTCTCGACCCTCGGCGGACGCCCGAATGAAACGCCGCGCCCGGACTTCATCGGCACGCAGACCTTCGTGGATGCCGCCAAGGCCGCCGGCGCGACGCGCATGCTGTTGGTGACGGTGATCGGCGCGGGGACAGCGCCGATGTCCTTCCAAAGGCCGTGAAGGACCGCCTGGCGGAGGTGATCGTGCTCAAGAACCAGGCCGAGGACTATCTCGCCAAAAGCGGGCTCGATTACACCATCATCCGGCCGGGCGGCCTGCGCAACACGCCCGACGGCGGCAAAGCTATCCTGACGCCGGATCACAAGGCCTTCTCGTCGATCAGCCGCATCGAGCTCGCGCGCCTGACTGTCGCGGCCATCGATGACCCCACGGCGCACAACCAGATCCTCCACGCCTACGACCCCAGCGACAGCGCCGGGCGCTGACGCCCGATTAGGCTTGCTGGCCTCCCGCCCGCGGGAGGATCATCGCGGACTGACCCTAACCGGCGGAGTTCCCGATGGATCGGCGCGATCTTCTTAAAGGCGTGATGGTTGGTTCGGCGATTGCGGCCACCGCGCCCGCGGCGCGCGCGGCCGAGGCAAAGGCGCTTCGCCTGCCGCCTCAGACCAGCGGCAAGATGCTGGTCAACAAACAGCGCGCCTATCAGGTGCTGGACGAGTTGAAGATCGACGCTTTGATCGCGTTCAACCCGATCAACGTCTACTACCTTAGCAACACCTGGCCCTTGATGACGAAGTTCCGCAGCGATGTCGCGGCCTTCGCGACCATCTCGCGCAACCCGAAAGATCCGATCTTCTACGTCGCCAGCGGCCCGGAAATCTTCGACTTCGCCAACGGCGACCGCGAAGTGCCGGAGATGATCACCTGGGTCGGGGCCGCCAACTGGCAGGATTACGTCGACGCTCCGCCGGAGAAGATGAAGATCGAGCCCAAAGCGGTGCGCCCGCGCGGCTGGCAGCCGCTGCCGACCTCCAAGCTGACGGCGCGCGAGAAGGCCTGGCATGCCGCGCAGGAAAAGTATGCCGCCAGCGCTGCCGCATCGCCGGCCTGGGCATTGGCGAAGGCGCTCAAGCAATACGGCATCACCACCAAAGCGCGGATCGCGGTCGACGACATGCGCGTGGCCTTGATGCTGCAGCAGATCGGGCTCGACGGCATCACCTTCGTGCCGGGCGAGCAGGTGTTCCGCAAGATCCGGGTGGTGAAGACGGAGCCCGAGCTGGAGATTCAACGCATCGCCGGCCGCAACAACTACGAGGCCGCCATGGCGGTGGCGAAGGCCTGCGCCAAGGGCATGACCTACGCCGAGATCGAACATCGTTTTTTGACGGAGTGCGCAAGCCGTGGCAGCGAAGTGTCGGAGTTCCTGGTCGGGACCATCCAGGGGCATTTCCCGGAAACCGTAGTGACCGAAGGGCGCGCCTTCGCCATCGATGCGGTCAGCCACTTCAAGCAGTACCACGGCGACTTCGGGCGCACGATCGTGGTCGGCGAACCGCCGAAAGACCTGATCGCACGCGAGAAGGCGCACCAAGCGGGATGCGACGCGATCTATGCGGTCGTGAAGGCGGGAATGAAAATCTCAGAAGTGCGCAAAATCGTGCTCGATGCCGAGATCAAGGCCGGCATGCCGGAGCAACTGATCACCTGCACGCCCCACGGCGTGGGCCTTGAGCACGGCGACAATCCGTTGCGGATGGACGTGCCGTTCTCGATGGCGGAAGACATCCCGCTTGAGGAGAACATGGTGATCACCATCGACATGCCCTACATCGAGTTGGGCGGGCACGTCGGTCATCACGAGGACCTGATCCGCATCACCAAGACAGGTTTCGAGCCTCTGCATACGCCGGGGCCAGCGCTGGTCGTGGTGTAAGCCAGCTTAAGCCAGCGCGGTCTGGACGGCGGCGCGCTGCTCTGGCGTCATGCTGGCCAGCTGCGCCTGCGTGAACGAGTTCAGCTGCAGCGGGACCAGCGCGTCAATCTGCGTCGTGCTCATCATCGCGATCTGCGAACTGGCGAGACCGCTGATCTGCGCGGTCGTGAAGCCGCTGAGCTGATTGGCGCTCATCATCGCGACCGCGGTCGGGGCGATGCTCTGCGCCTGGGTGACGGTCATGGCGCCGATCTGCGTCATGCTCAACACGTTGAACTGCGACGGCGTCAAAGCGCCGATCTCGCCCACCGTCAGGTTGGCGACCTGGGTCGTGCTCAGCTGCGTGATCTGGGTCGGTTGCAGGCTCGCGAACTGCGAGCTGCTCAGAGCGCGCAACTGCACGCGGCCAAGGCCCGACAGCTGCGCGCTGGAGAGCGAGCGGATTTCGGTGGTCGTCAGACCGGCGATGCCGTCGGCGCTGAGCGCACCGAACTGCGTTGCGTTCAGGGTCGCGAACTGCGCGGTAGTCAGGGCGCCGATCTGGACGCCGGTCAAGCCGCCGATGCCGGCCAACGACAGTGCGGAGATTTGCGACGCCGGCAGCGCCGCGATCTGCGTGGTGGTCAGCGCGGCTACGTTGGTCGGCGTCAGGCCGCTGAGCGCCCCGGCGGTCAGCGTGTTGATCTGCGTGGTGCTCAGCGCGGCGATCTGGTCGTTGCTGAAAGCCGCAGCGCCGGTCGCGTTCAGGCCGGCGATCTGTGTGGTGGTCAGCATGCCGATGTCCGTCGTGCTGAATCCGGCGATGCCAGTGGCGGACAGGGCGCCGATCTGGGTCGCGCTCAAGGCGACGATCTGGCTCGAGCTCAGCGCATCGACCTGGGTGGCGTTCAGGCCGCCGATTGCCGCCGCAGACAAGTAGCCCAGCTTGGTCGTCGTCAAAGCCGCGAGATCATCGATCGTCAGGCCCGACGCGGCAGGGCCGTTCAGCGCCGACAGCTGCGCCTGTGTCAGCGCGGCGATCTGCGTGCTGCTCAGGTAGCCGGTGACGGTTGCGCTCAAACTGCCGATCGCGGTTGCCGACAGCGCGACGATCTGTGTCGTGTTCAGGGTGGCGATCTGGTCCGCGCGCAGCGCGGCGATGCCGGTTGAGCTCAGCCCGCCGAGCTGGGTCGGCTTCAAGGCGGCGATCTGCGTCAGATTGAGGGCTGCCACGGCCGTGGACGACAGACCGCTGATTTCAGCGGCGTTCATCGCGCCAAGCTGGGTCGACGTCAGGGCGCCGATTTGCGAGGCCGTCAGGCCCGCGATGGCCGGCGTGCTGAAAGCAGCGATCTGGCTGGTGCTCAGTGCCGCCAGCTGCGTGAGCGACAAGGCGGCGACCTCGGTCGAGGTCAGCCCGATAATCTGCTGCGGCGCCAGTGCGGCGATCTGCGTGGTGCCGAACGCACCGATCTGCGCGGCATTCAGGGCGCCAACCTGCGTCGGCGTCAGGCCCGAAATCTGGGTCGTGCTCAGGCTGGTGATCTGGCTGGTGCTCAAGCTCGAGATCGCGGTGGTCGTCATGCCCTTCAGCTGAGCCGCCGACAGTGTGGCGAACTGCGCCGAACTCAATGCGGCGAGCTGCGTGCTCGACAGGCCGGCCAGTGCGGTCGCCGACAGTGCGGCGATCTGGGTGGTCGTCAGGGCGCCGATCTGGGCGGAACTGAAGCCGTCGATCGCGTCGGCGCTGATGGCGGCGATCTGTGTGGCCGAAAGGGCGGCGAGTTGCGTCGGCTGGAGGTGTTCGGCCTGCGTTGCCGTCAACGCCTGGATTTGCCCATTGCTGAAGGCTGCGATCTGGCTCGTGCTCAGCATGTCGAGCTGGGTCGTGGTCAGGCTGGCGATTTGCGTTGCGGTGAGTGCGGCAAGGCGCGTGCCGGCGAAGGTCGCCAACTCGGTCTGGGTCAGCGAGGCGATCTGCGCGGTCGTCAGCGTCGCGAGCTGCGTCGTGCTCAGCGCGGCGAATTGCGTCGAATTCATCGATGCGATCTGCGTCGTGAGCAGGCCTACGATCGCCGCCGGGGTCAATGCGCCGATCTGCGTGGAGCCCAGCGCATCGAACTGCGTTGTGCTGAGCGCCGCGAGCGTCGAGCCGTTCAGACCCTTGGCCTGCGTCGTCGTCAGTTGGCCGATCTGGCCGTGGGTAAGCGTGCCGATCTGCGTTGAGGTCAGGGTATTGAGCTGCGTGGCGCTCATGCCTGCAAACTGCGTGCTGCTGAGGCCGGATAATTGCTCGGCCGTCAGTCCGGCCAGCGCGGTGGCATTGATGGACGCAATCTGGGTCGAGACCAGCACGGCCATCTGCGTCATATCGAGTGAGCCGATTGCCGTGGCGGTGAGGCCGGAGACGCCGGTCGCGGTCAGAGCGGCGATCTGGCTTGCGCTCAGTTCGTCGATCTGGGTGTCGCGCAGGCCCGCGCTCGTCACGCCGGTCAGCGCGGCGATCTGCGTGGTCGTCAGGCTGCTGACCTGGCTGGCGCTGAAGGCGCCCAACACGCTCGCGGTGAGGGTGCGGATCTGCGTTGCCGTCAATGCGCTGAGCTGGCTAGCTTGCAACGATCCGGCCTGGGTCGTCGTCAGCGGGCTCAAGCTGGACAGCGATGAAATCTGGGTTGTCGTCAGCGACCCGAACTGCTCGCCGCTCAAGGCGTTCAGAGCCGTCGGCGCGAGCGCGGCGACTTGCGTGGTGGTCAGCGCACGCAGCTGGTCGGTGCTCAGGGTGGCGATGTCGCTGGTCGGCAAGTTGCCGACCTGTGTGGTCGTCAGCGCGGCTATTTGCGCGGTGCCGAGCGCGCCGAACTGCGTGGTGGTCAACGCGGCCAGCGCGCCGGTGCTGAGGTTGGCGATCTGTGTCGTCGACAGGCCGGTGATCTCGGCGGTGGTCAGCACGCCGAACTGCGTCGTGGTGAAGGCTGATATCTGCGTGCCGCTCAGGCCTGCCATCTGCGCCGGCGACAGCGCGATGATGTGGGTCGTATCCAGGCCCGTGAGGGTCGTCTGGGTCAGAACCGCCATCTGCGTCGGCGCCAAAGCGCCGAACTGCAGTTCGTCCATGATCACGATCTGGCTCGCCGTCAGACCGCCCGTCTGGCGTACGCTCAAGCCGGCGATCTGCGCGGGTGTCAGCACATCGATCTGTGTCGTGGTGAAGGCGGTGATCTGCGCGGGCTGCAGCGCGCCCAGCTGCGCCGTGTTCATCGCCGCGAACTGTGTCTGGTTGATGCCGCGTACCGCATTCAACGACAGCGCGGTCATCTGCGTCGTGGTCAGGGCGGCGAACTGGTCCGCGCCCAGCGCGTTCATCTGCGCCGACGACAGCCCGGCCAGCTGCGTCGGCGTGATCATGCCCAGCTGGGTCGTCGTGAACATCGCGACCTGATCGGTCCCGAAGGCGGTGATCTGGGCCGGCAACAGGCCCGCGAACTGCGTGCGTGTCAAAGCCGCCATCTGGTCGCTGGTCAGCGCTTTGATTTGTGTCGCACCCAGGCCGCCGATCTGCATCGCGCTTAGCGCACCGAACTGAGAGTCCGATAGCGATTCCATCTGATCGGACGTCAGGAACCGCAGTTGCGTGGACGACAACGCCGCGATCTGGCTGGTGCTGAACGCATCAATCTGCCCCAACGCCAGCGCGCCGATCTGGGTGGTGGCGAAGCTCTTCACCTGCGTCGGCGTCAGCTGGGCAATCTGGCTGGACGACAGGGAGGCAAGCTGGGTCTGCGTCAGGGCCAGGATCTGAGCACCCGTCAACGCGCCGACCTGGTCCCCACTGAGCGCGCCGAGCTGGACGACGGTGAGATTGCGGATCTGTGCCGCGCTCAATCCGCTGAACTGGGAGTTCAAGGCATTGAGCTGATCCTGCGACAGCAGCGAAGCACTGGTGGCGCTCAGGCCCTTAACGATCGCCGGCGCCATCGCGGTGATCTGATCGGGCGTCAGCACCTGCACCTGCGTGCCGCTCATCGATGCGACCTGCAGCGAGGTGAAGCTCTTCACCTGCGCTGGGGTCATCGCCGCGAGCTGATCGGTACTGAGCACCTTGATCTGCGCCGGGGTCATCACGGTGATCTGGGCATTCGTCAATGTGGCGACCTGCGTGGTCGAGAGCATTGCCGCTTCGGTCGTGCTCAGGGCTTTGATCTGCGTGACCGTCAGACTGCCGATCTGCGTCGCATTCAGCGTCTGGAACTGTTCCGGCGTCAGGCCGACAACCTGCGCGGCGCTCAGGCCGCGAATTTGCGAAGCCGAAAGCGCCGCAACCTGGGTCGTCGACAGCGCGCCAAGCTGCGCGACCGTGAACGAGGCAAGCTGCGACGGCCCGAGTGCGGCAAGCTGGGTCGCGGGCAGGGTGGAAATCTGCGTGGAGGACAAGCCGCGCAGCTGCGCCGGGGTAAGTGCTGCGATCTGCGTCGTCGACATCGTGCTCAGCTGCGTCATCGACAGGCTGGAGACTTCCGCCGCGGTGAAACCTTTCAGCTGCGCAACGCTCAGCGCGTTGATCTGGGCAGGATCGAGGGTGCCGACCTGCGTCGTCGTCAGAACGGCGAGCTGGGCGGCCGTCATGCCTTGAAGCTGGGTGGTGCCCAGGGCCGCGATCTGTGCGCCGCTCAGGCTTTTGATCTGGGTGGGCGCGAGATAGCTGATCTGACCGGGCGACAAGGCCGCGAACTGCGTGGGTTCAAGCTCGCCCAGCGTCGTGACCGTCAGCGCCTTGATCTGCACGGGCGAAAGCCAGCCGATCTGCTCGGCCGAGAGCGCGTCCATCTGGGTCGATTGCAGGGCCGCGATGCTCGCCGCACCGATGGCGCGGAACTGGGTCACCGACAGGCCGGCGATCTGGGTCTGATTCAGGGCTTTGATCTGCGTCGCCGACAGCGAAGTCATCGCGGTGGCGGACAGGGCGCCAAGCTGCGTGGTGCTGAGCGCGGCAATCTGGGTCGTCGTCAGCCCGCGCGCCTGGGCGGCGCCAAAGGCGGCGATCTGGGTGGTGCCAAGGGCGCCGATCTGAACGTCGTTGAGGGTCTGCAACTGGGCGGCATTCAGGGACGACACTTGATTGGGCAGCAGCGATGAGAGCTGGTTCGGCGTCAGCACGCTGACTTGCGCCGGCGTCAGCGCCTGCATTTCAGCAGGCGTCAGGCCGCGAAGCTGTTGGGTCGACAGGGCGGCGATGTCGGCGACGTCCAGCGCCTGGATCTGCGCCTTCAACAACACCGAAAGCTGGCCGGGGCTGAAGCTGAGCTGATCGGGGCTGAGCGCGGCGATCTGGGTCGCCGTCAGCGCCACCATCTGGGTGTTCGCCAGCGACGCCAGCTGCGTGCCGCTGAACGCGGTGATCTGCGTGACCGTGAACGCGCCGATCTGCTTGGCGTTCAGGCTTTGGATATCAGCCGTCGTCAGCGAGTTGATCTCGCTGTTGGAGAGGGCGGCAATCTGCCCCAACGACATGCTGGAAACGGAAGTCACGAACGCATACCCCAGACCACGCCGCCCATAGCTATGGCGGCAACGAACTATGGTTGTGCATGCAAGATATGGGCCGAACGTTAACGGGCCTAAAGATAGCGCAAAACCGCCATTTCCGGACCCCACGTAGGGGTTTCTTTCTGACTGGTTAACAATATTTGCCCGGCAATTTTTGCCGGCCCGAAACGGCGAACGCGGCGCGTGATAAGCGCGCCGCGTTCTGGATGCCTGACGTGAGTGCCGGCGATCAGACCTTGATCGCGACCACGTTGCGGGCCGCGCCCATCGCGGAATAGTTGCCCGCGGTCATCGAGCCCGGTGGGCCGGCCTTTTCGTCGACCTTCAGTCCGACTTTACGCATGTGGTCGTTGAACCCCATGCTGCCGTAGTCGAGATAGAAGTGCTCGCCGTTCCAGCGATAGGTCCACCACGTGCGGTAACGGTCCCAGGCCTGCTTCGATGGCGGCGACGCCGAGTACAGGTCGATCGGATAGAAGACACCGCCCGGGCGCAGGATGCGCTGCACTTCCTTGATCATCGCGCGATTGGCGTCGGACTCCATCTCGTGATGGAGCAGATAGCTCGAGATGATGTCGAAGTGATTGTCCGGGAAGCCGGTGGCTTCGGCGAGACACTGTTTGAAGTGCACCTCGACGCCGATATCCACGGCCCGCATATGCGCGTAACGCACCATCGGCGCACCGACGTCGATGCCCCAAACTTCCGCTTCCGGGAAACGCTTCTTGAACGACGTCGCAAGCTGGCCCGGGCCGGTGCCGAGGTCGAGAATGCGCTGCACCTTGCCGTCCGCCGGCTTCGGGGCGCCGGAAGCGGAGCGCATATGGCCTTCGTCCTGCTCCCCGCGGCCGTCGTTCAGAATCGTCGTGCCGTAGTGATAGACGTAGCCCGCGAACGGATCGCTGCAATAGCCGCCGGGCTGGGTATGGATCTCGTGTTTGCAGTACGCAGGAATGTCGAGTTTCGGGTTCAACTCAAGCTTTGGCCCCAGTTTCTCTGCCGTCTCGAGTTCCGAGAGATAGAGGTCGGACTTGCCGTGGAACTCGTCCAACAGCGTCTTGAACTTGTAGTACTGGCCGTCGAGGAACGCCTTGCCGGTCAGGGCGACGACGGGATCGTTGCCGACCAGATCGATCACCTGTTCCAGTGGAATCTCGGCACGCATGTCGACGCCCTGCGCCTTGAAGATTTCCTGCACGCGCTTATCGGCGGCGCGATAGAGGCTGGTGCTCGTCCAGGTGCGGCCCCCTTTGAGGAAGTCGTGATGACTTTCGAGATCGAGGCTCGGCAGGCGCTCGAAGATGCCTTCATGGCCGCGCGGATCGACTTTCGCGGCGTTGATGGTCGCGGCGGCGGCCTCACGTCCGGCGGCGAGGGCCGTACCTGCCGCGGCGGCGGCGGCGGAGGTCACGAACAGTTTGCGACGGTTCATCATGGTTGTGCTCCCCCTCAGCTATTCGACTTCGGCACATTGACCGACTTGTCGTACGGCACGTCGGCCGGGCGCAGGAATGGGTCATAGACCAGCCGCGCGAGCCGATCGCGGTCGGCTTTCCACTGGTTGAATTCCTCGTCGGTCGGGCGATAGGTCTCGATCATCGCCTGGGTGATCGCGCCGTGCTTGGCCAGCAGGCTTTCGTGCACCTTCAGGCGGCGCTTCACCACCCACAGTTCGGCGGCGATGGCGGTCATGGCCGTCATCATGTTGTCGATGTGCGGGTTGCCCATGAACTGCGCGCGTTCCTTGTCGGACGGAACGAAGTTGGGATCGTGAGTCTTCGGGTCGGTCTTCGCTTTCGATTCCGCGGCCATGGTTTCCCTCCCAGTGCAAACAAAGGCGCGCGAATATCGTAGGTAAGAGCGAATCCGCTGTCGAACGGCAGCCAGTCCAAAGCCCATTCCATGTGGTCATGGCGGAATTCGCTGTCCGCGCCGAAGGGGCTGGAAAGCCCAGGACGTTCAATGCGATACGTGTCGCAAGCCGCCCGTCTTGAGGACCCAGCCCATGCAAGAAATTCACCATCACGTCGCCGGCGCCCGCCGCGTCGGGACCTCTGCCCGCTTCGCCGACGTGTTCAATCCGAACACTGGTGAAGTCAGCGCACGCGTCAATCTAGCGACGGCAGCGGACGTCAACGCAGCAATTGAGGACGCGCAGCGCGCGTTCCCGGCCTGGGCCGACACGCCGGTGCCGCGCCGCGCCCAGGTGATGTTCAAGTTCCGCGAACTCGTCACCGCCAACCTCGATGCACTGGCGCATATGGTCTCGTCCGAGCACGGCAAAGTGCTGGCGGACGCGCGCGGCGAAGTGCAGCGCGGGTTGGACGTGGTGGATTTCGCCTGCGGCATTCCGCATGCGCTGAAGGGCGAGTACTCCGAGAACGTCGTCGGCGGCATGGATGTGTTCTCGATGCGTCAGCCGCTCGGCGTGGTCGCCGGCATTACACCGTTCAACTTCCCGGCGATGGTGCCGATGTGGATGTTCGTCGTCGCCGTCGCCTGCGGCAACACTTTCATCCTCAAGCCGTCGGAAAAGGACCCGAGCGTTCCCCTGCGTCTTGCCGAACTGCTGATCGAAGCCGGCGCGCCGAAGGGCGTGCTGAATGTCGTCAACGGCGACAAGGAAGCGGTGGATACGCTGCTGACGCATACTTTGGTCAAGGCGATCAGTTTCGTCGGATCGACCGACATCGCGCGCTACGTCTATGCGACTGGCACCGCGCACGGGAAACGTGTGCAGGCGATGGGTGGGGCGAAGAACCACATGATCGTCATGCCCGACGCCGATCTCGACCAAGCCGCCGACGCCTTGATCGGCGCTGGCTACGGTTCGGCGGGCGAACGCTGCATGGCGGTGTCGGTGGCGGTGCCGGTGGGCGACAAGACCGCCGATGCGTTGCGCGAGCGCCTGGCGCCGCGTGTCGCCGCGCTCCGCGCCGGGCTCTCGACCAGTACGGATGCGGACTTCGGCCCCCTCGTCACCCGCGCTCACATGGATAAAGTGCGCGGCTACGTCGATCTCGGCGTGAAGGAAGGCGCGGAGCTTGTCGTCGATCGACGATCCATCAAGATGCAAGGCTATGAGCACGGTTTCTTCCTGGGCGGCTGTCTGTTCGACCGTGTGACGCCGAAGATGCGCATTTATCAGGAGGAAATCTTCGGGCCGGTGTTGTCTATCGTGCGTGCCGCTGATTTCGACGCGGCTTTGCGCCTGCCGAATGAACACACCTACGGAAATGGTGTGGCCATCTTCACGCGCGACGGCGACACCGCGCGTGAATTCGCCCGCCGCGTCGATGTGGGGATGGTCGGCATCAATGTGCCGATTCCGGTGCCGGTTGCCTTCTACAGCTTCGGCGGCTGGAAAGCGTCGGCCTTCGGCGACACCAACCAGCACGGCATGGATGGCGTACGCTTCTTCACCAAGGTCAAGACCGTGACGTCGCGCTGGCCGACCGGCATCCGCAGCGGCGCGGAACTTAATTTCCCGACGCTGAAATAGTTACTGCGGCGCCATGCGCAGCGCGCCGTCGAGGCGGATGACTTCGCCGTTGAGCATGCGGTTCTGACAGATGTGCAAGGCGAGATTGGCGAATTCCGCCGGATCGCCAAGGCGCGCGGGAAATGGCACGGATGCGCCCAGGCTCGCCTGAACCGGTTCCGGCAAGCCCATCAACATGGGCGTACGGAAGAGGCCGGGCGCAATGGTCATCACGCGAATGCCATGGCGGGCGAGGTCGCGCGCGGCGGGCAAGGTCAGACCCGCGATGCCGGCCTTTGACGCGGCATAAGCCGTCTGGCCGACCTGACCGTCGAACGCGGCGACAGAAGCCGTATTGACGATGACCCCGCGCTCGCCGTCGGCCATCGGGTCCAGTGCGCTCATCGCCTCCGCCGCAAGACGCAGCACGTTGAATGTACCAATCAGGTTGACGGTCACGACCTTGCTGAACATCGCCAGATCGTGCGGCCCGGACTTGCCGAGCAATCGCGCCGCGGGCGCGATGCCAGCGCAATTGACGACGATACGGGCCACGCCGTGTCTCGCCGCGGCGGCGGCCAGTGCCTCTTGAACGCTCTGCGTGTCGGTCACATCGCAGGCCAATGCCATCGCGCCGATGCGCGCGGCGGTCGTGGCCGCCACTGCGTGATCGAGGTCGAAGATCGCGACCTTGGCTCCGGCTTGCGCCAGCGCGGCGGCCGCTGCCGCGCCAAGTCCCGATGCGCCACCGGTGACAATCGCTGCTACGCCTGCAATGTCCATCGCTCTCACTCCGCGTACACTTCGTTTGCGACGCTACCTGAAGAGGGCTGCGGAATCGACAGTAACGTCCATCACGTGAGCCCTTATCGCGCGCCGCGCGATTGTCCGGCGGATGTTTCCGCATATACTTTTCGGCGGTCAGGAGACAACGCATGTCATTGCGCCGTTCGGTTCTCACGCTCAGCATTCTCGGACTCTGCGCCTGCTTCGCGGCGCCCGTTGCGGCGGCCGACGGCGGCACCCTCGGCTTCGTGGTCCGCGAGTGGTACATCGCGCTGCATGAGTCCAAGTTCATGGACGAGTGCCCCGAAGGCCTGACCATGGGCAATGACGAGATCTGGTGGCGCAGTGCGCCGAAAGATTTTCGCGCCAAGGTCACCGACAACGGCTTGGCGCGATCCTCGATCCGGTATTACGAAGTGATGGATCGCGGCAAGAACGGGGAAGACGTCTGTCTCAACCCGACCTCCATCGTCGACCCACCGCTGCGCGTGGTCGAAGGCAAGATCGGCTACGGCCATAACATCGACGGGACCCAAGACGGTCACGCGACGGCGAAAACCTGCAAGCACGACAAGTTCCAATCGCCTGACGGCAAGAAGACCGACATCGACAATCAGATGGCGCGCCTCGTCGGCTGCAGCTTCGGCTGGCGCAAGACCGGCATGATTCAGCTGAACGGCAACGAAGTGCGCGCCACCTCCGGTTACGGCATGGTGCTGATGGAAGTCACCGGCGTGAATGAGAAGGACCCGCGCAACTCCGACAATGTCACGGTGACGTTCTATCGCTCGATCGATCAATTCGCGATGGACAGCGCGGGACAACCGTTGCCGTTCTCGACGTACCGCATCGATACGCTGGACGGAAAGCCGCGCTATTCGGACTCGCTCAAGGGCAAGATCACGAACGGTGTCCTGACGACCGAGCGCGGCGACGTGCGGTTGCCGGCCTACGACAACTTCAACTTTGGCCATCCCACCATCAAGGACATGGCCGTGACCCTGGAGATCGCCGCCGACGGCAGCGCCGGCAAGGGCATGGTCTCCGGTTACTATGATGTCGAGGAGTTCTGGTACCTGACGGCTGGCGTGGGCCAGGTGCTGCAGACAGGCCAGTTCAGCTGTCCCGCGATGTATGTCGCGGCGCACAAGCTGGCGGATGGGTACCCCGATCCCAAAACCGGCGAATGCACGCATCTGTCCGTGGGCTACAACGTAAAGGCCTATGCCGCCTTCGTGCAGCACCCGGATAAAGAGCGGCGTCAGGCGACCCGATAAGCGGACAGCTATGTCGCCGCCGCTCCAAACGCCTGTTTCAGGCCATCTTTTGGAAGCTGTACGGCGCCTGGACAAGTCCGCCCGCTGTACCTCAAGGCACTATCGGCCGGTTCGGCTCAAGATGTCGTGATAGCTTTGCGGCCCCTGGATGAGGGTAGCGAGCGCGTCCCACAGCGGTGAAGTATGCGTCGTAAGTTCAAAGATCTGCCGCTGCGAGGCGTCGTATTGGCGACGGCCTTGGCCGTCCTGACGGCTTGCGGCCCGAAGGAACCGGCCAGCGAAGGTGGCACGCCGGACCTGCGGCGTCTGACTGAAGAACAGTACCGCAACACCATCGCCGATGTTTTCGGTCCGACAATCACGTACGGCGGTCGCTTCGATCCTTTGCAGCGCACCGATGGCTTGATTGCGCTGGGCGCACGCACCGCGCGCGTCACGCCGTCGGGCTTCGAGCAGTACTACGCGCTGGCGGACTCGATCTCGGCACAAGTCGTCGATGAGGCGCATCGCGAAACGCTGGTGGCGTGCAAGCCCGCGTCCGCGACAGCAGCGGACGATGCCTGCGCGCAAGCATTCTTCGGCGAGATTGGCCGGGTGCTCTATCGCCGGCCGTTAACCGACGGCGAGATCAAGACCGCCGTTACCGCGGCGCATGAAGTCGGCACGACCACGGGCGATTTCTACCAGGGCCTCGCCTATGGCCTGGCCGGTATGATGACGACGCCGAAGTTCCTGTTCGTCGTCGATGCCACCGAACCCGATCCGGATCATCAGGGTCAAGTACGCCTGACGTCGTACGCGCATGCGAGCCGTCTGAGCTTCCTGCTGTGGAACTCCGCGCCCGACGACATGCTGCTGACGGCGGCGGAGAAGGGCGAGCTCTATTCCAAGTCGGGGCTCGAGAAGCAGATCGAGCGCATGGTCGCCTCGCCGAAGGTTGAAGGCGGCGTGCGCGCCTTCTTCACCGACTTCCTTGACCTGCGCAAATTCGAGACGCTGCAGAAGGATCCGGTGATTTATCCGGCTTTCAACGCGAAGACGGGCGAGGACGCGAAGGAGCAAATCCTGCGCACCATCACCGATCACGTCGCCACGCGCGATCTCGACTACCGCGATCTATTCACCACGCGCCGCACTTTCCTCACCCCGGCGCTCGCGCGCATCTACAAGGTGCCGGCGGGGCGGCCTGACGGCGGTTGGACAGACTACGAGTTCCCGGACAAGGACCTGCGCGGCGGTCTGTTGTCCCAGATCGGATTCCTGGCCGTGAACGCGCACCCGGGCCGCAGCTCGCCGACAATCCGCGGGCGCGCGATCCGCGAGACGTTGCTGTGCCAGAAGGTGCCCGATCCGCCGGGCAATGTGGATTTCTCGCTGTTCAATGATCCTGACTCGCCGAACAAGACTGCGCGCCAGCGCCTGACGACGCATGCCACAAACCCGACCTGCGCCGGATGCCACAAGATCACCGATCCGATCGGTCTGGGTCTCGAGAACTTCGACGGCGTGGGCAGTCTCCGCATGGCCGAGAACGGCGAGGCCATCGATCCCGCCGGCGATCTCGATGGTGTGGCGTTCAAGGACCCTGCCGGGCTCGCCAAGGCCATGCGCAAAAGTCCCGCGGCCCCGACCTGCCTCGTCAACCGGCTCTATGCCTATGCGCTCGGCCGCCCGATCGAGACGTCCGACAAGGACACGGTCGCCTATTTCCAACAGGTCTTCGCGCGTGACGGTTATCGCGTGCCGCAGTTGTTGCGGCGCATCGCCGGCAGCGATGCCTTCTTCAAGGTTCGCCCGCCCAAGGCCGACGCGGCGACTCAAGCTGCGACGAACGATTCAGCACCGAAGGAGAACCCCTCGTGAGCTTTCTCATTCCACGCGCGCCGGCGCGGCGCCAACTGCTGCGCGCCATGTTCGGCGGAGGCGCCGTCACACTCGCGCTGCCGTTCCTCGATTGCTATCTGAACACCAACGGCAGCGCGCTTGCCGCCACCGGCGCACCGCTCCCCACGCGCTTCGGTACCTGGTACTGGGGCATGGGGCATACCCCCGATCACGCCATCGCGGAGAAGCGCGAGACCAGCGCCGGCATCGGCTTCCTGGAGGAAACCGAATCCCTGAAGCCGTTCGGCAGCAAGCTCAGCTACTTCGGCAACTTCATGACTCCGCTCGATGGGAAATCGAACTTCGCGCACTTCACGGGCTGGGTCGCCAACCGTGTCGGCACGCCGCCGGGCAGCGGGTCCGACATTCCCGGGACGACGCTCGATCTGATGATCGCCGACGTGATCGGCAACGCCTCGCGTTTCAAGACCATCGACGCCACAGCCATCGGCATCGCCAGCGAGAACTATTCCGCGCGCGGCACCAACAGCCACGGGGCGGCGGAAACGTCGCCGATCTCTCTGTATGCGCGCATCTTCGGGCCGGAGTTCGTCGATCCGAATAAAGCCGACTTCAAGCCCGATCCCAAGATCATGCTGAAGAAGAGCGTGCTGTCGGCCTTCACTGAAGAAAGCCAGGCTTTCACAAAGTCGCTGGGCGCATCCGACAAGGCGCGGCTGGACGAATACTTCACCGCCATCCGACAGGTCGAAACGCAGCTGGCCTTGCAGTTGCAAAAGCCGCCGCCGAACGAGTCCTGCCTGGTGCCGCCCAAGGTCGACGAGCATGTCGACAACAGCAATGCCGGCCGCGAGATGGGCCAAGTGATCGAGACCCATAAGATCATGAGCAAGCTGATGGCGATGGCCGTGGCCTGCAACCAGACGCGCGTCTTCAACATGGTCTTCACCGACGCCAACGGCAACGTACGGCGCAAGGGCGAGGCGCATACGCACCACATTCTCACCCATGAGGAAGCCATCGACACCAAGCTGGGCTACCAGCCGTTGGCTTTCTGGTTCAACAAAGCTTGCATGGACGGCTTCGCAACGTTCCTGCAGACGCTCGACAGCATCAAGGAAGGCGATGGCACGTTGCTGGACAACTCGCTGATCTTCGCGACCAGCGAAACCAACTACGCGCGCGTGCATACCGTCGACGGTATCCCGACATATCTCGCGGGCCGGGCCGGCGGCAAAGTGAAGTCGGGTCTGCATGTCATCGGCAATGGCGATCCCATCACCCGCATCGGCTTCACCGTGATGCGTCTGTTGGGGGTGCCGCTCGAAAAGTGGGGCACGAACTCGCTGCAAACCAGCAAGATGATCACTGAGATCTTGGCCTAGTCGTGCTGCGAACCGTCTCTCTTATTGTCGCGTCGTTGGTATTCGGGTCGCCCCTTCTCGCGGCGGAGGCGCCGCGGCAGGTCGTGCTGCATCAGCACGGTCACGGCTGGACGCTCACCGACGATAAAGGCATGACGCTCTACACCTACGAGAAGGACGTCGATCCCGGAAAGTCGAACTGCGTCGGCGCTTGCGCACGGCAGTGGCCGGCGCTGGCGGTCACGAGCGATGAAGATCGCGCCGGTGGCGACTGGTCGATGGTCGTCCGCGAGGACAAGAGCAGGCAGTGGGCGTTCCAGGGCAAACCGCTCTACCTCTACAAAAATGACGCCAAACCCGGCGATGCCAACGGTGACGGTGTCGCCAACCAATGGAATATCGCATTCAAGCCGGTCTCCACGCCGCCGGGCATTGGCGTTCAACGCACACTGGTCGGTTACGTGTTGATCGATCAGAAGAAGATGACGCTCTACGCCCTCGACAAGGACAAGGCCGATGGGAGCGGCTGCGATGGGGTATGCACGCAGAACTGGTCGCCGATGTGGGCCCCGACAGTTGCACATGGTTTCGGCGATTGGTCGGTGCTGACGCGCAAGGACGGGTCGCGGCAGTGGGCTTTCAAGGGCAAGCCGATCTACCGCTACAAGCACGACGCCCATCCGGCCGAAATCTCCGGCGAGACCGCCGGCAAAGGCTGGCACGCTGTTGTGCTCGAGCCGCCGCCGCCCGACCCAAGCTGGGTCACTGTGCAGACGTCCGATCAGGGCGAGCTTCTGGCCGACGCCCAGGCGCGCACGCTTTACCTGTTCGACTTTGCCGCCCGGCAACTGCCGACGGGCAATACATTGATTCCCAAGTTCGACAATCCGGACGACTGGATCCCGCTGCTGGCCGCCGCCGATGCGAAGGCCGTCGGCTATTGGTCGATCATCGAGCGCGAAGGCAAGATGCAGTGGGCCTACAAGGGCCTGCCCATCTACCTCAACAAGAACGACAAGGCGCCGGGCGACCTGTTCGGCGCACGCGGCGGTGGGCGTGCGCGGTTGCGCCCAATCCTGCGTCCTGGTTTCGGCGTCGGCTAATACGTCGCAACATCAGCTTGTTTCAAAACAAAACTGTGTTGTCAGGCTCAGTCTTAAAACGGCGCAGGCTTTGCGCTGTCTCGCTGCGTGAACTGTCTCGCCCCGTGTACCTCACTTACCGCGGCATCGCTGGGTCGCGTACCCGCCCTGATAGTCTTTGCAGGTATGGCAGCGGGGGCTGCCGCGCATTCAAGGGGGATCACATGCGCAAGTATTACCTGCAGGCGTCTTCCATTCTCGCCGGACTGACACTCGCCGTGATGCCGGCTGTGGCCCAAGTCGGTCTTGAGGAGATCGTCGTCACCGCGCGTAAGGTGCAAGAAAATCTGATGGAAGTACCGATGTCGATCGCCGCCGTCACGGCGGCGGACATCCAGGCCTCCGGCGTGAAAGACCTCAGCGCGCTCTCGCTGTATACGCCGGGCCTCTGGGCGGAATACCAAGTCGCCGGCCCCGGCAGTAATCAGCGTGTCCTCACCTTCCGTGGTCTTTCGGTATCGTCGGGACTGATTTTCATCGATGGCGCGCCCTACGCAGGCTCCGGTACGCCCAGCGTCGGCTCTGTCGACCGCGTCGAAGTCCTTGTCGGTCCGCAAAGCGCCTACTTCGGTCGTTCGACCTTCCAAGGCGCGGTGAACTTCGTCACCAAAGAGCCGGGTGATACGTTCAGCGGTCAGGTAAATGCCGAGATCGCCAGCTTCGGTACGACGGATGATTCTCTCAGCCTGGATCTGCCGATCCTCGGCGATAAACTTGCCGCGCGCGTCACCGGGCGTCATTTCTCGACCAATGGCGACTGGCGCAATGCGGCGGACACCAGCGAAACGATGGGCGCGCAATCCCAGGACTCGGTCATGGGCGTGTTTGTCGCCAAGCCGAACGATGCGTTAAAGATGAAGCTGCTGCTCGGTTGGGAGAATGAAGAGACCACCGGTAGTCCAAAGACGATCAGCCTTTACGGGAACGACCCGCAGCCCGGCGCCATTCGCAGCTTGTTCTGCAATCTTGGCGGCACCTTCGGTCCCTACTACTGCGGCGCACTGCCCACAGCCGATCAGGTTCCGCCGGCGATCATCTCGGCGACGAACGTCCTGACGCCGACGATGCAAAGCGTGTTCTTCGACAATATCCTCGGCTGGCCGACATTGTTCGATCGCCGCTTCAAGACAAGTATTGGCTTCCGTCAGGTGACGACGACGGCGCATCTGAACATCGACTATTCGTTGGCTTCGGGCTGGGACATCAGTTCCATCGCGGCCCTTCATAAGACGCAACGTCAGTCCGTCTCCCCACAGCAGTTCCGCGACGCGCGGTACACGGTGAACCCGAACTATCCGCGCGTTCCGCTGGTCACGCCGTATCTCGGTACTATCGCCGCGGGGCAGGAAATCCAATACGACGGCAGCGAAGAAATCCGCGTGACCAGTCCACAGCGGGAGCGCCTGCGGGGCACGGTCGGGGCGAACTGGTATTACACGCGCAATCCCGGCTCCACCCAGGGCGGCTTCCAGCCGGCGACCGTGGCGTTGATCGGATCGCAGGCGCGTGCCGTGACATCGACGCCGGCGGTGTTCGGCGGCATTTACTACGACCTGATTGAGAAACTTACGGTCTCAGCGGAAGCCCGCTATCAGTGGGATAAGATCAGCGCCACCGCCAAGACGCCGGCGCCCGGCCCACTGCTGCAATCGACTTACAAGAGCTTCTCGCCCCGCGTGACGCTCGACTACAAGTACGCCCCGAACTCCACCGCCTATGCATTGTGGTCGCGTGGGTATCGTCCGGGCGGCTTCAACACCACACTTGTGGGGCAGCCCGCATCGACACTGGCCCAGTTGTCAGCCGCTGGCGCGGGTACGACGTATGAGCAGGAAAAGCTCGATAACTTCGAGATCGGTCTGAAATCGACCTGGATGGGCAATCGTCTGCAAACGCGGATCGATGGCTATCTCGAGAAGTGGCGCAATGGTCAGATCACGCAAACCTTGAATGCCAACACGCCCACGGGCGGTGTGTTCGTCGCCTCGCTGATTACCAACATCGGTGCCGTCGATCTGCGCGGCATCGAGGCGGAAGCGAATGCGGCGATCACAGATCATTTCAGCGTCAAGGCCACCTTCAATTGGCAGGACTCGAAGATCAAGCAATACGTCAGCGTGATCACGCTGCGCATCAACAACAGCACACAGGTCAACGGCAACAAGTTCCCGAAGGCGCCGCTCGTGACTTGGACGCTGACGCCGACGTATACAGATCACCTCGCCGGAGATTGGGATTGGTTTGCGCGCGCGGACTGGAAGCATCGTGGCAAGTACTACACCGACGTCAGCAACGTCGCCTGGCTCGATGCCAACGACTTGTTTGATCTGCATATCGGTGTAAAGAACAAGAATCTGATGCTCGAGATCTATGGCTCGAACCTGACGAATGACATGCACTTCCTCACGGCGGCGCAAGGCAACGATACGCTGTGCTGTTCGACCGGCACGACGGTGAACGGCATTCACCTGGCCCTGCCGAACAAGCGCGCATTCGGGATCAAGGGCTCGTACTCGTTCTGATCCGCAGGCTCTATTTTGGGAGACGCATCATGAAGAGAACTATCTTTGCCGCTGCGATCCTCTGTTCCTTGTCAGTCGCCGCGTTGGCGGCCGACAACGTTCCGCTGTTCACCTCATCGCCGACGGTCATGGTGCGCTCGCCGAACCCCGGCAAGTTGGCGCAGTATTACGTGGCCCTCGGCTTCAAGCTGAAGCAGGGTTCCGAAACGGGCACTAACGGCTTCGTGCTTGAGAACGATGCCGGCGTCCTTGAGGTGCTCAAGGCCGACAAGAACCTGCAGGTGGCACCCCCAAAGACCAGTCGCACCCAACAAGGTGTGGTCACGATTTTCGAGACGACGGATGTGGAGGCCGTCGTGGCCCGCGCCAAGGCCGCCGGCGCAACGATGGTCGAGAAATGGAACGCCACGGAAGGACCGATTTCGATCTATTATATTGCGGACCCTGAGAACAATATCCTGGGCTTCGCGCCGCGCCATCACAACAAGAACATCAAAACGCCGTAGGAGAGCATGCCAATGATCCGGACATCATGCGTGACAGCGCTTGTGGCGCTTTCCATGTTTACGGCCTCCGCGAATGCCGCGCAGGACGCAGCGCCCTTGATCACGGCGGCGCCAACCATTCTTGTGCGGTCAACGGATCCCGCCAAGCTGATGAAGTTCTATGAAGCTCTGGGCTTCAAGAAATTCCGCGAAGCGCAAAGCGGCGGGACGATCTTTCACATCGAGGGCGATATCGGATCGCTCGAGGTGATCAAGCTGGACAAGGATACGAAGCCATCGGGGCCGAAGACCAGCCGCACGCAGCAGGGTGTGGTTGCGATCTTCGAGACGACCGATCAGGCCGGCATTGTCGCGCGTGCCAAAGCGGCCGGCGCGACCTTGGTCGAGAAATGGGATGCGTCAGACCGCCCGATCTCGATCTATTACATCGGCGATCCCGAGAACAACATCATCGGTTTCGCGCCGCGTCACCACAATCCGCAGATCAAAACGCCGTAGCGTTAACGCGCTGCCTGACGCTTGTCCCGTTCGGGGTGCAGCACGAAGGCTGAATAGGCTGTGATCTTGAAGGCGCCAGACAGCATCGTGCATTCGCCGGTCTTCGGGTCGGGATAGCCGTCCGCGAGCTTATGTGCGGCCACGTACATCGCCGGGCAGCTGAACTGGGCGGTCTGGATCACCTGGCCCGTGCTGCCGACGGAATAGAGGAACCGCTCCATGTCGTAGTAGCCGGTGATCATGCCGCTGGCGGTCGCGCCATCGGCGGCGATCTCCAGGCGCAGGCCCATGTCCTTGATCACCGGCCGCATGAAATTGTTGGTGCCGTAGTAGGGAATGGTGACGTCGCCGCGCGCGGTCGTCAGCACGCCATCCTTGATGCGGCCCTTGAGTGAATCCCCGTATAGCGCCTTGCCGTCCAGCGTATCGATCCGATAGGTCGAGAAGGGCAACGGCCGCCCATTGCTGTCGAGCGTGTACTGATCGATCGAGCGATAGAAGCTCACCGTGACATCGTCGGAATTGCGCGGATCTTTCACGCCGGTGATCTCGATCAGGATCATGCCCAGACCGGATGTGCCGCGCGATTCGTTGGCATTCAGTTCGACCATGCCGCTTTTGCGCCAACCGAAGGTGCAGCCGACCAAGCGGTACATCTGGTTGTCGATCCCGGTCTTGCCGTCGGGCGAAACGAACTTCTTGTGGGCGCAGGTCTTGGCGGTCGCGTGGCCGTCTTCAGTCCCGTCGAGGTTTTCGCCATAGCCGAACCTACCTTCGACCACCCGCAACGGCGGATCGAAGATAGACGTCGGATTCATGCAGACGTCTTCCTGATTCGGCCCGCGCGCCATTTCCATGATGTAGCGCGACGCATGCGACTTGAAGCCGTTCTCGGTGATCTCGGCGCGCTCTTTTCGCGGCAGCTCGTACCACCAATAGGCCTCGTTGCCGACATTCAGCCCCTCGGGGCATTCGTCCATGAATTTGCTTTCGTGCATCGCGGTATACCAGTCGCGGATGACGAAGCTGAGTGTGGCCGGGTCTTGCGCGACAACGGGCGCGCTGACGGCGTTGAGGCTCAACATTCCAAGAGCGGCGGCTGCGAAGCGGCGCATGGCCTAGTCCTCATTTCGGCTCTGCGCAGCCTATCGGAAGCGCTGATGCCGAGCTACTTGATCGTGAAGGGGCGCGCGACAGTCGGCGTCTCGATACGCTTGGTGACCTTCTCGAACACATCGATATCGAAAGGCTGATTAATGCGGTTTCCGGCGCGATCCTCAAGGCGTGCGTCCGCGATCAGGCGATAGTTACCCGCCTTCCACGGCAGATCGGGCGTGAACCGCCACTGCGTTTCGCCCGCCGCGATCTCGATCTTGCCGTCGACGCGACCCAGAACACTGTCGATTTCCAGCATCCGCTGCAGCAGCGGGTAGTTCATCGGCGTCGGGAAGGTGACGACCAGGGGTGCGCTCGTGCCGGGCTTGGGCGGGCTCAATGTCCAGTTCGCCGGGTCCGGCGTCCTGCGTTCCGCAGGTCCGCCGCGGAACACTTTCTGGAAGCGCTCGGTCATCGGCACGCCGCGCGCGTCCGGCCACTCGCGGTCGATGACCAGGGTGTACGTCTTGCCCTCTTCGATCGGCGGGCCGACGGTCTGGTTCGAGGTGAGGCCGCGTTTGATACGGCCCGGATCGAAGGTCAGGGTCAGGCGCTGGAACGTGGGATCCCATAGTTCCTGGCCCGGCAGCAGAACGGTGTCGACGCCTTCGAGCTTCTTACCCGTCTCGTCGAGAATATGCAGATGTCCCGCGACTTCGTTGCGGCTCATCGCCGTTGAGAAGTTGATGTACAGCCGTAGCTGATTGCTCGGCCACACATCGCCGGACGGATAAACGCTCACGACATGGGCGACGGGCGTCGTGTCCCGGCGCGGGCCGTCGATGATCTTCTCGACCGCTGGAGCGCCCGGCACATGCAGCGCGACACGATACTGCACGCCGGCGGTGATCGGATAGCTCGGCCGGAAGACCAGCGCGCCGGCCTCAAGGGCGTAAGCGCCAAGGAGGGCCGGGACGTCGCCGCGTCCGGCATGAACGGTGAGGATGGACTCCCATCCACCCGTGGGCGGTAGGATTGGCGGCGTCCAGCCGGTAACCTTGAACGCGCCGCCCTCGAGTGAGACGGACGCGGGCTCGGCAGCAATCGCGGCCGCTCCCAGTTGAAGAGCGACCGCGATGAAGAGGCACCGAAGAAGGGGCTTAAGGCAGATCAATCGTCGCCAGCGTGATCGGACCGACCGCTTGACCCGCCGCCGGGCCGCGCTGGCCCTTCACGAGCAGAACGTGGCCGTCGTCGATCTTCGCAAGGTGCTGCACGTCGGTCAGCTCCTTCATCGAATCATAGGGCACGCCCGCGACGTCGGTCTTGGTCGGTTCCTCGATCGCCGGATAGGTCTCGAGCTTGTCGGCCTTCAACTTCACGACGCCGAGCAGCGTGTTGGCGATCAGGATGTATTCCTTGCCGTCTTTCTTATACGGCACCATGTCGAGCGGGATGTTGCGGACGCCGAGATCGGCGATCTCGACACCCTTCACTTTGGCGCCCGGCTTCAGTTCGCTCACCGGGATCTTGACCAGCGGCGTGCAGGTGTAAGCCGCGAGCACGTAAGCCTTGCCGCCAATGGTGTAGGGCACGAAGGAGCGCACCGGCGATTCCGTCTCATAGCGGCCGTGCGACGAATGCCAGATTTGCAGCGTCGAGGTCTGTGTGTTCTTGAACGGATAGGGCACGGAACGCAGGGCCGACGACCATTCTTCGTTCGACAGACCGGCCACCATCACATTGCCGTCGACATAGGCGAGGCTAGTGATGGTTTGCATACGCGCCGGCACTTTGCCGCCTTTGCCGTCGCCGATCATCACGCTTTCATCGACGGCATCCGTCAGGCTGACCGAGATGTGCTTGGCGTTGTCGAACGAGACCGGCGTGATCTTTCCGGCGCTGTCGACCTTGGCCAGCAGCGGGGCTGCGTCCGGGCCGCGTCCGCGCGCCGCCGACACGTACACGTTCTTCGAGACCGGATTCACAATCACGTCGTTGATCACGAGCTGATCTGCGGCGATGCCCACCATCGCGGCGATCTTCTCATCGAGCTTCTCGACATTGATCTTCACCGTGCCGCGGGCGGCCTTGGTGTCGCCGGTGTCGAGCGCGATCACCGATCCGCCCATGGAGTCACCGATGAACAGGATGCCCGGCGGGCCGAAGGCCAGCGCGCCGGCATTGGCGATTTTCACTTTGCCCGCGGGCAGATCGACATCGGCCGGGTTCTTCGCGGCCATCACGGACAGTCCGACCATGCAGCTCAGCGCGGCGGCGACGGCGGTTCCAGTCAGCATTGCTTTGCGGCGCATCAATCCCTCCTCCGAATTGTGAGTGCGGCCCACCTGTCAAACAGGGGCGACAAACGTATGGTGTGGCGGGGGTGGCCGTAAAGGTCGCTGAAATCCGGCATTCACCGCTTTAAGGATCGGAATCGGCAGGCGAATTCAATCGGTTGAGCAGGCAGCACAACACCGTCACGCTTGCGGTCCGGTACAGGAAACGGCAGTGACATCCACCGGATGGACAGGGAGGGCTGGCGGCCTTCGAAAAGGACGGCCGGAGCGCTTCGTTCATCGTGGCGCATCCCCGAACCACCGGAATACTCGCGCTCGAGGTACGCGCTCGCGGCGCAAGTGTGAGTTTGATACGTGAGAAAGATGACGGCAAGTTGTTGGAATTCAGAAAGTTGATCAAAGGCCGGAGAGTTTCGCGTGTTCGCGGTCGTACCGGCACCCTGTGGCGGAAAGGCTGAGACGGTATGCACTTCTTCACCATCCTCAGATCTATCGAAGAATTCCTCTACGATATCCTCACATGGCTGTTGTTCTATCCACGGACCTTGTGGCTTTGTGTTCGTCAGCCCTTGGCGATGATGGTGTACTCCGACAAGGAACAGCACGACGCGCCCGACGCACAGTATACGGACAGCCTGAGTCCACCGTTGCTGTTGGTGTTGAGCATCCTCCTCGCCCATGTTGTCGAGGTGGTGACAAGGTCAAGCGTCCACGGCGGCAACGAGCTGGGTGCCGAGATTTATCAGTCGCACGAGATGCTGCTGGTTCTGAGAACGGTGTGCTTCAGCATCTATCCGCTATTGTTCGCAGTGACGATTCTGAGAACGTTGGGCGAGCCCATTGATAGAGACCGCTTGCGCGCGCCCTTCTTTACGCAGTGCTACGCGGCGGCACCTTTCGCGCTTGTGATGGGCATCACCGCGGCGATTGCCCGTATGCCTGACAATCCAATAGCCGACATCGCACCCGTGCTCATGGTCGTGGCTACCCTGTGGTATTTAACCGTTGTCGGCATGCGCTTCCGCTATCGCCTTAACGTGAACCTTCCGCGCGCGGCGTGGTTGGTTGCGGTCGCCTTTGTCAAAGGATCGCTGGTCAACGGCTTGATCATTCTCGCCATCACGCGTTAGCGGCGCGTTCGTCCTTCAAGATAACGAAAGACACGTCGCTGCAGCACGAGTTCAAGACATGAGACCGCGTCACCTCGGTGTATGAGTTCTAAGCCGCCGGCTTGCAAAAGCCCGAGATACACGCTCAGATAAGCCAAGGGAGAACACGTCGCGGTAGACGCTGTGCCTCCGCTTGTGGCCTCGACAATGAACAGTCTTTTTTACTTCAGCGAATCGTTGCTCCTTGCGAGCTTCTTTGTCTTGCTGCTTTTGGCGGCGGAAGTCGGCTATCGCTGGGGCCATCGTCGTGTCCTGCGCACGCCGGAACCCATTTCATCCCACCTCACGCACGAAGCATCCGCTTTAGGCGTGCTGGCGTTGATTCTTGCCTTCACATTCTCGATGGCGGTCGCGCGTTTCGATGCCCGAAGGGCCACGATTATCGACGAGGCCAACGCCATAGGAACGGCTGCGCTACGCACGGATTTTTTGCCGCCGCCGTTTGCCGATGAGGCGAAGCGCCTGCTGCTTTCTTATGCCGAAGCAAGGGTCGCGCTTTACGATGCGGGCGCGGACGAAGTTCTCCGTGCGGCCGCGAACGCGTTGTCGGAGGATCTCCATCAGAAGATCTGGAGCATTGCGGTGCAGGCCGTGGGTCAGCACGTCGCCGACGTGCCCGCGATATCGTTCGCGCAATCAGTCAACGGCGTCATCGACGTTTATGGGGTGCGAAAGGCCACGTACTATCACCACATCCCGGATGTGATTTATTTTTTGATCTGCGGTGTCGGCGTTGTGGCGTTCGGCCTGTCGTGCGTGGCATCGGGCCTGGAGCGTCACCGCACGCGCGTCCCAACGGCCATGATGGCTGTGCTTGTTTTAGTCGTTGTTTTCCTGATCGCCGATCTGGACCGTCCGCAGCGAGGGCTCTTGCGGATCGGCGATCAAAGTATGACGGAACTCGTCAGCGATCTGCGTGCAGGCTTACCGAAATAAGTCCCGCGCCCGGACGAAGCTTCACTCCGGTGCTTCGATCCGTAAGAGCAGCAGCACATGGACGGCCGTCCGGAGAGCCTGAGGCCAGGTCTCAGGGGCGCCAAGTGGTGTTCGCGCCCAATCTTGAGTGCGGATGAGAGCGCCGATTTCGCCTCCCCCTTCGAGGAAGGTGGGCACTGTGGCCAACGTCATGAAGGTCACGCAATTTCGAGATTAGTCGCATCCTCAGAACGAACGGCTGCGCCAGTGGGCTGTGGGAGGAAGGGACGTGCCCCATTCCGCACCGCCCAATGCCCATTTTTGCTTTAGAGCTGAAGGATTCTCGGGAGGTGGCTGGGGCGCCAGGATTCGAACCTGGGAATGGCGGTACCAAAAACCGCTGCCTTACCGCTTGGCGACGCCCCAATGCGCGGTTCGCGGATGCGGCGGGACATTAGGCAAATCGGTCCGGCCGGGCAACCCGAAAACCCTGGCCCCTCAAGGGCTCAGCCTGCCTCAACCCTGAGGGCTGTCGGCACCACCCACCATACCGGCTGGCGCGCGGCGATCTGCGCGGCGGCGGCGCGGGCGCTGGCTTCGTCGCCGTAGAGGCCAAAGCAGGTCGGGCCGCTGCCGGACGGGCGTGCCAGCAGGCATCCGGCGGTCCCGGCGAGGCCAGAGCGCAGGTCAGCAATATCGGGCAGCAATTCCATCGCCGGCATCGCGAGATCGTTGGTGCAGTTCGCGAGGTAGCCGGCCAGGTCCTGGACTCTGTCAAAACGCGCCGGCATCGCCGGGGCGGGCCCGGAATGCCGGCCGGCAAGCGCCTTGAAGACCGGCGCCGTCGACAGGGCCTTGCGCGGATTGACGAGCACCAGCCAGGCCGGCGGCAGCGCGGGGACGGCGCTCAGCGTCTCGCCGATGCCTTCCATGCGCGTGGGCGTCCGCGCGAGGCATACCGGCACATCGGCGCCGAGTTCGGCGGCGAGTTCAGCCGCGGGCAGATTGTTCGTGTGGGTTCCCCACAGCGTCGCGCAGGCGCGCAAGGTCGCGGCGGCATCCGACGACCCGCCGCCGATCCCCGATGCGACGGGCAAGTTTTTGGTCAAACGCAGGGCCGCGCCTTTCGCGCCGCGCTTGGCCGCGAGATAGCGCGCCGCGCGCAGGACCAGATTGTCGTCCGCCGCGCTGAGGCCTTCGGCGAAGGGGCCGTCGATTTTCAAGCTGATGTCAGAGGCGGCGGTCGCGGTGATGGCATCGCCGAATTCGGTGAACACCACCAGGGAGTCGAGCAGGTGATATCCATCGGCGCGCTTGCCGCAGACGTGCAGGTAGAGATTGACCTTGGCCGGAGCCGGCTCGGCGATATTCACTGCGACTTGGTATCGTTGCGCGCGAGGCCTTGGGCGAGCTTGCTCTGAATCTCGCTGCGTTGGCGGTCTTCGGGCTCAAGGGTCAGCGCGCGGCGCCATTGGAACATCGCTTCCTGACGGCGGCCGATCTTCCAATACGCATCGCCCAGGTGTTCGTTGATGGTTGGATCGGACGGATTGCTTTCAACCGCCTTTTCCAGCTGCGCGACGGCCTTCTCCGTCTCGCCCATCAGGAACATCGCCCAGCCCAGACTGTCGATGATGTAGCCGTCTTCCGGCTTCAGCTTGAAAGCCTTCTCGATCAGCTGACGTCCTTCGGCGACGTCCACATTCCGTTCCACCAGCGAATAGCCGAGATAGTTCAGCAGACCCGCATCGTCGGGGTTCAGCTTGATCGCCTGCCGGAAGTCCTTGTAGGAGCGATCGAACTGCTTGATGCGCTCGAGCGCGATGCCGCGCGCGTAATACAGCTGCCACGATGTGGGCTCGCCCTTCGGGTAAAGCTTGAAGGCACGATCGTAGGCGTCGACGGCTTCGGCGAACTTCTTCTCGCGGCGGAGGTGATCCCCGATGGCGATGAAGGATTCCGGCCAGCTCGGTTCTTCCTTGGCGATGCGCTGCAGCATCGCGAGCGCGTCGGGCGCGCGGTTCATGCGCTCGTAGTTGTCGGCCAGCTGCATCTGTACGGCGATATAGCCGGGCTCGCCCTTCTTGATGCTGCTCAGGATGGCGTTGGATTCCTCGAAATGGCTGCGCTGCGCCAGTGCAGCCCCCATGATGCGCCGCGCGATGCCAAGGTCGGGATTCATGTACAAAGCCGCCTGGCCATAGACCACGGCAAGCTGCGCGCTGAACGAAGTGTTGGCGTTTTGCAGTAACATCTGCGCGGCGGCGAACATCGCTTCGCCCATGCCGTCCTGCGGCGTGATCTTCTTCGGCACGCGCTTCGGATCGGCGAAGGCATCCAGGTAGTCGTCGGAGAACGGCGAAGCACCGTGCGTCGCGCGGTACTTGTCGGTCATCGCCTTCACCTTCTCAGGCTGACCGAGGCGCATGTAGCCGGCGGAGACAAGACGCACCAACGACAGCGGCAGCTGATCGATCTTGCCGCCGAGAATATCGTAGTACGTCAGGGCTTGCGGGCCGCGGCCGTAGAACTCGTTAATCATGGCCGACATGACGTTGTAGAGATCGGTCGCGCCGTTGGGGGCGTTGAGGGGCGCCAGTTCCGACAGGGAGCGTTCCACTGGCAGATGCGGCGCATCGGCCCAGGCGCGCAGCATCGGCAACGCGAAGCCGACCTGGCTCTGCAGCGACATCTTTTCAAGGATGGGGCCGGCCAGCTCGTACTCGCCCTTCTTGAAATGACCCAGCGCGACGACGAGGGCGGCCAGCGTTTGCTGGCGCGAGGAGTCCATCGCGCGCTTCGCGGCTGGCAACGCGCGTGCGAAGTCGCCTGCTTGCGCGGCGGTGAAAAACGCCTGGCGCAGCAGTTGCTGATTGTCGGGATCGAGGATCAGCGCGCGTTCAAGGAACGCGGTGGCGGTGTTGCTGTCGGCATTGGCCTCGGCGTGGCGCGCGGCGAGGTACGCGCCGGCCAGCCCTCTGCTGCCCGGTTCAATGCGCAGCCTTGGCACCGGCGCGGCATTCGATGAGGCGGCTGTCGCCGGCCCCGCCAGCACCGAAGCGGTCAGGGCGAGGCTCAGCGCGATGGAGGACGGCAGGCGAATCATGCGGGACCGGCAATGCAGGGACAAGGAGGCGCAAGCCCCAGCTGGCGCCGTTTCCACATCATAGCTTGGCCGCGCCCATCCGGAACAAAGATTAACGCCCCCAGGAACCTGACAAAACCGAGAGGTTTGGCGATACAGCCCGCTTACATATTGGGGTAATTGGGTCCGCCGCCGCCCTGCGGCACGGTCCAGGTGATGTTCTGGCTCGGGTCCTTGATATCGCAGGTTTTGCAGTGGACGCAGTTCTGGGCGTTGATCTGGAACCGCTTGGTGCCCATGTCGCCGTCCACCACTTCGTAAACGCCCGCCGGGCAGTAGCGCTGCGCCGGCTCCGCCCATTGCGGCAGGTTGCGCTCGATGGGGATGCGAGGGTCGGTCAGCAGCAGATGGATCGGCTGGTTCTCCTCGTGATTGGTGTTCGAGATGAACACCGAGGAAAGCTTGTCGAAGGCGATCTTGCCGTCCGGCTTTGGATAGACGATGGGGCGTGACTTGGCGGCGGGCTTGAGCGTGGCATGGTCCGGCTTGCCGTGACTGAACGTGACCGGCAAGCCGATGCCCAGATCGTTCATCCACATGTCGAGGCCCGCGAGGCCAAGGCCGATCAGCCCGAAGCGGCTCCACAACGGCTTCACGTTGCGGACCTTGTAGAGGTCCTTGTAGGCCCAGCTGGACTTCCAGGCCTGCGGATAGGCGGTGAGTTCGTCTTGCGCACGGCCTTCCTTGAGGGCGTCGAACGCGGCTTCGGCGGCGAGCATGCCGGACTTCATCGCGTTGTGACTGCCCTTGATGCGCGGCACGTTAACGAAGCCCGCGGCGCAGCCGATCAGCGCGCCGCCCGGGAACGTCAGTTTCGGCACCGACTGCAAGCCGCCTTCGGTGATCGCGCGCGCGCCGTAGGAAATGCGCCGTCCGCCTTCCAGCACCGGCTTGATCGCCGGGTGGTGCTTGAAGCGCTGGAACTCATCGAACGGCGACAGATAAGGGTTGCTGTAGTTCAGGTGCACGACGAAGCCGATGGCGACCTGATTGTTTTCCAGGTGGTACATGAACGACCCGCCGCCGGTGGACCCGTCCAGCGGCCAGCCCATCGTATGCGTGACCTGGCCAAGCTCGTGCTTCGCCGGCTCGATCTCCCACAGTTCCTTCAGGCCGATGCCGAACTTCGGTAAGTCGGACTCCTTGTCGAGTTCGAAGCGCGCGATCAGTTCCTTCGCCAGGCTGCCGCGCACGCCTTCGGCGATCAGCGTGTACTTCGCGCGCAGTTCGATGCCGGGTTCGTAGGCCGAGGTCTTCTCGCCGTCGCGGCCGATGCCCATGTCGCCGGTGGCGACACCGACCACGCGCCCCTGCTCGTCGAACAGGACTTCGGACCCGGAGAAGCCCGGATAGATTTCCACGCCCAGCGCTTCAGCCTGTTGCGCCAGCCAGCGGCAGACGTTGCCCAGGCTGACGATGTAATTGCCATGGTTGTTCATCAGCGGCGGCATCAGGGCATTGGGGACGTGCACGGAGCCGTTCTTGGTTAGGAACAGGAAGCGGTCGTCGGTCACGGCCGTGTTCAGCGGCGCGCCTTTTTCCTTCCAGTCGGGGATCAATTCATTGAGGGCGATGGGGTCGATCACCGCGCCGGACAGGATATGCGCGCCGACTTCCGAGCCCTTCTCGATGACGCAAACGCCGATTTCCTGCTCCGCCGCCGCCGCGAGCTGCTTCAGCCGGATCGCTGCCGACAGCCCGGCCGGGCCGCCGCCGACGATCAGCACGTCGAATTCCATAGCTTCGCGCGTCATGGTTCAGTCATTCCCCCGATCCGCCAAGGGGTTAGATATACTCTGGCGAGCCGGGCCTGTCATGATCGGGTTGCGTTTATGAGGTATGCGCTGGACCGCTGGCCTTGCGTCCGCGGGCGGGATTGGGCACAAACCGCTGGGCCCTGTTTCCCGGGGCCCCGGTTTTAAGGAATTCGTCCTTTGCGTGCTTCGCCCACCCTGATCGCTTCCGTCGCGACCATCATGTTCGTCGGCACCCTGGGCCTGCTGCTCGTGGTCGCCGGCTTCGGCGTGATCCGGATCATCGATGACGTCGGCGAGGCACTCGGCCTCATCCCGGTACGCTGGGGCGAGAACAACCCGTTGATCCTTGTGGAAATCGCCGCAGCGATCTCGACGCCAATCGTCATCTGGTTCAGCGTGTGGTTCTTCCGGAAAGCACGCGAAGTCGAAATCCGCATGGCCGCGCGGGAAGCCGCCGAGCCCACCGTTGGCTAAAGCGGGCGGCTGATCGCGGCGCTCCCCTGGAGCCGACACCTCCGCTCTGACATACTCCGGCCATGTCCCTGGAGACCCTTTCCTCATCGCCAGCCGCGTTGTTGCGCTGGTATCTCGATGCCGGCGTCGACGAGGCCATCGGCGACGCGCCGATGGATCGTTTCGCGATCCCGGCGGCAGCGCCCGCGTCTCCGGTCGCGGCGGAGGCGCCGCGCGCCCCGGCTCATGCGCCGGCCGCGCCGGTGGTCCGCGCTGCTGCGCCGTCGGCTGCCGGCGCGACAGCGGCGCATCTGGCGGCGGGCGCCACGACGCTCGACGAGTTGCGCGCGGCCGTCATGGCGTTCGACGGCTGCGGCCTGAAGCAGTTCGCCAGCAACACCGTCTTCTCCGACGGCAATCCGCAATCGCGGTTGATGGTTATCGGCGAAGCGCCGGGCGAAGAGGAAGACCGCCAGGGCAAGCCCTTCGTCGGCGTGTCCGGCAGGCTGCTCGACCGCATGCTGGCCAGCATCGGTTATGACCGCTCGAACTTCTACATCACCAACGCCATGTTCTGGCGTCCGCCGGGAAACCGCAAACCCACTGCCGAGGAAGTCGCGCAATGCCTGCCGTTCGTGGAACGGCACATCGCGCTGGTCGATCCCGCGGTGCTGCTGTTCGTCGGGGGTCTGGCGGCGAGCACGCTGCTGGCCAACCCCCAGGGCATCACGCGGCTGCGCGGCAAGTGGAACGACTTCGCCATCCCCGGCATGCCGCGTCCGATTCCGGCGATGGCGACATTCCATCCCGCGTATCTGTTGCGCACGCCGCAGCACAAGCGGCTCACCTGGCGCGACCTGCTTGCGGTGAAGCAGCGGCTCGACGAAAGCGCGACGTAGGAGGACGCCATGGGCGGCAAGATCGACGAGACGAAGCAATTCCTGCCGATCGCCATCGCGGTGATGACGGTGTCCGACACGCGCACGCTGGCGACCGATACCTCGGGCGAAATCCTGGTCGAGCGCATCAAGGCGATGGGCCACACGATTGCGGAACGTCTTGTCGTGAAAGACGAAGTGCCGCTGCTGGTCGCGCAGTTGAAGGCCTGGGTGGCCGATCCGAAGGTCGACTGCATCATCACCACCGGCGGCACCGGTGTGACCGGCCGCGACGTGACACCGGAAGCCTTCGCGCAGGTGTGGGAGAAAGAGATTCCCGGCTTCGGCGAACTGTTCCGCTGGATCAGCCTGAAATCGATCGGCACGTCGACCGTGCAAAGCCGTGCCTGCGCGGGCGTTGCCAACGGCACCTACATGTTCGCGCTGCCGGGCTCGAACGGCGCGGTGAAGGACGGCTGGGACGAAATCCTCAAGTACCAACTCGACGCGCGCCATCGCCCGTGCAATTTCGTCGAGCTGATGCCGCGCTTGCGAGAACATCTCTGGCCCAAACGCGCAGCGGGGGAGTGACCCTTGGCGACGGGGGGCAAGAAAACCAAACGACGCACCTGCGGTTTCCGTATCGAGAACCGGTGGCTGCGTGAACGCAACGGCGCCGTGATCGCCGGCATCGACGAGGCGGGCCGTGGTCCGCTGGCAGGACCCGTCGTCGCGGCGGCCGTCATCCTTCCCGTGCTGGCATGCCCGCGCAAACTGAAGAACGGCCTGGACGATTCCAAGAAGCTCGCCGCCGAGCGGCGCGAGGAACTGTTCGCGGCCTTGATGGCCTGCGAAGGCGCGATCATCGGCATCGGCCGCGCCGAAGTGCAGGAAATCGACAGCGTCAACATCCTGAACGCGACTTTCCGCGCGATGGGCCGCGCGGTTCAGGCGTTGCAGCGTCGCGTCGACATCGCGCTGGTGGACGGCAACCAGAAGCCCGCGCTGCCGGACCATATCCACATCGACACCGTGATCGGCGGCGACGGCCTGAGCCTCTCCATTGCGGCAGCCTCGATCGTCGCTAAGGTCACGCGCGACCGGCTGATGTGCGAACTCCATGCCGCGCATCCCGGCTATGGCTGGATCACCAACATGGGCTACGGCACGCGCGAGCATTGCGATGCGCTCACAAGCCTGGGCGCCACGCCGCATCACCGCCGCTCGTTCGCGCCGGTGCGCGCCGCGCTGGCGGGCGAGAGGTTCCAGCCGGAATTGTTCGAGATCGTGGCGGCGGAGTGAAGGCTGAGTCGCCGGCCTGGTCAGCCTGTTAAAGCAGGAAAAGAACAGGCTGAAGACGCGGTTGCGGTGGCATCGTCGTGTCGTTGCGTCGGAAGTCCTTTGCGGTGGGCCCATGAGCCAAGCCTAGGCGCGAGATCGAGACTCCCGCCACATACATTCATCAATCCGCCATCGGCACCCGCGTTATCGCGGCGCGTTTCCGTCACCCGCAGCCGTCCATGCATTAACAAAGCGCAATGGAGCGCTTTGGTCAGCGGTTACACTTTTTCATCGAGCGCTATCGTGGCAGACATCTGCCAGTCTCAATCGGTCGCTATCTTGCCCGCCATGACCACCGACTTCCATTTCGCGCGTCATCTCATTGACCGCCTCGGCTACGGGCCGCGGCCGGGCGATCTCGATGCCATCGTGAGGCTCGGCGCGGACAAGTGGATCGCCGCACAGCTGCATCCCGAAACGCTGCCGCTGCCGGTGCCGCTCAGCGCGTAGATCATGGCCTTGACGACGCTGCGTATGAAACCGGCGGAGACGTTCATCGCCTACGGGCCGCCGTCGTATCGCGAGTCGCAGAAGGCCGGCGATACGGAAGCGGTGCGCGATGCGATGGAACGCGCGCGCATCATCGGCACCGAGGCGGTGGAATCCCGCTTCGCCCGCGCGCTCGCCAGTCCGCGCCAACTCGAAGAGCGCATGGTCGAGTTCTGGTACAACCACTTCAACGTCTTAGCCGGCAAAGGCCTCGACCGGCTGTGGATCGGCGCCTACGAGATGGACGCGATCCGCCCGCATGTGCTGGGCAAGTTTCGCGACCTGCTGGGCGCGACCGCTAAGCATCCGGCCATGCTGTTCTATCTCGACAACTGGCAGAACACCGCGCCGGGCACGCCTGCTGCGCGCGGCCAGTTCACCGGTCTCAACGAGAACTATGCGCGTGAGTTGATGGAGCTTCATACCCTCGGTGTGAACGGCGGGTACGGCCAGGACGACGTGATCGCGCTCGCGCGCGTCCTCACCGGCTGGGGCTTCGGCGGCGACCGCGACGGCGATGCCACGCCCCGTCTGGGGCCGATGGCGCAGCGAATGCGCGACAATCCCAACCTGATGCGTCTGATGGCGCACAACGCGCGGTCGTTCAAATTCAACGCCGACCGCCACGATCCGCGCGACAAGCGTTTCCTGGGGCAGACGATCAAGGGCCGCGACGGCGACGCCGGTCTGGCTGAAGGCGAGCAGGCGCTCGATATCCTGGCGCATCACCCGGCGACCGCGCGCTTCATCAGTTTCAAACTGGCGCAGTTTTTCGTCGCCGATCAGCCGCGCGATGCGCTTGTGGCCGCGATGGCCAAAACGTTCGAAAGCTCTCACGGCGATATTCGCGCCGTGCTGCAGACGATGATCCACAGCGCCGACATTCGCGATCCGGCGAACTTCGGCACGCGTTTCAAGACGCCCTATCAGTACATCGTTTCTGCCGTGCGCGCGGCCGACCTGCCGGTGCGCAATGTAAAGCCGTTGTTCGGCACACTGTCGTTGCTGGGTCAGCCGCTCTACGGCTGTCAGACTCCGGACGGCTACAAGTGCACGGAAGAAGCCTGGCTCAGCCCCGATGCCGTCACGCGGCGCATCTCCTTCGCGGTCGGCCTGGGCGCGGGACGCCTGGCGCTGGGCGCCGATCCCGATCCGAAGGGTCTCAATGTCCGCCGTCCCGCCAATGCGCCGCATGTCGCGCCGCGCGCCGCCGCGATGATGCTGCCGCCGGCACCGGAGCAAGGCCCCGCGCCCGTGCCGTTGGGCCGCGTGCTCGATGCGCTTGGCGACACGCTTTCGCCCGCCACGCTCGCCGTGGTGCGCGCCGCGGCTCCGCAGCTTCAGGCCGGGCTGTTGCTCGGCAGTCCCGATTTCATGAGGTGTTGAATTGGCATCGTTGTGGAATATCTCCCGCCGCAACTGGCTTGCCGGGGCATCGGCTGCGCTGGTGCCGGTCGGACGTCGCGCATTCGCAGCTGACGCGCCGGAAGCCCAAGGCCGTTTGATCGTCGTGTTCCTGCGCGGCGCGGTCGATGGGCTCAATGTCGTCGTGCCTTACGGCGATCCGGACTACGCCACCGCGCGCCCTTCCATCGCCGTCTTGCCGCCGGGCGCGCGGGGCGGGGCGCTGGATCTCGATGGCCACTTCGGTCTGCATCCCGCGCTGAGTTCGGTCATGCCGATGTGGGCCGACAAAAGCCTCGCCTTCGTGCATGCGTCGGGTTCGCCGAACAACACGCGTTCGCATTTCGACGCCCAGGATTTCATGGAGACCGGCACGCCCGGCGTGAAGAACACCGCCGACGGTTGGATGAACCGTCTGCTCGCAAGCCTCCCCGGGGATCGCAAGCCCACCGACGCCATCGCCTTCGGCGCGACGCTGCCGCGCATTCTGTCGGGGCCTGCGATGGTCTCCAGCGTGCCCAACGGCCGCAGTGCGTCGGCGGAGATCCCGCTGGATCGGCCGGTGATCAACGCGGCGTTCGACAAGCTCTATACCGGCAACGACGCCCTCGCGCGCGCCTATCGCGACGGCATTGCCGCGCACAAGAAGGTGCTCGCCGATCTGCGCACCGAAGCGATGGAAGCCGACAACGGTGCGCCACCGCCGCAAGGTTTCGCGGCGGATGCCGAAGGCCTCGGCAAACTCATGCGCCAGAACCCCGACATGAAGTTGGGCTTCTTCGCGCTCGGCGGCTGGGACACGCATGTCAACCAAGGCGCCGCGGAAGGCCAACTTGCGCCCGCTCGGTGAAGGTCTTGCGACGCTCGCGAAAACTCTCGGGCCGCTCTATCGCGAGACGACGATTGTGGTGCTCTCCGAATTCGGACGCACCGCGCACGAGAACGGCAACCGCGGCACCGATCACGGCCATGGCAACGTGATGTGGGTGATGGGCGGCCGCGTCGCGGGCGGTCGCGTCTACGGCCAATGGCCGGGCTTGAGCACCGATGCGCTGTACCAGAAACGCGATCTCGCGGTGACGACAGACTTCCGCAGTCATCTCGCCGCCGTGCTGACGCGCATGGGCGTCGACGATGCGGCGCTGGCGAAAATTTTTCCGAACCAGCCAAGCGCGCCGGAAAGCATTTCAGGATTGATCGGCGCGTAACGCGCTACCCGTTGAGTCCCCGATTCGCGGGACTCCCACATCTAGCGTTTTGCAACGACCGACGCTGTTAAGCGTTCTCTAAGACATTGAATCATATGATTCATTTCAAGGGCTTCCACCCACTGTCCTGAGCGACGGTGCCTCGGCGGGAGCCCCTCTCTCTATCGACGTTCGGCGATTGAATCGCCGCGACGAAGAACGATGGGCCAGGAAGGCCCCGGTTTCAGGGACGCGCGTTCAACGCAAGCGAAGGCGCCGCCACAGCGAAACATCGCGGGCGGATGCAGATGAGTGGGCGGGCACGGGGACGAAAAAAATGGCACTGAAGCGCAATGTGATTCTCTCGGGCGATTGCATCGAGCAGATGAACGCGTTGCCGGAAGGCAGCGTGGATCTGATCTTCGCCGATCCGCCGTACAACATGCAGCTCGGCGGCGAACTCCATCGCCCGGACAACAGCCGCGTCGACGGTGTCGATGACGAGTGGGATCGCTTCGACAACTTCGCGGCTTACGACATTTTCACGCGCCAGTGGCTGAAGGCCGCGCGCCGCGTGCTGAAGGATACCGGATCGATGTGGGTGATCGGGTCCTATCACAACATCTTCCGCGTGGGCTCCGCGCTCCAGGACATCGGCTTCTGGATGCTCAATGACATTGTCTGGCGCAAGTCCAACCCGATGCCGAACTTCCGCGGCACGCGCTTCACCAACGCACACGAGACGCTGATCTGGTGCGCGAAGTCGAAAGACTCGAAATATACCTTCAACTACGAGGCCATGAAGAACCTCAACGAAGGCCTGCAGATGCGCAGCGATTGGACGCTGCCGCTGTGCACCGGCGAGGAACGCCTCAAGGGCGACGACGGCAACAAGCTGCATCCGACTCAGAAGCCGGAATCGCTGCTGTATCGCGTCATGCTCGCCACCACGAAGCCGGGCGATGTCGTGCTCGATCCGTTCTTCGGCACCGGCACCACCGGCGCCGTCGCCAAGCTCCTGCGCCGCGATTTCATCGGGCTGGAGCGCGACCCCACCTACATCGCGGGCGCGAAGGCGCGCATCGCCAAAGTGAAACCCATTGAGGATGAGTCCGTGTTGTTCACGCCCAGCAAACGTTCCGAGCCGCGCATTCCGTTTGGCACCGTCCTCGAGCGCGGCCTGCTGCAGCCCGGCGCGGTGCTCACCGATCCGTCCGGCCGTTTCACGGCGCGCGTGCGCGCCGACGGGACGCTGGCCAGTTCTGACGCGCGTGGCGATCATCGCGGTTCGATCCATCAGGTCGGCGCCGCGGTGCAGGGCGCGCCGGCCTGCAACGGCTGGACGTTCTGGCATATGCGCGTCGGCAAGGAACTCGTCGCCATCGATATGCTGCGCCAGAAAGTGCGCGCGGAATTGGCTCCGGGCCTTCAGTAGGCATCCCCATCGCGGCGTAATCGGCGTATGCTTCACGAAAGCCGCCGGAGTTCGTTGATGCGCTCAATCGTTGTGGTTCTCGCTGCTTTGGCGATCGGTGTTGCACCGGCGCAGGCCGCCGACGCGCCCGCGAAGAAGGCGCCCGCCGCCGCGAAGCCGAAGGCCGGGGCCGCGAAGCCCAAAGCCGCCGCCAAACCCAAAAAGACCGCCAAACTGCCGCCACTCGGCCCGCCAGGACCGTTCGACGGGCTTTATCGCGGTGTCCTGCAGCCCGCGCCCGCGCTCAGCAAGCAGGCTTGCGATGTCGTGCCCGTGCAGGATTTCGAAATCGATCGCAGTCGCATCGTGACCTTACCCGGTGTTCTGTCGTTTGAAGGTACAGTGACCAGCGCTGGCTTCGTCTCCGGCGCCGTGCATTACTTCGGCGAAAGCACAGCGCCGTTGCAGGGACGGATCAGTTCAGATCTCGACGGCACCCATCTGCGGGCGGGTGTGATCGATGAAGCTGGTGGATGCGCCTGGACCATGGACGTGAAGAAACAATAAGGAGCCGGGGGGCTGACTTTTAAAGGAGGAACCGACATGCGTCGTTCCCTGAAGTTGATCCCCGCCACGGCCATCGTTCTTTGCAGCGCCTTGCCAGCCTTCGCCGGCTTCAACGGCACTTATAGCGGCAGCATTTCCCTCGCGCCCGGCGCTGTTGAAAGCGAAACCTGCGTCGCCGCGCCGATGACCGTCACCGTCGACGACAGCGGTAAGATCTCTGCTCCGGGCGTCGATGGTTTCGTGAACGACAAGGCGTTCATCACCGGCAAGGTGAAGGTCGCCGACCGCAGCATGCCCATTGAAGGGCGCCTGGTCGAAGATTCAGCCGACAATCAGGTCCACATCAGCGCCGGCGTGATCGACGATCAGTCCGGCTGCTCGTGGAGCATCGATCTCGTGAAGCGCTAGCAGGTCGCCAGCAGCGGCCCGAAGCCGGTGATGCGGTCTTCGATGCCGGCGGTGCGCAGCGCGCGCCAATAGCAGACCGTATTGCAGCACAGCACCGGAAGGCCGAGCCAGGCCGTGGCCTGGTCGGCCACCCGCGTGCTGGCCATGTTGGTGCCGGGCAGCACGATGGCGCCGGGTCGGTCGGCCGCCAAATCGCGCAACGCCGCGATGATCTGCGCTTCGGTCACGCCGGCAATTTCGGCCCCGCCGTTGCACTTCAGGCCCGTTACCCGCGTCACTTCATACCCGGCGTCAACGAAGAAGGCCTTCAGGTCTTCGTCCTCCTTCGGCCAATACGGCGTGAGGCCGGCAATGCGCGCCCCGGGCTTCACGCCCATCGCGTTCAGGGCATCGAGATAGGCGAGGGAGGGAATGACCACCGGCACGCCGTTGGCGGAGGGCGCCAGCGCGTCGGCCATGGCCTTGGCGCCGTCGACGCCGCCCCGGAAGGTATCCATCGCATGGGCGAGGATAATGGCCTTTGGTGTGGCCTGCAGCGCGACGCGGATCGCGTCCTCGATGGGCGGGATCTTGGCGGCCAGGGCGCCGCGATAGGTTTCAAGCCCGCCCACGGTGGCTGTGGCGCTCGGCGGTGTCGGCGCCAGACGCACGGTCTGATTGGTCACGCCCACTGGCGCCAGCTGCGCGCATTCCGGCTCGCCGATCGTGTTCGAGGCCGGCAGCAAAATGCTGATCCGCGCGCGATAACCTAAGGCGTCAACCGGTGGCATGTCCAAATCCCCCAAATTCTTGGGGAACCATGGAGCAGGCGACGCCGCATCGTCAAATGTCGGATGCAGGTGTGATCAGGCGGTGGCCGGTCGCGGCTTCTCGACGGATGCGACTGACTTTCGTTTGCCGCGCAGGAAGCGCTGAGCCGGGCGTTCGATCAGGAAGGTGATCGCCGCGGCCATCACGATAGCGATGACGGTGCACAGCACGACCCGCACCGGCGGCGAGAACGGCATGAGATGCAGCAGTTGGTAACCGATCATCTGATGGGTCAGATACAGGCTGTAGGAAATCGCGCCGAGGAACCGCAGGACCCGTGGCACCCGTGTCGGCGCGCGTGTGAATGCGAAGGCGAGCCAAAGCCCGAGCACGGCAATCAGGGCCAGCGCGGGCCAGGTCGGGTAATGCAGGCCGATGCTGACGACGCAAAGCCCCAGCAACAGCGTATCGAAGCGACGTCCGGCGCCGGCCCAGATTTCGTAGAACAGGATGCCGGCGACGAACAGATGCGCATGCTTCAGGTTCAGGGCCATCACGCCGAGATAGGGCATCGGGAAGCTGTCGCCCATCGCGCCCTGCGCGATCGAGAGGGCAAGCCAACCCAGGCACCACGGACGCAGCCAGCGCTGGAAATGTCCCGTCGCGAACAACAGGCCGATGGCGACATAGAACGAGAGCTCGGCGGTCAGGCTCCAATACACACCGTCCACATGCGGGATGTAGAAGTACTCCTGCAGCATGGTGAGATTGGCAGCGAGGCCGAGCCAGCCGACGTCGTTGGGCGGAAACAGCGGCATCTGCCGCCAGGCGAAATAGGTGGCGATCACCGCCACCCAGTAGGCCGGATAGATGCGCGAGAACCGCGCCAGCGCGAACTGGCCCACGGTGTTCACGCGCGACAGCGTCATGCTGATGACGAAGCCGCTAATGACGAAGAACACATAGACCGGGAACATGCCCCAATGGCGCAACTCGACGCTGCGATCGAGGTCGAATGCGGGGTTGGGGGTGCCGGCGAAGCCGACCAGGGCGTCATAGCGGATGGCGTAGTGGTAGATCACGACCGCCAGCGCACAAATACCGCGCAGGGCATCCGCCGCCTCGATGCGGTGTGAAGCGGCCGGGCGCGGCTCTGGCGACATGAACGTTCCGGCTGCTGACGATCCCGGGGGCTACAACTCGCAGGGGCTGATTTGGTTCCCAGCCCCGCGGAAATGCACCCGTTGCGGTAGCAATTACTTCGCCGGGTGGGCCTTGGCGAAGGCCACGGCGGTATCCGCCCAGCGTTGCGGTTCGTTCATCAGCGACAGCATGCCTTGCGAGAAATCACGCAGTTCGAAATCGGGGCGCAGTTTGCCGGCGCGCTGGTCCATGGCGCGCAGGGTGTCCTTGGTGTCGCTCAGCACCAGCGTTGGGGCGGCAATCTTCTTGAGATCGGGCTCCATGTCGTAAGCGAAGGCGGCGTGGTGGCCGATGTCCTGCTCGAAGCGGTAAAGGTCGATCGTCTGCCAGGTCGCATTGCGCATGCTGTCGAAGGCGGCCGGGTCGCCGCTGGCCTTCACCGCGCCCTTGTAGACATCGCCCAAGTGACTGCCGTCGGCTTTGAGGGTGCGATCCGTTTCCGGCCGCTTCAAGCGTTCGGCACGTTCCTCCGGCGAGTAATAGGGCAGGCCGTGGACGACCATGGCGGCGACGCGATCCGGATGGCGCGCGGCAAAGGCGACGGCGATGGCCGCGCCGGTGTGATGGCCGCCGAGCACGACCTTCTTGATCTTCAAGGCGTCGAGAAGCGGCACGAGATTTTCCGCGTAGTCGGCGATGGTTGGCACGCCTTTGGGCATATCCGACATGCCGTAGCCGGGCGTATCCAGGGTGATGACGCGATAACCCTGCGCGGCGATGGCGTTCTGGATTTCCGCGAACTCGATCATCGACCAGGGCGACTGGTGCAGCAGCAGGAACGGCACCGCCGTATCGTGGGGACCGATATCGCGGTAGTGCACCGAACCCATCGGTGTCGCGATGTAGCCCTTGCCGCCGGCCAGTACGCCGTTGCCGCGCCAGACGGCATCCTGGGCTATTGCGGGCAAAGCACAGAGAACGCCGAGGACGAGGGCGACAAGGCTGCGGCGCATGCTATTTACCCGCCTTGCTGCGCGCAAAGTCGAGCGCGATGCCGGCCCAGCGCTTTGGGTCCGAGATCAGGGACAGCAAGCTGCCCTTCGAGAATTCCGTGAAGGCGAAGTCGGGCCGCAGCTTCACCGTTCGCAAGTCCATGTCATGAAGGCTGTCCTGGGTGTCGGTCAGGACCAGTGTCGGCACTTTGATCTTCTTTAGCGCGGGCTCGAGATCGTAGGTGATCACGGCTTCGCGCCCGCTGTCCGCGGCGAGGATGTAGCGGTTCATCGCCGCCCAGGTCGCCGTGCGCAGGTTCTCGGCGGTCTTGGACGCGCCGTCCGGTGAGTCGGACAGGCCGGCCAGCGCGCTCTTGAACCCGTTGGTCAGATGGCTGCCATCGCTTGCGAGTTCGCGCGGTGCGGCTTTGCTGGCGGCGCGCGCGGCGCGTTCGTCGGCGGTGTAGTAGGGGATGCCGTGAATCAACACCGCCGCCACCCGATCCGGATGCCGGGCGGCGAAGACGACCGCGATCGAGGCCCCGGTGTGATGGCCGCCGAGCACGACCTTCTTGATCTTCAGGGCATCGAGCAGCGGGATGAGGTTATCGGCCAAGGCCTCGACGTTCGGCTGGCTGCGCGGCGGATCCGACAGCCCGTAGCCTGGCGTGTCGACGGCGACGGCGCGATAGCCCTGCGCGGCCATCTCGTTCTGGATTTCCGCAAACTCGACCATCGACCACGGCGACTGGTGCAGAAGCAGATATGGCGCGGCCGTGTCGCGCGGGCCGATGTCGCGATAATGCAGTTCGCCCATCGGGGTGGTGACGTAACCCTTACCGCCAGCCAGCACGCCGACGCCGCGCCAGACGGCGTTATCTTGGGCCTGCGCCGGCAGGGCGCAACAAAGACCGAGCGCGACCGCGAGCACATAACGATACATTGGGCGATACATGGCCGATGTCCTCAAGCTTTGACGGGGACGATGCGTTGGCCGAGCAGGCGACCGAACGTCAGCGCCGGCGTGACCATCATACCGCCTTCGGTCGCGTTGCCCATCAGCTGACCCGATCCCAGGATTTCACCGGAGGCGTAAAGCCCCGCGATCGCGCTGCCGTCCTTGCGTGTGACACGCAAGGATTTGTCGACGCCGATGCCGACGCAACTGGTCACGTTGTAGCCCTGTTGGCGCACGATATAGAACGGCGGCTTGGCGATGGGCAGCGGCATGTGTTCGCGGCCGAAGTCCGGATCCTTCTTCGTGGCGACAGCTTTGTTATACGCGGCGATGGTCGCTTCGAGCCCGGCCGGGTCAACGCCGGCGGCGACCGCCAGCTCGCGGATCGTATTGGCCTTCTTGAACATCGCTTCTTTCGTGAAAGCTTTCGCGACCTGTTCCTTGCTCCAGTCGATGAAGCCGCTGGAGGCGGCATCGAAGATCGCCTGGTCGAACACGATCCAGAACCGCAAGTCGGGCTGCTTCATCAGCTCGCGTTCGCGTTGATCGATACCTTCGTCATCCTCGCGCACCCAGCGCTTGCCATGCGCGTTGACGTAAATTTCCCAGGGCTTCCGTCGTTCCGGGTAGACGTTGAACTGCACCAGCGGCACGCTGGGCTCATCATCCGACGCCAGAACGCGGCCAATGCCGGTGAGATAGTTCTGTTTGCCGCGCGCATAACCGCCCGCCGCCAGCGCCATCTGCAGGCCGTCGCCGCGGCTCATCGGATAGGCCGGTGCGGCATGCTGCGGATAGCCGAGCAGTTCCTGCACCAGCGCCGGATTCATCTGGTAGCCACCGCTGGCCAGCACGACGTTGCGGCCAAGGTAGTCAGTCGTTTTGCCGGCGCTGTCCTCGGCGCGCACGCCGATCACCTTGCCGTCGCGCATCAGCAGTTCGCGGGCGCGAGTCTCAAGCTTCAGCGTGATCTTGCCCTTCTTGGCTTCGGCCTCGAAGATTGGCTTCACCACATCGAGGATCGAGAGCCCGCCCTGCGGGCCCCAGGCGTAACGCCGCTCGTAATAAAACTCGTGACCGAAGCCCTTGATGGGGTGATCCGGCAGCGGCTTAAGCCCGTTGTCGGTCAGCCAGTCGAACGTATCGGCCGCGTTCTCGACGTCCAGGCGCACGAGATCCTGATCGACCGTGCCGCGGCTGATGCGCATCACATCGTCGAAATGCTTCTGCGGCGTGTCGACGATGCCCAGGCTTTTTTGCAGCTTGGTGCCAGCGGCGCTCATTTGGCCGGTGGAGAGATAGAGCGTGCCGCCGACCACGTCGGCGACTTCCAACACGAGCACCCGCGCACCGCGCTGCGAGGCAAACGTCGCAGCCGGCAGGCCCGACGTGCCCCCGCCCACAATGATCATGTCGTAGGTGTTCGCCTCCGCGGCGGACAGGCCGCGTGCGAGGATTGAGGCGCCAACCGTCAGGGAGGACGCCCCCAACAAGAATTGACGGCGCAGAAAAGGAAGAGTCATGCGGAGCCTCCGGAAGGCGCAGCCCAATCGACCGCAGCACAACCCAGGTTAGGCCCGCAACAATTGATCAAGCAAGTGACGCCGCAGTCCCGCACGGCTAGTGGTGATTCGGCTCCAAAAGGCTCGGATGCCGACGATCGGGTACCCAGAAGAGCGACTGGCCCTTGTCCGGGGACAAGGGCCAGCGCCTCAATGCTTATTTCGACTGATTGTCCCGGTCGGACTGCTGATTGCTGCCCGCCTGGTTCTGGTTCTTCTGCGGAGTCTGCTGGCTCTGCTGGGTCTGGCTATCCTTGCCGCCCTGCTGCTGCTGCTGCTGATCACGCTGCTTCTCGTCTTGGTCGCGCTGCTGCTGCGACTGCTGCGTCCCGGCCTGATTCTTCTGGCCGCCCTGCTGTTCAGCAGTTTTGTTCTGCTGGTTCTGTTGAGCCTGCTGGTCTTTGTTCTGGTTCTGTTGGTTGGTCACGCGCATTCTCCTGCTTTTGATTTCGACGAGCGAATGGTCCCCCCTGTCTTTTCAAACGGCTTGAGCTTTCGATGGTTCCCCTTTCGGCGCCGCGAACATGCGCAATAATTCAACGCGTTATCGCGATTAATCTTGGGCGCATTGCGCGGCCCTTGCAGCGCCGGCCTCGCACTACGCGTTATGCGCGAGCCAGGCTTCCGCATATAAAGGCGCGGTAACAAGACGGACAAACCCGTGACGCCCTTCATCATTCTCGGTGCGCCCAAGTCTTCGACCTCGACCGTCGTGGCGCTGTGCAATGCGCATCCGCGCGTGCTGGCATTATTCGAGATCGATTTCGCCCGCGCGGCGGATTTCAACCGCAATGCCGAATTCACGGCGCGCTATCCTGAAACACGGAAGTTGTTCGGGACCTCGTTGACGATGGCCGCGTCGCTGACTGAGGTTGCCGCGATCCTGCGCGCGCAGGGACACGACTTCGATTTTGTCGGCACCAAAATTCCAGTGATCGACGCCGAGCGCTTGGGCGAACTGGAGACGAAGACTCTTTTCGTTACGCGCGATGTTCGCACCTGGGCGGCCAAGTCGCGCATCTACACGCTGTTCATGTCCGGCGGCGCGAATGCGGTGCCGGTGCTTGGCGCCTATGTCGGGTATCTCGTCCGGTCGTTCCGTCTGCGTGACGTGCTACGCCTGCGGCTGGAGGACATGCTGCGCGATCCCGATGCTTTCGCGCGCCGCATCGGCGGGTTCTTCGGCTTGCCCGGCGAGGGCTTCGAGCGGTGGTGGACGCAAGCGCCGCGCCCGGCCGACGATCCCAAATCGTTCCCCTGGACCAACGGCCACCGCTCGGCCTTTCTGCCGCCGGTCGTGAATGACACGCAAGTGACACTGGAGCCGCATCCGGTCTGGGACAATCTGTTGCCGATCTTCGACAAGTACTTCGCCGCCGTGGATGGTTCGTTCGAGCCCGCCGAGATCGACCGCGACCTTGCGGCCATAGATCACCTCTGCGTGAACGCCTCGGCGACGTTCGAGCAGTTATTCCGCAGTGTAAACAGCGCCCGGTTGCACGATGTGCAGCCGAAAGATGGGCGCTTTGTTGCAACGTCCTATGAAGTGCTCGTAAAAGAACCGGGGAAGGCAGCGCAGCTCAAGGTGGCGGGGGCCAAGGACTGAGCTGCCAGATTAGGGGGGATAGGGTATGTCGCAGGGTTCTATCGCAGCACGGCTCGATAGCCTGCCGCTGACGCGCACGCATAAACGGCTCATCACCATCGTCGGGCTCGGGTTGTTCTTCGACCTGTTCGACGTGTTCCTGGCCGGCGTGCTCAGTACGGTGCTCACCGGCTCCTTCGGCATCGACCGGGCCATGTTGCCGTATGTGATCGGCTCGGGCTTCGTCGGCATGTTCTTCGGCGCGACTTTCATGGGCGTCGTGGCCGACCGTTATGGCCGCCGTCGCGCCTATCTCCTCAATCTGGCGATCTATTCGGTCTTCACGTTGGCGGGCGCCTTCAGCCCCACCGCCGTGTTTTTGATCGCGACGCGTTTTCTGGCCGGGATCGGCATCGGCGCGCAACTGCCGTTGGCGGATTCCTATCTCGGCGAAATCCTGCCCGCGAAGCGTCGCGGCCGCTTGATCGCCGTCGCTTACACCATCGGCTTTGTCGGGAATCCGGCGGTGGCGTTCCTGGCGCGCATTCTCGTGCCTACGTCGCCCTTCGGTGTCGATGGCTGGCGTTGGTTGTTCGTGATCGGCGCGCTGGGCGGCCTGACGATTTGGTTCGGTCAGCGCCTGTTGCCGGAATCGCCGCGCTGGCTGCTTTCGGTCGGACGCAATGACGACGCCGAGCGCGCGTTCGAGGAGATCGCCGGCATAACGTCGCCGGGCGCTTCCGTCGCCGCCGCGGCCACGGTGCCGCATCGTCCGGCGCGTGTGCCGTTCAGCGTACTGTTCTCGCCGGCTTATCGTGGCCGCGTCATCATGTTCTACGCGTTCCAGGTCTTCCAGACCGCGGGCTACTACGGCTTCGGCACGATGGTGCCCTTGGTGCTGGCGTCGAAGGGCTTTTCAGTTCTGAGCTCGCTCACCTACACCAGCATCGCCTTCATCGGTTATCCCGTGGGCTCGTTCCTGTCGGTGTTCATCGTCGAGCGCTTCGATCGCCGCTGGCTCATCGCCGCCACCCTGTTCCTGATGGCGGTCCTCGGCGTCGCCATGGGGTATTCGACGCCGCCGCTGGCCATCGGCGTGATCGGTATCATCTACACGCTGATCAGCAACATCTTCGCCAACGCGTTCCACATCTTCCAGGGCGAGATATTCCCCACCGCCATCCGCGGCACGGCGGCGGGTTCCGCCTATGGCATCAGCCGGATCACGACCGCGCTGATGCCATTCGTGCTGATCCCGTTGCTGGAGGACTATGGCGCGACGATCATGTTCGCCACCATCGCCGGCGCGCTGGCAATCGACATCTTGATCATCAGCCTGTTCGCCCCCAGCACCACCGGAAAGTCGCTGGAAGAAATCGCGGCACACTAAGCCCGGCGCCAAATCCGGCCTTGGCTAGCGCCGGGTCTGTCCTTAGCTTACCGTCGCGTGGCGCTATCACGTGTAGCGCGATGTTTCCGGATTTTGAGCCGACGCATGAGCCTCGAGAACGAGCTTGCCGTCGCCATCGAGCACTATCGCCACAAGCGGTATGCCGAGGCTGGGGGCATCTGCGAAAAGGCGCTGGCGCTGCAGCCGCGCAACGACGCGATCCTGAACGTCCTGGGATCGGTGGAATTTGCCCAAGGAAATTTCGCGCGCGCGCGGCACTTGGTGCAGTCGGCTATCGAGATCAACCCGCAGCAAGCCTACCGGGAAAACCTCAGTTCGATCAGCATCCGGTTGGGATGCGAGCTTTTGCTGTCCGGCGATCGTTCGGCGGCGCTTGAGGCCTTTCAACAGGCGCGGCAACTGCCGGGGCAGTCCGCGAAGACGCAAAAGGATGTAGAGAGCCTCATCGCCGATACAACGTTGGTGCGCGGCCTGCTCACGGCCGGGATCGGGCGCGCGGATGTGTCGTGGAAGGCTTCGCCCCCCGCCGCATTTGTCGAAGCCGTGACGCAACAGCTGTCGGCCCCGATCGCCGGTTTGGCTGTTGTTTTCTTTCATGTGGATCTCGGGGCGGCCGCGCATCCGTTTGCCGCGCTCCACGGCCAAACCTGGGTGACTGACTACCAGGCAACCTTGAACTCCGCCGTGGATGCCGCGCGCCGGTCGAACCCCTCGGCAAAAGTCATCGTGCTGACTGACCGCGAAACGGATGTCGCCTGGCTGCGTCCCGATTGCATTGTGGTGCGCTTGCCGATCGACCGCGAGCATCTGATGTTTTCCCGCATGGTGTCCTACGCGGCACTTGCGGCCAGCGGGTCGCTGCCAGGGCCTGCGCTCTGGCTGGACTCCGACGTCTGCCTCAACCGCAGCGCCGACGAGGTCTTTCGGCTGCAGTTCGATGTCGGCCTGACGTTCCGCACAACCCCAGGCGAGGCGCACATGCCTTTCAACGAAGGCGTAATCATGACGGGCAGCGGGCATGCGGCGGCGGAATTCTTCGGAACGTGCCTGGGACTCTATCAGGCGATCAGCGAGTCCGAGGCGGCGGCGCGTCGCTACGAGTTCAACGTCAAGCGGTGGCGTGGCGGTCAGCTCTCGCTGGCGGCGTTCACCCAATGGTGTTTCCCGCCCCGCGCGAAAGACGGCCTGATCGCGCACGGGCTCACCTGTCGGTTCTTCCCCTGTGACCAGTACAACTACACGGTCCAGGAAAAGGACGATGTGGAACGTTGGCAGACCAAATGGGCGCTGCATTTCAAAGGTGCACGAAAGCACCTGTTGGATAGACTGAAGACCTGAACATAGAGATCGACGCAAGCCGTGTGCGGGATAGCCGGGTATCTGAATCTTCGACACAGGCTGGCGCATGAGGAGATCTGCGCCGCGGTCGGCCGCATGTCGGATGGGCTGGCCCATCGCGGACCCGATGCTTCCGGACTTTGGGCGAGCCCGGATCGACATTGCTACCTCGGCCATCGCCGGCTTTCGATCATCGATCTGACGGACGAGGCCAACCAGCCGATGCTGGAGGCCTCCGGCCGGTTCGCGATCGCCTTCAATGGGGAAATTTATAACTACAAAGAGTTGCGTGCCCGGCTCGAATCCCGCGGCGTGCAATTTCGGACGCAGTCCGACACGGAAGTGCTGTTGCAGGCATTCATCGCCGATGGCGCGGCCTGCTTCGAGCAGATGGACGGCATGTTCGCCGTTGCGATCTACGATGCGCAAACCAAAGTCCTGACCTTGGCGCGCGATCGCGCGGGCGAAAAGCCGCTGTACTTCCTGAACACGCCGGACTTTTTCGCCTTCGCGTCCGAGCTGCGCCCCTTGTTGTCCGTTCCGGGATTTGCCCCGCGCATTTCGCCGGAGGCGCTCGCCCTTTACATGGCGCTGCGCTATGTGCCGGCGCCGCTTTCGATGATCGCGGGCATTCATAAACTTGAGCCCGGTACGATCCTCCAGGTCAACGCCGACGGTGCGTGCACCAAGACCCGCTTCTTCACGTTCGACATCGACGACGCGGCGGCTGCGCGTCCGGTCGATCTCGACGCTTATGCCGAAGAGGTCGAAGCCGCGCTGCAGTCGTCACTGGAAGACCGCCTTCACAGTGATGTGCCGCTGGGCGCGTTCTTGTCGCGGGGTGTCGACTCATCCTTGATCTGCGCGATTCTCGCGAAACGCATGAATCGCACGGTGAAGACCTATACGGTGGGGTTTGCCGACGACAAGGAAAGTGAAAGCCCGGCGGCGCGGGCGATCGCGCAGACGCTCGGTCTGGAGCATTTCAGCTATGAGTTCGGCGTGAAGGATTTCGAGGACATCTGCTCGAAAATGGGCGGACTCCTCGATGAGCCCAATGGCGACCGCAGTTGCGTGCCGACGTATCTCCTTTCCCAGTTCACGCGCGAACATGTGACGGTTGCCCTTTCAGGCGACGGCGGAGACGAGTTGTTCGCGGGGTATGGGCGCTATCTCCACTTCCTATCGAAGAACGCTAAGGTCGCCTGGCCCAGCGCCAGCGCGGTGGCGCAAAGCTATTTCGAAACGGCGTTGCCGGTCTTTCCCTGGCAGGCCGTGCGCGAGACGTTGCCGGATGCATTCAGCGCCGTGCCGGAGTTCACCGGCTCATTCGGTGAGATATTCTCCCATCCGGGGCGTAGCGGCCTGGATGCGTTGCGGATGCTCGATTTCAGGTCATATATGCCGAACGCGGTGCTGGCGAAGGTCGATCGCATGAGCATGCGTCATGGTCTTGAGGTGCGTACGCCTTACCTTTCGCCACAGATGTACGCGCTCAGTCGCCGGGCGAATATCTCGGCCTGCGTTCAGGGTGGCGTCCAGAAAGTCGTGCTGCGCCGTCTGTTGAGCCGTTATCTGCCCGCCGAGCATGTGAACGCCAAGAAGCAGGGGTTCGGCATGCCCGCAAGCGTGTTCCTCAACAACATAGAACGCGTGAAGCGGGAACTGACGGCCTGTCACGCCATTCTTGAGCAAAGTGAATTCTTCCGCGCGCGGCCGGGCGCGGCGAAAACCCTTATCGGATCCAGCCTCAAGAATATCAACGCGATCTGGTCGTTGATCGTGCTGGCGCGATGGATCGAGAGCGCGGGCGTTCGGCTGTAGGCGTCGGAGAGAAGACGCTCAAGTTCCCTTGGCGCCATAACGCTTCGCGGTATCGCCGAAGAAGCGATAGTTACCTTCGTGCGTGAGTTTGCTGCGGAGGTCGACCCAGATCTCGCCGCCGAGCTTCCGCCACCGACGGCAGAAGGAATAGTCCTCGCTCAGGTACTGACCGTTGGCGGGATCGATCATGCAATCGTACAGGGCATACAGCGTGTCGCGCGGAGGCTGACCTTGGCGCGGCACATCGAGATAGCGGAACTTTAGCGCGGGATAAGCGCCGATCATCCGCTCGATCGCCGTGCGTTTGATCAACAGAAAGCCCGTCGCCGCGTAGTCGGCGGTTGCGAAATCGTCTTCCGTGCGGGCGGCGTCGCCGGTGCAGAGCTGCGCGGTGTAAAGCAATCCTGCCTGATTCAGGGGCTCGCCCTCGTTCGCGCGCGCGGCAAGTTTATCCCAGAAGATATCCTTCACCGGGTACATCGCGGCCGTGACGTCCTTGTCGTGTTTCAGCAACCGCATCAGTTGCTCCGGCGCGAATGAGACATCCGCGTCGATGAACAGCAAGTGCGTGGCCGTCGGTATTTCGAGAAAATCAGATGTCAGATGGGCGCGCGCGCGCGTAATCAGGGATTCCCCGCCCAGGAAATTGAAGTGCAGCGCGATGCCCTCCCGCTGACAGGCCACCATGGTCTGCATGAGCGAGACGACATAGTTGCGCGTCAGCAAGCCGCCGTAGCACGGCGTCGCCACGAAGATCGTCGGCTTGGTCATGCACGTGTTCCCTGAGGTCCTGCGCCATTTGCTTGCGGGGCCAATCGATCCCGGCCGCCCTCTTGTTGCCGAGGTTCGGGGGCTGTGTCAAAAACTATGCACACTTCAGCTTTTGGGCGACATGATCGAGGACCACCAGGAGATTGGGCCACTCGTTGAGACCGGCGATGCCGATCTCGTGTGGGCCCAGATCGACGGGCATAAGCGGGCGCTCGGGCTTCGCGTTCGGCGTGGGCATATTGCCGTGCGCGGCGGCCTTGCCTTTCCCGTGGTCCGGGGGATGACCTCCACGAGCAATCTTGAGGAGCACCGCCCCAGCAAATGTGTTGAGGCCCTCGCGGCGCCGTTGCGGGAAAGCGGTGAGATCAACTCAGCGGTTTTTATCCCAGGTCAGCGCAATTACTATCATTTCACGGCGTTCAATCTGCCGGCGCTGGTGTTGCTGTCGCCGCTGTTTTCGTTGCTCGGTCAAGTAACCGAGCCGGGAACCGTGATGATGTCGCGGGGGATGCCTGATCGCGCGCGGCCATTGATGCAGCGGTTGCTGCCCCGCTTTGGCGGCCGACCGGAGGTCTCGATCGTCGATCTGCCCGAAGGCGACTATATCGCGAACGATGTGATCTTCAGGATCAAGCCTTCGCCATCCCTGATCATTCGTGCGGCTGCGGCTGTCGGCAATGTGGTTCTGCGGGAGGCGGGGATTGAAGACCCCATCGGTGAGCGAGGCCCGCTCAAACTCTTCGTCCAGCGCGCCGACGCGGTCAACGGTCGCAATCTCGCAAATCAGGCGGAAATCCAATCGTGGTTGGAGGCGCGGGGTTATGTCGCGGTGAATCCGGGCGATTTTTCGATGGAGGATCAGATCATCATGTTCGCGCGCGCGACACACGTTGTCGCCGTGGAAGGCGCGGCGATTGCCAATCTGTTGTTCGCAAGCAATGCGCGCAAGGTCCTCGTGCTTGCAAATGCGAACCTCGCAGGGGAATCGTTCATTGCCTTGTTCGCGAAAATGGCGCGGTTCACGGTGGATACGCTTTTCGGTTCCGCGATCCCGTCGGAGCTGGCGTGGCGCAATACCAACTTCGCAGTCCCGCTGGACAGTCTGGCCGAGGCTTGCGCGCGGCTGGACATGTGATCGGGCGGTTCGAGGATGATCGAAGATCTGCCTTCACTCAAAGCGTTCCTGCAATCCGATCAATGCAAGCTCGCCAGTGCGAGCGTCGCCGAGATCGAGTGCTTCGGCCTCAAAATGGCCACCGGCGAGGTGATCGTGCGCGAAAGGCACGCGCTTCCCGTCGTTGCGGGGAAGACTATTTCCGCGGTTTTCGGCGAAACCAATGCGCAGAGGTATGCGCCGTTGCTGCGGCGCGCCCCGCAGCCGACACGGGAGTTGGAGCGCGTTGTGCTTATCCCCGGGGCCACGAACTACTATCATTTTCTGACGTTCAATCTGCCGGCGCTGCTGTTGCTGCGCTTGGCGAAAGGCGAGCGGGTGACGCTGGCGACGGTTCTTGGCTTCCCAAAGACCGCCGAGGGGCTTCTCGGCAAGCTCCTGCCGATCTTCTCCGGCGATCGGCCTGTCGATATGGTCAGTTTGCCGGATGCTGACTATGCGGTGCGGGACATCATCTTCCGCGCCAAGCCGTTGCTCGCCACATCGGTCGGCCTCGCGCGCCTCGTGCAGCGGATGGTCTTGCAAGCCGCCGGCGGGACCGAGGCCGCAGACCCCGTAAACCTGTTCGTGCGTCGCGACGAGGGGCGAAACGGGCGCAACCTGATCAATCAGGCCGAGGTCGAGCAATGGTTCGTCGCGCGCGGCTATCGCTCCGTCGATCCCGGAAAGCTATCGATGGAAGATCAGATCGTTCTGTTTTCGCGCGCGGCCCGGATTGTCGGGGTCGAAGGGGCGGCGCTCGCCAACCTTGTATTCGCGCGGCCCGCGACGAAGGTCATGATGTTGGCCAGCCCAAACGTGCGCGAAGATGCCTTCTTTTCGGAACTGGCCGACGCGGCCGGCCTGCCGTTCCATACGATATACGGCGACGTCCCGGCGGACAGCGTTTCCGGCCGGGCGGCGAATTTCGTTCTTCCCGTATCGTCGCTCGAGGCGTCGGATCTCGCCCGCGTCAGGGTGTAAGACGCCACCACTCGCCTCGCGGAACAGTGGCCGCGGTGGATAATGAATTCCTCAGCCATCGACCGCAGAGTTCGATAAGGCGTAAAGTCTTTACTTATCAATATCTTATTAAAATCACCCCTGCAGCGTCTCTTGCTTTCAGAGAGGTCATTCCGTATGAGAGGGCGCACGTAATGTTTCAGACCCTGCGGAGCCGCAGCCCTGCGCTACATCAACATCTTCAGCGAGACGGCTCAGCGGGCGGCTGGAGATCGTATGGCGCATCTTTCGAAGCGCACGCCACCGCCCGGCTACGGCTTCGATTATTTCGATAACCCGGAGTGCGTCGGTTACGGCGGGTATCATTACGACGGCCGCTACAAGCCCGCGGCCGCGCGCATGTGCGACGCTTTCGGGCTGAGTTCCGGAAGCAAGGTCCTCGAGATCGGGTGCGCCAAGGGATTCATCCTCTACGAATTTCATCTGCTTGGCCTTGAAGTCGCGGGCCTGGACGCGAGCGCGTACGCCATCTCTCAGGCGAAGGACGAGATCCGCGATAATCTTCGCCTCAACACTACAGCCGACATCCCATTTGCGGACCAGTCGTTCGACTTCGTCTTGGCCAAAGAAGTGATCCCCCATCTTGCCGAGGCGGATGCGCTAAAGATGATCCAAGAAATCATGCGCGTGGGAAAAGACTCCTTTCTCCAAATACAATGCGCGGATACGCCCGAAAGCGCGGATCTCATGAAACGTTGGGACGTGACGCATCAAACGATCCGACCGGAGACGTGGTGGGTCGCGCAGCTGGAAGCGCTGGGATACCGGGGGGCTTATCATTGTCGCGCTCTTTTCTAGCCGCGATCTTCGATCTCGATGGGGTCGTCACCGACACCGCCTCCGTGCATGCGCGTGCATGGAAGGAGCTTGTCGATCCCATGATCGACACCCCGTTTGACTCGCTCAATGACTATCGGAGGTACGTTGCCGGCTGGCCGCGCGTGGAAGGCATTCGGAATTTTTTCAACGCGCGTGAAGTCAACATCTCCGACGACGAGCTTCGCCGTCTCGCGGAACGCAAGAACCAGCTCTATCTGAGCTATCTGCGCGAGGGCGGCGTGCGCGTGAACCCTGAGATGGTCGCGCGAATGGCCTTGTATAGGGCGATGGGCATGAAAATCGCGGTCGCGAGCGGTAGCAAGAACGCGAAGTTTGTGTTGGAGAATGCCAATCTCTTCGACGTCGGTGTTGTCGTCGACGGTCATGACATCGAAGCTTTGGGTCTTCAACCGAAGCCCGCACCCGATATTTTCATTCATACGGCCGCGCTTTTGGGGGTGCCGATGGAGCAATGCGTTATCTTCGAGGATTCCGAAGATACACTGGCGCGCGTTCATCCCGCCCATGGCGTTCTGGTGGTGTATCCATGATCGTCGGTCTGTGTCACGGCGTATTCGACGTTTTGCACTACGGTCATGTGCGCCATCTGGCGGCGGCGCGTGCGATGTGCGACGAACTCGTCGTGTCGCTCACGGCGGATCAATTCGTCAACAAAGGCCCCAATCGGCCGGTGTTTACGCTCGCCCATCGTATTGAAGTGTTGCGGTCCATCGTTCATGTGTCCCGCGTGATCGAGAGTCCCTATCCAACCGCAGTTCAGTCGTTGGAAGCCGTGCGGCCCAACAAGTATTTCAAGGATGTCGAATATCGCGATAGTTCGCACCCGGGCTTTCTGAAAGAAAAAGGCTTTTGCCAGGCGAACGGCATCGACCTCGTCTTCACCGAAGAAACCGGCTATTCGTCGACAGCGGCGATTCAGCGTCTGAGAGAGGTGGCAAATGGCTGAGGCAATCGTTCTTGGGGCAGGCTTTGGCGGGCGGTATTTCGCCGATGCGATTGGTGCTCCGTGTCTGAGCCGGTCGAACGGATACGACCTGAACCACAACCTGGACGGCGTGCTGCGCGAAATCGCCGCCGCCCGTCCGCGCTACATCGCCAACTTTGCGTCTCAGAGCATGGTCGGCGAGAGCTGGGTCAACCCGGCGGATTGGATGCAAACCAATGTTGTGGCGCAGACCAAGCTTATCAAGGCGCTCGGGAGCTTCGATTTCATCGACCACTACATGCTTTTCACGACGCCCGAGGTTTACGGCTCCACCGATGGCTGGACGAAAGAGCATTGGAACTTCGCGCCCTCAACGCCCTATGCCGCGTCGCGGGCTGGCGGTGATTGGATCGCCAAGTTGTGGCACGATCAGTATGGCTTCCCTGTCGTCTTCACGCGGGCGGCCAATATCTATGGCGAACGCCAGCAGCTTTATCGCATCATTCCCAAGGCCATCCTGTTCGCGTTGACGGGTCGAAAGGTTCCGCTGCACGGCGGCGGCGTGTCGATCCGTTCGTTCGTGCACATGGACGATGTCACAAGCGCGCTCACCTTATTGATGGAGCGCGGGCAGTCGGGGGAGAGCTACCACATCTCTCCGCACGAATTCATCTCGATCCGTGACCTCATCACGATGATCGAAGAAACCCTCGGGGTCTCGGGGTTGGCGGAAATTGCTGGCGACCGGCCCGGCAAGGACCAAGCGTATCTGCTGGAGTCCAGCAAGATCAACGCGCTGGGTTGGCAGCCGAAGATCACGCTTGCGCAGGGCATCCAGCGCGTGGCGGACTGGGTGCGCAAGGACCTGACGCGGTTGTCGACAATGCCGTCCGACTACAAGCACACGGCTTAGTCGCCCCATGAAGGTGCCGGCCGTCGATCTCGCGGTTCGCTTCAAGCCGTATCGGGAGCGCTTCCATGAAGTGCTCGACCGCGTGCTTGAGCACGGCCAGGTCATCCTCGGCCCCGAAGTGCAGGCGTTCGAGCAGGCCGTTGCCAGATATGTCGGGGTCAAACATGCCCTCGCTGTCGCCAACGGCACGGACGCGCTGGTGCTTGGGCTGCGCGCGCTGGGCGTGACGGACGGCGAAGTCGTCACCACGGCCATGTCGTATCTCGCGTCGACATCTTCCATCGCGTTGGCCGGGGCGACGCCGGTCTTCGCCGATGTGGGCCCCGACCTCAACCTGGACGTCGATGCCGTCGCAGCCGCGATCGGGCCGAAGACCAAGGCCATACTCGTGGTGCACCTCGGCGGAAATCCAGCGCGGATGCAAGATCTCTATCGGCTCGCGAAGGCGCGTGGCGTGAAGCTGATTGAAGACTGCGCCCAAGCGCTTGGTGCGGTCAGTGGCGCGAACGCAGGTAATCTTAGCGATCTTGGCGCCGTGAGTTTTCATCCCTTGAAGAATCTTGGCGCGGTGGGCGATGCCGGTGCGATCTTCACGAACGACGACGCCGTGGCGGCGAACCTCCGCCTGGCCCGAAACCACGGGCACAGTTCGCGCGACCAATGCGAGTTCTGGTCGATCAACAGCCGGATGGATAGCCTTCAAGCAGGTTTTCTCTCCGCCATGCTGGACGACTATCCCGCCGTGCTAGAGGCGCGCCGCAAGCAAGCTGAGCGCTATCGCGCTGCGTTAGCCGGCATTGTCGAATTTCCGGTCGTTAATCCGGGCGCGCTGCCCAGTTACAACTTCTTCTACACGATCGTCGAGCGCAGAGATGACCTTCAGCGTCGTCTGCTCGACGACGGGATCGATGCCAAGATTCATTATCCCATCCCCATTCACCAGTTGAATGCGGCGCGGGAAATCGCGGTGGGGCAATTGCCACAGACGGAATACTTGACGCAGCGTATCCTCAGCTTGCCGCTGGGACCGCACCTAGTGGATAGTCAGATCGAATTTGTCATCGAGAAAGTCGGAGAGTTCTATGCGTGAGCGAACGCAAAGCAAATTGCTCCGTCACATTCTTGTATGGCTGATCAAGAACTGCGCTCTGGCGGACGCCGCTGATGAATAAGGATCCGCCACCAGTCGAGAATCAGCCGCTGTTGCGGGGACTCTGGAACCAGGCTGTATCGCCGGTAACGTTCGACTTTTCGACGTTCCTGGCAGCGCTGGACTGCTTTCGCCAGATTCATAGCCCAAATTCGGGCATCGACCTTAATATTTGCGCCGGTGGTTTTCGAGAAGTAGGGCTACGCGATCAGCACATGACGATGGCGGAGAAGCGTTGGCGTCTCAAAGGCGTCATTTTGGACCTCTGCGAATTGTTGCCCACTATTCGCAGGCTTGCCGTTACGCCAACGATCGAAGGATCTTTTGCCTATCCGAACGACGCGCGTGCATCTTATTGGGCCAAACGGTTGCTCGAATTCCATCAGCAGGGAGCCAATCCTCGTGTCCTGAGGGCGCCAGCTTACGCGGTGGAGAAAATAAAATTCCCACGGCCCTACGTCACGATGACTCTTCGGACGAGCAACTACTTTCCCGATCGCAATGCGAATCTGCTCGAATGGCATCTGTTTCATCAGGAGCTCCGTGCGGCGGGTTTTACCGTAGTTGTCGTTCCTGATCAGGGGGATGTCCTCGGTCAGCAGATATACAAGCAGTTTGATTGGCATACTTACGAGCCCGCGTGCTTCGATCTGCGTTTACGGCAAGCGCTTTATGAAAATGCGATAATGAACATCGGCAGTTCGAACGGGCCCGTAGGAATGATGTTCTATTCGGAAGCGCCAGTCCTGCAATTCGATCAATTGAGGGGTGGCGTTTACGGAGCGGATTTTTGGCGAAGTTCTCTGGGATTTCCGCCTGGCGAGCAGTACCCCTGGTCGCGTCCCGATCAGAGAATGACGTGGACCGATTCTACTTATGAGAACATGGTGCGAGAATGGAACGCATTGAAATTGCAGTAATCGGCAACGGCATCATCGGCACGCTTGCGGCCTGGAAGCTGAGTGAGGCGGGCTTCCGGGTGGCGCTCGTCGGCAAGGCCGGCCGGCCAGACAGTGCGAGCATGGCCGCAGGTGCGATGCTGAACGTACTGGGCGAAGTCGACGCTGAGCTTGATGATTATGGCAGGCGTAAGCTTGCCATCGGCGAGCGCGCGCTTGGTCTCTGGCGCAATCTCCTCCCGCCCGAGATTTACGTCGCTGACAAGACGCATATCTACCGACGTGACGGCGGCACGGCGCTTGAGGGTAAAGCGTTCGCCGCAATAGCAGCAGCTGCCAAATCACGTCCGGAGAGGCAGACTGATCGTGACATCTGTGTACTCCCGGACGAGCCTGCCGTTTCCACGCCCGCTTTGTTTGCTTGGCTCGATGCCAAATTAAGGGGGCGAAACGTCCCAATTCTGGAGACCGTGCCCAAGGCCGATAAGTTTGTGCATTGCTCAGGCGCATTTACCAAGGTGCCGGGCGCTCTCCCGCTTTACTTTGGTGTCGGCAATGCGATGACTGTGCGGGACATCAAGCTCGACATACCAGCACGCACGGTCATGCGAACGCCCAACCGTGGGAATACCTGCGGTTTGCATATAGTGCCGCGCGGCGATTGCTACTATGTCGGGGCAGGCAGCTACATCGCTACCGGACCTAGCGAAGGCTACCGAATTGAGACACTACGCTATCTCATCGCCTGTCTTGAATCTGATTTCGGCGTGGATACCTGGCAAGCGAGCATCCAGCCGATAAAGGGTTATCGTCCGGTAGCTCTGGACGGAAAGCCGATGCTGGGACCGATGCGAGATAATCCGAGTGTATACGTCGCCACAGGGACCAAGCGTGACGGTCTCACGTACGCCCCTGTGATCGCGGAGGACATCATCGCCTGGGCGACCAATGGGCCCCGTTCCGCCTTTGCAGGTTGGGAGCCGGATCGTGCGCCGATCAGCTTCGGGCCGCGTGAGTACGCAATCGAGATGTATATTGAAAACCGCCTCGCGGCTCTTCACGAGCATGGGCGAGATGCTAAAGTAGACGATGTGCGTCGGGATGCGGAAGCTGCTTACAAACGAGGGCATGAACATTTCAAAGTGCCAGCGACCTTTGGCTTTCACCCGGAAATGCTCCATGTCATATAGCCTTACACCTCAGTTTCCTGCAATCACGGGCTCGATATGACGGAAGACGCCTTCGCAGGATCAAAGTCTTCTGCGCGTGCGAAGACGGCCTACGTGCCTGTGGGCAAGGATGAGACCGTGGGACGCACGCTTGGGATCAATACGTCTGCTTGGTTCAGGCGCGATCCGAAGGCGATGGCGTACACTGCGGCCAAGTACAAGTTCGTCGCGAAGATGCTGGAGGGTTCGGAGCGCGTCCTGGAAGTTGGGTGCGGTGACGGTTTCGGAGCCCCGATCGTCGCCCAGCACGTCAAACGCCTCTATGGCGTAGATTTCTATAAGCCTCATATTGAGGAAGCGCATCGCAATCTCTCCCTTCCAAATGTCGAGTTCAGGGCCGGCGATTTTTTCGACGGTAACGGGGACTGGCCGGGCACTTTCAATGCGATCTACGCGCTCGACGTGCTTGAGCATGTTGACCCCGCGCAGGAAGCTCAGTTCTTGACCATGGTTGTGGACTGCTTGGTTCCCGACGGTGTGTTCATTTGCGGTATGCCGACTCTGGCTAGTCAGGCCTTCGCTTCGGAATATAATAGAGCGGCGCATATCAATTGCCAAAACCCCGCAGATATAACTGCGACGCTAAAGAAGTATTTCAAAGCGGTGTTCAGCTTTGGCATGAATGACGAAGTTCTGCACACTGGCTTCGACATGATGCGCCAGTATCAGTTGAATCTCTGCGCTTGCCCTCGCGGCTGACCTTGCGCATTGAGCAATAGTTCTCGGAGAATTTATGAAAATCATCGTCACCGGTGGATGTGGCTATAAGGGCTCAATCCTCATCCCGAAGTTGCTGAACTTGGGGCATTCGGTTGTCGCGATCGACACGCAGTGGTTCGGCAATTATTTGCCAGAACACAAAAGCCTAACCATCTTGCATGGAGATGTGCGGGACCTTAACGAAGACAACATGCCCAAGGTGGACGTCGTCATTCATTTGGCGGCGGTTGCGAACGATCCCTGCGGCGATCTCAATCCGGCGCTGACATGGGAGATCGGGTCTTCTTCAACAATGCGTATTGCCGCCGCTGCCGTGCACGTCGGCGTCAAGCAATTCATCTATGCCTCTTCAGCCAGTGTTTACGGAATCAAGGAAGAAGAACACATCGTCGAAGATTTGCCCCTAACGCCGGTGTCCGTCTATAATCGCTCTAAGATGGTTAGTGAGCGCGTCATGTTGTCCTATGCAGACAAGATGATCGTTCAGGTGGTTCGGCCCGCGACTGTCTGTGGCGTCTCACCGCGCATGCGTCTCGACCTCGCCGTCAATCTGCTCACGATGCAGGCTCTGTCGCGCGGTCGCATTACGGTGCTGGGTGGCGAACAATATCGCCCCAACATTCATGTCGAGGACATCACGGACCTCTATTGCTGGCTGTTGACCCGCCCAGATGTCCGGGGGATTTACAACGCGGGCAACGAGAACCTTCAGATTAGCGCCATCGCCAAGATGATCGGCGAAAGCACCGGCGCCGAAATCGTGGTTCAGCCGTCCAACGATCCGCGCTCCTACCGGCTCGATTCTAGCAAGCTCAAGGCGGCGGGATTCATTCCACAGAAGACCGTAAAGAATGCAATCGACGAACTCACCGAAGCCTATCGCTCACGCCGACTCGTCGAGAACGAGAACATGTCCAACGTGAATTGGATGCGTGCGCTGGCTGCGGATGGCCATCTCAAGGGCTGACACTGGGCTAGCTAAGTTAGGCGGATTACGCGGCATTTGCTTAGCCAGGCGAAAGGAAGCTGCCGCCCGCGTTGGCGGGCGGCTTCGTCGCTAGTGCTTCGCGCCGGGCTTGTCTGATTTCGGGGCTTTTCCGTCTTCGATGCGGCCTTCGTTGCGGAGATTGCGGCCTTCCTGGGCTTTCTGTTGGCTTTTGGCCGACTTCCCATCCTCGAAGGCTTCTTCCTTCACGTAACCGGCCGCTTCCTTGATCTGACCTTTCATGCTCATCGCCTGTCTCCGTCTGAAGTTGAACAGCAAGAGCAAAATGGTGGCACCGACCACCTTGTTCCCCGCTTCCTTGCCGACGAAGCGAGCCGATACAAGCGCTTATCCGTTCGTGTGAGAGTAAGCATTCCACTGCGGGTACGGCATCGTGTCGCTCGGGATAAGCGCCCGATATCAATCCGTCGCAGTGGAAGTCGACGAGCGCATGTGGCCGCGTCGTAATCTGAAGAGTCGCCATCATAGTTGCACCGGATTTGAAGCCGTCGGCTTGTCCGCAGGCGTGTGCGGCACGCACTGTGCCTAGGGCGCTCTACAAGCTGCTACGATTCGCTCACCACGATTGCGTCGGGCTCCAGCCCAGCCGTCGCGCGAGCATGCATCTTCTCGAAGGCTGCCTCTAGATGTCGCGCGAAGCGCTTGCCATCGAAAAGCGGGCTAGATGTTCTGTTGAATTCGAGTTTTCGTCGCACCGCGGCCAATTTCGCGGGATCAAGAGCCAAGTCAATCGCCCGCGCTTCGTACTCTTGCTGCGAGTGAGTTATCGGTTCAGGTAGGTCTACGGCAGTAAGAAGGCTCGCGGCGACACGACTAGCAAATGATTCTCCCATTCGCGTCAGCACAGGGAGCCCGGCCCAAAGTGCGTCGCTCGCCGTTGTATGAGCGCCATACGGAAAGGTGTCGACAAACAAGTCCGCCAATCTCTGACGCGCCAAGTGCTCGTCCAGAGGCATCCATTTTGCAAAGATCAAGCGACGACTATCTATGCCTCTTGCCTCAGCTTCCCTACGTAAATTCCCGGCAGCGGTTGGATTATCTTCGAACAGCCACAGTATGGCGTGCGGCACGGCGTTAAGTATCCGCATCCAGCCGTCAAAGGTCGCCGGAAGAATTTTGTAATTGTTGTTGAAACAACAGAAGACGAAGCTCGACTTCGGTAACCCCAGATCCTCACGAATAAAGCTCTTGCCGGAAATCTTGCGTTTCGAATCGTTGGCTTGATAGCAGTGCGGAAGGTAGACGACCTTTTCCGTGAAGTTGGACTGGGCGTTTGGCGGTATGACAATTTCATCGGCTATCACATAGTCGATGAACTGGGCGCCCGTGGTTCCAGGGTATCCAAGATAGGTAGCTTGCACGGGCGCGCAGCCTTCGCCTAACGCGCTAATCCTGTTGTCCCGCGTATGCCCCTTGAGGTCGACTGCGATATCGACTGCGATATCGATTGCGGTCTCACGCGACAATTCGGCAATTTGCTTGTCACTCAAGGACCGGACGTTGAAAAAGTTATCGACCGCTGAGGTTAAGCCCCTCACGCCGCCACAGTCGTTCAACCCGCTTCTTGTTGACCGACCAACCCGCTGTCCGAAGCATCTTGGTGATGCGACGATAACCGTAGCGCCCATACTCCCGGGCCAGTTCGATTATGTCCGCGGTCAAAGCTGCTTCGTCGTCAGGTGATTGCGGGACCTTGCGCTGCGTGGAGCGATGTTGGCCAAGAACCCGGCAGGCGCGCCGTTCGGATACGCCCAGTTCAGCGACCACATGATCCACACACGCCCGGCGGCGCGCGGGGCTTAGAAGTTTCCCTTGGCGGCCTCACGAAGGATCTGCTTGTCCAGCGTTAGGTCAGAGACCGCGCGGCGCAGCCGAGCATTCTCCGACTCAAGTTCCTTCAGACGCTTAACCTGGTCGCCCTTCAGACCGCCGTACTCGTTACGCCAGCGGTAGTAGGTCACTTCGGTAACCCCAATTGCTCGGATCGCATCCGCAATCGACCGTCCTTGGGCGCTCAGAACATCAACCTGCCGCAGCTTCGCAACGATCTCTTCGGCTGAGGCTCTGCATATCGAAAGTCAGCGTCGCTCCGCCGACGCTGATTGTGTAGAAACCAGCCACCGAGGCGAAAGGTGCGTAGGTCAGATCCTTAATGGTTCCGCCATTCATCTGGTTCGCAAAGACGGCGAGGTCACCCGTAGCCGTAAGAGTGCTGAACAAACCGGTTCCCGTGCCGTTGGGCAGAAAGTCGATCTTGGTCGCTCTCGACATGTTCTGGGTGTTTCGCCGAGGGCGCTGAGACTGCGGACGATTGGTCTGTTCTCGCCGATGCCGGGGTGGATCTCGTGCAAGGCTTCCTGATCGCAAGGCCTATGCCGGCGAGAGAGCTCAATTTATGGGCGATCGCGCACGCTCAGTAGCGACCAGGAAACTCTCCAATTTGATTCCTTGCTAAGTAGATCTTCATTGAGGTGATTTGGTCTTCTCGATCAGAATTCGCAGTCCCCAGCGGTTCGCATCTTCATTACCGCTCGCACGCCAGACTAATGCGGCTTCCACCTTGTCGGACACGACATCCGCTATCGCCATCTCGGCAGATTCACCCGAACCTTGTGTCTAAACGTCCGAAAGCGGGTCATTTGGGAGGTGCCAAATCGGCTATTGGACGCTGACGAAATCGACGCGAAGGGCGCTGCGGGCGTAGAAAACTTCCAGCCGCACCCGCTCGCCGGCCTGCAACTGGACTGGCGTCGCGAAGGTAAATAAATTGGGCGACCAATGTCCCACGCCGAGCTCGCCTGTACCCGGCGTGTTCTCGAAAGATGCGGCCTCATCAAAGTCGACGCGGAGCCACTGGATAACCCCGTGGCAAAGTCCGGCCGACGTCACCTCAACGTTGATCTCCCTTTTCTGGGTTGGGAAGGAATCGTCGTTCTGAAAATCAAAATTGAACAGGTCGATCGGTTCAGATAGCCACTTTATGTCCGCCCCAGGGGGAATCCCCGGCAGCACCAATGGGGAGAATGCATTGGTTGCCGAAACGTCAAAGCCGCAGACCCGATCGACGCGGATCGACTTTGCAAGTGTACTGCTGGCAATGAGCCCGCCGCATATGGTCGCCCGAGCAGGAATGATCGTCGCGCCCGGTTTGAGCAATCTCGCTTTCGCGTCTTCGAGGCTGATCAGCACGTCTTCATCAATGAGTTGCGATCCAAAAATCTCGCTGATGAGGACATCGGCCCTCTCCGGCAAATCGACACCGACGACAAGTTCGGTCGAGCGCTTGGGTACGACCGTGATGATGTGGGAGAGATGGTTGGCGGCAATGTTCTCTTTCGCCACTTCAGCCAATAGAGAGTTCGCTTCGCAAGTCACGACACGGCTCGCGCCACACCTGGCCGCGAGCATGGCCAAAAGGCCGCCACCAGTGCCGATCTCGAAAACGAGTTGATCTGGATGGATCTTGCGCGCAATGCCTTCCGAATACGTGAGGTTGCGTGAGGCGTCATTCATCATGTTGAAATGCCACGTCGGCACCAATTTTGTCCCGAGCGCACGTCGGCTGTAGGCATAGCCCCGATCGCTTGGCTCAATCCTGCTTGCGGCAGCAGCGCGGGTGTAGGCGGACTCGCGGTCTCCCAGATTTGCGGCAAGGTAAGCGCTCGCATGCCAGGCGCTGGCATCGGATGGTTTGATCGCGAGAAGGCGGTCCACGTATGTCAACGCCTCCCGATCGAGCTGTGATTCCCGGCAAACATCGACAGCGGTGCGCAGCGCCGCCTCGTGATCCGGCTGCTCCTCCAGGAATCCCTGTGCAACGGCGAGCGCGTCTTTCCACGCCTTACGAAGGACATGACAGTTGATGAGTTCGAGAGTGGCTTCCACCCGGGTTGGCGGGTTGCGGTCTACGGCATTGCGCAAAGCGACGGCCGCCGCGTCTAGGTCGCCAAGCTTGAGATGGGCTTCTCCCAGAAGGTGCCAATACTTGCCATTGGACGGGTTGCTCGCGGCGGCGGCGGTAGCGTGCGACACAGCATCCTCAAACCGCCCGCGCCTGAACGCGATGAGGGCCAGAAGCTTTAGCGCTTCGCCGTTTTGCGGCTCCAGACGCAGCGCGTCCAGGTAACACTGCTCCGCCTCGTCGAGGCGGCCACACTTTTGATGCGCGAGGCCAGCTTCGAGCTTTTCAAGAACATCAGTCATCATTGTCTCTGCGCCCGTTAGGGCTCCCGCGTCACCGAATGCTGTTGATCATGCAGTGTGGGAGCGAGGCGCGCCAGTATGCGATGTTCGGGGATCGGCATAGCCGCGCTCATCGCATTTTGCCGTCCTCTGCGAATTCCCCCGACTCGCGCACGCGTAACGCTCCCGATAGTGCACAGCGCAATGGTGAAATCGGACAGATTCGATAAGGACGAATGGGCTGCGGCCCAAGGAACGCGCGTGACATGCCGGCGACCTAGCAAGGTGCAATGCAGGGGCCGACAAATTCGATAGACGCCATCGAGAAGTCCGAACTTGCCCTCAATTTCCCCGACTCTTGGTTGATTGCTAACGCGATCCGGTAGTGTCCCCTCGACCTGCTGCATGGCTGGGTTGCTGACACCGCCGATTTCCAACGACGCCCTCTCCCCTAAGCTTCAGGTGCTTCGTTCTAGAAAAGAGGGAAGTGATATGAACACAGAAGCGAAAGCTGTTCCAAATACGGCAAAGCGTCCGCCAAAGCCCGAAGCGGAAGAGGAGGATGCAAAGCCAGCGGCAGCGTCGAAGCCGGGTCTGCTGCCGACCGGTCTTTCCCGGGCTATCGTTTTGGCCTCGCTGATCCTCAGTGCTATCGCCGTCTCGCTGCTATTTTCTCATCGTTACGAAGTTGTCGCCGCTCATCGCGGCGAGAACGCTTTCATTTACCGCATCGATACACTGAGCGGTTCTATCTCGTTTTGTTCATCCACCTCTTGCGTCCCTGTCGCTGAGACGAGCAGCGGAGGATGACGTATGGAAAAATGCACACACGAACCGTCGTGCCCCAGAAAACTCTGGATCGCCGTCTGCTATCTCCTAAAGGGAGGCGGCGATGCGTAGAAGAGTTCGGGAGCGGTTGCGGGCGGCGATTGCTCGTCGCCGGCGGTACAGTTGGACCGTCCGAGAGGTGACGCTTACATGCTTTGTCTACTTCGGTGGCGCATTGGCGGTCTCCAGCGTCATCGGATCTGGCTGGTGGTTGTTCGCATGGCTTGTATTGGGACTGTCCCTCGTCGTGGCCCAAGGGCGAGAACCAGCCCTATAGCCAAGGTTTTTGACTTCTCTCGGGCACGATAAGCAAACGCCATAGGAGTCCGTGCAACATAAATTGTCAGTTCAGCCACCACAGAAGCGCTGCCATTGACCAAAATCAATCCGCTTCGCCGCGTTCAGACGCCAAAATTCTCTCTGCACCAGAGCAGAAGGCGCGACCATGGGTGCCAGTCCCAACAGCTTGCCCACCGTGGCCGCAAGACTTCACCAAGACCACCTCAATTTCGCGCGGTTACTCAACGTCCTCGGACGCCAGCAGCGATTGCTTCGCGCGGGTGATCCGATCAATTGGGATATTGAGCGGGGAGTCGTCGCTTTCTACAGGAATTACTTCGAAAAATTTCATCATCGGGTGGAGGACGACATCTACGATCTCGTCCAGCAGTACGATCCAGCGACTGCGAATCGCGTTCGCGCCATCCATCGCGAACACAAAGACTGCTCTGAACTTCTTCAGATTTTTGAGGGGGCCGTGAGTCTGATTTCTGGATCAAGACCAACCACGGCCCAGGAAGATGGCCGGCCAAAAGTGTTCTACGAGACAAAGGTACTCGATCATTATTGCAGTCAGCTGGAAAGCTTCGTTTCGCGGGAGCGCGAACACATGTCCAATGAGGAGACGCTCCTGCATCGTGCTGTCAAACATCTCAGTCTAGACGACTGGCGCGGCTTGAATGAGCGCCTATCAGAAGGAGATGATGATTTGTTCGGCAAGAAGCAGACGGCACGTTTCGACCGATTGCGCGACGCCATCCTTGCCGCCGACAATCCGGCGCATGGTGAGAAGGATGATCACTCGACTTCCAATGGGTAATTAGGCCACCGCTGCCCAGTAGCCAGGTGCGGGGGCTCCGCCGCCCCTTTGGCGACAACGGCGCGAAATCCGCCAATCGTCCGATCAGGGATGGAATTATCCCTCCGGTCTTCAATGAAGAAGGCCGGAGGGATAGAAGCCAGTTAGACCAACGCGGTCTTGAACAGGGCCAGCATGCGGCTCCAGGCCTTCTCCGCCTGCGCCTTGTCATAGACCGCTGCATCCGGCGGGCACCAGCCGTGCTGAGCCGGATACACTTCGATCTCGGCCTTCAGCCGGGCCTTGTCGAAGGTTTCCCGAAGGACTGTCTTGGCCGTTGGCTGCTGCTTGTCGTCGTTCTCCGCGACGCAGAACAGGTACGACGCCTTCATCTTCGGCACTAACAGATGCGGACTATCGGACTGGTCGGTGACCAGGCCGCCGCCATGGAAGGAAGCCGCCGCGCCGACGCGGTCGGCATGGTTCGCGGCCGTGCGCATGGTGAAGGGACCACCCATGCAATAGCCGGTCGTGCCCATCTTCTTGGCCGTGTCGACGAACGCGCCCTGGGTGCCGATGTAGCTGACGAACGCCTGGGCGTCGGTCACCTGGGTCGCCGCCGTCAGCGTACTCATGACCTTCATGATCTGCGCGCGGTCATCCGGCTTGGCGAAATCCAGGCCTTCCGGCAGCACCGGCACCTTGGCGGAGCGGTAGTACGGATTCGGTGTGAAAACGGCGTAGCCTTCTTCGGCCAGCCGCTTGCCCATAGCCTTAAAGGCGGGGCGCAGGCCGAAGGCATCCGGCCACACCAGCACCGCCGGGGCCTTGCCGCTGGCGGGGTGGAAAATGTTCACTTCCGCCGTTCCGTCAGGTGTCTTCACCTCAACGTTCTTCTCGGTCACTTCGACCGCATGGGCCGCCCGCGGCAGGACTGCCAGGAAGGCCGCCGCGCTCGCCGACATTGCGCCGAAATGGCGGCGCGTCATCTCGCCCGACTTGCGGAGGTGGTTAGCCATATCCTCGAGTGAATGCTCTTCGCACATAGACCCTGTACTCCCCGTCCTTATGTGGTGGACCTAGCCCGGATGGCTGGTCCGACACGCCGCAGGATATTAAAGCCTGCGGCACCATGCCATCGCTTTAAGAGGGGATTTGCCCGGCCGCGTGTCTAAATATCCAAGATCTTCGCTCGAATCGTTTCGGCCACATAGCTAGGCGACAGGTGCGCGTGCCGCTCGGTCATTCGGGTCATCAGGTTTTAGTCCGTCGCGGCGAGTGAGCGGCGCCGAGCCACTTTCATTGCCGGGCAACGAACAGCATTCGCGCTGCCTGTAAGCGTGTCGCGCGTGTCCGTACTCACCACCCCAATTCTGTCTCATAGGCGCTGACGGCGTACAGTAGTGTTCTGCCACAAGTCACTGTCATAAAAGCCAGCAAAACCGCTATGACCTGAGTTACGATTTTGCCGCCCAGTGGCGACGAGACACGGGCTGGCAGACCATGATGGAAGGGAGTCACCACCATCTCGCCACGCCTCGTTGGCGGCGACAGACACGGCGATTGCGGCCAATTTCAATAGCCCGGAGAATGAGATGCCCATGAAAAAACAGACCATCAAAAAGCAAGCTTCGAAGGCCCGCGCTGCGGCAGCGAAACCTTCCCGACGTCCAATCACAATAAGGACGGCTTCGAGGCTCGAGACTGCCGTGAGCTTCGAGCCCGACAGTTTACTGGACACGGTTGGCGCGGGAGGAGTCGTCGGAAAATACAAAAAGGGAGACCCCGTCTTCCTCCAGGGCGGTCCAGCCGACGCCGTCTTCTACATACAAAAGGGCGAAGTCAGGATCACGATCATTTCCAAACACGGTAAGGAAGGCGTGATTGCGATCCTGAAGGCCGGACAATTCTTCGGCGAGGGGTGCCTGGCCGGTCAGCCCGTCAATTTGGGAACCGCAAAGGCGACGGTAGACTCTGCCATCGTCAAAATCGGGAAACAAACCATGCAGAAGGCGCTGCGCCTTAACCCCGCCCTATCAGAGAAGTTCATGTCTTACCTGCTGTCCCGCAATACTCTGGTCGAGGCGGAACTGGTCGATCACCTGTTCAGTTCGAGTGAGAAGCGGCTCGCTCGCGTCCTGCTGTTGCTCGCACAGACCGGCAAGGAAGCGACGATGGAGCCCGTCCCCAACATCAATCAGGCGATTCTAGCGGCGCGAGTTGGCACGACCCGATCCAGGATCAGTTTCTTCATGAACAGATTTCGTGAACTTGGCTACATCGAATACAACGGAATCTTGAACATTAACACCGCTCTCATGAACGTAATCGTTCACGATTGATCGGCGCGGGCGTCGTAGTCGCGCCGGCAGTTGGTGGTCAATATTGACCAGCGCCCGAGCGCGACATTTCATAGAATATGGTCCAATTGCGAAGTCGCTTCGAATCATGAGCTCAGCAGAGGATTCTAATCGTGAACTTAGCGGTGCTCGACTCCCAGACTTCATCCGTCGAAAGCGTTTTCCATACACTGATGCTCGGCGTCTTCGATTTTGATGCGGATAACCGTGTGCTTTGGGTCAATCCCGGGTTTGCAAAATTCCTCAATCACGAAAAGTCCGATTTGATCGGTAAACCCGTTAGTTATGTCTGCGAAGAAGCCGATGGCAATGCGTTACATCTCCATCCGTCAGATTGCTTATGTAGTGAGGGGCAGCCATGTCGGTTTGAGAAGACTTTCATCACCAAGGGGGGGGGGAGGCTAGAAGCAATAGTTGCACTGCAGATATTGCGGTTCGATTTTTCCGGTGCCCCAAACAAATTTAGGGCTTTCGTTCTGCCGGCCACTTCTGAGCATGAGCGGCAGGCGAAACTTCTGAATTACGGGCGGATGCATAGCGCCGCGCAGATATACGCATCCATCGACGCCATCGTGACTGCCAACTCTTCGAATCATGTTGTTGGTTGGAATCCTGCAGCTGAGAGGATGTTCGGCTACGTGGCGGCTGAAATGATCGGGCAGGAACTGACGCGGATTATCCCACAACGATTTCAACAGAAGCACATTGATGGCATGGCGCGAGTGGCGAATGGTGGCGAGCAGCGGGTCGCAGGTAGAACCATTGAGGTGGCGGCCATACGAAAGGATGGACGCGAGTTTCCGGTGGAGTTTTCTCTAAGCAAATGGGACTTCGAAGGAGCGATATATTTCACGGCAGCTATACGTGACATAACCGAAAGACTGAATAGTGTGAAAGCTATTGCTGATTCAGAGCGGCGATTTCGTTCTATCGTTGAGCAATCTGTAGCTGGCATCTACATTATCCAAGATGGACTATGGGCGTATGTAAATGACTACTGTGCTCACGCCTTAGGTTATGGGTGTTCAGATGATGCCATCGGCAAAAGCATTTTTGAGAAAATCAATGATGCTGATTCAGCGGTCAGAGAGGCAATTAACAAATGCTTATCGGACCCGCAGCTAAAGCTTTCATTGGAATTTTCTCTCACAGCCCCGGGCGACGACGCCAGGATTGTTGGTGCAAGCATTACGTCCTCGAGCTTTAGGGGGCTAAATGCAGTCCAGGGTCTGATGCAGGACATCACCAACAAGAGGCGCGCTGAACTGGCGGAGAAATCCTATCTAGAGAAAGTCCACACAGTCCAAATGAAAACTATTGAGGTGGCCTCAACCCTGAGCGCACTCCGCGACCCCTATACCGGCGGTCACGAGCGGCGAGTGGCAGTATTGACATCGGCCATAGCCGAAGAATTAGGTTTGGCTGCTGACCGAAGTGATGGGCTAAGGGTAGCGGCACTGCTTCACGACATCGGCAAAATGGCGCTGCCTATGGATATTCTATCGAAACCAGCCAGAGTTAGCCGCGTCGAATATGAACTCATCAAGGAACATAGTGAGCGTGGTTACGAAGTCCTTAAGAACGTAGAGTTTCCTTGGCCGGTCGCTGATATCGTGCGCCAACACCATGAACGCTTTGATGGGACCGGCTATCCGCAGGGGCTCAAGGGCGAAGAAATCCTGCTTGAGGCCCGAATTATTGCGGTGGCAGATGTCATTGAAGCGATGTCCTCGCACCGGCCATACCGGCCCGGACTGGGACTTGAAAAGGCGTTGGCTGAAATTGAACGCGGAATTGGTAGTTCTTATGATCCCGTGATCGCAACTGCTGCATTGAAGATTTTCCGAGAAAAAGGATTTCAACTGCCGCCGTGACATCGGCCCTTCTGAAGTGCGGTCGATGAACGGCCAGATCGCGGGCAAATATTCATAGCGAAGGGTTTAAACGATGTCGGAACAAGTCGAACCAAGCGGTATCAGCCGTGAGGCCGCCTACGCAACGGCACTGTTTGTGGACGAAATCGCCAAAGCAAGGACGGCAATCTTGGCTCTTGAGAAGATCGCAAAGTCTAGCCCTTCGTTGAGTCGGAAATATGGGGGCTCACTGGCGAAAATTTGGGAAGAACTCGACCTCGTGATGGAAGAGTTTCACAAAATAGATACATTCTGACGCCGCTGATATTTCTGGGAGCGTTCGCGGTTATCTCCGGATTCGTTGAACGCTTCTATAATCCAAAACACCGACGCTCGACCGTTGGACAATTTAAACGTTGTTTCAGGAGAGCAGCCCAGTTGAAGAAAATCGACCCGGGAAAGCTGCGCGCCGTCGTCGTCTATTTTGCAACGCCTAGCGAGCAGGTCCGCGCCGGCTTTCGCTTCGCAATGCACAGCTACGGAATACACCACGAACGCATCTTTGCAGGCATCGCAGAACTAACCAATGCGATCAAGGCATCGCCTCCAGACCTGCTAATTGTCGATGCTGATTTGGGCCCAACTGCATTTGACTTGGTACACGATATTCGCCATTTCAAACTAGGCCGCAATCCATTCCTTATAATTAGTATGATGGTTGACGCTCAGACTGAAGGGACAGCGAAGCGCGCTATTCTTGCCGGTGCCGATGACGTAATCATAAAGCCCGTGGCACCTGGAATGTTATTGGACCGCGTCACGTACTTTGCGATGCACCGTTTGCCCTTCATCGCAACCTCCGACTATATCGGACCGGAGCGGCGTAGGGCCGGCGACTCCCGACCATCGCAAATAAAACACCTCAACGTTGTCAACACGCTGAAGGCCAAGATTGAAGGAATCCGCCTGAGTATGGCCGATCTCGACCGCGCAGTGAAAGGCAACATAGACGAAGTGATGGCGGCGCGGCTGGACAGCAATGGTCTCAAACTTGGCTCGGTCTGCAGGCTGATCCTCAGAGCCTACGAAGAAGAGCGAGTTGATAAGAACGTCGAAGGGCTATTGCAGATGCTCGTCGATGTGCTTGAAGAGGCCGCACGGACGGCCCGATCAATAGGCGATACTGAACTATCGCGGATTTGCGCGAACCTGGCGCACCAAGTGGAAGATATGATGGAGAACTACGAAAAGCCTACCTCGGGCCAGTTCAGTACTATCCAGAAACTCACGACGGTGTTTGATCTTGCCAAGACCTCAAAGGTCGGCCCATCAACCTCTGCAAGAGAATGAATGTTTCGGGTCTTCGGCAAGTGCCTCCATCTGATTGCACGGTTCGCTATGGGAGACCGTGGGGTTATCAGACGCCTGCGCGAATCTCCTGGTGCGTTAGCCGACCTGCTGGAATGGTGCTGGGCGGCAGGCAGGGTTAGCCAATCGGCAGACGTGGGCGGGTGCGCCCGTGGCTCTATTTGACCGCCAGTGGCATGGTCCAGGGGTTAACGCCTTTATGGCCGGTGGCACGCCATTATATCAATGACTTACCGTATACGGCGGTAACCAGTGTCCCGGTTGTGTCCCGGCGACGTGCTGGATTGGGCAGGCATAATCGGGGGCGGCGGGGAACATTCCGCAGCCCTTGCGTCCTCGATCTCGATGGTCGACGGTGCTCGCCATGATGAGCTTGTACGGATTGAAACCCCTGGCGAACCAGCGATGCCGAGCCTGCCAGCTTCAACTCTGCAAGGGCCGGGACGAACCGCCGCACGCCGCGCTCAAGTTGGAAGAGGGCGGCAATAAGCTCAGCAGCTCGGACACCGTTTACCTCTGCGGTGGCTGCGCCGCCGTGATGGTGCGTTCAGCAGACATGATGGAACGGGGCTGGCGTCAGCGCCGCTGAATTGCAGGCTTGGGGATCGGCGTTCTCCAACCCCCACCCAGGCACTTTGTCGCTGAACCCCCGCCCTGGCTATTCAGGTTCACGCGGTCGCGCCCGAGTGGCGCAAAAAATTTCAAAAATTTTGGATGGGTGCAGGCATTGATATCAATGGCGCGGGGATGGTTGAGGCCTCAAAGCAAAAGGCCCCGCCAATGTGATGGGGCCTTAATGTTATGAACGGCCAAGGTCCGAAAATGCGGCAGCTCAGTAAGACTGCTTCCCTGGTATCACACACCCTGACACCGCCACGAGGATTGGCAACATCACGGCCATAGGAGGGTCCGTTCAAGGTAGCTTGCAAGCCTGACGCCATCTGCGCCCAGGCCGTTAGACATACGTCTCGGTGGCCGCCTTTGTCCCAGGCCGACGCGTCGTTTGCGCAGAGGAACGACAGCGCTGCAAACGCCGAAAACTTCAAGGCCCGAAACGGCAAGCGGTACATCGTCACGTCTCTCTACTCTGAAAACAGCGGCAGACCGCGTGTCGTCAACTGCCTGCGTTTCGGCTTCAATGCGCCCTCCAGCGCAACTGGCGGGAACAATGATGCCTGTGATGCATCGGGCGCGGATATGCGCCCGTAAGGCTGCGTGAGCATCTGTTCGAAATATCTATTCAGTGCAGTTGCTGCTGCTTAATAGGTCCACTGACCGCAGCCATGCCCTCTTTCTCAATCGTTCTGAGGAACTCTTTCCATGCGATCCGGTCGGTCCTGAATTTGTCGTCCCAAACTGTGGACGTTCCGTTCTCATCAACGACCTCAAGAACCCATTCTTTGTCATGCTCGAGTTTGTAGATGTGAACTTCGACTAGGTGTCCATCTCTCTCAAATGGGCCTGAGCGTTCAGACTCAATGAGCTTGGGTTTCTGGTCTTTTGCTTTTTCCATGAATGTCCCCGCTTAACCAAAGGGCGAGCCTATCTCTGCTTGCCAAACAACGCCGTCCCCGCCAACCCACGCTGATGAGTGCGCGGCCTGATCGGCTCAGCCATCTTCCGCATCAGCAATTCGCCCGTGCCGATCTGCTCCGCGCCTGGAATCACAAATTGTGCGCCATCCGTTGAATATTGCATCGATGGGACTGCACCCGGCGTGATGCGTTCCGCGCCCGGGATGACGTACTGCATACCGACGCTGGTGTTCTCGACTTGGTATTTCTGACGCTTTGCCATGTTTCCCTGCCCGCTATGTGCGACTGGGCCTAGTCCAGCATGTAGCTTGGTTGTCAGCTAGTAATTCGGCGACGTTTCCCACAGGCAAGATGGGGTAAACAGGCTCCGCTGGTTGTCCCTCCTACTATACTTAACAGCGGCAACATGTGCCCCCCTTGGGCAGGCGTGCTAATATGCGCGTGGGCATAGGGGGCAGCATGCGAAATCCATGGGCGTGGCTATTAAGCCGCTTTGCAGCGAAGGCTGTCCCGATTGCTTGCGCCACGCCGCATGTGTGGGCTGCTGAACAACAGGAAGCCGCTGAGTGGGCGCTGGCCGACCAAGCGCAAAGCTACGACGGCAAATTCTACAGCGGCGATGACGCTAAGAGAGTAATGGCCGCGTGGTGGGATGGAGTGAGAAAACAATGAAAACCATTTTCAAAGTTCTGCTGTGCGTTTGCGCGTTGAGCGTTGGTGGGGTTGGCGCTGCGCATGCGGGGTCGTCAGTGGATGTAGTAAGTCAGACAAAAGCAAAACATGAATCTCTTCACAAGTGTGTCCAGGTAAATAAATTCGCTGTAGATACACTTCCTCATACCTAACATTCCTTCCGCTCAGCGTGACACATGTGCTCGCCTACATTGGGCGCGTTCAATCTTGTCCTTCGCTTTGGCATCCGCCACCGATTGCCATTGCAGGTTCTCCACCGCATCGGCGCCACCCGCGCACAGCGGCACAACATGGTCCTTTATATAGCCGGGGCAGCGGCCGGTGGTTCTGCCCGTCGATGGGCAGGGGTGTTCATGCTGGAAGCCTGCCTCAGAAGGCAGGGTTTTCGAGGAGTAAGGGGAGCGCGTTGCGGGTGCCGGTGTATTTTACCCCCCCCCCCCCCCCGTGTTACTATGACGGGGGAGAAGGTAGTGACGCATGAAAAAGCTAATTTCCGACGAGTACCGCTCGATGAACCGAGCGTTGCATGAACTGCCCCGATACGGCACGCAAGGACACAAGTTCGCCGACTACATCTATCGTCTGATCATAAACAACGATGTCAAAACCACGTTGGACTATGGCTGCGGCAAGGGCACTCTTAAGGCCGCGCTTAGAAAGTTAGGTCTAACGTGCCGTGTGTACGAATACGACCCGGCCGTGCCCGGGAGGTTGAAGTGCCCGGAGGAAGTAGACTTAGTTGTCTGTACTGATGTGCTAGAGCACGTGGAGCCGGATTATCTTGATAACGTAATTTCGCACATTGCCCGCATCGGGAAGAAAGCCGCTTTCATTACCGTTCATAACATGCCTGCTGCCAAGACACTGGCGGATGGCCGAAATGCCCACCTGATTCAGGAAACGCCTGAATGGTGGTCTTCCAAACTGTCAGATTGGTTTAACGTACAGCAGCAGGCTGTGGATTATCGGGGAGAAGGTAGTTCTATCTACCGAACTCGGTTTCTGCTGACACCCAGAGGTCGGGACAGCGAATCGCCTTAGACGTTATGATGTCTGACCGGCCCCCTTCCGGTGGTCCGAGTTGAATGTTAATTCAGCATTGGTTTGTCGACCAGGGTCGCTCTGGCCGGCCAGTGTGCGTCGTCAGATCATTTGGGACAGATGCGTGCAAAATCGCGTGCAATTTTGACCCCCTGAGGGGCGATTTTCGCGTCCAATTCTGACCCCCTCTGACTTTGTGTCAGCGTCCCTTCCTTTTGCCGGGAAGGATGCTGGGGGGATGATTGGCGTGGATGTTATCGGCCAGATACGGC
>CANJRD010000008.1 GCA_947476695.1 Rhodospirillaceae bacterium
GGATCACCCTGTGCTGCAGCTAGTCCATACAGTCGCGCCCGCCGCATTTCAGCCAGAGACAGCACCGTTTGCTGCGCGGCTTCTTTTTCGTCTTGCGTGACACTCTTACCTTGATTCAGCTTCACACCAAGATTGAACTGCGCAGCCGCATCACCCTGCGCTGCTGCTAGTTCATACAGTCGTGCTGCTTCTTTGTAGTCTTGCGTTACGCCCTGACCGTTAGCGTACATCACACCAAGATTGACCTGCGCACTCGCATTACCCTGCGCTGCTGCTAGTCCATACAGTCGCACTGCTTCTTTGTAGTCCCGTGCTACGCCCAGAGCGTTGTTGTACATCGCACCAAGATTAGACTGCGCAGCCGCATTCCCTTGCTCTGCCAAAGGACGAAATTCGCGCAACGCTGCTGCGTAGTCTTTTCTTCCGTACGCCGCCAAACCCTTCTGAAGATCCTGCCCATAGCAAACGCTGACCGTCGCTAAAAGAAACGACAACCATAGAGCAATTGCTTTGAATGCTTTGTTCATCAGCAACCCTTGTAATTCTTCTTCACGCACCCACACGCGCAACACCATGCGCCATATTGAGTTTGTGATGCTGTCACATTAATCCAGCAGCCCAGCACCTCTCCAGCGCGATCCGCGAAAGCCTGAGCAGACGCTGCTCTTCATCAAGAGACAGCACTCCAGCCGCACCTAACGCAGCAGAAACGCCGATTCAAAATCATGATCGCGCCAGCATCGTTTCACCAAGAATTCAGTAAGCGTCAAAAAGCGCGTTTTCGATGCTTGGCCTGTCACGAGCCTGTAGCAAAAAATGAAATTTGGTAAACACGAATATGTTTTAAAACAATGACTTAGCGGAAACCTGTCACGCACAAAAAAAGAGACGACTTTCGTCGCCTCTTTGATTTTGCAGTAGAAAGTGAAAGTCGTTTTAACGCTTCGAGAACTGGAAGCTGCGGCGGGCTTTCTTCTTGCCGTACTTCTTACGTTCGACGACACGCGCATCGCGCGTCAGGAAGCCGCCGGCCTTCAGCGCCGGACGCAGGTCCGGTTCGTAGTAGGTCAGCGCCTTCGAGATACCGTGACGCACAGCGCCCGCCTGACCCGACAGACCGCCGCCGGACACCGTGCACACAACGTCGAATTCGTTGAGGCGGTTGGTGACGGTGAACGGTTGGTTGATCAGCATGCGAAGCACGGGGCGCGTGAAGTAGTTTTCGATTTCGCGCTCGTTGATCACGATCTTGCCTTTGCCGGGCTTCACCCACACGCGGGCGACGGCGTTCTTGCGCTTGCCCGTGGCGTAAGCGCGGCCCTGCTTGTCGCGCTTCGGCTCCGCCTTCGGGGCGGCACCGGCGACGGCGGACTTCAGGTCGGCGAGCGACTTGGTGGTGGTCTGTTCAGCCATTGTCCTGATCCTTAGGGCTTGTTCTTGCGGTTGCGCGCAGCGAGGTCCAACTGCTGCGGGCTCTGCGCTTCATGCGGATGCGCGGTGCCGGCATAGACCTTCAGCTTTTTGAACTGCGCACGCGCGAGCGGGCTGTCCTTCGGCATCATACGCTCAACGGCGCGCTCGATGACGCGCTCCGGATACGCGCCCGACAGGGTACGCTTCGGGGTGTGTTCCTTCAGGCCGCCCGGATGACCGGAGTGCCAATGCCACACGCGCTGTTCGGCCTTCTTGCCGGTCAGCTTCACCTTTTCGGCGTTGATGATCACGACGTTGTCGCCGGTATCGATGTGCGGCGTGTATTGGGTCTTGTGCTTGCCGCGAAGGATGTCGGCCACGACCGCCGCCATACGACCGAGAACCAGGCCGTCGGCGTCAATCAGGATCCACTTCTTCTCGACCTCGCCTGGCTTGGCAGAATGGGTCCGCATCGGAGTTATCCTTGGATGAACGCTTGTAAGAGAGCGCGGTGTATAGGCGACGACGCCTGAACGGTCAACGCTCAAGGCCCACAAAAACACAGTATTTTCAATGCGGTGGGTTACGGTATTATATTACCTTTACTTAACCTATCTGTCTGAAAACAAACGCTTCATCAGCGATGAACCGCCCCTCTTTTACGGGTCACCGACCAGCGCCTTGCAGCCGTTACGCCAAAAATCTGTGGCTGCACGACGTTTCCCGCCGCCGCACGGAACCGGCGCTTCCACTCTCCCATTTAGCTTTTGGGAACCTATATGAGGAGGAGGATTCCATGAACGGAGATAACAACAATGGCGGGCTCTATTTCATCGTTGGCGCCCTGGTGGTTGTGGTTGGCATTGGCGCCTATCTGCTTCTCGGTCATAGCGGCGGCAGCGGCGCCGCAAGCGCGACCGGCGGTAGCTCGAAAACCACAATCGAGCACACGACAGTAGCCCCAACGCCGAGCGGCGACGGCGTGAGCATCACCAACCGTCAGACGGAACGTACGAATTAGCGGAGGTCGAACCCGCGGTCTGTTACGGAAACAGGCCGCGTGTTCGTTTCGCGAGCTGCACTTTCTCCACGCCGATCGCCATGGCGGCGGTTCGCATGCTGACGTTCTCGGCCTTCGCACGTGCGGTAACCTGCGCGAAGGCTTTTCCCATCACCTGCGCCAGACGATCGTTGACCTCGGTCTCGCCCCAGAAGAATTGCTGCAGGTCCTGCACCCATTCGAAGTAGCTGACGATTACGCCACCGGAGTTGCAGAGAATGTCCGGGATCACGAAGATATCTTTGTTCTGATCCAAAATGGTGTCTGCTTCCGGCGTCGTGGGTCCGTTGGCGCCTTCGGCCAGGACGCGGCACCGGAGTGAACCTGCATTCTTCTCCGTAATCACGCGCTCAATCGCGGCCGGAACAAGCACATCACAAGGCTGGGTCAGCAGCTTTTCCCGATTGATTGTCAGTTCCGTGGAGAAGCCCTTCAAGACGCCATGCTTGCGCCCATACGCCACCAGAGCCGGAACGTCCAAACCGTCGGCGTTATAGTAAGCGGCCGTATGATCGCTGACACCGACGACCTTGGCCCCGTGCTCATGGAATATTTGCGTGGCGTATCCACCCACGTTGCCGAAGCCCTGAACGATTACCGTGGCGTGCCGGGGATTGATCTCCAGCTTTTCGAGTGCCTGCTCGGCGAGATAGACTATGCTGCGGCCCGTCGCTTCGCGTCGCCCGAGTGTGCCGCCGGAAGCCACTGGCTTGCCGGTGACGATTTCAGACACGGTATGGCCAACATGCATGGAATACGTATCCATGAACCACGCCATCACTTGCTCGTTGGTGCCCATGTCGGGTGCCATGATGTCGGTATGCGGGCCGACGAATGGGATCATCTCCTGCATATAGCGGCGTGAGATCGCTTCAAGCTCACGTTGCGATACCGCCGGCGGATCGACGCAAACGCCGCCTTTGGCGCCTCCATAGGGAAGGCCCGCCAGCGCGCATTTCCAGCTCATCCAGATCGCCAGAGCCGCGACTTCACCTATTTCAAGATTGTTCGAGAACCGCGTGCCGCCCTTTGTCGGGCCAAGCGTCAGGTGATGCTGAACACGATAGCCTTGATAGACCATCGTCGAACCATCGTCGCGGTGGATCGGGCAAGACACCGTCAACGCGCGCTTCGGATAGAAGATTCGGTCGCGCTCGTCGACGGGCATGTTCAACTGATCGGCGATGCGATTGAACTGCGTGCGGGCCATCTCGAAGACCTCGCCGGTATAGACACTCATGTCTGCCTCGCTGCGCTCGTTTACATGGAGATCCATGTAGGAAACGCCGCAAGCCGGTTCCAGGTACGGCCGCGCCCCGGAATCCTTTCGACAGATTGATGACAGTTTAGGCTTGGGCCCGCCCCGCGAGCCATACCGCCGACAACGCGTACGCGTCGCGGAGATTGAGGAGCGTAGCAGTTGGTTTCCGACCTTCACGCGCCGCAGCGAACGCATCGAGGCAGGCTACGTGCTCGCGAGCGTGAAGCACCTTCGCTTCGTTGAGGTCTTTTGTGCGGAGCGATTTCTTCCACTCCCGCCTCTCGAGAAGCGGACGCAACTCGGGCGGCACATCCTTGCGGAAGTAGTAGACGCCCGATTTCTTATCTCGAACGATGCCCACCGAGCGCCCCATTCCGTACAACCCTTTCGTACAAGTGATGTGACGAAAAGGCTAGGAATGCTGCGGGATTGGCGGATTACCGCCACTTCTTACGGGAACTGGGGCGAGTGACGGGACTCGAACCCGCGACCCTCTGGACCACAACCAGATGCTCTAACCAACTGAGCTACACCCGCCACAAAGCGTTCCGCGCAGACTGTGGTGGGGGCGTTCACTAAACCCTGCCCCTGTCCCCGTCAAGGCGCACGGCTCCGAGCCTCAAGTCCTTGATCCTATTACCGCCGTGAGGGGTCGCAGGGCCCCAGACTCAGCGGTTCCGAACTATCCACAGCATTTGCCTGCCTAAGATTCAGGCAGATTGCCGTGAATCCAGGCAAACCTGTATCCGCCCATGACGCGCCGCATGGCAACCCCCCCGCATCCCGGCGCTTTCGCCTCCTCCCGTAATTGGCACAGCTTTTGAATAGAGCAGACGTCTCGCACATAGGTGCGCGACCGAGGGTGGGTAGTTCATGAAAAAGATCGAAGCCATCATCAAGCCGTTCAAGCTCGACGAGGTCAAAGAAGCTCTGCACGAAGTGGGTTTGCAGGGTATCACCGTGACCGAGGCGAAGGGCTTTGGACGCCAGAAGGGCCATACCGAACTTTACCGCGGCGCGGAATACGTCGTCGATTTCCTGCCGAAAGTGAAGATCGAGATCGTTCTCGAAGATTCGATGCTGGACCGCGCGCTTGAGGCCATCCAAAAGGCGGCACACACCGGGCGTATCGGCGACGGAAAGATTTTCGTCTCGTCGATTGAGGATGCCATCCGCATCCGGACCGGAGAACGCGGCGCGGAAGCCATTTAGCCTTTCGCAATTTCGCATTAGAGTGCGGCGGCACGCGCGGGGCGGGCCGCCAAGAGCCCATAACGACAACCAACACCAACGCTCACATCAACGAAGTCAGGGAACAGGGAAACGACCATGTCCGACGTCAAGAAGATCATGGAAATGATCAAAGAAAAGGAAGTCAAATACGTCGACTTCCGCTTCACCAATCCGGCCGGCAAGTGGCAGCACACGGCGCAGTGGATCGACACCATCGACGAAGAGATGCTGACGGACGGCATCATGTTCGACGGTTCCTCGATCGCGGGCTGGAAGGACATCAACGAGTCCGACATGCAGCTGAAGCCGGACCTTTCCACCGCCATCATGGACCCGTTCACCGCGCAGCCGACGCTGATCCTGTTCTGCGACACCATCGAGCCGGCGACCGGTCAGCTGTACAACCGCTGCCCGCGCGCGATCTCGAAGAAGGCCTTGGCCTACATGAACTCCTCGGGCGTGGGCGACACCGCCTACTTCGGCCCGGAAGCCGAGTTCTTCATCTTCGACGACGTGCGCTATTCGACGCAGCCGCACAACATGTTCTTCGCCTACGACAGCGAAGAGCTGCCGATCAACGACGGCCGTAAGTACGACGAAGGCAACTCGGGTCACCGTCCGCGCGTGAAGGGCGGCTATTTCCCGGTGGCGCCGGTCGACCAGTGCCAGGACCTGCGCGCTGAGATGGTGTCAGTCTGCGCCGACATGGGCGTGCCGATGGAAAAGCACCACCACGAAGTGGCGCCGGCCCAGCACGAACTCGGCATCAAGTTCGACACCCTCGTCCGCACCGCCGACCACATGCAGATCTACAAGTACGTCGTGCACATGGTCGCGCACAGCTACGGCAAGACCGCGACCTTCATGCCGAAGCCGATGTACCAGGACAACGGCTCGGGCATGCACGTGCACCAGTCGATCTGGAAAGCCGGCAAGCCGCTGTTCGCCGGTTCGGGCTACGCCGACCTGTCGGACACCGCGCTTTACTACATCGGCGGCATCATCAAGCACGCCAAGGCGCTGAACGCTTTCACCAACCCGCTGACCAACAGCTACAAGCGCCTGGTCCCGGGCTACGAAGCGCCGGTGCTGCTGGCCTACTCGTCGCGTAACCGCTCGGCTTCGTGCCGCATCCCGTACGTCGCGAGCCCGAAGGGCAAGCGCGTCGAAGTGCGCTTCCCGGATCCGGGTGCGAACCCGTACCTCGCCTACGCGGCGATGCTGATGGCCGGCCTCGACGGCATCAAGAACAAGATCCACCCGGGCGACCCGATGGACAAGAACCTGTACGACCTGCCGCCGGAAGAGCTGAAGGCCGTGCCGACGGTTTGCGGATCTTTGCGTGAAGCCCTCGAGAGCCTCGAAGCCGACAACGCCTTCCTGCGCGCCGGAGACGTGTTCACCGAAGACTTCATCCAGAGCTGGATCGACCTGAAGATGCAGGAAGTGAAGCGCTTTGAAATGACGCCGCACCCGGTCGAATACGAAATGTACTACTCGGTCTAAGCTTCCGGCTTAGTCGAAGACGATAAAAGAAATGCCCCGGCGGAAAACCGCCGGGGCATTTTTCTTTGCTGAAACTCCAGTCCACAGCTTGCCTACGCGAACGCCGCGGGCATTACGCCGACTCAATCCAGCATCGCTGTACGGGTGAGGGGTTAGGCCGCGAAAGGCTAGCAAATGTCCCGCTTTTCAGCGGTATGGCGGAGCGAACAAGGTGCCAAGTTAAGCGTTATCTAGGGGGTAAATTGCCAGCCGCATAAGACCCCCGCCATGCGTAACGGAGAACCACCCATTAGCCCTGACGCGAGTGCCGCAGCGTTTTTCGCTGGCGAAGGGGAAGTGCGCGCCCTGGCACGCGAACTTAATTGGGCCGCCACGCCCTTGGGGCCCCCATCGACCTGGTCGCCCGCGATGCGCACCATGGTGCGCGTGATGTTCGACACGCCGTTTCCGGTCTGTCTTTGGGCCGGTCCGCAATACGCCCTCGTCTACAACGACTCTTATCGTCGTATCTTGGCGGCAAAACATCCAAGTGCGTTGGGCCGCCCCGGTGCCGAAGTGTGGGCCGAAATCTGGGATGGGCTAAGGCCTCAATTCGAGCAGGTCCGGCAGGGCGGAGATCCGGTCTATTTCGAGGACGCTCCGTTTGTGATGGCACGGCTCGACGGAGGCGGCACGGAAACCGCTTGGTTCAGCTATTCACTTTCTGCGCTGCGTGATGAAAACGGCACCGTCGCGGCAGTCTTGAACATCTCTCCCGAAACAACTGACCGCGTCCTTGCGGTTCGCCATCAACAACAGGAGGGAGAACGGCTCCGGAATCTGTTTCAACAAATGCCTGGTTTCGTGGCCGTGCTGGAAGGGCCGGATCACGTTTACCGCTACGTCAACAGTGCCTTTCTGCAAATCGCGGGAGACCGTGATTACATCGGCCGCACCGTGCGTGAGAAGTTCCCCGAGCTTGCCAGTCAAGGCTATTACGAATTGCTCGATAACGTGTATGCGACGGGCAAGGCGTTTTCGGCGGTTGATATGCCGCTCGAACTTTCGGGCGACACCCCCCAACGCTACATCGACCTGGTCTATCAACCGATCAAAAATGCCTTGAACGAGGTGACGGGCATTTTCATAGGTGGATACGACGTTACCCAGCGCGTCAAAGCCGACAAACGACGCCACGCCTTCGTGCGCTTGACAGACAAATTCCGCGCACTCACCAACCGCGCTGACATCGGTTTCGCCGCGAGCGAAATTTTGGGCGAGAATTTGGGTGTGAGCCGTGTGGGCTACGGGACAATAGATTCCGTGGCTGAGACGTTAACAGTCGACCGCGATTGGACCGCGCCAGGCGTCGCGACGCTTGCGGGAATGCTGAACCTCCGGGAATACGGCTCATTTATCGATAGCTTGAAAAATAACGAGTTCATCGCGATCAGCGATGTACGGGCAGATCCCCGGACTTCGGTCGCAGCGGACGCGCTTGAAACGCGGTCCGCGCGCTCCTTTGTGAATGTCCCGGTCGTCGAGCACGGCAAGCTTGTCGCCGTTCTGTACGTCAACAATGCCCGCCCTCGTCAGTGGTCAACCGAGGATTTGGACTTTATCCGCAAAGTCGCAGAGCGCACACGAACCACGACCGAACGGCTCAACAGCGAGCAGGCGCTCAGAGACAGTGAAGCGCGGCTGCGTGAGGCAAATGAATCGCTGGAACGCAAAGTCGAGGCGCGAACGCGCGAATTGTATCTGGCCGAAGATGCCCTCAGGCAATCGCAGAAAATGGATGCTATTGGCCAATTGACCGGCGGCATAGCTCATGACTTCAATAATTTATTGGGCGCCATTTCGGGCAGCCTCGAACTTTTAAAGAAGCGGATATCCGCCGGACGTTTTGCCGAAGTTGATCGCTACATTGACGGCGCTCACGACGCCTCGCGCCGCGCGGCTTCGCTCACGCAGCGCCTCCTCGCCTTCTCGCGGCGGCAGACGCTGGACCCAAAGCCCGTCGAAGTGAACCGCCTCATCAACGGGATGGACGACCTTATTCGCAGAAGCGTCGGACCCAACATCATCGTCGAAGTCGTTGGGGCCGGCGGACTCTGGCCGACCAAAGTCGATCCATCTCAGCTTGAGAACTCGCTACTCAATCTATGCGTCAACGCCCGCGATGCCATGGCCGCGTCAGGGGGGCGCCTGACGATTGAGACCGCGAACAAGTGGCTGGATGAGCGCGGCGCGAAAGAGCGCGATCTCGCGCCGGGACAATACGTTGCGCTATCCGTGACAGACACCGGTACAGGCATGGATGCCGGGGTGATAAGTCACGTCTTCGAGCCCTTCTTCACGACGAAGCCTATCGGCGCCGGCACAGGCCTCGGCCTCTCCATGGTGTACGGATTTGCGCGCCAGTCCGGCGGACAAATCAGGATTTACTCCAAACTTGGTAAGGGCACCACGATGTGTCTCTACCTGCCGCGCTTCGTCGGAGAAGCGGAAAACCTCGATCAGGAGCCCACGCGCACGTTTACGGTGGGTGACGGTGAAACCGTCCTGGTGATCGATGACGAAGCAACGATTCGGATACTCGTGGTCGAGGTCCTGGAGGAATGCGGCTACAACACACGCGAGGCGGGCGACGGGCTCACCGGCCTCAAAATTCTTCAATCGGATGCGCGTATCGATCTTCTCATCACCGACGTCGGCCTGCCCGGTGGAATGAACGGGCGACAGATCGCCGACGCGGCGCGCATGCTCAGGCCCAACCTCAAAGTTATTTTTATAACCGGCTACGCCGAGAACGCCGCTATCGGGAGTGGACATCTGGACAGCGGCATGGAAATCATCACGAAGCCATTCGTGATGACTGATCTCGGTAATAAAGTTCGAGAATTGTTGCTAAAACACTGAGCGCCGGCGAAATACGCGGACGTCATGCTTTTCATGGATTACACCGGCCCGGGATTTGTCGTACTCAGCATCGCAGCAGTATTGATCTAAAGGCAGGGTGTGACGATGAAACGGTGGCAGTGCATTATCCTGATGTGTGCGGCAGTTCTATTTGGAGCGCAGGGAACCATGGCTCAATCCAACACGACAAACGGCGGCGCGGCCGCAAAGCCCGCGAAGGCGGCTTTGGGCGATACGGTCTATTTGGACCTCAAATACGGTCGAGTGGTAATCCAGTTGCACCCTGAGCTTGCCCCTAAGACAGTCGCCCGTTTCAAGGAGCTTGTTAACGCGCACTTCTACGACGGCCTGAAATTCCACCGCGTCATCGACGGCTTCATGGCCCAGACGGGTGACCCGCGCGGCGACGGTTCTGGCGGATCGGGCAAGAACATCGTCGCCGAGTTCAATACCGGCAAACATGTCCGCGGTGCGGTGTCGATGGCCCGTGCGGCCGACCCTAATTCGGCCGACAGCCAGTTCTTCATCGTGTTCGATGAATCCTCCTTCCTCGACGGGAAGTACACGTACTTCGGCGAGGTCACGTCGGGCATGGAGTTCGTCGACATGATCAAGAAGGGCAACCAGATGCAGAACGGCTCGGTCGACGCGCCCGACACGATCGTCAAGATGCGCATGGCCGGCGATAAGAAGTAATCGCGCCAAAGCGGCGTATTGAGACGCGGCAATAAAAAAGCCCCGGCGGGAAACTGCCGGGGCTTTTTCTTTGAAGGCTTCAGACCCGTCAGGCCGGCGTCTTCGCGCCTAGTGAACTTGCAGCTCAACCGGGTGAATTTTCGCGTAGCGCTGCTGGTCGAGTGCGAAGGCGCGACGGCGGGCGGTGACCACGGCCGACTGCAAGGCGTGAATGCTGAAAGGCTTCACCAGGAACGCGTTGGCGTCGAACCGACTTTCTCGCCAACTTATTAACGCCGTTCGACGTACTTAACCCTACCGGAGCTGTTTGACTTTTATTTATATTTTTCAATGGCTTATTTATATTTTCGCCTCGCATATTTGTCCACAGGCGGCCCGGAACAGCCCCGCCACGTAAGGGGTGCAGACCCTATTTTCTCCGACTCGCGGCAGAGCGGGCGTAAACGACACGTCGTGACGCGGATCGGCACCGCAGACGCGGTTTTCTTTTCGTTGGCCTGGGCTCAAGCCGGCCTTCCAATCCGGGTTTCTTGACAAAGCGCAGGGCCACGGGCACGACGCGCGCCATGCAATTCATCCTGTCTCTGCTCGGTGGCTCCAAGCCCGTTCCGGCGCGTTTGGCCCTGCGGGCAGGCGCTGGCGCGTTCTTCGGCATCCTGGTGACTGGCCTCGCCGCGCGCGGATTGATGGACGGCGCCTTTTCGCTAGTTCCCCTGTTGATCGCTCCCGTGGGGGCCTCGGCCGTTTTGCTGTTCGCAATCCCTGCCAGTCCTCTCGCGCAGCCGCGCTCCGTCATCGGCGGAAACGTGATCTCGGCCTTGGTCGGCCTGGCCTGCGCCCTTTGGATTCCGATGCCGCTGCTGGCGGCGGCCGTCGCGGTTTGCGCCGCAATCCTGCTCATGTCGGTCGCCGGATGCTTGCATCCGCCGGGAGGCGCCATTGCGCTGGGCGGCGTGCTGACTGGCGCGAACGGCGGGGGCCCGATCTATATGTATCCACTCACCGTCGCATTGTGTTCGGCGCTGATGGTCGCCGTGGCCATCGGTTATGCGCGGCTGACCCACACCGGCTATCCGCAGGCGACGACGCCGGCGAAAGTCCATCGCACGCAAGATCCCGCGCCGACGGAGCGCGTGGGCTTCACCCCCGCCGATCTCGACGCGGCCATGAAGGAATACGGCAAGCTGCTCGACGTCAGCCGCGAGGACTTGGACGCCCTTTTCAGGCAGGTGGAGTTGCAGGCGCATCGCCGCCTTCATACGCACATCCGCTGCGATGAAATCATGTCCCGCGACGTCGTCGCCGTGGATCAGGCGCTGGCTTCGGACAAGGCGTTGGCGATCTTACACCAGCACGACCTGCGCGCCGCGCCGGTTCTTGACAACGCACGGCGCGTGATTGGCCTGGCGCGCCGAGCTCGCCGCCGCCGGCAGCGCGCCCGTGAGCACGGCCTTGGAGGCCAATGTCCATCGCGTCGGCCCCCGCACGCCAATCGAAGCGCTACTGCCGTTGCTGTCCACCGGCACGACGCACGAGGCCATGGTGGTGGACGACGCAGGTATGTTGATCGGGCTTGTCACACAAACCGACCTGCTGGCGGTTCTGTACCGCGCCCACATCGTGGAATCCCTGGCGGTCGCCGCCTGAGAAGGGTGCCGCGAATGACGCGGATCGCGTGAGAGGGTGAACATCTGCGTAGGCACCCCGTCTTCAACCCGACCGGGGCCGCCGAAATTCAGATGAGGACGTGGCGAACATTGGTGACGAGGTCGCGGCTGGAGAACGGCACGCGGATCACCGGCAGACCGGCATCGACGGCGCGAAGTTCTTCATCGCGATACGCTGTCATCAACAGCACGCGGACGGCGGGGCGCCACTCCCGCACGATACGAACCAGTTCAAATCCGCTCCCCTCGCCGAGGCGAATATCTGCCAATAGCAGGTTACAGTCCGTGTCCGTCACGGCTTGCAGCGCGGACAGATAAGACTTGGCGGACGCGACTTCCCATCCGCCTCCCCGCAACACCTTGCCCGCGTAGTAGAGATTGACGGGGTCGTCATCGACCACCACCGCCCTACGGGGCCGCTCAAGTACTTCGCTCATATTTGCATCCGATCTCTCGCAACCATCGGACTAACGCGAGAATGTTGAATTGGTTAGCCACGCGCCGCGCCCGGTCGCTGTAAAAAACCTGACCGGCCCGCCTGCGCGGCGCCTACCTTTTCGCCTTCGGATCATTGGCATGTCCGATGGCCCAAACGTAGGCCGCGACCGCTGCGATATCGGACTTGGAGATTTGGGTACCACCTGCCGGAGGCATGACCCCCGTTGTCTGCTTCGGTTCCGCAACGCCGTTTGTGATCGTGCGGGTAATCCCCGCCACGCTGCCGTCGCTCCACAGCCATGCGCCGGCGATCAAGCTCGATCCGCCGGCCGTGCCTTCCCCGTTCATGCCGTGACACCCTGCGCAGGTGCCTTCCTTCGCATCGCCCTGGAAGATTTTCTCACCCAGCACGAGACGCGCCCGCGTGACACCTCTCGGCAATGGCAGCTTGGCAACATCCAGACGCGTCGGCGCGGTGGCCGCTGTCGCGTTCGGCTTCGCCGCGGCGGCAATACGCGCCGTCGCCGCATCGCCGACATACTGCACCCGCCAAATGCGCCCGCCTTTGTCGTCGGAGATATACATCGTGCCGTCCTGCGCCATCGCCAGGCCGGTCGGACGATGGGCCGCCGTCGCGCGATCCATCACGCCGCCCGTGAAGCCGTCCGCGAACACGACGTAATCACCCGCCGCGGCACCGTCCTTGAACGGCTGGTACACAACGTTGAAGCCTTGCTGCGGCAGAGGCGCGCGGTTCCACGAACCGTGGAAAGCGATGAACATGCCGCCGCGGTAGGGCGCGGGAAACTGCGTGCCCTGATTGATCAGCATGGCATTCGGGGCCCAGTGCGCCGGGAACGACGCGACGTTGCCCTTTTTCTCAGCGCATTGACCCACCGCCTTGCCATCACCGCCGTATTCCGGGGCGAGGACTTTCTTCCTCTGGGCCGGGTCGTAGTAGCAATATGGCCAGCCGTAGTCGCCGCCGGCTTCCAGATGGAACACTTCTTCCGCCGGAAGCTCCGCGCTCTGCTCGTTGGTGAACTTGTCCGGCCAGTTCTGCGACAACTGATCGCGGCCATGCTGCGCCACATACAGGCGTCCGGCGCCGTCGAATGCGAAGGCTTCGCCATTGCGGACGCCGACCGCGTAGCGCTCCTTCGGTGAGAACTTTTGATCGAGCGTGTTGGCGTCGTACTTCCAGATGCCGCCGCGCGTCTCAAGCTCAACGCAGGGCGAAACACCCGGGGACTTCGATTGACGGTCCTGCTGCTGGCAGGAGTTGGTCGCCGATCCGACCGTCAGAAACAGATTGCCCTTCGGATCGATGATGAACGCCCGCATGTTGTGGCCGCCGACGATGGGCATCTCGGACAACACCACCTGCGGCGCGCCACTGGGCAAGCCTGCTTGCAGCGCATAGCGCAGGATGCGGTCCTTTTCCTCGACGTAGACAAAGTTGTTGTAGACCGCGATGCCCGTGCCGCCGGCAGCGCCGCTTTCCGACGGCTCGCCGAAGCGCTGAATGCTGTCGGCCCGGCCGGTTCCCTTCGTGTCCCGCAGCGCCACGATGTAACCACCGGCGGGCACTTTATCGTTGCCGAAGAAGCGGCCGCTCCAGGTGTTCACGAACACCGTGCCGTCCGGCGCGACGGCCATATGCCGCGCGTGGCCGAGGTTGTCGGCAAACACCCCGGCGCAGAAGCCAGGCGACAGCGTGATCCCGCCGTTGTCCGGATCGCAGCCTTTGGGAGGCGCTTGGGCAAATACCGGCGAAGCCGCTAGCGCGGCAAGGACCGGAACAGCAAGTAAGTTTGCGCGCATGACGATGACCTGTTTCCCGAAAATTCCGCAGGATCATCGCCGTCTGCGCGCCTATCGGCAACCTCCGACCGTTCCGAATCGGCGCTTTATCCACAGCACCCTGTCAACGACATAGATTGCTTGGAATCCGCGCCGCGCTGTCCTTATCTCCCTGCTCGAACTCACGTACTAGGGACACGGATGCCTCCTGATAACTTGCGTATTGCCCGCATCATCGCAGCGGAGATCAATGCTCGTCCCGAGCAGGCCACGGCCGCTATCGGGCTTCTCGACGAGGGCGCCACGGTGCCCTTCATCGCGCGTTACCGCAAAGAAGTGACTGGGGCGCTGGACGACACCCAGCTGCGCAATCTGGCCGAACGGCTTTCATACCTGCGCGAGCTGGATCAACGGCGCGACGCGATCCTGAGCTCCATCGGCGAGCAGGGAAAGCTGACCGAGGACCTGGAAAAGAAGATCGCTGCCGTTACGACCAAGGCGGAACTCGAGGACATCTACCTACCCTACAAGCCCAAGCGCCGCACAAAAGGCGAGATCGCCCGCGAGAACGGCCTGGCGCCCCTGGCGGAAGCGATCATGGCCGATCGCAACGCGGTGCCTGCAGAGCTCGCCGCCGCTTACGTCAATGAGAAGGTGGCGGACGTCAAGGCGGCGTTGGACGGCGCCCGCGACATTCTCACCGAGCAGTTCGCCGAGAATGCCGACCTCGTCGGCAAGCTGCGTACTTACATGATGGACCGCGCGGTCATCCGTTCGCGGGTCGTCGAAGGCAAACAGCAGGAAGGCGCGAAGTTCTCCGATTACTTCGAGCACAGTGAACGCTGGGCGACCATTGCCGGACATCGCGCGCTGGCGATGCTGCGCGGCCGTAACGAAGAATTCCTGCATCTCGATATCGAGGTCGACGCGGACGACACCTCCAAGCAGAAGCCGGTCGAACGCATGATCGCCGCCGAATACGGCATCACCGGCGTTGGCGCGGGCAATGTCTGGCTGACGGGCGTGGTCAACTGGACCTGGAAGATCAAGCTGTCGACCCACCTGAACATCGATCTGATGCTGGCCCTGCGCAATCGCGCGGAAGCCGAGGCGATTCAGGTGTTCGCGCGAAACCTGAAGGACCTTCTGCTGGCCGCGCCCGCGGGCACGCGCGCGACCATGGGGCTCGATCCCGGCATCCGTACCGGCGTGAAAGTGGCGGTGGTGGACGCCACGGGCAAAGTCCTGGCGACGACGACCGTCTATCCGTTCCCGCCGAAGAACGACGTGCGCGGAACGCAAGCTGAACTGGCCTCACTGATCCGCAAGCACAACGTGGAACTGATCGCCATCGGCAACGGCACCGGCAGCCGCGAGACGGAAAAGCTGGTGGCCGACATGCTGACCGCCCTGCCCGCACCCAAGCCGACGAAGGTGATCGTCAGCGAAGCCGGGGCGTCGGTGTATTCGGCATCCGAGACGGCGGCGAAGGAATTCCCCGATCTCGACGTCTCTCTGCGCGGCGCGGTCTCCATCGCGCGGCGTCTGCAAGACCCGCTGGCGGAACTGGTGAAGATCGAGCCGAAGTCCATCGGCGTCGGTCAGTATCAACATGACGTCGATCAGTTCCGACTCAGCAAATCGCTGGATGCGGTGGTGGAAGACGCGGTGAACGCCGTCGGTGTCGATCTCAACACTGCCTCCGTTCCGTTGCTGGCGCGCGTGTCGGGGCTCACGCCGTCGCTGGCGGAGGCGATCGTCACCTACCGCAATACCAACGGCGCGTTCCCCAATCGCAAGGAACTGCTCAAGGTCGGCCGCCTCGGTCAGCGCACATTCGAACAATGCGCGGGCTTCCTGCGCATCCCCAACGGCACCGATCCCCTGGATGCATCCTCCGTGCACCCGGAAGCCTACGACGTCGCCAAGAAGATCGTCGCCGCCTGCGGGCGCGACGTGCGCGATTTGATGAACGACAGCGCCGCTCTGAAGGCGCTCGATCCGCATACCTTTGTGGACGAGAAGTTCGGCTTGCCGACCGTGCGCGACATTCTCGCAGAACTCGAAAAGCCTGGCCGCGATCCGCGTCCAAGTTTCAAGACCGCGACCTTTGCCGACGGTGTCGAGGAACTCAGAGACCTTAAACCGGGAATGATGCTGGAAGGCACCGTCACCAACGTTGCCACCTTCGGTGCGTTCGTGGATATCGGCGTCCATCAGGACGGTCTGGTCCACGTTTCTCAACTTGCCGATCGTTTTATCAAAGACCCGCACGAGGTGGTGAAAGCTGGCGACGTGGTGAAGGTCCGCGTCGTCGAGGTGGATATCCCGCGCAAACGCATCGCCCTGTCGATGCGCAAGGACTCCGGCGGCCCTGCCGCCCGTCCGGATCGGAACAACATGCGCGACGATAGCCCCCGCCGGCCGCAGATGCGCCAGACACCGCCACCCCGCGCGCCGGAAGAAAACGCCTTTGGTGCGGCCTTTGCCGTGGCGCTGAAGCGGAAATAGCGGGTCGCTCAGACGATCCTGAAAAGAAAACGCCCCGGCGGATGATCCCCGGGGCGTTTTACGTTGGGCTTTCCGTTCAGCCTAGCGCGACGCCTGCTTGGTGTTTGCATCTGGTCGCGCCGCAAAAGCGGCATAGGCGGTAATGTGGAACGCCGACGACAACCGCGTGCATTCGCCGGTTTTCGGATCCGGATAGCCATCGGCCAACTGATGCGCCGCCACGTTCAACGCCGGACAGCTGACGTAGGCGATAGGCTGTACAGCGCCCGCGCCATTGAACCAGTACAGGAACTGCTCCATGTCGTAGTAGCCGGTCAAAAGGCCCTCGGCGCTGCGCCCGTCCGGCGCGATCTCGAGACGCAACCCCATGTCTTTGAGGCTGGGGTGCATGAAACCGTAGTTGCCATAATAGGGCAGACGCACCTCGCCGCGCTCGGTCTCAAGGACGCCGTTTTTGATCGCACCCTTGATCGAATCGCTATAGCGCGGCTTTCCGTCCGCCATGTCGATGCGATATGTCGTGAACGGCAACGGTACGCCCTTGCTGTCGAGCTCGAACTGGTCGATCGAACGGTAGAACGTGACCGTTACGTTGTCCGAGTTCCGCGGATCTTTCACGCCCGTGATCTCGATGAGGATCATGCCCAGGCCTGACGTACCGCGCATTTCGTTGGCATTGAGATCGATGATCCCCTGCTTACGCCAACCGTAGGTGCAGCCCACCAGCCGGTACAATTGATTGTCGACTGCCGGGGTACCGTCGACGCCGACGAATTTCTTATGGGCGCAGGTCTTGGCGGTGGCCTTGCCGTCCGTGGTGCCGTCGAGATTGGCGCCGAAGCTATACTTGCCTTCGACAATGCGCAGCGGCGGATCCGTGATGACGTTCGGGGCGAGGCAAACGTCCTCGCCCTTCGGACCACGATGAATCGCCTGTCCGAAGCGGTTCAGCGTCTGGATCAGACCGTTGTCGGTGTACTTCGCCCGGTCCGTCTTCGAGAGGCTGTGCCACCAGTAATCGTCGTTGGCGAGATTGAGGCCTTCCGGACATTCGTCCATGAAGCGGCTCTCATAGACCGCCGTGAACCAGTCACGCACGACGAAGGCCAATTTTCCGTCCTCCGCCGCCGAGGCCGGCATGGCGGAAAAAGTGCTCAACGTCCCGAGAACGGCCATAGCGTAACGGAGAAACATGTCTTTCCTCCTGCAGGCGCACCCCGACATGATGCACCTCAAGGTTAGTGCAAGCCTTCGCTGGGAGCTATTGCAATCGCGCGCCCGAACAGCCGCCCCGGGGATCGAGGGTCTTCAACAGGTTAACCTCGGCCTCGCGAAGTGGGGGCCACCAAAGGCGTCAACCCTAAACCAAGGCAGGCCATTTATTGGCCCGGCCCATCAACCGCAGCGATGGCCGCCAATAAGTAGTTGTGCGTACCGGGCAACCTATGGCCGTGGAGGCCGTACGGATATAGGCTGCGCACCACATCCATCCTTTCGCATCGCAGCAGCAGGCGATGAGTCGCGCCACAACCAAACATTCGCCGCACACGGCTCTCACGTCGTCCTACGCCATCGCGCTGTCGCTCGTCGCGGTGTTGTTCGTGGGCGCGCACGCGTTCCTTGATCGCGCGATCGAAGGCCAGCGCAAGGTCGCCTCCGTCGTGAACATGACGGATCGTCAGGTCATCCTATGCCAGCGTATCGCCTGGCTTGCCGCGCGCTATACCACCACCGGCGATGCCGATGCCCATCAGCAACTGGAAGCCGCGATCACCGAAATGGCGGTGACGGCGAACAACATCCGCGCCGGACGCATCGATGCCGACACGACAATCGCCGTGCCGGGGTCGGTGTCGAAAATCTACACGGAGCGGAATCTCAATGACCGCATTCGTCTCTTCGTCACCCAGGCGCGCGTTATCAATTTCACGGACGTGACGCCGGGCAGCCGCAGCCAAGGGCGTCCGATCGACGAGGCCATGGCGGCCATCACTTTGGAAGCTGACGGGGTGCTGAGTTCCGCGCTGAATGCCGTCGCGCAGGAATACGTGCGAGAATCCGATGAGCAGATTTCGCGGCTGCAATTCCAGCAGCGCGTACTGCTCGGGATCAATCTCCTGACGCTTCTGGGCGTCGGCCTGTTCATCTTCCGTCCCTTGACGGACAAGGTCACGGACTACGTCGACAACGTCGTCGAAACCTCGCGCCGGGCCGGCGCGGCACGACGCGCGGCTCAGCAGGCCAGCGCGGCGAAGTCCGCATTCCTCTCGAACATGAGCCACGAGCTGCGCACCCCCATGACGGGCATCATGGGCATCTGCGACCTGCTGATGAGCAGCCCCATGCCGCAGGAGCAGTCGAAGATGGTGCACATGCTGCGCCAATCGGCGCAGATCCTGCTCACCCTACTCAACGACATTTTGGACTTGGCGAAAGTCGAATCCGGCCGGATGTCGTTTGAGTCGATCGATTTCGATCTCACCGCCCTTCTACTCGAAGCGCGTGATTTGTTCGAAGGCGGCATGTCGGAAAAGGGCATCACCTTTACGGTCGAAGGCATTGCGCAGCATGTCGAAGCGTTCCGCGGCGATCCCAAGCACATCCGCCAAATCCTCTACAATCTCGTCGGCAATGCCCTGAAGTTCACGGAGGCCGGCAGCATTAATATCCGCTGCTGGCGCGAGACCGAGTCGAGCGGCAGCATCCTGCTGAATTTCGCCGTTAGCGATACCGGCATCGGAATTTCCGAGGAGGGATTGACGCGCCTGTTCCGCAAGTTCGAGCAGGAAGAAACATCGACGTCGCGCCGTTACGGCGGCACCGGCTTGGGCCTGGCCATCTGCAAGCAATTGTCGGAAGCCATGGGCGGTAGGATCGACGTGAGGAGTACCAAGGACGTGGGCTCTACGTTCACGTTCAACGTACGCGTCCAGCTGGGCGATGCGAATGCCATCGTGGCGGCCTCCGGCACGACGCCGGTGCAAGCCGGCAACAAACTGGCCGGGCACGCCCTCAACATTCTGGTGGCGGAAGACAATCTCACCACCCAGTTCATCCTCACGCGCATGTTGTCGATGTGGGGACAAAGTGTGGTCGCTGTCACCGACGGCAAGACCGCCGTCGCGCGCGCGTCACAGGAGAAGTTCGACGTCATCCTGATGGACATGCAAATGCCGGTCATGGATGGCGACGAGGCGACACGACAGATCCGGGCCGGACGCGGTCCATCCGCGCGAATTCCGATCATCGCCCTTACGGCCGATGGCATCATTGAGCATCATCTGCGCTACATGGAAGCCGGGTGCGACAGCGTCCTGACCAAACCCGTGAGCTGGCCCGATCTCGCCCATGAGATCAGGATGCAGATCGGGCTGGAAGTGTTGCACGAGGAAAACCCCAGCCCGGTTCTTGCCGACCTGACGTCAAGTGAAGACACGCCGGCGCTGAATCAGCGGATGTTCGGCGATCTGAGAAGCGTGCTGCCGGCCGAGGCGTTCGAGGAAATGCTGCGCGGATTCCTGCTGACCGTCGTCAAGTACAAGAAGCAGCTCGACGAACACGTCTCCAACGGCGACTTCACGCAGGCGCAGCGCACGGCGCACGCGATCAAGGGTTCCTGCGCGCAGGTCGGCGCCGATGAAGTCGCCGGGATTGCAGCGTGGATGGAGGACGGCGCCACAGACGTCAACAGCATCGCGCGGAAAATGTCGCAGCTGGCCGAAGGCATCGTCCGGCTTCACGCGGCCGTCCTTAAAGTCGTGCCCGGTGCCAATCCGCTTCTCGCGCACGACACGCAAAAGGCTTAGAGCGCGCAAGCGGGCGTAGAGGACTCTATCTCTGCTGCGACCAGCCCGGCGACCGCGTGTCGCCGCACCACACCAGGGATACATGACAGTTGTCGCAGGCAAAGGTCTTCGAGTTCGCGTGCTCGTCCCGTGCGGTCTGTTGCAAGGCCCCGTGCGGTGGCTCAAGACGGCTTTTGCAAATCTGTAGCTGGCACGCGGCGCACCGAACCTTGGCGCGCAACGGCAAATTCAACGGCCCGTCGAATACGGGTTTCAAGCTCGGGACAATGCCTGCCACGTAACCCTCACTATCGGTTTTTTGAGGAAGCTCCGACCCTAACAGCCGAAGTCTCTCGAGCAAGCGCATGTGGTCACTGCCCCCGTATTGTCACAGGCGATCACAAATGTGGACGGAGCATTGACTCTATGTAGCACGAACTAACTACGCTTTGGTGCTTGTATTCAGGCTCAAACTCGCTTTGGACCGAGGTGCCTCGCGCACACGTCCTGAACGCAATCGCGCAGCCAACGGTGGGCCGGATCGGCATCAAGACGCGGATGCCACATCATCGAAACCAACATCTCCTCCAACTTGAACGGCAGCGCAAAACTAAACACGTCTCCACGCAACGCGGCTGTGTGCCGCTCGGGAACGCTGGCCACCAGGTCAGTCGCGCGGACAAGCGAGATGGCCGTCGCGAATCCAGCGACCAAGACCGTCACGTTCCTTTTAAGTTTCAAGTGCTCCAGCGCCTCGTCAATCGGACCGCGTGGGGCACCCTGTCGCGACACCAACACATGATCGGCGCACGCGAAGCGCATCGGTAAAATTCTGCCTTTGGCCAATGAATGCCCTTTGCGCACCACGCCAACGAAGCGATCACGAAAGAGGGCCTGCACACGGATTTCCGGCCCCGTCGTCGGGGCAATCACCCCCGTTTCCAGATCGATCGAACCGTCGCGCAGTCCAAGACTTTCTCGGTCCGTTTTTTGCACGAAGCGCAACGTTACAAGTGGTGCCACCTGAGAGACGCGCGACATCAACATCGGCCCGAAGGTCTCCGCGAATCCCTCACTGCATCGAATGGTGAAGGTTTTATGTAACCGCTTTAGATCAAGTGTTCCCTGAGGACGAAGAATGGCCGTCGCCTCCTGCACGGTCTGACTTACGCGGTCGCGTAGCGCTAGCGCGCGCGGCGTTGGTACGAGGCCACGTCCGGCGCGAACCAGCAGAGGATCACCGGTGGTTTCGCGCAACCTGGCGAGGGCGCGACTCATCGCCGATGGACTGAGCCGTAGTCGCTTGGCGGCGCGCGCGACGCTGCCTTCAGTCAGCAACACATCGAGCGTGACGAGAAGATTGAGGTCTGGGGTCATGATTGCCTCCCGGTCAATCCTGATAATATGGCGTTTCATGCATCAATAGAGTGCAAATGCTGTGTCTTACGCCATATATGAAACACCCCTATGTCTCGGATGTCGCAAAGATGGAGAGACACATGACCCGTACCGCGTTGGAGACGTTCGCGCAAAATCTCGCTGCGGACTGGGGCCCGCTCTCGACCGAGGTTGTGGAGGCCGCGCAGCGCCATATGAAAACACTTTTGGCGGCCTGTGATAACGAAAGCTGGCTGGGACCGCTGCGGCAAGCAGGCGCCCCCAGCACCGAACTGGTTCGCGATCCACAACACGGCTTCGTATTGCAGGCTCATATCGAGCCCCAAGGGCTCTATCGCTCGCCTCATGACCATGGCCGCAATTGGGTGATGTACGCCGTCGTGGAGGGCGTCAGCGAGATGGGTACATATGGGCGCGTGGAAGATCCTGATGGAACCGTTCGGCTGGTGAAGCGCAACACCACGCATGTGCATCCCGGGGAAATCCAGGTGTATTTGCCCGGCGACATCCACGATACTCGCTGTGTCGCCGGCTCGGCCTTGCTGTTTCGCTTTACGGAGCGTGACCTGAGAAAAGACGATCAAGAGAACCACCGGATCACCCGCTATGTGGATCGGAACGGTGTATGGGTCGCCCCGTGACGAGCGCAGCAAATCCGCGCCACCACTTCCCCCCCCCTCCAACGCCGATGTAGGCCGTTCCGAGGTGCCACGCCCAGCTGCCATCATCGGCGTGCTGGGGGCGTTGGTGCTGGTGGTGATCGACTCCGCCATCGCCAATGTCGCATTGCCAACCATTGGCCGCGCGCTGGCGGTATCGCCGGCGCAGTCGGTGTTGATCGTCACCGCTTATCAGCTTGGCTTGGTCGTGGCGCTGCTGCCCAGCGCGGCCTTGGGTGAAAGCCACGGATATCGCCGCGTCTTCGTCGCAGGCATTATGCTCTTCACAAGTGCCTCGGTCCTCTGCGCGCTGTCGCCGTCCCTGCCCGTACTCGTCGTCGCCCGTTTCGTTCAGGGCCTCGGCGGATCGGCGATCATGTGGTTGAGCATCGCGCTGTTGCGCCAGGTCGTGCCGCAGACCCGCTTGGGTGCGGCCATCGGCTGGCATGCGCTCACCATCGCGCTCTCATCCGCCGCGGGCCCGACCATCGGCGCGTTCATCCTATCCGCGCTCTCGTGGCCGTGGCTGTTCGCGGTGAACCTTCCAATCGGCGCGACTGTGCTGCTGCTCAGCCGCGCGCTACCGCATAGCGCGGGAAGCGGACAAAGATTGGATGCGATCAGCGCGTCGTTGAACGCTTTCGTCTTCGGTACATTTGTCTTCGGCGCGGAACTGCTGCCCTCACGGCCCAGCCTCGCGGCGGCGCTCCTCCTGGGAACGGCCTTCGGGCTGACGGCGCTCATCCGGCGGGAGATACCCCGGCAGACGCCGCTCATCCCGATTGACCTTTTGCGCGCGCCTTCCTTTCGGACCTCGATCATTGCTTCGGTGTGGTGTTTTACCGGCCAGACCGCAGGCTTCATCGCCCTACCCTTCTATTTGCAGCATGGGCTCGACCAGAGCGCATTGACGACCGGATTGCTGATTACCCCCTGGCCGCTGACGGTCGCCGCGACTGCGCCGATCGCGGGCCGTCTCGCCGACCGCATCCCGGGCGCCTGGATCACCGTCGCCGGATGCACCGCCCTCGCCACAGGGCTTGCCGGCATCGCGCTATGGCCGCACGCAGGCCATCCGGCAGTACTCGTGCCGTTCATCATGCTGTGCGGGTTTGGGTTCGGGCTGTTTCAGGTATCCAACAACCGAAACATGTTCCTGACCGCGCCACCGCATCGCAGTGGCGCGGCGGGTGGCATTCAGGGCACCGCGCGCCTGTTCGGGCAGACTGTCGGCGCCGTCATCGTGACCTTGTTGTTTACGCTAATCTCGGCCGAGCGCGCGCCGCAGGTCGGCCTGTTGATCGGCGACGTGCTGACATTGATGGCAGGAATGATCAGCGCCCGGCGCCTCGCCCTTCGTTCCCATCTAACTCATTGATTATAATTACATAGTAGGATCAAATCCCGCGTTATGATCTGGTCACCCGTGCCCCCAGAGTTGTGACGAAACGATCCATATCCCGAAGCGTTGGTAGCTCAGAGGGCGGCAATCCCAGGCGCTTGCCTTGGCGAATTTTGCCGCGCTGACTAATCTTGCTGGCGTCGATATCAAGCATGCGGACCCTCTGAGGATGAATTTAATCGACACGACATCCGGCGAGGAATCCGCGAACGCGCCCTTCCCGATGGGAGGTGGCGAACTGGCCGAGCTCATCCGCGCCTTCGACTGGTCGGAGACCAGCATCGGCGCCATCGCGAGCTGGCCGCAAAGTCTGAAGACTGTCACCGACATGCTGCTGCGGTCCCCGCTGCCGATCGTGCTGCTCTGGGGGCCGGAGGGCATCATGATCTACAACGATGCTTACTCCGTGTTTTCCGGCGGCCGGCATCCGCAGCTGCTCGGCAGCAAAGTGCGTGAGGGTTGGCCCGAGGTTGCCGACTTCAATGACAACGTCATGAAGGTGGGCCTTGCGGGCGAGACACTGTCCTACAAGGATCAAGAGCTAACGCTCTATCGTAGAGGGCGCGGCGAGCAAGTTTGGATGAACCTCGACTACTCGCCGGTGATCGATGAGAGCGGGCAACCCGCCGGCGTCATCGCCTTTGTCGTGGAGACGACAGAGCGCATGGCGGCTCAAAACGAATTGCGCGCCAGCGAAGAACGCTTCCGCGCTCTGGTCACGGCCGCATCCAACGTGGTGTATCGCATGAGCGCCGACGGGAAGGAGATGCGCCTCCTGGACGGTCGCGGCTTACTTTCGGACATGGATATGCCACGCGTCGCGTGGCAGGCCGAATATCTGTTTCCCGAGGATCGGGCCGCCGTCGCCCGCGAAATCGACGAGGCCATCCGGAATAAGCGCATGCTCGAGATCGAACATCGCGTTCGCCGCGCCGACGGAAGCGTCGGCTGGACGTTTTCCCGCGCGATCCCTTTGTTCGACGCGGCTGGCGAGATCACGGAATGGTTCGGCGCCGCGAGCGACGTGACCGAGCGGCACAGCGCGGAACACCGCCTGCGGCTCGTGGTCAACGAACTGAACCATCGCGTGAAGAACAATCTGGCGATGATCCAGGCGATCGCGTCGCAAACGTTTCGCCATGCCGAAAGCGTGACCCAGGCGCAAGCCGATTTCACCTCGCGGATCATGGCGTTGGCGCAGGCGAACGATTTGCTGACGGGCGAGCGCGGTGTCGGAGCCTCGTTACGGGGCGTTGTCGAGCAAGCCATGCGGCCGCACTTTAAAGACGACCCGACGCGATGCGATATCGATGGCCCAGATGTGAAGCTGTCGCCGAAAACTGCCCTTTCACTTTCAATCGCCATGCACGAGTTGACGACAAACGCGCTGAAGTACGGCGCCTGGTCGGTGCCGACAGGCAAGGTCGCCATCACCTGGAACAGGCAGAGTACGGCCAAAGGTGAACGGTTACGGATGGAGTGGCGGGAAAGCGGTGGTCCGCCGGTGAAGCCGCCTCAGAAACGCGGCTTCGGCTCGCGGCTGATCGAACGCGGCCTCGCCGCCGAGATGGCCGGCGAAGTGAAGATGCATTTCGAACCCGATGGCCTGGTCTGCGCGGTGGATGCCCCCGTCACCTTCGGGGAAGACGCGTGATGAAAAAAACCGCTGCGCATTCTCGTGGTCGAAGACGAGATGACCATCGCCCTGCTGATCGAAGAGATGCTCATTGATCTGGGGCATAAGGTGACCGCATTGGCGATGCGGTTGCCGCAGGGACTGGATCTTGCTCGCGACAGCGAAATCGACTTCGCAATCCTCGACGTCAATCTCGATGGGCGTATGTCATTCCCGATCGCCGATGTGCTTTCGGCACGCGGTGTACCCTTCATTTTCGCGACGGGTTATGGGGCTGCCGGGGTGGATGCCGCCTACGGCCATCACATCGTGATGAAAAAGCCGTTTGAAATGAGGGACCTCGCCGACGCCATCAACATCGCTGCCGCAGCCTGAGCCGTGCGGCCTGCTGGACAGCGGAAGAAGCTGCAATTGCCAAAGACGATGCGATGAACTTCACTAACCTCGGTCTGAACACCGAGGGGGAGCATGAGGCATGAACAAGTTCATTGCACTGACCGCGCTGAGCGTGGTCGCGGGCTCAACTACCGCTGTGGCCGCCGATCAACCCGCCACGCGCCTCGGCGGCATCTCGATCAGCGTCAGCGATCTCGACAAGGCGACCGCGTATTACAAGATGGTCGGCCTCGTGGCCGATGAGCGTCGGGGCCAAGCGCCTAAGCGTACGCAGTACATGAACATCGATGTGGGCACGACAACCTTCAAGTATCCCGGCCTGGTGCTGCGCGAGACGACGGAGCCGATGAGTCCGGGCAACGCCTACAACGTCATCATCCTGCTCTCGAACGACCCCGCTGCGATCTGTAAGAAACTGGGGGATGCCAAAATGCCCTGCACCCGCGAGGCGGGGGCGGAAGGACCGTCCAAGATCGTCACGGCTTTCGCCAAGGATCCGGACGGGCACGTGGTCGAATTCCTGCAGCCCAAGCCGTAGGCTATCCCAAACGCTTCTCGATCGAGGACTTGCGCGGCGCGAGGCACGCAGCCCAAGTCAAACCTGATTTTGGTCGGCCATGCGCGAGCGTGAAGAATCTGCACCACGGCCCTTCGAGACGACGCGTCGCGATGCGATGCGCGTGTCTGCCGCAGCGACAGTCTTGGCCGGTGCGGCGGCTCCATCGATCGCGAAGCCCATCCCACCCTATAGAGCCGTCTGCGCCCAGACCCGTGTTGTCCCCACGACGGGCCCGCGCGGCTTCGATGCTGCGGCACGGTCCGCAAATCTCGCGGCGATGCTCCCGTCTGAAATCATCGATTTCCGCGGCACCGCGATCGCGACCGCGAAGGACAGCGCCGAAGGCTTCATCGTCGGCAACGTCGATATCGAAGCGCTGCGCCGTGCGCGGACGACCGCGGAGCCCTTGAACATGCTGGCGCAGTTGCAAATGCCGTTGCATGTCCCAGGGTACGACGCCGCCCAGTTCGCGCAGGTTGACGGCTTCGGCAGGCCGATCCAGAGCACGGACGAGCACCGCGCCCGAATGCGCGACGACATCGCCTCCCTCATCCGCCGGGGCATCCTCAAGGCGCCCACACCTTAGGCAGCGGCCCTTACAGGTCGATTCGATCACGCGCTAGTGACGGCGCCACGGCAGAATCAAATAGGTCTTGGCAGGCCATTAACGGACCGTTGCGAAACGGACGGGTAAAAGGGGCGTCGGCGCTAACCGGGGGCCCTATGGACGCGATTTACTACGAGGACAGCGAGAACTTTGTCGGCGAGCGGAACCGCGTCGTGCCGCAAGCCCATTCGCTGGCGAACGCCAAGTTCTTCGGCGGGCATGACGACATCCGTCAGCGCCTCGTGGACGATTTCGAACGTCCGCGCCTGGAGAACATCAGGCGGCTGAAGGGGGAGTACGCCGCGCTGGTCGAACCGCAGACCGCGCTGACCTACCTGTTCGAACGGGACGGCCGCTGCACCAAGATCAATTATTCGCGCAACGAAGGGTGGGCTAAGACCCGCGACGAGTATTGCAACGGTGAAGAGTTCGCGCGCTTCCGCGATGGCTTGCTGCAGAACTGGGATTCGATGCAGCTGATTCCCAGCATGCCGCTGCTCTCTTGTCAGATGCATCACAACCTCTTCCACTTCATGTTCGATCTGCTGGGCAAGCTGGCGAACTATCCGGAAGAAGAGACGCAAGACTATGCCATCTCCCTCGGGATGATTCAGTTCCTGTTCCAGCGGACAATGACGATCCGCATGGCGGGATCGCGGCGCCTCTATCCGCTGCGCAACAGTGTGCGCGTGATCGATCCTATGGTGACGTCGAATGCCTTCCACGACCGCGGATTCGAATGGCTGCGCAACGCAGCGAAATTCCCGCAGGTCGCCTCGACGCGGAAGATCTACATCCGCCGCACCAAGTCGACCTGGGGCCGCACCGGATGCATTGTCGAGGACGAAGCGTTCCTGCGCTTCCTGCGCGACCACAACTTCGACATCATCGATCTCGGCCTCGGCGAACTGACCTTCGATCAGCAGATCGGCATGTTGTCCGGCGCCCGGGTCATCCTGACGCCCCACAGTTCGTCGCTGGCGAATTTCATCTATCTGACGAACCCCGTCTCGATTGTCGAAATCCTGGGCACACGCTGGGCCTGGCCGCCGACGCTGGAGCTTTCGATGGCGCTCGGCTTCAAGTGGTACGGGATTTTCGAGGATCGATATGACGAACGCGGCGATATCCACGTCGACGTGGATCGCCTACACGAGATCATGAAGATGGTGGCGGCCGAGTAATCGGTCCGCCGCCGCTTACATATTCTGGATCGGCTGAAGGCCGCGCGAGAGCACTTTCCAGCCGCGATCGCCCCCGAAGCGCAAACCCTTCAGCTCGGCCGGCTGCGTCTCGATGGTGTTCGTCCACAGCCGCACGCCCTTGTGAGCCCACTGCCGCGTGCCGTCGCTGTTGTTCATGACGGTCCAGTTGCCCGTTGGCTTTGCGTTGTCGTCGGCCAGCACAGCCTTCCATTCGGCCCCCTTGCAGGTCGCCGTATCGCAATCCTTGCGGATGGCCGCTGCCCCCGCCCCAGACGACGCCAGCGAGCGGCGCGGACCGGCGTGATAATACAGCGTGAACCCGCGTGGGTCGGCCATCACTTCCCCGCCGAGGGACTGGCGATAGGTGACCCAGGCCGGAACCTGCGGTGCCGGTTCCAGCACAGCGCCGCGCCACGCCTCATCCAGGCCCGAGCCGTCGCCGTTGGTTTCGCCAGGCTTCACATCCAGCATCGAGCGATAGATCGGCTTGCCCTTGAAAGCCCACTGCCTCGAGCTATCGCCGCGCGTGATGACGGACCAGTCGACGCTGCCGAGCGCTAGGCCAGCGGCCATCACCGGGACGAAATTCTCGAGGCACGCGCCCGTGCAGGTCGACTTGCCGACGCTGTCCTGCGGGCGGGTGTAGAGCGTCAGCCCCTTGGCATCGGCCAGCACTGTGCCGAGGACGCTTCGGCCGATGGTGATGCCCGGCGGCGTCCAGATCGGCGCGATGGCCAGATGCCAGGTGCCGTTGTCGCCATCGCCGAAGGTCGTGCCGGGGCCACCCTCCTCAGCGTAGCGATATACCGGCTGGCCCTTGTAGGCCCACTGCTTCTTGCCGTCCTCGCGGGTGACGATCGTCCAGTTACCTTGGGCGGCGGCTTCGCCCGGCACCAGCGCCGGTGGCCATTGCTGCGCGCAGACGGCATTGCAGGTTGATTTGCCCGACTTCGGCTCATCGCCGTCATAGGTGTAAAGCGCCTTGCCGGCCTCGTCGGTGAACAGCACGCCGTCACCTTGGGTAACAACCTTCACACCGGCCGGCGGCGTCTCAGGCGCGGCGTAACTTGCCGCGCTAAACACCAGGGCCGCCAATGCGACCGTCACGACGAGTGCCTTGCGCATAACGCGACCCTTTAGACCATGATCTCGCGGATCGCCTTCGACGTTTGCAGCGACGCGGTGCCCCACTTGTCGACCGGCACACCCATCGTCTGCAGCGCCGTCAGCCCCACACGCGTCACCACGTCGCCGCCGCCAACGATATGCATGCCCGTCTTCAAACGCCCACCGGCGTTGCCGATGAAGAACAGCGGAACGCCGTCGACGGTATGGGTACGGGCATAGTTGCACTCGGTCGTCGCGTGGATGAGCGTGTTGTCGAGCAGCGTGCCATCGCCCTCGCGCACGTTGGCGAAGGCTTCGATGAAGTCCGCCAGCGCTTCCATGCTGCGGGTACCGAACCAATGCGATCCCGGCTGATAGCCGAGCACCGGATCCGGCGCCTCTTCATGCGACAGCACATGGTAGTACGAGGACTCACCCGGCTTGCGCAGATGGGACTGGTTGTCGCTGTAGACCATGTTGAAGACTTTGGTCTGGTCGCAAGCGGCAGCCATCGCCACCAGCTTCGCCATCATTTTGTGCGTCGCGTGAACGCTCTCGACTTCGAGGCTTTCGTTCGGCACGCCGGTCAACGGCGGCGGTACGACACAGGCGTCATTGTGGCGCGGCTTTTCAAGCTGCAACGCCAGCTGGTTCTCGATCTGGCGGATCGAGGTGAAATACTCGTCCAGACGCGCCTTGTCGGCCGCGCCTAAGCTATCGTTGAACTTCTTGCTCGGGTCGCCCACGAACGACAACACGCTCTTGCGCAGCATGACCGCCGGGTCCGGCTTGAAGTCGGCCTTGTTCGGATCGACGAAATCCGGCCCGAACAGACGCGCATACAGCGACAACGGCGAGACTTCCGCCGCCGCGCGATTGTTGGCGCTGCGCGCGCTGTAGTTCTCGCGCGGCTGGTTGCAGGCATTCAGGTCGATGGTGTGGAAACGCGAACCGCCGGCGATCTGATCGGCGATCAGCAGATCGAGCGTCGGCGCCGCGAGATCGGACGCACCCGCCGGGGCCGTGCCGGTGCGCGTCGCGATCCAGCCGGTGATGTGGACGTAATTGGAACGCCCATCGAGCGGCATGTTGAAGCCGCTGAAATAGTTGATGTGCTTCTCGAAAGGCTTCAGCGCCTTGCACTGATCGAGGAACTCGATGCCCATACCCGAAGCGGCTTTATCCTTGATGCCGGCGTTGGTGGTGAAGCCCAGCCCCCAGAACCACGTTCCGAAGCGCACCGGAACGGGTTGGCCTGTCGCGGCGAGCGCCTTACCCTTGCTGTCGAGGAAGCAATCGAGGAACGGCAGCGCCAGCGAGGCGCCCATGCCGCCCAACGTGCCGCGCAGGATTTCGCGGCGACTCGGCTTGCGAGGCAGAAGCACGGTCATGACTTGTTCTCCTGTGCGGGAGTCGAGTGAGACAGGGGTTCGCCCCACGCGGTCGTCGCGGCGGATTTGGATTTGGTGACGGCGAAGAAAGCGTCGCTTTCGGCAATCGCGCGCAGCAGGTCCGGTACGCGATAGCCGGCGGCGGCGAATTTCTCTTCGTAGAACTTCATCAGCTCTTTCTGATCGCCCACGCCGTCGCGGCCTGTGCCGTAAGCGTAGAGACGGCGCACCACGCAGGACGGCGTGTTCGCGTTGTCGTGCAGCGCTTTGCCCAGGCCGACCGCGTCGGCGTATTTGATGCCGTCGAGATCGCCGCTGGTATCGATTGCTTCTCCATTTTCCGACGCGCGCAGCTGGCCGGCGCCGTCGATCTTCTCAAGCGCCAGGCCGATGGGGTCGGTCACACGGTGACAACCGGCGCAGGCCGCCAACGTCGCGTGCGCGGTTAAGCGCTGCCGGGCGGTCTTGTTCGGAGAGTTGGGATCGTTGAACAGCGAGAAGTCGACATCGCCCGGGGGATCGGGAACCTTCTGGCACAGCAGATTTTCGCGCACCGCGCGGCCGCGCATGGTGGGCGAGCTACGGCCCGGGTGGGCATAGAGTGCGGCAAAAGCAATCTGGGTGATCAGGCCCGCCCGCGGATCGTCGGGCGCGAACTCATAGCGCGACCAGGCGCCGTCCGGGCGCTCTACAGGAATGCGATAGACTTTGCCAAGCGCGCCGCTGACGAAAGTGTTGCGCGTCGTGAACAGGTCGCGGTAGTCGCCTTTCTCATTGATCAGATGGTTCGAGATCGTGCGTAGCGCCTGCTCCTTGGCGTCGTTCGCCACGGCCAGGCTGAAGGCGCGATAGATGATCGCGTCCTTCTCCAGGTTCTCGAAATTGTCGAATGCGAGCATATCGGAGAAGAAGGCGCGGAGGCCCGTCTCGAACTGCGGCGCAGCCAGCATACGGTCGACCTGACGCTTCAGGCCGGACTTGCTGTGCAGTTCGCCCTTCTCCGCCGCGATCAACAGCGCCTCATCGGGCGCGGAGTTCCACAACAGGAAGCTCAGGCGCGAAGCCTTGGCATAGCTGTCGAGACGCACCCCGCCGGCATGATCCGGATCGGGCTCGACGGCGTCGACGACATAGAGGAACGGCGAGGAGACCATGATGCTGGCGAGGCCTAGCCCCAGGCCGTCATAGAAGCTGTTGAACGATGTGGCCGCTTCATGCGCCAACGCCACAGTCCCGGCCAATTGATCGGCCGGCATCGGGTGTCGCAGCAGCATGCGGCCGGTGCGTTCCAGGAACGCTTTCGCGCATGTGTCATCGGCCTCCGTGGCGGACGTCGGTTCGCAGGGCACGAAGGCGGTGCGATTGGCCGGCGAAACGATCTGCGCCCCGATCGCGCGGGCCATCTTCTCATACTGCTCCATGCCGTTCGGTGTAATGCGCGCGTTCCAGGCACCCACGGCCGCCAGGCCGTTGGTGCGCAGCATCGGATCGAACTTGCCGGCGACCACGATCTGCGGGCCGAACAGGTCCGCGACGATGTTGCGGTATTGGGATTCCGTCAGCAGACGCACGCCCGGGCCGCTGGCCTGGATCTTCGGCTCAGACGGGCCACAGCCCGCGAGCCCGAGCGCGACGACAGCGGCGACGAAGGAAGGGATGCGGAACCGCATGACGATCACTTCCCGATCCCGAAAGTTGTCAGCACGCGGTCCAGCGGGCCTTTGGCTTGCGCCAAGGTGGGATCGGGCGAATGGATCGTGAAAGCGGACACGGCCTCGAAATTGTACGCGGACGACAGCGACTTGCATTCGCCGGTCTTCGGGTCGGGGTATCCATCCGCCAGCTGATGCGCGGCGACATAGATCGCCGGGCAATCCGCTTGCGACGGGAACATGATCACCCCGAGGCCGCCGATGTAATAGACGAGTTGATCGACGTCGTAATAGCCTGCCGCTGTCCCCTTCGCCGTCTCGCCATCCTCGGCGATCTTCATGCGGATGCGGAAGTCGCGGAAGAACTCATCCATATAGGTGTAGTTGCCGTAGAACGGCAGGTTCAGATCGGCGGGCTCCGTCGTCAGCTCGCCGTTGACGATTTTGCCGCGCACGGTGCCGCCGTAGCGGCGCGTGCCGTCTGCCTTCAGCGTCGGATCGGTACGATAGCTGGCGTAAGGCTGGAACTCGCCCTGACCGTCCAACGCGTACTGATCGATGGCATGATGGAACGTGACCGACACATTGTCGTCATTGCGCGTGTCATCGACGCCGGTGACTTCGACCAGCACGATGCCGTTGCCGGTGGTCTTGCGGTTGATGTTCGCGTTCGACTGAATGTTGTCGTACTTGTGCCAGCCGTAAATGCAGCCGAGCAGACGATAGACCTGGTTGTCGACCGCGGGCGTGCCATCCACTCCGGTGAACTTCTGATGCGCGCAGGTCTTGGGCGTCGCCTTGCCGTCCGTCGTGCCGTCGAGGTTCATGCCGTAGGCGGTCGGCCCTTCGACCGTGAACATCGGCGGGTCTTTCACCAGCGTCGGATTAAGACAGACATTTTCCTTATTCGGGCCGCGCTGCAGCGCCATGATGAACCGCTCGGAATCACCGAGTTCACCGTTCTGGGTCGCCTTCGCCCGCGCCGCCTTCGACAGGCCGCGCCACCAGATCTCATCCACGCCGATGGTGAAGCCTTCCGGGCATTCGTCGTGGAAGCGCGTCTCGAGGATCGCGTAGTTCCATGTCGTGATGACGAAGCTGAGCGTGCCGGGCGCCTTGGGCTTGGTCTGAGACTGCGCAGGACCGACAAGTGAGAGCATCGCCGCCGCGGCCAAGGCCACGCCGGTCAACTGACGCAAAGGATCGAGAAGACTGCGCACGCTCTGGCTCGTAATATTTCACAATGACATTAGGTCCGTGGCATGCGGGATCATAACAAAATCCGCAAGCGGTTAGAGTGGCTTAATCGTCGGAATGCGATTAGACGACCGCTCGACTTCAGCCCCGGTCCACTGGCTGGCGGCGCGGCCGGGTTGAGTCGGCCGCCGCTAGGTCGATGATGCCAAAGAAAAAGTGGGCGGAATCCCGCCGCTGGTTAGCCGCTCTCGCTTAGAAATCGGCCGACAGCGTCATGGTGTAGCGTCGGTGCTCGACCGGGACGAAGCTGCCGGTGGCATTGCCAAGCCACGCGAAGGTGTTGGTGAAATTCTGCGCCTGAAGACGCAGGCTCGCCGCGACCTTGTGGACGCGGAAGCTATAGCGCGCGCCCGCCGTCAGGATGTTATAGGCCGGCGTCTTCACGTGGTTCTGGAAATCCGCATAGCGCGACGCGAAGTGCTCGATCTGCCCTTCCAGCATGAACCCTTTCCACGACGGCGGCCCGTACTGCGTCGTCAGGCGCATCATATGCGGCCAGCGTCCCAGCGGCACCGCGCCGATACGCCCGGCGGTCACCGCGCTGCCGGTGATGCGGGCTTTAATCAGCACGAGCCCCGCCACGACCGTGAAGCCTGGCGCCACCTGACCGCTGAGCGAGAACTCCGCGCCGCGATGGCGCACGTCGCCCAATTGGCCGTAGACGTTGCCGACATCGAGATTGAAGTACGGCTTCTTGATGTCGAACACGCCGACCACCGCGCGCAGACGCGGCGTGATGGCGTAGCGGATGCCCGCATCGAGTTGCGAGGTGCGCGCCGCCGGTACCGGTTCGCCGCGATTGACGGCATTCTGCGGGGCGTCGGCGGATTCCTCCATGCTACGGGTATAGCCGGCGTAGGCGACAAGCTTGTCACCGAGATAGAGCGCGGCGGATCCATTGAATAGCCAAGGTTGATCGCGCGACGTGATGTCGGGAAGGCCCGGCTGTTGCGTCATGCGTCGATAGAGCGTCTTCGAGATACCGAAGCCGATCTCGCCGACGCCGCGCCACACGCCCTCATAGGCAACGCCGCCCGTGGCCTGGCGCACATGGGCTTCGCTTTGCGGGCCCACACGCCAAGCCGGCTCCGGCTCGGGATCGGTGACGCCGAGATATCCCGGCCCCAGCGGAATCGTCGTCGTGCCGCCGAACGTCCGCACTTTATCGCGCGCGCGCAGCGAGACATGCATGATGTGCCGGCGATCTCCCTCGACCATCACGCGCGACAAGCGCACTTCCCCGGACAGCGACTCAAGGGCGTTGCCCGGATACATCACGACAAACCGATCCGCCCGGCCGTCGGGCTGGACGTTGAGGAACAGATTTTCGCCCTGCTCGATGCGGTAGTTGGTCGATTGGAATACGCCCGCCCGCAAAGTCCAATCCGGCGATAGATCCGCCCGCGCCGTAAAGCCGAACAGGTTCTGAATAGAACTGAGGTCGGCCCAATCCTGACCGTAGTATTTGCCGCGTTGGATGGGCTTGGGCAGCCAAGGTCCGCCAAACAGCAGCGTGTGCGGCCCTTCGCGGTCGTAACGATAGTTCACATAGCCGAACGGCTGGATCTCGATCTTGTCGTTCGGCCGCCAGCGGATGACGCCGCCGGCGTTCCAATTGCCGTTGCTGGTACCGTTGGGCGGACGCTCGCGCGCGCCGGCGATGCCGGCCGTTATGCTAAGCTTGTCGGCAACCAACGCCTGCTGACGATCGACCTCGATCTGATAGGCGCCATACGCGCCCCAGGTCAGGACGGCACTGGTGACTGGCTTCTCGCCCGGGGTCCGCAATTGGAAATCGACGATGCCGGTCGGCGCCGGGAACGGATAGGACTGCGCGCTAAGGCCCACGCGCATGGTGGACCCGCGGATGATGCGGTTGCTGGTATCGCCCTGGCGGTCGAAATACAGGCCGTCGATGCGCAGGTTGCCGGCCTCGGTGGGGTTGAAGCCGCGCACGTCTGTCTGGGTGTACAGGCCGATACTCTCGTTGCCGACGGTGGTCCCGAAGGCGTCCTGCGCCGCGGCCACGGCGTTGTCGCCGGCCCGCTGCGCCCAGGCCTCACCGGCCGCTAACCACGTCACCACGCTCAGCGCGGCGACGCCCCCCAACGTACGCTTGACCACGACCGCTCTCCCCTGCGGGCACGGTAACATGGCCACCGGACAAAAGTTCAGGGTTTTGTTCAGATGTACAGCCGGTCGGAGGTTGAGCACCCACCGCCAGCGTGGGGACGGCCGGCGGCCTGTTTGCTAGGAAGGATACCTAGGCACCATAGGGGGATCGGCGATGCGGAAGGTTGCTGTCGTCATTGCGATTGCGGCGGTCGCGCTGGGGGGATTCGTGATCCTCGCGCGCACGGGAGCGTTGTCGCCCAGCGAGGCCGAACTTCGCGCGCACTATATGTTGCCGAGTTCCAAGATCGTCGAGATTGACGGCGAGCCGATTCACGTCTCCGACGAAGGCCAAGGCGAGCCCATCGTGCTGGTGCATGGATCGTTCGGCAGCTTGCTGATGTGGAACGATTGGGCAGCGGCGCTGAAGGATCGCTACCGCGTCATCCGCTTCGATCTGCCGCCCGCGGGTCTGTCGGGCCCCAATCCGAAAAACGCCTGCGGTTTCGACCACAGCGCCGACGTACTGGACGCACTCACGACCAAGCTTGGACTTGAGACGTTCTATTTGGCCGCGACATCAAGCGGCGGCGCACCCGCGACGCAATACGCCGCGGCGCATCCGGAGCGCATCAAAGGCATCGTGCTGTCGAATATCGCGGTCGGGCCGCTGAAGGCCGACCCGACACGCAACCCGTGGCTCGTGCGCCAGCTGCGCAAGACGCTGCCGTTGCTGAAAGGCCGGCATTTCGAGGCGGAAGTGCGCGGCATGCTGGAACGAAACATCCTGCACCGGGAAAAGATCACCGATGCCCTGGTGACCGAGTGGACACAGCTCAACAGCCGCCGCGCCGCCTTCGCGGCGTCACAAGCCCCGCGCGGCAAGGAGGCCCCCTTCGCCCGCACGCCAGCCGATCTGGAGAAGATCGCCGCGCCGGCGCTCGTGCTGTGGTCGGAAAACGATTCCGAAATCCCGGCACACCCGGTCGCCGACGACGCGATGAAGCATCTCGCCTCGCAGGATAAGACGATGGTGATCGTGCCGCAGTGCGAGCACATGATGCCGCTGGACTGCGGCCCCGAAAGCGCCGCCGCGGCGCGCGCCTTCTTCGACCGACTCTCACCGGCTCCCTAAAGCAAACGCCCCGGCGGCAAGAATGCCGTCGGGGCGTGGCTTTAGGCCATCAAGGTCGTGTTTAGAACTTCACGCGACCTTCGATGCCGAACGTTCGCGGCTCATTGAAGATGCCGTAGGTGCCGAGCGCGGCGCTGAAGTTGCGCAGGAACGCGTACTGCTTATTGAGCAGGTTGCGCGACCACAGCGAGATCTCGAGGTCGGCATTGGAGTCTGCGACCCGAATGTCAGTGATCGCGATCCGGCCGTTCACGATGAACGACTTGTCGCTGAGCGTTGGGTCGGTTGTGCTGGTGTACTGTGCATCCGCCAGATTGCCGTCGAGGTGAAGACGCAGAGTGGCATTGCCCACAGGCGTTTCGTAGTCACCACCGAAGCTGACCGCGTTCGGCGGCGTGTATAGCGGATAGATGACCGCGGAACCGTTGGTGAACGGGTTGAAGGCGCGCGACAGCGTCATCTTGGTGTAGGCGTAGCTCGCCGTGAGGGTCAGGCCTTCGAGCGGCACTACCGTCAAGTCCACTTCCACGCCTTTGGTGCGGCCGGTCGCGGCGTTGGTCGTTTCCAAGGTTCCGCGGTTGTTGCCCGGTATGATGGCGTTGAAGTCGACCTGCACGTTCTTGAGGCTGCCGGTGTAGGCGGCGACGTTCAGGCGCGCGCGGCGTTCGAGGAACTCCGTCTTGGCGCCGACCTCGAACATCGACACCGTTTCCGGCGCGAAAGCGCGATAGGTCAGCGAACGCGAATTCGCGCCGCCGGACTTATAGCCTTCGCTCCATTTGCCGTACACGTTCACGTCCGGCGAGACGTCGATCGCCAGATTGACCATCGGGTCGAAGCGGCTCCAGGCCGCGTTGAGCGGGATTATACCGACAATGGTCTGGCCGTTCGCGTTCACGTACGACGGCAGCGCGCCGTTCACGGTATCGAGGTCGCCGCTCTTCTTGTCGTGCGTATAACGACCGCCCACCGTCAGATGCGCGATTTCGCCCAGCATCGCCGGCGTCCAGGTGGCTTGGCCGAACGCACCTTGGCTATCGGTCTTCACATGGCTCGCACGATCGTACGGCACGGTGTTCAGATCGACCGACAGGGTCGTGTAGCTGGTGCCGGTGGCATTGAACTGCAGCGTGTTCGGCGTCTGCGCGTTGTCGCGCACAGCTTCATGATAATAGAAGCCGCCGGCGACGAAGCTGAAGTTGTCGAACTTGCCCAGCACCTGCAGCTCTTCGCTGACCTGATGCTGCCACACTTGGGCCAGGCTATAACGGCTGAAGGCGCCGTTCGGCGCATAGACCGACAAAACGCTCGCGCCGTTATCGAACTGACCCTGCTTCAGACGACGATAGGACGCGATCGACTGCACTTCCAATTCCGGAGTCGCGTACCAATCGAGGGTCAGGCGATGCCCCTGCGTGTGACCGACACTCGTACGCAACGGCACGCCGACGTTAGCGACCTCGGCGCGTGTCGACTGCACCTGGATGATCGGCGCCAGCGGCAGGGAACCGCGCCCCAGCAGCTGGACGTAGTACGGCGTCGATCCATCGTAGGAGACGTCAAACGCATAGTCCGCCGTGAACGTATCGTTGACAGTCCAGAGCGCTTCACCATGGAGACCGCGGCGGTCGTAGGAATTGAAGTCGGGCTGACCGGACGTCGTGGGGTTTTCCACGGTACCGTCGCGCTTTGACACCACGCCATCGAGCTTGACGGCGATATTGCCGAAGGCCGGCAGGTCGAGGTGGGTTGCCACGTCATAGGCGTGGTAGTTGCCGTACCCGATCGTCGTGTTCGAATGGAACTCGCCGCTCGGCGCACGGGTCACGATGCTGACGGCGCCGCCTTCGGTGTTGCGGCCGAACAGTGTGCCTTGCGGGCCTTTCAGGACTTCGATGCGCTCGACGTCATACAGCGCCGAGCCCAAGCCCTGCGCGCGGCCGAGGTACACGCCGTCGATGTAGACGCCGACCGCTTGGTCGCGGGCGGGCTGGTTGGCGTCGCCCAGGGCGCCGATGCCGCGCATGCCGATCGTCAGCGCGGATCTACGCGCGAAGAACGGCGCGACACGCAGCGAGGGGATGGACCCGTCGCCCAGGTCGGCAATGCTCAAAGCGTGGCGATCGGTCATCGCAACCGCGCTCAGGACCGAGATCGAAATCGGGGTCTTCTGCAGGTTGGTTTCGGTTTTCTGTGCGGTGACGATGATTTCCGGAACCGTGCGCTCGCCGACTTCGGTTTCCACGACGTCGACAGCAACCTGCGTTTCCTGCGCCAATACCGGCGCAGCCTGCACCAACGCTGCCACTGCAACGCCGAGCTGCAACGCGCGGCGAAGACTTGAATTACTATACATGTAGTCAGAACCCCTCAACTTGATCGATGGCGCTCTGATTAGTGAAATTGCGCGACAGACAGGTTGCAGCAGTGATGAACTTTTATGACTTTTCCCGAACGCGGGATGTTCATCGCAGTGACACTGAGATGTCACCGAAGAGTCGTCACGGATGCGCTACGGGAGGTGCGAACTCTGCATTCCCTCCTGATAAAGGCACACACAACATGAGATATGCATCTCTCCCCCTCGCCCTCTCACTGCTTGGCACGCTCGCCTTGTCCGGCGTCGCCGCGGCGCGCGTCAGCAACGAAGCGGTGGAACGTAGCGCGGCGGATCGGCTCGTCGTTTCCTGGGCGGACAAGGCTGCCGTAGACGTTTACGCCGCGGACAGCGCGGAAGCTTCCGTGCAGGATGCGCGTCTGGTCTCCAAGGCCAACAAGAAAGGCCGCTTCGAGGATCAGGTCGGCTCTGCGAACCGCCGTTACTACCTGCTTAAGGACACGGCGGACGGCAGCGTTGTGCGCGTCGCCGAGCGAGTGTTGCCGCTCGACCGCGGCTCGAACTTCCGCGATATCGGCGGCTATCCGGCGGCTGATGGCATGCATGTGCGCTGGGGCAAGCTGTTCCGCTCCGGCGGGACGCCGCTCCTGACCGACGCCGACGTGGCGACGGTTCAAGCCGTCGGCATCAAAGACCTAGTCGACTTGCGTTCCAGCGAAGAACGCGTGATCGCTCCGACACGGCTCGACGGCATCCGCTATACCGCGGTTGGCTATCCGATGATGTCGATCAACCGTGGCAGCATGCCGACCAGCATGTCCCAGGTGGGCGATGCCTATCGCAATTTCCCGTCCATGCTGGTCCCGCAACTGCGCGTGCTGTTCCACACCATGCTCGCCGGCGACGGGCCGATTGCCTACAACTGCTCCGCTGGACAGGACCGCACAGGCTTCGCCACCGCGCTGATCCTCACTGCCCTGGGCGTGCCGCGCGATGTGGTCATGGCCGACTACCATCTGTCGACGACCTACCGGCATCCGGAGAACGAGATGCCCAAGATCGACGCCACCGGCCAGCCGGAGAACTCGGTCGCGTACTACTTCGCGAGCCTGCAGAAGGACGGCCGCCTGCTGAAGCCGCAACCGCTGTATGACGCCAACCGCCGCGCGCTTCTGGAATACGCCTTCGACGAGATCAACAGCCGCTGGGGCTCGGTCGACGCGTATCTCGAGAAAGAAATCGGCGTGACCAAGGCTGACATCGCGAAGCTGCGTCAGAAGTATCTGGAGTAGCTGATTGGGTTACTGGACGGCGGCCTGCGTCACCGGCAAACGCTTGGTGATACGCAGGTCGGCGTCCATGTCGCCCTTCAGGAAGCCGGCGATGTCCTTGGCCGATTGCTCGGGGATCTCGAGATAATAGTAGTGCCCGACCTTCGGGTACTTCTTCACGAGACTTGGGGCGTTCGACAGCCACAGCGAGAAGACGTCGGCTTCCAGATGCATGACCGTCGGATTGGTCATGCCCCAGGTGATCATCGTCGGCGATGTGATCATGGCCAGCGTTTCGGCCAGAGTCTGCTTCGGCTCCTCCGGATGATAGTTCCGGGTGCGCGAACGCGTGGTCGGCAAATCGCCCTTGCGGCGATTGTTGTCGTAGACCAGATCGACAATGGCGTCGCTCGGCTTCACCGAACCGTAGTTCTGCGTGAGGTTGTTGCGCCAATACTCGCGGCTTTTGTAGCGCGCATTGATCCACTGTTCGATGGAGTTGCCCCGCGCCCGATTGGGATCGTTGAATTCGGTGCGCGGCATGCCCGCGCAATTGATGAGAACGAGGCGCTCGACCCGATCGGGATGCTCAGCGGCATAGCGGTAGGCCACCGGCCCGCCGGACGATGTGCCGAGCAGATAAAACTTCTCGATCCCGAGATGCTTGGTCAGCGTATCGACGATGAGCAGGTTACGCTCGGTGGAATAGTCGTTCTTCGGGTCGGGGCCTGTCAGACCGAATGTCAGCAGATCGAAACGTACGATGTGGAACTGCGACGACAGGTCTTTCGTCAGTTGATCCCAACTGCGCAGGTTCATAAACGAGGCGTGGATCAGCACCAGCGTCGGCAGGTTCTTGTCGCCGTCCTCGGCATAGTGGACCTGGATGCCGTCCACGTCCAGGTACTTGCTATTGGGCAGCGCCCATTTGGCCTTCATCTCGACCATCGGGATCTCGAACATCCCGTTGGTCACCGCGACATAGCCAAACCCGGCCGCGATTGCGCCAAGCACAACCACAATCGCAAGAAGCTTAAACAGGATACGCATGCTGCACCCTCCCCGTGGCCTTAGGAAAGGCTAGCACAGCGCCTGGCCCCGACAACCAGGTCGAGGCCAGGGATCGCCAGGCGACCCCGGACGGGGGGTCGTATAACCTACCAGCCCAGGAAGTCGCGCTTACCGACCTCAACGCCGCAGTGACGCAGGATGTCGTAGGCGGTGGTGGCGTGGAAATAGAAGTTCGGGAACACCGAGCGCGTGACGTAGTCGACGCCGTCATCGAACTTGGCTTCGTTCGGGCCGAACTTGATGCTGAGCGGTTTGGATTCGGAGCCGTCGAACTGCTCCGGCTTGAAGCTGGCGACGTAGTCCCGCGTCTTGGCGATGCGTGCCTTCAGGTCGTCCATCGTCGCTTCGCTATCCGGGAAACTCGGCACCTCGACGCCAGCGAGGCGCGCGGCCATGCCCTTCACCTGATCGCACATGATCTGGATCTGGCGCGAGAACGGCAACATGTCGACGGCCAGGCGATAGCCGAAGAACACTGATGGATCGATCTTCTTCGCGGTGCCATGGGCCAACGCCTTGTCGATGATCTTCGTCATATTGTCGAGAGTGCGCAGTACCTGCGGCACGGCAACCGCGTGCATGGAAAGAGCCATGGGTGTTAAGTCCTTTTTGAAGGATTGAATGGCGGGAGTGTCGCCGCAATTTCGGGCCTTGTGAAGCACCCACCAACAAAAGAAAACGCCCCACCGGCGGACCGGCGGGGCGTCATGAACTCAAATGAAAGCGGCTGACTTAGGCCTTCTTCGCGGTCTCGGTCATGATCTCTTTCATCGTCACCATCAGCACCGAACATTCGTCGATGCCGAGGCTGCGTACGGTATGCCCTTTGCCGCTGATGTCCTGCAGCAGGAACGTATCCCCCCGGCTGAAGTAGCGCTTCTCGCCGGTGCTGGCGGTGATCTCAAGTTTGCCCGACAGCACCGCAAGGCTCTTGGGCGCATCCACCGGTTTGAAGTCGGCGAAATGGCCGGGCTGCGTCACCCAAATCTGCCAGTAGGCGACTTCCATTTCGCGTTCGCGGTTCGAACCCGCTTCCAAGGCGCATTCGACTTCGCCGAAGTAGGACTCGCCGTGATCGTCGACGTTGAGGCTGGCTATTCTCATGGCTGCCCCCTACTTCTTCCACTCGAGGGGACCGGTCTGCGTCGCCGGCCCCGGGAGATAGAGGTTATAGACCACCGACGGAGTCGCGCTCATCAGGTTGGCGTGGTGCAAAGCACCGGGGCGCACATACAGCAGATCGCCCGGCCCCCAGCGGAAGGTCGTGCCGTCCTGATAGCTGTTCTCGTTGTGCCCGGCCTGCCACGCGATGATGTGCGGTTCGCCGCCGAGATGCATCTCGTAGGCACCGCCGGCCGAATCGTAGTCCTTATGCGTGCGCGCTTTGTCGCTCGGATTGCGCATGCCGAGACGCCAGATGGTGCCCGGCTGCTTGGCGGTGATCGCCTCGGTCTCGCTGACCTTGTTCAGCGGGACTTCTATGGTGCCCGGTGTCGAGCGCCCGTTGGCGTCGATGCCACATTCATACATCTTCATGTGCGATGCTCCACGCTCAGGTATCGGACGGCGGGGCGAGGCCGGGGTTCAGCGGCGCGTCTGTGGCGATGAAGATCGATTCCTCATGCGCCACCCAGTAACCCGCGTTGCCGATCTTTTCGCGGATCGTATCGCCCGCGACGAGTTCCAGCTTCTGATCGCCTTCCTGACGGAAAACCTTGCCCTTGGCGATGTAGATCAGCACATCCACGCGCGTGTTCTTGAAGTTGGCGCTTTTGCCGCCCTTCAAGGTCGCATGCCGGATCGAGTTGCCGTCGAAGACATAGCGCTTCAGCGACAGGTGATGCGCCTCTTTCGGCGCCTTCTTGATCTCGTCCGGCTTAGTCACCCGGACTTCCTTGCCGTTCTCTTCCCATTCGGCGCTGACGGCGGCCTTCACGTCCTTGCCGTAAACAACGGAGCCCTTGGCGTCTTTCTTGGTGTTGCTGACAAGGAACGTCAGCAGCACCAGGTCTTCGCCAAGCTTCGGTGCGGTGAAGTTGCCGCTCGGCAGGAAGAGCGCGTCGCCCGCCTTTACGGTGATCGGCTTGCCCGCGAGGCCAGGCAGCGGTGAGAGCGTGGCCGAACCTTGCAGCACGAGAATCTCGGTCTCGAAGGTGATCATGTGATGCAGCGGCTCGCCCTTCTTGAAGGTGAGCACGCGGATGGAACCGCTCGGATAATCGAAGGTCTTGGCTTCGTAACGGCAAGCTTCCTTCGGCGCACGCTCCAGCGCTTGCTTGGACGCGGCGATACGGAACGGGCCCGTGGGGGCCTTCGGGTCCTGCCATTCGGCAATCGTGGCGACTTTCGCGTCCTTCGCCGGGATGTAGACAAGATCGGACTGGTTCTTGCCGACGCCGACGTTGGCCGCCGCCGCCTGGGCCTCGGGAATCAGCTTAGAGATCATCGGCAGCGCGACCGAAGCGGCGCTAACGCCGAGTACGCGCCCGATTGCTGAACGGCGGCTCGGCTGATCCGGAAGATCGCTTGTCATCGGTGAATTCCTCCCAATTTTGTGATGAATGCGAGGCCCCGCCTGCGCCTTGAACCCCCAGGCGCAACTGTCGGGACGGCAGCCAATCATAGCAATCCCTTAGGGGGAGTCACGCGCCGCGCCTGCCCGCGCAATGAGCAGCCTGGCGACCGGAGGGCATTGGAAACGCTTGATTTATCCGGTTTGATTGGCAATCTGCGCCTGCAAGTCGAAACCGCTCCATAAATCATCACGATGCGCCACGATCCGACCCTGGTCCCGGCTTCCGTTGTCGATGAATCCTGGATGACGTTGCTCGGCGCCATTGAGCAATTGCCCGGCACCTCGACCGTTGCCGAAATCATGTCCATCGTCTGCTGCGGCGCGCGCGAGCTCTCCGGTGCCGACGGTGTCACCTTCGTCCTGCGCGACGGCGAGCTTTGCTACTACGCCGACGAGGATGCGGTCGGGCCGCTGTGGAAGGGCAAACGCTTCCCCATGTCGGCCTGTATCTCAGGCTGGTGCATGCTGCGCCGGGAGACCGTGGTCATTCCGGACATCTATGTGGATGCGCGCGTCCCGCAAGACGCGTACCGGCCGACATTCGTGAAGTCGCTGGTGATGGTGCCGGTGCGGCTCGAAATGTCGATGGCCGCGATCGGCACGTATTGGAAAACGGAACAGCACCCGGCTGCGCATACCGTCCGCATGCTGGAAGCGCTGGCTCAGTCTTGCGCCAGCGCGATTGACTACGCGCAGAAGCTCGAAGCGCGCAAAGCGAAGCCCTAGTCTATCGGTGAAAGAAAAACGGCGGCGCGGATTAACCGCGCCGCCGTTTTATTACTCATGCGTCTCAGTGCGAGTGACGCTGCTCGAACGCGTCGAGCCATCGTCGGAACGGGTCACTGTACGTTCAGTCGTCGAGACCGAGCGCGGCTCGTCATGGCCGCAGGCGGACACGACCAGCGGCCCAAGGGTCAGGGCCAGCACAGTCACAAACTTCATGCGATTGGTCGTCATGTTGGTTCTCCGGTCTTAACGTTGGATGGTGGTCGTGGACGTCGTCTCGGAAGTCGTGCCGCCGGTGATGCCCGGTTGCACGGTTTCCCGCGTCGTCGTGGTCGAAGAGCCATCCGGCGTCACCGTCCGCGAACGGCTGGTAGCAGCAACGCCACCACTGCTGTTCTGACGCACGGTTTCACGCGTATGCGTTTCCGTACCGTCGGAATTGTAAATCTGCGAACGGGTGGTCGACTGGGTAACGGTATCGCCTGGCGCCGGAACGATCGGCGCTGCCGGGGTGATAACGGTCTTTTCTTCGATGATCCGCGTCTGTGCAAACGCGCCGCTCGACATCAACGCAAGCGCGGCAGCGCCTGCCAAAAGAATTCGTGTCATTGTCTTCTGCTCCATGGCTGCTGGTCTTGGTCACGCCCCAGCGAACTATCAAGGAACGAGGAAGACGGGAGAAAGGTCCCGGCGCGCTACGTCATTGCACGCATCCTGTGGCAAACGTGCCGAAGAGACAGCGACCCTGACTTCAGTTTCGCAACTACTGCGGTTCAAAGGCTTCCAGTAGCGGATAGGGCCGTAGCGAAGCGCGCCGCTGAACCGTACCGTCCTTAGCGACTTGCGCGATGGGAATGGACTCAGGCGCCTTCCCGCGCTCGACCCAATTCTCCAGTGCCGCGATGGGATCGAACTGATCGGGGCCTGGCGACGGCATTTCCCAACAGTGACCCGCGCCGGCAATCATGAACAGCCGAACAAACCGCTGTAGATTGTCGAGCCCCCCGGCGGCTTTCGCCGCGTCCTCGTAGTACGTCACCGTGCGTTCAGGCAGGACGACCGGGTCGGCCCAGCCCTGATACATGATCATCTTGCCGCCCGCCTTCTGGAAGGGCGCGAGATTGGGGTCGGTCGCGTCGAAGGCGCCGGCACGCGCCGCCAGTCGCGGCGGATCGCGATCGAAGTCGAAACTCTTCGCATCGCGCGGAGGATTGGGTTCGTTCGGCGCGAATGCCATCTTCAGATAGTCACGGCCCAGATCCATGCCGACCGCCCGGCTGCGCGGCGTTCCGGTCAGCCATACCGGCCAATACGGCTCGGAGCCCAAAGGCGTGCCGGTATACAGGCGTTGGCCTTTGGTGTTCGAGGGGCCAGCGTAGAAAGCGGCGACCGTTCCGCGTTCCGCGTCCGTAAAGCAATCCGGCGTGTTCTGAGCGGGCGCGCAATGGGGCAGCTTCTTGGCGTCGAACGTGCAAGCGCGGGAATCGGTGATGACCACATGCTGTGGATCCGTCACCGCGGTGCATTGACGCAGTACTTCCGCATGCAGCCGCCCCAGCTTGGCATTGAAGTCTGGCCCGATAATGAGTGAGCCGTCCGCCGCGATATTCTTTTGGAGAATCCACGTGCCGTAGAGTCCCCCGTTGTGCGTCAGATGCAGCACAGGCGCTCCGGCCAGGATGCCGTCGAACATCTTCGGATAGCGCTGCGCCGCCATCAGCGCCATGCGTCCGCCGTTTGAGCACCCGGCGAAATAGGAACGCTTCGGCGCGCGGCCATAGAACGCCTGTACGATCTTCGTCCCCGTGTCGTGCGCCAGCGGAATGCCGGTCTCCGCAAAGACCGCGAGCGCTTCCTCGTTGTTGACCGCCCATGACGCATCGCCCAGGTATCCACGATGACCGTTGTCGGTGACGATGGCGGCATAGCCGCGCTTCACGGCTTCGCCGATGGTGTTGGAGTAGCCCGCCTTGTCGGCGTCGAAGTCGCCGCAGAAGCCACCGCACCCAGCCTGATAGAACTTGCCGTTCCAGGCGGTTGTCGGCAGGCGCATTTGGAAGCGGATATGCGGCGCTGTCTCACCGGAGACACGGCAGTAAGCGGGAACCGCAGCGGCGGCCGGAACCAGAACCGCCTCGCTGATCGTCAGACCCGTTGGCGATTGGGCCGCCAAACCCGCGCATTTCGCATCGTCGGCAGCCTGGGCGCTCACTGCGACGCCGGGTACGGCCAAGGTGACAACGGTGAGAATTGCGATCAGTCGGATAAGCACTGTCATAGTCTTCTCCCCGGCGAAGTCGGCTATCGGAACGTCTCTAAAGTTCCCACGCACTTAAGAAAAAAAACAGTTGCAAGTAACAGGATTTCACCACAATCGCGCCGCGACGTCGCCGCAGTTATTGCGTTTCATACACAGAACAGGAGGACTGCCATGAAACGCACGATTATCAGTGTTACCGCCCTCGCCGCTCTCGGCCTCGCGCTCACCGGCTGCGCCGATGACGGTTATTATGACCGCGGGTACACCAGCATGAGCGTCGGTGTTTCGTCGGGCGGCGGATATGGATATGGACACGGACCCCGCCGTGGTTGGCGCGATCGCGACGGCGACGGCGTGCCGAACCGCTACGACGCCCGACCGAACAATCCGTACCGCGACTAATCTCTGCGACAGAAGGGGCGGTCCCTCACGACCGCCCCTTTTTGCGCCCCCGTCAAAAGCCGGCTAACCTGATCGTCGTTCCCAGCGGGGAGAAGCGGCGATGTCCCTTATCCTGAACATCATCTGGCTGATTTGCGGCGGCTTGCCGATGGCCCTTGGTTGGCTGATCGCCGCCGCCATCATATGGCCATCACCATCATTGGCCTGCCTTGGGCGCCGGCCGCGTTGCGTATCGCGGGCTATACGCTTCTCCCCTTCGGGCAAACGGTGATCGATGCGCCAAGCGCAGGCGCGTTGAGTTTCCTGGGCAATATCGTGTGGTTCGTTCTGGCCGGATGGTGGCTGGCGCTGGACCACCTGTTTCTGGCCGCGCTGCTGGCGATCACTATCGTCGGCATCCCCTTCGCCTGGGCGCACCTGAAGTTGGCAGGCCTGAGCCTCGCGCCCGTCGGCAAGGTCGTCCTGCCGGTGAGCTAGTCTTCAGCCTGCTTGGCGCGCAGCCTTTCGTAGCTGCGCCCCAGACCCCAGGATACGCCAGCCCATAGCGCAGACACGCTGATCGCGATGCCCACGGCTGGCACGATGGAAATTCCCATCGCGCGCAGACCCGTCTGCATCCAGGCCGCCGTCAGATCGCCGAGGCGATAGACCACCGTGTCGATCACGTTCTTCGCCTTGTAGCGGCTTTCCTGATCGATCACGGTGAACAGCATCTCGCGGCTGGTCCGCGCGATGGCGTATTGCGTCACGCGCTGGATGCCGCGCGCGGTTTGTACCATTACCAGCGTCGGCGCGACGGCGATGCCCGCACAGGCGGCGATCATGATGACCGGCGTCAGGACGAGGCTGGCGGTTACCCCGAAGCGGTGCACGAATCCGCGCAACCCGAAGATGAGCACGGCGAGGGTGGCGAGATTGACATAGAGATCGACGTCGGCGAACGCGACCGTGCGGCTCTCGAGATCGGTGTAGGCCTTGGAGATCAGGTCGACCTGCATGAACACAAGGAACGTGGCGATCCAGGTCATCAGCACCATGAACGCCGCCTGGCCCATCATGAAGGGCGAGCTGAACAACAGCTTGAACCCACGGAAAGGGTTACCCGGCAAAGCGTGATCGAGGGTCGTGCGCTGGCTGTCGCCCCCATGCGCCCGCAACCGCGCCTTCTCGCGCATGACCATGTGCACCAGCGCGACTATCAGCAGGAACCCGGCCGCCGCGACCAGCAGCAGGCCGCCCACGCCGATGATGCCGACGAACACCTTGGTGATAATCGGGCCCAGGATCGCGCCGGTACTGCTGCCGGCCTGGATAAAGGGAAATAGGCGTTTGGCCTGCGCGTCGGTGAAGGTGTCCGTCATCAACGTCCAGAACACGGAGATGATGATCAGGTTCATCACGCTGAACCACCAATAGAAGGACGCGGCGACCCAGCGGTTCTGCGGCATCGTCTCGAACAGGCCGTAGAAGATCACGATGCACACGACCATCAGCCAGAACACGCCCGGCAGCAGGTGTTGCAGCTTGGCACGCGCCGCGATCGAGCTATAGATCGGCGCGCAGATCATCGCGATGAAGAACGTGCCTGTGAAAAGATTCTGCAGCTGATCGACACCGAACACCGTCGACATGGTGTCGCGTACCGGACGCAGGATGTAATACGCCGCGAACAGCACGAAATGGCAGACGAAGGCGACCGCTACCGCGCGGGCTTCGTGAGGCTCCACCTCGACGGCGCGACTGAGTACACGATGCAGCCATCCGTAGTCGGCGGACTCCGATGCGGTCGATTCGGGCGCGGGCGGCGGGGCTGTCACGAACAGGGCTCTTGATACATTTGGCGTAGTCTAACCCGTGCGACGGAAAAGGTCGTGCCCTTGCGCGTCCGCGGCGGATCTACAGTCGCGGCCTAGGGTCACCCCCTGATACGCAAGGCATGTGTGCTGGACAAGTACGCCGGTCGAAGGCACAAACCGCGACACGAGGCCGCCCCGGGCCGCCCCCAAGAAAGTCCCTCTTATGTCCACCAGTTTCGCCCGGATCGCTGTCGTGCTGGGACTCTTGTCCGCCGTCGGCCCCTTCGCGATCGATATGTACATCCCGGCGCTGCCGACCATCGTGGCCGACCTCCACACGACCACGGCCGCGGCACAGCTGACCCTGACGGTATTCTTTATCGGCTTCGGCATCTGCCAGCTGATCTACGGCCCGGTGTCCGACATGGTCGGCCGTAAGCCGCCGCTTTATTTCGGACTGGTTTGCTTCCTCGCGGGCTCGGTCGGCTGCGCGCTCGCGCCCAGCATCGGCGTCCTGATCGCCTTCCGGCTGGTGCAGGGCATTGGCGCCTCTGCGGTGATGGTGATCCCGCGCGCGGTGATTCGCGACCTTCATACCGGCGTCGAAGCCGCCCGGCTGATGTCGATGGTGATGCTGGTATTCAGCGTGTCGCCGATCCTGGCGCCGCTCGCGGGCAGCATGCTGATCGTGCCGTTCGGCTGGCGGGCCGTGTTCGTGGCCGTGGTCGTGGCGACCGCCGTCGCACTGGTCATGATCGCCGCCTTCCTGCCCGAGACCCGTCCGCCGGAGCAGCGCGTGAAGGTCAGCTTGGGCAGCGTGCTGACCGGCTTTGCCGTGCTGTTCCGCGACGCCCGCTTCCTCGGCCTGACGTTCATCGGCGGCTTCGGGATGTGCAGCTTCTTCGCCTTCATCTCCAGCGCGTCGTTCATCTACATGGACCATTTCGGCCTGACGCCGACCGAGTTCAGCCTCGCCTTCGCCTTCAATGCGATCGGCTTTTTCGCCGCCTCGCAGTTCTCGGGCTATTTCGCGGAACGCTTTGGACTGGCCCGGGTGGTCGGCACAGCGGTCGGCTTTTACGCCACGTTCGCCGTCATCCTGTTCGCCGTGACCGCCAGCGGCACGGATAGCTTCTGGGTGCTGGCAGCGCTGCTGTTCCCGACCTTCGCCGCCCTTGGGCTTGTCATCCCCACCTCGATGGTCCTGGCGCTGGACCGTCACGGCAGCATCGCCGGCATGGCCTCCGCCTTAGGCGGCACCCTTCAGATGGTTGCCGGCGGTCTCTTGATCGCCCTGGTCAGCGCCTTCTTCGACGGCACGGCTCTCCCCATGACGTTGGCCATCGCGGCCTGCGCCCTGGCGGCCAGTCTCCTCACCTTCCTCACGCTCGGCCGCGGCGCCGCGGTCGTAATCGCCGACTAGCCAAATGCAAGATCGCCCCGCCGACTGTGTCGGCGGGGCGCCCTAGTTCGAGTCCGAATCGCTAGCGTTTAGCGGCGATACGGGTTGTTCGGACGATCGTCGTAGCGGTTCGGCACGCCGTCACGATCGTTGTCGCGCAGCCAGCCCATGTTGCGTTCGCGGCCGCGGCGGTGGTCGCGGTAGACATCGCGATAACGGCTACGGTATTCGCGATGCTCGCGGGCGTTACGCCACTTATGCCAACGGCGATTGTTGTCGTAATAGCCGTCGCTGTAAGCGAAAGCGACGTCGCCCGTGTTGAAGCTGAAGCTAAAGGCGTCTTGAGCGGCAGCCGGCTGCCGCACCGAGAGCGAAACGCCCATGGTGACGGCAATGGCGGCGGCACCCATAAGGATCTTTTTCATGACTTGTGCTCCTTGCAGAACTTGCGGAACGCTTGCGATTAACGCTCCCGGTCTTGAAACGATGGTGTGCGATCAGAGTTGCGTGACCCCGACAACGATTAGTGGAATAACCGTCTGGGCTCGCACTTCAGACTTGGTGTCGGCTTCGACACCCCTTCTCGCCGCCACACCCGCTGCCGGTCGTTCTGCGGGCTTCTCAAGAACATAACGCTGCAATAGGGCCGCTCAGCGGCGCCTGTATGACGAGAATGTGCTCGTTGTGTAATCGTGGCGGAGGGGTCGCCACGCGCACAAAAGTCACAAGTGAAAAGGGCGCCGCATGCAAATGCGACGCCCTTTCAACGCGGCCATGTGGATGGATCAGGCCTTTCGAGGCCGGATATTGGCGTTGAGGTGGAAGAAGTTGGTGGGGTCGTACTTGGTCTTGGCGTCCACCAGACGCTCATAGTTGCCGCGGTAATTATCGCGAATCTGCTTCTCGCCCTCGTCCGTTGTCTGGTTGATGTAGAACCCACCGTCGCTGTACGGCAGCAAGGCGGCATGGCTCTCGCGGCAGAACTTCATCAATCCCTGCCCTTCGCTTTTCTCGATCCAGTCGGCGCTGGTGCTCAGCTGATAGGGCGCATCGCGGTGCGCATAGGCGGTCGCGTTCTCCGGGATGCGGCCGGAGACGCCGCCCTGCGACCCGATCGACATGCTGGTGCGCGCCGGCGGCCCGTCGCCGCGCATAAAGGTCTTCACCAACGCTTCCGGCAGCTTCGGATCGACGTGATTGAAGAAGGCGTAGCGCGAATAGAACTCGCGCCCCGCCGCGTTCTCATTATCGGCGCCCGCCTGCAGATCGGCATATCGGGCCTCGCCCACCCGCGCGTTGATCGGCTTCTTCGAGAACTTCGCAAGCGGCGCCAACTGGGCTTCCGCTTCCTTCTGCGAGCCGATGAAGGTGCCGGAGATCGACACGGTCGGCGCGCCTTCCGCACCGCGGCGCATACCGGCGCCGGCGACCATGTCGTCCGAAGCCTGATCGTTGAAGTCGAAATAGAATTTGAACACGTCGACCGCATCGGCCATCGCGTAGGTGTAGTTGAAGCTGGTTACGATGGGCGAAAGCTCGTGCAGCTGGAACTCGAACATCGTGACGATGCCGAAGTTGCCGCCGCCGCCGCGCACCGCCCAGAACAGGTCCGGATTTTCATTGGCATCCGCATGCAGGAGTTTTCCGTCCGCGGTGACCACGTCGACCGACAACAGATTGTCGATGGAGAGACCGAACTTGCGCTGCAGACGGCCCTGCCCGCCGCCGGTGGTCAGCCCCCCGACGCCGGTATGCGAGACGTAGCCGGCGGTCGTCGCCAGGCCGTACTTCTCCGAGGCCCGGTCCAGACTGCGCAGCATGCTGCCGCCGTCGACGCGCGCGATCTTCTTGCCCGGATCGACGACCGTGGTGTTGTAAGGCCCCAGGTCGATGACGAGACCGCCGTCGCAGGTCGACTGGCCGGAATAGCTGTGACCGCCGCAACGCACGGCCGTCAGCAGATTGTGCCGACGGGCGAACTGCACGGCGCTGATGACATCGTTGTTGTCGGCGCAGCGCACGATCAGCGCCGGATGACGGTTGTTGAAACTGCCGTTCCAAATCTTGCGCGCGGTCTCGTAGTCCGCGCTGGTCGGCAGGATGACGCCGCCCTTGTTGTGCTTTTGCAGATCGGCGATGGCGGCCTCGTTGAGGGCCACCTTCTCGCCCTGGCTGCCGACAGCCTGGAAGTCGGCGGCGAAGCCATTGCCCGCCGGGAACGTCGAAGCTGCAAACACGCTCATCGCGGTGGTGAGCAGTTCGCGCCGTTTCATATAGATCATAGTGACCCTCCTTTGCGCCGTGCGGAAGATTGACGTGGGCGGGATCGGTAGGTAACCGCTCCCGGATGAGTCGTCCAGAAATATCAGACACCTGCGCGCGGTCGCCCGCTAAGCTGGCCTCAGATTCGATGGGGGGAGACCAATGAATCGTCGCTGCGCCTGGGCGGAGAATGATCCGCAGATGCAGGCCTATCACGATGACGAATGGGGCCGGCCGGAGCGCGACAGCCGCGCCCTATGGGAAAAGCTGATGCTCGACGGCTTCCAGGCAGGGCTCTCGTGGCAGATCATCCTGCGCAAGCGCGACGCCTTCCGAAAGGCCTTCAAGGGCTTCGACCCGGTGAAGATCGCCAAGTTCACGGCCAAGGACGTCGACCGGCTGATGCAGGACGAAGGCATCGTCCGCAGCCGCGCCAAGATCGAAGCCGCCATCGGCAATGCGAAGGCCTATCTGGCCATGCAAAAAGCCGGCGAGGATTTCTCCGCGTTCGTCTGGGGCATGGCCGGGGGAAAGCCAATCCGCAATACCACCGGCAAGGTGCCCACCCAGACGCCGCTCTCCGAGGAAATGTCCAAGGCCCTCCGCAAGCGCGGCTTCAAATTCGTCGGCCCGGTGATCGTCTATGCCTGGATGCAGGCCGTGGGCATCGTCGACGACCACGTGGGCGACTGTCACCGCGCGAAGAAGCGTTAGAGCGTCGCGGCCAGCGCCGCGAGTTGGTCGGCGCACCGGCCCCATCCCTCGTGGAAGCCCATCTTCTCATGGGCATCCCGGTCCTCCTTCGACCAGTGGTGCGCGGTCGCGGTGTAGCGGGTTTTGCCGCCGCCCAGGTCATCGAACGTGATCGTGGCCACCATGAACGGCTTCTGCGACGGCACCCAGGCCGACGTGAAGGCATCGGTGAACACCAGCTTCTCGTTCGGCACGACTTCCAGATAGACGCCGGCATTCGGCATTTCCTGCCCGTCAGGGGACTTCATGATGATCAGGCTGGCTCCGCCGGCGCGCAGTTCGGTCTTCACGACAGGCGTCGTATAGGGCTTCGGCGCAAACCACTGCTTCATGAGCTCAGGCTCGGTCCAGCAGCGGTAAAGCTTCTCACGCGGCACATCGATGATCCGAGTGATGACCAGTTCGCGGTCCTCGGCCTGGGGGGCCGTCGCGTTCATCGGGCGTTATCCTTTGGTCTTATCAAAGCATGTTCAAATGCCGGTCTCGCCTCAAGGACGAACCAGCCCCAGGCCCGCCGACGGCCCGCGCAATTTTTTTAAGACCCCGACCCGACGGCACTCGCGGCCATATTGACGCCCAGGGCCAGGAGCGATGTGTTGAAAAAGAACGCGATCAGGCCATGAACCAGCACGAGCCGGCGCATCGACTTGGTCCCGGTGGTCACGTCGGACACTTGCGCAGTCATGCCGATGACCATCGCGAAATAGACGAAGTCCCAATAGTCGGGCTGATCGGTCCCGGGGAAAACGATCACCTTCGGATCGTTGTAGTACAGATGCGCATAGTGGAACGCGAAGACCGTGTGCACGAACAACCACGAGAGCAGCAGCGTGGCAACGCTGAGGATGATGACCTCGGGCCCCTCCTGCCGCGCCTGACCCAGATCGGCGACGATCGCCGTAACGGAGGCTGTGGCCGCGAACACCGTGACGAAGAAGATGAAGCCCGATCCCAGATCGAACGTCTCTGACCGCTGTCGCATGCTTTGGACGGTACCGATAACCGCCGTCCGAATGGCCAGTGCAAGGTAGAGCACCGCGCCACAGCACCACCCGATCAGGAACGCCTTCGATAGCCGCTCGGTCGCCGCAAGTCCGCCGGTCGCGACAATCGCGGTCAACAAACCGAGCGATAGCGCCGGCCGCGCCCGCACATGGACGGAAAACCAGCCGCCAAAGCCTGTGGTTTCTTTCGTCGCCTTGCGTCGGGATGGGCTCATGGCGTCACGTTATCGAGAATTACGCTAACGCGCCATGATCGCGCGCATCGTCTGCGACGGTCGCGCCGTCCGTGCGATCTGATCAAACGTACATTGCGCGGGTGCTTTGTCCGGGCGCCATCGCAACAGCCGCGTTCCATGGCGGAAGCGCTCGCCGGTGACGTGATCGTATTGCACCTCAACGACCAACTTCGGCTTAAGCGGTTCCCACTGACTGCTGCGGTCGGTCGACCATCGGCTTGGCCCGCCGGGCGCGGACCCGGTGAAGCCCGGGCCGCCGCGCAGCTTCTCCAGCTTCGGCGTCAGTTGCTTGCGCTGTTCCGCCGTCAGACCGGACGTGAAGCCGACATGATCCAGCTTGCCGTCTTCGTTATAGAGGCCGAGCAGCAATGACCCGACAACCTTGGCTCCGGTGGCATAGCGGTAGCCGCCGACCACGCAGTCGGCGCTGCGCAGCCGCTTCACCTTCCGCATGGCGCGCTCGCCCATGCGATAGGGCTCATCGAGCCGCTTGGCGATGACCCCGTCGAGCGCGCCGCCACCGACGCCGGACAACCACTTCGCCGCTTCGGCCCGGCGATGGGTACAGGGGGATAATCGCAGGCCGGCGTTGCCCCGCACCATCTGCTTGAACAGCGCTTCAAGCGCCCGGCGGCGGTCTATCAACGGTCGCAAGGCGAGGTCGCCATCCTTCGGCACAGCCAGGGCGTCAAACAGGATGAAGATTGCGGGCGTCTCGTCCGCCAATTTGCGCACGCGGCTGGCCGCCGGATGGAGGCGCAGTTGCAACGCGTCGAAAGACAGCCCCTTGCCCACGGGGATGGCGAGTTCGCCGTCGATGATGAAAGGATCGGCCTTCACCGCCGCCAGCATTTCCACCACCTCAGGGAAATATCGCCCGAGCGGTTTGCCGGATTTGGAGATCAGCGTGACGGTCTTACCGCGACGGACGGCGATACAGCGAAAGCCGTCCCATTTCGGCTCATACTGCCATCCGGGACCGGAGGGCAGGTCGTCGACTTGGACCGATTCCATAGGCCGGATGTTCGGCGTTCGCATCTTGGCACCACGCGGTTAAGCATGGAGCGAACGCCGGCCGGCCCGGAATCGGTCCGTCGAACTTATCGGATCGCTACTTCACCGCCGCCTTGGCCAGGGCGACTTCCTGCTTGAAGTCGATCTTGCCGCTTTCGGTCATCTTGGAAACGCCCGACAGCACTTTCTCATTCACCAGGAAGCCCGGCGTCACCGAGATCTTCAGCGCGCGCGCCAGCGTCATGTTCTGGATGATCTGGTTGGTGACTTCCGGCGTGTCCATGTCGCGCTTCAGGCGGTCCACATCCAGGCCGACCTGTTTGGCGAGCTGAAAGATATTCTCTTCCTTCAGCAGGCCTTTGAAGCCCATCAAGGCCTCATGATACGGCGTGTACTTGCCCTGCTTCACCGAGGCCAGCGCCGCCTTCGACGCGACGATCGATTCCGGGCTGAGGATCGGGAATTCCTTCACGACGATCTTCACGCTCGGGTCTTCCTTCACCAGCGCTTCGAGCTTCGGCTGCACCGCTTTGCAGAACGAGCACTGGTAGTCGAAGAACTCCACGATCGCGACCTTGGCATTGGGATCGCCGATCACCGGCGAGGCCGGGTCGCTCATGATTTTGGTGATGTTAGCCTTCGCCGCTGCTTCCGCGCCGGGCTGAAGCGCCGCCAGGACGGGATCGTCCGCGGCCCCTACGGGCGCCGCCGAAAGGGCCAACAGGAACAGGCTCACCCGCAGAATTGTGATCTTGGACATAACTGCCTCCCGCAGTATCGAATGGCCGAATATAGCCTGCGAACTGGGCCTTGGTTGATATTTTAAGACGAGCCCAGGGACTGGACCGTCTGTTTGCGGCCCCCCTTCAAATTCGCCAAGCGCGATTTTATATTTTCCGGCGTGGTTTTTTCATCGAACGGAGAACTCCATGCCCACAACACTTACCCTATTGTCAGCCCTTCTGCTTCTTGGCGCCGCCCCTGGAAATGCCGCCGAGGGGCAGGCGCAGGCCGTGAAGGACTGCGCCGAATGCCCGGAACTGGTGATGGTGCCGGCCGGAAAGTTCAAAATGGGGTCGGAGGCCAAAGGCGCGCTGGCCAACGAAAAGCCGGTCCACGAGGTCACTTTCGCCAAGGGATTCGCGATTGGGAAATATGAGGTCACCTTCGCCGAATGGGACGCCTGCGTGGCCGATAAGGGCTGCACCCACAAACCGGGCGACCAGGGGTGGGGGCGCGGTAAACAACCGGTGACCAACATCGGCTATACCGACGCCCAGGAATACGTTTCCTGGCTGTCGAAGAAATCCGGCAAGACCTATCGGCTGCCGACGGAAGCCGAATGGGAATATGCCGCGCGCGGCGGTGCCACCACGGAGTACCCCTGGGGCGACGAGATCGGAAAAGGCAACGCCAACTGCGCCAAGTGCAACGATAAGGACGTCGACAAAAACGCGCCCGTTGGATCGTATAAGCCCAACGGTTTCGGCTTGTATGACGTCGTCGGTAACGTCGCCGAGTGGGTCGGCGACTGCTATGAATTCTTATACACCGACGCGCCGAAGGATGGCACCGCGCGCAGCAAGCCGAACTGCTCGATGTACACCGTGCGCGGTGGCTCGTGGCATATCGAACCACGCGACACGCGGCTCGCCGCACGGCAGTGGTTCTATCCGTATAACCGCTTCGCGTATCTCGGCTTCCGCGTCGTCCGCGCCGAGTAGGAAACCCACGTACAAAAAGCCCTCGCAGGCGATCGCGAGGGCTTTTTCGTACGTTTGATCAGGCGACTATTTCACCAAGAAGCCGAACTTCCGAAAGATCGCCTTCGCGGCCTCGCCCTGCATGAAGGCCTGGAACGCCCTGGCATCGGCATCGTCGTGCTTCACAAGCAAGGCCATCGGATAGCTGATAGGCGGATGGCTGTCGTCCGGGAACGTACCGACGATCTTGGTTTTGGGCGCGAGCGCCGCATCGGTCGCATAGACGATGCCGGCGGACGCCTCCGCGCGTTCGACGAACGCGAGCGCGGAGCGCACGCTGTCGGCGCGTATGACCTTGGCCTCGACATCCTTCCAGACGCCCAGCTTCTCGAGCGCGGCCTTTGCGTATCTGCCGGCGGGCACGGAGTCCGGATCGGCGAGCGAGAGCCTGCCGTCGCCTAGCGCATTCGCGAGCGGGAAGTTGAGCCCAATGGTGACATCGAGGGGCTTCGTCTCGGGCCGGATGAGCACGAGCGTGTTGGCCAGCAGGGAAGCGCGCGTCGACGGCACAATCAGGTTCTTTTGCGCCAGATAGTCCATCCACGCCTCGTCGGCGGAGACGAACATCGCCGCCGGCGCACCGCTCTCGATCTGGCGCGCAAGCGCCGAACTGGCGGCAAACGAGAAGACGGGCTTGGGCTTCCCGGCGGCGGCGTAAGCGTCACCGACCGCCGTGAGCGTCTCGGCGAGGCTGGCGGCCGCGAACACGAGCACTTGCTGCCGATCGGCGGCACGAGCGGGTGTCGCGCAGGCGGCACAAGCGGCCAGCAGCAGGATCGCGCAACCGCGGAACACAGCCATGGAAAGACTCCCTCGGTCCTCAGGCGGCCTCTGATCGATATATCTGATGGAACATAACGATGTCTACGGCGGCCGCCCAAAAGCAATGCGGCGCTGCGACCGAGGTCACAACGCCGCATGGGAGGCTGAGACGCGCTTTAGGCGTCGTCGCTAGTCGATGATGACCCAGGTGCCGTTGGGCTGCTGGCAGGCACGCCCATTGACCTCTTCCGGTCGGCCATCGATGAAGACTTCCTGCGAGTAGACGCTGTAGCGGAAGTTATCCTCGTCCTTGTAGTAGTCGATGACTTTAAAGTTTCCGCGATGGTTATTCTCCGGATTGCGCCATTCGTAAGTGGCGCCCGCCCTGCCGGCGTTGAAGCCCTCCATCTGCGTCCGATAGACGTAGCTGCGGTCATTACAGTCCAGCTTGTGGGTCAACGCTGCGCCGAGCGCGCCGCCCGCGACCACGCCGGCAACCGTTGCGCCGCCGCTGTTGCGGCCGCCGACCGCATTGCCGAACAGACCGCCGATGATGGCGCCAATGGCGACACCCGCCGGATCGACCTTGTCCTTGCACTGACGATAGGTCGGATCGTCGGCCATGCTGTAGGTGCGCGAGTAGCGGGCACGCCAGGCCGCATCGCGATCCATCGTCGGCGGTGCCGGTGGACGCGGCACATAGACCGGCCGCGGCGGTGGCGGCGGCGGCGCGTAGATGGGCACCACGGTGTCGATCAACCAGCCCTTACCAACCAGCACGTAGTCGGCATCGATCCGCATCCAGCGATAGCCGCGCGGCGGCGGACGCAGGCGCTCCCGACGCCAATCGGCGAATTCGTAGCGCTTGCCGCGGAATTCCGGCGGCAGGCGATCGCCGCGCTCCCAGCGGGGGCCACGGTCGCGATCTCGATCAAGACCTCGGTCGTCGCGGTCGCGACGGTCATAGCCGCGATCGTCGTTACGGCCAGGTTGGGCAAAGGCCGGTGCGCTCACCGCGAGGGTTGTCGCCATAAGGGCCAAAACGTGCAGTTTCATTCATTCACTCCTGACTGGAATTCCCAGCCCTTACACAACGCTGCACCTCACAGTCCGTTCCGCCGCTCAGTTGTATTTTCGAAAAGAAAAACGCCCCGCGCTATTGGCGCGGGGCGTTTCCTCGTAGCCGGTGGCCTTTGCGGCGCATGATCCCTGGCCGGGACCACCGCGAGCCGTCCGAAGCAGCATCCACACAGGCAGGAGAACCTGCCCGGGATCGACCCTGTTGCCGCCTCGATAGCGCGTGCCGCAAACGTTAAGCGTCTGTGCGGAAATCGTCACGCTGCCGGGAACGATCGTCTGCCCCCGGCCGGAGCTCAGCCCCCAGAAACCGTCTTAGACGGCTTCCTTCAGTTCCTTGGCGGCGCGGAAGGCAACCTTCTTGCTCGCCTTGATCTTGATGGCTTCGCCGGTCGCCGGGTTGCGGCCCATGCGGGCGGCGCGCTTGCGAACCTGCAGGATGCCGAGGCCGCCGATGCGGATCTTGTCGCCCTTCTTGAGGTGCTTGGTCAGGAGCCCGACGAGGTCGGTCAGCATTTCGACCGACTTCTTCTTCGGCAGCTCATGGCTGTCCGCCAGGTTGGCGGCGAGGTGCTTCAGGGTGACGACGTTCTGCTTTGCAGCAGCTTTGGTGGCCATTTCCACTCTCCACGATTGTTCGTTCGCGACGGTGCGCGCTCGATGAACGCGCTTCCCGTTGCCCGCGAAGAAAAACACAACAGGTAGTCGTGCGCAATACTCGACACGCTAAAAGAAGGCTGTTTGCACGGGTTTCTGTGGATAACTCATGCAAAAATGCCTCTGGCGCAGGCGTTTCTGACCTGTGCGTCTTGTCAAGGTGCGCACAAAGCCCTTCACACGATCGTTTTCGCGGACTCATCGCACAGGAGTCGCGCGCACATTCACCCATGTCGCGCTCGGTTAGTGAGACCCGAACAGGTCGTCCGACGCCACAGCTTTGCGCAGGGCTTTGCGGCTATAAGGCGCCCCGCCTCTCCTTCTTTAAAGCGCGCACCCACGGCCAGGGACATGCAGGGTTCGCGGAAGTCTTTGAATATGGTAGTTACTTAGCCACGTCATGGGTGGGGGGAGGCTCCTTATGAAGAGGTTTCAGGCGGAGCCGACGACATGCATATGAAGGTGCTCCTGGCACAGCCGCGCGGTTTCTGCGCGGGTGTGGTGAGGGCGGTGGACATCGTAGAACTGGCCCTCAAGCGCTATGGCGCGCCGGTCTACGTGCGCCATGAGATCGTCCATAATAAGCGGGTGGTCGAAGATCTCCGGGCCAAAGGCGCGGTGTTCGTGGACGAGATCGACGATATCCCGGCCGGCGCGATCACCATTTTTTCAGCCCACGGCGTGTCACGCACGGTCGAGAACGGTGCCGGGGGGCGCGGCCTTGAGGTCATTGACGCCACCTGCCCGCTGGTCAGCCGCGTTCACACCGAGGGTCAGCGCTATGCCGCGGCGGGGTATGAAGTCGTCCTGATCGGCCACGCCGGTCATGCCGAGGTGATCGGCACGCTGGGCCAGATCGACGGCCGCGTGCACCTGGTTGGCTCGGTAACAGATGTGGACACGTTGCAGGTCAACGACCCCGAGAAGCTTGCCTACGTCACCCAGACCACCCTCTCGGTGGACGATACCCGCGAGATCATTCTGGCGTTGCAAAAGCGCTTCCCGGCCATCCATGGCCCGGACGTGAAGGACATCTGCTACGCCACCCAGAACCGCCAGCAGGCCGTGCGCGAACTGGCCCAGCAGGCCGACGTGCTTTTGGTGCTCGGGGCCAAGAACAGCTCGAATTCCAATCGCTTGAAGGAAATCGGCGACGAGATGGCCATTCCGAGCTATCTGATCGACGACGCCGACGGGTTGCAGCCGGAATGGCTCCATGGCAAGCAGGTCGTCGGCATCACCGCCGGCGCTTCCGCGCCTGAGGCACTGGTCGATGAATTGATTGCCCGCCTGCGTACCTTGGGCGAAATAAAGATCGAGCGCCTGAACGGCGTGACCGAGAACATCCACTTCAAGCTGCCGCCGCAGCTGCGCACCCTTGCCGCCGGCGCCGCCTGAAGCCTAACGAAAGAATACGACTGTGGCCGTTCCGTTGATCCAGCAGCTCCGTGTCGGAGCCTACATCCTCAAGCAAAAGCTCATGGGCGTGGAGCGCTATCCGCTCGTGCTCATGCTCGAGCCTCTGTTCCGCTGCAACCTGGCTTGCGTCGGCTGCGGCAAGATCGACTATCCTGACAAGATCCTGAACAAGCGCCTGTCGCCGGAAGAATGCTTCAAGGCGGTGGACGACTGCGGCGCGCCGATGGTCTCCATCCCTGGCGGCGAACCGCTGCTGCACAAGGGCATCAAGGAGATCGTCGAGGGCATCGTTGCGCGCAAGAAGTTCGTTTACCTCTGCACCAACGCGCTGCTGCTCAAGAAGAAGCTCGATCAGTTCACGCCGAGCCCCTACCTCACCCTCTCCGTCCATCTGGATGGCCTGAAGGAAGAGCACGACCACGCCGTCAGCCAGGAGGGCGTGTTCGACCGCGCTGTCGAGGCGATCAAGGAAGCGGTCGCGCGCGGTTTCCGCGTCACCGTCAACTGCACGCTGTTCAACGACAACACCGTGCCCGAACGCGTCGCGCAGTTCTTCGACTATGTGATGGAACTGGGCGTCGAGGGCATCACGGTCGCGCCGGGCTATGCCTATGAGCGCGCGCCGGTGCAGGACCAGTTCCTCGGCCGCAAGCAGACCAAAGAGCTGTTCCGCACCATCTTCCGCATGGGCAAGGACCGCGTCGGCAAGGCCAAGAAGTGGGCCTTCAACCAGTCGACGATGTATCTCGACTTCCTCGCGGGCAACCAGACCTATGAATGCACGCCGTGGGGCAATCCCACCCGTAACGTGTTCGGCTGGCAGAAGCCCTGCTATCTCCTCTCCGAGGGTTATGTGCAAACCTTCAAGGAGCTGATGGAGACGACCGATTGGAACACCTACGGCACCGGCAAGTACGAGAAGTGCGCCAACTGCATGGTGCATTGCGGCTATGAGCCGACGGCCGTGATGGACACCACGACGCGCCCGTTCAAGGCGCTGCGCGTGTTCCTGCAAGGCATCGAGACCGAGAAGCCGATGGTCGCCGAGATCCCGCTCGAGAATCAGCGCCCGGCGCAATACGTCTTCGAGAAGCAGGTCAGCTCATTTGTCGCGAAGCTGGGCGAAGAAACTGCGCCCAAGGCCAAGGCCGGCTAGCTCCGTCAGGCGCTTACGCGCCTTCGCCGTCGACAGACCCAGCCGGATCAGGTCGGGCAGCTCCAGGGGTGCGGCCCAGATCGCCGCGGCGACCAAGCCCGGGCGTAGATTGCCGTTGCTGTCCATCGCCAACAGCGCCGCGCTCGGCAGCACCTGATTGGCGCCGTCCGAGACCACGCGCAGTACGGCGGCGGGAATATGCGAACTCGCCGCGATATCCAGGATGCCCGCACTTTCCATATCGGCCGCGATCGCGCCGGCTGCGGCAAGCCGCGCCTTGTCGGCCACTGACGCTGCGATTTCAGCGGCATGGGCAACAGCGCCCCGCTGCGCCTGCATCGCCGCAGCCAAGCGAGCCGCCCATTCACCATCGCAAAACTGAACGCCGTTCGGACCTTGTACGCCGGTCGCCACGACGGCCATGCCCGCCTTCAAAATCGGATCGAGGCCGGCGCAAAGTCCGAAGCTGAGCAGATGCGTCGCCCCCTGTCGCACAAGCTGGCGCGCTGCCTGCGCCGCGCGTCCGGCACCCAGCCCAGCGACCGCGATCAACGGCGTCTCGCCATGTCGCTGCGCCGCCGCGCGCAGCAGCTCGGCCTCGAACTTCAGTCCTGTGACGATGCCAACAAGGGGCCGCATCACCGCAGCCTGCGCGAGGTGCGCTCCAAGCTCACCGGTTCACATCCCATAGCGCACGTTCTTCGTGTTGCTGCTGGTGAGGTTGCGGTAGCGCGCGAGCGCCCACAGCGGGAAGATCGACGCATAGCCGTGATAGCGCAGATAGAACACGCGCGGGAAACCGACCGCCGTGAACCACGGCTCTTCCCAACGCCCATCCGCTTCGCGCGGGGCAGCGATCAGATGATCGACACCGCGCTTCACCGCGGGATGTTCGACTTCGCCCGCCGCCATCAGCCCGAGCACGGCCCAAGCCGTCTGCGACGGTGTGCTGGCTTTCGCTTCCGTGCGGCGTTCGGTCCAATAGGTGGCGCCGTCCTCGCCCCAGCCGCCATCGTCGCGTTGACGCGCGATCAGCCAGTCGACGGCCTTGCGGATATAGGGCGCACCCATGTCTTCGCCGGCGGCATTGAGCGCGTTCAATACCGACCACGTGCCATAGACGTAGTTCGTGCCCCAACGGCCAAACCAGCTGCCGTCCTTCTCCTGATCGCGTTTCAGGTATTCGATACCGCGCGCGATGGCGGGATGGCTGCGCTCGTATCCGATCTGCGCCAGGAAACTGATACAGCGCGCCGACACGTCGGCCGTCGGCGGATCGAGGAGCGCGCCATGATCGGCGAACGGAATGTGGTTCAGGTAGAAGTCGCTGTTGTCGACATCGAAGGCACCCCAGCCGCCGTTGGTGCTTTGCATGCCGACGATCCACTCGGCGGCGCGGTCGATGGCTTCCTTGTAGCGCGCACCGTCGGCGCGATGCAGCGCCATGCCGACGACGGCGGTATCGTCGACGTCAGGATAATGCGCGTTGTTGTACTGGAAGGCCCAACCGCCGGGACGTAAGCCCGGACGCTTCACGGCCCAATCGCCCACAACGTCGAGGATCTGACGATCCTTCAACCAGTCGCAGGCCGCGATGTCGTCGCCGCCGGCTTCTTGCATCGCCTGCACCGCCAGACTGGTGTCCCAGATCGGCGAGACGCAAGGCTGGCAGAACATCTTGCCTTCGCCCGGCGTCAGCAGCTTCTTGATCGACAGCTTCGCGGTGACGAGATCGGGATGGTCTTTCGGATAACCCAGCGCTTCCATCGCCATGACGGCGTTGGCCATCGCCGGGAAGATCGCGCCGAGGCCGTCTTCGCCGTTCAGGCGCTCGCGGAAGAACGCCACCGCCAGATCGATCGCACGCTGACGCATGCCCCGGGGCACACGCGGCTCCAGCACGCGCAGGACCTTGTCGATAGCCAGGAAGATATGACCGGCGAACTTGCCGGTGGGATTGCGCAACCACACATCCACCTTCTCCGGCGGCGTGACGAACAGTTCCTGCACGCGCACGCCGCGTGGGTTCTTCGCGAGCGGCTTCAAAGCCGCGAGCACCAGCAACGGCGCGACCACGGTGCGCGACCAGTAAGAGATGCGATAGATCGTCACCGGGAACCAGCTGGGCGCTAGAAACAGTTCGACCGGCATCACCGGTACGGCGCGCCAGGGCACTTCGCCGAACAGCGCCAGCGCATAACGTGTGAACACGTTGGCCTGCGCCGCCCCGCCGCGCGACAGGATCGCCTGGCGCGCACGCGCCATATGCGGCGCATCGATATCGTCGCCGACAATCTTCAGCGCGTAGTACGCCTTCACGCTGGCGCTCATGTCGAAGTCGCCGCCGTGGAACAGCGGCCAGCCACCGTGCGCGCCTTGAATGCTGCGAATGTAATCCGCCAGCTTGGCTTCGATCTCGGGCTCGAGCTCATCCAGGAAATGGTTGAGAAGAATGTATTCCGACGGGATCGTCGCATCCGCCTCAAGGTCGAACACCCAATGCCCGTCCGGGCGCTGACGGCTTTTCAGCCCGGCGCTCGCCTCGGCGATCACCGCATCCAGGGCCGCGATGGGAGACACGTTCACGTTCATGCCGCCCCGCGCTGCGAGGAAGCTTGGCGGTTTTCGACGAGACGCGCCGCGGTGAAGCCGGAGCGCACCGCCGCTTCGATGGTGGCGGGAAGACCGGTATCGGTCCAATCGCCTGCGAGAACCAGATTGGCATAAGCAGATTGCGCGGCGGGGCGCGCGGCCACCGCAGCCGGCGTCTGGGCCGGCGTGGCGCGGCGTTCTTTCACCACGCGCGCGGGCGGCACCGGCGTGGCCGCGAGGCCCAGCGCGGTTGCGACCTCGGGCCAGCAGCGCGCGGCGATCTCGTCGGCGCCGAGCTCCGCTTCCTTTTCGGCGGCGCTGATCGTGACCGAGGCGATCTGTCCGCGCCGGAACACCCACTGCGACAATCCGCCGATGACACCGACGATCTGCGGCGCGGTAGAGGCGCCCGCGTCGTTGAGCTTGTAGTGGACGTTGACGATGGGCGCGCCCGCTCCGGGGACGCCTAGGCCGGGCACAAGTTCCGCCGCGATCCAGCCCGGGGTCGCGAGAATCACGGCATCGTTTGCGGCTAAAACCGTCGGCGTTCCGTCGACAACCAGCGATGCGACGCGGTCACCCGCGAATTCAAGACGTTCGACCCGGGTGCCGAGACGCACGGTCACGCCGGCCCGGGTCAACAGCGCAATCGCCGGATCGACCAGCGCATCGGCCAGGCTGTCACGCGCAATCAAAGGCCTGCAGGCATCCGCGCCCTTGGCGACGGTCTCGCGCAGCACGGCTTGCAACAACGAAGCCGCGCCTTCGCCCGGCGCGGTGTTCAATACGGCAAGCGTCAGCGGCTCCCAAAAGCGGCGGAACAGGACGGAACTGGCATTCAGGCAGGCGCCGACCGTGGCATCCTTCGCGGCGCGCGTCAGACGGACGATGGACCAGTAATCGGTGATGCTGGTATCCGGCACGCGGCGCTTCGCGTCGAGGATCCACCAAGGCGCCGCGCCGGGATTGAGGCTCCAGCGTTGACCGCTTGTCACGTCCACGAAATCGAATGCCGCGCTGGTCGGCGCGGCGAGGCGATTTGAAGCGCCGATTTCGCTGAGATAGGTCATCGCGGACGTATTGCCGCTGAGCAGCAGGTGATTGCCGTTGTCGAGGACGGTATCGAGTTGCGGGTCGTGATAAGACCGGCACCGTCCGCCGGCGCGCGGCGCCGCTTCGTACAGCATCACGGCCGCGCCGAGGTGGCGCAAGCGTACCGCCGCCGCCAATCCGGCCAGGCCGCCGCCGATGACATGCACGCGTGCGGTCATCACACGAGTCCGTAATAGAACGCGAGGGCGAGCTTCTCGGCGCGCAGCACCATCTTGTGCAAGCCTTTCGCCGGCGGGCGCAAACGCCAGCCGTCGGCGCGCAGGCGTTCGAGCGTGCGGCGATAGACCCGCATCATCACCACCGCCGGGCGCATGGCGCGCGGATCGCATTTGGTGAGCGCTTTTTCGGCATCGACAAAGGCTTGCGTCGCCATCAACCCGACATCGCCGATCACCTTGCAGATATGCGGATGACGCAGCACGTCGCGCGGGGTGGTGACGAGCACGCCGCGCGCGGCCAGAAGCTCAGCCGGCAGATATAGGCGGTCGATGGTCGCATCCTCGACCACGTCGCGCATGATGTTGGTCAGCTGCAAGGCGCGCCCGAGATGGTAGGCCACCGCCACACCGTTCGGGCCGCTGTCGCCGAACACGCAGACGCAGAGGCGCCCCACGGCTGAGGCCACGCGGTCGCAGTAGAGGTCGAGGGTCGCCAGTGGCGGCGCGATCATTGGGCCGTCGGCATCCATCTCCATGCCGGCGATCACGGCCTCGAAATCCGCACGCAGGAGATTGAATCTTTGAATCGCCGGTACGAGGGCGCGGGCGACCGATACGTCCGCCTCGCCGCTTTCGTACAGACGGGCGATACGCCCGCGCCATTCCGCCAGCGCCGCGCGCTTGTCCTCCGGGGCGGCATCGCCGTCGGCGATGTCGTCCACTTCACGGCAGAAGGCATAGATCGCGAATAGCGCGTCGCTCTTGGCACGGCTGACAAAGCGCATCGCCCAGTAAAAAGACGAGCCTGCGCTTTGGACCCGCTGGCGGACCTCGGCGATGTCGGCGTCGTTACGCATGGATGCGAGAGTCGTCATGTCGGTTCCGAAGTCGACCGCCGCGTCTTAACGCCGCTGGCGCAACGGCGTCGTCTGCTGGCCGCGCCCGAGCGCGCCCAGCGCCGCATCGGCGATGTGACGCGCCTGTAGACCGGCCTCGTCGTACTGATCCTCGGGCTTGCCGTGCGCAATGAAGCGATCGGGCAGCGTGAGCGTACGCACCTTCAGGCCGTCATCCAGACGCCCCGAGGCGGCCAGAAAATGCAGGACATGCGAACCGAAGCCACCGGTCGAACCTTCCTCGACGGTGATCAGGACTTCGTGCTCGCGCGCGAGACGGGCGATCAGGTCTTCGTCCAAAGGCTTGGCGAAACGGGCATCGACCACGGTGGTCGACAGGCCATGCGCGGTCAGTTGATCGGCCGCCTTCAGGCATTCGCCGAGGCGCGCGCCGAGCGAGACCAGGGCAATCGCCGTGCCTTCACGGATGATGCGGCCACGGCCGATCGGCAGCACCTGGCCGCGCTGCGGCAGCGCAATGCCCGTGCCCTCGCCGCGCGGGAAACGCACGGCGGACGGGCCATCGTCGATGGCCGCCGATGTGGCGATCATGTGCATTAGTTCCGCTTCGTCGGACGGCGCCATCAACACGATGTGCGGCAGGGTGCCGAGGTAGGCCAGATCGAAACTGCCGGCGTGCGTGGCGCCATCGGCGCCGACGAGGCCCGCGCGGTCGATTGCGAAGCGCACCGGCAGGCGCTGCAGCGCCACGTCATGCACAATTTGGTCAAAGGCGCGTTGCAGGAAGCAGGAATAGATCGTCGCGAAAGGCTTCATGCCTTCCGCCGCAAGACCCGCGGCGAAGGTGACCGCGTGCTGCTCGGCGATACCGACATCGAAGAAGCGATCCGGATAGGCCTTGGCGAAGGCATCGAGGCCGGTGCCCGAAGGCATGGCGGCGGTGATCGCGAAAATATCGGGATCACGCGACGCTTCGTCGATCAGCGCGTTGGCGAAGACCTTCGTGTAGGTCGGCGCCTTCGCCGTCGCTTTCGGACGCAAGCCGGTGTCGAGATCGAAGCCTTCGACCGCGTGATAGTTCTCGGCGTTGGGTGCTGCGAACGGATGGCCCTTGCCCTTCTCCGTCAGCACGTGCAGCAGCACCGGACCCTCGTGATCCCGCGCGGCCTTCAGCGCCTTCACGAGGTGATCGACGTTGTGTCCATCAATGGGGCCGACGTATTTGAATCCGAATTGCTCGAACCATGTCGCCGCGGTCGCCAACGCCTGCGGCGCTTGCACGAAGGCCGCGTCGATCTCGGCATCGGTGAGCGGCGTGCGCTGTGCACCCAAGTCTTTCAGATAGTTTGTCAACGCGCCGACGGAGGGCGCGATCGACATCCCGTTGTCGTTCAGAACAACCGTCAGCGGCACCTTGGTCGCGCCGGCGTTGTTCAGCGCCTCGAAGGCCATGCCGGCGCTCATCGCGCCATCGCCGATCACGGCGACGACGCGTCGCGCACGCTTCGCGTGCACCGCCGCCACCGCCATACCGAAGGCGGCAGAGATCGAGGTGGAGCTATGCGCCGCGCCGAAGGGATCGAATTCGCTTTCCGCGCGCTGGGTAAAGCCATGCAGACCGCCGCGCTGACGGATGCTGCGGATGCGGTCGCGCCGGCCAGTGAGGATCTTGTGCGGATAGGCCTGATGGCTGACGTCCCAGATCACGCGGTCGTCAGGTGTCGCATAGACGTAATGCAGCGCCACGGTGAGTTCGACCACGCCCAGGCCAGCGCCGAAATGGCCGCCGGTCACCGAGGCTGCGGCGATGGTCTCGGCGCGCAGTTCGTCGGACAGCTCACGTAAGGACGTCGGCGGCAGACGGCGCAAGGCGTCGGGCGTGTTCACGCCGTCGAGCAGCGGCGTCGCAGCCGGCCGCTTGGCCTTTTCTTCAGCCTGATCCTTCGGCATCCGCCAGCCCCGCTCGCGACCCGTCCGCCGGATCATCTGATTCTTGTTTGTAACGGCGGAGCGTCATTCCGGCCACGGCCTTGCGCCGCAGTCCGGTTCATCGCACCAATCGCTTGTTAATGCTCGGATTTTGGCAGATTTAACTGCGCGGCAGAAGGGTCATAGTGCCGCCCCTTCCACGCCGCCCCACGGCCTTGCAAATGGGCAACAGCCGACGCCACAGTCATGGCCGTGTACAGCCCCGCGGCCACCGGTAGCGCGATTCCTGCTGCAATTGGAACACCATAGGTCCGCAGTGTCGGGGCGTAGCTGATCGCCATCAGTGCCCAGGCCCCGAGGCCGAATAGCATCACCGGCATGGCTCCGTGCGCCAGGCTCAGCGCCGCCAGCACCGGGACGAAGAACAGCAGGGTCAACCCCGCCACCGCACCGGCCAGAAGCAGCCAGGAATGGCGCAGCTGCGTGAAGGCCGTTCGCGCGACCATCCGCCACAGCGGCCCCAGTGTCGCCGCGTCCCGCAGCGAGCGCGAGGTGTCCGCGAGGCCAAGCCATAGCCGCCCGCCGCTGCGCTTGATCGCCTGCGCTAACGCGCAGTCGTCGATCACCGCGCCGCGAATCGCGGCAAGGCCGCCGGCACGTTCCAAGGCCACCCGGCGCAACAGCACGCAGCCGCCCGCCGCCCCGGCGATGGCAGACCGATCGTCGTTCACCGCACGGAACGGATAGAGCATCTGGAAGAAGTAAACGAAGGCCGGGACCAGAAATTTTTCCCAGAAGCTCACACAGTTCAGCCGCACCATCAGCGACACGAGATCGCGGTCGCGCGTCTCCATTTGCGCGACAAGACGCTGAAGTACGTCGGGCGCATGCACGATGTCCGCGTCGGTAAACCACAACAGCGTATCGCCCGCGGCAGTGACACCGGCATTCAGCGCGTTCAGCTTGCCGGTCCAGCCCGGCCCGAGGGGTGGCGCCTTTAAGACCGTGAGGCGATCATCGGCAGCGCTCCGCGCGATCTCGCCGGTGCCGTCGGTGCTGGCGTCGTCCACGACGATCACGCGCAACATGCCGGGGTAAGACTGCGACAGCAGCGCGCTCACACAGGAACCGATGGTCGGCGCTTCGTTGCGTGCGGGAACGATGGCCGTGACGGCCGGCCACTGGGCCGGCGCGGGTGGTGCGGCCGGCAGACGCTGATCGGCGCGCCAGAACCCGTGATGGACCAGCACAAGATACAGCCACGCGACGAACGCAAGGCCGCTCAAGATCAACATGTCAGATCCAGAAACCCAACAGCGCCCGCAGCGCCGTCACTGCCGCGGCGGGCTTGGACAACGCCACACGTGTCGCCAGCGGGTCTTCATACCGCAACCGCACGGTCAACCGCTCGGCGATGGCCTGGATCACCGCGCTTTCCGCACCCAGACGGCGGCTGCGCAAGTTGCCGGGCAGACGTCGCGCCTCGGCCAACAGCGTGTCGACACGCTCCAACGAGCGGTCCAGCACGCGCCGCAAGCCCGGCGAAAGCGACGGACGCGCAAGATGTTCGACGGCGGCATTGTCGGTGCGCATCCAGTTCTGCGGCAGATAGACACGGTCCATCTCCGCGTAGTCCTTGGCGCAGTCTTGCAGGTGATTGATCACCTGCAAGGCGCTGCACAGTGCGTCAGAGAACGGATAGAGGCTTTTGTCTTCGCCATGCAGGTCGAGCAGGTAGCGCCCGACCGGCGATGCCGACCGGTCGCAATAGTCCAGCAATTCGCCCCAATTCTCATAGCGCGGCTTGACCGCGTCTTGCTTGAAGGCCGAGATCAGATCGAGCCCATGCTTGGGCGTAATCCCGGTCGCCACGAGGGAGAGGCGCAAGGCTTCCGCTTTGGACAGCGCCGGGTCGCTGCTGCCGTTCCGGAGCGCGTTCGCAAAGGCCTCGAGCCGCGCGATCTTCACGTCCGCTGCGAGCTGCGGGTTGTCGGCGATATCATCGATCGCGCGGGCATAGGCATAGAAGATCGCCACATGCGGCCGCAGCGCCTTGGGCAATAGCCACGACCCGACAGGAAAATTCTCGTCCCCCGCGCCCTTGCCGGACGGCGTTTCCAGGCCGGAGGTTGTGGCAATGGTATCCATGCGCCTTCGATACGCCACCGGGGCGTTCATGTCACCTCGATTGGCGGCGTTGCCCTCTTGCCAGCCCAGGCCAAAACCCGCAGAAGTACGCCATGAATTCCATCGCGCAGATCGATAGCGCCCCGACGCGCTGGACCTTCGCCGAGCCGGGACCGATCGCCATCGGATCCGAGTCGCATAAGGCGATGTTCTGCCGCATGGTGCTGGACACCTTCGATCCTTATAAGCCCGAAGTCATCGACTGGCCCAAGCTGGACCCGGAGCCGCTGGCGCGTCTAACCGGCCTGCCGTTCTGGACCATTGCGGTCGAGACCGAGGATCGCGCGTCCGCGCATATCGCGGCCCAGGCCAAGATCACAACCGACCCCTTGATGCGCGAAGCCATCGAGATGATTGCCTTCGAGGAATCGCGCCATCGCCGTGTGCTCAGAGCGCTGGTCGACGGCTACGGCATCAAGCTCGACAATGTGCCGCCCTATACGCCGTCGCGCCGGACCGAGTGGAACTTCATGTCCACCGGCTACGGCGAATGCCTGGACTCATTCTTTGCGTTCGGTCTGTTTGAACTCGCCAAGCGCTCGGGGTTCTTCCCGATGGACCTGGTCGAGACCTTCGAGCCGGTGATTCGAGAAGAATCGCGCCACATCGTGTTCTTCGTGAATTGGGCGGCTTACATGCAGGCGAACACCCCGCTGCTGGCCCGGCCGTGGTTCGCCGCCAAGCGCCTCGCCCATCTCGGCATCAACGGCATCGCACGGGCCGGCGTCGCCTCCGGCGCGGATGACGATTTCGCCACGCATGGCAAAGACTCCGTTGGCGTCGATATCGAGATCGGTCCCTTCATGGACCTCTGCCTGTCCGAGAACGATCGCCGCATGGCGCATCTCGATGCGCGTCTGCTGCGCCCCACCATCATGCCGACCATGGTGCGCTTCGCGCGCCGCTTCATGCCCGGCTGAACGAAAGCCAATTCCCATGTCTCTGCCCCCGGTGCCGCCGACCCGGATCGACTTCACGCCTGAAGACGCCGACTGGATCGCCGAGAAGATCAAAGAAGTTCTGGGCACGGGTCGGCTCACCCTCGGCGGTTATGGCGAGGAACTCGAGAAGCAGTTCGCCGCCTTGCATGGTGCGAAGCATGCCGTCGCCGTGAACAGCGGCACGGCCTCGCTGGAGATCATGCTGCGAATCGCCGATGTCGCCGGTAAGGATGTGCTGATCCCCGCGAATACCTTCTTCGCGACGGCCTCCGCCGTAATCGCGGCCGGCGGCAATCCGATCCTGATGGACACCGATCCGACGACGCTGTCGACCACGGCGGCCGAGGTCGAGCGGCGTCTGACGCCCAAGACCGTCGGCATCATGATCGTGCACATCGCCGGCTTCATCACCCACGAGATGCCCGCGATTGTCGACCTCGCCAAACGCAAGGGCCTGTGGCTGATGGAAGACGCGGCGCATGCGCATCTGGCGACGCTGGACGGCAAGCATGCCGGCACCTTCGGCTGGGCGGGCTCGTTCAGCTTCTATCCGACCAAGGTGATGACATCCGCCGAGGGCGGCATCATCATCACCGATGACGAGAAGATGGCCACGGAAGCGCGCATCTATCGCGACCAGGGTAAGGCCAGCTTCTTCCAGAACAGCCACATCCGCATGGGTTACAACTGGCGCCTTTCGGAACCGCACGCGATCATCGGCCTGCGGCACCTGCAAAGCCTGCCGCAGATGATCGCCAACCGCCGTCGCATCGCGGCGAAGTACGACGCGGCGCTGAGCTCGGCGAATGGCGTTCGCCCGATGTTGCCCCCCAAGGGCTGCGCGGCGAACTACTACAAGTACGTCGTGATGTTGCCGGACGGCGTGGATCGCGTGACGCTGAAGACCTGGCTGAAGGACGAGCACGGCGTGCAGTGCTCCGGCGAGGTCTACGAGTTCCCCCTGCACAAGCATCCGGTGTTGACGCAACTCGATCCGGGCAATCTGACCGGCGCTGAGATCGCCTGCGGCCGGCAGATGTGCCTGCCGATCTTCGCCAGCATGACCGACGCCGAAGCCGACCGCGTGATCGCCGCCCTCGATGCGGCGAAGCGACAGGGCCTGGTTTAAATCAGCCCTAGTCCGGGTAAGCGAGCTGGGTCGTGTGGTTGCGGATGTCCTTCGGCCAGCCCGCGATCAAGGAGACGAAACGCTCGCGGTCGTCGGCGAATAACGCGCGCAGCGCTTCCTCGTAGCCGGGCAAATTGCCGGCCATCGCCGACATGAAGTGATACGCCGCGTTCTGCGCCTCGCGCTTCCGCTCCTTGCCCGCGTTGGCCTTGCGGGCCTCCTCCACCAGCTTGCGCAGCGTGACCGACGCACCGCCGGGCTGCGCGTTCAACCAGTCCCAATGGCGCGGCAGCAAGGTCACCTCGCGCGCCGTCACGCCAAGCTTCGGCCGCCCGGGACCGCGCGGGCTGGCGAAATCGCCGCTGGCCAAGCGGGCCAGGAATTCCGCATCCGATCCGCGAATATCCAGATCAACGGCACGCCCCGTCGCGTCGTCGTACACCAGCACCGGACCCGCCGCCTTGCGCGCGATGGCGCGTTTGACCGCAATGCCCACGGTGCGCATCGGACCGGCCGACAGCATCTTGTCGCCATTAAAGGCCGTAAATTGGGGCTCTTCGTCGCGTGCGTTCATCGTGGCGTCTCCTGGGAAAGCGCCGCCTATATAACCCGGGTAATATTGGTCGTCAATTACACCCGGGTCAAATTATGAACCCGCGCGGCAATCGTTCCGCGCAATTGCGGCAAAAATGCCCAAATGTCGTCGCCGCTTCTTCGCAATTGGGGCGTTAGATCAGTAGCGCGAACGGGAGAGACGCCGATGGTTGCCCTAGATCGATTCTTTGATGTTTACGACCGCATTTGCCCGCGGTGGTTCAGCGATGTCTTTGCCGGCGTCGTCCTGATCGTGCTGCCCGTCCTGTACTTCGCGTTCTAGCGCCCCGGGCTTCAGGCCCAACCAGGCGCCGAGCGCGAGGCCGATCGACGAGGTGAAAATCTCGCGGCCGCGCCGGACAAGCGCTAGCGCAAGTCCAAGCTCCGGCGATCCCGTAAGCGCACCCGCCACAAGCATCGTCGCCCCATCCTGACTTCCCATATGCGCGGGAATGAAGAAGGTGGCATTGCGCGCCAGCACGACAGCGGCTTCGACCATCCAGGCGTCCTGGAACGTCACGTTCGCGCCCAGGAAGCGCAGGATGACGTAAACCTCCACCGCCCCCGAGAGCCAGGTAACGAATGACAGTCCGAGCGCGGCGGCGAATTGAAGCGGCCGGTGACGGACGAAGGTGAATAGCCGCTGCTCGACATCCCGCACCAGGCCGAGCGCGCGGTGCAGCTTCTCGCCCCACCGCCCCGCCGCAAGCCGCTGCTCAATGCGGATCAGCAGGCGCAGATGCAGCATCGCGAACAGCAGGACGATGAAACCGCTGACGCAGGCCGCGCCGACGATCATCGCGGTTTCCGCCAGCGGCGGCAGAATGCCCGCCGCCAGCACCAGCGTGAGCCCGAAGCCGATGAACGGAACTTCAGCCAGTGTGTTGATCGCCTGGGCCAGCAGCAATGTCGCGGTGGACTCGCGGTAGGTGACGCCATAGCGGCGCTTGAGCACCATCGCCTTCACAGGCTCGCCCCCGAGGGAGCCGAAGGGCATCAGGGTGTTCACCGCCTCGCCGACCGTCTGCACGAGATAGACGCGTGCCAGGCCAACGCGGGTCTCGAACATCATGGCCCAGGCCGCGGCATCGGCGGCGAACCCGACGTAGAAGACGATCAGCGTGGCGACGGCGCCGAGCCCGCCGAGATGCGTGACGTCGGCAATGACGGCCGCGAGATCGGTGTCCGCCGCGACCCACCCGACGACAGCCAGACCGCAGAAGAACGCGATCCACTTCAGCGCGGTGGTCATAGGTTTAGCGTCATCGGACGATCATCTGCGTCCGCACCCAAGCCAGCGTCTGTTCCAGACCCTCGCGCAAGCCGACCTTCGGCTGGAACGCCAGCAGGCGCGCGGCCTTGTCCATGGTGGTGACGGAGCGGCGGATGTCGCCGGCACGGGCCGGCGCGTGGGTGATGGTCGAGCGCGATTTGGCGAGATCGAGGATCGTGCGAGCCGTCTGGTTGATCGTCACCTCGACCCCGGTGCCGATGTTGATGATCTCGCCCAGCGCGCCGTCTTCCAAGCAGGACTTAACGACCGCGTCCGCCACATCGGTGGCATAGACAAAGTCGCGCGTCTGCTCGCCGTCGTCGAAAATGGTGATGGGCTCGTTGCGGACGGCGCGATCGAGGAAGATCGAAATGACGCCGGAGTAATAGCTCTTAGGGTCCTGGCGCGGGCCATAGACGTTCATGAAGCGCAGCGCCGTGTACTTCAGCCCATAAAGCCGCGCGTAGTAATCGAGGTAAAACTCGATCACCAGCTTGTCTATGCCGTAGGGCGAACTTGGTCGCGCGCGCGATTCTTCGTTCACGGGCACCGGCGCATCATCGTCGTACACCGCCGAGGACGAGGCGAAGGCCACCTTCTCGATGCCGTTGCGGCGCGCGTATTCGAGCAGCGCAACCGTGCCCATGACATTGACGCGGATGTCGCCCACGGGATCGTCCATCGACAACGGCACCGCCGTCTGCGCGGCGAAGTGGATCATACGTTCCACCGGCCCCTTGATCGCGGCGTATTGATCCAGCGTGCCGGTGATATCAGCGGTGATGTCGGCCTTGAAGAAGGTGAACTTGGGATCGTTCGCCCAACGGGCGATGTTGGCTTTGAACCCTGTGCTGAGGTCATCGACCACCAGCACGTCATGGCCACGGCTCATGAGCAGGTCGACGGTGTGGCTGCCGATGAACCCGGCTCCGCCGGTGACGAGAACGCGGGTCATGCGCTGACTTCCCGAGGAACGATGCGACCGTCGCGGGTCAGACCGAAGCGATGACCGCGCCATATAAAACTACGCCGCGTGAGCGCTACATACCATGACAAGAGCGCGATCAGATCGCGCAGTGGAAGTAACCAGAGAGCGCGTAAACCCTCACGATCTTCAAGGTAATCGCGGGCGAAGATGCGCGCCGTGGACAGGCGCATCGTCAGGGCAAGGGCAAACACGATGAGGCCCACGGCATCGAGGCCGCGCACCGCCCAGAACAGCGCGGCGAAAGGCACCGCGCGCGTCAGGATCGTAAGGGAGAAACCGACGGGATTGGCCGCCCAGGTGTTCTGGTCCCAATAGACCTGATGGTTCCACCATTGGCGGAAGCTGCCGTAGTCGGCCAGCAAATCGACGATGTAGGGCACCACCACATAGCGCCGGCGCAGCTTCACCAAGCGGCGGCCCAACTCATAGTCCTCGACCAGATAGTCGCCGAGATCGGCCATACCGCCCACGGCGTCGAGATCGTCGCGACGAAATGCGACGGTCGCCCCGGTGCAGAACAACGCGGCATTGGTTTCGTTCGAGAACACCACGCTCGGCAGGAAGTCGGCGTTCATGCTGAGAAGCTCAAGCTTCTCCCACCAATGATCGGCCTGGACACTGCGGTACATCGAGCAGACGTAGCCGACCGAGGGATCGTGCAGCGGCGTGACGATGTTGCGCACGTAATCCGGTTTCGCGCGCACGTCGCTGTCGCTGATGATCAGAATATCGTGCTTCGCGGCGGCCAGCCCGTTGACGAGGTTCTGCACCTTGCCGTTCACCACCGGCTCGCTGGGTTTGATCACCAGCGTCACGCGGTCGGGATACTCGCCTTCCAGCTTGCGCAAGATGGGCAGCGCCGGATCGTCGGTGCGCTGGACGGACATCACGATCTGCAGTTCCGGGTAATCCTGAACGCAGAAACTGCGCAGGTTGTCCTCGAGGCCTTTGTCGAGCCCGTAGATCGGCTTCAGGATCGTCACCGGCGGGCTGAAGCCGTTGGGCGCGAACGGCCGCCGGAAAAAGCGGCGTGCCGCCCACAGGGTTAGCAGCGAAAAAACGCTGCCGCCCACGACCGGCAACAGCAGCAGGGTTTGGAATGCAGCGATCATTGGCCGCCGCCCCCGTGCCGGTTCACCTGATAAAGCAGGGAAAGAACAGGTAACAAAGCGCGGTGGCGATGACGATCAGACAGGAAGGGCACGTCTCGCGGGGCCTTTATTGATATTCCGGGCCGCCATTCTAAGCCGGGCCGCAAAAGGACGATATTTAATTGGCGAAGTACGTCGTCTCGGACGCGCGTCGCCTGGCTTTGCGGTTGCCACCCTGGCCCCCGGATCAGCGCCGCGCTGGCGCGCGGCTTGTCCGGGGTGACAATCCAGCTTGCTAAGCGACCTTCGCTTCGCGGTCTTCGCGTTGGTACAGGAATTCGAAGAACTCCACGCCCTCGCGCAGGCGGCGCTTCATCAGTTCCCAGTCGGTCAGCATTTCGGAGGTCAGCTCCAAGATCTTGCCGGGGCGGAAGTAGAACTTCTTATAGAACTCGCCGAGGCTGCCGAAGATCTCTTCGCTGGAGAGGTGCGGATAGCTGATCGAACTGACCTGGATGCCCTCGTCCGCGACCAGGCGGCCGTTGCTCTCGTCCATCAGCCAGCCATTCTGCTTGGCCTGATTGTAGAGGAACGTGCCGGGATAAGCCGCCGCGAGCGAGACCTGGATGGTCGTCGGGTTGCATTCCTTGGCGAACTGGATCGTCTCTTTGATCGTCTCATGCGTCTCGCCGGGGAGGCCGACGATGAAGGTGCCGTGAATCTTGATGCCGAGCTTGCGGCAATCCGAAGAGAACTGGCGCAGCTGTTCGACGCGCATGCCCTTCTTGATGTTGTGCAGGATCTGCTGATTGCCGGACTCATAGCCGCAGACGAAGAGCTGCAAGCCGTTGTCCTTCAGAATCTTCAGCGTCTCGTAAGGCACGTTGCCCTTGGCGTTGCACGACCACTTGATGCCGAGCATGCCGAGACCTTTGGCGATTTCGACCGCGCGCGGCAGATCGTCGGTGAACGTGTCGTCGTCGAAGAAGTATTCGCGCACCTGCGGGAAATATTCCTTCGCCTTCGCCATCTCGGACACGACGTGATCGACCGAGCGCGTACGGTAGACATGTCCGCCGATGGTCTGCGGCCACAGGCAGAAGGTGCAGCGCGATTTGCAGCCGCGGCCGGTATAGACCGACAGGTAGGGATGCGGCAGATAGCCGATGAAGTAATCCTCGATCGTCAGGTCGCGCTTGTAGACGTCGACCACATGCGGCAGCTGGTCCATGTCTTCCAGCATTGCGCGCGGTTTGTTGCGCACGATCTCGCCATTCGGGCGGCGCCAGGCGATGCCATCGATGTCCTCGTAGGTGTGACCTTCGGCAACTTCCTTGACTGTGAAGTCGAAATCGTTGCCCGCGACCCAATCGACCGCCGGGCCGTTCTTCATCGACTGATGGCCGTCGACGGCGACATGCGCGCCGACCATGCCGACCTTCAGCTTCGGATTCTTTTCCTTCAGCGCGGCGGCGACCTTGGCATCCGAGCGGAAGGACGGCGTCGAGGTGTGCAGCACCGCGAGCTCGTAGTCGTTCGCCATCGGCAACACCTGCTCCAGCGTCAGTCCGCGCGCGGGCGCGTCGACCAGCTTGGAGTCCGGCACCAGCGCCGCCGGCTGAGCCAGCCACGTCGGGTACCAGAACGACTTGATCTCGCGCTTGGCCTGATAGCGCGAACCGGCGCCGCCATCGAAGCCGTCGAAAGACGGCGGGTTCAGGAACAGGGTTTTCATCATGGGAGGCAGCCTTTGTTATTCGTCTCTCTTGTCATCCCGGCCGAGCGAAGCGAGAGCCGGGATCCAGGGTAGCAAGGGCCAGCGTCTGTAACCCTGGACCCCGGATCGGCGCCGCGCAATCGCGCGGCTTGTCCGGGGTGACAGCTTTGTTGATATCAGAAACGGATCAGCCAGGGCAGCTCTTCCAGCACGGAACCGATGGACCCCAGATTGCCGGTGCGGCCCAGGGCCTTGAGCCCTTCACCAATCTTTCCTTTGCGGAACGCCTGATAGCTGTCGTGGGCCGAGACGGCGATGTGCTGCATCACGCTGGAATCGCGGTAACAGTCGATCATGCACTTGGTGCAGCCGTCACGGACCAGCTTGGTCTCGTCGAAGTCGCGGATGTGGCACATCGGCTCGGCCCAGTTGTGACAGCGCCACAGCATCAGGTCCCAGTCGAGGTAGAAATACGTGTACCCGCCCAGGCAGGGGAATTTCTGTTCCCCGCCAGTGACGAAGCGCTTCATCTCGTCGATGGAGGCGGAGGGGTTCACGACCTGGAAGCGGCCCTTCATCGCCTTGACCTTGTCGAAGGCCTCCAGCAACTCGTCCTTGCTGTAATTCACCAGGTCCGAAGTGGAGAAGCTGAGGAAGTTGGAATCCAGCGACGTCAGCGGATAGGAGAAGGTGGCCGAGTTGAAGCCCAGCCATTCCAGGAAGGCCGGCAGCTTGTCGTAGTCGACCAGGCGGCTCATCGTCACCGAGGCGGTCGACTGCACGCCCAGTTCCTTGAACGTCTTGTTGGCCTCGATGATCTTTTCGCAGACGCCCGGCAGGCCGCGATTGGCTTCGTGCTTTTCAACGTCCGCCGCATCGACGGAGATGATGAAGCTGGAAATACCGGCTTTATGCAGTTCGCGGATCTTGTGCGGTTTGAACAGGCCGGCGTTGGACACCAGCATGACCTTCATGCCGAGATCGCGCGCGTGCTCGGTGAATTCGAGAATGTTCGGATGCAGCGTGGGCTCGCCGCCGGTGAACAGCAGATAGCGCGTACCCTGGCGATAGAGGATGTCGAGCGCCTCCAGGCCGCCGTCGCGGTCGACGAACTTCCATTTGTCTTTGGGGAAGGCATCGCGCGCGAAACCGCAGAAGCCGCAGTTGGCGTTGCAGGCGTTGTTCAGCGCGAACTGCGTGAACGACGGGCCGCCCTGATCGCGCACGAGCTTCAGCGTATCGACCGCCCGCGCGACCGCCCCAGGGGCTTTCGCTGGCGTCTTTGCCCGCCCCTCGTCCGTCGCCGCGCGGCGTTCCAGAACCTCAGTCACCCCGGACCCTTTGCCAGCCCTCTGGCCATAGAGATGCCAATATTGGATGGTGGGGTATAGCGTCTCTAAAGGGTCAGCGCCATGTACCGGATTGCTTTCTGTTTTGTGTGTCTTTTCAGCACGTTGGCGGCCGCCGCCGAACCAGCCGGGCCGGCCAGCCCGGTGGTGGAAAAGCTGCACGGTGCCCTCATCCAGGCCATGAAAGGCGGGAGCAAGCTAGGCTTCGCGGCCCGCAAGGCCCTGCTCGACCCCGTCGTACGGGAGACTTACGACCTGCCGGCCATGGCGCGGGTGGCCACGGGCTCGGCCTGGACGAAGTTCTCCGAGGAGGAGAAGGCACAGGTCGCCGAGGCTTTCATCGACTGGACGGTCGCGACCTATGCCGCGCAGTTCAAGGCCTTCGACGGCGAGAGCTTCGTCACCAAAGGCGAAGCCGAAGCCGCGCGCGGACGCCGCGCGGTGAACACAGCCATCGTGCCCAAGGGCGAGGAACCCACCGAACTGAACTACCAGCTGCGCGAGGACGCCGGGCATTGGCGGATCATCGATGTGTATCTCGATGGATCGGTGAGCCAACTGGCGTTGCGGCGCAGCGAGTTCGCCGCGGTGGTGGCGAAAGGCGGCGCAGCCGCGCTGATCGCGCAGATGAAAGCGCAGACGGCGCAGTTGTCGAAGGGTTGAGGCGGCCTTGAAGAAGCATCGAATTTACACGACCAGCTTCGCGAGTGTTTATCCCCTCTATGTCGCCAAGGCGGAGAAGAAGGGGCGTACCAAGGCTGAGGTCGACGAAGTCATCCGTTGGCTAACCGGCTTCAGCCAGAAAGAACTCGACGCGCAGATCAAGGCCAAGACCGACTTCGAGACGTTCTTCGCGAAAGCGCCGATGAACCCGGCGCGCTCGCTGATCAAAGGCGTGGTCTGCGGCGTGCGCGTGGAAGACGTCGCGGAGCCCTTGATGCGGGAAATTCGCTATCTCGACAAACTCGTCGACGAGTTGGCGAAGGGCAAAGCGATGGACAAAATCCTGCGGAAGGACTGAGTCCGGCCACGGCTTGTCACCCGCAGCGTGCATGACGAAAGCGTGAACGCTTCGGGCTTCCTATATCAATCCATGACGCACCCTCGGCTGAGGGCTATGGTGTTCATACAATCGAATTCGCGTTCGCAACGGACCGCAGTGCCATGCTTGCAAACTTGCCGCTTTACCTGACGTTCCTGGCGACCACCGTCGGGCTGCTGGCGGTCGCCATGGCGGCCTATGTGATGATCACCCCCTACAAGGAGATCGCGCTGATCCGCCAGGGCAACTCGGCCGCCGCTTACAGCCTGGGCGGCACCAGCATCGGCATGGCGGTGGTATTGTTCAGCACGGCTTCGGGCACGTTCGAGGTGACCGAACTTGCTGTCTGGGGCGCGATTGGTCTTGTCGGACAGCTGTTCATGTTCGGCGTGGTGTCGGTTCTGTTGCCGGGCCTGCGCCAGGGTATCGAAAACGACAAAGCGTCGTACGGCATCACGCTCGGCATGCTGTCGATTGCGATGGGCATCCTGAATGCCGGCGCGCTGAGCTCCTGATCAAGGAATAATGACATGCGCAAATCACGCTATGTGACGATTCTGCTGGCCGGCGCCGCCGTGAGCGCGCTGGCGGCCTGCGACCAGAATACGCCGAAGTACGAAGGCACGGTCTTTGGCGACACTGCGGCTTGCGCGAAGGAAGCCGATCCTTCCACCTGCGAGCAGGCCTATGCCGCCGCCAAGGAAGAGCACAAGCAGCAAGCGCCGAAGTTCGCCACCAAGGAAGAGTGCGAAGCCGCCGGCTACTCGCAGTGCGAGGGCGCTGAGGTGAAGCGGGCCGATGGATCGAGCCACAGCATGTTCATGCCCATGATGATGGGCTTCATGATGGGGCGGATGATGGGTGGCGGCGGGATGATGGGCGGCGGCGGCGGGATGATGAACCCCGTGCCCGGCGGAACCGCCCCTCGCCCGGGCGACGCGAGGCCGTCGGCCACGCCCGCGACAACGTCGAGGCCGGTATACGGCGATCGCAACGGCTACCTCTATGCGAACAACAGCCAGGTTGGCCGCGTGGCGCCGGGCACGACCTCGCTCGGCGGCCAGACGATTTCGACACGCACGACGTCGCGCGGTGGCTTCGGCGCCAGCGGCGCACGCTTCAGCAGCGGCGGTTCGTGACGTCGTGAAGCGGATCGCGATCCAGCCGCGCGCGGGCTGGCAGGCCAAGCTCGATGCACTGGGATTCGACTGGCATACGGTGCCCAGCCCTGAAGATCCCGCCGGGACCTATTGGGACGAAAGCGCCTATTGGCGTTTGACGGCGGAAGAAGTCGACCGTCTCGAAGAGGCGACCAACGAACTCCACACCATGTGCCTTGCGGCGGCGGATGCGGCGATCTCGCGCCGCCTGTTGCCGCACTTCGGATTCAGTCCGGAGGCGATTGCGCTGATCGAGGACTCCTGGCGTAACCGCGGCGAACAGCCCAGCCTCTATGGCCGCTTCGATCTCGCCTTCGCCGGCCTGGACGTCGGCGACGGCCAGCCGAAAATGCTGGAGTACAACGCAGACACGCCGACGGGCCTTTATGAGGCGGCGGTTGTGCAGTGGACCTGGCTGGAGGAGCTGTTCCCCGACAGCGATCAGTTCAATTCGTTGCACGAAGGGCTGGTCGAGGTCTGGCGCAAAGTGCGCATGCACTTAGGCGACGACGTCGCCGTGCATCTCACATGTCTGATGCCCCATGCCGAAGACGAAGGCACCCTGCGCTACGTTTTGGACACGGCTTTGGAAGCCGGACTGACCGCAAAAATGATCGCGCTGGAGGAAATCGGCTGGTCCGCACCCTCCGATGAACCGGAAGCCGGCGAGTTCACCGACCTCGAGGACACGGTCATCAAGACGCTGTTCAAGATCGTGCCGTGGGAATGGCTGCTGGCCGACGAATTCGGGCCGCGTCTGGCGCGCGCGACGATGAAGCGCGAGATGACCGTCATCGAGCCGGCGTGGAAGATGATCGTCGCGAACAAGGCCATCCTCGCCCTGCTCTGGGAAATGTATCCCGACCATCCGTATCTTCTGCCGGCCTACATGGACCGAAGCCAGTTCGCCGCCGGATCGAAGGTTGTCGCCAAACCGTTGCTGGGGCGCGAGGGCGCGAACATCTCCATCGCCGAGCTTGGCGAAGGTGGCGCGGTTGTGGGCGCGCCGATCGCCAACATGGACGGCAAGTACGGCGACGAGGGCTATGTCTATCAAGCCCTCACCCCGCTTGCCGCGGCCACCGATGCGCAAGGGCGCAGCCACAACGCCGTCATCGGCAGCTGGGTGATCGACGGCGTCAGCCGCGGCATCGGTATCCGCGAAGATACCGGCCTGATCACCCACAACCGCAGCCGCTTCGTGCCGCATCTGTTTGAGGCCGAGGGCTAACCGGTACGGAATGGCATTCGCAGGCGCGCGGGTTGGCGATATCCTGGCGCGTTTCTGCTCCTAGCCAAAAGGCCACATCATGCCCCCCTCACCCTGGGAACATCACCGCAGCGCCAGCGTGGCGGATGACATCGATTTCGAGATCAAAGGGCACGAACTGCAGTTCGTGGAGATCGAACTCGACCCCGGCGAGAGCGCCATCGCCGAGGCCGGCGCGATGGTGTGGAAAGACGCCTCCATCGGCATGACGACGGTGTTCGGCGACGGCAGTACGAGCGGCGGCGGGATCGCCGGCAAACTGCTGACGGCCGGTAAGCGCCTGCTGACCGGCGAGAGCCTGTTCGCCGCCTTGTTCACGCACAACGGTCGCGGCAAGGCGCGTGTGGCGTTCGCCGCCCCGACGCCGGGCGCGATCCTGCCGTTGCGGCTCGCGGATTATGGCGGATGCCTCATCTGCCAGAAGGACAGCTTCCTTGCGGCCGCGCGCGGCGTGACCATCGGCATCCAGTTCCAACGCCGCGTCATGACCGGCCTGTTCGGCGGCGAAGGCTTCATCATGCAGCGCCTGGAAGGCGACGGCTGGGTCTTCGTGCAGATGGGCGGCACGGTGGTCGAGCGCGAGTTGAAGCCCGGCGAGGAGCTGCACGTCGACACGGGCTGCCTTGCCGCCTATACGCCGAGCGTCGACTTCGACCTCGTGACCGTCGGCGGCATGAAGAGCATGGTCTTCGGCGGCGAAGGCGTGTTCTTCGCGCGCCTCAAGGGGCCCGGCAAAGTGTGGATCCAGTCGCTGCCGTTCTCGCGGCTGGCGGGCCGCATGCTGGCGGCGGCGGGAAGCCGCGGCGGTCAGAACCGCGGCGAAGGATCGGTGCTGGGCGTGTTGGGCGATATCATCGGCGGCAATAACTAGCGCCCGCGTGAAGGATCCCCCCGATGGATAACGTGTTCGTTGAAGGCGAGTTTTACGCACTGATCGCGTCATCCATCCTCGCGCCCATTGGCATCTATGCCTATCTGATGTGGAAGACGTCGATCTCGCGCGGCCGGGTTCTGGTGTTCGGCGGCGTGATGATCCTGCTGTCGGGAATAGACGTATTCCTGCTCCAGCGCTTGCGCGAGATGGCGCGGCTTTCGCCTTCCCTCGTCGACGATCAGATGTTCGCCAGCGAGATCTCGGCCGCGCTGTACCTTTTGCCCGCGATATTCGCGGGCATCGGCGTCAATATCCTGTCATCGGTGTTGATCGAGCATCTGAAGGATGCCGAGACGAAGTTCGACCGCGAGAACCGCTAACGGCGGTTACGACGCCTTCGCCAGCGGCATGTCGGCGTTGAGGTCCACAAACGGCACGATCAACTCCAACTCCTGCAGCAACGTCTCGACGACCGCGTCGGGCGAGGCGAAGTACGTGTTGTAGGCAGCCGCGACCTTGCGCTGCATGTAGGCAATGGTCGCCTCGGGGATGCTGCGCAAGATATGCGGCACGCTTTCGATGTTGGATTCCGGCACCCGCAACGACATGTCGGACCACGACACGATCCGGTCGAAAGGCAGCACCCAGTTGTCGGAGATGATGACCGGGATACAGCCGAACGACATCGCCTCGGTCAGCCGGTACGAGAAATTCGCATCGCCGCGCGGCACTAGCGCAAAGACCGCATCCTGCATCAATTGCGCATAGCGCGGGTCGATCAGGCCGGCCATGGCGTCGATCTTGCCGCTGTGATCCTGGGTCCGACTGAGTTCGCAGATGATATCGCGACCGTTGTGCAAAAGACCGAGACTGTCCCGCACCTCATGCGAGCGATAGCCGCGAAAGGCCGCGAGATGCTTCCGGGCACCGAACGTCCTTTGGCCCACGGTGATCGGTAGCGCCGGCATGTTGACGGTGCGCGGATTGATGCGACGGTCTGTCTGACGCAGATTGATGTCGGCGATGAACACATCGACCATGTCGACGAGATCGCGCGCCAGGCGGCTTCCGCTCTGCATGTTGATGACGCACTTGCGGCCAGGATGCCCGATGAAGGTGTCGCCGTATGTCGTGTACTGCGCGTGAACGCCTTGCACCCAGCCGCCGCGCACAAACACGCTGTTGTGATCGCCAAAACGTGGCCAGTTCAGCTCCGGCGAGATTTCCTCCCCATGGAAGAACACGGCGCCGTCGCTGTTGGTTTTGCCGTTGAGATAACGCCGGTTTTTTCCCAGCACGTTCAAGAACGTCTGGAAAAATATCGTGCGCGGCACGGTGGTGTCGGACATCACACAAGCAACGTGCATCAGGCCTATCCTGAAAAATATTTCGCGAGGCGAACCGTCGGGATATTCGCACGCACTTTCAATCGCGAAGTTGAACAACTTCTTTCACTTGTGGGCGGAACGGCCGTTAACGCGATGACGAACGCGTGATGACGCGCGGCAGATGCGTCACACGTAGGGGATTGCGTAAGGGAGTGCCGTAGTGGCGGGGACGTTAGACGCCCAGCCGACGCTGTGCGCGCGGCGGCGCCCCGAGTAGCGCGGGCAACACAATGAGGGTCGTCAGCAGCGTGTAGCCGAGCGCGAGACTAAGCAAAACGCCAAGCCCGGCGGTGCCGGGATGCTTCGAGATCGCAAGACTTCCGAACGCACCGGCAGTCGTCAGCGCGCTGAAGATCATGCCCCGCGCCGCTGGCGAGGTCAGCAGCATGCCCTCGCCGTCGCGCCATGCGGCAACGAGGTAAATGGGGAATGTCACGCCAACGCCGAGCAGCAGCGGCAGGCCGATGATATTGGCGAAGTTCAGAGCAAGGCCTGTGGCCGCGCAGGTGCCGAGCGTCAGCAAGGCCGCGAGCAACAGCGGCGCGAGAACGCGCAGCACATCGCCGATATCGCGCAGCACCGCGAGCAGCAGGAGCGTGATGGTGACCAGCGCCAGGCCCGCCGCGATGGCAAAGGCGCGCGTCACGATCTTGCCCGTCTCATAGATAATCACAGGCGGGCCGATGGCATCGGGTGCCACAGCCCGCACGGCATTCACGAAGTCGGTCAGCGTGGTGATCTCGCGCGCGTCGCCGGCGGGGAAAAGCTGCACGCGGTAGCGACCATCGGCGGCGATCCAGCTGGCCTTGAGATCGTCCGGCATATTCTCCAGCGTCACCTTCTCCGGCGCGAGCGCATCGCGCAGCGGCGTGAGCGCGGCGTCGATATTGCCGACCAGGGAGGCCGAAAGCGCCGTCATCGTTTCGGGCTTCGCATCGGCCATCAGGCCGTCGAGCGCGACGATCAGCTTCTGCGCGGCGTCTTTCAGCGGCGCCATCTCCGGCGCCGCGCCACCGGTCGCGATGAAGGTCGCGGCCTTCACGCGCAGCTCGGTCGCGGCAACAACAACCTCAGCCGGCGTCGGCGCGGGCGCAGGCGAGGCGTCGAGCACCGGCCCCAGGATGAGGCTGAGATCGTCGATCATCGCGAGCTTGGTCTCCTGATCCTCCGGGATCAGGTCGAACACCGTCAGCGCGTCGCGCACTTGCGGCAATCCGCCGAGACGCTCCGACAAGGCGCGCGCCTCCTCGCCGGTCTTGGTGAGCACGCTCACGGTGTTTGGCGTGGCCCAGGTGTCGCCCATCAGATCGAGGATGGTGGACATGGACTCGCTGGTGGGGTCCTTCAGCTTCAAAGGATCGAAATCAAACGTCAGGCGCGGCACGATCGCGGCGGCGACCAGGGCGATGGCGACCGTCGCCATGAGCACCGCTTTGCGACGGCGCAGCAGCGTCTCATTCAGCGGCGCGGCCCAGGCGTAGCCGATTTCCTTGCTTTCGCCGCCCGCGCCGAAGGTGCGCAGAATTGCCGGAAGCACGGTGAAGGTCGCGATCAGGGCGATCAGCATGCCACCGCCGGCGATCACGCCCAATTGCGCCACGCCGCGATAGTCGGTGGGCAGGAACGAGAAGAACCCCAGCGCCGTCGCGACGGCCGCGAGCAGCAACGGCCGCGCCATCGCCGCGCCGGTGACGCTGAGCGCCTCGCCCAGGTCGAGGCCGCCGTGCCGTTCCGCGCGATAGCGCATCAGGAACTGGATGGCGAAATCCACCGCGATACCGACGAACATCACGGCGAAGGCCATCGAGATCAGGTTGAGTTCGCCGACCGCCAGCGTGGCCCAGCCGAGGGTGTAGACAAGCCCCAACACCAGCGTCGTCACCGCCGCAAGAACAAGCGCCACTGAGCCCAGCGCGAGGTACAGCAACGTGGCCACGAACAGCAGCGCGGCGATGCAGGAGATGGTCGTGCCTTCCGCGACCGTCGCGAATTCCTCGTCATTGAGCGGCACTTCGCCCGTCAACCGCACGCGATAGCCATTTTCGGGCGTCAAGCCGAGCTCCCGCGCCTTTTCACGGATCGCCGAGGTCGCCGCACCGCCCTGCTCGAGCGATTCCGTATCCAGCACGGTCTGCGTCAGGACGAATGAGCGGGGCGCTTGATCGGGCGGCGACAGGCCGGCCATCAAGCCCGTCCAGTCGATCGCTTTCGCGCGACCGGCGCGAACACTCTCGATCACATCCGCAGCCTGGTCCGCCGCCGGGGCGAGGCCCAGCGCGGCGGGGTTGCCCTCCGCCGCGGCGTCGAAAGCAACCGAGAGCAGATGGAACAAGCCGCGCGCGCTGCGATCCGCGGCAATCGCACCCAGCATGGGCTGCGCCTTGGCCAGGTTGGCGCTGAGTTCGTCGAGTTCCTCGGCCTTGAGATACAGCAGTCCGTTGTGCGCGAAGAACGCGCCGCCCTCGGGGTTGCGGACGGAGCGGAACAGGTCCTTGCGCGGCGCCAAGGCGGCGGCGAGTTTATCGGCCGCCCCTTGCGCCTGCATCTTCGTCGGCGCGTCGATCACCGCGATGGTCAGGTCGGTATCCGCCGGGAACTGCTTGTCGTAGGCCTCGCCGACTTTCAGGAACGGCAAATCCTGATTGAACAGCGCATCGGTGTCGGTGTTCATCCCCAAGCGGTCGACGGTCAAAGCCATCGACAACGCCGCCAGCAGCAGCGCCACCGCAAGCGCCGCGCCGCGCCGTTGATGGCTCTGGACCACGAGCCAGCGTGCGAAAGAGGTCAACATAACGGGACCCTAGGGCGTCGGGGCCGGTTCATCAACGCCCGGGGTGGGCTTGCGCGTATAGATCGCGACGGACCAGCCCAGGAAAATCGCCCGGGTGCGCAGGTCGAAGGCGAGTTCAAGTGCGGCGGCGGTGGGGTAGTCGGCGATACCGCTGCCCTCTTGGAGGACGATGGTATCGAAGCCGCCGTTGAGCCATTGCTGCAACGTCTCGCGGGTCCAGAGCGATTCCCCGGCAACGGCCTTCAGCACGTCATTCCGGGTCAACGGATCGAGATCGGGGCGCAGCTCACGGAAACTCTGGCGGATGTTCAGGCTTTGCACCGCCGGCTGCCGCCCGGCCCGGAATACCGCATAAGCCAACGCCGGCTGCGTATGCAGCACGAGCACCGGCTTATCCGCCGGCGTAATCCCCGCGATGACTTGGGCGAATTGCTCGATCTCGACCGCTTCGCGTACCGGCTGGTACTGATGCAACATCGGCTCGGGAAACAGGCGGTAGGGATTTGGCTGCGCCGACACCCGGATCAGTGAGCCGAAGGCATTCAACCCTATCGCCGCGGCGGCCATCAGCACCACGGCGGGCATCGCCGGCAGCGCGCGCGCGCGACAAGCTTGCCAGACCGCGACCAGCACCAAGGCCCCATCCACCGCGCCGACGCCCACGAAGTAGTTCGTGTACATCAACGCGCATGTGCTGCAGTACCCGGCGGAGCCGATGAAATGCGTGATCGCCAGGGTAAAGAAAGCCGCCGCGAAAATGGCGCCAAGCTTGCGCGAGGCAAATGGCGCCAGCAACGCCAGCACGATCGTCCCCAGGTACGGCAGCAGGAACGAGATCGCAAAATTCTCCCACGACAGAGACGCCAGATCGATCCGCAGGAGCGCCGCGGAATCGGTGGCGGTTTGAATCAGCTGGAAGTCGCGGGGCAGCATGTGGAGCGTGTCGAGGATCGGCACCACCCCCGGCAGGCGCGCCGCGTAGTGGCCGAGCTTTGCCGGAAAGAGCAGCAACGTCGCGATGCTCGCCGCCAGCGAGACCCCCGCGACGATGGCCGTATGCAAGACCCGCTTCCTGCCGATGGCAAAGATGTAGAGCGGCGCCAGCAGTCCGACCGCCAGGATCATGTTCTGGCGATAGAAGAACAGCGCCCAGAACGTCAGGCCGAGGGCTGCGGAAACGCCCACACCCGGCGGCGCCGCGATCAGGATGAGCCAGACGGCCAGCAACGTCAGGCAAGCCACTGTCGCCAGCGGAGCGGCGGTGGCGAAGTAGTAGGCCGTGGTCGGCGTGAGCAGGTAGATCGCCGTCGTCAGTAGGGCGACGGCCGCGTTGCCGGTCAACCGCCGGCAAATGAGAAACAGCAATCCGCCGCTTAGGCCGCCGATGACCGCCGACATGGTTCGGCCGGCCTCAAGGCTTGTGCCAAATACCTTCTCGAACAGACCGAGCTGATAGAAGAACAGCGGCATGTACCAGGTGGCATCCCGGTCGCTGTAAGGCGGCATCAGTCCATTAATGTACCACCAGGCTTTGACGATGTAGGTGGCTTCGTCCGTCCAGGCCCGGCCGTACAGCACCGCATAGCCCGCCATCGCGGCGTATGCGATTGCGACGAACGTCAGCCCCGCGGCAATGCGGGCCTGGGAAGGAATGGGTGCTGGGGCCGCGTCGCCGACCAAACGCTCAACGCTGGTCGGACGGCGTGACCGGCGTCGGCGTCGAGGACGAGCCACCGCTGAACGCACAAACCGTATTCATATCCGTGACAACCCCGGCCTGCTGATTGGTGACGCGGTGCTGAAGATAACCCGCCGACGCCCCCTGCAGCGTGACGACATAGTGCAGCACGCTGCCCGTCGGCACGATACCGGATGCCGTTTCGATGGTCGACATCGGAAGCACCAACTCCCCGTTCGGCGGGATCGAGGCGGTGGGATAGGTCCCCAGGGCCTGGCCGTCGGCCGCATCGCCGATCGCCAGGGCGAACGTCGTCGCCGTGGTCCCGGTATTGTGGATCACGACTTGACTGGGATAGCCCTCCAACCGCGATGAATGCACGTTCACCAGCCGCAGCGGCGGCGCCGTGACACTGGAATCGCAGTTGCTGAGATTCGTCAGCACCCCGTCGACCGCCCGGAACAATACGTGTTGGAAGGTGCCGGTGAAATTCGGCTGGATCGTCGCGGAATAATACGCGGGCGCGGTGAACGGCGTCTTGCTGTCCGACTCCAGAAGCGAAAGCGCGAACTGCGGCGAGGCCGCCGCGGCGATCGGTGGGCTGGTCCACTGGGTCAGTGTCTCGCCGGTGAGGTAATCGGCCAGCGTCACCGTCACGGTGCCCGGCGTACTGCCGCCATTATAGAAGCGGAACATCGACTGCCCGCTGGTCTGTGTGGACGAATAGACCGCGCCCAGACGCAGGACACTGGCGGCGGAACCGCCACCACCGCCGAAGTTCGCGGTGACGGTGGCGTCTTCTTTCACGGTCACCAGGCAGGTGTTCGCGGTGATCGGCGTGCAGCCGGTCCACCCGGAGAACTGCGCCCCGCCGGACGCCACGGCGGTCAGGACCACCGCCTGATTGTGCTTGAAATCCGAGAAGCAAATCGAGGTACAGCTGATGCCGCCGGGGCTGCTGTTCACCGCGCCCCCACCCGTCACACCAACCGCCAATCGATGCGAGGCCGCGGCGTTGTCGGAGGGATTGCCCGGCGTGGTCGACGTCAGCGTGAAGATCGCCGTGACGGTCTTGTTCTCGTTCATGACGACCGCGCAGGTCGCGATCGCCGAGCAGCCGCCGCCCACCCATTGCGAGAATGTTGAATCGCTGGTCGCAGTGGCGTTCAGCGTCACGACGGCGCCGGCCGGATAGGTTCCGCTCGACGGCGTGACGGCGACCGTGCCCGTGCCCGTGCCCGCCTTCTTGGTCGTCAACGTGTAGGTGGCGTCGGAAGGTCCGGTGGCCACCGGGGCGCCGAATACGGCGCTGATGGTGGTGTTCGCGACCATCGCCACGGTGCAGGTCGAGATGCCGACGCCCGCGCTGCAATTCGCGCCCTGCCACGAGACGGCGGAGGTGGGGGATGCCGCCGTGGCGGTGAGTGTGACGTTGGTGCCGGACAGGAACGTCGAAAGCTTGGCCGTGCCCGCGGTGGTGGCGCTCAACGCGTTCGGGGACAGGTCGACAGTGCCGGTGCCGCCGTTGCTGATGATGCCGGTCGTCAGGATAAAGCGCGGCGTGGCGGTCACGGCGTGGCGGGAGGGAATGTCTTCCACCTCCAGGCCTCGGGCCAGATCCGTCACCAGACCACTGAGCTTGATCGTGCCGCCGGCCGTATTGAGGATGGTTGCGTTCGTATAAGTCAGGCCGGCGATGCTGATGCCGGTGAGCACGGTTCCGCCGGTTGGAGTGCAGCGGATGACGAGTTTGTCCACGAAACTCGTCGTGCTGCAGATCGACGCATCGGGCGTGCCCGTCAGCGAGATCGTCGGCGTCGACGTGGTCGCGAAGCTAGCGCCCGAGACCAGGAGCTGCAGATTGAGCGGCAGCGAGGGTGTGAAGGGGTTCTGGAGTTTGATCTGGACGGACTGCGGCCCGATGTTTGTCGCGTTGCTGATGTTCGCCGGCACCGTGACCGCGGTGAGTCCGGTGATCGTGCCTGCCGCCGCCATCGACGGGGGAAGCAGAACGCCCATGGCGAGCGCCGCGATGCGCAGGGATCGAGAAAACAGCCGGCTTAAAATCATGATCCCCGCCTTGCGTCCGATCCCTCGGCGGGATCGCTCCATTACCACTACGGGGCGTGAGTTAATTTCCTAGAAACAATTGTAAATGTGCCTAAAGACGTTGCTGCTATCGGGAGTAGGCCAAACTCTCGCATGAGCCGAAACCCGCGCGTCTTTGCAATCGCATAAGCGGCGCGGGCGGAGCCAAGCGGCGTTGCGCGGCCCGGCTCCACCCAAACATTTTTAGCGACGATCCGACGGCGTGGACGGCGTCGGCGAGGTCGTCGTCGATGTACTGAAGGTGCACACCGTGCTCATGTCGGTGATGACGGCCGCCTGCTGATTATTCACGCGGTGCTGCAGATACCCGGTGAACGCGCTCTGTACCGAAATGACCAAGTGCAGCTGATCGCTGGTGGGCGTGACCTTCGCCGCGGTTTCGATGTTCGAGACCGCCAGCACCAGTTCGCCATTCGCCGGAATGGCGGTCGTTGAATAGGTGCCGAGGCTTGTGCCGTCGCGCGCATCGTTCACCGCCACGTTGGCAATCGCCGCCGCGGTGCCGGTGTTGTAGATCACGACTGTGCTGGGGAACCCGTTCGCCGCAAGACGCGACGAGTGCACGTTCACGACCCGCGACGCCGCCGCCGTGATGCCGGAATCGCACGTGCTGAGATTGGTCAGCACGCCGTCCGACGGGCGATACAGCACGTGCTGGAACGTGCCGGCGAACGTCGGCGCCACCCCGAGGGAGTAGTAATCGGGCTTGGTGAAGGATGCGGGCGTGCCTTCGGATTCCAAGGTGGAGATCGGATATTGCCGCGCGGCGCCCGGGGCGATGGAGGGGCTGGTCCAGGTCGTCAGCTTCTCGCCGGTGGCGTAATCCGACAGCGTGACCGTGACGGTGCCAGCGGCCTTACCGCCGTTGTAGAAACGCACGAGCGACTGCGCACTCGACTGCGTCGTCGAATAGACCGCACCCTGGCGCAGCGTCACGTTGGACGTGGCGGTGCTGCCGCTGCTGGTGGTCGTACGCGTGACGACGGCGGTAGAGGAAACTTCTTCGAACGTACCGACCGAGGCGGCCGAAAGGCCACCGCTCAGTTTGATCGAACCGCCGACAACGTTGAGCGCCGTTGCATTCTTGTAGTTCAGAGCGGCAATCGTGACGCCTGTGATTGAAGCGCCGCCGGTCGGCGTGCACTGAACGCTGACAGCGTCTAACAAGATGGAAACGCTACAAATCGCCGCGGCGTCGAAAGTGGTGGAGCCCGTCAGCGTGATCGTCGGCGCGGTGGTCGTCACGAATTCCGCGCCCGTGATACCGAGACGGAAAATCATCGGTCGGGACGCGGTCGACGGATTCGAGAAACCGATGTTCACCGACTGCGGACCAAGCGTCGAGGACGACGAACTGAAGTCAGTCGGAATGGTCACCGTGGTCGAACTGCTGATGGACCCGGCATGCGCCGCCGTGGCCGACAAACAGGCCAGCGCGACAAGCGCCCCGCGCGATGCAGCCCACAATGATCCGTTGCTCATGCGCGTATCCCCCGTCTCGACTATGGTCGGTCACCGCACACACTCGCAGCGGTGGCCAAGACGGCATCATAAGTAATGTCGGGGGCATTACCCGTAACAATTGAACTACAAGCAGCCGACCGCGCTGCTATCCATGGTTGGGAGGCGTGCGCCCGCCACGAAATGCGGTAAAGAGAGGCGCTTCGAAAGCGAGGCGTTAGTAGCCGTCGTCCGCGGACCAGTCGCGATCCCATCGCGCGTCGCGGGGCGTGTCCTTGCGCTGGAAGCGGATGTCGGCGGAAATGCGCGTGCCAACCGTGGCGTCCAGCGTGGCGTGGATAATGCTGGGCGAATGCACGACTACATCGCCCGCGGCGAAGTCGGCGGTCAGCCAGCGCTTACCGGTAACATCGGCAAGCCACTTCAGATCATGGGTGATCGGGCGGACGTCGCTGGTGCGATCCATCAGTGCGCCATTGCGCACGCGGGCCGCCATGTCAGCGTCGGCATGCGAGCCTTCAAGATACATCAAGCTGCCGTTCTCGACGGAACACGCGCCCAGCGGCGTCCAGATCGTGACGACATCGGTCGGGGTGCCGTCGATGTAGGTGCCGTCGATATGGGCGCGGCTGGCGATGGAACGGCCTGGCACGAAATGACGCAGCGGGGTCCGGCGAATGGGCGCGACCTCCGCGCCCGTCAAACGCGCCGCCAGCGACTGGAACACGGGTTGCTCGACGAAGTCGCGGAATACCGACGTGCGCACGAATTCATAGGCCGGATGGCCTTTAGTGCCATGCGTCGGCAGCGGCTCCGCGTGCGCGGAAAATCGGGCGAGATAGGCATCGCGCAGCTGGATGACGGCATCGCCCGGCAGAACACCGCGCAGCAAGACATAGCCATCCTCGGCATAGCGCGCGCGCAAGGCTTCGTCGGCCGCCGCGAGGTCCGTCTCGCGCATGCGATCGAAATAGCGCGGCGTGTTGGGAATCGGTACGCCGTTGGATGTGACTGTCGAATTCACGGGGGAAGATCGTCGCCTGTGGTGCGTTGGCGCGGAAATCTATCGGGACAGGCCAGGATTGCAAGGCGACATTGGTCCAAGTTGGCGCCCGGGCTCAGGGCCCGTCTTATAAGTCGCTGAAAACACTGAGTTTCAGGCCCAGAGCGTTGATCCGCACCGCCACCGCCGGGCTGCGCAACGCAGCGAGTTCGCCCGTGCGGTCATAGTTGGGCTCCATCGCCATCAGGGCCTTCGTGGCAGTGGTGGCCGGATGGAAATAGAACTCGGTCGTGCCCTCGCCGACAGCATCGAGCATGCTCAAAACTCTCGCTTCGGTCATGTGCCCCGTGGCCGCCAGCCCGGCCAGCCGATCGTTGAACGTGAACCCACGGGCGCGCATCCGTGCCCGCATCAGCGCCACCCAGGGCGACAGAAGCAAGGCGCCCGGCTCATAGGGCAAGCGCATCCGTTTCACGCCGTGACGTTCCGCTTGGTCCATGACCATCTCAAGCACCACCGGGTGCACATGCATGTGGTTGTGGACGTTGACGTGATCGCAAGGGAGGCCCGTGGCCGCGAAGGCCGCGAACTGCGCGGCGATCTCGGCGCGCAGTTCGGTACGCGCCTGGGCGGAGAAAGCCCATCGCACGCTCGGCCCGACGAGATTTGACGGCAACTGACCCGACGCGTCGACAAGGTTCGGTATTTTTTCCGGCGGCAGTACGGGCGTGCCGTCGGCGACCACAACATGCAAACCGACCGCAAGCTTCGGGATTGTGCGCGCCATCGCGACGGCTTCCGCCGCGGCCGACGCGCCGACCATCAGACTCGCGGTCGTGAGCACGCCACCGGTATGGGCCGCGCGCACCGCTGTATTTACTTCTGGCACCAAGCCAAAGTCATCTGCGGTGAAGATGACACGCTTCATGAAGCTTGCCCTTCCCTCAACTAAGCCTCGAAATTCAAGACAAGACGCGCCTGCGAATCAACTGAATTCGATTGTCAGAAATATTCAATCGCGCGTAACGATGGCGATTGCGAGGTCCCGCCCTTATGGTGAATCTGCGAAAGGGCCTAGAAAAAATATGAAATCACGCGCATGACGACCTTAGTGACAGGGGCCACCGGCTTTGTGGGGTCGGCTGTTATCCGCCAGCTTCTGCGGCGCGGCGAAGCCGTACGAGTGTTGGCGCGCGCCGGTAGCAACAGGCGCAACCTTACCGATCTTGATCTCGAGATCGTGGAAGGCGACTTGAACGATGCCCAAGCACGCGCCGCCGCCGTACGCGGCATCACGGCGCTGTATCACGTCGCCGCCGACTATCGGCTCTGGGTCCCGGACCCGGCGGCCATGTACGCCACGAACGTCGATGCCACCGCCGATCTGATCCGTCGCGCGACAGAAGCCGGCGCACAGCGCATCGTCTACACAAGTTCCGTCGCGACGCTGGGCCTGCACGCGGATGGAACGCCTTCGGACGAAGAGACGCCCGTGGTGCTCGCCGACATGGTCGGGCCTTACAAGCGCTCGAAGTACATGGCCGAGGAGGTCGTGCGCGGCCTGGCCGACGCAGGCTTGCCCATCGTCATCATCAATCCGACGGCCCCGGTCGGGCCGCGCGACGTCAAGCCGACACCCACCGGCCGCATGGTGCTGGAAGCCGCCGCCGGCCGCATGCCGGCCTTTGTCGATACCGGCCTCAATCTCGTGCACGTCGACGACGTCGCGATGGGGCATGTGCTCGCGCACGATAAAGGCCAGATCGGCCAGCGTTACATCGTGGGCGCGGAGAACATGACCCTTGAGCAGATCCTGGGGCGCATCGCAGCCCTCACGGGCGGGCGCGCGCCAAAGATCAAGCTGCCGACCGGGGCGATCCTGCCGATCGCCTATGCGGCGGAGGCTTGGGCCCGTATCAGCGGTCGCGAACCTTTCGTCACCGTCGACGGCCTGAAGCTTGCGCGTAAATGCATGTTCTTCACCTTCGCGAAAGCCGCGCGCGAGCTTGGCTACACGGCGCGTCCGGTGGACGACGCATTGATCGATGCGATTGCCTGGTTCCGCGCCGAAGGGCTGCTGCGCTGACTCACCCGGTGACGGGTGACGCCGCTTTCGCTTCCAATGCCGCCATGAGCGCCACCGTCAGGCTTTCCGGCGTGTAGGATTTGGCCAAGCGGACGCCGCTTTCAAAGTCCGCAAGCGAGCGCGTGTGCGGGGTATATCCGGTGGCAAAGACCACGGGAATGCCGCGCGACTGGGCGATGCGGCCCAACGGGAAACTCATCTGGCCATTGAGGTTCACGTCCAGAAGCACGAGGTCGTACGTTCCCTCGGTGAGACGCCTTTCCGCATCCTCGAACGTGCCGACCACTTCGATGCTGGCGGCCCCGAGCGTGCGGATCATGCTCTCTGCGTCCAGCGCGACCAGGAATTCGTCCTCGACAACAAGCACCGCCAAGCCAGAAATCATCGTCATAGACACTCGCTTACAGTGGCGCCGTGATCTCTCAGGTCAGGCCGTCCGTCCCGAGGCGATGATCGCAGGCCCCGCGCAGGTCGTGGACGACCGCATTCTTGATGAGACGCGTGCCGAAACTCTCGACCAGCTGATTCAAGTTGATCGGACTGGCGAACGCCTCCTGCCAGTTGATCGTGATCTCGCGGCCCGAGCCGTCGACAGTGACCAGCCAGTTGATATCGAGCGTGCCGCCGACCTTCGACAGAGCCCCGTACTTGGCCGCGTTCGTCGTCAGCTCGTGGAGCGTCAGAGTCAGCGAAAGCGCATGCTTTGACGGAAGCTCGACGGGCGGCCCATTTAGCCGGACCTTCTTGGTTTGCTCGAACGGCATCAGCTCGGATTTGAGGATGTCCTGTAAGGCCGCACCGCGCCAATCGCGTGTGGTCAACAAGTCGTGGGTCGCGGCAAGCGCGCGGATGCGGCTTTTCAGCGTTTCAGCCAGATCGGTGTTGTCGACCTTTGTCATCGTGGTCTGATTGACGATGGAATTCACGGACGCCAGCGTGTTTTTTGACGCGATGCTGAAGCTCGTCCATCAGATGCCGCGTCTCGGTCTCGAGACGCCGAAGCTCGGTGACATCCTTCAGGACGATACCGACGGCGGTGACCCGGCCCTCCTGTTCGTACGGATAGATGTCGACCAGGAAGTCGTGGAAAGCCTCGCCGCCGACGCGGATCGTCACTTCAAGATTCACGACCTCGCGGTTTTGCGCGAAGACCTCCTTGATCGGCTGCTCCATGCGCTCAAACAGATTCGGCGCCATTTCTTCGACGGACCGGCCGAGATGGCTCTCGATCGACGCGCCATTAAGGTCGGCGAAGCGCTGGTTGATCTTGAGATAGCGGCCATTGCGGTCGACCAGCGCCATGCCGACAGGGGCTGTCTTGTAGAGCGTCTCGATTTCATCGCTGCGCTGCCGCGCCAGCGCCTCGTTGTGCGTTAGAGCGGCCTGGGCCTGCGTGATCTTGGTGACATCCGAGAAGACGAGCACGACGCCGTCGACCGCGCCCTCCATGGTCTGGTACGGCAAGGCGCGCAACACATAGTGTTCCTTGCCGTCCTCGGTCGCGATGTCCTGCTCGCTCGCCTGGCCGGTCTGCAGGACGCGACGCGCGATGACCTCGAAGTCGACCTGCGTGCGGGTCACGACATCCGAAAGCGCCCGGCCACGGTCCTTCTCCTGATCCTGGAAGCGGAACAGCGAACGGATGGCCGGCGTGAAACTGCGGATTCGCAGCTTGCTGTCGAGGAAGATCGTGGGGACCTGCGTGCTTTCCATGAAGTTCTGCAAGTCGGCATTGGCCCGGCCAAGCTGATCGACCTTGTTCTTCAGCTCTTCGTTGACGGTCGCCAGTTCCTCGTTTGTCGACTGAAGTTCCTCGTTCATCGACATCATTTCTTCGTTGGTGCTCTTCAGCTCCTCATTCGAGGTTTCGAGCTCCTCCACCGTCGTGCGCAGCCGCGAGCGGGCTTCGTTGAGTTCGTCTTCGAGGTGGCGAATGTTCTCTTCATGCGCCGAGTTCGTGGTGTCGGCCGCTGCGACATCCTCGTCCTGGGTCTCGGGCGCCCGGTCCTGGAACACGAGCAGGATCTCGTCATAGCCGATCGGATCGGCCGTCACTGTGACCAGGCGATAGCTGTCGTCGTCTTCGACGCGGACATTGCGCTGGATGCTGCGCTTGCCCGAGCGCCGGGTTGTGTCGAGCGCCGAGCGGATCGCGGAGCGCAACCCCGGCTTGGCGAGGTCGGTGATGCGGCTGGAGGGCAGACCCGCCGCCAGTTCCAGGAATTTTCCGGTACGGCTGGACGAGCGAACGATATCGTTGCTTGCGTTGACCACGACATGCGCCGGCGCATAGAAATCGTTGATGCGTCGCATCGTGACGTCGAGGCGGTCAGCGCTTGTCGGGAAACGTTCTTTGGTTTCGCGCTCGGCGGCTGAATCGGCTAAGGGCACGAACAGCGGCATCGCCACCGATTGCCGCATACCGCCGCGACGGCGGAAGATGCGCGACCCGGCATCCGCGGTGTCGAAAAGATCGTTACGGCTGGCGATGTTCTCCGCCGAGCCCAGGAACAACCAGCCGCCCTGCTTCAGCGCGTAGTGGAAGATGGGCAGCAGGCGTTGCTGGAGCGGCGGTTTCAGATAGATCAGCAGGTTCCGGCAGACGATCATGTCGACGCGCGAGAACGGCGGGTCCTTGATGAGGTTATGGTTCGAGACACGGACCATGTCCCTGATGGACTGGTTCAATACGAAGCCGTCGTCCTGCGAATAGAAATAGCGATCCAGCAGCTCGACGGGCACATCCTTCACCGCAGGCGGCGGGTACTTCGCTTCCCGCGCCTTTGCCAGCATCGGCTCATCGATGTCGGTGGCGAAAATCTGGACACGCGGACGCACGTCCATCCGCGACATCTGTTCGGCCAACAGGATGGCGAGGCTGTAAGCCTCTTCGCCGCTGGAGCAACCGGGCGTCCAGATGCGGATGGAATCCGCAGCCCCCTTGTTGCGCAGCAGCTCCGGCACGACTTCGCGCCGCAGGTAGTTGAAGGCTTCGGCATCGCGGAAGAAGGCCGTGACGTTGATCAGCAGATCGCGGAACAGCATTCCCGGCTCGATATCGCTCTGGCGCAGGCGCTTGAGGTATTCGTCGCCGGTGGTGCCCAGCACCTGCATGCGCCGTTGCGCGCGCCGCAGCATCGTGGAGCTTTTGTACTGACTGAAGTCGTGGCCGAGCTTGCGGCGGAGTTCCTCGCACATGCGCTTGAGGAAATCGGCTTCCTCGGTCAGCGCCGGCGCGCCGGACTGGGCGCGGTCGAAATAGTCGCGCAGCGCGGTGGGCATGTCGCCGACGTTGAGCACTTTGTCGACGAGGCCCGTGGCGACCGCGCTGCGCGGCATGCCTTCGTATTTCGCCGTGTCCGGTTCCTGGACCAGCGTCAGGCCGCCCGCTTCCTTGATGGCGCGCAAACCCTCGCTGCCGTCGCTGCCCGTTCCTGACAGCACGATACAGGCGCTGTTGGCGCCTTGGTCGACCGCGAGGCTGCGGAAGAACACGTCGATGGGACGGCGGAAGCCGCGCGGTTCGGAGAACTCCGAAAGCCGCAGGCAGGCATTCTCGATGCTGAGCCTGGCGTTCGGGGGGATCAGATAAACGTTATTCGGCTCGATGCCGATGCCGTCCGTCGCCTGCTGCACGTGCATCGTCGTGCGGCGGCTGAGCAGTTCCGCCAGCATGCTTTCGTGGTTGGGATCGAGATGCTGCACCAGCACGTAGGCGTGGCCGGGGTCGGGCGGCATGTGCGCGAGGAACGTCTGCAGCGCCTCAAGGCCGCCCGCAGATGCACCCAGTCCGATGACGGGGCATGGGGCCGGATGGGCTCCCAAGTGGGGCGTGTCAGGCGCCGGGATGGGCTCGAAAGAGTCGATCCTCCGAGCGGAGGTCGCTGTCTGGTCTACAGCCTCAGGTTCCATGGGATTTGAAACGCAAGCGCGCCGTAAAGGTTTCCCTCCCCAAGAGACGGATCGCTGAGTTGCTCAACAAAACCTATAGGTCAGGCACCAAAGACCCAGACGTAGAGGGGCAAATTCTCATGAAAATTCAAATGGAAAGCGAGGCGTGGCCTAGGCGCGCGCAACGGCCGCGCCGTCGGTGATCACATCCACCTGCCCGTCCCGCATATGGACGACGCGCGTGGCCAGACGCGCGATTTCCGTGGGCTCGTGGCTGACGTAGAGCATCGGCACCCGCACGCTGTCCCGGAGCCGTTCGAGGTACGGCATGATCTCGGCCTTACGCCCGGCATCGAGCGACGACAGCGGCTCGTCCAGAAGCAGGATGCGCGGGCTTGTCAGTAGCGCACGCCCGATCGCCACGCGTTGCTGCTCGCCGCCCGACAGCGTTTCGGGCGCGCGGTCGAGCAAGCTCTCAAGGCCAAGCAGCGCGATAACCTCCGGCGGATGGACATAGCGATTGGCCGTCTCGACCAGGCGATAGCCGTAGGTGAGATTGCGGCGTACCGACAGATGCGGGAACAACCGCCCATCCTGGAATACATACCCGATACGGCGCGCCGGCGGCGGCAGCGCGACCCGCGCCTCGCTGTCGAACAGCACCGTGCTGTCGGCGACGATACGCCCGCGATCCGGCGCAAGCACACCGGCGATCATATTGAGGACAGACGACTTCCCGGCGCCGGACGGGCCAAATAGCGCCGTCACGCCGGTCTCGGCGACAAACTGCACGGCGATGGCGAAGGTGCCACGCCTGAGCGCGATGTCGACGGCGAGGCTCATGCGATCATACCCGCACGGCCCGCGCCCGCATGCGCTTCTCGACCGCGTCCGCGCCCAGCATGGCGGCGATCGAGACGAGCACCGATAACCCCGCCAGGCGCAGCGCCGCGTCGTCGCCGCCGGGCTGTTGCAGCAGACTGTAGATCGCGATGGGCAAGGTGCGCGTCTCGCCGGGAATGTTGGAGACAAAGGTGATGGTCGCGCCGAACTCGCCGAAGCTTTTGGCAAAGGACAGGATCGCGCCGGCGATGATGCCCGGGACACAGAGGGGCACGGTGATGGTGAAGAACACGCGCCAGGGCTGCGCGCCGAGCGTGGAGGCCGCCGTCTCCAACCGGCGGTCCACCGCGTCGATGGAGAGCTTCATCGCCCGCACCATCAAGGGCAGGCCCATGATCGCCGCCGCCAGAGCGGCCCCGGTCCACTTGAACGCGATCGTGATCCCAAACACATTCTGCAACAGGCGTCCCAACGGGCCTTGGGTGCCGAACAGCAGCAACAGCGCGAAGCCCGTCACCACCGGCGGCAAGACCAACGGCAGATGCACGAACGCATTCAGCAGGGACTTCCCGGGGAATTCGCGCCGCGCCAGCACATGCGCCAGCGCGAAGCCGACCGGCAGGCTAAAGATAACGCTGACCAGCCCGACCTTCAGGCTCAGGCGCACGGCATCCCACTCGGCGGGTGTGAATTCGAACATGCATATTCCCCGACGATATATTCGGCGGGATAGATCGGCGCGGCAATCAGAATTCGGTTAGCGCAGGTCCGACGCCAGGGCCTTCAGGTCGCTGGCGATGGCCTTCTCGGTCTTCGCCATGATGATTGCGTAGCGCTTCATCACGGCGGTCCCGAGCGGCGTCAACATGGCGTGGCCACCGCCGCCGCGACCGCCCTTCGCGGTCTCGACCAACGGCGATTTGAACGAGCGATTGAGTTCGTCGACCAGCAACCAGGCGCGGCGATAGCTCATGCCCATAGCCTTCGCCGCCGCCGAGATCGAGCCGGTGTCGACGATTAGCGACAACAGCTCGGCCTTACCGGGCCCCAGCAGGACCTCTTCGTTGAGCGCGATCTTGAGATGCAGACGCGGTGCCATGCACAAGAAATGGCATGGGTACGTAGGGAGAGCAATAACGCTCCACGTCGTCCTTGGGCCCGGCGGGGCAAGCCCTAGGGTGACGGCGAGAGAGGCGGGCACAAACCAAAACCCCCGCCTTTAGGGCGGGGGTTGGTAGCTACTTCACTTCGACCGGCTCGCGGGTTTTGCCACCCGCTTCGTCGTCCTCGTCCTCGATGTCGTCCTCGGACTTCGGCTTCGCGCCCGGCTTCGCGGCCGTGATCTCGAACGTCGGCTTGCCGTCGACCACATCGACCTTCACATGGCCGCCGGTGATCAGGTCGCCGAACAGCAGATGGTCCGCCAGCGGCTTCTTGATCTCGGTCTGGATGACGCGACCCAAAGGCCGCGCGCCCATGCGCTTGTCGTAACCGCGCGTGGCGAGCCAGTCGCGGGCAGCCTTGGAAAGTTCGATCGTGACGTTGCGATCCGACAGCTGGCTTTCCAGCTGCATGACGAACTTGTCGACGACCTTGCCGATGGTCTCCGGCGTCAGCGCGCCGAAGGGGATGATCGCATCGAGACGGTTGCGGAACTCCGGCGTGAACATGCGCTCGATGGCTTCCTGGTCGTCGCCTTCGCGCGAATCGCGCTCGAAGCCGATGGCGTTCTTGCTCATCTCGAACGCGCCCGCGTTGGTCGTCATGATCAGGATGACGTTGCGGAAGTCGACGCTCTTGCCGTTGTGATCGGTCAGCTTGCCGTGATCCATGACCTGCAACAGGATGTTGTACAGGTCCGGGTGAGCCTTCTCGATTTCGTCGAGCAGCAGCACGCAGTGCGGATGCTGATCGACCGCATCGGTGAGCAGGCCGCCCTGATCAAAGCCGACATAGCCCGGCGGCGCGCCGATGAGACGCGAGATCGAGTGCCGCTCCATGTATTCGCTCATGTCGAAGCGATGGAGCTCGATGCCGAGCGAGCTCGACAGCTGGCGTGCCACTTCGGTCTTACCGACACCGGTCGGCCCTGAGAACAGGTACGAACCGATCGGCTTTTCCGGATCGCGAAGACCGGCGCGCGCGAGCTTGATCGAGCTCGACAGCGCCGTGATCGCGGCTTCCTGACCGAACACCATCGTTTTCAGATCGCGTTCGAGGTTCTGCAGCGACTTCTTGTCGTCGCGGCTGACGCTTTTCGGAGGAATGCGGGCGATCTTCGCCACCATTTCTTCCACATCGCGCACGGTCACGACCTTGCGACGCTTGCCTTCCGGCACCAGCATGCGCGAGGCACCGACTTCATCGATGACGTCAATCGCCTTGTCCGGCAGCTTGCGGTCGTTGATGTACTTCGCCGCCAGTTCCACCGCGGTGCGGATGGCATCGCTGGTGTAGCGGACCTTGTGATGTTCCTCGTAGTAGGGCTTGAGACCCTTGAGGATCTTGATGGTGTCTTCGATGGACGGTTCCATCACGTCGATCTTCTGGAAGCGCCGCACCAGCGCGCGGTCCTTCTCGAAGTAGCTGCGGTATTCCTTGTAGGTGGTCGAACCGATGCAGCGCAGCGAGCCCGCGGCCAGCGCCGGCTTCAGCAGGTTCGACGCATCCATCGCGCCGCCCGAGGTGGCGCCCGCGCCGATGACGGTGTGGATCTCGTCGATGAACAGGATCGCGCCCTTGGTCGCTTCCAGTTCGGTGACGACGGCTTTCAGGCGTTCCTCGAAATCGCCGCGATACCGGGTGCCGGCCAGCAACGCGCCCATGTCGAGCGAGAAGATGGTGGCATCGTGCAGCACTTCGGGCACTTCCTTGTCGTTGATGCGACGCGCCAGCCCTTCGGCGATCGCCGTTTTGCCGACGCCGGAGTCACCGACATACAGCGGATTGTTCTTGGTGCGGCGGCAGAGGATTTGGATGGTGCGATCGCATTCCTGCTCGCGCCCGATCAACGGATCGATCTTCCCGGCCTTGGCCTTTTCGTTCAGGTTCACGCAGTAGGCGGTCAACGCCTCCTGGCCCTTCTTCGCGGCGCCTTCTTCGCCACCGGCGCGGCCTTCCTGTTCGCCGCCGTGCGCCTTGCCGCGTTCGCTGCCCGCACCCGGGCGCTTGGCGATGCCGTGCGAGATGTAGTTCACCGCGTCGAGACGGCTCATGTCCTGCGACTGCAGGAAATACACCGCATGGCTCTCACGCTCGGAGAACAGCGCGACAAGCACGTTCGCGCCGGTGACTTCCTCGCGGCCCGAAGACTGCACGTGGATGGCCGCGCGTTGGATGACGCGCTGGAACCCGGCGGTCGGCTTTGGCTCGTCGCTGGAGGCGGTGGCGAGGTCGCTGAGTTCCTCGTCGAGGAATTCCTTCACAGACCCCCGCAGCTTCTCAACCTCGACATTGCAGGCGCGCATCACCGCCATCGCGTCCTGGTCGTCGCATAGGGCGTAGAGCAGGTGCTCAAGCGTGGCGTACTCGTGATGCCGCTCAGTCGCCTGAGCGAGCGCCCGGTGCAGGGTTTTTTCGAGGTTCTGCGACAACATCGACAAATCGGTTCGTCCTTCTAGGGCTTCAACAACGACAACGCGCGTCGAGTTCAGATGGCGTCGCGGTCAGTCCTTTTCCAGTGTGCATTGGAGCGGATGCTGATTCTTCCGCGCCAGATCCATCACCTGCGTCACTTTGGTTTCGGCCACCTCGAAGGTGAAAACACCGCACACGCCTACGCCCTTCTGATGGACATGGAGCATGATGCGCGTCGCTTCTTCGGAGGTCTTGCTGAAAAAGCGCTGGAGCACATGCACCACGAATTCCATCGGGGTGTAGTCGTCGTTCAGCATCAGGACCTTGTACATCGAAGGTTTCTTCACCTTCGGACGCGTCTTGATCACGACGCCGGTGCGCGGATCGTCGCCACGATCCTTGTCGCCGGCCATCGCGTGTACGGGCTTCTGGGTTGGGAGCGGAGTCGGCACGACTGACATGGGCGGAACGGCAATCCTCGGAAACACACTGACTATCATGGCGATCAAACTACCATACGTCAGGTTAAAATCGGCGCGTAGGGACCCCCCGCGCCCGCCAATTCGGCGGTCCAGCTTATGTGTGTGCCACGATGATCCAACGCAAGCGCATGTGGTGGCGCCACCCAGGCTTGTGAAATGATTCGGCTCGCTCCGGATTACGTGGGGAATCCTTAAGGGATTCAATGCGATGCCGTCCGCTTCGCCGGATCGGCGAGTAGACAGGCCGAGTCGATTTACGTATCCTTGGGGCCAAGGTGGGCTACACGCCTGGGGAAAGCCGGCGTGAAAGCTGCGGGCATCGTCAACGCTCCGCGGCAAGCTATGGAGCCGTAGGCATGCCGGCTGGTCCACCGATGGTAAGAGGTGCGCGTCGCAGGCGCAGCGCGCAGTGGGGGCCAATTTAATGTTTTTGACGCCATCCAACGATTGCCGTCTGCCCAGCCAACGCCGCGGGGGAATCTTCAAATCCCTGACGGTCAGCATGTTCGTCGCGCTTCTGGCGAGCGTTTCGCTGGTGGGCACCGCCTCGGCGGTGGAACCCAAGAAGCAGACTTCGGCTGCGAAGGCCGTCGCCGCGAAGGCCAAGCCGAAGAAGGCCGTTGCCCGCAAGATCGACCCGAGCCGTCCGCCGGCCAGCGCCCGCCCGATCTATGAATCCATCGTGATCGACGCGACCAGCGGCAGCGTGCTGCACCAGGTCAACGCCGACACGCCGGCCTATCCGGCGTCGCTGACCAAGATGATGACCCTCTACATGCTCTTCGACGCGATGAAGAAGGGCAAAGTCCACCTCGATACGCCGATGAAGGTGTCGCAGAAGGCGTCGACGCAAGACCCGTCCAAGCTCGACCTCGCGCCGGGCTCGACGATTGCCGTCGAACAGGCGATCTACGCCATCGTCACCAAGTCGGCCAACGACGTCGCCATGGTGATCGCCGAACACATCGGCGGCTCGGAAGACCGCTTCTGCCAGATGATGACGCAGCGCGCGCGCCAGATCGGCATGACCCGCACGACGTTCAAGAACCCGAACGGCCTGCCGAACAAAGGCCAAATCTCCACCGCGCGCGACATGGCGATCCTGGGCCGCCGCCTGATGCTCGATTTCCCCGAGCAATTCAGCTACTTCGCCAAGACCGAGTTCCCGTACCGTGGCGTGATGGTGAAGGGCCACAACCACTTCATGGAACACTATGACGGCGCCGACGGCCTGAAGACCGGCTACACCTTCGCCTCGGGTTTCAATCTGGCCGCCTCCGCGCGCCGGGGGAACCAGCGCCTGATCACCGTGGTGTTCGGCGGCGCGAGCGCGAAGATGCGCGACGACCACACCGCCGAGCTGATGGATGCGGGCTTCGCCGCGATGCGTAATCCGCAGGCGGTACAGATGGCACAATCGGTCGATCATTTCCCGGGCGCGCCGGTAACGCAGGTCGCCGCGATCCAGCCCGCGCCGGCGCAGCTGTCGGCCGCCGCGACCGAACAGACCGACGAGGATGCGATCGCCGCGCTGCTGGAGCCGGTCGTGCCCGCCGGCGACACCGACGACCCGAACGCCGCCGTCGCGCCGCCGCTGGCGCAAACCGCCGCCCTGGTTCCGGAACCCAGCTTCGGCAAACAGAGCGCCAAGGCCACCGCCGCCGTTCGCGCCGCCAACCAAAAAGCCAGCGCCATGCCGGTGCCAACGCCATCGCCCAACGCCAGCTGGGGCATCCAGCTCGGCGCGTACTCGAACCGCTTGTTGGCACAAAACCAGGCCGACGCCGCCGTGCGCCAGATCAGCGATACCTTTGCGACCGTCAGCGCACGCATCGTGCCGGTGAAGCTGAAAGCCAACAACAAGACCGTGTTCCGCGCCCAGGTCGTCGGCCTGACGCGTCAGGAAACGACCAAAGCCTGCGCCATTGCCGCCAAACTGGCCGCCGCCGGCTGCAAAGCCGTGGCGCCAGATGGCCAGAAAACTGTCGCGTCGCGCTAAGACGCCGCCAGATACCGGATACGAAAACGGGGCGCCTGAGAGCGCCCCGTTTTGCTTTTAGAGACCAGTCTGTTTCGCTTAGTGCCCGACGCTTTCCGTCGGCAGCTTCAGCCCGCTCTGTTCGAGCTGGGCGGCGAGCATGGCTTTCAGCTCTTCCAGGCGTTCCGGCGAGTTCGCTTCGGCGCGGGCCACGAGCACGGCCTGGGTGTTGGAGGCGCGCAGCAGCCACCAGCCGCCCTTCTCGTTCACACGCACGCCATCGGTGGCTGAGACGTCGGCGCCGCTTTGGGTGAGGCGCGCCTTCACTTCCTCGATCACCGCGAACTTGCGGTCGTCGGCGCAGGGGAAGCGCAGTTCCGGCGTGTTGATCAGCTTCGGCATGCGGTCGTAGCGTGCACTGAGATCGTAGTCCGCATCGCGCGCCATGATGTCGAGGAAGCGCACGGCGGCGTACACCGCGTCGTCGAAGCCATAATACTTGTCAGCGAAGAAGATGTGCCCGCTCATCTCGCCGGCCAGCGGCGACTTGGTTTCGGCCATCTTGTTCTTGATCAGCGAATGACCCGTCTTCCACATGATCGGCGTGCCGCCCATGCGCTTCACTTCATCGAACAGCGCCTGGCTCGCCTTCACGTCGGCGATGATCGGCGCGCCGGGGCGTGACTTGAGCACATCCTCGGCCAGGATCTGCATGATCTGATCGCCCCAGAGAATGCGGCCTTTGCCGTCGATGACGCCGATACGATCCGCATCGCCGTCGAAGGCGAAACCGACATCGGCCTTCTGCTTGGCGACTTCGGCCTGGAGCTGCACGAGGTTCTTGGGTTCGGTCGGGTCCGGATGGTGGTTCGGGAACTTGCCGTCGATCTCGCCGAACAGGACCGTGTGCTTGCCGGGCAGAAGCTTCACCAGCGCGGTGATGACCTCGCCGCCGGCGCCATTGCCGGCATCCCAAACCGCCGTCAGCGCGCGCGTACCGGTGAAATCCTTGCGCAGGCGTTCGACGTACTTGTCGAAAATCGGCTTGTCGCTGACCGAGCCCTCGCCCGTCTCCACGTCGCCGGCCTTGGCCTGAACGCCGAGCTTCTTGATGTCCTCGCCGAAGAACGGCTTCTTGGCGATCATCATCTTGAAGCCGTTATGGGTCGGCGGATTGTGCGAGCCGGTGACCATCAGGCCGCCGTCCGCGCCGGTCTCGACCGTCGCGAAGTACAGCATCGGGGTCGGGCCGCGACCGATGCGCTCGACCTGCAGGCCGACGGACATCAGCCCCTTCACCACCGCTGCTTCCATTGCCGGCGAACTGACGCGGCCGTCATAGCCGACGCAGACCCGTTTGCCGCCCGCACGCTTCACGGCGGTGCCGAAACCGCGTCCGACAGCTTCCGCATCGGCCTCGAACAGGGTTTCGCCGACGATGCCGCGGATGTCGTACTCGCGCAGGATGGACGGGTGGAAGTTATGCGTGGGGGCCATTCGCTAGTCCTGGGAAGGATGGGGGGAACGTGGGGCTTATGGCGCAAAGCCGAGCGCTAGGGAAGCCGTGCGCGAACCCGTTGTCAATGCGGGAAGACCTGACCCTGTTGCGGTCGAGCAGAGGAAAAACGAGCCGATTCCGGCGCCGTGGCGTTAGGTCGTGCGATTGCGGCCCGCGGGCGATCTTGCTATGCGATCCCTCCACAATGAAACTCCGCACATGATCGAACGCACCTATCGCTGGGCCCTGGGCCTGGCCGGCAGCAAACATGCCGAAGCCGCGCTGGCCGCCGTGTCCGCGGCCGAGGCGTCTTTCCTGCCGATCATCCCGGAATTGATGCTGGTCCCGATGGTGCTGGCGCGCCCCGACAAGGCCTGGCGCCTGGCCTTCGTATGCACAATCGCCTCCGTGGCGGGCGGCGTGGTCGGCTATGCCATCGGCGCGCTGCTGTACGAGACTGTCGGCCAGTGGCTGATCCAACTGTACGGCCTGCAGGACAAGGCCACGCAATTCCAGGCGATGTACGACGAGTACGGCTTGTGGGTGATCCTGGTCAAAGGCCTGACGCCCATCCCTTACAAGCTGGTGACCATCGTCAGCGGGATCGCCCACTTCAACATCTGGGTCTTCATCGCGGCGTCGTTCGTCACGCGCGGCGTGCGCTTCTTCATCGTCGCCGCCCTGCTGCGCCACTATGGCGCCCCGGTGCAGGCGTTTATCGAAAAGCGGCTGACGCTCGTATTCTTGGCGGTGCTGGCTTGCGTCGTCGCCGGGTTCGCCGCCCTCAAGTACCTGTAGCCGCCCAGCCGGCACGCGCGAGTGTTTCGCGATAGGCTTTCAGCCCGATCGCCAGCAGCACGACGCCGGGCACGCCGGTGATCAAGCTGGTGACGAGCAGCGAACTTCCGACCGCCGCCTTGTCCGCGAACACGAAGTCGGTGACAAAGCCGACGGCGAAGGGCCCAACGCCCGCGGACAACAGCCCGATCATCACGATGTAGCTGGCGGTGATGATGCCGCGCATCTCGTTCGGAACCATCTCGGCCACGGCCGACAGACCCAGCACGGACGGCGCGTTCACGAAGCATCCGGTGAGGATGTAGCCCACCAGCGCGGCTTCCGGCGTCGGCATCAGCGGCGACACGGTGCAGCCGATGACACAGCCTGCCGAACCGATCATGCAGGCGCGCATGGTGCCGTCGGTATAACCCCGATCCTTCAGCCAGGTCGCGAACCAGCCGGAGGCGAGCGCGCTGAAGATACCTGCGGCGATGCTGTAGAGGCCGTAAGTGGTCGAGAAGCGCGGCGGCTCCCAGCCGTGAATGCGCAGGAAATAGGTCGGCATCCAATTGATGTAGGCGTAGATGCTCATGAGGATGAGCGCGATGCCGAAGTGATGGCAGAACAGCGTCAGCTTGTTAGCGGCGACGAAGGCGCGGATATCCGCGCCGGAGGCCCGCGCCGTCCGGGTCGCGACCTCGCGCCGCGCCGGCTCGCGCACCGTCAGCAGGAACAACAGCGCCGGAATCAGTCCCGGCACGCCCACCACCACGAACATCGCCTGCCAGGGCTTGAGATGGCCGAAGATCGGCAGATCGAGCCCGCCATTCTTGGTCAGCCAGCCCAGCAGAAGTCCGCCGAGCAGATAGGTGATGCCGGTGCCGCAGGCCGTGCCCATGACATAGACACCGAACGCGCGGCTACGCGTGCGCGGCGGGAAGTAATCGCCGATCAGCGAGGTGGCGCAGGGGTTCAACGCCCCCTCGCCCATGCCGACAGCCATGCGCGCCAGGAACAGAAGACTGAAACTGCGGGCGGTACCGCAGAGCGCCGTGGCCACGCTCCAGACGGTCATCCCGATCGCGAGCAGACGTTTGCGGTTCCAGCGGTCGGTCAACAGCCCGAGGGGCAAACCGAAGAGGGTGTAGAACAGCGCGAAGGCGAGGCCCTGCAGCAGGCCCGTCTGGCTGTCGCTGATGCCGAACTCCGCCTGGATCGCCGGCGTGAGCATGGCCACGATGATCCGGTCGATGAAGGCGAACGTGTACGCAATGAAGATGATGACGACGACGTACCAGGCATAGGGCGCGGGCGGAAAGCCCGTGTCGCTCTCGCGTGATGTCCTGTCGGTCATCGGCCGTGCCCCCACCGCGTGAGGGCACTCTAGCCGAGTTTCAGCCGTGAGCCATATCGCTCACGGGCTGTGTTCGGTACGCGACCGGCCTCTAGTGACCGTTGGCGGCCTTAGGCTGGCCGGCTTGCGCCGCATTCGCACTGGTCCCGCGTCCGATGCCCAAGTACGTGAAGCCCGCAGCCGTCATGTCCGCCGGCGAGTAGACGTTACGCAGATCGACCAGCACCGGCGCTTTCAGCAAGGACTTCGCGCGGTCCAGATCGAGGGTGCGGAACTGGTTCCACTCGGTCACGAGGGCGATGCAGCTGGCGTCCTTCATGGTGTCGTAGGCGTCGGTGCAGAACGTGACGTCCGACAGCATCTTTTTGGCTTCGTGCATGCCTTCCGGATCGTAAGCCCGGATCTTCGCGCCGGCCTTCTGCAGGGCCGGAATGATCGCGAGGCTCGGCGAGTCACGCATGTCGTCGGTGTTCGGCTTGAAGGTCAGGCCAAGCACGGAGATGGTCTTGCCGGCGACGCTGCCGCCACAGGCCGCGATGATCTTGTCGGCCATCTTGGCCTTGCGCTTGTCGTTGACGTCCACGACCGTTTCGATGATGCGCAGCGGCGCGCCGTAATCCTGCGCGGTCTTGACCAGCGCCAGCGTGTCTTTCGGGAAGCAGGAGCCGCCGTAACCCGGACCCGGGTGCAGGAACTTCTTGCCGATGCGGCCGTCCAGCCCGATGCCGCGCGCGACGTCGTGCACGTCCGCGCCGACCTTTTCGCAGAGGTCCGCGATCTCGTTGATGAAGGTGATCTTCGCCGCCAGGAACGTGTTGGCCGCGTACTTGATCAGCTCGGACGTTTCGAGCGAGGTGAACAGGATCGGCGTCTCGATCAGGTACAGCACGCGATACAGCTGACGCATGACCTTCTGCGCGCGCTCGGTCTCGGCGCCGATGACGACGCGGTCGGGGCGCATGAAGTCGTTGATGGCCGAGCCTTCGCGCAGGAACTCGGGGTTCGACACCACGTCGAATTCCAGTTCCGGGCGCACTTTCTTGATGATGCGTTCGACTTCGCGGCCCGTGCCGACCGGAACCGTCGACTTGGTGACGACGCAGGCATAGCCTTCGAGCGCGCGGCCGATTTCCTCCGCAGCGCCGTACACATACGACAGGTCGGCGTGGCCGTCGCCGCGGCGGCTCGGCGTCCCGACGGCGATGAACACGGCGTCCACGCCCTTCACGGCTTCCTTCAAATCGGTGGTGAACGTGAGGCGTCCCGCCTCGGCGTTGTTGCGCACCAGATCTTCGAGGCCCGGTTCATAGATCGGGATTTCGCCTTTCTTCAGGCGCTCGATCTTGCCCGCATCCTTGTCGACGCAAACGACGTTGACGCCGAACTCGGAGAAACAGGCGCCGGACACAAGCCCGACGTAACCGGTACCGATCATTGCAATGCGCATTGGGAACTCACTCCTAAAATCAAATCGCCGTTAAGGCACGCCCCCGCGCCGTCGTTTAATTCTTCAAAAGCTTTTCGAGCAGCGGCCGCAGGCGCGGTCCCATCTCGGGATGCGCGAGGCCGAAGGCCACGTTCGCCTCGACGAAACCAACGCGCGTGCCGCAGTCATAGCGCTTCCCCTCGAAGCGATAACCGTGGAACGGCACGCGACCGATGGTCCGGCTCAGCGCGTCGGTCAACTGGATCTCATTGCCCGCGCCGCGCGTCTGCTTGTCGAGTTCTTCGAAGACGATTGGATCGAGGATGTAGCGGCCGATGATGGCCAGCGTTGACGGCGCCTTTTCGGGTGCCGGCTTTTCGATCAGGCCCTTGGCCTTGGCGAGGCGGCCTTCTTCGCTGGTCACATCCAGCACGCCGTAACGGTTGGTCTGATCGCGCGGCACGTCCTCGACGGCGACCACGTGGCCGCCAACCTTGGCATGCGCGTCGATGAGTTGCTTCAGGCAGGGCACGTCCGACAGGACCATGTCGTCCGGCAGCATGACCGCGAACGGTTCGTTGCCGACGATCTCCTTGGCGCACCACACCGCATGGCCGAGCCCGAGCGGATCGCCCTGGATCACCGTGTGCAGCTTGCCCGCCGGCAGATTGATATCGCGGATCAACTTAAGCTCGGCCGTCTTGCCCTTTTCGGACAGAAGATGCTCGAGCTGCGCCTGCGGCTGGAACTGGTACGCGATGGCTTCCTTGCCCATCGCGGAAACGAAAATGAATTCCTCGATCCCCGCGGCGCGCGCTTCTTCGATCGCGTACTGGACCACCGGCTTGTCGATCACCGGGATCATTTCCTTGGGGATGACCTTGGTCGCGGGCAGAAACCGCGTGCCCAGCCCCGCCACCGGCAGAACCGCTTTCCGCACACGTTGAGCCATCTCTCATTCCTTGCCGACCGCGATGAGACGCCATGCGGCGCCAGCCCCGGGAACACCCAAAGGCGCGGCAAGTCTTGCCACGCCGGACCCTACGTTGCAACCGCGAGAGGAACGGCGCGTAAGCGCCTTAGTTGCGCAAAGCCGGGACTAAATTCGCCCCCTAGCCGACGCGCTTCAAAAGATAATCTTTCGCGGCGTTGACCTTGGCCGCCAGGTAATCCGACCCGCCCCGATCGGGGTGCAGCTGGCCCATCAGGCGGCGATGCGACGCCTTGATATCGGCTTCCGACGCCCCGGGCTGAAGGCCCAGGATGCGCAGAGCTTCGGCTTGATCCATGCCGAGCGTGGACGGTGGCGCACCGGGCTGCGGGCCGGTCTCGCGCCAGTCCGGCCAGCGGCGATCAAGGTAAGCTTCCAGCAGGTTGCGAGAGTCCGCATCGCCGCCGACTTCGGCATGAAGGTCACGCAGTTCTTCGTGACTGAGGTTCCCCAACGCACGGCCCTTGAACCGCCCGTGCAACACTTCACCGTCGAGTGTTCCGCTGGCGTGATCGAGTTTCATTCGCAGGAAAGCGCTGGAGACATCCGAACCGTCCGGGCTTTGGCCGGCGCCGCGCCCAAACGTGGCGCCGCCGAACATCCCGCCGAAATGGCGCATGGTCTGGACGAAGCCGAAGACGCGCGTGACCCAGGCCATTAGGGCCACGACCATGCCCATCGCCGCGCCGAGCTTGCCGGTGACGGCGAGCATGACCACCACCATCAGCCCGAGCAGAAGGCCCGTCCATTTCAGCGAGCCCTTGAGCTGCTTCACGTTGGCGTCGCCGTACCACTTGAGCAGCAGGATCACCGCGCCGACGGCAATGAGACCAAGGATCAACGGCATGGGTCAGGACTTATCCAAACGCTGGGTGAGAAGCAGCGCAGCGCCGCCGGTGCGTGTGCCGTAATGCGTCAGCGCCTTGCGGCCCCCGGCGGCGAAAACCGCGACGGCGGTCAGCAGATCCCGCAGCTCGCGCGCGCTGTTGGCGTTGAAGGGGCAATACGCACCCTTGGTCAGCGTGGCGATGCGGCGGAACGTTGCGCCCGCCGGCTCACCGCCGCCTTCGTGGAAGATGAACGCCGGCACACCGCGCAGCGCCAGTTCGCCGGCAGCGGCGATGAGCGCATCGGACTCTTCCTCCAAAGCGTCGCCGATGAATACCAGCGCGTTGACCTTGCCGCGCCGCGCCTCTTCCGCCGTGTGACGGAGCACCCGCAAAATCTGCGTCTGGCCACCGAGCACGCTGACGCTCTGCATCAGTTTCACGACGGCGGCGGCATCCACCAGCCAGGGACTGGCGCCGAATTCCATCGCGCCACGGTAATAGGCCAGCTGGACATCCAGCGCGCCAACGGTCGCGGCCTCGCGGAACATGTCGGATTGGATCGCCATCGCCTGCGCCCAGCTCGGCCCACGGCTGGCGGTCGCGTCCATCGCGAACACCAGCTTGCCGCGCGCGCCCGTCGATACAGCCGGCGTCGCGGCGACCTTGTTCAGGAAGGCCGCCACCGATCCGCTGGTTTTTACGACGGGGGTCTTATCCGCCGGTGCCATCGCGCAAGCTCAATTGCGGAGCATCGAGATCGAGGGCCGAAAGAAGCGCGCGCAGTTCCTGTCGCGCCGCGACATGCGACACGGCGAGGCGATCTGTCGCCGACAGCGCGGCGATATCGTCGACCGTCAGGCCGTCGAGGAACAGTTCGCGGAAGATGACGCGTTCCGCGATCCCATCCGCGACGCGGAACCCGATGCGCTTGGCGAGTTCGTCGAGCAACTTGGCGACCAGACGCTTGTTGCGCGCGTCGAGGTGGCCCACGCGATTGCGCAACACGATCCAATCGACTTTGCCGCCGTCGCGGCGCGCCCGCATCTGTTTGGCCTTCCAAACGCGTTCGGCGTAATGGCTGGGACGGTTGATCGCGCGCTTCACTGGATCGACGTCGGCGATGACGTCCAGGTCGATCAGGCTGTCGTTCAGCGGCGTGACGATCACGTCGGCGTAGGAATGCCCCGTCAACGCAAGCTCGGTGTCGGCGCCGGGGGTGTCGATTACGATGACGTCGCAGCCGTTGGCATGATCGAGCGCCTTCACAAGTTCCGCCTCGCCCGCACCGGCGACATCCGTCGGCAGGACGGCCGCGTGCATCGGGTGCGCGAGGCTGGTCTTGGTGCGCTCGGCGTAGCGGCGCCGGTTGGTGACATAGCGCGTCATCGTGCCTTGCGTCGCGTCGAGATCGATGGTCGCTACCTTCAGGCCGCGATTGAGCAGCGCGATGGTCACGTGCATCGACAGGGTGGACTTACCGGTGCCGCCCTTGGCGTTACCGAAAACGATCGTGTGAGTCATGGCGCGAACATAGGCCTGCGCGGACTCCGACGCAATTCAGCCGCAAGCTCAGGCGCGAACTTGACCGTCCGCGTCGTCCCCCGCAGACTCAGCGACCATTCCGGATTGTGCGGGGAACGATGGAAACTGCCGATTGCGTCGTTGTCGGCGCGGGTGTCGTGGGCCTCGCGGTCGCGCGTGCCATGGCGCGCAAAGGGCGCGAAGTGCTGATCCTCGAAGCCGAGGACGCCTTCGGCACGGTCACCAGCGCGCGCAACAGCGAGGTCATTCACGCGGGCATCCACTATCCGCCGAACAGCCTGAAGGAGCGGCTCTGCATTCAGGGCCGCGACATGATTTATTCGTTCTGCGATGCCTATGGCGTCACCTACAAGCGCACCACCAAGCTGGTCTTTGCCACCGACGCCGAAGTCGACGCCCTGAAGAAGCTTCAGGCGCACGCCGCTCGGGCCGGGGTTTACATGACCTGGCTGACGGGGGAGGACGCCAAACGGCTGGAACCGAACCTGCGTTGCGCCGCCGCGCTGCATTCGCCGCTGACGGGCATCATCGACAGCCACGGCTTCATGCTGGCGATCCTGGGCGATGCCGAGGCCCATGGCGCGGTTCTGGCCGTGAAGGCGCCCGTGCTGCGCGGCCAGGCCGCCGAGGACGGCGTGGTGCTGGAGGTCGGCGGCGATGCCGCCATGACCCTGACGGCCCGCACGGTCATCAACTGCGCCGGTCTGGGGGCCCAGGGCCTCAGCAAGGCCATCGCGGGCGTGAAGGCCCCCGCCATCCCGCCCCTGCACTACGCCAAGGGCAACTACTTCTACCTGTCGGGGAAGGTGCCCTTCACCCGCCTGATCTATCCCATGCCTGGCCCAGCCAGCCTGGGCACGCATTACACCCGCGACCTGGCCGGCCAGGGCCGCTTCGGACCCGATATCGAATGGGTCCCGGACATTAACTACGAGGTCGATGAGGGCCGGGAGCCGGAGTTCTACGCCGCCATCCGAAAGTATTGGCCGGACCTGCCCGAGGGGGCGCTGCGGCCGGGTTATGCGGGCATCCGCCCCAAAATCCACGCCCAGGGCACCCCCCTGGCCGACTTCGCCATCCACGGCCCGGCCGAGACTGGCGTTAACGGTTTCCTGGCGCTCTACGGCATAGAATCGCCGGGGCTCACCTCGAGCCTCGCCATTGCCGAAACTGTTGCAGCCCAGGTGCCGTGACCCCTCACCGCCCAAGCCTTCGCCCCGCCCTGCTGACCGTCGCGCTCGTCGCGATGCTGAGCGCGCCTCTGTTTTCGGGCAGCGCCTTGGCGCAGCCGCGCGAACTCGGCCCCCCGGCGGGCACGGATCTGGAAGGCACCGAGACCGAGCCGGTCGAGCAGTCGCAAAAGGCGGTCGACGCGCCAGTCATCCCGCGCGGCGGCATGCCGAGCGTCACCGCGCCGAAGGTTCCGGGCGCCGCGGGGGCCAAATCCGGCGAACAGAACAGCCGGACCGGCACCCGCGCCTCCGACCTGGGCCGCGGCGGCAATATCTCCGATCTGGAAATTCCGCTCGATATCCCCATCACCCAGATCCCGAACTATCGCGCGATGATGCGCGACATGGTACAGGAACTGTCGCGCTATGCCCGCGGCCGCAATCCGAAATTCGTCGTGCTCGCCCGTCCCGGCTTCGACCTGCTGACCTGGAGCACGCGCGAATACGATCTCGCCGAACTTCAGCGCGATCCGACCAAGGTCGTACCGCTGGAGACCATCCGGCAGATCAACACGCCGATGACACGCTATGCCCAGGCGTTGGATGGCTTCGTGCTCAACGGCCACTTCTGCTCGCCGCTGCGCGTGCCACACGTCGATCTTGAAGCGGCCCGCAATGAAGGCCTGCGCGCGCTGTCATTCGACAAGTGCCCCGACGAGAGCGCCGTTCGCAGCGCGCTTCAGAACGCGGCGCGGACCGGGATCATCACTTATGCGACGACCGACGGCACGTTCGGATCGCTGCCGCGTAACCGGCCTTTCCCCGAAAACCCCGCCAACGTGGAAGCCATCGCGCAGGCGCGCAACATGATGGCGATGTTGTCGGCCAAGGCGTTCGGATCGCGCGACGAGTGGCTCGCCGCTTTGCAAGCCAACAACTATGACGTCCTGGTCGTCGATCCGTTCGACCGCAAGGACCGCGCGCTCACTAAAGATGAACTGCACGCGTTGAAGTTCAAGCAGATCGGCGCACGCCGATTGGTGCTGGCAACCCTCGACGTCGGCTATGCCAACGATACGAAATTCTATTGGCAGCCCGATTGGCAGATCGGCACGCCGAGCTGGATCGTCGGCGCCAATCCGGACGCACCGAGCCAATATGCGACTGAATTTTGGAACCCCGCCTGGAAGGCCATCGTCGGCAAATATCTCGCCGGCCTGATGGACCTGGGGTTCGACGGTGTCGTGCTGGACGGGGTCGAGGCTTATCGTCGCTGGGAAGCGAAGACGCCGATCGCGGTCACGCGTCTCGACACCAATTAGGCCGTTCAAGAATTAGAATGGTTCGAGATTCGGCCGGGCCGCGGGAGCTTTAAGCCCCTGGCGCCGTGCCCGTCACTTTCTTGATGACCAGGCCAAGACCACCCACGAGCTTGGACCCGATCGGTCCACCGTCGCCGGCCATCTTCTGCGTCACGACGAGACGCATCGCCTCGTTGTGCACCTTGACGACTTCAAGTTCAGGATCGGTGACGCCGCGCGCGCCCGCCACCGGGAACACGTGATCTTCGATGTAATGGCACAGCTGCGTGGCGATGGCCGTGAGCAGCGGATACCCGAAGCTGGCACCCTGACCCGCGACCGACTGCGCGATCGCATGGATCTCTTCGATCTGCATCGGGCGGCTTTCGGGATCGTTCGCCGCTTCCTCGTACCGCTTCTGCAAGCGGGCCAGCTCTTGATTGACGCTGATGAAATAATCGCCGGCGCTGGCCTGAATGACTTTCTCGGCCGAATCGATCATGCGCGCGTCGAGATTCATGCTCACGCCCGCCATCTTCTGCTTCTGATGCAGATTGCTTGGCGGCTGGATGAATTTCACGACGGTCTTCGTTTCGGACATCACGGTTCCTCGACCTGATTTCGAGTGTAGCCGGGAGGGGGCCGCTGTGTGAAGCGCTTACAGCATGATCCAGGTGGCGAGCCCGAGAAATGAGAAGAATCCCACGACGTCCGTAACGGTCGTCAAAAAGACCACTGCGGAGTCCGCCGGATCGGCGCCAAGCTTGCTCAGAATAAGCGGAATTGTCATTCCCGCGATCCCGGCCGCGATAAGGTTGAGAATCATCGCACCTGCGATCACGATTGCGAGTAGTGGGTCTCGGAACCAGAGATACGCGATCAGGCCGGTGAGCGCGGCGAACAGTAATCCATTGATGGCGCAGACCAATGTTTCGCGCCAACCCACACGCCAGACGTTACTGGGATTGAGATCGCGCGTCGCAAGCGAGCGCACGACGGTCACAAGCGTCTGCGTGCCGGCATTGCCGCCCATGGACGCGCAAATCGGCATCAGAACCGCAAGTGCCGCAAGCTTTTCGATGGAGTGCTCGAACAGGCCGATCACCGACGAGGCCAGGAAAGCCGTGCCCAAGTTGACAAACAGCCACCAGAACCGCGACTGCGCCGTGGCCATAATCGTGCGGTAGAGACTCGAGTCCTCGGTGTCGCGCACACCGGCCATCTTGAGGATATCCTCGCTGGCCTCCTCTTCGATGACGTCTACCACGTCGTCGATGGTGATCTGGCCGATCAGGCGGCCGGACTTATCCACAACCGGGGCCGAGGTCAGGTCGCGCTGACGGAACAGGAAGGCGACGTCCTCGCGATGCGTGTCGGCCGGGATGGACTCGCTTTCCGGATCGATGATGTCGCGCATCCGTACGGGACGCTTGGAGCGCAGCACGCGCGCGAGATCCGCCATGCCCTGCGGCCGGTGACGCGGATCGACAACGAACACGCCGTAGAATTTCTCCGGAATGTTCTGCGCCGCACGGAGGTAGTCGATGGTTTCGCCCACCGTCCAGTAATTCGGGACCGCGACGAGTTCGCGCTGCATCAGACGCGCGGCGGAGTCCTCATCGTAGGCAAGGCTCTGTTCGATGAGCATGCGGCTGGCCTGCGGCATGCGCGCAAGAACTTGCGCCAGCTCTTCCGGATCGAGCTTGCCCGCGACGTAGACGGCGTCGTCCGAATCCAGTTCGGTGAGGGCGACGGCGAAGTCCTCGAAGCCGAGGGCCTCCATCACCTCTTCGCGGACCTCCTGCGCGAGCTCCGGCAGGATGTCGGCGTTGAAGTCTTCGCGGATGTCCTCGATCAGCAGCCGCCGATCCTCAGGATCAAGGCGCTCAAGAAGGTCCGCCATGTCGGCGTAGTGAAGATCGTGGACCAGGGCGCCGACCTGACTGCGGTCGTCGGATCGCAGGGCGGCTGCGACTTCCGTCACGAAGTCCTGGGCCAGCGAGAAATCGTCGTCCGCAGCTTCGGGCTCGCCGCCCCCGTGGCGCGGAGCGGCGATGTGGTCCTGCTTTGCCGTGGGATCAAGCGTCTCCGGCATGAGACGTCTCCGGGGCCGTGGCGCGTTTCACGGGCGAAGCCATAGGTGGCCGTCGTCCGCGTCACGTCGCTGTTGCGAATAACGCCCTTCGAGGCGAGCTGTCTTATCGATTGTGCGGATTGCGGCCCGCGAAGACCGCAAGGCCGTTGTGCCCCACGCGGCGAAGCGGATCAAGCAAAAGGCGTCCGCGCGAAAATGACAAACGATTGTGGTTCATCGCGCCGCCGATGGTTTGGCGAAAGGCTGAGCTGCCTTGGGCGCGCAGGACATCGGGCATAAAAAAAACGGCCCACTGGGGTCCGTTTACACCCGAGTTGTTGTGAAACCGTCCGGGGGGATTGCTGAAAAAAAACGGCCCACTGGGGGGCCGTTTTTATTTCAGCAATGGTGCGGTCGAGAAGACTCGAACTTCCACGGGTTGCCCCACAGCGACCTCAACGCTGCGCGTCTACCAATTCCGCCACGACCGCACGTGCTGGAGAGGAGGGTTTTTGAGGCCCTCCCACTGAGGAGGCGGTGGGATACCAAATCGGGTCGGGTATTGCAAGGAACCCGCCGCTGCAACACCTTAGCCCCCATGAAGTCTCCGCTCGCCCCGCCCATTTCCTTGGAAATCGCCCCCGACCTTGTGCCCTATCCCGAGGCCGTGGCCGCCATGGAGGCCCGGGTGGCCGGTATTCATGCCGGGACCGCCGCGGAGCAGGTCTGGTGCGTCGAGCACCCGCCGATCTACACCGCCGGCACCAGCGCCAAGGACGCCGACCTGATCGCCCCGGATCGTTTCCCGGTGTTCAAGACCGGGCGCGGCGGACAGTTCACCTATCACGGGCCGGGACAGCGGGTGGTCTACGCCATGATCGACCTGGCTCATCACGGCAAGGACGTACGCCGCTATGTCCACAACCTCGAGGCGTGGGCGATCGCGGCCCTGGCGACCTTTGACGTAACCGCGGAACGGCGGGAAGGCCGTGTCGGGCTGTGGGTTCCACGCGGGCCAGGCCGCGAAGAAAAGATCGGCGCCATTGGGGTCCGCGTGCGCCATTGGGTGGCCTTCCACGGGATGGCCCTGAACGTGGCACCTGATCTGTCGCACTTTGGCGGCATCGTGCCCTGCGGCGTCAGCGATCAGGGCGTGACCTCGCTCGCCGCCCTGGGCAAGCGCGCGACCATGGCGGATTTGGATCAAGCGTTGATCGCGACGTTCCCGACGGTGTTTGGACGAGACATCGCGACCGCCACGAGCATACAGCGCAAGGTGGGTTAAACGAGGTGCGGCAGGACTTGTCTTAGCACCAGCTCCGGGTCGACGACGAAAGGCACTTGCGCGCTCGTCCAATCCCCTTCCGGTGGCCTCAACTCGGTGGGGATACAGGCAAAGCGTTGGCCGACCTGAAGCGCGACATTCTCATTGAACCTATGCACAGGCATCGACACGTCGTCGATGAGTTCGAAGGTCGCACAGCCTGGTGGCGCGAACATGATTCCCGTAAGGCATGTGCCGTACGGGCCGACGACGATCGCGGCATTCTGGAAAAGCATGTTCTGGTCGTGAAACGACATATTGTCGGGTGCCAGCTTGCGAAAGCCGTGCGCAGAAAGGCGTTCAAAGACTTCGTCTTCATTCAAGAAACGGCGCCGGTGCGGTTTCGTACGAGTGATAAACAGACGATCGGGATAACTTTTGTCACGCGCACGGCTTCCGAACTTCTGCCGCAACCACTGCACCGCCGCAGGATGCACCACATCGATGGTCGCCAGCATCGTAGGCACGATCAGTTCGTCGCAGTCGATAACTTCATCGCGCGCGCAACGCACGAGCTGGTCCTCAGCGATACCGAGCTCTGCAAAAGAATCCCGGTGAATGTCGGCGAGTTCCTCGTCGACAAGGAGCGGTATCGAGCGATAATCGTATTGCCCTTCGATCCCACAGAACCGCGCTACGTGATTAACGAGCCAGAAATAAATATTGGGACAGCTGCCAATCAGGAGACATGGCCCGCCGACGCGCCGCCGACGCTTTGCGACGTTTAGCAGCACCTGTTTTTCTGAAGCGGCAACAATATTCGCGGATGTTGGCGGCTGCAGAAGGCGCGGACGCGTAAGTATCTGAGGCCAGCTCTGCGTTTCATTTAGATATATGGCCTTGTCATCGAAGAGGTACCAAGCCCGAGGAACGATCGAGATATTCTTGACGACGTGATACGTGGGCAGGCGCCAACGCTGTTCGACTTCAACCGGACTCATTGATTTTACGTGAGCGGCAGGCCCAAACACGTCGATGATGGATGATCCTGCACGTTCGCTTCGCGTGGCCAAAAGAGCGTTCTTCCGCACCAGCATCTCTGACGGAATTTCGCGCATGAACTGCGCCCTTACATCGGCGGCAGGAAGGCTCGCGAGCACAGCCTCAGCGTTGCCAACAATCTCTAGAACATCGTTGCTAAGTTCCAGATTGGCGAACAATGTGCACTGCAGGAGCAGCCCATGCGCGCCGTTTCGTTTCACGAAATTCAACAGAGTGAACGAAGCGAAGCCCGGGTTTCCGCCCTGCCAGTAGGCCAGGAAGTGTAACAACGCAGCGTCGGGAGAATCCGGCGCAATCTTCAGCGCCTCGCTCGCGCTACGGGCTTGCCGATGAATATCCCCTTGCGCGTACGCCTCAACGGCGTCCGCTAAGAGGCCGACAAGACTCTCGTCGTGGAGTTGACTCATGGACGATCACTACGGTCTGGGCCACGGCAAGCGCGGCTTAGTTCAAATCAACACGCGAATCAGCGGTTGGCATCTGCAGGAAACCGTCGCCCCCGAGTAAAGACGCGGCCGAGCTAGCACTCACCTCATTCACGCGTGCGCCTGGCGGGCCGACATGGCAGTCGGCGATCAAGCGCTCCACAGCGTGGTGCGGCCCTTGGACCAGAACCTCGACCGACCCGTCGGTGAGATTGCGCACCCAGCCTACAAGACCGAGCTTTCGCGACGTTTGCACGCACCAGTTCCGATAACCGACACCCTGCACGCGGCCTGTGATGAGCAAGCGCTGCGTGAGGGTATCGGCCATCGCGAATATCTTAGGCGAACTCGAGGATGACCTGGTCGACGGCCAGGCTCGCGCCCGCCTTTTCCGAGATCTTCTTCACGGTGCCGTCGCGCTCGGCCTTGAGCACGTTTTCCATCTTCATCGCTTCGACGATAGCCAGCGTCTCGCCCGCCTTCACGTCCTGGCCTTCCTTCACCGCCAGCGACACCAGCAAGCCCGGCATCGGCGACAGCAGGAAGCGCGACATGTCAGGCGGCACCTTCACCGGCATCAGCTTGGCGAGTTCCGCTTCGCGCGCGGTGTAAACCGACACGTCCATCTGCGCGCCAGCGTTTGACAGGCGATAGCCGACGTTACGGCGATCCACCTGCACGACGAAATGTTCGGACTTGCCGTTGTTGACAACGACATCCGCCTTCAGCAGCGGATCGCCGAACGTCCATCCCGTCATGATGTGGACTTTGGTGTCGCCGATCTTCGCTGTTCCAGACGCGATGCCAGCCGCATCGGCGGACGGCGGCGCGACCCAGACGTGGTGATGACGCCCGCCCTCGACCACGGTCCAGGTCTCGGGCACTTGCCGGCCGTGACCGGCAATCTGACCGGAGATCCCGGCCGCGCGACGCTGATACGCGGCGTGAACCAACGCCGCAATCGCGAGCAGCAGCGTCGGATCTTTCGCCGGCAGGTCCTTCGCCGAGAAGCCTTCCGGATATTCCTCAGCGATGAAGTTGGTCGTCAGGCGGCCTTCCTCGAAGCGCTTTTTACGCAACAACGAGGCCAGGAACGGGATGTTGTGGCTGACGCCGCGCACATAATACGAATCAAGCGCATTACGCATGTGCATGGTCGCCTCGGCGCGATCCGCGCCGTAGGTGCAGAGCTTGGCGATCATCGGATCGTAGAACACGCTGATCTCGCCGCCTTCGTAGACGCCGGTGTCGACGCGCACGTTCTTGTTCTCCGCCGGCGGCAGATACCGCACCAGACGGCCGGTCGACGGCAGGAAGCTGCGGTATGGATCTTCCGCGTACACGCGGGCTTCCAGCGCCCAGCCCTTCAACTTGATGTCGGCCTGGGTGATCGGCAGCTTTTCCTTGTTCGCGACACGGATCATCAACTCGACCAGATCGAGGCCGGTGACCAGTTCGGTGACGGGATGCTCCACCTGCAGGCGGGTGTTCATCTCGAGGAAGTAGAAATTACGATTGCCGTCGACGATGAATTCCACCGTGCCGGCGCTGACGTAATTCACGGCTCTCGCGAGAGCCACGGCCTGCTCGCCCATCGCCTTGCGGGTCTTCTCGTCGAGGAACGGGCTCGGCGCTTCTTCGATGACCTTCTGGTGGCGGCGCTGGATCGAGCATTCGCGTTCGCCGACGTACAGCGTGTTGCCGTGCCGGTCGGCGATGATCTGGATTTCGATGTGGCGCGGCTGATCGACGTACTTCTCGATGAACATGCGGTCGTCGCCGAAGGACGACTTCGCTTCGGACATCGCGCGCTCGAAGCCTTCCTGCACCTCCGACTCGCTGTGAGCGATACGCATGCCTTTGCCGCCGCCGCCGGCGGAAGCCTTCATCATCACGGGATAGCCGATCTTGCCGGCGATTTCCTTGGCGTGCGCCACGTCCCTGATGATGTCGTTATAGCCGGGAACGGTCGATACGCCGGCCTTCTGGGCCAGCTTCTTCGAGGCGATCTTGTCGCCCATCGCTTCGATGGCTTCGGCGTCGGGGCCGATGAAGACGATGTTGTTCTTGGCCAACGCTTCCTGGAACGCCTTGTTCTCCGACAGGAAGCCGTAACCCGGGTGCACGGCCTCGGCCCCCGTCTGCTTGCAAGCCTCAACGATGCGGTCGATGACGAGATAGCTTTTCGCCGTCGGGCTTTCGCCGATGTGCACGGCCTCGTCGGCCATCTCGACATGCAGGGCGCTACGGTCGGCGTCGGAATACACCGCCACCGTCTTGATGCCCATCTTGCGGCACGTCTTGATGACGCGGCAGGCGATTTCGCCGCGGTTGGCGATCAGGATTTTTTTGAACATCTGTCAGCGCCCTACAGCGGAATGTTGTCGTGCTTTTTCCAAGGATTTTTCTGATCCTTGTTTTTCAGCATCTGCAGTGAGCGGCAAATACGGCCGCGCGTCGCGTGCGGCATGATCACGTCGTCGATGAAGCCGAGGTTCGCCGCGCGGAACGGGTTGGCGAAGCGGTCTTCGTATTCCTTGGTGCGCTCGGCGATCTTCTTCGGGTCGCCGATGTCCTGGCGGAAGATGATCTCCACCGCGCCCTTCGCACCCATCACCGCGATCTCGGCGGTCGGCCAGGCGAAGTTGACGTCGCCGCGGATGTGCTTGGAGCTCATCACGTCATAGGCGCCGCCGTAGGCCTTGCGCGTGATGACCGTGACTTTCGGCACGGTGGCTTCGGCGTAGGCGAACAGCAGCTTCGCGCCGTGCTTGATGATCCCGCCGTATTCCTGCGCGGTGCCCGGCAGGAAGCCCGGCACGTCGACGAAGGTGACGATGGGGATGTTGAAGCAATCGCAGAAGCGCACAAACCGCGCGGCCTTGCGGCTTGAGTCGATGTCGAGACAGCCCGCGAGCACCATCGGCTGGTTGGCGACGATGCCGACCGTCTGGCCCTCCATGCGGGCGAAGCCGGTGATGATGTTGCGCGCGAACAGATCGGCGACCTCGAAGAAGTCGCCTTCATCGACGACCTTCGTGATCAGTTCCTTCATGTCGTAGGGCTTGTTGGCGTTGTCCGGCACCAGCGTATCGAGCGAGAAGTCCTCGCGGTCGGCCGGGTCGTTGCAGGCGATGACCGGCGGCTTTTCCTTGTTGCTGAGCGGCAGGAAGTCCATGAAGCGGCGCAATTGCAGCAGCGCTTCCACGTCGTTCTCGAACGCCGCGTCGGAGACGCCGGACTTGGCGGAATGCGTGACCGCGCCGCCGAGTTGCTCTTGTGTCACCGTTTCGTGGGTCACCGTCTTCACGACGTCGGGACCGGTGACGAACATGTAGGACGTGTCCTTCACCATGAAGATGAAGTCGGTCATGGCGGGCGAGTACACGGCGCCGCCGGCGCAGGGGCCCATGACCATGCTGATTTGCGGCACCACACCGGAAGCCAACGCATTCTGCAGGAACACATCCGCGTAACCGGCGAGCGAAGCCACGCCTTCCTGAATGCGCGCGCCGCCGGAGTCATTGAGGCCGATGACAGGCCCGCCGACCTGCACCGCCTTTTCCATCACCTTCAGGATCTTCTTCGCGTGGGCAGCCGACAGCGAGCCGCCGAACACCGTGAAGTCCTGACTGAACACGAACATCGGCCGGCCGTTGATCGTGCCGTAGCCGGTCACCACGCCGTCGCCGGGCACGCGCTGGTCACCCATGCCGAAATCTTCGCAGCCGTGCTCAACGAACATGTCCCATTCCTCGAAGGACCCTTCGTCGAACAGGAGTTCGATGCGCTCGCGCGCAGAGAGCTTGCCTTTGGAATGCTGTGTATCGATACGCTTCTGACCGCCGCCGAGGCGCGCGGCCGCGCGCTTGGCCTCGAGCTGCTGGATGATTTGGCTCATATGAAATCGTTCCCTAAGAGCGTCCCGACGCGGACCCTTTCCGGGCCGGCCATTGAACGGCCGGGCGACCGGATTGCATCAGGATGAGAGGTGGCATTATCACACGACCCGGGCCGGAAACAGCAGATTTCCGAGCGTCCACCGGGGGTTAAAAGGCTTGAAACATCAGGCGCTTGCCCCCGCCTCGGCCTTTGCGACCGCGCGGATCTCGGCCATCAGGGTCTTCGATGCGGGGCTGGGATTGGCACGGCGCCGATAGATCAGTCCCGCCCGGTAGCCAAAGACGAGGTCCGGGATATCGAGCGCCACCATCGTTTTAGCCGCCAATTCGGCGCGCACGGCATGGTCGGGCAAAACCGTCAGCAGGTCCAGCTCGTGGACCGCGCGCTTCACGAACGGCAGGGAGCCGGAGTTGATCCGTTGAAGAGGCGGCGCGATGCCCTGGCGGCGGAAGACGTTCTCGAAGCGATAGCTGAGCGACATCTGGAAGGGGATCGCCCAAGCCACGTCCCCGAGATCCGTAAGGCCGAGACGCCCCGCGCCCGCCAGCGGATGCTTCGCCGGCGCGTAAACGCGCGACGAGAGATCGAACAGCACCTCGGCCTTCAGGTCGGTCTGGTCGTCGGGACGCATCACGTCCTGGCGCGCCTCGGCGAATTGCGAGAACGCGACGTCGAGATCGCGGGCGCGCAACAGGTTCAGGAACTCCTCGTGCGTATGCGTGGAGATGCGCAAATTCACGGTGGGATGGGCCTCGATGCAGCGCCGCACCGCTTCGGGGGTGATGTACTCAAGGAAGTTCGGCGATACGCCGAGGCGCACTTGGGCTTTGACGTTGCCGCGCACGGCGTCCAGTTCGTCGGCGGCGCGCTGCATCTCGTTCAGCACGGCCTGAGCGTAAGGCAGGAAGGTTTCGCCAAAGGTCGACAGGGCCATGCCGCGCGGGCCGCGCTCGAACAGCTTCACGCCCATCTCGCGCTCCAGCTTATGGATCGAGCGGGTCAGGGCCGGCTGGCTGATGCTCAGCAGCTTGGCCGCCTGGCCGATGCTGCCGCGCTGGGCCACCGTGATGAAATGCTCAAGTCGGTCGGTGTTCATGACTCTTACGGTAGCAAGCCCATGCCTTTCGTGCATGGGCTTCGTTATGCGTCGCTGGCCGGATCGGCTTTCAGCCGCTATAACCCGGCGGTCCCATGGAAAACCCCCGCAAGCCCCTGAATCCCCTGTTGAAGCTGGCCCTCGAAATGGGCCCGCTGGGGGTGTTTTTCTTCGCCAACGCGAAATTCGGCATCCTGCAAGGCACGGCGGTCTTCATGGGCGCGACCGCGATCGCGCTCGGCCTCTCCTACGCCATCGCCCGGACCGTCCCGATCATGCCGCTGGTCAGCGGGTTCTTCGTGCTGGTGTTCGGCGGACTGACGCTGTTCCTGGAGAACGAGCTGTTCATCAAGCTGAAGCCGACCATCGTCAATCTGCTGTTCGCGGCGATCCTGCTCGGCGGGCTTTTGACCGGCCGGCTGTTCATCAAACTCATCCTTGAGTCGGCGTTGAAGTTGAGTGAGCGCGGCTGGCTGATCCTGACGCGCGCGTGGATCGCCTTCTTTGTGCTTCTGGCGGTGCTCAATGAGATTGTATGGCGCAACGTGCCCACCGACACGTGGGTCAAATTCAAAGTCTTCGGCGTTATGCCGCTGACCCTTCTCTTCAGCTTCGCGCTGATCCCCGTGATTGTCAGACACACCCTTCCGGATCTGACGCCGGACGGCGAGGACACGGATAAGGCTTAGCGCACGCTCCCTCGTCCGCGCTTGTCGGACGCAGCGGCTATTTCGAGCTGATCAGCGCGAGGAAGCGGCCAACGGCGGCCACCTCCGCTTCGATCCGGCGACGCCGCTCCATCGCCTCATAGTCCTCGCCCCAGGTTTCGTTCTGGAACGTCTCATCGAGCTGAGACGCGGCGAAAACTTCCGCCGCGTTGAGGTGTCCGTGCGCGAGCGCGATGCCCAGCCCCACGGAGCCGGTCGCCGCCGCGCCGACTTGCAATGCGGTGAATTTGTCGTTCGACAACTGCGCCAGTAACGCCGCCGCCGCCAAGCCGGCGCTCGTGGGTTGGCTTACGGGGAGAACGCCCTGCGCGACCGTAAGGCCGATACCATGCGTGGCTTCGAGCCAATCGAGGATCGGTTGCCAGACGGCGGCTTGGCGTTGCTTCAGCACCGCCGGATGCGGGGCGCGATAGCACAGCAAATCGGTGTCGATATAGGCGAGCAGGCTTTGCATCATCGCCGGGCGTTCCATCGCAACGCGGTCGATGGACGTCGAGAGAAGACGCGTCAGCGGCATCGCGACGGGATCGATCTCCGTCTTTTGCGCCTGCCATTCGTCGGCGACCGCCTGCGCCAAGGCGCGATGCGGCGTATCAAGCGTCTTCTTGAGGGGCGTCTTCACCGGCCGGCCGTCGAGCAGGATGCGGTGCTGATCGCCCTGCGTATCGACACTCACAACTTTATAAAACCGCTTCGCCTTGGGGGGCGGTGGTTCGCGTACGGCAATACGCGACAGGTCCGGGCCCGCGGGCCCGCCATTCTCGGTCATGGATGAACGTCCTAGCTCTTGCGGCCCCAGGCGCGCGCCGTGGCGCAGATGTCGCCCGCGGGTTCCGCGGCTTTCGCGCCGCCGGCCGCTTGCGTCTTGCCACCGCCAAACAGACCGCCGGCGATTCCGCCGAGGATGTTGCCGCCGCCGTTGGCCGCGCCTCCCGCGATGCCGACCGCCAAACCGGCAACGCCGGCGACGGTGCTGGCGGCGTCGAGACTGATGTTGGGCCCGGTCATCGGCCCACTGACCTTCACTTGCGACACAAGCTTCGTAAGGCCGCTGCCGACCAGGCTTTTCGCATCGGGCTTCACGATCATATCGACGCGTTCCTGGGCGAGATCGATTTTGCCGCTGGCGGTGAAGGACATCTTGTCGGTCACCATCGCGACACCGTTCTGGGTGTTGGCGACGCCGTTGGTGAGCTGGAAGTTCGTCACCGCGCATCGCGCGACCGTGTACGGATCCTTGTTGCCCATCGGATTGATGGCCGCGAGGACCTGTGCCGCCATCGGCCCCATGGCATCCGTGCGGATGCGGCTTTCGCCCATGGTGGCGAGGAACGATCCGTTAAGGCTGCCCGCGATGATCTTGGGCGACGCGCCCGCGCCCCGCAGGTCGATCGCAACATCGATGGGACCCTGGGTGACGAGGTCGGTGAGCTTGTACGCCTTGGCGAGCGTTTCGGCGGACAGCCCCTTCACCGTGCCCCGGATCGCCACCGCCTTGCTGGACGCATTGGCGTCGACGTCACCGGCGATGGTGCCACCTATCATCTGCAGGCTGGCGCCGTTCATCGCGAGCACGCCTTTGTTGAGCTTTATCGGCAGAACGACGTTGGCGATCGTCTGACCGTCAGCGAGCTTTACCGTCCCGATGCTGACCTTCACGTCGGCGTTGGTGCCGTCCAGGCTTTCCCACGGCAAGGGCTCGGTGGAGAACATCGTCTTCGACGCCGCCGCCGCTGGGCGGGGCGCGGTATTGGCCGGGGCCGGCGCCGTGCCGGTTGCCGGCGCGGCGTTGCCGCCCGCGAACTTGGCCGCGTCGAATTCGGGGATGGAGATGGTGCCCTTCACGAAGGCCGGCGTCTGGCCCGCATCGACCACGAGGTCAACATCGCCCTTGAGGCCCATGCCTTCCAGGGCAAGCTTCATCGGCAGCTCTTTTTTCCCGCCACCTTTCAGGCCCTGCAGACCGGCGATCGTGCCTTTCGCACGGATGTCTTCGCCGTTGTACTTGGCCGTCAGATCCAGCGCGCCCTTCTCGTCGAGCGTCAACTTGCTGAGCTCGGCGTTGACCGCGGCCCCGCCGTTCTTGCCGACAACCTTCGCGCTTTCGACATCGAGCTTCTTGAAGTTTATCGCCGCGAGCGGACCGTTGGATTCCAGCGCGATCTTGGCGACGGTCGCCTGCACATTGTTGGCGGCGTCGCGCTGATTGACGGTCATGTCGTTCATCGTGAAGTTGGACACGTTCATGTCCTGCATCGGGCCGACAAGTTTCATGGACATCGACTTGACCGCCGCGTCGGTCTCGGTCCCGGCTTTGGCGTCCTTCACCACGACCTTCATGTTCGTGCCTTCGATGGACCCGACGCTCAGCGCCGATGACTGACCGGCGGCGGCCTCGCTGGGCTGCGCGGGCTTCACCGGGAATTCCCAGTTGCCCTTGCCCGCGCGGTCGGTCTCGAGCAGCACGTCCGCGCCGTCCATCGTGATCTTGGTGATGTTCACCTGGTTCGACAGCAGCGGCATCAGCTCCGCCTGCGCCGAGATGGTCTTTACGATCAGCATCTGCGGGCGGCTGCCGCCCGGTGCGTTGGCCATGCTGACATCGGTCAGCACGATATTCGGCGTCAGAGAGAAGCCCATCTTGATCGTGCCGATGGTGACGTCCCGCCCGGTTGCGGCTTTCGCCTGCTGCTCGATCAGGCCTTTGTATTTCCCGATATCGAAGGTGAGGATGAACGCAACGAAACCGATGACGATCACCGCGACAATCGCGGCGACGATTTTCAATGCCTTCATGGCAATGCTCCTGAGCGGGGGGCTTCCCCAGACACATGCACCATCAAACTATCGATAGCCTGCGGCAGATCGGCCAAACGATCAATCAGGCGATGCGCGCCGGCGGCCGTGAGTTCGGCAGGAGCGTGGTTGCCCCACGATACGCCGATGGCATGCACACCGGCGGCGCGGCCCATCAGGATGTCGAAGGTGGTATCGCCAATCATCACAGTGGCTTCGGGTGTTGCGCCGGTCGCCGCCATGGCCTGCAGCACCATTCCGGGTGCGGCTTGCCAGGCGCGATGTCCGGCGTCTGGATGGAAACGAAACGTCCGATCAGGCCATGATGGTTCAGAAAAAAATCGACGCCACGGCGCGCTTTGCCGGTGGCGATGGCGAGGATCACGCCCGCATCGTCCAACGCGGCGAGCGCTTCCAGCGCGCCTTCGAATCACGGCTCGCGGTAATCGGGCTCCTGGCGGTAGCGCACGAAACAATCGCGATACGCGTGATCGACCGCCGCCAACTCATCCGGACCGGCCGTGGGGAACAGCGCCTTCAAGGCATCGGCCAACGACAGGCCGATGACGCGCGGCATGGCTTCGGCCGACGGCGCGGGCAAGCCGCAGAGCTTGGCCGATTCCGTCACCGCGCGGGTGATGTTGTGGTGGCTGTCGAGGAGCGTGCCGTCGAGGTCGAAGATCGCCAGACGCAGCGGCGGGCTCATTCCCCGCCCTCGCGTTCCTCGAAGCCAAACTGCGCGAAGGCGCGTGCCATATGTGGGGACAACGGCGCGGTGAGCACCAACGGCTTACGCCCCTGCATCGGGATCATCAGCTGGCGCGCGTGCAGGCAGAGCTTGTCGCCGATCTCCGACAGCAGGCCGGAATCCGGCGTGGTGCGCGAATGGCCGACGTACTTGCGATCGCCGAGGATCGGCGTGTTGAGCAAGGCGCAATGCGCGCGCAGCTGGTGGGTGCGCCCGGTCTGCGGCGAAAGCTCGAGCCAAGTCACCTTGCCGCCCGCCTCCTCGACGATGCGATAGTCGGTGACGGCCTTTTTGCCATCTTCGTCGTCCCACACCATCTTCTGACGGCCCGCGTCGCCGGCCTTGGCCAGTGCGGCGGAGATCGTGCCGGCGGGATGCTTCGGCTGACCGACCACCAGCGCCCAATAGAACTTTTCCATCTCGCGGCTTTGGAACAGCTTGCCCAGCCACGCGGCGGCGCGGGCGGAGCGCGCCAGCACCATCACGCCGGACGTATCGCGGTCGAGCCGGTGCACCAGGCGCGGCCGTTCATCGGCCTCGAATTGCAACGCGTCGAGCATGCCGTCGAGATGCCGGTCGGTCTTTGTGCCGCCCTGCACCGCCAGGCCCGACGGCTTGTTGATCGCGATCAGGTCGTCGTCCTTGTAGAGCACCATCCCTTGCAGTTCTTCGACATCGCGGTCACTCATGACCAGCGTGCGCTTGGGCGGCCGCTTCTCGGTCGACTCTTCCAGCGGCGGCACGCGGATCACTTGCCCGACCGCAAGACGATGATTGGCCTTCACGCGTCCGCCGTCGACGCGCACCTGACCGGTGCGCAGCAGCTTCTCCAGCCGGATGTGGTTCACGCCGGGGAAACGGCGCTTGAACCAGCGGTCCAGCCGCAGGTCGATTTCGTCCGGGGTGACGGTGACTTGTTGTACGCCGCTCGTCTTAACGCCGCTCATGGCTCATTCTCCTCAGCGGCGGACTTCTTATCACGCAGCTTCTGCCAATACGCGAGGCGTTTGGAAATTTCACGCTCGAAGCCGCGTTCGACCGGGCGATAGAACTGTTCCCGCGGCATATCGTCGGGGAAGTAGTTCTGGCCCGAGAACCCGTCCTCGGCATTGTGGTCGTAAGCATAGTCCTTGCCGTAGCCCAGGTCCTTCATCATGCGCGTGGGCGCATTCAGGATGTGCATTGGCGGCATCAGCGAGCCTGTCGCCCGGGCGGCGCGCAAAGCCTCGCCGTGGGCCTTGTAGGCGGCGTTCGATTTGGGCGCGGTGCCGAGATAGATCACCAGCATGGCGATGGCGAGGTCGCCCTCCGGCGAGCCCAGGCGATCGTAGGTTTCCCACGTGGCAATCGCGGTCTGCAGCGCCTGCGGATCGGCCATGCCGATATCCTCCACGGCGAAGCGCGTGAGGCGGCGCAGCAGATAGGCGGGTGATTCTCCGCCATCCAGCATGCGGCTGGTCCAATACAGCGCCGCGTCGGGATCGGAGCCCCGCAGGCTTTTGTGCACGGCGCTGATGAGGTTGTAATGGCCTTCGCGGTCCTTGTCGTAGACCGGCGCGCGGCGCTGCACCACCCCCGCAAGGCCCGCCGGATCGAGCGGCGCTTTCGGCGGCGGGGTGAGCGAGATGACTTCCTCGGCCAGCGTCAGGATGTGACGTCCGTCGCCGTCGGCCATCGCACGCAATGCGGCGCGCGCTTCATCAGTGAGCGGCAACGGCCTGCCGGCGGCAGCTTCCGTGCGCTGAAGCAATTGCTCCAGCGCCGCATCGTCAAGGCGGCGCAGCACCATCACTTGGCTGCGCGACAGCAGCGCGGCGTTCAGTTCGAACGACGGGTTCTCGGTCGTCGCGCCGACGAGGATGACGGTGCCATCCTCGACATACGGCAGGAATCCATCCTGCTGCGCGCGGTTGAAGCGGTGGATTTCGTCGACGAACAACAGCGTGCCCTGGCCCGCGCGCCGACGCTTGGCGGCAATGTCGAACGCCTTGCGCAGGTCCGCCACGCCGGAGAACACCGCCGACAACGGTTGGAAGGCGAGCTTGGTGCCCTTGGCCAAGAGCCGCGCAATGGTGGTTTTGCCGCAGCCAGGCGGCCCCCACAGGATCATCGACGACAAACGATTGGCGGCGAGCATCCGCCCGATGGGACCGGTGGGACCGAGCAGATGATCCTGGCCCACCACCTCCGTCAGGTCGCGCGGACGCAAGCGGTCGGCAAGCGGTCGGGTGGCGTCGTCGGGCCCCGGCTCGGACTCAGGCGGATCGATCGAGGCGAAAAGGTCTGACACGCTAGTTGTCGACGCGCAGCTTGTAGGCGCGGTTGTCGCGCCCGACGGTGATCACCCAGCCTTCGAGAGATTCCCGCAATGGCACGTTGAGGTCCTCGACTTTCTTTACGGGCTGGCCGTTGATGTCGAGGATCAGATCCCCGGGCTTGAGTCCGAAGCGCGCCGCGACGCTGTCGGCCTTGTTCACCACCACGCCCGGCTCGGTGTAGGCCACGCCGATCTCGTCCGCCAGCGCGGGGTTCAAGTTCGACACGGTCGCGCCGGACAACGGCTGGCGACCGACCAGCGTGCGCGTCTCGCGCGCCGGAATTTCCGGCGGTGCCTGCAGCGCGACGGTGAGGCCTACATCCGTGCCGCCACGGTTCACGCCGAGCGTGGCGGTGCCCCCGACCCCAAGCGTCGCGAGTTGATAGCGCAGATCCTGCTCGTCGCTGACTTCATGCGCGTTCATTTTCACAACCACGTCGCCCGCCTTCAAGCCGGCCTTGGCACCGGGGCCATTCGCCATCACGCGCGTGACCGCCGCGCCGCGCGCGCGCGCAAGGCCGAGGTTCTTGGCGAGGTCGGGCGTGACGGACTGCCACACCGCACCGATCCACGGACGCACCGCACGGCCTTCCTTGAGGATCGATGCGACGACCGTCTTCACCAGGTTCGACGGGATCGCGAAACCGATACCGATCGACCCGCCGCTGCGCGAATAGATGGCGGTATTGATACCGATCAAGCGTCCGTCGGAGGAGATCAGCGCGCCGCCGGAGTTGCCCGGGTTGATCGCCGCATCGGTCTGGATGAACGAACGCATGTCGCCGATGCCCGCCGTTGTGCGCGCCAGCGCCGAGACGATGCCCGAGGTCACCGTCTGACCGACGTCGAACGGATTGCCGATGGCGAGGACGAGATCGCCGACTTCCAAACGGTCGGAGTCCGAAAGCTCAAGCAACGGCAGCTTGCCTTTTACGTCCTGCAGCTGCAGCACGCAGATGTCGGTGCGTTCGTCGGTGCCGACGACCTTGGCCGGGAATTCGCGGCCATCTGGCAGCACGACGCGGATCTGGTCGGCGGTGCCGGCGACGTGATGATTCGTCACCACGACCCCGCTGTCGCGCACGATCACGCCCGAGCCCAGCGAGCGTTCGACGCGCTCGCGCGGTACGCCGCCCATACCGTCGGTGCCGAAGAATTGCTGAAAGAACGGATCGTTGAAGAACGGCGAGGCCTGGGTCTGCACCCGGCGCTCGGTGAACACGTTGACCACCGCCGGCGCGGACTGCTTCACGATGGGCGCGAAGGTCAGTGTGATCTGCTGCTTGGAGGCCGGCACCGCCTGGGTCCGATCCTGGGCCTGCGCGGCCGGCGCAAGAAGCAGCAGGGCGGCGGCGAAAAGACGACGAATGAGCATAGGGCGTGTTTCCAGGGGGCCTGGGATATAGGCCCGATTGGGTCGGGGGATACGATCTATTTTAACGGGGTCGACAGGCGCCTCAAAGTCCCTGCAAAATTACGAATTCGAGGGGTTTAGGGGGTATTCCGGTGTCGGTTTCGCGTTGTTTCAACACCGCCGATTTCCGCAAGCTGGCGAAAGCCAAGCTGCCGGCGCCGATGTTCCACTACATCGACGGGGGCGCGGACGACGAAATCACCCTGCGCCGCAACACCTCGGCCTTCGACGATTTCGAGCTGATGCCCCGCTTCCTGGTCGACGTCAGCAAGATCGACACCAAGACCAAGGTCCTGGGCACCACCCTGGACTGGCCGGTGTTCCTCGCCCCGACCGGGATGTCGCGGCTGTTCCACCACCATAAGGAGCTGGGTGTCGCCCGGGCGGCCGCCAAAGCCGGCACGCTGTATTCGCTGTCCACCCTGGGCACCACCAGCATCGAGGACGTCGGCAAGGCCACCGACGGCCCGAAGATGTTCCAGATCTACATCCTCAAGGATCGCGGCCTGACGACCGAATTCGTGGAACGCAGCAAGGCCGCGAAGTTCACCGCGCTGTGCCTGACGGTGGATGCGCCGATGGGCGGCAACCGCGAGCGCGATCACCGGCACGGCATGACCATGCCGCCGCGCTTCGGCGTTAGCGACCTGATGAGCTTCTTCCTGCGTTTCGGCTGGTCGATGAATTTCATCCGCGATCCGGATTTCCGCCTGGCCAACGTGGTGCACCGTGTCGACGCCATCGGCGGCGGCACCATGCCGGTCATGGAATACATGACCAGCCAGTTCGACCGCACCGTGACCTGGAAAGACGTCGAATGGCTGGTGAAGCAATGGAACGGCCCGTTCCTGATCAAAGGCCTGCAATCGCCGGAAGATGCCAAGCGCGCGCGCGATGTCGGCGCGACAGGCATCATGATCTCCAACCACGGCGGCCGTCAGCTGGAGACCACGCCGGCGCCGGTGGATTGCATCGCGCCGATGCGCGACGCGATTGGGGATTCGCTTGAGCTGATCTGCGACGGCGGCGTGCGCCGTGGCACGCATGTCATCAAGGCGCTGGCGCTGGGCGCCAACGCCTGTTCCATCGGGCGCGGTTATCTCTATGCGCTGGCGGCGGGCGGACAAGCCGGGGTGGAACGCGCGCTGACGCTGCTGCGCGGCGAGATCGAGCGCGACATGATCCTGATCGGGGCGCGCACGATTGCGGAGATCGACCGCTCGTTCTTGATCGAACGCCCGCGCCGATAGCGCTGCCTAGACGGGGATATAGCCGTTGAGTGTGCCCGCGCCGTCTTGCGGCGGGGCTTGCTTCGGCGCCTGTGCCGGGCCATTCGCGGGAGGCTTCAGCCCCATCGTGATCTTCTTCTGGCTGCGCACCGGCTGACCGTCGACCCGATCGGGCTGCATGCGCAAGCGACGGGCTTGATCCAGCGCGGCCCAATCCATCTCGGCGACGCCGCTGCTTTTCTCGATGGTCGCGTTGCTGACGGTGCCGTTGACCTCGACCACAACCGTAAGCGTGACGGTCGGGCGGGCTTGGGCCTGCGCTTGCGCGTCGCCCGTCGTGGTGAGAGTCCCGCAAGTTGCGGCCTGGCTGCCGGTCATCGGCAGCAGACCGAAGAGAACAGTCAGGATCGCAACTTGTTTCCGCATCGGTACATCCGCGAGTACGGGGTGGGACCTACCTACCCCTAACGCGGGAGCCCTGGCGAAAGATGCGGCCCCAGTCGCTGAAAACTTCCAGCAGCCTCCCTAGGACTTGGGATCTACAACCTTTGACAGCGCATCCAAACGCGGGTTGCGCACATCCGGATGGGCCACCGGGCCGCCGTTGGTGAACTCGATAATTTGCTGACCGTCATAGCGCGGCCAGGCCGGCAGACCGGTTGCATTCGGATCGCCCTTGGTCGCGAAGGCGCGCCAATAGGCGTTCATCGCATCGGAGGCTTTCTTGAGGGGCTCGGCTGCCGTCAGCTTGGCGTTCAGCGTCCCGAACACATAAGCGATCTCCGACCCATGCGGCGCGCCCTTGTGGGTGGCGACGTTTTCCGGCGGGATGACGGAGAACTGATAGAGATAAGTCGGATATCCGTTCGCCTGATGCAGGCGCGCGAGCGCGCGGCCCTGCTGGGTGAACAGGAAGTCGCTCATCAGGTTGTCGTCGAGGAAATCCTCGCCGCCGTAGGCCGGCGCCATTGCCGCGTGACCGGCATCGTCCACAAACGTGCGCAGATCGGTGCGGCGATCTTTGAACACGACGCCGGGGAATTCGTGACTGTTCGATCCGAGCAGGAACGGCACCGGCGCTTCCTTCTTCGCGCGGAAGGTCGCCCACATGTCGTCGACCAACGTCTTGCCGTCGAGGATGAAGTACAGATAGCCGTCGCCCTTATAGTTATCGACGATGGCTTGGGCGGGCGCGGCGCGAAGCGCTTTGAGATCGTTGCCCTTCACGCCGACGGCGGTGGCGAGTTCGACGCCTTCGGTCTCCGCCGCGCGACGGCCTTTTGAATCCTCACGCAAACGGTTGAACGATCCACGGCCGTAACCGGATTCCGAAATTGCGCGATGGAACAGCCCGCGCGCTTCCGGCGAGACCATCAGGGCGTTCACCGACAGGCCGCCAGCGGATTCACCGAAGATCGTGACGTTGTTCGGATCGCCGCCGAACTTGGCGATGTTGCGCTTCACCCATTGCAGCGCCGCGATCTGATCCATCAGGCCATAGTTGCCGATACGGCCGCCGTCCGCGTTCTCCTTCGTCAGCGCCGGGTGCGCGAACACACCGAAGCGGCCCAGGCGATAGTTGAAGGACACCAGGATGACGCCACCTTTGGCGAAGGTGGTGCCGTCATACGTCGGGATAGACGACGCGCCGGAGGTGAAGCCGCCGCCATAGATCCAGACCATCACCGGCAACTTCTCGCGCGCAAATGTCGGGCGGAATACGTTGATGGTGAGGCAGTCCTCGCTCATGTCTTCCGCTCGCGCCGCGCTTGCACCTTGGCGCAACGGCTGCATGCAGATCTTTCCAAAGGTGTCGGCGATTTTCGTTCCCTTCCAGCCCACGACCGGCTGCGGCGCGCGCCAGCGCAAGGCACCGACCGGCGGCGCGGCGTAGGGAATGCCGCGGAAGCTTTCGACACCGTTGGCGATGACGCTATCTACCACACCGCCGTCGATCTTGATGGGTTCGGCCAAGGCCGCCGACGCCGCCGTTGCGAAGGCCAGAGCGAGTGCGAGCATACGCATAAGCGGTTCCTTACGATTTTGGATCGATGACGGACGACAAGGCATCGAGACGCGGTTCGAGCTTATCTGGGCCATGGACAGCGCCGTTGCGCGTGAAGTGCATCACGGCATGGCCGTCGTACTTTGGCCAGGGCGTTTCGCCCACGGCACTTGGATCGCCCTTGGTCGCGAAGGCGCGCCACATTGCGTTCATGGACTTGGACGCAGCTTCCTGCGCGGGATCGGTGATCGGCTGCACGGTGTTGCGCAGCGTCCCGAAGACATAGCGCAATTCGGATGCGTGCAAGGCGCCCTTGCCCGCCGCCGCGTCCTCTGCCGAGACCACGCCGAAGAGATAGAGGTAGGTCGGGTGGCCGTTCTTTTGATGCAGGCGCGCCAAGGCGCGCGTCTGCTGGGTGAAGGTGACGTCGCTGCTGAGATCGCGCAGATATCCGTCCTTCCCGCCATAGGCCGCCATCAGGGCGGCGTCGGCGCTTTGCGGCACAAGGGCACGCAAGGCCGGGCGCTCGATATCGCCGCCGGGACCTTCCATGCTGTTGGAGCCGAGCATGAACGGCACCGGCGCTTCGTGGTTCTTGCGGAACGCTTCCCACATGTCTTCGGTGATCGTTTTGCCGTCGCGGATAAAATAGATATTCCGCCGCGGCGCGGTGGCGGACTCGACGACATCCGCCGCCGGGATGCCGCGCAAGGCCGCGACGTCGGCGTTGTCGCGGCCGACGCTTTTCGCGAACGCCACGCCGTCGGCTTCGGCGGACGGTTCGCCGGTCGGGCTTGGCTGATCGAGACGCACAAACTGACCGCGCCCGTATCCGGACTCAGCGATAGCCCGATGGAACAGTCCGCGCGCTACGGGCGAGATCATCAGACCGTCGACCGACAGCGCGCCGGCGGACTCACCAAAGATCGTGACGTTGTCGGGATCGCCGCCGAAGGCCGCGATGTTGCGCTTCACCCATTGGAGCGCGGCGACCTGGTCCATCAGGCCGTAGTTGCCGAGACGTCCGCCGTCGGCGTTTTCCTTCGTCAGCGCCGGATGCGCGAAGTACCCGAAGCGGCCAAGGCGATAGTTCATGCTGACCAGCACCACGCCGCCGCGCGCGAAGGTCGTGCCGTCATAGACCGCCAGCGATGAGGAACCCTGGGTCAAGCCACCGCCGTAAATCCACACCATCACCGGCAGCTTCTTCGCAATGAGCGGCCGGTACACGTTGAGGACCAGGCAGTCCTCGCTCATGTTCTCGGGCTTGGCGATGAAGCCTTCGGCCGGACGGTCCTGCGGCAACTGCATGCAGATCTTGCCGAACGTGTCGGCGGTCTTTGTCCCGCTCCACGGCACGACCGGCTGAGGCGCGCGCCAGCGCAAGGCCCCGACAGGCGGGGCGGCAAAGGGGATGCCCTTGAAGGCATCGCCCCCGGCCTCGGAGACACCGACGACGGTCCCGCCGTCGACCTTCACAGGCCCCGTGGGCGCGGCCTGGGCGGCCGCCGTCCAGGCCAGCACCATTCCCAGCAAAAAAGGTGATGGTGCGCATGGTGACCCTCCCCGACCCCCAGGAAGCACCATCTCGCCAGAATCAGAAGGGCGGCTCAAGGCCGCCCTTCTGGTCTTTCGGTATATGAAGGAAGCGAGGCCTAGGCCGCGTCTTCGCTCGCGGCTTCCGGCGTCGGGCCCGAATCCAGGCCCTTGGCGTCGAGATCGCGGTCGACCAGCTCGATGACGGCCATCGGCGCGGCATCGCCGTAGCGGAAGCCCGCCTTCAGGATGCGGGTATAGCCGCCCTTGCGGTCCTTGTAGCGCGGACCGATGACGTTGAAGAGCTTCTGGACGACGCCCTCGTCGCGCAGACGGGCGGCCGCCAGACGGCGGTGCGCCAGCGTGCCCGACTTGCCCAGCGTGATCAGACGCTCGACGTACGGACGCAGGTCCTTCGCCTTGGGCAGAGTGGTCTTGATCTGCTCATGCTTGAGCAGCGCATTGGCGAGGTTCGCGAACAGGGCGCGACGATGGCCCTTGGTGCGGTTCAGCTTACGAGTACCCATGCCGTGACGCATTGGTGCAGTCCTTCCACTCTGGCCTCGCGCACGAGGACCGATTTCGTATTCCCGGCGCCCGCGAACGGTACGACGGAATTGGACCACCTTGGTCCGGGTAGCAGGGCCTCCCGAAGGAGGCCCTCGAAAAAACTAGAACGGCTCTTCGAGCTTCTTGGCCAGCTCTTCGATGTTCTCAGGCGGCCAGTTCGGGATTTCCATGCCGAGATGGAGACCCATCTGCGCCAGGACTTCCTTGATCTCGTTAAGCGACTTGCGGCCGAAGTTCGGCGTGCGCAGCATCTCGGCTTCGGTCTTCTGAACCAGGTCGCCGATGTAGATGATGTTGTCGTTCTTGAGGCAGTTGGCCGAACGGACCGACAGCTCGAGTTCGTCGACTTTGCGCAGCAGGTTCTTGTTGAACGGCAGTTCGTCTTCGACGCGTTCGGCCAGGGCGGCCTGCGGCTCTTCGAAGTTGATGAACAGCTTCAGCTGGTCCTGGACGATGCGCGCGGCGAGCGCGACGGCATCTTCCGGCTTCACGGCGCCGTTCGTTTCAACGGTCATCGACAGACGGTCGTAGTCGGTCTGCTGACCGACGCGGGTGTTGTCGACCTTGTAGGCGACGCGGCGCACGGGCGAGAAGATCGAGTCGACCGGGATCAGGCCGATCGGATCGTCTTCGCGGCGGTTGTTGACGGCGGCGACGTAGCCCTTGCCGGTGTTGACCTCGAACTCGATCGACAGGTTCGCGGCTTCATCCAGATGGCAGATGACGAGATCGGGATTCATGATCTCGATGTCGGCCGGCGTCTGGATCTGGCCGGCGGTGACCGCACCCGGACCCTTGGCCTTCAGCGTCATGCGCTTCGGGCCGTCGCCGTGCAGGTTCAGCGCCAGCATCTTGATGTTGAGGATCAGGTCGGTGACGTCTTCACGGACGCCCGGAACCGACGAGAACTCGTGCAGCACGCCATCGATGCGGATGGACGTCACCGCCGCACCTTGCAGCGACGACAACAAAACGCGGCGCAGCGCATTGCCCAACGTAACGCCGAAACCGCGCTCGAGCGGCTCGGCGACGATGGTCGCCAGACGGCGGTGGTCGTCGCCCGTCTCAACGGCGAGCTTCGACGGCTTGATCATTTCCTGCCAGTTTTTCTGGATCACGGCTGATGTCTCGCTCTACTAGTCACAATCGCCGTCGGCTCAGGCCTGCGGACGAGGTCCACAGGCGGCGACGGCACCGGTACGAAAAAAACTTAGACGCGACGACGCTTGCGCGGACGGCAACCGTTGTGCGGCACCGGCGTCACGTCCTGGATGGACGTCACAGTGAAGCCGACGGCCTGCAGAGCGCGCAGCGCGGATTCACGGCCCGTTCCCGGACCCTTCACCAGCACCGACAACACCTTCATGCCGTGTTCCATGGCTTTGCGACCGGCGCTTTCGGCGGCGACCTGCGCGGCGTAGGGGGTCGACTTGCGCGAACCCTTGAAGCCCTGCGCGCCGGCCGAGGCCCAGGCGATCGTGTTGCCCTGGAAATCGGTGATGGTGATCATGGTGTTGTTGAACGTCGCGTTCACATGCGCGATGCCCGAGCTGATGTTCTTGCGCTCGCGGCGCTTTGCGCGCGGAGCGCCGGCGCCGGCTGCGCCCGATGCTGCTGTTTCTGCTTTAGCCATCTGAGGTGTTCTTTCGTCCCTGGAACTCGACGAACGCGACGCGCGTGAACGCGTGCGTTTACTTGGTCACTTTCTTCTTGCCGGCGATCGGCTTCGCCGGACCCTTGCGGGTACGCGCGTTGGTGTGCGTGCGCTGGCCGTGAACCGGCAGGCCTTTACGGTGACGCAGGCCCTTGTAGCAACCGAGGTCCATCAGACGCTTGATGTTCATCGCGACTTCACGACGCAGGTCGCCTTCCACCGTGAAATCACGGTCGATGGCATCGCGAATGCGAATGATCTCGTCTTCGGTCAACTGATTGACGCGACGGGTCGGATCGATACCAACACGTTCGATGATCTGATCGGCGTTGGTCGGACCAATGCCGTAGATGTAGCGGAGGGCGATGCCCACGCGCTTGTTGGTCGGTAAATTTACGCCAGCGATACGTGCCAAGGCGCGTACTCCTTGTTGATCTCTAAAGTTGTAAGTTGGAGGCCTCGGCAACCCGAAAAGCGCGCCATTATAGGCAGTTAGCTTTCCGAGTCAACGCACCCTCAACGCCCTAAATGGCCTCTAAATCGGCCGTAACCACATCCATATCCCGGTCTCCGTCCACCACGTGGAGCAACCCCTTGCCCTCATAGTAGGGCAACAGCGGGGCCGTCTGGGCGTGATAGGCGGCCAACCGGGCCGCAACCGTCTCAGCATTGTCGTCCGCCCGGCGGCTGAAGGTGGTCCCGCCACAGACATCGCACAGGCCGGCCTTTTTCGGCTGCTTGAACGTGTCGTGGTAGCCCTCGCCGCAGGTCGAGCAGGTAAACCGCCCGGTAATCCGCTCGACCAGCTTGGCATCGGGTACCTGGACCTCGATGACGCTGTCGAGCTTCATGTTCTTCGAGGCCAGCAGCTTATCCAGCGCTTCCGCCTGCGGAATGGTCCGCGGGAAGCCATCCAGGATAAACCCGGCCTTACAGTCCGCCTGGTCGAGCCGCTCGTCGATCAGCCCGATCATAATGTCGTCCGAGACAAGCTGGCCGGCGTCCATGACAGCCTTGGCCTGCTTGCCGATCGGCGTGCCGGCCTTGACGGCGGCGCGCAGCATGTCTCCGGTCGAGAGCTGCGGAATCCCGTAGCGCTCCTGCAACCGCTTGGCTTGGGTCCCCTTCCCGCCCCCGGGAGGACCCATAAGGATGAGCCGCTTCGCCATAGCGCCCTTACTTACGTCCCCGCAGACGAGACTTCTTCAGAAGCCCCTCGTATTGATGTGCCAGCAGATGCGCCTGAACCTGCTGCATGGTGGCCAGCACCACGCTCACCACGATCATCAGGCTGGTGCCGCCGAAGTAGAACGGCACGGACAGCCGCGTGATCAGGAACTCAGGGATCAGACACACGATAATTAGATACAGCGCGCCCACCGTCGTCAGGCGGGTCAGCACGTAGTCGAGATGCTCGGCGGTGTTCTTGCCCGGACGGATGCCAGGCACGAAGCCGCCGTACTTGCGCAGGTTCTCCGCCGTCTCGGCCGGGTTGAACACGACAGCAGTGTAGAAATAGGCGAAGAAGACGATCATCGCCGAATAGAGGATCAGATACAGCGGCTGACCGCGACCGAGCAGCACGCCCAGCGTGTTCATGATGCCGCCCTCGCTGGAGGTGCCCTGGAAGCCGGCGACCGTGAGCGGCAGCAGCAGCAGCGAGCTGGCGAAGATCGGCGGGATCACGCCCGAGGTGTTGAGCTTGAGCGGCAGGTGCGAGTTCTCGCCGCCGAAAATCTTGTTGCCCATTTGTCGCTTTGGGTACTGCACGAGTATTCGTCGCTGCGCGAGTTCCACAAAGACGATGAAGGCGATCACGGCCACGGCGCCGATCGCGAGGAAGGCGATCACGAAGAACGACAGGGCACCGGTGCGGCCGAGTTCCAACGTGTTGGCGATGGCGCCCGGGATGCCGGCGACGATACCGGCGAAGATCAGGAGCGAGATGCCCTGCCCGATGCCGCGTTCGTTGATCTGCTCACCGAGCCACACGAGGAACATTGTGCCGCCGACGAGCGTGACGCAGGTGGTGAACTTGAAGAACGTGCCCGGATTGAGAACAGCGGGGGCGCCGGTCGAACTGGTGGCCGACTGCAAACCCGCGGCAATGCCGATCGCCTGAAGCGCGGTGATGAGAACCGTCAGATAACGCGTGTACTGGTTCAGCTTGATGCGACCCGTCACGCCTTCCTTCTTCATGTTCTCGAGCGCCGGGTTCACCGCCGACAGGAGCTGAATGATGATGGAAGCCGAGATGTACGGCATGATGTTAAGCGCGAAGATGCTCATGCGCGAAAGCGCGCCGCCCGAGAACACGTCGAACATGCCGAGCACGCCGCGGCTCTGGGTCTTGATGATATCGGCCATCACCATCGGGTCGATGCCCGGAAGGGTGATGAAGGTGCCGGCGCGATAGATCAGCAGCGCACCGAGCGCGAACCAGATGCGGCGCTTCAGCTCGGTCGCCTTCGAGAAGGCGCCAAGGTTCATATTCGCTGCAACTTGGTCGGCCGCTGAAGCCATACCCGTCTCCAAAATGCGCTGCAGCGCCGGAACGACCCTTCCACGATGGAAAAGCGTCCCGCGCTGCGGCGTAGCATAACTCTAGGCCGCGACGGTTTCCCGACGCGGATCGCTTAGCGCGACGCTTTCTTCTCGGCAGCCTTCTTCGCACGCTCCGCACGCTTCGTCGGCGCCTTACGGCCCTTGAGCGGCGCCGCGGCAATTTCCTTGGCCTTCTCGACTTCGAGCAACTTCACGCTGCCGCCCGCCTTCTCGACCGCTTCGATCGCCTTCTGCGAGGCGCCGGCGACTTCGATGGTGAGCTTTGCCTTCAGTTCGCCATCACCGAGCAGACGCACGCCGTCAAGCGCGCGGCGGATGATGCCGGCGGTGACCAGGGCTTCCGCGGTGACCGCGTCCTTCGCATCGATGCGGCCGGAGTCGAGCGCAGCCTGCAGCGCGCCAATGTTGAGTGGCACGTACTTCTTCTTATGGATCGACGTGAAGCCACGCTTCGGCAAGCGACGGAAGAGCGGCATCTGGCCGCCCTCGAAGCCGTTCACGGCGACGCCGGTACGAGCCTTCTGACCCTTCACGCCGCGGCCCGAGGTCTTGCCGAGGCCCGAACCGATACCGCGGCCCAGGAGCTTCGGCGTCTTGGTCGAGCCCGGACGCGGATGGAGTTGGTTGAGTTTCATTGTCTTCGTCCTTTACGCCGCACCTCGTGAAAGGAACCGCGCCCGGTGGCGCCGTCCCCTACATGGGGTGTGGATCAGCCTTCGTCCACGCGGACGAGGTGCTTCACCGTGTTGATCATGCCGCGCACCGCCGGAGTATCTTCCAGAGTGGAGGTACGGCGGATCTTGTTCAGGCCGAGCCCGATCAACGTGCCGCGCTGATTGGCATAACGGCCAGCCGCGCTGTGGATCTGGGTGATCGTAACCGTCTTGCCGGACGGCGCCTTCTTCGCGGCCTTCGCCGGCTTCGCAGCCGTCGCGGCCTTGGCAGCCTTCGGAGCCTTCGCGTCAGCCGCCGAGGCTTCCGCCTTCGGCCTCTTCGGAGCGGCCTTCTTCGCCGGCTTCTTCTCAGCGCCGTCAGCGGCGGTCGTTTCTTTCTTCGTCGCCATGAGCTTTAGGCCTCCTTGGCGGCTTCTTTAGCCGGTTCTTCGCGACGGCCGACGATGTCGGCGATCTTCTTGCCGCGCTTGTTCGCGACGGCGCGCGGGCTGGTCATGCTCATCAGCGCAGCGAACGTGGCTTTCACCATGTTGTGCGGATTGTTTGAGCCGACGCTCTTGGCGACGATGTCCTGTACGCCCATGGTCTCGAACACGGCGCGCATCGGGCCGCCGGCGATGATGCCGGTACCGGCCGGCGCAGCGCGCAGGATGACCTTGCCGGCGCCGAAGCGGCCGTACAGATCATGATGCAACGTGCGGCCTTCGCGCAGCGGAACGCGGATCATCTGGCGCTTGGCGGAATCGGTCGCCTTGCGGATCGCTTCCGGCACTTCGCGCGCCTTGCCCGAGCCGTAACCGACGCGGCCCTTGCCGTCGCCAACCAGCACCAGGGCTGCGAAAGCGAAACGACGGCCGCCCTTCACCACCTTGGCGACGCGGTTGATATGAACGAGCTTGTCGATGAATTCATCATCGCGCTCACCGCCGCGATCCCGGTCACCGCCGCGACCGCGACCGCGCTCACGCTCGCCGCCGCGCTCGTTTCCGCCTGGGCCTTTGCCGCCTGGGCCTTTGCCGCCCGGGCCTTTGCTGCCGGGGCCTTTGCCGCCTGAAGGAGTTCGTGCCATCGCTCTGTTTCCTTAAAACTTCAATCCGCCTTCACGCGCGGCATCCGCCAGCGCCTTGATGCGACCGTGGTACCGGAAGGCGCCGCGATCGAACACGACAGCCTCGACGCCGGCCTTCTTGGCTCGTTCCGCAACCGCTTTACCGACGATCGCAGCGGTTTCCTTGGTAAGCCCCTTCACCTTGTCGCGCAGTTCGGCATCGACGCTCGAGGCCGAAGCGAGGGTCTTGCCGTCTTCGTCAGAGATGACTTGCGCGTAGATGTGACGGCCCGAACGGAAAACCGACAGACGCGGACGGCCATGCGCCGCCGCTTTGACGGAGAAGCGCGTGCGCACACGACGACGATTGATAGTCTTGGATGCTGAGGGCATGGCGCTTCCTTACTTCTTCTTGCCTTCTTTGCGCAGGATCGTCTCTTCCTGGTACTTGATGCCCTTGCCCTTGTACGGCTCGGGTCCCTTCAGGCTACGCAGGTTCGCGGCCACTTGGCCGACGCGCTGACGATCAGCGCCAGTGATTTCGATCTGGGTCGGGGTCGGGGTCTTCACTTCGACACCTTCCGGCACGGGGAAGATTACGTCGTGCGAGAAACCGAGGTTCAGCGTGATCTTCTTGCCCTGGGCTGCTGCTTTCAGACCGACGCCGTTGATGTCGAGCACACGCCTGTAGCCCTGGCTGACGCCGCGGACCATGTTGTTGACGAGCGCGCGGGTCGTGCCCCACTGCGCACGGCTACGCTTGGTCTCGGACTTCGCCTTGACCCACACCTTGCCGTCTTCAACCGACGTTACAACGTCGTCGGTGGTGTCGAGCTTCAGCTCACCGAGCTTGCCCTTCACGACGAGTTGCTTGCCAGTCTGGGTGACAGTCACACCTTGCGGAATGACTACCGGGTTTTTGCCAACGCGCGACATCTTTCGCTTCCTTTAAGCGGCCCTCGGTTGCCCGAGAACCTTTGAACTAGAAGATCTGGCAGAGCACTTCGCCGCCCACGTTCGCCTGCCGGGCTTCGTGGTCCGACATGACGCCGCGCGGGGTCGACAGGATCGAGATGCCGAGACCGTTATAGACCTTCGGAAGGTCCTTGATCTTCGCGTAAACGCGACGACCCGGCTTCGACACGCGCGTGATCTCGTTAATCACGGGCTCGCCTTCGTTGTACTTCAGCTCAATCTTGAGCTCATCGATGCCGGCGCGGACGGCGTAGCGCTCGAAGCTACGGATGTAGCCTTCACGCTCCAGAACGCGCAGCAGGTTTTCACGCAGCTTGGAAGCCGGCGAATTGACGACGCTCTTGCCGGCCCGCTGTCCGTTACGGATGCGGGTCAGCAAATCGCCCAAGGGATCGGACATGGACATGGGGCGTTTTCCTTACCAGCTCGACTTGACCATGCCGGGAATCTGACCCTTCGAGGCCAGCTCACGCAGCTTGTTACGCGCCATCTTGAACTTGCGATAAACGGCGCGCGGACGGCCCGTCAGTTCGCAGCGATTACGCTGACGGTTCTTCGCGGAGTTGCGCGGAACCTGGGCCAGTTTGACGACGGCGGCGAAACGCTCTTCGTCACCGGTTTCCTTGTCCATGATCAGCGCCTTCAGCTTCGCGCGCTTAGCCGCGAGCGACTTGCCGAGCTTCGTGCGGTTTTTGTTCCGCTCGACGGTGGATGTCTTTGCCATCGGGTCTGTGCTCCCGCTTACTTCTGGAACGGCATGTCGAACGCTTCAAGAAGCGCGCGCGCTTCGTCGTCCGTTTTTGCCGTGGTGCAGATGGTGATGTTCATGCCGCGGACCTTGTCGATCTTGTCGTAGTTGATCTCCGGGAACACGAGTTGTTCCTTGAGGCCCATGTTGTAGTTGCCCGCGCCATCAAAGCTTTTGCCCGACACGCCGCGGAAGTCGCGGATACGCGGCATGGCGATGTTGATCAGGCGGTCGAGGAACTCGTACATGCGCGCCTTGCGCAGCGTGACCGAGCAACCGACGATCTGGTTTTCGCGCAGCTTGAAGTTCGCGATCGCCTTGCGGGACTTCGTGATCACCGGCTTCTGGCCGGCGATCGCGGTGAGGTTATCCACCGCGCCTTCGATCTTCTTCTTGTCCTGCGAGGCTTCGCCAACGCCCATATTGATGACGATCTTTGTCAAGCGCGGGACCTCCATCGGATTCCCGTACTTAAACTTTTCGGCGAGGCCGCTTTTCACGACTTCGTCGTAGTGCTTACGCAAACGCGCCATTGCCGTCGTCCTTACTGGTCGATGACTTCGCCGGAGCGGCGCGCAACGCGCACCTTGCGGCCGTCATCGAGTTTCTTGAAGCCAACGCGGGTCGGCTTGTTGTCCTTGGGGTCGATGATCGCGACGTTGGAAACGTGGATCGACGCTTCCTTCTCAACGATGCCACCGCCATGGCTCTGGGTCGGACGCGTGTGGCGCTTGATCATGTTCACGCCTTGAACGATCACGCGGTTTTCGCGCGGCATCGCCTTCACGATCTCGCCGGTGCGACCCTTGTCGCGGCCGGTGAGCACGACGACCTTGTCGCCCTTCTTAACCTTCAATTTGGCCGACATCACAACACCTCCGGCGCGAGCGAGATGATCTTCATGAACTTCTTGCCGCGCAGCTCGCGGGTGACCGGTCCAAAGATACGCGTGCCGATCGGTTCGCCCTGCTTATTGATCAGCACGGCGGCATTGCGGTCGAAGCGGATGGCCGTGCCGTCCTGACGGCGCAGTTCCTTCGAGGTCCGCACGATGACGGCGCGATGGACATCGCCCTTCTTCACGCGGCCGCGCGGGATGGCATCCTTCACGGAGACGACGATCACGTCACCAATGGCGGCAAAGCGGCGCTTCGAGCCACCCAGCACCTTGATGCACATGACGCGCTTCGCCCCGGAGTTATCCGCGACTTCCAAATTAGATTGCATCTGAATCATGACTTAGTCCTCACCGACAATGGTGGTTTGAGGGAATTAGGCATTGAAGCTCAGCCTTCTTCCTTCACCAGCTCCCACGTCTTGTTCTTCGAGATCGGGCGGCACTCACGAATGCGCACAACGTCACCGGTCTTGGCGGTATTGGCTTCATCGTGAGCAGCGTACTTCTTAGAGCGACGAATGAACTTCTTGTAGATCGGGTGCATCAGGCGGCGTTCGACGCGGACAGTGATGGTCTTGTCCTGCTTGTCGGAGACGACGACGCCCTGAAGAATTCGCTTTGGCATGTTCCTGGGTCCTTAAGCTTGCGCGTTCTTCTGAGCGAGAAGCGTCTTGATCTGCGCGATCTCGCGACGAACGTTGCCGAACTGCGCGGTGTTGGCGAGCTGACCGGACGCCTTCTGGAAGCGCAGATTGAACTGCTCCTTCTTCAGATCGGCGAGACGGCCTTCGAGCTCGTCCTTGCCCTTAGCGCGGAGGTCTTGTGCTTTGGTTTGTGCCATGACGTTCAATCCGACCTTTAGTGGCTGGCGCCGATACGAGCGATCATCTTGGTCTTGATCGGCAGCTTGGCGGCGGCCAGCGCGAAGCCTTCGCGCGCAGTCGCTTCCGAAACACCGTCGATCTCGAACATGATGCGGCCCGGCTTAATCCGGCAAACCCAGAATTCCGGCGAACCCTTACCCTTACCCTGGCGGACTTCGGCCGGCTTCTTCGACACCGGAACATCCGGGAAGATGCGGATCCACACACGGCCCTGACGCTTCATGAAGCGGGTCAGTGCGCGACGCGCGGCTTCGATCTGGCGCGCGGTGACGCGCTCCGGTTCCAGCGCCTTCAGGCCGTACTGGCCGAAGTTCAGGGCGGTGCCGCCCTTCGAAGCGCCGTGAATACGGCCCTTGAAGGCTTTGCGGTATTTGGTGCGTTTTGGCTGCAACATGGTCGTTATTCCATTAGGGCCTTAGCGGATTAGGTCCGCGTGGGCGCTCCCTGGGTCTGTTCGCCGAGGCGCTTGTCCTGGGCCATCGGGTCATGTTCGAGGATTTCGCCCTTGAACACCCACACCTTCACGCCGCAAGTGCCGTACGTGGTCTTCGCGGTGCCTTCGCCGTAATCGACGTCGGCGCGCAGGGTGTGCAGCGGCACGCGGCCTTCGCGATACCATTCGGTGCGCGCGATTTCCGCGCCGCCGAGACGGCCGGCGCAAGTGATACGGATGCCTTCGGCGCCGAGACGCATCGCGGTCTGCACGGCGCGCTTCATGGCGCGACGGAAGGCCACGCGACGCTCGAGCTGCTGAGCGATGTTCTCGGCCACCAGCACCGCGTCGATTTCAGGCTTACGCACTTCGACAATGTTCAGCGCGACTTCGCTGCCGGTCATGCCCGAGAGATGCTTGCGGATGACTTCGATGTCCGCGCCCTTCTTGCCGATGACGACGCCCGGACGCGCGGTGTAAATGGTCACGCGCGCCTTCTTGGCGGGACGCTCGATGATGATGCGCGAGATGCCAGCCTGGTTCAGGCGTTCCTTGAGGTACTCACGGATCGCCAGGTCTTCGTGCAGCAGCTTCGCGTAGGTGCCTTTGTTGGCGAACCAGCGCGAGTCCCAGGTGCGGTTGATACCGAGGCGCAGACCGACGGGATTAACTTTTTGACCCATTAGGCGGCTTCCTTCTTCTCACGCACGATGATCGTGAGATTGCTGAACGGTTTCGCGATGCGGCCGACGCGGCCACGCGCACGCGGGCGCCAACGCTTCATGATGAGCGCCTTGCCGACATAGGCTTCCGAGACGATCAGCTGGTCGACGTCGAGCTGATGGTTGTTCTCGGCGTTCGCGATCGCGCTTTCGAGCGCCTTCTTGACGTCTTCGGCGACGCGCTTCGGCGAGAACGCGAGCTGCGCGAGCGCCGCGCCGGCGGACTTGCCGCGGATCGACTGCGCCAGCAGGTTCAGCTTACGCGGGCTGATGCGGAGCGAGCGGCAGAATGCCCGGGCTTCCGTCTCGGCAACGCGACGCGGTGCGGATTTCTTGCTCATGATCAGCCCTTTCCAGTCGGCGTCTTCTTGTCGCCGGTATGGCCATGGAAGGTGCGCGTCGGCGCGAATTCGCCGAACTTGTGACCGACCATGTTCTCCGTGACGATCACCGGCATGTGCTTGTGCCCGTTGTGAACGCCGAAGGTGAGGCCGACAAACTGCGGCAGGATGGTCGAGCGGCGCGACCAGATCTTGATGACTTCATTGCGACCCGAGCTACGGACGGTCTCTGCCTTCTTGAGCAGATAACCGTCGACGAAGGGGCCTTTCCAAACGGAACGTGCCACGTGCGTTCTCCCTAGGCTTTCTTCGCAAGATGACGGCTGCGCATGATGACGCGGTCCGTCTTCTTGTTGTTACGGGTGCGCTTGCCCTTGGTCGGCTTGCCCCACGGAGTGACCGGATGACGGCCGCCCGAGGTCTTACCTTCACCACCACCGAGCGGGTGATCGACCGGGTTCATCGACACGCCGCGCTGATGCGGCTTCCAGCCGAGCCAGCGCATACGGCCGGCTTTGCCGAAGTTGATGTTCTGGTTGTCCGGGTTCGAGACGGCGCCGACGGTGGCGACGCATTCAGCGCGCACCATGCGAAGTTCACCGGACGACAGGCGGACCTGCGCGTAACCAGAGTCCTTACCGACCAGCTGCGCGTAGCAGCCGGCGGAACGGGCGATCTGGCCGCCGCGACCGACCTTCAGTTCGACGTTATGCACGATCGTGCCGACCGGCATGTTCTTCAGCGGCATCACGTTGCCCGGCTTAATGTCGGCCTGGTCGGCGGCGATGATCTTATCGCCGGCCTTCAGACGCTGCGGCGCCAGGATGTAGGCGAGCTCGCCGTCTTCGTACTTGATCAGCGCGATGAACGCGGTGCGGTACGGATCGTACTCGAGACGCTCGACCGTCGCGACGACGTCGCGCTTCTTACGCTTGAAATCGACCAGGCGGTAACGACGCTTGTGACCACCGCCCATGAAGCGGCTGGTGATCTTGCCGGAGTTGTTACGTCCACCGGTCGAGTGCATGCCTTCGGTCAGATGTTTGACCGGCTTGCCCTTGTGCAGATCGCCGCGCTCGACGAGCACGGTGCCGCGCAGGGACGGCGTGACCGGATTGAATGTTTTCAATGCCATGACTTAGAGCCCCGTCGTCACGTCGATCGACTGACCTTCGGCCAGCGTCACGAACGCCTTCTTTACGTCGCTGCGACGGCCCGGACGGCCGCGGAAGCGCTTCAGTTTGCCTTTGGTGATCGACGTGTTGACGCCGGTCACGGTGACCTTGAACAGCGCCTCGACCGCCTCTTTGATCTTCGGCTTCGTCGCGCTGAGCGGCACCTGGAACACAACCTGGTTGTGCTCGGAAACCATCGTGTTCTTTTCGGTGATCAGAGGCGCGCGGATCAGGTCGTACAGCGCCGGATCGACGGGCGCGTCGGCGTTTTTGGCGGCCTTCTTTTTCGGGGCCTTGCTCATTTCAGGCGCTCCTCGAGCTTAGCAACCGCGTCCTTGGTCAGAACCAGGGTGTCGCGACGCAGAATGTCGTAAACGTTCGCGCCCTGGGTCGGCAGCACGTCGACGCCGATCAGGTTGCGCGCGGCGCGGCCGAAGCTTTCGTTGGCTTCGGCGCCGTCGATGATCAGGACCGACTTCCAGCCGAGCTTCTTGAACTTGCCGGCGAGGTCTTTGGTCTTCGCCTTGTCGTTGAGGGCGTCGACGACGATCAGCTTGCCGTCCTTCGCCTTCGAAGACAGCGCGCTCAGCAGGCCGAGACGACGGATCTTCTTCGGCAGATCGTGGGCGTGGCTGCGAACCACCGGCCCAAAGATGATGCCGCCGCCGCGATGCTGGGTGGACTTGCGCGAACCCTGACGGGCCGAGCCGGTACCCTTCTGGCGGAACGGCTTCTTGGTCGTGCCGTGCACTTCCGAACGGATCTTGGCCTTGTGCGTGCCGGCCTGGCGCTTGGCCAGCTGCCAACGCACGACGCGCTGCAAGATGTCGCCGCGCACTTCGGCGCCGAAGATGTCGTCCGATAAGTCGACCGAACCGGTCTTCTTGGCGTCCAGATCAATGATGTCCGCTTTCATGACCGCTTAGTCCTTCTTAGTCTTGAGGCCGGCCGGCTGCGGCGCATCTTTCGGCGCGGGCTTCTTCACGGCGTCGCGCACGAGAACGAACGAGCCTTCATGGCCCGGCACCGCGCCACGAACGAAGATGAAGCCCTTCGCGTCGTCGACGGAGACGACTTCCAGGTTCTGGATGGTGACACGCTCGACACCGAGGTGACCGGCCATCTTCTTGCCCTTGAACACGCGACCCGGATCCTGACGCTGACCGGTCGAACCGTGAGAACGGTGCGACACGGAAACGCCGTGCGTCGCTTCGAGACCGGCGAAGTTCCAGCGCTTCATCGGACCGGCGAAGCCCTTACCGATCGTCGTTCCGGTGACATCGACTTTCTGGCCCGCGACGAAGTGCGAGGCAGCCAGTTCGGCGCCGACTTCGATGAGGCCCTTTTCCTCGACGCGGAACTCAACGAGCTTCCGCTTCGGCTCAATCTTGACCTTCGCGTACTGGCCGCGCAGCGGCTTGTTGGTGCGCTTGGCCTTGCGCGCGCCGATGCCGAGCTGAACGGCAGTGTAGCCGTCCTTCTCCATCGTGCGCTGGCGAACCACCTGCACACCATCGACCTTCAACACGGTGACGGGCACGTGATTGCCCTCCGCCGTGAAGACGCGGGTCATACCCACCTTTGTAGCGACTAATCCTGAACGCATGACACTCACCTTCTTCGTCAGTCGCCTAGAGCTTGATCTCGACGTCGACGCCGGCGGCGAGGTCGAGCTTCATCAGCGCATCCACGGTCTGCGGGGTCGGATCGACGATATCCAGCAGGCGGCGATGGGTACGAATCTCGAACTGCTCGCGCGACTTCTTGTCGACGTGCGGCGAACGGTTGACGGTAAACTTTTCGATACGCGTCGGCAGCGGAATCGGGCCCCGCACCTGTGCGCCCGTACGCTTCGCAGTGCTCACGATCTCCTTCGTGGACTGATCGAGCACGCGGTGGTCGAACGCCTTCAGGCGGATGCGGATGTTTTGACTATCAATCATGGCCTAGATCCTATTTTTCGCGCGGCCGCAAACTAGAGCGGCACCCCTCCGGGATGGAGGGATGCCGCAGGTCTCAAACTACTCGATGATCTTCGCGACGACGCCCGAACCGACGGTACGGCCGCCTTCACGGATGGCGAAACGCAGGCCTTCGTCCATGGCGATCGGGGCGATCAGATTGACGTTCATCTGAATGTTGTCGCCCGGCATCACC
>CANJRD010000009.1 GCA_947476695.1 Rhodospirillaceae bacterium
CCACGGCCGCCTCCGCTTGCGCGCGTGGAAGCGCGCGGCGTCGGCCGCGGGTCCCTCCTATGCACTACGCGGATAAGCCCAATCGTGCACCCCCGAGGGGGTCATTATTGGACGCGAAAGAGGGGTCACGGTTGGATGCGAATTGACAATCCTGAGACCGGCCGAGATGCGTTGCGATCCGCTTTACCGACCAGCCCTCGTCGGCCAGTCGCCGCAGCGCGGCAACCTCGTCTTCTGAAGCCGGACGCGCGATGAAGCCCGAATTCAGACCGTATTCACGCGCCAACGCGCCAATCCGCCGCGCATCGCAGTCATAGCGTTCTGCGATCTGGTACAGCGGAAACTGCTCGATGAGCCCGCGAAGCGTCGCCTCATCGAGATCCAGGCGCTTCATGCCGGCACCGCGGGGAAGAAGTCGCCCCGGCCGGCTGCGGGCGGGGGAACCCGCCGGCCGGGGCGCCTGCGAGGGGATCGCGCAGGGTCAGACTCAGGGGAAAATCCGACGTTCCGTACCTGTGTATTTAAACATCCGAAGGCCATCGGCCGGTCCTCCTCCCTCGTTGACCAGCGGATTGTGCGTCAGTTTTTTCCTATCACGCCACCTACATTTTCTGACTGTACTTAGGAATTATCCTACTGAACAATGGGTGCTGTGGATAACCGCCCGGGATACCAACTATGGCAACGCGTCCCAAGACCGATCCGATCCGCCAGCGCCTCGTGGCCCTGGTCGACGCGAATCCGCCGCATACCTTGCAGAGTCTTTCGCTCGCGCTCGGACGCAATCACGCGTATTTGCACCAGTTCGTCGTCACCGGCAGTCCGCGGGAACTGCGCGAGCGCGATCGTCGTAAGCTCGCGGAAATCCTGCGCTGCGATGAAGCGGAATTGCGTGACAGCGAAGCCGCGCCGGCGCCGACTAACACGTCTGCGTCCGGAGTCGCGCTCCCGGTCACGCCACCGATGGTCACGCCGTCGCGCAGTTTGCCCATATTGGGCTATGCCAAAGGCGGTGAAGATGCCTTCTTCATCGATAACGGCGAGATCGCCGGCTACACCATGCGCCCGCATGTCCTCGACGGCGTCGCCGATGCTTATGCCGTGGAGTTCTGGGACACGAGTATGGAGCCCGCACTCAAGCATGGACACCTCGGCTGGGTGCATCCGCGCAAGCCCGTGAAGCCCGGCGACGATGTCGTCGTGCAACTCAACGACGGCCAGGCCTTGGTGAAGACGCTCGTCCGCCGCACCGAGACCCAATTGATCTTGCGCCAGTACAATCCGTCGAAGGATTTCAAGATTGAACGCACCTTGATCAAGAGCGTTCACCTGATCGTCGGCACGCTTCGGGTGGTCACCTAGGAAATGTCTGTTTTGCAGGTACCGTGATAGGATTTTTCCGACTATCCTGCGCGCAGGTCGTCAGGGAATGCCTGCGTGTCGTTTCTCGCCCATCTTCGCGATTTGGAACTGCGCTATGACGGGCCCGTTCCGCCGCAGCACGATCTGGATGCGGCGAAACTTCGCCGCCGCCAGCGCGGGCACGCCGCCCTTCTGGAGTCCCAGGCCCTCGCCTACCTGGACGCAGCCGTCCGCTGCGAGACGGAAATCGAAGATCTCACCGATGATCCTGTCGCGCCTACTGAACAGCAGGTCGATCGGGACCGGAAACGCGCGGACGCGCGCACACGCGCCTTGAAGCGCACATCGCCTGCGCGCTCGCGGCGATCAACCGGGCCGCAGATACGCGGCAGGCTCTCGCCCTCCCGGCCCACCCCTTGGTGAAACTGAGTCTGCTGGTCAGAGCCGCCGCCCTAACCACACACGCGCATCAGTTGAGCGATAATTATATTGAAAAATCATAGCCCTACAGACCGGGCCTGGACCTTTTTCGATGTGCTTCTTATGCTTGGGCGCGTCAGTGCGGGCCAAAAAGACGGCGATGGACACCAAGTCGACACTCAGCGAAGCGAAATTCACCATCGGACAGGTGGTGAAGCATCGCGTCTTCTCATTCAGAGGCGTCATTTTTGACGTCGACCCCGAATTCGCCAACACCGAGGAATGGTGGCAGGCGATCCCGGAGGATGTGCGCCCGCGCAAGGACCAGCCATTTTACCACCTGCTGGCCGAGAACGAGAACAGCTACTACGTCGCTTATGTGTCACAGCAGAATCTGCTGGAAGACACTTCGGGATTGCCGGTCGACCATCCGGAAGTGCGGGACTACTTCTCGGAATTCAAAGGCAATCGCTATGTGTTCCGCAGCGGCTACGCGAATTAGCCCGCCCCGCGCCTCTGGCGCGGAAACTTCAATTGGAAATTCGGCCCTGGGTGCTTAGTTTAGGCTCAGCGCGTCGGCGGTTCCCATCATCGGGCCAGCCCGGCCACGCTGAATTCAGTAAAGCAAAGGACCTATCATGGCGATCAAAGCTGGCGACAAGATGCCGTCGGGCAAATTCAAGACGTTGACCTCCGAAGGCATGAAGGATGTCACGACCGATGAGCTCTTCAATGGCAAGAAGGTCGTGCTGTTCGCGGTTCCCGGCGCTTTCACGCCGACCTGCTCGAACCAGCATCTGCCGAGCTATCTGAAGAACTTCGACAAGATCAAGGCGCAGGGCGTCGACACTATCGCCTGCATGGCCGTGAACGACGCGTTCGTCATGGACGCGTGGGGCAAAGACCGCGGCGTTGGTGACAAGATCGCGATGCTTGCGGACGGCAATGCCGAATACACCAAGGCGCTCGGCCTTGAACTTGACGCCAGCAAGAACGGCCTCGGCACGCGCAGCAAGCGCTTCTCGATCATCGTCGACAACGGCGTTGCGAAGGAAGTGAACGTCGACGACGGCAAGTACGAACTGACCGGCGCCGAAGCGACCTGCCATCTGAACTAACGCCACGTACCGGCATGACACAGCCGCGCCTGCTTCGCACATCGAAGCGGCGCGGCTGTTGCTTTATGGGCTAGGCCCATGATGGATTGACGCATGACATTCCCCGGCGGTCGCAAGCACCGCTTCCTTCAGGTCAACACGTTCTATCCGGCGTACTTGCGCGACTTCTACGCCGCGCGGCCTGAACTGCAGTCCGCGTCCTACGCTGCCCATATCGACGCCTTGCTCGACGACGGCTTTTCGGGCGGTCACATGCTGGTGCGGGAATTCGCCAAGCGCGGTTGGGAAGGCCACCAGATCATCGCCAACGCCGCGCCGGCGCAACGCCGCTGGCTGGCGGAGAACGAACTCGCGCTGCCCGAACCGCTGGATATAGGCCTGCTCACCGCGATGCAGATCCAGATGATCCAACCGGATGTGGTCTACTTCACCGACGTCATTCAGTTCGACACCAAATTCCTGCGCAAGATCCCGACCCGCCCGAAGCTGCTGATCGGCTGGCGCGGCTTCGGTATCCCCCAAGGCACCGACCTCAGCGGCTATGACGCCATTGTCTCCAGCTTCGACCGCACGTTCGTCGAAGCGCGGCAGTTCGGCGCCAAGGACGTACAGCGTCATTACCCGGGCTTCCCGACCGACTTCCCCGCCCCGGAACCCATCGTCTATGACCGCGATGTCGTATTCTCCGGTTCTGTCACGAGCAGTCATGCCACCCGCGTCGCGCTGCTGCAGCAGATTTGGCGGGCGAGCCGCGGTGAGGACGGGGGTAAGCCTTTCGGCTTCGAGTTGTTCATGCCCGACGTCTCGATGTTCCCGCCGGAGATGCAGAGGCTCAACCGCGGCAGCGTCTGGGGCAACACGATGCTCACCACGCTGCGCCGCTCACGCATCACCATCAACGTCGCGGTGGACGGCTTCGACGTTCAACCGCCTAACATGCGCGTGATCGAAGCCACCGGCGCTGGCGCGTTCCTGCTCACGAATTTCCATCCCGAACTCAATCGCTTCTTCGCGCCCGGCGAGGAGATCGAGACCTTCCAGAACCCGGATGAGCTGCTCGCCAAAGTGCGCCACTACCTCGCCCACGACGATGCGCGCCGCGCCATCGCCGCCCGTGGTCGTGAACGCGCTTTGCGCGACCATCCCCTGTCGAATTCCGCCGCAAAATTCGAGCAGATGATCCTTTCCAAGCTCAGCGCCGCCTAATCTGTACCCAACTGAGGCTTTGCGACCCGGCGGTTCTCGGCCATCATGGCGCCGCTGCGACGGGGACTTTCGATGACGACTTTACGAGCGATGGCGTGAGCCTGCCTGAGCCATCATTTTGGCGCGGCCGCCGCGTCCTCATTACCGGCCACACCGGCTTCAAGGGCGGTTGGCTGTCGCTATGGCTTGCGCAGTTCGGCGCCTATGTGACCGGCTACGCGCTCCCGCCTGAAACCGGCGAAGGCATTTACGCCGCGACTGGCGTCGGCAATGCCATCACACCCGTCACCGGGGACTTGCGCGACCGCACGCGCCTGCGGCACTGCATCGAACTGATGCGTCCCGACGTCATTTTCCATCTCGCCGCGCAGGCCATCGTGCGCCGGGCGCACCGCGATCCGGCCGGCACCTATCAAACCAACGTCGTCGGCACGTCGGAGGTCCTGGAAGCCGCGCGTCATTACCCGTTCACGCGGGCCGTCGTCGTCGTGACGTCCGACAAGGTCTATGAGAATCGCGAACTGGCCCAGCCGTTCGTGGAGGACGACCGTCTCGGCGGCAACGAACCCTACAGCGCCAGCAAGGCCGCCGCTGAAATCCTCACCAACGCCTTCCGCGCCAATCTGCCGGACAACCGCCTGGGCGTCGCCACCGTGCGCGCCGGCAACGTCATCGGCGGCGGCGATTGGGGCGAGGACCGGCTCGTCCCCGACGCCGTGCGCGCCTTCCGCGTCGGCAGGCCGCTCGATGTGCGCAACCCGAACTCGACCCGCCCCTGGCAGCATGTCCTCGATCCGCTTTGCGGCTACATCATGCTGGCCGAACGCCTGGTCACCGGCGATCCCATCTGGCGCACCGCCTGGAACTTCGGCGCCGAGACCTCGGAGCCGGTCTACCGCTTGGCCGACCAGATGGCCGAGCACTGGAACAGTGCCGGCATCGGCCACGCGTCCTGGGGGTCGGCGGCCGACCCGAACGCACCTTACGAAGCGACCACGCTTCAGCTGGACAGCACCCGCGCCCGCTCGATCCTGGACTGGCAACCGCGCCTGACGCTTCCCGAAGCGATCGGCTGGACCATGGATTGGTACACCCGTCAGGCGATGGGCGAGCCCATGTATGGCCCCACATCGGCGATGATCGACTCCTACATGGGACTTACGCCGGCTTAACCGGCTGCTCTGCGAATACAGCGACGCATCAAATGCGTTTGGCGAAAACAGTGTGTCGGTGGGCTCTAGAATCCTCGGCTTTCAGAACGCAGTGCCAAACTTTCAAGAGCCCTAAACAACGCACTCGGGCATCCGGCTCTGCGCTTTTCCCCTGCCTCACCATCGGCGTGGTCCTAGTACGAAAAACGCCCCGGCCAAAGCCGGGGCGTTCTAAGTACATAAATTGCCGCGCTTAGATCTGAGTGCGACGACGACGGCTGATGATTCCGAAAGCACCGAGGCCTAGCAACCCAAGCAGGCCGGGTTCCGGCACGCCGGTGCCACCTGGTCCGGTGCCGGGATCTACGCTGCCGATCCCGGTGAGCTGCACGAGAACCGGATGCACCATCGTATCGATGCAGCAGGTAGTGCCGGTGAAGAACCACCAATAACCATCGCCGATAACGAGCGGAGCGGTGAAGAGCCAGTCATCGTAAGTACCGCCGCCCGACTCTGTGCCGTCGGACGTATACCCCGTCAGCGTACCATCGCTGATCATGTCGTCTCGGTCGGTATCGTTGACCGTACCGGCCCACTGAACCGTATACGGGTTCATGCCGTAACTCGCGGGAGCGTTCGTTCCGTTTCCGGAAATCGTTAACCCGCCATTGGCCGAGCACAGAGTTCCCTCAGAACACGGGAATGTTTGATCACCATGCCAGTGTTCATTCCAGAGGGTCACGGTACCGTTGCCGTTATCGGTAAAGCCGAAAGTCGTCGTGTGCGCACTCGCCGTCGCACTCGCGAGGGCTAAGCCCCCGGTCAATGCGATCAACCCGAGTAGTTTGGTAATTCTCATGAGCCTTCTCCCTTAATAAGCGCCCTTAGCCCTCTCCCGGCAGCAAGCGCTGTGCCAAATAGAGAAATGGCGCGGTAACGGGAGTAGGAACTCTCCGGCCCATTCGACGTTGTAAAGTTTCACGCAAGGTTGGCGCCCGTATGAGTAGTACAGGCGTCGCCAACGACTGCGGCATCTGCAAAAATGTTCTGCTCTGACATGTAAATTTTTGCTGCGATCCCCACCACCTAAGCGCTGCCGCTTGGGGGCGATCCGGCCTACCGCCAGAATTCAAGCCGCCCTGTTTTAAAGCAGCGTCGAAACGGAACCCCCGTAGGCCGTTTTGCCAAACTGCGCCTAATGCCTCCAGAAAGGGCCAAACCGTTCTCTTTCTGACCGAACCGAAGGCCTTGGTGGTGCCAGGGAACGCCGTTCCTGGCCGCCCCGCACGAGCCTTAACCGGTTGTTAGCGCTGGGAAAGCTAGCGTCAGCTGTCGAGAACTCACATCGGAGACGACCCCGTTGAAAGCGGTCATCCTGGCCGGCGGACAAGGCACGCGCCTGCGTGAAGAAACGGAGGCGCGCCCGAAGCCCATGGTGGAAATCGGCGGTCGTCCGATCCTCTGGCACATCATGAAGATCTACGCGGCTCACGGCATCACGGACTTCGTGATCTGCCTCGGCTACCGCGGCTACATGATCAAGGAATACTTCTCGAACTACATGCTGCACATGTCGGACGTGACGATCGATCTCGCCCGCAACAGCATGGAGGTTCACCACAATCAGGCCGAGCCATGGCGCATCACGCTGGTCGATACCGGCGTCGACAGCCTGACCGGCGGTCGCCTGAAGCGTGTCATGCGCTATCTCGGCGACGAGCCGTTCTGCATGACCTACGGCGACGGCGTCGGCAACGTCGACATCAAATCCGGAATCGAATCCTTCAAGAAATCCGGCAAACTCGCGCAAGTCACCGCCGTCCAGATGCCCGGCCGCTTCGGCGTCCTCGATATCGCCGACACGACCGTGCGCGGTTTCCGCGAGAAGCCGGAAGACGGCGGCTGGATCAATGGCGGCTTCTTCGTGCTGTCGCCGAAAGTCGCAAGCTACATCGAGGGCGACGAGACCAGCTGGGAACGCGAGCCGATGGAACGCCTTGCCGCCGACAGCCAGCTCAGCGTTGTACGCCACACCGGCTTCTGGATGCCGATGGATACGTTGCGCGACAAGCAATCCCTCGAGCAGATGTGGGCCACCGGCCAGGCGCCCTGGCGGACGTGGTGACACGCGTTCTGCTGACAGGCGCCGCCGGCTTCATCGGCGCGCATATCGCACGTGCCGGTATCGCGCGTGGCCTTGAAATCACCGCTCTCACCCATCGCAGCCGCCTGGATCTGCCCGGCACACACATCGTTCAAGCCGATCTGACCACCGCCGATCTCGACGTTATCGTCGCCGTCGCACGGCCTGAGATCGTCATCAACGGTGCCAGCTACGGCATCGGGCCGGAAGAACGCGATCCGGAACGCGCGCTCGCGGTCAATACGATTGCCACGCAGAAACTTCTCCTCGCCGCCAAGGCCGCCGGCACCCGGCGCTTCATCCAGCTCGGCAGCTATTCCGAATACGGCGACCACGCGGGTACGATCAGCGAAGATACACCCCTGTTGCCCAAGGAAAGCTACGGCGCGACCAAAGCCGCCGCCAGCCTGCTCGTCACCGCGCCGGGCATCGCCGCGCCGGTCGAGACAATCGTGCTGCGGCTCTTCAACGTCTGGGGGCCGGGCGAACGGCCGCATCGGCTGTTGCAAAAAACAATCCACCATTGCCGCGCCCGCACGCGCTTCCCGCTCACGCCCGGCACCCAAGTCAAAGACTGGGCCTACGTTGGCGACGTCGCCGCATGGACCCTGGACATCGCGTTGCGCGACGGCGCCTATCCTCACGCTATCGTCAACGTCGCCAGTGGCGACCGCCGCTCCGTGCGCGAGATGGCAACACTCGCCGCAAACGCCATGAACGGCGTCGACCTGCTCGACTTCGGCGCCGTCCCGGTACCGGCGCGCGAAGTCCAGACCGGCCCCGCCGACTTGTCGCGCATCGACGCTCTGTTGCCCAACCGACGCGTCACGCCGTTGGCCGACGCCATCGCCGCGACGATCGCGAGCACGCCATGAGCCTCTCCTGGGCGTTCCTCTCCGGCATCGAAGCCAATGAAACCGGCACCGGCCGCTTCATGCAGCATTTGCAGGCGGCGATCCTCAAGCGCGGCAAATTCGATGGCACTATCGTCTATTCGCCGAACGGACAAACGCTCACCGCCGAAGGCAAGAACTTCCTCGCGGCAACCCCGCATCTGGTGATGTTCCATCCGCAGATGATCGGCCCGCGCGACACCCTTGCGCTGATGCAGCGCCGCGCCGCCGCAGGTCTGCGCACGCATCTCTACATGCTCGACAACTTCTTCTTCTGCCTTCGCAGCTATAACCACTTCGACCACGAGGCCGGACCGTGTTTTCGCTGCGTCGGCCCTGGTCAGGGCGTGAACGCCGCCGCTAACGGCTGCCGTCCCTGGCCCGCCTCCGATCCCTTCGCACCGGCCTACATCGCCGGTCTGTCAGAATTAGTGCAGACCGGCGCGGTCCATCTCTTCGCCCAGAACAATGGCCAGGTCGATCTGGCGAGACGTCACTTCGGCGACAACGCGCAGATCACCTACGTCGGTCTTTGGTGCGCCGACTGGACGACCTATGTCGATGCCTTCCAGAAAACCGACACCGCCGAAGGCGACACGGTCACCGCCGCGCCGGCCTACGACGTCGTCTATCACGGCAGCCGCGACCTCGCGAAAGGCATCGGCTGGATGCTCGCGACCGCCGCGCGCACACCGGAGATCAAGTATCTCATCCCCATAGACCGCGGCGCCGTGAATGTCGATGCGCCGCCCAACGTTACCGTCACCGCCATGCGCTGGGAAAGTGGCCTGTATGAAGCCGTGCGCACCGCGCGCCTCGTACTCGCGCCATCGCTGTGGTCGAGCCCCTGCGAAGGCGCGCTGATCAAGAACATCGTCATCGCGAAAGCCCCCGGTGTCGTCGACGTACCCTCAGCCTTCTCAGCCGAGATTCCGACCGATGTCGTCCTCAAGCTGCCGCAGAATCCCGACGCGGGCGCCTCGGCCCTACGTCAAGCCCTCGCCGACAACTGGCGTCCAAATCCGGCTTCCCGCGCCCAATGGGTTCGCACATTCCGCGATTTCAACGAGGCGGTCGCGAGCCGCCTCATACCGGCATAGAATGGCGCGATGAACGTCACCCAAGCCTTCGCCGCGACAGTCGCCGCCATGGCGCCCGAGGTCCAACGCTGGCCACGGCGGCAGCCGGGCCAATTGATGATCGGCAGTAAGCGGCTGAAATATGCCGACTTCCACAGCACCTACTGGCAGGCCCGGCAGATCTTTGGCGAGCGTCTTTACGACTTCGCCTGCGACACGACGGCGCCGCGCATCCTCGATTGCGGCGCGCATATCGGCCTGGCCTCCATCGCCTTCAAGGAACGCTATCCCGAAGCCCGAATAGAAGCGTTCGAGGCCGACGGCGCGATTGCCGCCATGTGCACCGAAAATCTAAACGACTTCGGACATGCGGACGTGACCGTCACAACCGCGGCGGTTTGGACGAATAGCAACGGCGTGACCTTCTCTGCATCCGCCGACGATGCGGGACACGTCGCCAACACCGGTATCAGCGTGCCCTCCGTTCGCTTACGCGATCGGCTCGCGGAGCCGGTGCAGCTCTTGAAACTCGACGTCGAAGGCGCGGAATTCGGGATCCTCGCCGATTGCGCGGGCGTGCTGCGCAACGTTCAGCGCATGATTATCGAGGTCCATGCCTTCGATAACGGCCGCGTCGGCGACATGCTGTCCCTGCTGGAAGTCCACGGCTTTCGCTTTGTCCTCGGCGATCTTCACCAGGCACCCTGGATGGAAACCAAAACCCGACCGCCCTTCGCCGCCTGCGCGACGGACAAGTACTACTTCACGGTCTTCGCCTGGCGCTAAAGCCCGGTTAGATTCTGGTTAACTTTCCTGTCCGAAACTCGCAAGATCACGCCTCACCGCGCTTCACACATCGAATTGCGAGAACACCGCGTGTCCGCGAACGCTGCCATCCAGCGTCATCTGGTCGGGCTCGACAGCACCCTTAAGGATGTCGTCGCGCGCATCAATGCGCTGTCCGGCGACATTGTGCTGGTGGTGAATGACGACGGCATCCTGAAAGGCCTCGTCACCGACGGCGATGTGCGCCGCGCGATCTTGCGCGGCAAAACGACCAGCAGCGTCGTCACCGAGTTCATGACCGAGCAGTTCACCTCAGGCCGCGCCGCCGCGGACCACGCCGACAACGTGAAGCTGCTTTCTACCAAGATCCGTCATTTGCCGCTCCTGGACGACGCAGGCCGTCCGGTCGCAGTTCTGTCCTGGGCGTCGCTCATGCGTCTCCCGCTCGTCCGCCCCGACCTCGGCGGCAACGAGATGAACTATGTGATGGACTGCGTCAGCTCCGGCTGGGTGTCGTCCATCGGCCCCTATGTCGACAAGTTCGAGCGCGCTTTCTCGGCGTACCTCGGCGGCGGTCATGCGCGCGCCACGTCCTCAGGCACAACTGCGCTGCATCTGGCGCTGGTCGCCTACGGCATCGGGCCGGGTGATGAAGTCATTGTCCCCGATCTGACCTTCGGCGCGACGGCCAATGTGGTCGTTCACTGCGGTGCGACGCCTGTGTTTGTCGACGTCGACCCGCGCACCGTTACCCTCGATCCGAAAGCCATGGCCGCCGCGATCACGCCGCGCACTAAGGCCGTAATCCCCGTTCATCTATATGGCCATCCCTGCGACATGGATCCAATCATGGACCTGGCGCGGGCGCACAACATCAAGGTCATCGAGGACTGCGCGGAATCTCTGGGCGCCGAATACAAGGGCCGCAAGGTCGGCCTGATCGGCGACGTAGGTTGCTTCAGCTTCTTCGCCAACAAAGTGATCACCACTGGCGAAGGCGGCATGGTCACGACCAACGACCCCGCCATCCACGAGAAGATGAGCATTCTGCGCGATCACGGCATGTCGAAGGAGCGCCGGTACTGGCACTTGTATCCAGGCTTCAACTACCGCATGACGAACTTGCAGGCCGCCTTGGGCCTAGCGCAGATCGAGCAGATCGAGAAGTTTCTCGCCATCCGCAACGGCATCGCCAAGCGCTACACCCAGCGCCTGCTGCGCGTACCCGGCCTTCAGCTGCCAGTCCAGGCGCCGTGGGCGAAGAACATCTACTGGCTCTATTCCATCGGCGTTCGGCCAGAGTTCGGCATGGATCGCGACACATTGCGCTCCCACCTCAGCGTGCGCGCTATCGAGACACGCGACGTGTTCTACCCGTTGCACGGCCAACCGGCCTATACCTCGGGACGCGCACTGCCCTGCCCGGTGTCTGCGGATTTTGCCGCACGCGGCCTCAGCCTGCCGACCGGCAATGATCTCACGATCGAGGAAGTTGAACGCGTCTGCGCCGCGCTGGAAGACATCGCGCATACCCAACGCATGGTCGGCATGGCCAAGGCTTAGGCCAGCAGTTCTTCGGCGCGCTTGAAATCCTGCAAAGTGTCGATGTCGATGCTGCGTTCCGGCGGCATGACATAAGCCGCGACCCGTTGACCCCACAGACCGCCCGACGTTCGCACAACGGCGCTGCGCATCACATCCACCGCACCGTTCAACATGAATACTGGCGGCAATTTCTGCCGCTGCGGATGACTGAACTCATCCTTGCCCGGGATGAACGCACTCAACAGCCCATCATCCAGTGACTTCATCCAATACGGATGTGCTTTAGACGCCACGACGGAGCGCACGGAATCCGCGCCGCGCTCGTTCAAGATGGCGATGGCGTTTTCAATGTCGCTCGCCGTTCGCAAGGGCGCGGTTGGACGCAGCCAGACAACCACATCGGCCGCATCAAGCTGATCCAGCGCGTGCAGACACACCGGATAATCCGGCGTTGCGTCTTCCGCCAAAGACGCCGGACGCAGGAACGGCACCTCCGCGCCCGCGGCCTTGGCGACCTCGGCAATCTCCGCATCGTCGGTGGATACGACAATACGCGCGATGGACGGCGCGGCTTTCGCCGCCGCGATAGACCACGCGATCAGCGGCTTACCAGCCAACGGTCGGATATTCTTGCGCGGCACACCTTTGGAGCCACCACGCGCCGGGATAAGGGCGATGATTTTCATGCGTTACCCCAACAGATTTTTCAGGACGGACACCGGCAGAGCCGGATCGCGCGGCATGTACGTCACCTTCGCCGCTGCCGGATCGATGCGACCTTTGGCGATACTCGCAAGAATATCATCGGCCGTCTCCGCCAACTCCGCCGCACCCGCCGTGAAATAGCGCCCGAAGGCCTGGCGCGCGGCGGAATGCGTAAAGGTCGTCCGCAAACCGTAGGCCGCGGCTTCCTGGACCGTGCCGGAAAATCCAGTCAGATGATGCGTTGCGACCGGCAGCACCGCACCCATGGGCAGACCCGTGGCAAGCCGACACTCGAACCGCGTGATGCCGTTGTCGCGCAACAAAGCCTCGATCGCCGGCGGACCCATGCCTTCCATGTTCCAGCCGACCGTCATCGGATGCGAGCGGATCAGCCACGTCCAATCTGCTGGCGCGCGTCGCATCGCCTCAAGCATCACCGGCGAGATCAGCAACGACTTGTGCCATTGCAACGTCACCAGAATTACCTGCGCGCTGCCGAATGCGGCAAGGGAAAGCGGCGTGTTGTTGCCCGCGCCCAGTACTGCGTCACGCGTGACGTCCAGATCGAAGCGACCGGTGATCACGGGCTGATGAACGTCCGTTCCTTCCGGCATCCAGCGCACAACGTTATTGGCCGAGATTGTGTCCCAAACGAAGTAGTAATCGGGCAACAGTGCATAACCACCGGCCGGCACATGGCGCCAATGGGTATAACCCATGTGGGCGGGACCATTGCCGCCATGCTGGATGTCGGCGACGGGAATGCCCAATTCACGAGCGGCCCAGACGATCGACATGGTCGGTCGGAAATAGCAGCAGGTCGTCAGCACTAAACCCGGGGCGTGGCGCTGCAGGTGCGCAACCAGCGCCTGTTTCTCCATCCACAAGGCGTGCACGTGCTGTTGGAATTCCTCGACAAAAGCGGGCAAGGGCATCCGCAGCTCTCGTTCGAGCCAGGCAGCGATATCCGCCGCAAGCGCCCCAGCCGTCTGCAGCAACGCCGCGTCAAACCCCACGGCGGGTACGCGTGGCCATGCGATCGTCGGCACAACGCGCGGCTGGCTTTTGTCGAAGCCAGCCCCCTCGAACTCGGTCTTGATCACAGGCCAATGCGGCGCCGCAGTGGCGTGCCAGGGGTCGAGGAGTGGGTTGAACCGCCCGCGCGCGGTCTGCACGGTGTGATCTTCAAATCGCGAGAACAACAGCAGGCCATTGTGGGCCGCGCGCACGGATCGGGACGGCATCATGAATGTCTCATGCGGCCGATCCGGCGGCTCTTGCGCTCCCATCTGCTCGTCCCATCGCGCGTCGATCACGCGGTCGAGCATGCGAAACTCCGGCGGGCGCTCTTCTTCCGACAGAACGTTGTTCATGATTTTGCCGATCAGCAGAAAGCGCGCTGCCGGCCAAAGGTGAACACCACCGCTCACGAAACGGTTCACGTCGAGATCCTGCTCGATGAGGGCCGCGATCCGGAGGACCTGCGTGAAGCGGAAACTCATTGGATCAGCGATACGTCTGGACGAACGCGCCCGCGCCGGCTCGCCAGACCGCGGTCGTTGTGTGACCGGCCTTACCGCAGGCGCCGAGCCCGATACTGTCAACCGCGTCCAGCGCAAACGTATGTTCGTCGAACGTGTACTGCCAACGCCGGAACGGCTGGACGATATCGAGATTGTCCGCGTGATATTTGCCGTCGCGCGTCCTCAGGGCGAAGAACGGCTGGGGTCCGAATGTCGCGCTGTCGGCTTCGACATCAAGCACATTGCCGGCAACACGCGCTTCAAACCTCAACGGCGTGTTTTCCGTTAAGCCCGCCGCACGACGCGCGGCGCTGGCCGCATCTGAAAAGCGGAACTGCACCTCCGGATAGGCTTTCGCGGCGACGTCCAGCATTTCGCTGACGTGCGCGATGTCCGGCCGCACATCGCGGAAGTCGTGATTGGTGAACGCCAGCACGGCGGGTTTTCCGTCGCGCGCTTCGGCGAAGGCCTGGTCGACATGCGCCTGCGTCAATAACCGCAACCGGGTGCCAACGTTCAGACAGCGGAACACCCAGCGACGGCAATCGCCTACGGCCTGATAGTCATCATGCGCGGGATGATAGGGCACCCAAGATTGTGGCGCACGGCTCCAATCGCCGAAGCGATGATTGCTGCTCGCCGGATTGGCGGCGTAGTCCTCGTGCGCTTGGTTGGAGTAGTCGAACGGAATGAATTGCTCGAGGAACCAATGGCTGTCGGCGCGCTCGACGTGGAAGCCGGCGCGATTGACACTCGGAAACCACTGCTTGTCGATGATCCGGCGCGCCAGGCTCTGATACAGCGTATCCCCATGCGCCAACCAATGCGTGCCGCTATGGTTGGCCGCGCCCGAGAAAGGCAGCGGATGATAGTGGAACTCGATCCGGTCCTGCGTCGACCCTGTGGCGCGCAGTAGCGCGGCGTAATGATCGAAGACGTGATTGTAGCCCAGATCGCGACGACGCGGATTTGCGGTGTAGTCGACGTGGTCGACGCAATGCCAGTTGTAGATCAAGCCGCCGCCAAACGAATCCAGGCGTTTACGGCGGAATGCCGGGCTCAGCACCTCCGCCAGCATCGCATCGATCTTCTCCCAGGTGTCGTTGTAACTCAGCACGTGGGGCGCGACCACGCGTGCGACCTGCGCCTCGAGGCCGCCGAGATCGCGACGCTGGTCCTGCAGTTCTTTCAGAACGCCGGCATCGGCCGGCAGATCGATGTTGAACAGTTGCTTCAGCCGCTCGAACGTCGCCGTCAGCGGCTCATGCAATGGGCCTTCGGTATCGATGCAGTAGACGACGTCAACAATGCGCTCGGTCACACGCCGCATTCCCTTGGAACTCTTGGTCACCCGGCCTAGCAGGACTTGATTGAAGGTTAGTTATTAGACCCTTGGGGGTCTGTTAATCCTGACCGGCTATAGTGCAAGCTGATCACAATTCCCGATTATTTTCAAAAGCTTAAGCGCCATGCTCCCGCCGGCCTCCGCCAGCCAGACACTTATCACCGGGGTTTACCGTTCCGGGACGGAGTTCGTCAGCGGCCTTCTGGGCGCGCACCCGCACCTCAGCGCCACGATGTATCACGTCAACGCGCTGCGCTTTCTGTGGAACCGTTACGACCCGATCGCCGCGCCGGAAAGCCTCCGCCGCGCCATCGCCGACACCGCCGAACGCTTGCAGCGCCGCTACCAGTTCGCGCTCGATCAAGACGCGGTCACCGCCGCCTGCGCGCAGGCCGCAGACGTCACTTACGGCGTTCTCTACGACGCCATTATGCGCGTCCTGTGGCTCACATCTGAGCGGACCCACTGGTCCGAGAAATGCCAACTCGTCTGGCGCGAGATTCCGCAGTTTCTGGAATCAATGCCCAACGGTCGCGCCATCCTGGTCATCCGCGATCCGCGATCCGTGCTCGCTTCGTTCAAGCGCTTCACCTATGCGCCGCCGCCTGCCTACCTGGGCGCGATCTTCAATTGCTTCGACGCCTTCCACGCGGCAATCCGCTACAGCAGCGCCTTCACGTCGGAGCGCTTCCGGCTTGTGCGCTATGAAGACGCGGCCCTCGATCCGCAACGGGCGCGCAACGACCTTCTCACCTTCATCGGTGTCGATCCGCAGCTCAGTCCGGACGTCCCCGCGCTCGACATCACCTCGCCGTTCACGGACGCTGGAGCTACCTTCGACGTCAACGCCGCCCTCAATCGCTGGCGCGATCACTTGAGTCCCGTTGAAGTCGCGGCGACCGAATATGTCTGCGGTGCGCTGATGGATCGCCTGGGCTACACTTGCGCGACCGATTGCGCCGACGAGGACTCCCTGCGGCTTTTCACTGAGGGCGACGTCTTCACGGCGCAGTTGCACGACGTGCTGGAATACGGACGCGGCATGCAGGCTTTTCCGATGGACCCGTTGAGGGCCGAGAATTGGACTGAAAACCAGGTGGCGAAAGCATGACGCGCGCCATCCATATCGACGGCCGCATCGTCGGAACGGGCAACCCGACTTTCATTATCGCCGAAGCGGGCGTGAACCATAACGGCTCCGCGGATCTCGCGCTGCGCCTCGTTGAGGCCGCGCGCGAGGCCGAAGTCGATTGCGTGAAGTTCCAAACGTTCAAGGCCGAGCGGGTCGTCACGCCCGCCGCACCCAAAGCCGCGTATCAACTCGAAGTCACCGATCCCGGCGAAAGCCAGATCGCCATGCTGCGGGCGCTCGAACTCGACGAAAGCGCATATCCCGGCTTGATGGCCGCGTGCCGCAAAGCCGGGCTTGCCTTCATGTCCACACCCTATAACGAGGAAGATATCGACTTCCTGATGGACCTCGATGTGCCGGCGTTCAAGCTGGCGTCGATCCACGCCGCCGAACCATCCTTGCTCCGCGCCACAGCCGCAACAGGCCGGCCAATCATCCTATCGACCGGAATGTGCACAATCGAAGAAGTCAAACGCGCGGTCGATATCATTCACGGCACCGGCAATCGCGATCTGATCGTCCTCCAGTGCACGACCAACTACCCGTCCGCTGTCGCCGACGCCAACCTGCGTGCCATGCTGACCATGCGCGATCAGCTGGGCGTCGTGGTCGGGTACTCCGACCACACCCAGTCTGATACCGCCTGCATCGCCGCCGTCGCGCTCGGCGCCTGCGTAATCGAGAAGCACTTCACGCTCGACAAGACCATGCCGGGACCCGATCAACCGACCTCGCTCGAACCCCCCGAAATGCGCCACCTCGTAGCGGAAATTCGCGACACCGAAAGCGCACTCGGCGATGGCGTAAAGCGCCCCGCGCCGAGTGAACAGCGCAACATCGCCGGCATGCGCCGCGGGATCGTCGCCCGCCATGCGATCGCCAAAGGCACAGTGATCGGCGCGAAGGACCTCATCCTAAAGCGCCCCGTGTCCGACGTACCGCCAAGCGCCTGGGATGAAGTGGTCGGCACCCGCGCCGCGCGCGACATCGCGGCGAACGCCCCTTTGGCCTGGAGCGATCTCGACAGGGCTGCGCCATGACCGTCTACCTCTCCTCCGGCGCCTTCCGTGTCCGCACCGTCGCCGGCGTCATCGCTGAAGCGCAACGTCTCGGCGTCACACATATTGAGCTCAGCTCCGGCCTCGCACACGACCCGCAGCTGGCCGAGAACGTCACCGCCGGTATGCGCGCGGGCCTGACGTTCCTGATCCACAATTATTTTCCCGCGCCGCTGGAACCACGCGTGTTGAACCTTACCGCGTCCGGCGACGACGACCTCGCCTGGAGCCTCGATCACTGCCGCCGCGCGCTCGACCTCAGCCTGCACGTCGGCGGCGCGTTCTACAGTCTCCATAGCGGTTACGCCGCCAACATCAAGGCCGCCTTGCTGGGCCGCCCGGATGCACAGGCCGCCGCGCTCAAGGACACACACGTCGATCGCGAACAGGCCTATCAGCTGATGATCCGCTCCGTGCGCGAAACCGCCGACTACGCGGCCCAGCACGGACTGAGCCTTCTGCTCGAGAACAACGTCATCTCGCCGGTCTATCTTGAGAAAGTCCCGGTCAATCCTTTGCTGATGACCGATGCGGACGAGATTGTGCGCTTCATGGCGGAAGTCGATCGTCCCAACGTCGGCTTCCTGATCGACGTGGGCCACGCCCGCGTATCCGCCGCCGCCCTGGGCTTCGATCCGTTCGCCTTCATGGAACGCGTCGCCCCCTTCACGCGCGCGCTGCACATAAGCGACAACAACACGCGTGAGGACCAGAACCTGCCTTTCACCAAGGACTCCTGGTTCTTTCCGCTCCTGAAGGATTTTGTCGGCGTGCCAAAGGTCATCGAGGCTTATGAGCTCGACGACGATACGATCCACCGTCAGGTCGATCTGTTGCGCGCGATTTAAGCGCTCGGGCGATCCTTGCCCTCGACGAACAGCCGGTGCCACAGCACGATGTTCATCGGGTTCCAGACCTTCGTCGCCAGCGTGAAGTCGTCGGCGGTCCAGCTGCGCGCCCGGGTCTTCTCGGCCAACACCGCGAACTGGCGCGGATCCCAATAGGGGCTGTCTTTCCACAGCGGGTGCGCGATGATTTCTTCGATCACCGGCGCGAAGCCGCCATTGAACCATTCGATCATCGGTGAGTTGAAGCCGATCTTCTGACGACGCAGACGGATGCTCTCCGGCAGAAGCCCCGTCATCGCATCGCGCAACACGCGCTTTGTGTAGCCACCACCGATCTTCGACGACGCCGGCAATGCCATCGCGAAGCTCACCAGCCGCCAGTCCATCAATGGCATGCGCACTTCGATACCGTGCGCCATGGAGCAGCGGTCGTAGTTGCGCAAAATTGCCGGCAGGAGCCGTTGATAGAATTCATGCGCGAGCCCGTCGTTCACCCGGCTCATCGGCCAGTCGAAGTACCACGGGTATCCGCCCAGCAATTCGTCGCCACCGTGACCGTCGAGCGAGACCAGCACGCCCTCACGCCGCAACTCGCGGTACAGCGCCCACATCGGCACCGCAATCCCGCTGTAAATCTCTTCCATCGACCAGACGCTGCCGATGATATGCGTCAGCGCTTCGTTGGGATCGAACACCCAATGATGCGGCCGCGCGCCGACATGAGCCGCGACCACGTCCGCATGCTCGGTCTCGTCGATCAGCGTACCTGGGAAACTGGCGATGAACGCGCGCCGCCAGTCCGCCGCCGCGCGCTCGCCCCCGCCGCCCACATGCGCCATCGCCGCCGCGACGCTGGACGAGTCAACGCCGCCGCTCAAACATGTCCCCACGGCCACATCGCTGCGCAGGCGCACCTTCACGGCGTCGAAGAAAATCTCGCGGAACGCCGCGACCTGATCGTCGTACTTCACCGGCACCGTGGGCAGATGTGCCGCCGGGTCCCACCACCGCGCCAGGTTCATATTACCATTGGCACTGATGGTCACATGGTGCCCGGCCGGCAGCCGCCGTACGCCGTCCATGATGGTGTCGAGTTCGCTGCCTTCGATGTCGGCGGACGCCTGCGCTGCCTTGGCCGCGATACGCCCGTTCAACGCCGGCTTGAAGTCGGGCAGCGCGAGGAAGGCCTTGATCTCGGAGGCGAAGGAAATCTTCCCAGCCCCGGTCACGAAATACAGCGGCTTCACGCCATACCGGTCGCGGGCCAGGAACAACTTGCGCTCGACCGTGTCCCAGATCGCGAAGGCCCACATGCCGTTGAAGCGCGTCAGGCAGTCCGGTCCCCAGGCGTCATAGGCGGCAATGACGACTTCCGTATCGGTGCCCGTGCGGAAGACGTAGCCCTTCGTCTCCAACTCCGCGCGCAATTCGAGGAAGTTGTAGACCTCGCCATTGTAGGTGATCCAATAGCGCCGGTTATCCGCGCCGCCATAGGGCATCGGATTCTTGCCGGCGTCCGAGAGATCGAGGATCGACAACCGCCGGTGCCCGAGCCCAAGGCCGCCGTCAATGAACGTGCCGCGTCCATCCGGGCCGCGATGGGCTACCGCATCGGTGAAACGGTCGAGCACGGCCGGATCGGCCGCCGCGTTGAAATCCCAGAATCCCACGATCCCGCACATGGGCGATCTATACCACGGAGGCCCGTCCCTCGTGCTACAACCTCGCCATGCGTGTGATGCAAATCCTCCGCTGCGATCCGCTCCACCGGGCTTGGCTGTCGGCGCGGCAATCCGCGACCGCCATGGGTCCGGCGGCGCAACAGGTTGCCGCCTTGCTGGACGACGGCATCGGCGCGCCGCAAGCCTGGGCCGCCGACCTCGATCCTGCAGAGACGTTCATCTGCTACGGCAATGACGGCCCGAGCCAAGGCGCCTGGGCCGCCGAGAACGGCGTTGCCGCGATGAACGCCCCGGCGATCCTTGCGGCACAGATCGCCGCGTTCCGGCCCGACATCGTGCTGCTCGATGCCGCACTGACCGATCTCGTCGTGGAAGCACGGCGCGCGCCAAAGCTGATCGGCTTCGCGCTCCACAAAAATCTCGCCGGCGCGTTTGAACGCAGCATCACGCCGGGGACACTCCCGTCCCGTACCCTAGACACGCCCACCGCCGCCCCGACATGGGACGTTCTCTGCCGCGCCCAGGTCCGCAAGGACGCGCCCACGATGTTCGGGACTCTGGCGGCGCTGTCGAAAGCCCCTCTCGGGCTGAAGGGCGAGTTCTCAATTGTCTATCACCTGATGGCCGAAGCCCCCGGCGACCTGCCGGCCGGCCTCGCCGTCCATGATCGCGGCGCACTCTACGGCCGGACCTTCCGCGAAGCCGCCGCCACGGCCCGCCTGATCGTCGATATGGAGGACGGCGCTCCCGTCGCCACCCGGGTCGACCGACTTGCCGAACTCCAGGCCATCGGCGCCGTGGTATTGGCCGAAACCGGCCCGGCCATCGCCTGCCTGTCCGGCCTGACGACCTTCACCACTGCCGAGCAGCTTATCCAACTTGTTTACGATCTGCTGCGAGACTCCCCACGCCGAGAGGCCTTGCGGTCTTCCGGTTCGCGCGGCCCGTCACCGAGCCGCACTGAAATACTGGCCGCTTTAACCACCCTTTAACCGGCGGCGGCTGGGATCACTAATTCAAGCGGGGGTCTCGTGCTCGGCTTCGCACTCGTCGGCTGTGGTCGCATCGCGCAAAAGCATGCGGACCTTCTTCATGGCGGCCACATCAAGGGCGCGCGCCTCGTCGCCGTCTGCGATGTGAAGCCCGACCGCGCCGAATTCTACGGCAAGAAGTACGGCGTCCCTCATTTCACCGACATGCACGCGATGATGGCCGGGCAAGGCGCATCCATCGACGTCGTCACCGTGTTGACCGAAAGCGGCCTGCATGGCCGCCACGTTCTCGAACTCGCACCGTACAAAAAAGACATCGTCGTCGAGAAGCCGATGGCGCTGACCCTCGACGACGCCGACGCCATGATCAGGGCCTGCGATGCCAACGGCATCAGGCTCTTTGTCGTCAAACAGAACCGCTACAACCTGCCGGTCCAAGCCGCGCGGGCGGCGCTCGACGCAGGCCGTTTCGGCAAGATCGTGATGGGCACCGTGCGCGTGCGCTGGTGCCGCCCGCAGGCGTACTACGATCAGGACGCCTGGCGCGGCACCTGGAGCCTCGACGGCGGCGTCTTCGCCAACCAGGCGAGCCATCACGTCGATCTGCTCGAATGGTTCCTCGGCGAACCGGTCTCGATCTTTGCCAAGTCGCGCCGCGCGCTGGTGAACATCGAAGCCGAGGACACCGGCGTCGCCGTCATCACCTTCAAGTCAGGCGCCATCGGCATCGTCGAGGCCACCACGGCCACCCGTCCGAAAGACCTCGAGGGCTCGCTGTCGATCCTCGGCGGCAACGGCACGGTCGAGATCGGCGGCTTCGCCGTGAACGAAATGAAAGTCTGGCAGTTCACGGACCAAGGCCCGTCCGACGCCGAAATGCTGACCAAGATGCGGGAAAGCCCGCCCAACGTGTACGGCTTCGGCCACGCCGCCTATCTGAACAATGTCGTCCAGACCATCGGCGGCGGCGGTTCGGCCCTGGTCGACGGCCTCGAAGGCCGCAAGTCGCTGGAACTGATCAGCGCGATCTATGAATCCATCGCCGCCGAGCGCGAGGTTGTGCTGCGTTTCCAAGCGCATCATGCCCGCCTAGGGCAACGACCGCCGGTTTAACCTCTCGGAAAGCCCCTTCGGCCAGACTGTTATGGGGCACTCCGCGTGCCTGGCATTGCCCGTGGACCGAACCCGATGAAGGCCGTGACACAGATCCCGCTCGTCAATCTCAAGCGTCAGTACGCCGCGATCAAGCCTGAGATCGACGCGGCAATCGCCGATGTCGTGGGCCGTCAGGAATTCGTCAGCGGCAAAGTCGTCGCCGCCTTCACAGCCGAATGGCTCGCCGCGCTCGGCGCATCGTATGGGGCGTCGTGCAGCAACGGCACCTCGGCCATCTCGCTCGCGTTGAAAGGGCTCGGCATCGGGCCCGGCGACGAGGTCGTCACCACGGCGCATACATTCTTCGCCACCGTCGAGGCGATCTGCGCCGTCGGGGCGAAGCCGGTCTTCGCCGACATCGATCCGGACACCTATTGCCTCGATATCGACACCGCGCCCATCGGCTCCAGCACCCGTGCCATTATGCCGGTGCACCTGTACGGCACCGCGGCCAACATGAGCGCGGTGCTCGCCTGCGCGCAATCGCATGACCTGAAGGTTATCGAAGACACCGCACAGGGTCACTTCGCAACCTGGAACGGCAAAGCCCTCGGCACGCTGGGCGACGCCGGCACCTACAGCTTCTTCCCCGGCAAGAACCTCGGCGCCTATGGCGACGCCGGCTTCGTGGTGACGAAGGATGAAGCCGTCGCCGTCACCATCGCCAAGCTGCTGAACCACGGCCGCGAGTCCAAATACACCCACGACCTGATGGGCGAGAACAACCGTATGGACGAGATTCAGGCGGCCGTCCTGCGCGTGAAGTTGAAATACCTGCGCGCCTGGACCGATCGCCGCCAGGCGCTGGCCAAGCACTATGACGCACGCCTGACCGCCGCGGGCTTCAAGGTCATCCGCCCCTATCCGCGCGCCAGTAGCGTTTATCACCTGTACGTCGTCGAGGTTTCAAACCGCGATCAAACGCTCGCCCACCTCAACACCGAAGGCATCGGCGCGGGCGTGCACTATCCGGTGCCGCTGCACCTTCAGCCGGCGCTCGCCGGCTGGGGCATCGCGCGCGGCGCATTGCCCAAGACAGAAGCCGCCGCCGACCGCGTGCTCAGCCTGCCGATCTGTCCCGACCTGACCGATGCGGAATGCGACCGCGTCTGCGATACCTTCCTCGCCTGCGCGAATCCATAGCCATGGTCGAACCGAACCTCAAGACAAGCGGCATCGTCGACGTGACGTTCGGTGAGAACGTCACCGTCGTTGCGCCGACCAATCTCTACGGCTGCGCCATCGGCCCGGACACGTTCGTCGGCCCCTTCGTCGAAATCCAGAAAGGCGTGCGGATCGGCCGCAATTGCCGCATCCAGTCGCACAGTTTCATCTGCGAACTGGTGACGCTGGGCGATCATGTGACCGTCGCCCATGGCGTGATGTTCATCAACGACCCCTATACCAGCGGCGGCCCTGCGCGCGGCGACAAGACCAAGTGGGGCAGCACCACCGTCGGCGACCATGTCAGCATCGGCAGCAATGCGACCATCATGCCGGTGACAATCTGCGCGAACGCCATCATCGGCGCCGGCGCGGTCGTCACGCGCGACATTACCGAGCCCGGCATCTATGCCGGAAACCCTGCACGCCTGATCCGAGCCCTCTGAGCCGATGAGCGCGCCGATCCTTGCGCTCCCACTGTTCCTGCCGAACGTGGAAGTCGACTTCCGGGGCTGGATGGGCGGCGGACTCTATGTCCGCAATCTCGCCCGCGTCCTCTCCGAACTGCCTGCACCCGAGCGTCCGCGCATCGTCATCATCACCGACGGCGGCCTCGATGCCGCCTTGCCACGGGCGCTGTTCAACGAAGCGGCGGTTGAAGCCATCTTCGAGCCAACCGGCAAGCCGCTGGCGGTGAAGCCGTCGCTCGCGCCCGAAATTCTCACCGCCGGCGCCCCCGATCCGGCGCGCATCGCCGCGTTCCTCGACCGCACCGCCTGCATTTTTCCGGTGTTGCGCAGCATGTTCGATCCGAACAAGGCGCTACACTGGATTCCGGATTTCCAGCACAAGCATCTGCCGGAGATGTTCGACGCGGCAGAGATCGCCAACCGCGATACCGAATTCCGCATCATGACGCACTCGCGGCCCTTCGTGCTGCTGTCCAGCGAGGCCGGCCGCGCCGACATGCAGCGCTTCTATCCGACGGCGACGGCCAAAACCTATATCTGGCACTTCACCTCCAGCATCGACGTCGCCGCCGCCGCCGCCGCCGATCCGCGCCCGCATTTTAATCTGCCGGAGCGCTATCTGTTCGCGCCCAACCAGTTCTGGAAGCACAAGGACCACCGCACCCTGTTCCGCGCCATGGCGGCGTTGCGCGCGCGCGGCATCGGCGCGACGCTGGCCTGCACCGGCCGCGCGGTCGATGCCCGGCACCCCGGCTACGGCGACGAGTTGCAGCGCTTCGTCACCGACAACGGCCTTCAGGACAGCGTGCGCTTCCTCGGCGTCGTCTCCGACGTCCATCTGCGCGAGTTGTTCCGCCATGCTGCCGCCGTGGTACAGCCGTCGCTGTTCGAGGGATGGAGCACTGTGGTGGAGGACACCAAGGCGACTGGCCGTCCGATCATCCTGACCGACTTGCCCGTCCATCGCGAACAGGCTGCCGACGCTGGGTCCCTTGGATCGTTCACCTTCTACCCGCCCGGCGATGCGGCGGCGTTGGCTGATCGCATCGCCGCCGCATGGCCCATGCTAACCACCGGCCCCGACGAAGCCGCCGAGCGCGCCGCCGCCCACAGCCGCCGCGCGCGGGCCGACGCCAGCGCTCGCAATTTCCTCGCCATAATGCGCGATATGCAGGCGTCCGCCGCCGGTTAAGGCCCTTGTGCTTCTTTACTGGAATCTCAAGCCGCCTGTTGATAGTTTCCCGCCATCACGCCCAGGAGAGACTCATGGCCACGAAGACCAAGAAGAAGAAGACGAGCACCAAAGTCCGCGCCAATCGCCGCAGGGCCAAGGGCGCCGCCAAGGAAGGCCGTCGTCGCGCGCGCTCCGAGAAGCGGGCCTAACTGACCTCTTTAAGCCTTTCTTAAGGCCGGGGTAGCAGAGTGCCGCGCAACGGAGGAGATCCATGCTCCCGCGCGGCCATACCCATGCCTTCGGCCAAGGCCTCATCTTTTCGCACCCCTCGCGGGTGACGGCCCTGGCCCAGCGCGACATCTTTCGCGCGTTGGGCCTGCCGATGGGAAACCGCTTCCCCGCGCTGTCCAGCATCGCCCCCACGGCCATCCTGCGTCGCGCAACGGCCGTGAAGGAGCCCGCCTGACCATGGCGCTCCCACGTCCTACCTACCCCTCGCCCACCGTTGGCGTGCCTGAGATGATCTACACGCCCGCCACCGGCGAGGCGCCGTGGTATCCGCCGGTGATGACCGGCGCCGAGACGCTGGAACGTTTGCACCGCGACGGCGACTTCGTGAACGCGGGCCTGGCGCTGATGGAACGTCTCACCCCAGACGCCTACACCGCCTATCTCGGAAATTACATCCGCACGGGCCGGAGCCGGTTCGGCCCCGCATGGGTCTATGCCGATATCATTTCGGTATTGCTCTGCCTGTCGCGCACCTTGAAGCCGCGCACGTATCTAGAGATCGGCGTCCGCCGCGGCCGCAGCGCCTGCGCCGTCGCCAGTGAATCGCCATACTGCGCCATGTTCCTGTTCGACCTCTGGCAGGCGGGCTATGCCGGCATCGACAATCCCGGCCCGGATTTCGTCCGCGGCGAGCTCGCCCGCGTGAACCACCGCGGCCCGGCTAGCTTCGTGGACGGCGACAGCCACGCCACGCTGCCCAAGTTCTTCCGCGAGAACCCCACGGCGGTCTTCGACATCGTTACGGTCGACGGCGATCACTCCGAACGCGGCGCGGCGCAGGACATGTGCGACGTGCTGCCGCGCCTGGCCGTCGGCGGCGCGATTGTCTTCGACGATATCTCGCATCCGGCGCACCCTGAGCTCAATCGCGTCTGGCAGGACCTCGTCGCCACCGACGACCGCTTCTCCGCCTTCAGCTTCCGCGATGCCGGCTATGGCGTCGGGTTCGCGATCCGGAAGTATTGAGATGGCGGCAACGCGGAAAGTAGCCTGGGTCACAGGCGCCAGTGGCTTCATCGGCGGCTATGTCCGCCGGCGCTTCATCGATGAAGGCTGGACTGTGGTCGCGATAGATCGCGCCCGTGCGCCCCTTGCCGACGCCCGCGCCCTCACCGCCGAGATCGACGACCATTCGCTGGGCGCGGCCTACGACATGGCCGGCCCCCCGCAGGCCGTTTTCCACGGCGCCGGCACCGGCGCGGTCGGACAATCGGTGTCCGATCCCAAAGGCAGCCGCCGCGACACGGTCGATAGCACCGCGATCCTGCTCGACGTGCTGGCGCGCGACGCCCCGCTCTGCCGGGTCGTGTTCCCCTCGTCCGCCGCCGTCTACGGCGCGACCGACGCCATTCCCTTGCGCGAAGACCGCGAACGCGCGCCCATGTCCCTGTACGGCGAATACAAGGTGGCGGCTGAAGACTTGTGCAAGGCCGCCGCCACGCACGGGCAGTCGGTTGCGATCTTCCGCATGTTCTCCGTCTATGGTGCCGGCCTGCGCAAGCAACTGCCCTGGGAACTCGGGCGCAAGCTGCTCATCGGCACCGGCCCCGTCGAACTGTGCGGCACCGGCACGGAGACGCGCGACTTCTTCGCCGTGACCGATGCGGCGCGCGCCATCGTTACGCTCGCCTCCACGCCCCAACCGTCGCCGGTTGTCGTCAACGGCGGCACCGGTATCGCGACCACCGTCGCCACGTTTGCGCAAGGACTTGCCCAGGCTTTGAAGATTGACCGCGAGATCCGCTTCAACGGCCAGGTGCGCGCCGGCGATCCACAGCATTTCTGCGCCGACGTCGCGCGCATGCAAGACCTCGGCATGGCCGCAAGCGTGCCCGCTGGCCCAAGGCATCGCGGCCTATGCCGAGTGGCTCAAGACGCTGCCCAAGACCTGATTACGGCTGCTCGACGGCGTAATAACGCCCGTCGCCGTGATTGAAGACGACGGACTTGATGGGCGCCGACTGCTTCGGGTCCATCAATCCGCCCATGCCGATAGCCTTCAGATGCTTGCCGACCACGTTTTGGTTCAGGCGCTGGATGTCGGACGGAATGATCGGCGTATAGCGGTTCAGCACCTTCACGCACTCGTCGCGATAGACGTCGCGCTGCGCAATCGCGGCGTTGTTGCCGTGCATGCGATAAATGCCGAACGGCACCGGCACGACATACAACGGCGTCTTCTGGATGAACCGCGCCCAGAGTTCGAAATCGCCCGCGAGCTTCAGTGACAGGTCGAACTGACCGCCGACCTCGTCCCACAGATCGCGCCGCCAGAAGGTGCAGTCCTGCACGATCCAGCCGCTCGACGGCAGACCGAGGCTGCGGACGTGTTCGCCGTTGAAGAAGCCCCATTCATCGACGCCCGGCACGAAGTCGGCCTTGATCACCACGCCGTCTTTACGCGCCTGCATCGGATAGCGCGACGTGATCCACCGCACTTCAGGCAACTGGTCGAAGATGTCGAGCACCGTCTGGATCGCCCACGGCGCTAGCTGATCGTCGGAATTCAGCCAGCCCATGTAGGGCGCGTCGGATTTCGTGAAGCCGTCCTGGATCGCGTAGTACATGCCGGCGTCCTTCGCCGACTGCCAATGCTTCAGCTTCGGCGCATGCGACTTGATCACGTCGACCGAGTTATCGGTCGAGCCGCCGTCCATCACGATGTAGTCGACACGCTCATACCCGCGCGCGTTGATGATCGAGCGCATGCAATCGTCGAGGTAATCGCCGTAATTGAAGTTGGTCGTCACCATGCAAAGGCGGCCGGTCATGGCTTACGTCCAAACAGGGGATCCAGGCGCAGATACTTGAGCCGCACTGTCAACTCGATGCCGTGCGGCCACGGTGGCGGCGGCCCCAGGTCGACCACACAGACCGCATCGGGATTAGCCCGCACCATCGCGCCTTCGGCTTGGCCTTTTTCCCATAGCGCTGTACTGCCGGGAATCTTGCGGGTCACGCGTTCTTCCTCGCGCACATAGACGACGCTTACCTCGTCCAGCGCCAGCACCGCTTGCGCGCGCGGCCAGATGAACCGCAGGCGATGATAGGCATCCGGGCTGACGCCCTTGATCGTGGCCTGCAGTTCCGCGCGCCCGAAGACATTCATCGCCAGCACGATTGAGCCTTGGCGGCGCTCGTCGAAGCCCGCGCCCGCGTCAGGGCAGACCATCACCGCGCCCAGCACCGGCCCGCTGTTCATATGCGGCGCGCGATAGGCGTCGTTCTGGCCGGCACCATAGACCTCAGCGAAGAATGGATCGGCGCCCGCGAAAGCCGCCGACGGCCAGTAAGCTTGATCCAGGCTGATCTCCTGCAAGGCCGGCCAGCCCTGGTATTCGAGTGCGGGTGCATCGAAAGCCAGATCGGTCAGCGCGCCGACGCCGGTCAGTTCCACCTTTGCTTCGTGCTTCCACGCTCCGATGGCCTTTGCTTCGGCGGCGGTCGGATAGAGATGCGACGCTTCGATGATCGCCACGATCAGCGCTTTCAGCTGCGCATCGTCGGCCGGTGTGGCGTCTAGATCGCCGAGCAGCGCATTGATCTGCCGCACGCCCGCGATGATGCCCGCCTGCATGGCCTCCATCTGCCGGATCTGCGCGGGGTCGCGCCCGTTCGGCAGCAGCACCGGCGCCCCGGCTTCGTCAAAATGCGACAGGCTCCCTTCGGGGCACATGCAGGCATGCTCAAGCACGAACGGTACGCGCGACAACAGCTTGCCGATCATGCCCTCAAAGCCTTCCGTATCGAGATAGCCGCGCAGGTCGTTGCCGCCCCGCACGTTCTCCAGCGCCTTCTTGTTCAGCGCCAGATACAGGCCTTCGAGGCGCACCGGACTGCCGTTGCGCGCCAACAGGTCCTGCAGCGCGCTTTGAATGGTCGCGGTGTAGCCCAGATCCATCACCACCACGGGTCCGGGGCTGGTGAGATCGATCTGCCGACTGAGCGCCTTCAGCAGGTTGGCGCGATGACGCCCGCCCACGGCCACGACCTTCGCCAAAAGCTCCGGCCGTTCCGCGATCGTCATGCACAACTTGCGCACGACCGTATTGCCGTCGGTGATGTCGAAGTCCGGCAAACCCGCCGCGGCGAGGTCGGCCTTCGTCAGGCCCATCTCCGTGAGCATTTCATCGGTCGACCGCCCAGGGCTGAGGATCGCGAACTCCGGCACCAGCCCCACCGTGTCGGCGCTCAAGGCCGCGCGCACCACCGCGCGACGCGACAGCCACAACTCCTCCGTCGCGATCTGCACGCCGAGCGCGGTCGCCGTCTCGCGCACCAGCAGGTTGAGGAAGCGCCCTTCGCGCATGATGCCGAAAATCTTTGTTGCGCCCTCGGCCCGGCACGTCGCGACCATCCATCGCGCGAAGCCGGCGAACACCGGCGCGAGCGTCGCCGCGCCATAGATCCAGAAGGGCGCCAGGTTCGGATCGAGATCCGCCGGCGGTCGATGGAAAAGGCGCGAGCGCAAGCCCGTCAGCCCGAAATCGCCTCGCGCGCCCAAGCGGTCGCTGCGCGCCGCCAGCTTCGCCGGCCACTCCTGCGTCTGCGCGCGGGCCGCGAAGCTCCATTTGTCATAGTGCGCGAAACCGATACCACGCATACGGCAGGGAAACACATCGGCTTCCAGCGTGTCGCCGATATGCAGTATCTCGGCCGGTGCGACATTTTCCTCGCGCAGCACAAGGTCGAATAGATCGCGCCATTTCGGCCGGCCGAAGGCGTTGCTCGCGTAGAGCTTGTCGAAATCCCGTCCTTCCGTCAGGCCTGCCGTGGCGAGAAACGTCTTCATCTGCTCCGGCGTGAAGTACGTGTCCGACACCAAGATCACCCGCACGCCGGCGGCCTTCGCCGCACTCATGCAGTTCGCGATCGCGGTGTCGCGGATCATCAAGCCATGTTCGAATTCGAACTCAGCCGCCGCGGCGGCCTTCGCATCGGCCTTCAGCACGAAGGGAGGTATCTCACGATAGATATCGACCAGCAGGATTTCGCGCGAGCCGGTCGCCGCTTCGCGCCGTTCGCGGGCGGCTTTTTCCGCCGCGTGCCGCAATTCGGCGAAGGCCACCGGCGTCACATGGCTGGCGAGCTCGCCCGTCGCTTTGAACGCGCGTCCCAGCAGCAGGAAAGCGTCGCGCGGTTCCGGCACACGCCGCCACAACAGCGTGTCGAACACATCCACCGACAAGACCTTGACCCGTCCAGACGCGATCGTGGCTAGCACGGGAGCGAGGCGCCGGTCGGTCACGTCGACAACCGCAGATAAGTAAGCCCGTTCCAATACATGAATTAACTCGCCCCGCCGCAGCCATAGGCTGCTTGAAAACCCGTGCGATTCTAACTGAGGTCGCGCGCCCAGGCCACCGCTGCGCACCGGCGGTTGAGTTGCACGCCCTGGGGTCTCAACGACGCAACCGGATACGGAAGCAGACGTTATCCGAAGGCCGCCCCTCGGGAGGGGGCGGCACCTCCTGTCCGGTTCCGAAGGTGATGCGCCCCGTCTGGGGTGATATGCTTCGCGCCGGTCTCCTGGGCTAAGGACTTTGGACGGCTGCCGTGCGCGTTTTGATCGTCGAAGACGAATGGCTGATCGCGATGGACTTGGCGGAGACCGTGCGCCAGGCTGGGCATGACGTCGCCGGCATCGCCGCCGAACCTGACGAAGCCCTCGCCGCCGCCCAGGAACACAAACCCGACCTCGTCCTGATGGACCTGCGCCTGTCCAACGGCACCAGCGGCGCCGACGCCGCCCGCCGTCTCTGGGATGACGCCCGCCTGCGCTGCATCTTCGTCAGCGCCAACCTCGACGTCGCCACCCTGGAAAGCCTGAAGGTACTCCACCCCTTGGGATTTGTAGCCAAGCCGATCCTGCCGGCGCGCCTGCGCCAGGCCATGGGCGTGGCCGAGATCGAACTCGCCGCCTCGGCCTCGACAGCCGCCGCAACGGCTTAATCCACCTTCCGGCCCGTCTCGTATAGAGTTGGGCCAGGGAGGGGACATGGCCGCCAGCTTCTATGACAGCCTGACGCCGATCCGCACCGCCGCCGGTATCTTCGACGAGGCGCTCTACGCGCCCGCACCCGACGATTGGTACATCTGCATCTCCGACGTGCGCGGCTCCACCGCCGCCGTCGCCGCCGGCAAGCATTCCGACGTCAACTTCGTCGCCGCCGCGATGATCGCGGCGCTGACCAACCTCTGCGGCGAGTTGCCCTACCAGTTTGGCGGCGACGGCGCGGTCTGCCTGGTGCCGCCCGGCGACATGGCCGCCGCGCGCCGCGTGCTGGCGCGCGTGCGCAGCTTCGCCGCCCGCGACTTCGGGCTCGACCTGCGCATCGGCATCGCTCCGGTCGGTGCGCTGAACCAACGCGGCGCGCCGGTCCGCGTCGCCCGCTACGAGCCTTCGCCCGGCAGCGCCTATGCGGTGTTCCGTGGCGGTGGCATCGCGCGACTGGAGAACGCCGTGAAGGGCCGCGCCGACGACGATCTTGCCGCTCAAGCGATCATCGAGGCCAGCGAGGACGACGGCGAGCCGCCCGATCTCGCTGGCCTCTCTTGCCGCTGGACACCGATCAAAGCCTCCAAAGGCCGCATGATGTCGTTGGTCTTACGCTGCGCGGATCATCGCGAGGTGCATGCCGACCTCGGTCGCCTCGCCGGTCTGGCGAACCTGAATGCATTGTCGGCAAGCATGATGCGCCCAAAATGGCCGCCCAAGGGCTTGGTCCGCGAAGCCAAAGCACGGCGCGGACGCGTGCCGCTGCCGCTGGTGATGATCTCCACGGCGATCATCACCTTCGTCGCATACATCATCGTGCACTACCGCATCCCGGTCGGGAAATTCGATCCCAATCGCTACGTCAAGGAAGTCCACGAGGGCGCGGTCGACTTCGCCCGCGCCGACGAAAGCCTCTGTGTGGTGTTCGATTGCCCTGAGGACCGGATTCCGGTTTTGAAGGAATACCTCGAAGCCCGCGCCGCGCGCGGCGAGCTGAACTACGGCATGCACCTGTCGGATCACGCCGTGATGACCTGCCTCGTCGTTTCGCCGACCGACGGCCAGCATGTCCACTTCGTCGACGGCGGCGACGGCGGCTACACCCGCGCCGCGACTCAGCTCAAGGCACAGGTGGCGGGGGCGAGTTAATCTGCCCCGTGCCTTTCATTTGAGACGGAGCGAGAACTACCTCATCGGAATTCACAATGAGCGTGCCGATGATATTAAGTCCACTATCCACATACCCCAATTGAGCGCTGATTTGGCGGCCTGAATGGAAAGTTATCGACACCTCGTAGTGAGATTCGCCGCGAGGCTCGAATTTTGCGAACTTGCTTTCATCAGGCGCGAGACGGCCAAAATCGAGCTTCTGTGGCGAGACGACGATCGACGCCTGATCGATGGATTCACTCGTCTGATTTTCGAGAGTAACTGCGCCACTGCCTTTGGGATGGAATACCAAGATAGCCGCAATTGCGCAGATGACCAGGACCACGCCGGCGATAAAAAGATTTCTCGTGATCAAAAGCATCTTCTTGAGCATCAGTAGCGTCCGCGACTAGGCCCAGCGGGGAGCTCGTTTGATTCCCATCATCTGCATCTCACTTCTTTCGGCCGATGGCAATTTCTTCGGCCTGCTCAACGCACGCATACTGCTTTTTGGTTTCCACGCGCTCCGTGTAAGGACAGATGGTGAAATCGCCCAAAACTTCAGCAGACGGATCGGCGGCAAAAACGGCAGCAATGTTCTCCGGCAACGGCACCAGTTGCCCCCCTACCACCGGAAGGTCTCCCGGATATTGCAACCCAAATACGTGCCCCGTTCCGCGTTCTGTGATTTCTGGACGCGAGTTTGCGGGAATAATGAGGCTACCACTCACTTTCGAGCACACGGCCACTACATGCGTATCTCTTGCGCAGTGAAATTCCGCGTCTTTTGCTGAAGCGTTGCGCAATGTGCCAACGGCAAAAACTAGCAACGCCAACATGACCCTACGCCTGCACATCACTTGCGCCTCCGGTCGGTGTAGAAATCTATATACGTTTCGGGACCCTTGGGTACGTCACCTCCGCCAACATTATTGAATGGTCCAAGCGGCGGTGTAAGCGGCGTATAGGTTGGAATTTTCTGGTCGCTTTTATCTTGTCGCAAGTAAAATCGATTAATGCTCGTATCGAGAGACACATCCATAGAATTTGTTCCCGCCTGAACGGCGGCGGCCCATGCGGGTCGATCTAAGGGCTTCTGAAAATCCGGCTGGCTGCTGTGAACCCTCGGATTTCGAGCTGACACCACACCGATATTTTCCCGCGCCGTCTCAAGTTGGTCGGCAGACCCGGCGATATCCGATCGGGGTGAAAGTCCGCGCGCTTCGCCAAAAATAACCTGCGCCCGGCGTCCGATTTCCTGGTCCCGATCTATGGGCCAACTTGGTCCGTATGACTCCGCGAACTCCATCTGCCCCGTGCGCGGGTTGATCGCGTTGCGGCCGCTAGCGACGCGGAAGATCGCCGGATCGAGGCCCGCCTGTTCGGCCATGCCCGCCAGCACTTGCATCACCTCGGGCGTCTGCGGCGGGGATCACGAACTCGCCCGGGGTGACGTGCGCGATCTCGGTATCGCCGCCGCGCCCCTGGAGCGCCAACGCCTGGGCCTGCAGGCGTTGCACCGTCTGGGCGTCGCGGGTTGGGTCGAGGGCTGCGATCTGGCGCTGGGCTTCCGCCAAGTGCGCGCGTCGTGCGGGCGTGTCGCCCGCATCGAAGTCGCGCAAAATCTCGTCCGCCAGGTCGTCGATGCTTTTCTTCTTCGCCATGAATCGTCCTTGTCCGTTGAGCGCCACGCGGGCGCGTTGGAGACAAGATCGATGCGACGAAGGGCTCCCGTCTATTTAATCTGCAACGGCGCGAATGCACGCGCGCGTTCAAGCGCTTAGCGCGTCACCCTCCTGGCCAAAAAATTAAATTGACTGTGACCTGCGCGGAAACGCGCCGGAGACTCGCGCTATTTCGGCACCGGCGTGGGGTGCACGCCTTTCAGGACGTCCTGCAACAATGCGTCGAGCTGCGCGCGGTATTGCGGCGCCCCGACGGCGACGATGCGGTAGTGCGCGCCGGCAATCACGTCGCCGATGCCGTTGAACAACGTGACCGCGTTACCATAGTAGCCAGGCTCGTGCTCGCTCGTCGGCGCGCTGCTGACGCATCCCTGCGCTCGCAGGCCGTTCACGCGACCGAGATCGGTGTAGTCCATCGTCGAATCGTCCATGTCGTGCAGGTCGACGCTGCAATACGCCTGACCGAGCAGCCACTCGTCGTCCACGGCGTTGGGATGCAGCGTGATACGCACCTGGGGCGGCGCATCCGTCACGCGGATGTCCTCGCACTTTCCGGGCAACAACGGCACGAACAAGCCTTCGCGCGCGAGCGAGGACGCGCCTTTAGGGAAGCAAAAGCTTCGCCCCGGCGGCGCCTCGAGGCGGATGTAGAGTTCCTTCGTATAGTCGAGAGTGCGCGTGTCCGCCGTTCGGAAGGTCTGCGCGGTCGCGGGGTCCGCCCCGGTCTCCGCGCCCAGGCTGGGCTGCGCCGCCGCCAACAACATCGTGAACAAAGCCGGGAGTGCGTGCAGGCTCATGGGATTTCCCGCTATTTCCGGAACGCCAGCACGGCGATAACCAGCAAAGTCGCGGGCGCCAGCCAGCGCACAGTGAAGCGCCACACGCCGAACCACAAGGTGGAGATCGGCGAGAGTTCGTCCTGCACCACCGACGCATTCAAGCGCCAGCCGGAGAAGATCAGTAGCGAGATGCCCGCGACGGGGATCAGCACATCCGACGTGGCACGGTCGATCAGCTGGAACAGCGTCTCGTCCTTCAGCCATGGCAGACGGCTCAGCGGATGGAAGTCCTTGCCGATGTTGAAAGAGAAATCGATGCCGATGCCCAGCAGCCAGGCGGCGGCGACGAAACCGAGCCCGGCTTCCGAACGCTGCCAGCCGTGACGTTCCATCGCCCAGCGCACCAGCGGCTGCAACGCGGCGATGGCCGAGGTCAGCGCCGCAAGCATCAGGAACAGGAAGAACAGCGTGCCCACCACTGCGCCGCCCGGCATGGCCGCGAAAGCGGTGGTCATAGTGACGAACACCAGCCCCGGCCCTTCCGCCGGATTGAGCTGGTAGGCGAAGACGATGGGGAACACGGCGAAGGCCGACAGCAGCGACACCACCACGTCGGCGGCGACGATGATCACCGCCGCGCGCGTCAGGTTGACGTCGCGGTCGAGGTAGGCGCCGAAGGTCATCATGATGCCCATGCCCACCGTCACGGTCAGGAAGGCGCTGCCGATGGCGGTGGCCACCGCGCCCGCGCTCATGCCCGCGAACTGCGGCCGCATGATGAAATGCACTGTGGTCAGGAACGCGCCGTTGACCCCGGCATAGATGACCAGCCCCACCAGGACCACAAGGAACGAGGGGATCAGCACCTTAAACGCGCGCTCCAGGCCCTCGCGCAGGCCTTGCGCCACCAGCACCGCGATCAACGTCAGGAACACGCCGTGCCAGCCCATCAGCGCCAGTGGGTCGCCGAGCAGCGCGTCATAGGTCGCGCGCACCGCCTGCGGCGTGACGCGGTTGAAGCTGCCGCTCGCGGCCTTGAGCATGTAGGGCAGTGCCCAGCTCGCGAAAACCGAGGTGGTGGCGAACACCAGGAACGTCGCGATCATCCCCACCGCGCCGAAGTACCGCCACGCCGGACTGGCGTCCGATTCACGCGCGAGCGCCGCGATCGAGCGCATCGGGTTGCCGCCGCCGCGCCGGCCGATGATCAGTTCCGCCAGCAGCACCGGCAACACGATGCCGAAGCAGGCGATGACGTAGACCAGCACGAACGCCCCGCCGCCGTGGAAGCCCGCGACATAGGGAAAGCGCCAGATGTTGCCCAGGCCCATGCCCGCACCCACCGCCGCCAGCACGAAGGCGGTCGGCGACGTCCAGCGCGAGAACAGCGGCGCGACGGGAAGTGGTGGCGGCAGGCTCACGATGCGACTTGTGCTGCGGAGTTGAGGGAACGTACCCGGGCCAAGCCATAGACAATGCGCGTCATCGGCATGGCGTGACCGACGATCTCGCCGATCTCCAGCACCGAGCCCATGATGCTGCTCAGCTCCAGCGGCCGGCCGCGCTGGGCGTCCTGCAGCATCGAGGTTCGCACCGGGCCGAGCCGCGACGCCGCCGAACGCATGCGCTCCACCGGATCGGCGCCGGGATCGATGCCCAGCTTCTGCGCCAGCCCCCGCGTCTCGTGCGCCACGTCGATCAACAGATCGACCACGATCGGATCGCCAAAGATCTTATCGAGCGTCCCCATGGTGATGGCCGAGACGGGGTTCATGGTGATGTTGCCGACCAGCTTCGCCCAGATGGCGTCGCGGATCGTGGCGCGCGGCTGACAGTCGTAACCGGCTTTGACGAAAACGCCGGCGATGTCCGCGAGGTCGCGCAGGTCGCCGTCGGGACGGCCGATCTGGAGATAGTAATTGAAGGTGTGCAGCAGCGTGCCATCGGGCTTCTCCGACACGCCGCAATCGATCACGCCCCAGATCAAGCGCTCCTTGTCGATTGTGCGCGCGAGGAAACCATCGGGGTCGACCGCCGTCAGTTGCTTGCCGCCGCCCGGCCCCTTGAAGCCGTCCAGGAACCACCACGGCACACCGTTCATCACGAACAGGATTTGCGTGGTTGGCTTGCACAGGGCCGGCAGATCGGCCGCGAGTTCGCGCAAGCCCGCATCCTTCAGCGTGACGACCACCAGGTCCTGCGGCCCGATATCCTTCGCCGTGGTCGCGACCTTGGGATGGCCGGTGAAAATCTCGCCCTTGTCCTCCAGCACGATGCCGCGGCGCGTGATCGCCGCGGCGCGGCTGGGACGGGCAAGCGCGCTGACCTGATAGCCGGCGCGCTCCAGAAATACCGCCATCATCCCGCCGATAGCGCCGGGGCCGACGATACAGACGGATTTGATGTCCATCGTCAGCTCACGAAAATCTTGCCGGGATTGAGCAGGTTGTGCGGATCGAGCGTCTGCTTGATCGCCCGCATCGCCGCGACCGCGCCGTCGCCGGCCTCATGGATGAGGTGCTCGCGCTTGCCCAGGCCGATGCCATGCTCGCCGGTGCAGGTGCCGCCAACCGCCAGCGCGCGCTCGACCATCTTGTCGTGCATCTGTTCCGCCAGCTTCAGTTCGTCCGGCTTGTTCGGATCGATGACGAAGCAGACGTGGAAATTCCCGTCGCCGACATGGCCCATCAGCGGCGCCGGCAAACCGGCCTTCGCGATGTCGGCCTTCGTGGCGACGATGCAATCGGCCAGCGCCGAGATCGGCACACAGACATCCGTCACCAGACCGGCGGAGCCAGGCCGCAGCGCGAGGCCCGCGTAGTACGCCTTGTGACGCGCTTCCCACATCTTGGCGCGGTCTTCGGCTTTCTCGACCCAGCTGAAATCGCTGCCGCCATGATCCGCGGCGATCGCGCCCAGCGCTTCGGCTTGCTCTTTCACGCCCGCCTCGCTGCCGTGGAACTCGAGCAGCAGGGTCGGTCGCACCGGCAGGGACAGCTTGGAGTAACGGTTGACCGCGTCGATGGAGACCTCATCGAGGAGCTCGATGCGGGCAACCGGAATGCCGGACTGGATCGCGGCGATCACCGTCTCCACAGCCGGCCCAATCTCATCGAAGCCGACCGTCGCCGCCGCCATCGCCTCGGGGATGCCATGCAGGCGCAGCGTGATCTCGGTGACCAGACCCAGCGTGCCTTCGGATCCAATGATCAGGCGCGTCAGGTCGTAACCCGCCGCCGACTTGCGCGAGCGCCCGCCGGTCTTGATCACGCTGCCGTCCGCCAGCACCACCGTCAGGCCGAGGACGTTCTCGCGCATCGTGCCGTAGCGTACCGCGTTGGTGCCCGACGCACGCGTCGCCACCATGCCGCCGATGGTGCATTCCGCACCGGGATCGATCGGGAAGAATAGGCCGGCATCGCGCAGGTGCGCGTTCAGCTGCTTGCGCATGACGCCCGGCTCGATCACGCAATCGAGGTCGGCGGGGTTCACGGCGATGATGCGGTTCATGCGCGAGAAGTCGACGCAGACGCCGCCCTTCACCGCCACCACCTGGCCCTCGAGCGAGGTGCCCGCGCCGAACGGCACCACCGGAACATGGTGCTTGGCGCAGAGCTTCACCGTCGCGGCGACCTCTTCGGTCGTCAGCGGGAACACCACCACATCGGGCGGCTGCGCCGGCACCCAGGATTCGCCTCGACCGTGCTGCGCCCGCAGGTGCGCACTGGTCGAAACCCGGTCGCCCATCAGGGCGGCGAGTTCGGCGGTGATGGCGGCGATTGTCGACTGGTCATTCATGGTGAAGTCACCATAAGCCGCTGCGGCGGTGGAATAAAGCGGGGCCGCCAGGCGCCGAAACGAGAAAAGCCGCCCGGCGAACCGGGCGGCTTTTCGGTGCGGGCCCTGGTGGGCCGGTTACTTGAACATATCGGAGAAGCGCTTCGCCTTGCGGCCCTTGTGGGTGCCGCGGTGATAGACATCCGAGACGATCAGCGGCACGACCGAGGTGGCTTCGGCGAACACCATCTGTTCGCAGGCACTGTCCACCTTGCCCCAAGAATTGGCTTCCTTGAGGGTCGAGGACGAGCACGCGCCGTCGCGGCTGTCGGCCACGGTGATCTGCACCGTGTACTTGTGCATCTCGACTTCCTTGCCCATCACTTCGGCGCAGACAACCGTGTCCTGCACGAAGTTCTTGGGCACGCCGCCGCCGATCATGAACAGGCCGGTGGTGCCGCCCTTGATCTTGATCTCGGTCAGCTCGCGGAAGTCCGCGATGCTGTCGATGGTGATGTGCGCCTTCGGGTTGCGGATCTGGTGCACCACCAGGCCGAAGCCGGCCGAGCTGTCGGTGAACGCCGGGCAGAAAATCGGCACGCCATGGTCGTAGCAGGTCTCGACCAGCGAGCCCTTCTTCTTGGCGTTCTTCTTCAACCAGCGGCCCATTTCATGGATGAAGGCGCGGCTCGAATACGGGCCCGGCTTCAGGCCGTCCGCGATCTCGCCGATCGTGTGGTCGCAGCTCTGCAGTTCTTCTTCATCGATGTAGGTATCGTAGATGCGGTCGATGTAGAGGTCGCGCAGGTCCTTGTCGTCGACGAACTGCGAGCCCTGATAGTGCTTGAAGCCAAGGGCCTCGAAGAAGTCCATGTCGACGATGGAGGCGCCGGTGGCGACGATGGCATCGACCATGCCCATCTTCACCATGTCGCGATAAACGTGCATGCAGCCGGCAGCCGAGGTCGAGCCCGCCAGCGTCAGAATCACGGTCGCCTTCTTGTCGGCGATCATCTGATTGACGATCTCGGCGGCCTTCGACGTGTCGCGGCTGGTGAACGACATCTTGCCCATGGCGTCGATGATCGGGCGCGCGTCGAACTTGGTGATGTCGATGTGCTCGACCGGCGTGGAAAGCAGCTGGGCCTTCCGGTTGGTGCCCTTGTTCTTCTTCAGTTTGGGCTTCGTCTTTGATTTCTTCGCGGCCATGGGCAGTCCATTCGTGAGCGAGGGTGAACGGGAAACAAACATGCGGCAGCCGCCCGCGTTGAGGCGGGCGGCGCCGGACTTAGGCGATTGGGCGGCTTACTCTAACGTCGCCGCGACGGCTTCGTCATGACCGTTTGACGACGGCTCGCCTGCGGAAAGCTGCAATGCGATCGGCGACGTTTCGGTCGCCGGCGAAACCAGCTGCAGGGGACGGCGCGGACGCACCGCCGGCACGGCAATGGCCGCCGGCCATACGGTCGCGACGGTCTCCGAGAAGAAGCCGTTGAAGCGGGTCTGCATCGCCGCACCATAGGCGCCGAGCTGGCTGATCTCGATCCAGTCGCCTTCCTGGGTGTCTTCGGGCAGCAGGAACGGCCCCTTCATCTTGTCCAACGTGTCGCAGGTCGGACCATAGAAGGAGAAGCCCACCAGCTTTTCCGACGGCGTGCGGACGGACATGCCCTTGCCGGTGCCTTCGGTCGGCACTGCGTCCTTGCGGACCGGCGCCTTCGGGCGGACGAGCCGGACCGGATAGCGCCAGCCGAGGCTGCCGGCATCGAACAGGCTGCCGTAGGTGCCGTCGTTGATGTACAGGCGACGGCCCTTGCGCAGCATCACGCGCACGAGCATCGACGCGCCGGACGCGACCATCGCGCGGCCGGGTTCGCACCACAGCTCCGTACCGTCGTCCAACAACGTCTTCGCGGCCGCCAGAATGGTCTCGGCGAAGTTCTCGAGCGGCGGCGGGTTCATGCCCGGATAGAACGCCGGGAAACCGCCGCCGACGTCGATCACGTCCAGCTTCACCTTGGCCTTCTGCGCCACGTCGATGGCGCGCGCGATGGCGCCGGCGTAGGACGCCGGGTCCATGCACTGCGACCCCACGTGGAAGCAGATACCGACCTTATGCGCGACCTTGCGGGCATGGCGCAGCAGATCGGATGCCACGGACGGAGCCGCGCCGAACTTGCCGGACAGGTCGTAGGCGGCCGCGGTGGCGCCAACGGCCAGACGGATGAACAGGTTCAGGTTCTTCGCCGACTTCGTCTCTTCCAGGATCTTCATCAGCTCCTGGGTGGAATCGAGCGAGAACGTGCGGATGCCCATCTTGTAGGCCGCGCGAATGGCTTCGCGGCTCTTCACCGGATGCATGAAGTGCATCTCGGCGTCCGGGAACAGGCCGCGCACGAGCTGCGCCTCTTCCAGCGAAGCGACGTCGAACTGACGGATGCCGGCGTCATACATATGACGCAGCATGTGCGCACTCGGGTTGCACTTCACGGCGTACAGGACGCGGCCGGGGAACAGGCGCAGGAACTTCGTGGCCTGCCCGCGGACGGCTTCCGGGAACACGCACTCGACCGGCGCTTCGGGCTTCAGACGGCGCGCGACCTCGTCCACCGACCGGTAGATCGGAGCGGGCGCCGGAGCCGGCGAATTCCAGGAGCGGGGAATGTCGAAGGGCAGAACTTTGCTATTTCGCATCTCGAAACGTTTCCTACGGTGTCGTGGCGCCCTTATTGGGGGAGCCGCGCTTAAGCGACATCGCTACGGCGTCAGCCGCAGCGGGCAAGCTCCGGAGGCCCTAGCCTCCGGGACACCGGTCGTATCAATCCAGGATGACGTCGTACTTCGAGATAACGACGAGGTCGTGACCATCCCAGGCGATGTGCGAGCAGTCGATAAAGGTGACCGGCACGGAGGCGCGCACGCGCGACGACCGCAGCATCGGGGTGCGGGTCGGGCGGCAAACGGGTAGAGCGGGAGTCTGGAAGGTCATGCACGGCTTCCTTTGATCAATCAGACGAATAGTCCAACCAACGAAAGGACGCTTACGTCGTTGCTTAACGGCGAGCTGCTTTAGGCACGTGCGCGTAACGTCTAGGCTCGCATTTACTCTCATTGGGGTCAATTTCAAGTAAAAATCCCCCCACCCCGGATTTTTTTGACTCCTGTGTCTCTCACGGTCGAAGCTGACGCGCGCCGGCGGCGTCGCCGCCGGGCAAATCAGTCGGGGAAAAAGCGATGGTCCAAGTCTTTCCATACAGCTCTCTAGTCACCGCGCTCGCGGTGCTGGTCTACGTGGTGATGATCCTCAAAGTCGGAAGCGCGCGGGCCAAGCACAATGTTCCCGCGCCCGCGATGGACGGCCCGCCGGAGTTCCTCCGCGTCTTCCGAGTGCAGATGAACACGCTTGAACAGCTGGTTTTCTTCCTCCCGTCGCTGTGGCTGTTCGCCACCTCGTGGGGCGACATGCTCGCCGCGATCATCGGGATCTTCTGGCCGATCGGCCGCCTGCTCTACGCGCGCGGCTACGTCATCGACCCGAAGAAGCGCGCGATCGGTTTTGCGATCTCGTTCCTGCCGAGCGCCATCCTGATGCTTGGCGCCCTCGTCGGCATCTTCCGCCGGCTCGTCCTCCAGTAGCGGAGGCGTGAGCCGATTGTGACAGCGATCACGCTTGCGCGGGGCCGTTCGGGACGGCCTCGCGCGGCTCCGCGCAGACCGATTCGCCGAGATAGATGCCGAGGTTGAGCGCCGTGCGCACCAGCGGGCTCGACGCTGTTACAAACCGCGGCCCGGTCACCGCCTCCGCCATCGGCAGGTCGGAGACCACGCCGCCGCGCCACGCTACCATCTTTCGCGTTTCGCCCCGCGCCAGCAGCTCGACGCCGTGGACGCCGAAGCTGGAGGCGAGCAGCCGGTCGAACGCCACGGGCGAGCCACCGCGCTGAACGTGGCCCAGCACGGTTGAACGGGCGTCGAAGCCGGTCAACTTCTCGAGTTCCGCGGCGATATCGGGGCCGACGCTGCCCCGGCGGCGGCGATCCTGGTCGGGACGCAGCACGCCCTCGGCCACCACCACCAGCACGGGGCTCGGCCGGTCGTGGGTGATGTTCTTGATGTGCGCGGCGACGGCACCGATGTCGTAGGGGAACTCCGGGAGCAGGATGACGTCGGCGCCACCGGCGACACCGCCGAACAAGGCCAGGAAGCCGGAATCACGGCCCATCGCTTCCAGCAGCATGATCCGCCGGTGACTGGCGGCCGTGGACGACAACCGGTCCAGCGCCTCGCCGACGAACGTGACGGCGGTGATGAAGCCAACCGCGAACTCCGTTCCCGGCACATCGTTGTCGATGGTCTTGGGCACGCCGACCCAGGGAATCTGCGAGGGCGCGAGCAGGCGATCGAAGACGCGCATGCTGCCGTCACCGCCGATCACAAGCAGATGGGTGATGCCGAGCGCTTTGAGCGCGTTGCGGACCTGCTCTGAGACATCTTGATTGCGACCGTCGGGACCCGGGTAGTTGAACGGATCGCCCTTGGTGGTGGTGCCCAGCATCGTGCCGCCCAGGCGCAGCAGGTCGCTGCGCACGGAATCGGCGGTCAACGACACCACGTCGGGCGGCGACGCCAGCAAACCAAGATGGCCATTGCGCAGCCCCAGGACACGCCAGCCCCGTAAGGCTGCCGCATCCGTGGCGGCACGGATGACCGCGTTCAGGCCGGCGCAATCGCCGCCGCTGGTCAGAATGCCGAGCGTTGCCGTCATGGTCGTCTCCTCATGGCTCCCGCCGATGCGGGAAAAAGTGATGGCGCGCCGATGAAAGCGCAACCGAGGCCCAAACACTGGCGCGTCAGTGGCGTTACATTCTTAGTCCCCCGACAGCTGAATATGTTTCTACTCGAAACAACTTGCACGCGGCGACACCAATGACCCAGGATTGGGAATATCAGCCTGTAGATAAATCATTAGTTATAAAATCACGATGCTTTTAGAACGCGCGATGCCACGCCACCCCTTAGCGTCACATGCCAGGGATAACAGGCGAGAGCCATGCGCACCCTGATCGTCGACGATAACCCGCTGATGCGCGAAACGCTGCGCGCCATCCTCGAAAGCCTCGGCGCGCATGTCACCGAGGCCGCGGACGGCAACCTGGCGCTCGCCCGGCTGGACGACGCGGCATTGCCGTTTGAATTGATCGTCTGCGATCTGCGCATGCCGAATCGCGACGGCATCCAGTTCCTGCGTGGCTTGGCCGAGCACAACGTGTGCGCCGGCGTGATCCTGATCAGCGGCCACCAGGCCGACGTCTTGAGCGCCGCCGCCAACATCGGCCGCCGCCACGCCCTCAACATCATCGGCCACCTCAAGAAACCCTTCAGCCGCGCCGACCTGCGCGACATGTTGACCGGCTTCGCCGCGCGTGACCGACGCCCCGTCGCGGCGCAGATCGACACACCGGTGGACGAGGCCGACATCCGCCGCGGTTTCGAAGCCGGCGAGATCTCGGTCGTGTTCCAGCCCAAGATCGATTGTACCAGCCTTGAAGTCGTCGGCGCCGAAGCGTTGATCCGCTGGAATCACGCTCGGCTCGGCCCGATCCCACCGGCGATCTTCGTCACGGTGGCCGCGTCCTCGGCGCTGATCGATACACTCACTGAATTCGTTCTCAATGAATCGCTGTCCCTGGCCGCGAAATTCGGATTGGGCGCGCCGCCGGTACCGATTGCCGTCAACCTTTCGACGCACTCGATGAGCCGTCTGGATTTCGCCGACCGCCTCTTCGCCACCGTCAACAGCCGCGGCGCGACGCCGTCGGCGATCACCTTCGAGGTGACCGAGAGTCGTCTGGCCGACAACTTGGCGAGCCTGATCGAGACTTGCGCGCGGCTGCGCCTGATGGGCTTTAAACTCGCGATCGACGATTTCGGCACCGGCTTCTCGACGCTCGAACAGTTGCAGCTCTTGCCCGTCAGCGAACTGAAGATCGACCGCGCCTTCGTCGGCGGCGCGAACGCGGACACGCGGGCGCGCTCTATCCTCGAAGCCAGCCTGCTGCTCGGCGCGAAGCTGGGTCTGGCCTGCGTTTGCGAAGGAATCGAGACGCGGGCCGAATGGGATTTGATCCGCAGCCTCGGCCACCATATCGGCCAGGGCTATTTCATCGCGCGGCCGATGCCGGGCCAGGATCTGGTCGCCTGGATGAATACCTGGCGGACGCGAACCGCAGGCGGCACGGTCGCTTAACGCGACCTACTTCTCAGCACCGCCGTGCATGTCGCGCCAATTCTGCTGCTCGTCGCGCGTGAACGCGTCGATGATGGCGCGATAGACGGCTTCGATCGTGTCCGGGTTGGCGCCGTGGCCTTTGGTCATCTCGCGCACGCGATTGACGATCTCTTCCACGCGCGCCGGGACCACGACACCCGCCACCGACGGCTTGAAGTTCGCTGCTTGGTTCACGAAGTACAAGCGCTCGCACAGCAGCTTGGTGATGACGTTATCGAGCCGATCGATGTTCGCGCGCACTTCAGCGAGACTGCCGCACTTGATGCGCCAGTCCGCCTCCTTCGCCGCGTCGCGGCCGGTATCTGCACCCATCTGACGGTCCCCTTCCCCGCCCGCTCGCGCGCGGGGGCTGATCAATAACTGTAGGCGCCGTAGGCCTTCGTGACGTCGCCGCCCCAGGCGTTGGCGTACTCGCCGAGCATTTTGTCCGCAGGCGTTATCCCAGAGGTGGCAATTTCCTGCAAGGGCACGAGGAAGCCGGTCTCGTCGTTGCCGGCGCCGTCGAATTGCTTGCGGCGGCGCAGACCCGCGCGCGAGATTTCCAGCAATTGCAGGGCGATGTCGCGCAGCGAACGGCCGCGGATCGTGGCCTTCAGCGCCTGGCGCGGCACGTCGCGCCACAGCTGTTCGCGCTCGGTGGCGGTCCAATCCTTGACGATATCCCAGGCCGCCTCGAGGGAGTCGCTGTCGTACAGCAACCCGACCCAGAACGCCGGCAATGCGCAGAGACGTCCCCAGGGACCGGAGTCCGAACCGCGCAATTCGATGTAGCTTTTCACCCGCACTTCGGGGAACGCGGTCGACATGTGGTCGATCCAGTCGGCCACCGTCGGCAGCTCGCCCGGCAGCGCCGCGAGCTTGCCTTGGAGGAAATCGCGGAACGATTGTCCGGAGGCATCGATGTAGCCGTCGCGGTAGACGAAATACATCGGCACATCGAGCGCATAGTCGACATAGCGCTCGAAGCTCATGCCGTCTTCGAAGGCGAACGGCAGCATGCCGGTGCGGGCATTGTCGGTGTTGTGCCAGACGTTGGCGCGGCAGCTGAGGAAGCCGCTCGGCTTGCCTTCGGTGAACGGCGAGTTCGCCCACAACGCGGTGCCGACGGGCTGTAGCGCCAGCGATACGCGCAGCTTCTTCACCATGTCGGCTTCGGAGGCGTAGTCGAGATTCACTTGAACCGTGCAGGTGCGCAGCATCATGTCGAGCCCCATCGTGCCGACCTTCGGCATATAGGAGCGCATGATCTTGTACCGGCCCTTGGGCATCCAATGGATGTCTTCGCGCTTCCAGGTCGGCGTGAAGCCGAGCCCCAGCATGCCGATGCCGAGTTCGTCGCCCACCGTCTTCACCTGCGCGAGATGCTCGGTGACTTCGGAACATGTGTGATGAACGTTCTCAACCGCGGCGCCGGACAGTTCGACCTGGCCGCCCGGTTCGAGCGAGATCGAGCCCTTGCCCTTCTGCGACAGCGCGATGAGCGTCTCGCCTTCGAACACGCCCTCCCAGCCGAAGCGCATCATGCCGGTGAGGAATGCCTTGATACCGTTGGGGCCCTCATACGGCAGGGCACTGAGGTCGCGCCGGTTATAGGCGAACTTCTCGTGCTCGGTGCCGATGCGCCATTCGTCCTTCGGCTTCGCGCCATCCGCGACAACCGCGATGAGCTGGTCCTTGGACGTGATGGGGTCGGCTTTGCTTGAACGGAACGACGTCATAACGGTAAGCCGAGACCCCTAAGCGCACCCCTCCGCGCGGCCGAACGGAGCATGAACGAACACACGCGCTCCGATTACTTAGGTCGATACCGCTGGCCGCGCCAGTGCCGATTTTAAGGAGTGTCCGTCAGGGGGATAGCGATCAACCCCCTGTTTGAGGTCCCCGCCAGTCGCCGGAAAGCGCCTGCCAGCAGGCCAAAGCCGCGATTGCCGCCGTCTCGGCGCGCAGAATACGCGGCCCCAGCGACAACGGAACGGCGCGCGGCAACGCACGGACCGCAAAAGCTTCATCTGCCGTGAAGCCACCCTCCGGGCCGACAAGGATCAGGGCCGGCGTCGCCGCCGCGCGCCAGACCGTCGCCGGGCCGGCGGCTACACCTCGACGCGCGGCATCCTCATCGAGGAAATACGTCGTGGTGTTTACGTCCGCCTGAAGCGCGCTGATAAAAGCCGACCATTTCAGCGGCGCGGCGATCAGGGGCACGGTCAGGCGCTCGCACTGTTCCGCGGCTTCGACGGCGATGGCCTGCAGGCGCGCCTCGTTGACCTTCTGCGCGATGCTGCGCGCGGTGATGACGGGTTGCAGCGTGACCGCGCCAAGCTCGGTCGCTTTTTCGATGATCATCTCCAGGCGATGACTCTTCAACGGCGCGAACGCCAGTGTCAGCGCGGGCTCCGCCGCTTGCGTTCGCGTCTGCGTCGTCACGGTGAAGCTAGCGTTCTTCTTGCCTTGGAAATTGAGCGTCGCGATCCACTCGCCGTCACGGCCGTTGAACAGCCGCATCGGCGCGCCCGCCTCGCGCCGCATCACCTGACGCAGGTAATGCGCCTGGCCCTCGGCCGCGGCGATCTCGGCGCCGGCGTTCAAAGGCTCGTCAACGAACAGGCGCGGCGTGTTGATGGAAGGCTGCGAGGACATTGGACAATTGAGGAATGGCGACTGAGCCCCTAGTGTAGCCGCACCATGACCGACCGCCCACCCACCACATCGTACATCGGCCGCAGCGACATCCCGCGCGGCTGGGTCGACCGTATGCCGCACCCGATACAGCCGTACCTGCGGCTGATGCGGCTCGACCGGCCGATCGGCACGTGGCTTCTGCTGCTGCCGGGCTGGTGGAGTTTGGCGCTCGCGCACTTCGGCGTGCCCGACTTCACGTCGGTCGGCCTTTTCCTCGTCGGCGCGGTGGTGATGCGCGGTGCCGGCTGCACCTACAACGATATCGTCGATCGCGACATCGACGCGCAAGTCGCGCGCACTGCCGTTCGTCCGCTGCCCAGCGGCCAGGTCACTGTCCGCGCCGCCTGGATCTTCCTCGCGCTGCAACTCGCCATCGGGCTCGCCGTCCTTCTTCAGTTCAATCTCGTCGCCATCGAAGTCGGCGCGGCGTCGCTGCTGCTGGTCGCCGCATACCCCTTTATGAAGCGCATCACGTTCTGGCCGCAGGCCTGGCTGGGACTGACGTTCAATTGGGGCGTGCTGGTCGGATGGGCCGCCGCGACGGCGCACGTTTTCCAGAAGGAAGCGCTGTTGCTCTATGCCGGCGGCTTCTTCTGGACGCTGGGCTACGACACCATCTACGCGCATCAGGACCGCGAGGACGACGCGCTGGTGGGCGTGAAATCCAGCGCGCGTGCCTTGGGACGCGCCACCAAGCCGGTCGTGGGACTGTTCTACGCGATTGCGCTGGCCTGCTTCGTCGTCGCCATTGCCTATCCGTCCGCGAGCATTCCGACGCTGGCGCTGTTGGCGCTGGCGGCGGCGCAGTTCACCTGGCAGGTAGTCACGCTCGACATCGACAATCCGATGAACTGCCTGGTGCGCTTCCGCTCGAACCGCAACGTCGGCCTGCTGATCCTGGCTGCGATCATCCTGGTGCGGTACTAGGCGCGATTCGCCAGAGCCCGCACCTGTTCTGGCAGGGAAAGAACAGGCGAAATACGCACCCACGACGGGTGCGCAGGGTGCCTTGCGTTGGCCGGCGGTGACAGTCATGGCCCCGCGACGTTACGCGCGACCGCGGGGGTCACGGTAGTTTCATCCACGACCAGTTCAGCGTGGGCGCTCGGCGTCCGACATAAGCGCGTTCAAGTCCGCGCCATTGGCGGCGCGGGCGAAGTTTTCGAACGTCCCTTGGGCAGCGATCTCTTTCGCGGCGGCCATGAACCCGCCCCACGCGGTGCGCGCCAACGCGCCACCGACACTGATCCGCCGCACGCCGAGGGCCGCAAGACCGGCGACTGTAAATCCCGGCTTTGCGACCAGCACGTTCACGGGCTTCGGCGCGACGGCGCGGATCACGCCGCGACTTGATCTTCTGTCGTCAGGCCGGGCGCGTAGAGACAATCGGCACCGGCTTCCGCAAATGCGGAAAGGCGGCGCAGCACATCGTCGAGGTCGGGACTGCCGGCGATGAATCCCTCGGCACGTCCGATCAAGAGCACGCCGCCACCGTCCGCATCAATCGCTTGGCGGGCCGCGCGCATGCGGGCCACGCTGTCGTCGAAGCTGCGCACTGTGCGTACCGGCCCGGTCTGACTGTCCTCGATCGAAAGGCCCGCAATTCCCGTCTGGCAGGCGCGACGCACGTTTGCGATCAATCCTTCGATGTCGTCGGCGTGCCCGTCTTCGAAATCCGCGTTCACCGGCAGATCGACCGCCTGGACCATGGTTGAGAGGTGAGAGAGAACGCCGTTCACATCAAGGTGTTCGTCGGCGCGCCCCGCACTCCATGCCGCGCCGGAGCTCGTCGTTGCGATAGCCTTGAAGCCGAGATGCGCGAGATACCGCGCGCTCCCCACGTCCCAGGGATTGGGAATTACGAAACAACCAGCGCTATGCAATTCTCTGAAGGCGTGGCGCTTGACCTCCGTCGATCTTGCGGTCGTCATTTCGAATACCTCACCCCCCGGGTTGCACGCCTTTACGTTTGCCCACCTACGAGGATTTTTGTTCTGCAAGAAAAGGTGGGCAGGTTTGCAAGATTGGTGTGGGAAGGACGTCCGAAGTCGCGACTCAGAACACGACCAACGCGGCACGGACGACCAGCGCCAGCAGCACCAGCGATCCCAAGTTGAACAGCACGAAGCGCACTTCGACGATGTTGAACAGCGCATGCCACAAGCTGTGCACGACGCGGATGCCGACGTAGGCCCAGGCCAGTCCCAGGTTCACGCCGTCGCCCGCGCCCAACAGCGCGAGCACGATGGCCACCGCGTAGAACATCGGCGGCTGCTGCATCAGATTGTTGTAGTTGTCCGCCTTCCAGCGGACCTGGGGCGGGAACTTGCCGAGGAAAACCTCACCCGGCTGCGTGTTGTCGTAGACCAGCTTCAGCCGGAACATCGCCGGAATGCGCGTGGCGTAAAGCCACGCCCACATCACGAACGTCCACAGCAGCAACGCAACGACAGGCGCGAAGATCGGGGACGTCATGCGTCCACTTATTCAGCCGCCTGCTTCGGCTGCGGCGGCGCAGACGGCGGTGGCGGCGGCGCGGGCTGGGCCAGGTACGGCGTGATATCGACCTTGTCGATCTGATCGGGGCGCAGGAACTGCTCGGCGTATTCCATGTACGCGCCGGATTTCAGGAACAGCTCGAACAGGTCCGGATCGACGTGGCCGTCCTTCTTCATGAACCACAGGATCTTGAGCGATTCCGACAGCGTCTTCGCCTTCTTGTAAGGACGGTCGGCGGCGGTGAGCGCCTCGAAAATATCGGCGATCGCCATCATGCGCGCCGGCCACGACATTTCGTCGCGCTTCAGGCCCTTCGGGTAGCCCTTGCCGTCCATCTTCTCGTGGTGACCGCCGGCATACTCCGGCACGCGCTTCAGATGCTTGGGGAACGGCATCTCGTTCAGCATCTCGATGGTCAGTACGATGTGATCGTTGATCTTGCGGCGTTCGTCGTCGTTCAGCGTGCCGCGCTGGATGCACATGTTGGTGACTTCGCCGAGGTCGTATTCGGCCTCGCTGTGTTCCGGCAGATCGGCGAGCAGATTTTCCCAGCCCTCGTCGGGCGGCGGGTTCTTGTCGAGCAGCTTACCTTCCGTCCACGACAGGCCGAGCTTGCGGTCGAAGTAGCGATAGTACTTCTGCTTCGAGAGCTCCTTGAGCCGCTCGATCTTATCGTTGGACATGAACTCGCCGCCGAGGTTCTGCTCGGCGACAAACTTCCACTGCGCATCCAGATCGGCGCAGCGTTGCTTGAACTTGTGACGCTCGACGCGCGCGCTCTTGCCCTTGGCGATCGCCTTCAGCATGGCGATCTCGGCGTCGCGGCGCAGGACCTCGAAGCGCATCCGCACTTCGTGGATACGGTCGTAAATCGTCTGCAGCTTGGTCGCTTTGTCGACCACGTACTCCGGCGTCGTGACCTTGCCGATATCGTGCAGCCAGGCCGCGACATGCAGTTCGTACCATTCCTGCTCGTTCAGCTGGAATTCGGCGAAGATGCCTTCGGTCTGCGCCGACGCCTTTTGCGCCAGCAGCTTGGTCAATTCGGGCACGCGCTGACAGTGGCCGCCGGTGTAGGGCGACTTGGCGTCGATGGCGTGCGCCATGACCTTGATCATGCTGTCCATCAGCGCCTTTTGGGCGTCGACGAGCAGCTGGTTGTCGATGGCGACCGCGGCCTGCGAGGCCAGCGCTTCGATCATGCGCTGAATTTCGGTGGAGAACGGGATGACGTTGCCGTCCTCGTCCTGCGCGTTGATCAGCTGCAGCACGCCGGTGATGTCATCGGAATAGTTCTTGAGCGGAATGCAGAGGAACGACTTGGAGCGATAGCCCGTGCCCTGGTCGAACTTCTTGGTGCCGGAGAAGTCGTAGCCCTCGGCCGTGTAGGCGTCCTCGATATTAATGGCCTGCTTGCTGAGCGCCGCCGCGGCGGAGACGTTCTTGTAATTCGGCTCGCGCGTTTCGGCGTTGTACATCCGCACCGGCGGGAACGGGATCTTCACGCCCGTCGTGCCGCCCATGGCGATATTGAGCGAACCTGTGCGCATGATTTCGAAGCTGAGCGCACCTTCTTCGAGATGCAGATACAGCGTGCCGCCGTCGGCGCGCGTCAGCGCCATGGCTTCCAGCAGGATGAGTTCGGTCAGGCGAGCGCGGTCATGTTCCGCCGACAACGCCAAGCCGATATCGATCAGGCGCTCTAAACCCGGCTGGCCGCGACTTCCGTCGACGATCCGCGCCCGGGCCGGTTCAGCTGCTGCGACTGCCCCACTCATTCACCTGCTCCATTCAGAGCTGCGGAACGGACTTTTCCCCATCCCATCCACCGTCATTTTTCGATGACGATTCTTGCGCCTCATCAGCCCCTTAGGCGAAATTGGCGAAAGCTTCCCGCGAGCAGAATCGACTATATGTGCTGATCCGGAACACGACAAGGGAGGCACCCATTTTTCTCTTATTGGACGCAAATCAGGGCTTGCATTGCCCGGCGGGACATTCGCTTGACCACTCTCCCGTCCTGTCGCTAAGTGACGAGCCTGTCGCGCAAAAATAGCGCCGATTGGCCGGTTTGGCCGTTAAACCCAGGATTCTGATCCGCCATGCCCTATCAATCTCTGCGCGAGTTTATGGGGCGTCTCGAGTCCCAGGGGCGCCTCGTCCGGGTCTCGGCGCCGGTGTCGACTCACCTCGAGATGACCGAAATCCAGACTCGGGTGCTGGCCGAAGGCGGCCCCGCGATCCTGTTCGAGAACGTCATCCATCCCGACGGCCGCAAGTCCGAGATGCCGGTGCTGGTCAACCTGTTCGGCACCGTCGAACGCGTTGCCTGGGGCATGGACCGCGAGCCGCATCAGCTGCGCGAGGTGGGCGAGACGCTCGCGTTCCTGAAACAGCCCGAACCGCCGGGCGGCTGGCGCGAGGCGCTTGAGATGCTGCCGCTGCTCAAAACCGTGATGGCGATGAAGCCGAAGACGGTCAGCAACGCGCCCTGTCAGGAGATCGTGCTGACGGGCAACGACATCGATCTGTCCCGCTTGCCGATCCAGGGCTGCTGGCCGGGCGAACCCGCGCCGCTGATCACCTGGCCGCTGGTGGTCACGCAAGGTCCGGGCTCGGATAAGCGCGACACCACCAACCTCGGCATCTATCGCATGCAGATGATTGGTCGGGACAAGACGCTGATGCGCTGGCTGAAGCATCGCGGTGGCGCCGGACACTATGACCGTTGGTCCGCCACGAAGCGCGCACCGCTGCCGGCGGCCGCCGTGATCGGCGCCGATCCCGGCACCATCCTCGCGGCGGTAACGCCCGTGCCCGATACGCTGTCTGAATATCAATTCGCCGGCCTGCTGCGCGGCCGCAAGGTCGAGCTTGTCGACTGCAAGACCGTGCCGCTGAAAGTGCCGGCGGATGCGGAGATCGTACTGGAAGGCCATGTGCTGCTGGACGAGTTCGGCGACGAAGGCCCCTATGGCGATCACACCGGGTTCTACAATTCGGTCGAGAAGTTCCCGGTGTTCCAGATCAGCGCAATCACCATGCGCAAGCAGCCGATCTATCTGTCGACCTACACGGGCCGGCCGCCCGACGAGCCGTCGATCCTGGGCGAGGCGCTGAACGAAGTATTCATCCCGCTGCTGACCCAGCAGTTCCCGGAGATCGTCGATTTTTGGCTGCCGCCGGAAGGCTGCAGCTATCGCATCGCCGTGGTCAGCATGAAGAAGGCCTACGCCGGTCACGCCAAGCGCGTGATGATGGGCGTGTGGTCATTCCTGCGCCAGTTCGTCTACACCAAGTTCGTGATCGTGGTGGATGCCGACATCAACGCACGCGACTGGAAAGATGTAATGTGGGCGGTGTCCACACGCATGGACCCGGCGCGGGACATTACTGTCATCGATCGCACGCCGATCGACTACCTCGACTTCGCCAGTCCGGAACCGGGCCTGGGCGGAAAGATCGGCCTGGATGCGACGACCAAACTGCCGCCGGAGACGCATCGCGAATGGGGCAAACCCATCCGCATGGATGAAGACGTCATCCGCCGCGTTACAGAGAAATGGACGAGCTACGGCCTGCCGGGTAACGGCAAGCCGATTTGGAAGCCCTAAGTGTTGGTGTGACCGCGATGCCCAAACCGAAAAAGAAGAAATCCGCAAGCAAAGCCGCCGCGAAGAAGGCGGTGCGGAAGAAGGCTGTCGCGAAGCGCGCGCCCGGAAAAAAAGTGACGAAGAAGGCGGCCAAGAAAGTCTTGAAGAAAAAGCCCGTCGCGCGGAAGCCGGCTGCGCGCAAGCCGGTGGCGAAGAAGCGCGTGGTGAAGAAGGCGACGCCCAAGACCAAAACGAAGACCAAGCTGAAGGCCGTCGTCAAATCGGTGAAGCAGCAGATCAAGGCGGTCGCCAAGACCGTGAAGAAGGCCGTCGCGAAGAAAGCCGCGCCGAAGCGTAGCCCGCGTAAGACTGTGCCCGCCAAGGACGATCTGCTGAACATCCTGACCGATCTGATCAAGGACGCGCGTAAAGCCGGCGCGGACGCGGCCGACGCCATCGTGGTCGACGGCCGTTCCGTCTCGATCACCTGGCGCATGGGCCAGCTTGAACACCTGGAAGGCTCCGAGGGCGGCGACATCGGCCTGCGCGTGCTGCGCGGCAAGCGCCAGGCCATCGTCTCGTCCGCCGACCGCTCGCCGTCGGCGTTGAGGGAACTTGTCGAACGCGCCGTCGCCATGGCGAAGACGGTGCCGGAAGATCCCTATGTCGGCCTGGCCGATCCGGACCAGCTCGCCACATCACTGCCGGCGCTCGATATCTGCGATCCCACCGAGCTCACCTCGCAACAGCTGATCGAACGCGCCAAAGCTTGCGAAGCCGCCGCGCGCGAAGTCCAGGGCGTCACCAATTCCGAAGGCGCGTCTGCCAGTTGGGGCCGTTCCGAAGTCGCCGTTGCCGCGTCCAACGGCTTCGCGCGCACGTACGCAAGCTCCGGCTCGTCGCTCAGCGTCTCGGTGATCGCGGGCAACACCGATGACGGGATGGAGACGGACTACGACTACACCTCCGCCGTCTATGTCGAGGATCTGCGCGATGCCGCCGACATCGGCCGCACCGCCGGCGAGCGTGCCATCGCCAAACTCGGCGCGCGCAAGATGAAAAGCCAGAAGGTGCCGGTGATCTTCGATCCGCGCGTGTCGCGCGGCCTGCTGGGCAGCGTGCTCGGCGCCATAAACGGCAGCTCGGTCACGCGCAAGACCACGTTCCTGCAAGACGCGTTGAACACCGAAATCTTCAACCGCCATGTCGCGATCATCGAAGACCCGCACCGCCAGCGCGGCCTGCGCTCGAAGCCTTGCGACGCCGAAGGCCTGGCGAACAAAAGCCGCCGTCTGATCGACAACGGCGTGCTGACCACCTGGCTCCTCGACCTGCGCACCGCGCGCCAGCTTGGGATGACCAGCACCGGCCATGCCGCGCGCGGCACGTCCAGCGCGCCGTCGCCTTCGGCCACCAACGTGTGGATGGCCGCCGGCAGCGTGACGCCGCGCGAACTGATGTCGGACATCGCCACGGGCCTTTACGTCACCGACCTCGTCGGCCAGGGCGTGAACATGGTGACCGGCGACTACAGCCGCGGCGCCGTGGGCTTCTGGATCGAGAACGGCGAGATCACCTTCCCGGTGAACGAAGTCACCATCGCCGGGAACATGAAGGACATGTTCAAGCAGCTGACGCCCGCGAATGACCTCGAGTTCCGCTTCGGCATCGACGCGCCGACGGTGCGCATCGACGGCATGAGCCTCGCGGGAGCGTAAGCGCGCATGAAGCCGGCCCACATCCTGCTGGCGGTGATGGTCGCCGTCGCCTGGGGGCTGAACTTCGTCGCGATCCGTCTCGGCTTGAACGACACGCCGCCGATCCTGCTGGCGGCGGCGCGTTTCGGTCTTGCCGCCATCCCGGCCCTGTGGATGCCGCGTCCCGATGTGCCGTGGTCGCGGCTGGTGGCGACCGCGACGCTGCTCTTCACCCTCCAATTCGCATTGCTGTTTGCGGGCATGGCGCAGGGCATGCCGCCGGGGCTGGCCTCCGTTGTCTGCCAGACCCAGGCGCTGTTCACCGCCGTTCTTGCCGCGCTGTTCCTCAGCGAGCGACCGCGGGCGCAGCAGATCTTCGGGCTGCTGATCGGGATCGTTGGTATGCTGGTGCTCATGAGCCAGGTCGGGCTCGATGGCGTAACGTGGCCGGGCATGCTTCTGACGCTCGCGGCGGCGCTGTGCTGGGCGGGCGGCAACGTGCTGTTGCGCGGTACGTCCGCCAGCGCCGTGCCGCTGATGGTCTGGCTGAGCGTGATCGCCGCCCCGATGCTGCTTGCCGTCAGCCTGGTGCTTGAAGGGCCTGCGCGCGATCTGCAGGCGCTGACCAATATGAGTTGGATGACGGTGGCCGTGATTTTCTACAACGGCCTGCCGGTGACGCTGTTCGCCTATGCCGCCTGGGGGCATCTGATGAAGTTGTACCCCGCGAGCACCGTCGCGCCGTTCTCGTTGATGGTGCCGGTGTTCGGCGCGCTTTCCGCCAATCTCGTTTTCGGCGAGCGCTTCGGCATGGACCGGCTGATCGGCATGGCGCTGATCATCGTCGCCGTCGCCACCATCGCGATCAAACTGCCGGCGCGCGCGGCTAAATCAGCTTAGGCCCGATCACCGACAACGGACGGGGATCGACGCTGATGCGCACCGGCAGGCGCGTGATGATGTCGCCATCGGCCTGCACCGGCGCGCCGTCCTCACCCGAGATGGCGATCTCCTGCGCCGGCGCGATCTCGACATCGCGCAAGCTCGCCAACCGCCCGGTCATCAGCGCGAGGCCATAGCGCATCACGGACAATGGTCCGCGACCGTGCATCAGGATGACGTGCAGCTTGTCGTCGGTCACCGTGGCGTCGCGCGCCGCGACAAACGGGCCGCCATAGAAGCGGCCCTTGCACACCACCGCCGAAACCGACTGACGTGACGTGCCGTCGATGACGAGATTGTTGGCGGCGAAGGTATCGCTGAACGCCAGCTTCGCGGTCTGCACCACGTAAGCCAGCGGCCCGAGCTTCTTCTTCAGCGGCAGCGACACGCCCGCCACCACGCGCGCGTCAAAGCCGACACCGGCCATCATGCAGAAGCGCCGTCCATTGGCGACGCCGGTGTTGATGGTCAGCGGCGCGCCCCGCGCCAGCACGCGGGCGACCGCGGCGGGATTGCGTGGAATCTTGAGTTCGTCGGCCAGCACGTTCGCCGTGCCAAGCGGCATGATGCCCAGCGCGATCGGCTTGTCGCCGAGGCCGTTGACGATTTCATTGATGGTGCCGTCGCCGCCGGCGGCAACGATCACGTCGAAAGTGCCCGGCTGGACGTCGCGGGCGATGCGCTCCGCATGTCCGGGCGCTTCGGTTTCCACTGTCGTCACCACGCAGCCCTCGCCGCGCAGCGCGGCCAGCACCGCTTCGTAACGCGGCCGGCGTTTCCGCCCGGCGGCGGGATTGAACACCACCAGCAGGCGGCGCGCGCCGCATTCTTGTCCGGCCGCGAAAGGCGTCGGCGCCGCAACGTCGATGGTCATGCCGCACATTCCCCTGTCTCGCGCCTCATACGCGAGGCGGACTCGCATGCCCAATGACACTTCTGTTTCATCGCGGTGAAACCTCCGCGAAGACAGGGGTCAGCACTCTTCACAGGCGACTCGTTGACGCGTATCGCCTTTCCTCATGAATGCACTGACGCAAACGGCGCAGCGCGAGCCGGAGACCCGGACCTTCCGGACCATCTTCATCTCCGATGTTCATCTTGGCACGCGCGGCTGCAAGGCCGACTTCCTCCTCGATTTCCTCCGGTACACCGACTCCGACAAGCTCTATCTCGTCGGCGACATCATCGACGGCTGGCGCCTGAAGAAGTCCTGGTACTGGCTGCAATCGCACAACGACGTGTTGCAGAAGGTGCTGCGCAAGGCGCGCAAGGGCACCGAGGTCATCTACGTGCCCGGCAACCACGACGAGTTCGCGCGCGACTACGTCGAGTACGCTTTCGGCGACATCGAGGTGCGCCGACATGCCGTGCACGAGACCGCGGACGGCAAGAAGATGCTGGTCATACACGGCGACGAATGCGACGGCGTGATGATCTACGCGCGCTGGCTGGCGATCCTGGGCGACCATGCCTACGGCGCCGCGCTCGCGCTGAACAATTGGTACAACGCCCTGCGGCGGCGCATGGGCCTGCCGTACTGGTCGCTGTCGAAATACCTGAAGCACAAGGTCAAGAACGCGGTCGCGTTCATCGACAACTATGAAGGCGCGGTCGCGCGCCTGGCCCGCGAGCATAACGCCGACGGCGTGATCTGCGGCCACATCCACCACGCCGTCATCAAGGACATCGACGGCATCAAATACTGCAACGACGGCGACTGGGTCGAAAGCTGCACCGCGCTGGTGGAGCACTTCGACGGTCGGCTCGAGATCATCCACTGGGCCGACCAGCGCGGCCTCGTTCCCTCCGGCGGCAGCGTCGAGCCCATGCTGCCGCTTTCGCTTCCGATCCCCCAGAAGGTTGAAGAATGCGCATTCTCCTCGTCACTGATGCCTGGCATCCCCAGGTCAACGGCGTCGTCCGCACTCTAACGACGCTCAAGGATCATCTGACGGCGGCGGGCCATGAGGCGATCGCCATCACGCCGGATTTGTTCCGCACGATCCCCTGCCCGACCTATCCGGAAATCCGCCTCGCGGTGCTGCCGGGCCGGCGCATGGCGCGCATCGTCGAAAGCTTCCGCCCCTGCGTCGTGCATATCGCCACCGAGGGCCCGCTGGGCTACGCCGCGCGCAGCTATTGCATCAAGCGCGGTCTGCCGTTCACCACCGCGTTCCACACCAAGTTCCCGGAATACCTGAACGCGCGCTCGGGCGTGCCAGTCGCGTTGACCTACAAGCTGATGAAGTGGTTCCACGGCCCGTCGCATGCCGTGATGGTCGCCACCGCCACGGTGGAAGAAGAACTCAAGCGCTGGGGCATCGGCAACATCAAGCGCTGGTCGCGCGGCGTTGATACCGAAGTGTTCCGCCCCCGTGACAAGAGCTTCCTCGATCTGCCGCGCCCGATCATGCTGTATGTCGGCCGGGTCGCGGTCGAGAAGAACATCGAGAAGTTCCTGGAAACCGATCACCCGGGTTCGAAGGTCGTCGTCGGCGACGGGCCGCAGCTCAATCATCTGCAGCGCAAGTATCCCAACGTCCATTTCGCCGGCGTGAAGACCGGCGAGGCCCTGGCGCGGTACTTCGCCGCGGCGGATGTATTCGTGTTCCCGAGCCTGACGGACACCTTCGGCCTGGTGCTTCTGGAAGCGCTGGCTTGCGGTGTGCCGGTCGCGGCCTATCCGGTGGCGGGTCCGCTGGACGTCATCGGCAACGCGCCGGTCGGTTGCCTGCACGAGGACCTGGCGACAGCGATCAGCCGCGCGCTGACGGCCGATCCGGCCGCCTGCCGCGCCCATGCGCTCAAGTTCTCATGGGCGGCGAGCGTGCAGCAGTTCCTGAATCACATCCATCCGTTCCCGCCGGAAGACTTCTTCCCCGAGAACGATGGCGGCACGCGTTCGCACTTCGCCAGCGCCACGGCGAACTAACGACAATTGAATTACGCTGAGCCCCGCCCGCTACTCGCGGGACGGAATGTTCGGCTGTGCCGGCGTCGGGCCGGACGGCGCGGGGATTTCCGCCGGCGCAGGGTCCGCGCCCGGCAGGACCGCATCGCCTGGCGTCGTGCCCGGGCCCGGAACCTGGTCGGGCACCGTCGTCGCGGGCGCAGCGCCCTCGGGGGGCAGGACCGGCACGGCGGGCGCGAGCGGCGGATCGTTCGGGAACGCGCTCTGCCGGCTAGGCTCGTTCGTCGGCGCCGTCAACGGCGCGGCCGGCCCGGAGCTCCCCGATTGCGGGCGCGTGAGCAGAACCACGACCAAGCCCAGGATCACGACGCCAAGGACGGCGATCCAAACAATGTTCCGGTTCTCGTTCATCGCGGTATCCTTCGGGCCTTATCAAAACGCATTTAAGCCGGCAGGGCGCCGGACGCCACCGCACCCAGAAAAATCACGACCGCCGCGCCAATCAGCGCGATCAGGATCAACGTGCGCGTGCTCATGTCCGTCACATGACCCAAAGGCGGCGACGTTTGCAAGCCCGCAGCGATGGTCTAGGTTGGGCCCCCGTGAGCGAAAACAGACCCAAAAGCCCCGCGCGCGCACTCCTGAAACGGATCGGCCGTTCGGCCGCCGTCCAAGGCGCGTTGACCTGGATGGCCGCGCGCCATATCCGCGTGGTCGGATTCACCACACGCTGGCAGACCGCCAATGGCGAAGCGGCCCAGGCCGCCTGGAATGGTGAAAAGCCTGTCATTGTCGCCTTCTGGCACAACCGCCTTCTGCTGATGCCGCACTGCTGGCGCTCGACGCGCCCCTTCAACATGCTGATCTCCTCGCACCCGGACGGCCAATTGATCGCCCGCACCGTCGCGCGTTTCGGCATCGGAACCGTGGCCGGATCGTCGCGGCGCGGCGGGCGCGAGGCGCTGCGCGGCCTGGTGCGCAAACTGCAGGCCGGCGAGAGCATCGGCATCACACCGGACGGCCCGCGCGGCCCCCGCATGCGCGCGCAGGACGGCGTAATTGCCTTGGCGCGCCTCACCGGCATTCCGATCCTGCCCGCCGCCGCGGCCGTGTCGCGCCGGGTGGTATTGAACACCTGGGACAGACTTGTCGTCAGTCTTCCGTTCAGCCGTGGCGCGATGGTCTGGGGCAACCCCATCGCCGTGCCGCGCGATGCCGACGATGCTGCGCTCGAGGCGCTCCGGCGCCAGGTCGAGGATGAACTCACGCGCGTCACCGCGCAGGCCGACGAGATGGTCGGCGCGGTTCCCATCGCGCCGGCGGAAGCCCCCGAACATGCAGCCGCCTGATTTCTGGACCAGCGACGGCGGGCTCGCCCGCCTGCTCGATCCCATCGGCCGCGCCGTGGGAGCAATCACCACACGCCGCGCCCGCGCCATGCCGCAGACGCGCGTTGGCGCCCCGGTCATCAGCATCGGCGGATTGACGGTGGGCGGCAGCGGCAAGACGCCGGTGGCAATGTCGATCTGCGCGAAGCTGCGCGCCCGCCACCAGTCGCCCGCAATCGTGCTGCGCGGCTATCGCGGCAGCGAAACCGGCCCCTTGGCGGTCGATCTCAACACCCATACGGCCAGCGCCGTGGGCGACGAGGCCTTGCTGCACGCCGTGCACACGCCGACCTGGGTGGCGCGACGGCGCGCCGCGGGCGCGCAGGCCGCCATCGCCGGCGGTGCGAACGTCATCGTGCTGGACGACGGCCATCAGCATCCCGGCATCGCCCGCGATCTGTCGCTGGTCGTGGTCGACGGCCGCACGGCGTTCGGCAATGGACGCATCTTTCCCGCCGGGCCATTACGCGAGGCGGTCGCCGACGGCCTCGCCCGCGCCGACGCGGTTGTCATCGTCGGCGACGACACGCGCGGACTGACGCGGCGCTTCGCGCCGATGCTGCCGGTGCTGCACGCCGATCTGGTCCCGGGGCCGGAACATATCGGGTTACGCGGCCAGCGGGTGGTCGCCTTTGCCGGCATCGGCGATCCGCGCAAGTTCTTCGCCACCTTGCGCGATTTCGGTGCCCAGGTCGTGGCGACGCATCCCTTCGCCGATCATTACGCCTTCGACGTCACCGATGTGCAGCCGATCCTGGACGAAGCTTTCTCCCTTGGCGCGATTCCGGTGACGACAGCAAAGGACGCAGTCCGTCTCGCGCCCGATCAGCGCCAACAGGTCAATGTGCTGTCGGTCGATGTCGCCTGGCGGGACGAAGCCGCGCTGGAGCAATTATTGGACCGCGTTGCGCCGTCGACGTAGGCGCAGACTGAAGAAATCTCCGCAACTATTCCGCTTCACCGCACGGTTGCTGTGTCTTGCCGAACACGCGGGGACAATCGTGCGCGCCGGCGTGCGCAAGCTGACACTTCTGCACGCGTACAGCGTTGTGGGAGAATGGAAAAGAAATTCCCTCCCAAGTTACGCCTCGCGTTGGGCGCCGTCGTCGCGGCCGCGCCGCTGCTGCTGGTCGCCACGCTGGCCGTTCGCCATGCCGACCGCATCGCGGACCCGGTCGCGCCCGCGGCGCGCGTAGCTCAGGAAGAAGCACCGAAAAGCGGCCCCAGCGTTCGCGAGGTTCTCGCCGGCAGCGCCGCCCCCGACCTCCGCGCGCAGCTTGAGCAGATTTACGGCGCGGTCGACGGCGCAACCTTGTGGTCCGGCGACGAAACGGCGAAGCGCCGGTTGCGCAGTCTCGACGAAGAACTGAGCGCTATCGACGCCCAGGGGCTCAATACGGCGAAGTTGGTCGCCGCGCGCGAGGCGCTGCTGGCGAGCAAGGCGGAAGACCGTGCCCGCAATGATATCGCGCTGACGTCTGAAACCCTGACGCTCGCGAAGGCGATCCGGTTCGGACATTTGTCGAACAAACAACTCCCGGATTGGGAAATCGCCGCCGACGTTGTCGATATCACGCCAGATTTTGCCGCCGCGCTGAAGGACGGCCAGCTCGGCCCCTACCTACGTAGCCTTGAGCCGACCGATCCCCAGTATGCGAACCTCGTCAAAGCGCTCGCCCGCTATAAGGACCTTGTCGGCAAGGGCGGCGGGCCGGCCCCCGCGAGCGAAGACGCCGAAGCATTCCGCAGCCGCCTGATTGCGGAAGGCTATCTCGTCGCCAACGCGCCAGCCGACAAAGTCACGCTACAAGCGGCGCTGAAAGACTTCCAGACGCACAACGGCCTCGAACCGGACGGCAAGCTGGGCAAGGCGACGTTAGCCGCGCTTACGATGTCCGCCGATCAGCGCGTGGGTTAGATCCTCGCCAATCTCGAACGCCATCGTCATATGCCGCGCGCGGTTGCGCCCGACCGCGTCGTGGTGAACACGGCCGATCAATCGCTGCTTCTGTACCGCGACAACGCACCGGTCCTGAAGCTGCGCACAATCGTCGGCGACCGCAAACATCCTACGCCGATCCTGGCGTTAAAGATGGCGGCGGTGACGCTGAATCCGCCATGGGACCTGCCGCCGTCGATCGCGAGCAAGGAAATCCTGCCGCATCTTAAAAAGAATCCGAACTACCTGGCCGACAGCAACATGATCATCGTCAACGACAAGACGAACGATCCCCAAGGCCTGTCTGTCGATTGGACGCGCTACACCGCGAAAAACTTCCCGATGCGCCTGCGCCAGCTGCCCGGCGCGCACAATTCGCTCGGCCGCGTGAAGTTAGAGATGTGGAATGCGTTCAACATCTATCTACACGACACGCCGTCGCGCAATCTGTTCGACAAGACGTCGCGCTACATGAGCCATGGCTGCGTGCGCGTGGATCAGGCGCATGATCTGGCCCGCCACGTGCTGATGAATCAGCCGGGCTGGGACTCAGCCGCCCTCCTCGCGGGCATTGATGCAGGCGACAGCAAGACGATCCGCCTCAAACAGTCGCTGCCGGTGCAGATTCTATACTGGACCGTGTTCGTCGATGGCGCGGGGGAGTTGCAGTTCCGCGAGGACGCCTACCGCCGCGATGCGCCGGTCAGTGAAGCGCTGCGCGCGACAGCGAAGCGAGCCGTCACGCAGGTTGCATCGGGCCCCTAATTATTTCTACCGATAGCTTCCTCACGGGAACTTATTCTTCAGTTGGGTTTTCCATCCGGTTTCCCCGTGCTAAGCACGAGGCATGGGGGACGATCCACCGCACAAGACATCCGTCGATCGCACGCGCTTGCGCATGCTCGCCGGCGGACTCGCTTCGGCAGCCTTCTTGCTGACGCGACCGGCGCAGGCCGCGATACAGGCGCCCCGCCCTCGCTCACTTCGCCTGCGAAATCTCCATACTGGCGAGGCCGCCTCCGTCACTTATTGGGCGGATGGCAGTTACCTCTCCGACGGCGTCACAAACCTTGCCCACATCCTGCGCGACCACCGCAATGGCGCATCGCATGCGATGGACGCTAAGCTCTTCGATCTGCTGTACGGCCTGCAAGCCAAGCTCGGCGTCTCGTCGGGCTTCCATGTGATCTCCGGCTATCGTTCGCCGGAATCCAATGCCCACCTGGCGGCGGCCAGCGGTGGGGTTGCGAAACACAGCCTGCACATGGAAGGCAAGGCGATGGACATTCGCGTGCCCGGCGTGCCGTTAAAGAACGTGCATCGCGCCGCCATGAGCCTGTCGGCCGGCGGCGTCGGCCTCTACACGGCGTCGGACTTCGTCCACGTCGACACCGGCCGCCTCCGGTACTGGTAATCGCCTAGAACAGGTTGCCCTGATTGCCGCCCGGCTTCGGCGCGGCCCGCTTCACGATGCGCGGGGGCGTCGATGACGGCGCGCCTTCGCCGGCCATGACGCCAACCTTGCCGTCGCCGAATTCCACGACCAGCGCATCGCCGGTCGCGACTTTGGCGACCGATGTCACCGGCGCACCCTCCGCATCCCAGACCATCGCGTAGCCGCGTTCCAGCACGCGCTTGGGCGAGACGGACTCCAGCCTGTCCCCGAGATTGGCGACGCGCATGCCGTCATCCTTCAACGTGCGCGTCATCGCGGGCGCGAGGCGCGCGGACAATTGCTTCAGATGATCGTGCTCGCGCGACAACTCGCGCCGGAAACGATCCGGCGAGAGGCGCGCGGTCAGCACCGCAAGGTCCTGCCCCAGCACGGCGAGGAACTTGGACGGCCCGAGCTTGAGCCGTTCCGTCAGCGTATCGAGGTGCTGCTGCTTCTCCTCGACGATGACCTCCAGGCGCGGAATGCCGCGCACCAGGCCTTGGAGATGGATGCGTCCCTCTTCCAGCTGACGCGTCACCGCCTGCACCATGCGGCCCGAAACCTGCGCCACGCGCGCGTTGCATTCCAGGCGCACCGGCACCGCCATCTCGGCCGCGGCGGTGGGCGTCGGCGCGCGCCGGTCGGCGGCGTGATCGATCAGGGTCCAGTCGGTCTCGTGGCCGACGGCGGCGATCAGCGGAATGGTGCTGGCGGCAGCCGCGCGCACCACGACTTCCTCGTTGAACGCCCAAAGGTCTTCGAGACTGCCGCCGCCGCGCGCGACGATCAGGACGTCCGGGCGCGGGATCGGCCCCGTGCCGTCCAGCGCATTGAAGCCGGCGATGGCCGCGGCGATCTCTTCCGCCGAGCCTTCGCCCTGCACCTTCACCGGCCACAGGATCACGTGACGCGGGAAGCGGTCGGTGATGCGGTGCAGGATGTCGCGGATCACCGCGCCGGTCGGCGAACTCACCACGCCGATCACTGTGGGCAGCGTCGGCAACGGCTTCTTGCGGCCCTCGTCGAACAGACCTTCGGCGGCGAGTTTCTTGCGGCGGTCTTCGAGCAGCTTGAGCAGCGCGCCCTGGCCCGCCAGTTCCATCGCCTCGATGATGATCTGATAGCTCGACCGCCCCGGATAGGTCGTGAGCTTCCCGGTGACGATCACCTCCATGCCTTCCTCGGGCCGGATGCCCAGCTTGGCATAGGCCCCGCGCCAGATGATGCCGTCCAAGACGGCGCCTTCGTCCTTCAGGCGCAGATAGCAATGCCCCGAGGTCGCGACCTTGGGCTGGGAGATCTCGCCGCGTACGCGCACGAATCCGAAGGCATCCTCGATGGTGCGCTTCAGCGCGGTCGAGACTTCCGTAACGGAAAAGGCCGGCGCGTTGTGGGTGGCGGGGGTGTCGCTCATCCATGCTTTATCCCTCGCCTATGGCCTGTGCTACAAGGGCCCCGGTTTCGACAATCGGGGTTAAGCGATGCGCGTTTTGGTGGTCGGCGGCGGCGGGCGGGAACACGCCCTGTGCTGGGCAATCGGCGCTTCGCCCCTCTGCGACAAGCTGTACTGCGCCCCCGGCAACGCCGGCATCGCGGAAGAAGCGGAATGCGTCCCCGTCAGTGCCGAAGACGTGCCGGGCATCGTCAAGCTGGCGAAGGACAAAGCCATCGACTTCGTTGTGGTCGGGCCTGAAGTGCCGCTGGTCGCCGGCCTGGTCGATGAACTGACCGCCGCCGGCATCAAGGCCTTTGGACCGACAGCCGCCGGCGCGCGGCTGGAAGGGTCGAAGGGGTTCATGAAGGACTTCTTCGCCCGCCACAAAATCCCCACCGCCGCGTACGGCCGATTCACCGACGCGGCGGCGGCAAAGAAATTCATCACCGAGAACGGCGCGCCCATCGTCGTGAAGACGGATGGGCTCGCGGCCGGAAAAGGCGTGACCGTCGCGCGCACGGTCGCCGAGGCTCACGCCGCCGTCGATGCCGCGATGGTCGACAAGACTTTCGGCAGCGCGGGCGCTGAACTGGTGATCGAGGAGTTCCTGGAAGGCGAGGAAGTCAGTTTCTTCGCCATCGTCGACGGTGAACACGCGCTGCCGCTGGCCGCCGCGCAAGATCATAAGGCCGTCGGCGACGGCGACACCGGCCCCAACACCGGCGGCATGGGCGCCTATTCGCCAACGCCACTCGTGGATGCGGCCTTGCAGCAGCGCATCATGGATGAGGTCATCATGCCGACCGTGCGCGGCATGGCGGCGGAAGGCGCGCCGTTCAAGGGCGTCCTGTTCGCCGGGCTTATGATGACGAAGAACGGCCCGAAGACGTTGGAATTCAACGTGCGTTTCGGCGATCCGGAATGCCAGGTGCTGATGATGCGCCTGAAGTCCGACATCCTGCCGGCGCTGGTCGCCGCGGCTGACGGCGCGTTGAATAATTTCGATCTGCGCTGGTCGGACGATGCGGCCATCGTCGTGGTGATGGCGGCGAAGGGCTATCCCGGCGCCTACCAGAAGAACACGCCGATCAATGGCCTCGACCGCGCGGCGGCTGTGAAAGACGTCACCGTCTTCCATGCCGGCACGGCGGAGAAGGACGGCCAGATCGTCGCCACCGGCGGACGCGTGCTCGGCATCACCGCGCGCGGACCCAGCGTTTCAGCCGCGCAGAAGCTGGCCTATCAAGCGGTCGATCAGATCGATTGGCCGGAAGGATTCTGCCGCCGCGACATCGGCTGGCGCGCCATCGCGCGGGAAAAGAAGAACTAAGTTTTTTCCGCGCGCGCTTCGCGCTTACGGTCGGGCCAGCGCTACTTGCACTGGTTCGACAGCGTCATGTCGACTTCGCCGGGCTCGCTTTCGCCTTCGCCTTTGACCTTCTGCTTCCCCTCGGCCACGGCATGCGCCTCTTTGGCGGCCTTGTCTTTCTTGGCGCTGCGGGGATTCAGTTCTTCTTTTTCGGGATCGACGATTTCGAGGCCTGAATAATAGCCGCGTCCGACGGTGTTGACCGCGACGTCGAACAGGTTCTTCGCCAGCACCTCGCGGCGTTGGCCCGTGAAATCCGCGGCGGTGAGGTTGGCCTTGTAGAGCCAGCTCACGATGCGATCGTGCACAATCGGCAGCGCGAAGCAGGCGGGCCGTTCGCGCAGGCCGGTATCGAACGTGACGCGCAGCATGAGGACTTCGTAGCGCACGCCGGCCGAGGTGCGATACGGCGCCATCAGCGGGTTCATCTGCACTTTCTTGCCGCCATAGCCGACCGGCGCGCCTTCCGAAGCGGAGGCGGGCGCGGCAGCGATCAAAGCCAGCAGAAGCGCGAGGGTTTTCATGGCCGCCATCGTAAGCGGTCAGCGCTTGGCGGCAAAGAAATCCTTCAGCAGCGTTTGCGCGCGGCTGGCCTGGACCCCGCCGATCACCTCGGGTTTGTGATGGGCGGAGGCATGTGCGAAGACCCTGGGTCCATGTTCGACCCCGCCGCTCTTTGGGTCATAGGCCGCGAAGACCAGCTTGCGCACCCGCGCCAACGAGATCGCCGCGGCGCACATGGGGCACGGCTCGAGGGTCACATACAGATCGCAGCCGTCGACCCGTGGCGCGCCAAGCACCCGGGCAGCGGCGCGCAAGGCCAGCAATTCAGCATGAGCCGTGGGATCGTGCCGCGCTTCGACCTCGTTGCCCGAGGACGCCAGGATCGCCCCGGTCCGGGGGTCCACGACCACGGCGCCGACCGGCACCTCGCCGCGCGCGCCGGCGGCTTCCGCCTCGTCAAAGGCGGCGGCCAGCGGGTCCGGGCTCGACATCTGCGGGATGGCGCTCATGGCCTAGCTAAATCAGGGGCTTGGCGGGCGGTCAACAGCAAGCCCAGGGGAAGGCCGGTAACCCCCTGTTAACCTTTGCGGCCTAGGGTGCTTGCTTCCACACCCGGGCTTTATCAGGTCATGGTCCAGAATATCGCTGATCGGCAGGCAAATACGGTCCTTCTCGCCGGGCAGGCGGTCGACCGCGCCACCGTCCAGGGTCTTAAGACCGCGAGTGCGAAAAGCGGTGTCAGCTTCCAGTACCTGCTGGCCAAAGCCGCCCAGGAAAGCAGCCTGAACCCGGCCGCCCAGGCCGATAGCTCGTCGGCGGCCGGCCTGTTCCAATTCACGCGCGGCACCTGGCTCGACATGCTGAAGCGCTACGGCAGCCAGTACGGCCATGCCGACCTGTCGCGCCAGATCCTCGAAACGCCCTCGGGCAAGCTGGCCGTCACCGACGACGCGGCCGAGAAACGCATCCTGGGTTTGCGCAACGATCCCGAACTCTCCGGCCTAATGGCCGCTGAATACGCCCGCGACAATTCCGCCGCGCTGGAAGGCGCCACCGGCCATGCGCCCGATGCGGCCGAGCTCTATCTCGCCCACTTCCTCGGCGCGAGCGGTGCATCGACGCTGCTCGGCGCCCCGACGTCCGCCAAGGCTGCCGCGCTTCTGCCGGCGGCGGCCAAGGCCAATCCCACCGTGTTCAACGGGCCCGACGGCCACGCGCGCAGCGTCGGCGAAGTGATCTTCCTGATCCGCAGCAGGTTCGCCGGTCAGCTCGCCCGCTATGCCGATGCCGGCACGGCGGCCACCGATGCCACGCCGGTCGCCCCGCGCGCGCCGGCCGCGCCGGCACAGCCCGACGCCGGCGGCAGCGTCGCCCACTTCGATATGCGCAACATCCTCAGCGGCAACGGCACGCGTTCGCCGGCGCAGATGATGATGCTCGACCAACTGCTGCGCGTCATCGCCAGCGACCCGATGGAAGCCTCCAACGAAGAAAGCCCGGACGGCATGCAGCCGCTATCGTCGGGCGGCCTCAAGGGCAGCGACTGGGCCGACGCCATGAGCCGCCATCTGGTCCCGACGGGACGCACGCCCGCCGCCCGTCGCGCTTACGCCGAACCGAGCCCCGGCCCGCAGGCGCTGAACCACACGCTCTAGCCGCGCCGTCTGGCGTTGGCCGCGCGTCCATGCGACAACTCGCCCGGTCATGAGCAAAAGCCCTCTCATCGGTATCACCGCCGACAGCGAAGAGCCCGGCGGCTATTCCCGCTTCCCTTGGTATGCGCTGCGCCAGAACTATTGTTCGGCCATCGCCGAAGCCGGCGGCGCGCCGATCGTGCTGCCGCATGAGCCGGGTCTGGTCGACCGCTATGCCGACATGCTCGACGGCATCCTCGTCTCCGGCGGCGCGTTCGACATCGATCCGGCGCTGTTCGGCGAGGCCAACCGGCATGTGACGGTCGTCACCAAGGACGACCGCACCAAGTTCGAGCTCGATATCACCAAGGCCATGCTGGCGCGCAACAAGCCGGTGCTCGGCATTTGCGGCGGCCAGCAATTGTTGGCCGTGGCGCTGGGCGGCACCCTGATCCAGCACATCCCGGACAGCATCTCCGACGCGCTGGCGCATGAGCAGATCAACCCGCGCAACGAGCCGGGACACGACGTCGCCATCGCGCCCGACACCCTGCTGCACAAGATTACCGGCGAGGAATTGATCCCGGTGAACAGCGCGCACCATCAAGCCGTGCGCGACGTGCCGGCGCCTGTGGTGATCGACGCCGTGGCGCCCGATGGCGTCATCGAAGGCATCGAGGACCCGACGCGCAGCTTCTGCATCGGTGTGCAGTGGCATCCGGAATTCCACATCAGCGACGCCGACGTGAAGCTGTTCAAGGCTTTCATCGACGCCTGCCGGACGTGAGTTCGCCGTCCTTGCGTCCGAGGGACGCGAGGATCCAGATTTTCCCGTGACCTGACGGCGCTAATGCCATGACCAAATCAACGCCGAAAAATTCCGCCCCGGACGAGAGCGAGTCGTCCGAAAAGGGCGAACGTATCGCCAAGCTAATGGCGCGCGCCGGGCTGTGCTCGCGCCGCGAGGCTGAAGTCTGGATCGCGGACGGCCGCGTCAGCGTGAACGGCAAGGTTCTCACCTCGGCGGCGCTCAACGTGAAGCCGGGCGACGAGGTGATGGTCGACGGCAAGCAACTGCCGACCGCGGAACGCACGCGGTTGTGGCTCTATCACAAGCCGATCGGGCTCGTGACCACGCACAAGGACGAGAAGAACCGTTCCACCGTGTTCTCGAAGCTGCCGAAGAACCTGCCGCGCGTGGTGTCGGTCGGACGGCTGGATATCAATTCCGAGGGCCTGCTGCTGCTGACCAACGACGGCGCGCTCGCGCGTGAGTTGGAACTGCCCGCGCGTGGCTGGCGGCGCACCTATCGCGTGCGCGTGCACGGCCGCGTCGATCCCGATCGGCTCGCGCGCCTGAAGCACGGTGTGACCGTCGAGGGCGTGAGCTATGGACCGATCCAGGCGAAGCTCGACGAAAGCTCGGGCGGCAAGGCTAACAGCTGGGTCACCGTCGTCCTGACCGAGGGCAAGAATCGCGAAGTGCGCCGCGTGATGGAACACATGGGCCTGACCGTGAACCGCCTGATCCGCACTTCCTACGGCCCGTTTCAATTGGGCCCGCTGGAATCCGAAGCCGTCGAGGAGATCCCGCGCCATGTGCTGCGCGAGCAGCTGGGCTTAAAGGCGGAGTCCGACGAAAAGGAAAATCCCCGTGAAGGCTGGGCGCGCGCGAAGAAGAAGCCCGCGGGCCCGAACTACAAGCGCAAGCCGACGCAGAAAAGCCGCGCCGGCGGCGTGAAGCCGCTGCGTAACCCCGGGAAGTAACCGTGGGCCGACCCGTGAAGCCGAAGGCGCCTGCGAAAACCGATAAGCCGGGCCGGCTACGTTTGATCTCCGGCATTTGGCGCGGACGGCTCATCGAAGCGCCCGCCGACATGGACGTGCGCCCGACCGCGGAACGCACGCGCGAGTCCCTTTTCAACCGCCTGATGCATGCCTTCCCAAATGAAGACTTCAGCCTGAAGGGCGCGAAGGTCGCCGATCTTTGCGCCGGCTCCGGGGCCTTGGGACTGGAAGCACTGTCACGCGGCGCGGCGGAGGCGACCTTCGTCGATCAGTCGCCCACCGCGCTGGCGCTGATTAGGCGCAACGTCGCCACGCTCGCCGCCGAGGACCGCGCCACGATCATCAGCGGCGACGCCCGCGCCTTGCCGCGCGCGATGCGGACTTGCGATCTGGCGATGCTCGATCCGCCCTACGGTCAGAACCTCATCACACCAATGCTGATGAGCCTCGCCGCGCAGAACTGGCTGCGCGCGGGCGCGGTCGTCACCGTGGAAACGGACGCGAGCGAGGTGTTCGACATCCCCTCCGGCTACACCCTGCACGATCGTCGCGAGACGGGCCGGGCCGCCGTGACACTGCTGCGGAAAACCTAGCGCCCGTGCGGCTCGCGCATGACCTGGCGCACGATCTCGGTGGAGATATCGTTCATGTCCGGCGAGAGGCGAACGGCGGCAACGACAACCACCCCGTTGATCGCCACTGCCGCGCCGCGCACGGCCATGCCGTCTTCCGCGACCACGCCCAGGTCGTCGCCTAAGCCCTTGCCGCCGGACGCCGTAGCGAACTCGGCGACATCGTCGCCGTGATAGGTGAGCTTGTCGGCCGGGTACGGCCGGAACACGAAGTCCTCCTGCGGCACGAGGCCTTCGCTCATCACGTCCTGCACATAGCCGCGCAGTTTCGGGAACAGCCGCGCCACAACCTGCGCCGCGGCAAAGCGGCCTGAGGTGTCGGTGTACGACTCCGACACCACGATCAAGGGCCCCGTGATCGTGCTGAGCTTACTTCCGACGCCAAGTTGGACCGTCTGCGGCGTGACGAACAATGTGCGTCCGTTCGCGCCGTAGACGCTGAAGCAGTGCCAACCGCGCGGTGCCAGAATGCGCTCGCCCTCCGAAGCGCGATAGAAGCCGAGTGCGCCGACCCGCGTGGCGATGGGCGCCATCGCGCTGGAGGGCGGGGGCGCGGCGATAGAGCCGGTCTGCCCGTCGGCGGGACAACCGGTGACCGTGACGCGTTGACCGCCCTCTTGCGCTTGCGCCAATGAGGCCAAGCCCAACAGAACGCAAAGAATGATGGAAAGACGCATATTCACCGTTCGGGTCCGAGGTCGCCCAAGCCATCTTCCGACGGCGCTTCGCCGTCATCCTATGTCGCCGTGAGCGGCTGGCCCTCGACCTTGTCCTTCTCTTCCTCGGGCAGCTGATGCTGGTAGATGCGCCCGTTTACCACGTGCACCATGTCTTGCGCGGGATGTTCCTCGGGCGCCGGCGCGATCAGCCAGTCCCATTCCTCGTTATTCATGATCTTGGAGCTTTGCGGCAGCTTTACGCCTTTCAGGAGATCAGTGCGCGCGACGACCTTTTCGCCCTGCATGGCGAAGCGTTCGACGTCGGTGATCAGCACCGACACCGACGTCGCCTTCGTCGCGATGGCCTGGACATGCTCTTCCATCACTTGCGCCGACAGCATGTCGCAATCCTTGTCGGCATAGCCGCGCGTCTCGCGGAACATATCGTTGAACGGCCCGGCCAACTGGGTCAGGCAATTGCACGACACCAGCAAGTCGGCCTCGGCCATGTGCGGAATGCGCGGCGCCGGCGCGGGGCGCAACGGTCCCGGGAAATGGTTCTCTTTCATCATGTGAAAGATGCCGGTGACGTCGCCGGTGAGCAGCTTGACGTTGAAGTACTTCTTCGCGCGTTCGCGGATCGCCGGCATATGGAAAATGTCGACCAGATAGACACGCTCGAAGCGGTCGCAGAGTTCCTGGATCGGCACCTCCAGCAGCAGACCGGAGCCGACGATCACCGCTGTGCGTTGCTGCGGCACGAGGTCCGCCGCTTTCACGATCAGCGCCTTTGCCGTCTCCTCGTGCGTCATCCACACGTCACGGCAGCGCGCCTCGCGGAATTCGAGCGCGATCAGGCGTCGCAGGTAGCCGTACTTGCGTACGCGCTCCGGCGCATAGGTCGTCCAATAGCGGAAGAGTTCGGCGAGCATGGAGTCCGGCACCCCCCAGCGCCGTCGTTCGTCAGCGCCTGCCGAACAGGCGCTCAATGTCCTTGAGCTTAAGCTCGACGTAGGTCGGCCGTCCATGATTGCACTGGCCGGCGTGCGGCGTGGATTCCATTTGCCGCAAAAGCGCGTTCATTTCCGCGCCATTGAGCCGCCGTCCGGCGCGGATCGCCCCGTGGCAGGCCATCGTGCCGCTGACGTCGGCCAGACGGTCCTTCAGCGACAGTGCCTCGTCTACCGCACTGAGATCGTTGGCAAGATCGCGCACCAGGCCCGAGACGTCGCCGTCGCCCAGCATGGCCGGGACTTCGCGCACAGCAATCGCCCCCGGCCCGAAAGCCTCGACCAGCAGGCCGAGTTCGGCGAGTTCCGCCGCCCGGCCCACAAGACGTTGCGCTGAGGCTTCATCGAGTTCGACCACTTCGGGAATCAGCAGCATCTGGCGTTTAACGCCGCCATCGGCCAACGCCGCCTTCATGCGCTCGTAGACGAGGCGTTCGTGGGCGGCATGCTGATCGACGATCACGATGCCGTCCGCCGTCTGCGCGACGATGTAAGTTTCGTGCAATTGCGCGCGCGCGACACCCAGCGGTTGGACCGCGCCGTCCGTCGGGTAAGCCTCGGGCGCCGCCCCTTCCGGCGCGGACTGCGGCAGGTCGTACATCGACACCGGCGCGGACTCGGCAAGCCCCTCGCCTGTGCCATCCACCATCGGCGCCTGCATCGTGTAGGCCATGTCGAGCGCGCCTTGCGGCGGTGCGGTGTTCAGATACGGACGCAGCGCCGCGAGTGCTGCCGCACCCGTCGTTGTCGACGCGCGATGCCCCGCCTCGGCTAAGGCATGCCGCAAAGCGCCGATGATCAACCCGCGCACCAGGCTCGCGTCGCGGAAGCGCACTTCGGCTTTGGCCGGATGCACGTTCACGTCCACATCGGTGCGCGGTACTTCGAGGAACAGCACGACGTAAGGATGTCGGCTTGCCGCCAGGAAGTCGGCATACGCCGCGCGCACCGCGCCCGTCAGTACACGGTCGCGCACCGGACGGCCGTTGACGAACAGGTACTGCGCGAACGCATTGCCGCGATTGAACGTCGGCAATCCGGCGTAGCCATACAAGCGGATGCCTTCGCGTTCCGCCGCCACCGGCACGGAGTTCGCCGCGAATTCGCGCCCCAGGATCGCCGAGAGGCGCTCGAGATGAATGTCGAACAGGTCGCCCTGTGTGCCGCCCGCCGGCAGGTTCAGCCGCGACCGGCCATCGGCGGTGAGCGTGAAGGCGATCTCCGGATAGGCCATCGCCAGGCGTTCGACGTTGTCGATGGCATAGGACAACTCCGTGCCCGCGCCTTTCAGGAACTTCAGCCGCGCCGGGGTGGCGAAGAACAGATCGCGCACCTCGATGCGCGTCCCGCGTGGATGCGGGGCGGGCACCGGGCCGTCCTTGCGGCCACCGGCGACCATCATATGCCAACCGGCATCCGCATCGGGCGTGCGGCTGGTGATCGACAGCCGCGCGACGGAGCCGATCGCCGGCAGCGCTTCGCCGCGGAAGCCGAGCCAGCCGATCTCCGTCAGGTCGTCGCTGGGCAGTTTGGACGTCGCGTGACGGTCGACCGCCACGGTCAATTCCTGCGGCGTCATGCCGCAGCCGTTGTCGGTGACGACGATCAGCGCGCGGCCGCCGTCATTCAACGTGATGTCGATGCGCGTTGCGCCGGCATCGATCGCGTTCTCAACGAGTTCCTTTACGGCGGACGCCGGGCGCTCGACCACCTCGCCGGCGGCGATCTGATTGACGAGGTTCGGCGGGAGAAGCCGGATGGGCATCAGGGTTCCAAACGCACGCGACTAACGTCGCGTCGCGCGATAAGCGGCGACCAGACCGGCTGTGGAGGAGTCACGCCCCTCCGGGGCACGCTCGCCGCGCACCGCCGGCAGCAGGCTGGTGGCCATTTCCTTGCCAAGCTCGACGCCCCATTGATCGAACGAGTTGATGCCCCAGATCAGTCCCTGCACGAACACCTTGTGCTCGTACAAGGCGATCAGCATGCCGAGGCTCTCCGGCGTCAGTTCGTCGAGCAGGATTGTAGTGGACGGGCGGTTGCCCGCAAAGCTGCGATGCGGCTTCAGGGCGTCGGCGGTCCCCACGACCTCGCTCGGATGGCGACCCCGCATCAGGGCTTCGGTCTGCGCGAAGGCGTTGGACAACAGCAGTTCGCGGCTGGCCTGGTCGCCGCCGCGCAGGGCGACGATGAAGTCGCAAGGGATCAGGCGCGGCCCCTGGTGCAGCAGCTGGAAGAACGAGTGCTGGCTGTCCGCGCCACCGCCGCCGAACACGATCGGGCCCGAACTGGCAACCGGGCTGCCATCCAGCGTCACGGCCTTGCCGTTGCTCTCCATATCGACCTGCTGCAGGTGCGACGGCAGCAGCTTGAGGCGATGATCGTAAGGCAGCACCGCCAGCGCGGGCGCGTTGAAGAATTCCGTATACCAGACGCCGAGGAGGGCCAGGACGATCGGCAGGTTCTCTTCCGCCGGCGCCGTCTCGAAATGCTTGTCCATCGCTTCGGCGCCGGCAAGCAAGCGCTCGAACGCATCGGGACCGCAGGCGATGATCACCGGTAGCCCAATCGCCGACCACAGCGAGTAGCGCCCGCCGACCCAATCCCACATCGGGAACACGGAATCGGACGCGATACCGAAGGCCGCCGCGCCCTTGAGGTTGGTCGATACGGCGGCGAAGTGTTTCGTCACGGCCGCCTCGCCGAGGGCCGCGACAATCCAGGCCCGCGCCGCATTGGCGTTCGCGGTCGTCTCGGCCGTGGTGAAGGTCTTGGACGAGATCGTGAACAGCGTCGCCGCCGGATCGTGATCCTTCAGCACCTCATCCAGTTGCGCGCGATCCGGATTGGAGACGAAAGCGACCGAAAGATCGTCGCGTTGGAAATCCTTCAGCGCATCCGCCACGAACATCGGGCCCAGATGCGATCCACCGATACCGATGTTGACGATGTGCCGGAATTTCTGGCCGGTTGCGCCGAGGCGCGTGCCGTTCCGGACGTCGTCGGCGAACGCCTTCAGGCGCGCACGCGTCTCGCGCACTTCGGGCATGACGTCGACGCCGTCCACTTTCATGGCGCGGCCGCCGAGGTTGCGCAGCGCCACATGCAGCACCGCGCGGTTCTCGGTGGTGTTGATATGCGCGCCGGCGAACATCGCCGCGCGACCCTTCTCCACCTCCCGCGCTTCCGCCAGCTTGAGCAGAAGCGCCAGCGTTTCCGCGGTGGCCCGGTGCTTGGAATAGTCGATCAACAGCGGCCCGAGCCGGCGCGAGAACTTGGCGAAGCGTTGCGGGTCGGCGGCGAACAGCGCCCGCATGGGCGTATCCGCCATCGTGCGGGCATGATCGCCGAGCGCGGTCCAGGCCGGCAGCGTCGTCAGCGTCATGCCGATCACTTCTTCTCGGCGCGCGCCGGCGCTTTCGCCGGGACGGCCGCGGCTTCCGGCCCCACCATCACAACCGTCAGCGTTTCGGGGTTGTAGAGCCGCTTCGACACGCGTTGCACATCGGCCAGCGTCACCGCTTCGATGAACTTGTTGCGCTTGTCGAGATAGTCGAGGCCGAGATGGTCGTGCTGAATCTGCACCAAGAGCCCGGCGACACTGCCGGTCGTGGTGAAGCGCAACGGCCAGGCGCCGGTGAGATATTGCTTCGCGCCATCGATTTCGGCTTGGGTCACGCCGGGCGTGCGCATCTTGCCGACTTCGTCGCGGATGACCTTGAGGCTCTGTTCGGCCTGATCCGCCCGCGTGCCCGCGCTGATCGTGATGATCGCCCCGGCGTCGTAGGGCGCAAGGCCGCTCGACACACCATAGGCAAGCCCGCGCTTCTCGCGCACTTCGTTCATCAGGCGCGAGGAGAACGAACCCGCGCCCAGGATGTAATCCGCCACCACGGCGGCATACCAGTCTGGATCGTTGCGCGCGATGCCGGGGCCACCGATCAGGATGGTGGTCTGCGTCAGGTCGCGGAAGATGCGCGAGGTCTTGCCGACGGTCGACACCTTCGCCGGTGGCAGGGTTGCCGGCCCCGCGCCCGTCGCCGGCAAATCCGCGAACAACGTATCGAGGACCGGCGCGAGATCGGCGGCGGAGATGTCGCCGGAGACGCCGATCAACAGCCGGTCGCGCGTCAGGCGCGTCTTCGCCCAGTTCTGGATGTCGGCGCGGGTGATGCTTTTGACGTTGTCGGCGACGCCTTCTTCTTCGCGCGCGTAGGCATGGCCGCCGAACAGTTCGGTGAACAGCTTACGCGAGGCCAGGCGTCCCGGAACTTCCTGGCGCGCGGTGATGCCCACCAGAATTTCGCGGCGCATCCGCTCAATGGCTTCGGGGTCGAAGCGCGGCTGTATCAGCGCCAGCCGCGCAAGCTTCACCGCCTCGGTCAGATTGGGCGACGTGGTGGTGATGCTGCCGCTGATGCTGTCGCGTCCCGCGCTCATGCCGATGGAGATCGCGCGATCTTCCATCGCCGACTGATAGGCGAAGGCATCGAGATCGCCCGCGCCTTCGTTGAACAGACTGGACCCGATCTGGGACAGGCCCTGCTTGTCCACGGGATCGAGCGCCGTGCCGCCCTGGAAGCTGAAGCTGAACGAGATCACCTGACTGGCGTGATCTTCGGCGAAATAGGCGTGGATGCCCTTGGGCGTTTTCACTTCGGTCACTGTGACGGCATGGGCCGGCAACGCGACGACAAGCGCGAACAGCGACAGCGCGATCTGCGGGAAGGTCTTCATTTCGCGGCTCCCTGCGCTTGCGCGGCGGCTTGCGGACGCGGCTCCGGCAACAGGATGCCGGTGCCCGACGAATAGGTGGTGACCAGCTTGCGCGCGGCGGCGCGCACCTGATCGGGCGTCACTTTCTTGATTTCGTTCGGCCAGGTTTCGATCTCTTGCAGCGTCAGGCCGATCGAAAGCATGGAGCCGACGGCCGAGGCCGCGCCCATCGGCGATTCCTTGGCGTAGGCCAGGCTGGCGAGCATGCGGTTCTTGGCGCGTTCGACATCTGCATCCGAGATGCCGCTCGTCAGCGTCTCGCCCAGCAGTTTCTCGAACGCGGTTTCCAGCTGCGGCAGCGCGATACCGGGGTTCGGCGTCAGCGAGAACGAGAAGCTGCCGTAGGAGATCGCATCCGGGCTGTAGTCGGCGCTTGCGCCGGCGGCCAGCTGCTGATCGACGACAAGACTGCGGTACAGCTTCGCCGTCGAACCGCCGCCGAACAGTTCGGCGAACACCTGCAGCGCCGGCACTTCGGCGCGGTCGCCGACGTTAAAGCTGGGCGCGATGTATTCACGCCGCCATTGCGGCTGGCGCACGCGCTCGTGGGTCATCGACACGCGCACATCGGCGCGGCGCGGCAGGAACGTGGGCCGGGCGCGCTTCGCCGGCTCACCGGCCTTCGGCAACACGCCGTAATACTTTTCCGCCAGCGGCTTGATCTGCTCCGTCGTGACGTCGCCGGAAATGACCACAATCGCGTTATGCGGCTGATAGTACTTCTTATAGAACGCCAATGCGTCCTCGTCGGTCAGCGTGCGCATCTCCGACTCCCAGCCGATCACCGGGATGCTGTGATGATTGTTCATCCACAGCACCGACGACAGCCGTTCGCCCAGCAGCGCGCCGGGCACGTTGTCGACGCGCATGCGGCGTTCTTCGATGATGACATCGCGCTCGGTCAGCACACCCGGCTTGTCGAGCTTCAGGTTGTGCATCCGGTCCGCTTCCATATCCATCATCAGCGGCAGACGGTCGACGGCGATGTTCTCGTAGTAGGCCGTGTAGTCGAATGAGGTGAAAGCGTTCTGGTCGCCGCCGTTGCGCGCCACCAGCGCAGTCAACTCGCCGGCGGGGAAACGCGGTGTCCCCTTGAACAGCAGGTGCTCGAGGAAGTGCGCGAGGCCCGACTTGCCTTCCACTTCGTCGGCGGCGCCGATCTTGTACCAGACCATGTGGCTGACGACCGGCGCGCGGTGATTGGGGATCACCACCACCGTCATACCGTTCGCGAGCATGAAGCTTTCCGCGCCATAGATGCCGCCCGGAACGGGACCGTCGGCGCGCGCGGGTTGGGTCAGCAGCGAGGCCGCCAGCGCAAGGCCGGCGAAAGAGAACCACTTGGCAGGCATGGGGGGACTTGTCCTCCGGGGGGCGAGGGGTTTCATTCATGGAACCCCTGCGGGATGAGGTCAACGCCCAGTTTCCAGCCTCCCCTTACGACCCGCGTCCAGCCCGGTTATGGTGACGCATCTGTAATGCGCGCCTCCCGTCATGGGGCCCTTTTTCAGCGAAAACGCTCATGTCCGCGGACCTGCCTGTCTGGCCCACCACCAAGGCGATTCTCGAGTATTGCTGGCAGGAGCGACGGTTGGCCCTGCGCTATGCGGCGGTGCCGGTGGCCTTGCTGATCGCGATGGATTCCGTCGGGACGGCGGCGGGCGTGGACATCGCCGAGGACAAGGTGTGGACGTTCGCCGCCTCCATCGTCGCCCTGCTGGTTTTCATGCCGACGATGGTCACCTGGTACTACGGCGTGGTGTTCGGCCACGAGGAAGCGCGGCGGCGGCCGATCTTCACGTTCGGACGGCGCGAAGGCGCCGTGCTGGGCACCAACATCTTGGTCGCCATCGTCATCGGACTGTCATTGATTCCGCTCGCCGCGCTCGTTGCCCTCGTCGCGGGCCCGGTCGGATACGTCGTCAGCGAATTTGCCGGCCAGGTGACGGCGGTCGTCCTTGGCATCCCGGCGGTGTTCGTCTGGCTGATGATCCTGACACGGCTGTCGGTCGTCATCGCTTACGCGGCGGCCGGGGAACACCTGGGCCTGAAGGATGCGTGGCGCATCACCAAGCCCTTCGGCGTCCAGATCACCTGGATGCACGTCATCCTCGGCTGCATCGGCATGGGGATTTCGACCGCAGCCACGGCTCTGGTGAGCGAAGGCATGGAACTTGCCGGCCTCGGCAATGGCGACGGCCCCGCGCCGGCGATCGATCTCGCCGTCTCGGTCACCGACGCCTTGTTCGGCGTCATCTACCTGGTGCTGACGACAACGCTGTTCGGCGTCGTCTATCGCAAGATCGGGCCGCTGCAGACCGCAGAGGGGCAGACTGCAGAGCCGAAAATCTGATCTAGAAGATACCGAGGAACTTGCCGCCGCTGGCACCCTTGCCGATGGTCGGCACCGGGGTTTCGTTCGGCTTCTTGCCGTCGGCCTTCGCCTGATCGAGGCGCTTGCTCTCCGCCACCGGATCGATGGCGGTGCCCTGGCCGAGGCTTTCGTCTTTCCAGTTCAGCAGACGATGCGTCATCTGACGTTCTTCCGGCGCGAAGGACGACGCTTCGCGATCGATATTCGTGCGCACGTCCGGCGTGGAGATGTCCGCGCCGGCATGGGCAAGCAGAGCCACTTCGCCGCGCGAGGCGCCGCGCGAACGCAGCGCATCCAGCTTGGCGCGGCCGAGCAGCGCGGTACGCGCCTGCTCCGAGGCCGGAATTTCCTGCGGACGGTCGGCGCCCGGAACCGGCGGACGCAGCTGGTAATCCGGCGGCATGACGAGCGGGCCGCGGTTCAGCACGGCGAACTCATCCGGCACGGTCTTCTCGAGCCCGAGCGCGCGCTTGGTGGAATTGCAGCCGCTGAGCAGCACGACGGCGCAGAGGCCGAGCGAAATCGGGAGAACGAGACGGTTCGCCATAGAATTAGTCCTTTTCTTGCCCTTGCGGGGCGGGCGCATGGTGCGAGGACGTGAGCACGGCGTCAAGCAGCCAAAGTCCCACGCCAATCGAGATGAATGTATCCGCCACGTTGAACGTGGCGAAGTGCCAATCGCCCAGGTGGAAATCGAAATAATCCGCCACCGCCCCGTCATAGAGGAAGCGGTCGAGAATGTTACCCAGCGCCCCGCCGACGATCAGGCCGGTCGCGGCCTGCATCCGGCGGCCGTCCAGGCGCCACATGTACCCGATCAAGACGCCGGTGATCGCGATTTGCACGCCGGCGATGACCATCCAGCCCGCCGAATCGAACAGCGAGAAACTGATCCCGTAGTTCCAGGCCATCCGCAGATTGAAGAACGGCAGGAGCACGATCTCCTTATCCGTGAAGAACGGCGTCTCGGTCATGCCGTCGCCGCGCATCACGCCGATCATCAGCCACTTCGACAGACGGTCGAGCAGGAAGGCGACCGCCGCGACAACAAGCCCTAAGCGGGGGGTCGCGGCGGCCATCGCTTACGCCGCGCTTGCGACGGCGGCGTCGCAACGTTCGCAGACCATCGCGTGGCTGTGCTTGCCGACGTCGGGCAGCACCTTCCAGCAGCGCTGGCACTTCTCGCCTTCGGCCAAAAGCACCTCGACTTCGACACCGGACTCCGCGCCGTTGGCGGCAATCGTGATCCCGGACGTGATGCAGATGTCTTCCATCGGAAGATCCTTCACCAACGCCACGAGATCGGCGGGTGCGAGCACCTTCGGATGCGCCTGCAGCGAGGCCCCGATTTTCTTGTCCGCGCGCGCCAATTCCAATTTGCCGGTGACTTCGCGGCGCAACTCGCGCACCTGCGCCCACTTCGCCGCCAGCGCCGGATCGTTCCAGGTTTTCGGGATGGTCGGGAATTGTTCGAGATGGATCGACACGTCATCGCCCGGATGGCGCGCGAGCCACGCTTCCTCGGCGGTGAAGCAGATGAACGGCGCGAGCCACTTCGCCAGGCAATCGTACAGGATATCCAGCACGGTGCGCGCGGCACGGCGGCGGGCCGAGTTCGGCGCATCGCAATACACCGCGTCCTTGCGGATATCGAAGTAGAACGCCGACAAGTCGACGGCGCAGAAGTTGTGCAGCTCGTTGAACAGGCCGAGGAAGTCGTAGCTCGTGCAGGCTTCGCGGATCATCTTGTCGAGTTCCGACACGCGATGCAGCACCCAGCGCTCCAGCTCCGGCAGCTCGGTGACCGGCACCTTCTCCGCGTCGCTGAAGCCGTCGAGGTTGCCGAGCAGATAGCGCAGCGTGTTGCGCAGACGGCGATACAGATCGCCCATCTGCTTCAGGATGTTCGGGCCGACCGACAAATCTTGCGCGTAGTCGGAAGCAACGACCCACAGACGCAGGATATCCGCGCCCGACGTACCGACCACATCCTGCGGCGCGACCACGTTGCCGAGCGACTTCGACATCTTGCGGCCCTTCTCATCCAGCACGAAGCCGTGGGTGAGAACCGCATTGAACGGCGCGCGACCGCGCGTGCCGCAGCTTTCGAGCAGCGAGGTATGGAACCAGCCGCGATGCTGGTCCGAGCCTTCGAGGTACAGATCCGCCGGCCACTTCAGGTCCGGGCGCTTCTCCAGCACGAAGGCGTGCGTCGAACCTGAGTCGAACCAGACTTCGATGACGTCCATGACCTGTTCGTAGTCGTCGGCGGCATAGTCGTTGCCGAGGAAACGGCTGGGCGGCGAGGTCAGCCAGGCGTCGCCGCCTTCCTGCTCGACCGCTTCCGCGATGCGCTCGATCACCGCCGGATCGCGCAGCGCTTCGCCGGTCTTCTTATTGCGGAAGATGGTGATGGGCACGCCCCACTGGCGCTGGCGCGAGATGCACCAGTCCGGCCGGCTTTCGACCATCGAATAGATGCGGTTGCGGCCCTGCGCCGGCACCCATTGCGTCTCGTCGATGGCCTTCAGCGCCTTTTCGCGCAGCCCGGTCTTCTCCATCGAGATGAACCACTGCGGCGTATTGCGGAAGATCAGCGGCGCCTTGGAGCGCCACGAATGCGGATAGCTGTGCACCAGCTTGCCCTTGGCGAGCAGCGCATTCGCATCGATCAGCTCACGCAACACATCGCCATCGATCTTGAACACATGCTTGCCGGCGAACAGCGGCACATGATCGTAGTAGGTGCCGTCGCCTGCGACGGTATCCGGGATCTCGACGCCATGCGCGCGGCCGAGATGCCAATCGTCCTCGCCGTGACCCGGCGCGATGTGCACGAAGCCGGTACCGGCTTCGGTGGTGACGAAATCGCCGGGGTACAGGTTGACGTCGAAGTCATACCCTTTGCCGTGCCACGGGTGGCGGCAGACGGTTCCGGCAAGCTCGACGCCCTTCACGCGCTCAACCACCTTGTGCGCGGCGACGTCGGCGGCCTTCAGCACGCCTTCGCGCAAAGCTTCAGCGACAGCGAAGCGTTCGCCCACGCGCGCGCGGCTCTTCTCGCCGACCGCTTCGACTTCGACCACGGCGTAGTCGATATCCGCGGCGAAGCCGATGGCGCGGTTGCCCGGCAGGGTCCAGGGCGTCGTCGTCCAGATGACGATGCTGTGGCCCTTCAGCGCCTCGACCTTCGTGGTCTGAATGGGGAAGCGCACATGCACGGTGACGGAGGTGTGGTCTTCGTATTCGACTTCGGCGTCGGCCAGCGCGGTCTTCTCGACCACCGACCACAACACCGGCTTGGCGCCGCGATAGAGGCTGCCGTCCATCAGGAACTTGCCGAGCTCGCGCACGATCTGCGCTTCGGCGGGGAAGCTCATGGTGGTGTAGGGATTGGCCCAATCGCCGTTGATACCGAGGCGCTTGAACTCCTCGCGCTGCACGTCGATCCATTGCGCGGCGAAGGTGCGGCACTGGCGGCGGAATTCCACCACCGGCACCTCGTCCTTGTTCTTGCCGGCGGCGCGATACTCTTCCTCGATCTTCCATTCGATCGGCAGGCCATGGCAGTCCCAGCCCGGCACATAGATCGCATCGCGACCCATCATCTGTTGGGCGCGCACGATCACGTCCTTCAGGATCTTGTTGAGCGCGTGACCGATGTGCAGATGGCCGTTCGCATAGGGCGGGCCGTCATGCAGCACGAACTTCTCGCGGCCTTTCGAGGCGGCGCGCTGGCGGTCATAGAGACCCATCTTGGCCCAGCGCGCGAGCAGCTTCGGCTCGAGCTGCGGCAGGCCGGCGCGCATTTCGAAACTGGTCGCGGGCAGGAAGACGGTGTTCTTGTAGTCGGGAACGGTGTCGGACGGAGCCATGAGATTGCATTCCGGAAGAAACGTTGAAGACGCGAATTAAGGTCGGGACCCCATCCTGGTTACAGAATGGGGCGACGAATTCGCTCCGGAATCAGAAAGGCACGCGTCTGAGGTTGCATGGCCGGGTGTCTAACAGGGGCCGTCAGACGCTTCAACGGCTTGCGCGCGAAATTAGGAACAAACCACGAACATTTAGGCCAGGGACACGGGGACATACCCCGCCGGCGTGTCGCCGAACCGATGCGCGGCCAAAAGCTCGCGCGCCTTGGCGCTGTCGGCCGCGATCTGGGCCTTGAGCGCTTCCAGCCTGGCGAACTTCTGCTCGGGCCGTAGATAGTCGATCAACGCCACCCGCAGGTGCTTGCCGTAGAGGTCGCCGGCGAAATCGAACAGATGCACTTCGAGCAGAAGGTCCTTCTTGTCGAAGGTCGGGCGGTTGCCGAAGTTCGCCACGCCGTCGTGCCAGACCGTGTGCGTGCCTTGATCGATGCCGGCGCGCACGGCGTAAACGCCTTTCGCCGGATGCAGGTAATCGCGATACGGCAGGTTCGCCGTCGGGAAGCCCAACGTGCGTCCGCGCTGGTCGCCTTGTTCGACGCGCGCCTCGATTTCCCAATAGCGTCCCAGCATCGCTGCGGCATCCGCCGGGCGGCCCTCGGCCAGCGCTTGGCGGATCGCAGTCGATGAGAAGCGCGGGCCCTGACCTGCGCGCACTTCGGGCAACACTGTGACCGCGAAGCCGTGGTGCGCGGCCATCGCCTGCAGCAGCGCGACGTTGCCTTTGCGCTGATGGCCGAAGACGAAATCGTTGCCGACGATGACGCGGCTGACTTGCAGGCCGCCGACCAGGATCTCGGTGACGAAGTTCTCCGCCGTGCGCTGGGAGAACTCGCGGTCGAAGGCCGGGGCATAGAGATAGTCCACGCCCATCGCTTCAATCAGCCGCGCTTTGATGCGGAACGGCGACAGCCGGAACGGGGCATCGTCGGGACGGAAGAACTGACGCGGATGCGGCTCGAACGTCATCACGGCGGCGGGCGCGCCTGCGGCGCGCGCGGCGTCGATAGTCGCAGCGATCACCGCCTGATGGCCGCGATGTAGACCGTCGAAATTGCCGAGCGCGATCACGCCGCCCCGCAACTCCGCCGGCATCTCGCCAAACGTTCTGACGATCCGCATGGAACGGTTCGCCTCTCCCCGCGATGTCCGCTTACTTCGCGCCGCGCGATGGGACCATGACGGTCGCCTCGCCGTCGATCACGACCTTGTCACCCACCAGACATTGAGTCTTGAGCGTGACGAACTTCTTCTCCGGGATCGTCCCGGTCACTTCAGCGCGTGCCACCACGGTATCGCCGATGCGCACCGGCGCCTTGAATTTGAGGGTTTGCCCGACATAGATCACCCCCGGGCCCGGCAATTTGGTGCCGATCACGGTCGAGATGAAGCTCGCCGACAGCATGCCGTGCGCGATCCGGCTCTTGAACATGGTGCCGGCGGCATACTCAGCGTCGAGATGCACGGGATTGGTGTCGCCCGACACACCCGCAAATAGCACGATATCGGCTTCCGTGACGGTCTTGGCGAAAGTCCCCGATTGACCCACAGCGATATCCTCGAAATACATGCCGGTAGAACGTTCAGCCGGTGACGTGCCATTATTTTGCGCGGTCATCGAGCGTATCTTTCTTGCCAGGGGTTCTGGGATGTCAGCGAAACAAACAGGTCCGCATACGACGGTCAAGGGTTTGCGACCCTGGGCAGGTGGCGTCGCGGGTCTGTCCTTGATCGTTCTCAGCGCCTGCGCGGGGCCTGCGTGGGTCAATCCCAACAAGACCGCCGCCGAGGTGCGCGCCGACGACGCCTCCTGCACGCAGGAAGCGCAGCAGGATTCGCTGACACGGGCCGGCCGCACGCGCGATTACGTCGCGCCGCCGAGCGCTCCCATGGGCGCCGGCCAAATGGGCGGCGCCGGTCTCGGCCAGTTGCCGATGGATATGCGCGACCGCAATGCCGTGACGCAGGATTTCCACGGCCAGTACGACCGCTGCATGGAATCCAAGGGCTACACCCAGCCCGAAAAGACGCGCTGAACAAAGCAACCCAACCATGGCGATCCGCCGCCTCGATTCCCTCGGCTACCAGATTGCGCACCTGAACCGGTTGTATGACCGGCGCATGCAGGAAGCGCTGGGCGATCTTGGCGTCGCACCCGGACAATTCGCGCCGCTGGTGATGCTGTTCGAGCAGGACGGCCTGACCCAGGCGGAACTGTGCCGCCGCATCAACGTCGAGCAGCCGACCATGGCAAATACGCTCGACCGCATGGAGCGCGATGGACTCGTCATCCGCAAGCCCGACCCGGATGATAAACGCCGCGCGACGGTGCACCTGACCGAGCGTGCCAACGAGATGCGCGCGCGCGTGATGGATCAAGCCCGCCAGGTCGCCGCGCAAGCGGTGAAGGCGTTGAGCGCCTCCGAACAGGACCAGCTGTTCAACCTGATCGCGCGCCTGTCCGACAACCTGAAGGACCGCTAGGTCAGCGCATCCCGCAACGCGATCGCGACGACCGTCATCTTGGTCATGTTGGCCGGGAACAGTGCGACCAGGTTGCGGATGCAGGCCGCCGTCGCTTCGTCCGCCGGCCATGGCGCTTTCGCGTCCAGCCGGTCGGCGACACGCTTCCCATAGGCTTCCATATCGCGCGCGACGATATCGAGCGTGCCGGCCTCGACAAGTTCATGTAGCGCCTGATCGATGGCATCGAGCGCCGTCGGCCAAGCGGCGAAATGCCGGAACAGCGACGGGATCACCGGACCATCCTGGCCGTGCAGCAATGTCGCAAGGCTTTGCAGCTTGTCCAGCGAGCGCGGTGGGACGGTGGCGAGATCGGCCATCGGCAGGATTTGCGCAATCGCCTTCACACGCGCGGGCCCGCCCGGCGGCACCACATCGATGGGCGCACGTTCATCGAGAATGCGCGCCAGCACCGACAGGCCGATCATGTTGATGGGATTGGCGCGGATATAGGCCGTCAGCGTGTCGCCGATGGCTTCGGCGCGCATCCCGACAGCGCCAGGGCCGCGGCTGATGCCGATCTGCTGCGACAGGATCGCCATGCGCGCGCCTGCCTCATGGATCGCGCCACCGCGATAGATCGGCTCCAGACAGCCCCAGGCCCAGGGCAGACAGCCATCCACAGTCGACATGTGACGGAAGACGAGATTCACCATCGGCACGCCGAGCGAGGCACGCAAGGACGCGTAGATCGCGGCGATCTCGCCGGGCGCGTTGCGTTCCGGCACTTCAGCAAGCGGCGCGTGACTCATGCCCAGCCGCCCGCGACAGGCAGCACGTGGCCGGTGATGAAATTGCTGCCGGGCGAGGCGAAGAAGGCGATGGTCGCCGCGACCTCGTCCGGCTTGCCAAGGCGCTTGAGCGGGACCTTGTCGGTGAACCGTTTCATGGCGTCGGGATTCTTGATGAGATCGGGCGGAAAATAACTGGGGCTTTCGACATAGTTCGGCGCAATCGCATTGACCTGGATATTGAAAGCCGCGAGTTCCTGCGCCAGCGACCCGGCCAGCGCGTTCGCCGCGCCGCGACCGGTGACGTACATCGCATAATTCGGCAACCCCCGTAATGGGGCCGCCGACGTGACGAACAGGATTTTGCCCTGGCGGCGTTCCTTCATCGCCTTGGCGACCGGACCGGCGAAGCGGAACGGCGCGACCACGAGGTCTTCCAAGGTGCGGCGCAGATCGTCCGCCGAAGCCGTATCGATCGGCGCCCGCAGGGCCGGGAAGAAGTCGTTGTTCACCAGCACATCGATGGGGCCGTCGGCCAGCACGCGCGCGGCCGTGGCTTCCGGTTCGACCTCGGCCAGCGGATCGAGAGTGGGATGATCCTTGTGAAATGAGATGCGCGCTTCCGCGTCGGCAAAGGCGCGGTCATGCACGACGACCTTGGCGCCCTGGCGCGCCAATTCCAGCGCCGACGGCAAACCGACGAAGTGCGTCACATTGGTGACGAGTATCCGCAAACCGCTGAGCATCCCCGCCCCTTAAGATAAACTGCGCGCGATTGTCACCGGCACCGCCTTCGAACTCGGCGTGCCGGAGCGCGGCCCGTGCAGCGCCAAAGGTACGAGGACATTGGCCTCAGGGAAATAGGCGCCGACACAGCCGCGCGGCATATCGTGCGGTACCGGCAGCAAACCTTGCAGCACGCGCGCCGCGCCGTCGTCCGAGACAGTCGCCAAGTCGACCCGCGCGCCGTCGGGCAACGCGAGCGCGGCGATATCGTCCGCATGCATGAACACCACACGCCGGTGGCCCTTGATGCCGCGATAGCGGTCGTTCCGGGAATAGACGGTGGTGTTGTACTGGTCGTGGGCGCGGAAGGTGGTCAGCGTATAGACCGGCTGCGCCGCGCGGGCTTGGGCCGCCTCGCGCTGGGTCAGCGCCGGCAGCGATGCGGGAATGAAGTTCGCCTTTCCGGTCGCGGTGTTCCAGCGCCGCTCCTTGGCGCTGTTTTCAAGATGGAACCCGCCGGCACGCATAATGCGCGTGTTGAAGTTCTCGAAATCGGCGAACACCGCTTCGATGCGGTCGCGGATCAGACGGTAATCGTCACGCAGGTCCGCCCAGGGCACCCGGCTGTTCGGCAATGTCGCCATGGCGATGCCGGCAACGATCCACGGCTCCGAGCGCAGCATCTTCGAGGCGGGATGGTTCATCCCCGACGACGAATGCACCATGCTCATGGAATCTTCGACCGTGATCGCCTGCTTGCCGGTCTTCTGCACGTCCATCTCCGTGCGGCCCAGCGCGGGCAGGATCAGCGCGCGCTTGCCGTGGACAAGATGACTGCGGTTCAGCTTGGTCGAGACGTGAACGGTCAAATTGAGTCCGCGCATCGCCGCCCAGGTCAGCGCGGAGTCCGGCGCGGCGGCGGCGAGGTTGCCGCCCATCGCGAGCAGGGCTTTGGCTTTGCCGTCACGCATCGCGGCGATGGCTTCGACGGTGTTCACGCCCGGTTGGCGCGGCGCCCTGAACCCGAACACGCGTTCGAGCGTATCGAGGAACGCCGCACTCGGCAGTTCGGTGATCCCCATCGTGCGGTCGCCCTGCACGTTGGAATGACCGCGCACGGGGCACGGCCCGGTGCCGGGACGCCCGATGTTGCCGCGCAGGAGCAGCAGATTGATGATGTTCTGGATGGTCTCGACCGCGCCGACATGCTGCGTCAGCCCCATCGCCCAGGTGCAGATGACGCGTTCCGCCTGCATGTAGATCGCCGCGGCGTGTTCGATCTCGCCGCGCGTCAGCCCCGATTGCGCGACGATGCGGTCCCAGCTTTCCGTCGCGAGGTCGGCTTCCAGCGCCTCGATGCCGTGAGTATGCGCGGCGATGAAGTCAACATCCAGCACACGCGGCTTGCCCGTCGCTTGCGCGGCGCGATCGGCCTCGAAGATCAGCTTCATCATGCCGCGCAGGAAGGCGAGGTCGCCGCCGACCTGAAGCTGAAGATACAGATGCGTCAGTTCGACGCCGCCACCCGAGAGCCCGTTCACGACCATGTCGGCCGGACTTTTCGGATGCGCGAACTTCAGCAGTCCGCGTTCCTTCAGCGGATTGACGGTGACGATCTTCGCGCCCCGCTTCGCGGCCTCGCGCAAATCGCCCAGCATGCGCGGATGATTGGTGCCGGGGTTCTGACCAAAGATGAAGATCGCATCGGCGAGCTGCATGTCCTCCAGCAGGATCGTGCCTTTGCCGATGCCGATGGATTCTTTCAGCGCCACGCCGCTGGCCTCGTGGCACATGTTCGAGCAGTCCGGCAGATTGTTCGTGCCGAACTCGCGCACGAACAATTGCCACAGAAATGCGGCTTCGTTGGATGTTCGCCCCGAGGTGTAGAACAGCGCCTCGTCCGGATGACCGAGCGCGTTGAGTTCTTCGCCGATGATCTTGAAGGCCTCGTCCCAGGCGATGGGCAGGTAATGATCGCTGGCCGCGTCATAGAGCATCGGATGCGTGAGCCGCCCGAACGCTTCCAGCGTGTGATCGTCCTGCGCCATCATCCACGACACGCTGTGGCGCGCGAACACCTCCGGCGTGCAACGCTTGGCGGTCGCTTCCCAGGACACGGCCTTGACGCCGTTCTCGCAGAACTCGAAAGACGAGGTGTGCTTCGGGTCGCCCCAGGCGCAGCCGGGACAGTCGAAGCCTTCCGGCTGATTGACCGACAGCAGCGTCTTTGCCGCCGTGAGCGGATTGCCACCCGCCGCCATCGGCTCGGCGCTGGCGACAAGCGCCGGCCAGCCGCCGGCAGCAGGGGGTGCGTGTTCCGTCGGTTTTTGGGGTGCGTCAGTCATTCGGCCTGATCACCTGTTAAAGCAGGGAAATAACAGGCTGGACGCAACGACATCTGTCGTCGTCCTTGGCCCGAAAGGGCCGAGGACCCAGAGGTTTTTTGCGACCGTGAGAGAGGAACCATAAACCTCTGGATCCTCGCGGTCTTGCAGACCGCAAGGATGACGGCGGCATACCTGGCATTGGCGGTCATGCCGACAATTTATCAGTGGCTGCGTGAGGCCCGCCACCTGCAATTCGCCGTCAGACGAGCCGCTCTGCGTGCCAGCGCAGGTGATCGGCCATGAAGGTCGACACGAAGTAGTAGCCGTGGTCGTAACCGTCATGACGCCGCAGGGTGAGTTTCACGCCGGCGGCGGTGCAAGCCGCCTCGAACAGTTCCGGGCGCAGTTCGCGTTCCAGGAACTTGTCGGCGAGGCCCTGGTCGACCAGCATCTCGCGGCCTTTGAACGCGGGCGTGCGCGCGACGAGCGCGGTGGCATCGTGCGCCGCCCAGGTGGCCCGGTCAGGTCCGAGATAACCGCCAAAAGCTTTCTCGCCCCAGGGCACCTGCGACGGCGCGACAATCGGCGCGAAGGCCGAGACGGTGCGATAGGTGTGCGGGTTCTTGAGCGCCAGCGTCAGCGCGCCATGGCCGCCCATCGAGTGGCCGAAGATACCCTGACGGTTCATATCGGCGGCGAAGTTCGCCGCCACCAGCGCTGGCAGTTCCTCGGTGACATAAGCCTGCATGCGATAGTGCGCGGCATAGGGGGCTTGCGTCGCGTTGATGTAAAAGCCCGCGCCGAGGCCGAAGTCCCAGCCGCCGGCGGGATCGGTGGCGACGCCTTCGCCGCGCGGGCTGGTGTCGGGCGCGATCAGCATAATGCCCAACTCAGCGGCGACGGCCTGCGCCCCGGCCTTCGTCATGAAGGTCTCTTCGTTGCAGGTGAGCCCGGCGAGATAGGTCAGCACCGGCACCTTGCCGCGCTTGGCCTGGTCAGGCGTGAACACGGCGAACTTCATCGCCGTGTTGGTCGCGGCACTCTGATGCTTATGGAAGCTGACCGCGCCGCCGAAGCAGGCGTGCGTGCTGATCGTCTCGAGTGTCACTTAGAACACCACAACGGAGCGGATCGACTTGCCTTCGTGCATCAGGTCGAAGGCCTTGTTGATGTCGTTCAGCGGCATGGTGTGGGTGATCAGGCTATCGATGTCGATCTTGCCCTGCATGTACCAGTCGACGATCTTCGGCACGTCGGTGCGGCCCTTGGCGCCGCCGAACGCGGAGCCTTTCCACACACGGCCCGTCACCAGCTGGAACGGACGCGTGGCGATCTCCTGGCCCGCGCCGGCCACGCCGATGATGATGCTCTGGCCCCAGCCCTTGTGACAGCATTCCAGCGCCTGGCGCATCAGCTTCACGTTGCCGACGCACTCGAACGAATAATCGACGCCGCCGTCGGTGAGATCGGTCACCGCCTCCACGACGTTGGGCACGGCCTTCGGATTGACGAAATGCGTCATGCCGAATTTGCGCGCCAGCGCTTCGCGTTCCGGATTGATATCGATGCCGATGATCTTGTCGGCGCCGACCATGCGCGCGCCCTGGATCACGTTGAGACCGATGCCGCCCAGGCCGAACACCGCGACGTTGTCGCCGGCCTGGACGTTGGCGGTGTTGATCACGGCGCCGATGCCCGTCGTCACGCCGCAGCCGATGTAGCAGACCTTGTCGAACGGCGCGTCGGTGCGGATCTTCGCCAGCGCGATCTCCGGCAGCACGGTGTAGTTGGCGAAAGTCGACGTGCCCATGTAGTGCAGGACCGGCTTGCCCTTCATGGAGAAGCGCGAGGTGCCGTCGGGCATCACGCCTTTGCCTTGCGTGCTGCGGATCGCCTGGCAGAGGTTGGTCTTGCCGGAGGTGCAGAATTTGCACTGGCGGCATTCCGGCGTGTAGAGCGGGATGACGTGATCGCCGACCTTCAGCGACGTCACGCCCGCGCCAACCTCGACCACCACGCCCGCGCCTTCGTGGCCCAGGATGGCGGGGAACATGCCTTCCGGATCGTCGCCGGACAGCGTGAATGCGTCGGTGTGGCAGATGCCGGTGGCCTTGATCTCGACCAGCACCTCGCCGGCGCGCGGGCCGTCGAGTTGCACCGTATCGATCTCAAGCGGCTTCCCCGCCGCCATCGCCACCGCCGCACGCACGTCCATGTCACCGCTCCTTCGAAAATGAGGGCGGCATCATGCCGCGCGCGCCGCAGACGCGCCAGCGATCAAAAACGTCGTGTGGAAAGTCTAGCGACCGCCGGACAGAACAGTGCCCGGCTCACCGCCCTTGGGCCGCGTTTCACGTATCCAGGAGCCGGAGAGCTGGAACTGGATCACTTCCGCGATGTTGGTCGCATGGTCGCCCACGCGCTCCAGATTTTTCGCAATGAACAGGAAGTGCGTCGAGCATTCCACTTCGGCGGCATCGTGCCCGCCTTCGGTCAACTGCGTCGCCATGCGCTGGATCACACCGCGCTGCATGCGCGAGGCGAGATCATCGATTTCCTGGTCGCGGCGCCACACGGCTTCCGCCTTGCGGGAGTCGCGGGTGGTGAAGCTGTCCATCACCTCCCGCAGCGAGGCGAGCGCGTGCGCGGCGAGCGCGGCCATCTCGGGCGGTGTTTCGATCTTCGGATGCTTGCTCAACACCAGCGTGCGCTTGGCGATGTTCTTGGCATAGTCGCCGATGCGCTCCAGCGAGCCGGCGATTTTCACGTTGCCGAACACGTACCTCAGGTCGTTCGCCATCGGCTGACGGCGCGCCAGGATTGAAAGCGCGCTGGATTCGATCTTGCGCTCGGCCTCGTCGAGATCCGGATCGCGGGCGATGATCCGCTCCGCCGCATCGGTGTTGCGCTTCTGCAGGGCTTCAACTGCCGCGCCCAATTGGGATTCGGCCAAGCCACCCATTTCGAGCACGCGCCGCTCGAGGTGGGAAAGCTCGGTGTCGAAAGACGAAACCGTATGGTCGCCGTGAGTCATTGCGCGCCGCCGTTCGAGGGGGACTAGATTATCACAGCCACATTTAGCCGGCGTCCGCCACTGCTTTGTGACGTGGGCATGAAGCTTTTATGACGAAAGCGCACCGCCCGGGTAAGCTCTGGTCCGCGGCAACGCAATGCCGCAGGGTGGGGCGCTGCTGAGTCGCGGGGGACTTGATGTTGTTGTCGCTACAGAGTGCGTTCGGAATTGCCATGCTTATCGCCATCGCTTGGGCGTTGAGCGAGCGCCGGGGACAAATCCAATGGCGTGCCATCGTTTTCGGCCTGGCGCTGCAATTCGTGCTGGCGCTGCTGCTGACCCAGGTGCCCCCGGTGCGCGATGCCTTCGGCGCGCTCAACGGCCTGGTCATCGCCCTCAATGACGCCACCCGCGCCGGCACGTCCTTCGTGTTCGGCTATGTCGGCGGCGGCGGCATGCCGTTCACAGCCACCACGCCGGGCGCGACCTTCATCTTCGCGTTCCAGGCCCTGCCGCTGATCCTGCTGATCAGCGCCCTTTCCGCGCTCGGCTTTCATGTCGGCCTGATCCAGCCGGTCGTGCGCGGCTTCGCCTGGGTGCTGCGCCGGACCATCGGCGTCGATGGCCCGGCCGGCCTGGCGACCGCGGTGACGATTTTCATCGGCAACGTCGAAGGACCGATGGTGGTGCGCCCCTATCTGGCGGCGGAATCCCGCGCCGGGCTGTTCGTGATGATGACGGCGGGCATGGGCATGGTGTCGGGCACCATGATGGTGGTCTACGCGACGATGCTGGCCGATGTGATCCCGAACGCTTTGGGTCAGATTCTCACGGCCTCAATCCTGGCGGCTCCGGGCGCCGCGGTCGTGGCATTCCTGATGGTCCCGGAAACGGAGTCCGCGCATACCGATACCGCCGAGGTCGCCGTCGTGCGCCATGACGGCGACAACTGGATTTCGGTCATCGCGCGCGGCGCGCTGGATGCCTTGCCGCTGATCGTCAACATCATCGTCATGCTGATCACGCTGATCGCGCTCGTGACGCTGATCAACACGGCGATCGCGCACCTGCCTGACGTGGCCGGCGCGCCACTGACGCTGCAGCGCATGTTCGGCTGGGTGATGGCCCCGCTCGCCTGGCTGGTCGGCGTTCCCTGGTCCGAAGCGATCACGGCCGGCGGCCTGCTCGGCACCAAGATGGTGCTCAATGAGCTGGTCGCCTATGCCGACATGGCCGCGCTGGGGCCCGACGCCCTGGCGCCGCGCACGCGACTGGTGCTGACCTATGCCTTATGCGGCTTTGCGAACTTCGCCTCGATGGGGATCACAATAGGCGGCATGTCGGCCATGGTGCCCCAACGCCGCAGGGAGATCATCGATTTGACGCCTAAGGCCTTGATTTCAGGTACGATTACCACCTGCTTGTCGGGGGCCATGATTGGCCTGCTGACCCCGGGTTAGGCTGGCTTTTCCGGGCGGCTGAGCGTATGTGACAGCCGCCATGACCTACGCCGTCAAAGAGATTTTCTACACGCTGCAGGGCGAAGGCGCGAACGTCGGCCGCCCGGCCGTGTTCTGCCGCTTCGCCGGCTGCAACCTATGGAGCGGCCTGGAGCGGGATCGCGCCACGGCGACCTGTCAGTTCTGCGACACCGACTTCATCGGGACGGACGGTTTAGGCGGCGGCAAGTTCGCGAGCCCCGAGGCTCTGGCCGAGGCCGTCGCCCGTACCTGGACCGGCAACGGGACCGCGGAACGCTTCGTCGTGTGCACCGGCGGGGAGCCGTTGTTGCAACTCGACACCGCGCTGATCGCGGCCCTGCATGCGCGCGGTTTCAAGATCGCCGTCGAGACCAACGGCACCATCGCAGCGCCCGTAGGCATCGATTGGATCTGCGTCAGCCCGAAGGCGCAGGCCGAATTGGTGCAAAAGCGCGGGCACGAGTTGAAGCTCGTCTATCCGCAAGCGGGCGCCGAGCCCGAGCGTTTTGCCGGCCTGGCCTTCGAACACCGCTTCCTGCAACCGATGGACGGCCCCGCCCGTGTGGCGAATTCCCAGGCCGCCGTCGCGTACTGCCTCGCACATCCGCACTGGCGCTTGAGCGTGCAGACCCATAAATACCTGGGAATTCCGTGAGTGGGCCGATGACCGGTAAGTTCGAGATCGTCAAAGAGTTCGGCTTCGAGGCCGCCCATACCTTCGCGCACAAAACGCCGGGGCACGAGAACACGCGCATGCACGGCCACTCGTTCACGGTCGCCGTCGCCATGACCGGCGCGCCCGATCCCGTCAGCGGCTGCGTGGTCGACTTCGAGGACGTGGGCCGTGCAATCACCGAGGTGCGCGCCCGCCTCGACCATAATTTCCTGAACGACATTCCCGGCCTCGGCACGCCGTCGCTGGAGAACCTCGCGCGCTGGATCGCGGGCGAGCTGAAGCAATCGCTGCCGGTCGCCAGCGTGACCGTGCGCCGCCCGTCCCTGGGCGAATCCTGCCGCTACGAACTCGCGTGAGCGCGAAAGCCGCCCCGCGCGTCATCGTGCTCCACTCCGGTGGGCTCGACTCAACGCTTTGCCTTCTGCTCGCGCGCAAGCATGGCCGCACGCCGATCAGCGTCGGGCTGAACTACGGCCAGCGGCAGCTGGTCGAACTGGGCTATGCGGCAAACCAGTGCGCGCGCTTCGGCATCGAGCGGCGCGTGCTCGAGGTCAGCTGGAACCGCCCCGCCATCGAGATCCCGAAAGACCGCAGCGTCGCGGAGATGAAGGCCGGCATCGCGCCGACATTCGTGCCGGGCCGCAACGCGGTGTTCCTGGCGCTGGCCTGCGCCGAAGCCGCGGGCGCCGATGCCACTGAGGTGTGGCTGGGCGTGAACGCGGTGGATTATTCGGGCTATCCGGATTGCCGCGAGAGCTTCCTCACCGCGTTCCGCAAGATGTGGGCCGAAGCCGTGCCGAACGGCCCGAAGATCGTCGCGCCGCTGGTGACGCTGACCAAGCCGGAGATCGCCAAGCTGGCCGGCGAACTCGGCCTGCAACGCGGCGACACCTGGAGCTGCTACGCGCCCGACATGAGTAGCGGCGTGGCCGCGCCTTGCGGCCACTGCGACGCCTGCCTGCTGCACGAACACGCCTGGGCCGAAGCCGACAAGGCCGCCCCGCCCGCGCCGGCCATTCCGCCGCTTTAGAACTTTGCCGACGCCGTCACGCCGTAAGTGCGCGGCAATCCCGGCATGAGTTCCATCACGCCGAAGCCGGTCGTCGCGATGCCGCTGACGAAGTATTTCGTGTCGCCAAGGTTGCGCGCCCAGGCTTTCACGCTGACCTTTTCGTTCAGCGCGAAGGTCACGTCGGCGTTGAGGATCCAATAGCCGTTCTCGCACATGGCGCGATTGTTGTCGGCCGTGAAGAAGTGCGCGCTCTTGTGCGACAGCTCGGCCCCGAACGACAGGCTGCGCTGCGCCGCAAGCGGCACGGTGTAGCGGGCCAGCGCGTTCAGGCTGAACTTCGGCGAGGACGGGATGCGATTGCCGGCATAGTTGGTCGCCGGATTGCCGGGATCGAGCTGGAATTTCTTGAACTCCGCATCGAGATAGCCGGCCTTCACGTCCAGGCGCAGCGCGTCGATGGGAGTGAGTCCGATCTCCGCTTCGAGGCCGTGAATGTTGGACTTCGCGGCGTTGGTGAGGTTCTGCAGCGCGCCGTTCGATCCGGGGATCAATGTCGCGATCTGCTGATTGGTAAAGTCGTAGATGAACCCTGCAAGTCCGTAACTCAGGCGCGCCTCAGGCAGCGCGCCCTTCACGCCGATCTCGCAAGCCGTGACGTATTCGGGATCGACGATGTTCGCCTCGACCGGCGAGAACATCGCCCCGCCGTTGAAGTCGCCGCCTTTAAAACCGCGCGTGACGCTGGCATAGGCGAGCAGGTTGGCGCTCCCCTGATAGCCGAGCATACCGCGCCCGCCCCACCGCTTCCAATCGCGTTCGATATGCATGGCCGGGATCGTCGGCACCAACAGGCGCGACGTGGCGATGGTGTCATCGACAAAAGTATTCGCGAGACCCGTCGCGTTGATCAGGAACGCGTAAGGATCGGCGATGCGCTTGTCATCGGTCCAGCGCACGCCAGCCGTCAGAGTCAGTTGATCGGTGAGCGCGTAGCCCGCCTCGCCGAACACCGCCGTGCTTTCGCTGCGCTGTGTCAACTTGGTCGCGACACCTTCCTGCACGGGGAAGAAGCGCGACAGCACACCCGGCCCCAGGGCGTTCAAGGTGAACGCCGTGATCGCGTTCAGGCTGTCGCGATAATAGTTGCCGCCCACGATCCAGTTCAGCGGATCTTCCGCATCCGAGGCCGCGCGCAGTTCCTGGCTGAACTGGTGGAAACGCGAGACGACGTTGGCCTTGATCTCGGTCGCGGGCGCGACGTCGGGATCGTTCTGGAAGCGGCGGTGATTGGAATCGAAGGCCGTCTGCGACACGACGCTGAAACCCGGCGCATGCCACGTCGCCGTCGCGCTCAGGCCGGCGGTATCGATGTTGTCGTAGGAGCGCGTGCCCGCGAAGCTTTCGCGCAGGTTCGTGGAATCGCGGAAGCCCAGGAAGTCGGTACACGCGCCGATGACCGGCACCGCCACGCCCGGCGGGCAGACGACGCCGACCTGCTTGCCGGGGATGATGTCGCTGGCATTGCGGCCGCCGTGCGCTTCGATCAGCAGATCGAAGCTTTCCGTCAGCACGCGGCCCTGCGCACGGCCCGACCACAGATGCAGCTTGCCCTGACGGCCGATGCCGCTGGTCGGCACAGCGTTGGTCACATAGCCCGAACGGTTGAGCGTTAGGCCGGCGACGCGGAACGCCGCATGCTCGCCGATCGGCGCGCCGGCGGCGATCTCCAGATTGGCCTCATCGAAGCGGCCATAGGTCGCCGTGGCTTGCGCGTTCACGCCCGCGGCCGGATCGGCTTTGCGCGTGACGAAATTGATGACGCCGCCAGTGGTGTTGCGGCCGAACAGCGTGCCTTGCGGGCCTTTGAGGATTTCAACGCGATCGAGATCGAGCAAGCCGAAGCCGTAAGTCGCGCTGGAGCCTTGATAGACGTTGTCGACATGCAGGCCGACGGGGCTCGCCTGGTTGGCATTGAACGTGGTGTTGCCGACGCCGCGCAGAAAGATCTGCGGCGTGGCTTGACCGAAGATCGAATGCCACATCAGGTTCGGCGTGTGCTGCGCGAGATCGCCGCTGATGCGATCACCATGCGCGGCGAGATCGGCGGCGGTGAACACCGCGATGGTCTGCGGCACGCTGGCCAGCGTCTCCGGTCGCTTGCGCGCGGTGACGATGATCTCCTCGATGCCCTGCGCCGCGGAGGGAATAGACGCTCCGGCCAGCATTGCCCCCGCGACGACGCCCGCCTGAAGCGCGCGACCCGCAAGCTTGGTGTTGTTATTCACGCAGTTCCCCCGCCTCTCCTAAGCCCTTCGCCCTTCACGCGACGGCTTCGAGCCGAACACTTTGAAGGGTCGCGACGCCGCCCCGCGCCGCAAATCGCGCCAAAACGCGAACCTAAGTATATGATAATGCGACGTAATTCTCGTTAGTTTCGGGTCGGTTGATTCTGCCCCCGGTTTGTCCAACAATGCGACTCTATTGGGGGCGCGCGACCACGGTCAAAAAAGTCCGGGGCGGGCTTCGTTGGGGCAGACGGCTCATGCAGTCACTGCAGATACGGGACTTCATCTCGGGTCTTCCGGGACTGAAGACGGCGGCGGACTTCCAATCCGCGCTGGACGGATATCTGCGGCAGATCGGCTTCGGCCAGTTCTCCTATGTCGGCATCAATATGGACTCCGCCAAGGAGCGCCATCTGAACGACATCCAGCCCGAATTCATCCATCTGACGAACCGCCTCGACTGGGGCATGCACTACGTCAAACAGGATTACGCCAAGTCCGACCCGATCGTGCGCGACTGCTTCCTGAGCCGCCTGCCGATCCAGTGGACCGAGACCTACATGATGAATACGCGCTCTCATGAAGAGTCGCTGTTCATGGAAGATGCGTGGGAGAACGGCCTGTGCCGCGGCTACACCGTGCCGATCCACGGGCCCGGCGGCGAGCTTGGCCTGCTGATGGTCTCCTCGCCGGAGAACGACAAGGAATTCGGCAAGCTGATGTACGTCTACCGCTTCGACCTCGAGGTCGTGGCGCACCACTTCCACGATGCCGCGCAGCGCACGTTGGGCCACATGGCCGCCGTGCCGCCGCCGATCCCGTTGACCGGCCGCGAGCTGGAAGTCCTGAAGTGGACCGTCGACGGCAAGACCGCCTGGGAGATCGGGCAGATCGTCCATATCTCCGAGCGCACGGTGAACTTCCACCTGCGCAACATCATGGCCAAGTTCGGCGTGCACAACAAAACCCATGCTGCGGCGAAGGCCGTCAACCTGGGTCTGTTCACCGGCCATGCTAATGGCGGCGCGGCGCCGCGCCGCGGTTGTCGCTTTAAAGTCCTCGTTCGGCCGCAGCGACAGGAAATTCCCGAAGTCCGGATTCAGGTCCGACGTGATCGACACGTCGAAGCTGCGGAAGATCATCGGCAGGATGATCTGCATTTCCATCATCGCGAAGCCCGAGCCTATGCACACGCGCGGGCCGGCACCGAAGGGCAGATAGGAAAAGCGCGAACGGCGCGCCACGTTCTCCGGTAGGAAGCGATCTGGATCGAAGCGATCCGGGTCCGCCCATATATCCGGCAGTGTGTGCAGCAGGTACTGCGAGATGAACACCATCTGCCCGGCCTTGATGCGTTCGCCACCAATGTGGTCATCGGCGATGGCCTGACGCGCGAACCACCAGATCGACGGGCGCAGACGGCCGACTTCCTGGATAACGCGCCGCGTGTAGTCGAGGCCTTTGAGATCGCCGGCTTCCGGCGCGCGCCCCTGCAGGACCGTGTCGCTTTCGTTGCGCATGCGCTCAAGATGCGCGGGATACTGCGCCAGGAAGAAGATCGACCAGGCCACCATGGTCGCGGTCGACTCATAGCCGGCCAGCATCAGGGTGATGACTTCGTCACGCAACTGGGCGTCGCTCATCGACTCATCGCCCTCGCCGCATGAGGCTTCGAGCAGAATCCCCAGCAGATCGTCGCCGAATACGCCGGCGGCGCGGCGTTCCGCGACCATCCGCTCAACGACGTTGTGCAGAAGCTTCACCGAATGCTCGAACTCGCGATTCTTCTTGGTCGGCAGCATCGCCGGAATCGTCGTCAGGTCCCAGACACGCTTGGAGATGACTTCGTTGGCGAGCACCAGCGCGCGCGCCAGCTGCGGCCCTTCGTCACCCAGGCCCGACCCGAACATCGTGCGCAGCACGATCTCCAGTGTCAGCACCGAAATGTCTTCCGACAGGTTGAACTCCACGCCGTCGCGTGCGCGCTGCTTCCACAATTCCAGATGTTCCGTCACCGTGCCGGCCATCACCGGCGCCAGCGCCTCGATCTTCTTGCGGTGGAACGAAGGCTGCATCAGCTTGCGTTGCCGCGCCCACAATTCGTCGTCGCTGGTGACGAGGCCGTTGCCGAAGATCGGTTTCAGACGCTCCATCATCGCGCACTTCGAGTAGTTGCGATAATTGGTCTGCAACACGTGTTCGACGTGGGCAGGGTGATTAAGCAGATATGCGGTTGTCATCGGCAGCCTCAACGGAACGATGTCGCCGTAGCGGCGTGAACAGTCCTTCAGGAACCCCAGCGTGTTTGCCTTCAGCATCGGCAACACGCCAAGGATCGGATATCCCCGCGGCCCTTTCAGGGGCGGGCGGCTCAAAAATCCAAAATTCATTTCGTGACGCTGTTGAGGACAAGGGATGACAAAGCGCGAATCCTACGCGCGCGCTGTCACGCTGCCAAACGCAGTTCCTGTGTCATCGCCATTTCCGCCGGCGACACCAGACCCAACTGCAGCCGGCGCAGGTTCAGGTCGGTGACGTCGGCGTAGCCCGACACGGCCTTGGTGATGCCGATCTGCAGCGGGGGGCCATACCGATTCGTCAGCAGCCCCGCACGCTTGAGGATGCGCTCGAAGCGCACGTCGGACACGGCCACGATGCGGGTGATGTCGCGGCGCGCGGCGAAGGTGAACAACTGCTCGAGCAGAAGATTGGTGACTTTCTTGATCGAGCCCATGGACTCGTTTCCGGTCACGCGCTTCGACACGGCGAAGCGGCTGATCTCCCACACATCGGGCGCCTCGGGGGCGGGCATCCCGTGAAGGAGTTCGGGGAACACGTCTTTCAGCATGTAGGGCTTGGTCGTCGGCAGCAGGCGCCATGAGCCCAGGACTTCGCCTTCGTCCTCGCAGACGATGTAGACGGGGTCGAGATCGTCGAACATGTCGCGCTCGCGACCGCCCTGGCAACCGACCTCCCAATCCAGCCGTTCCCTGAAGACTTCGTGACGCAGCCGGAACATGCCTTCGAGCCTGCGCGAGGCATCGTTACCGGTTTCCGGCATTTCGATGATCGATGCGAGCATGGATAACCCCCAAACCACGATGGTTTCGGGTGCAGATCACCACAGCGCTCCGCCGTCAGTGACCTGTCAGTCCTGACAGGTCACCCCACGCGTAAAAGATGTGCAATCTGAGTTCCCTGACCCGCCATAGGGCTTTTTGACGGACCAGATAAATCCTTTCGGTACAACACCTTACAGTCAGGTGTCGGGGGGATGAGAGATTGACTTTCGACGACTCGACACGACTGCTGCGACGCTTCCTGACGGGGGTTTCGCGGCACCGGCAGGCTCCGCGAAAGGGCCGCCAGGACCGGCACAAGACCGGAGGCGTGGGGCATGGAAACAAGGAACACGCCAATGACGCATCAACCGATCACATTCATACGGCCGCTGCGCGTGGCCGATCCCGCGACGCCGATCTCCGTGCCGACGGTCACGGCCTATCCCATGACCCGCGGAAGTTCGGTCGCCCTGTCTGTGGCCCTGCGCTATCTGGCCACGCGGCGGGCGCTGAAGCGCGTGCGCAAGCCCGCGAACGATCAGTCCTGATCGCCGGTGTGGCGGTGCGACATGACGCCGCCTTTTCCGATGCAGCAGTTCGTTCACCGTTACCGCGACGAAGCAGCCCCGCCCACGATCCTTGGGGGCGCCTGACGTGGATGCAATTCCGCGCGGTCTGCCGGAAGGCCCGGCGTTACGCTGTGTTGCGTCCACACTGGGGCCGCGCGTGACGTTTTCCCAGAAGTTCACCGCCGACCGCGCCGACTTGATCGCCGCGCCGCCGGAGGCCGCCGGCGCGCCAGGGCTGGCCTTGCATGTGCGGCGCGCCACCGGGGCGCGCGTCATCGATGTCGACGGGAACTCTTATCTCGACCTGTGCATGGGCTACGGCGCGCAATTGCTCGGCCACGATCATCCCGCCGTCGCGCAAGCGCTGACAGAGCAGATCGCCGCCGGCTGGCAGCCGGGCCTTCCCGACGAGAACCATATCGAACTGGCGCGCCTGATCCAGGCGGCGGGCCCCGCCAACCAACGCGTCAGCTTCTGCGCCAGCGGCAGCGACGCCGTCCTGCTCGCCATGCGCGCCGCGCGCGCTGTCACCGGCAAGGATGTGGTCGGCGTGTTTGCCGGATCGTTCCACGGCCTGCACGACTATGGCCTGGTCAGCGGCGAGCCCGATCAGGCGCAGGGCTTCGGCCTGACGCGGAAAGTCCATCTCGGCGCGGGCATTCCGCGCGCCATCGATCAAGCCGTCAGCGTGCTGCCCTACGGTCATCCCGCGGCCTTCGATCTCATCCGGCGTCAACGCGCCGAACTCGCCGCAGTGGTCGTCGAAGCCGTGCGCGCCAACGATCCGCATCTCGATGCCGGCAGCTGGCTGCAGGAGCTTCAAGGTGTCTGCCGTCATGCCGGGGTGTTGCTGATCCTGGACGAGACGACGACCGGCTTCCGCCTCGCTTACGGCGGCGCACAGGAAGTTTTCGGCCTCGCGCCCGATCTCGTGACCTATGGCAAAGCCGTCGGCGGCGGATTGCCGCTGGGCGTGGTCGCCGGCCGCGCCGACGTGATGCGCGTATTCGCGGGCGAAGCCGGCACGCCGGCCATCTTCGCCGCGAGTGGCTTTGCCGGAAATGCCCTCAGCATGGCCGCGAGCGTCGCGACGTTGGAATTCGCGGCAACGAACCGCCACCGGCTTTATCCCTATCTCGATGCGCGCGCGCGCCAATTGGCGGAAGGCTTCGCCGTCACCGCCGCCGATCTCGGCCTGTCGGCGGCGGTGCGCCGCGCCGGGTCGCTGATCCGAATTACGCTGGGACAAAACTACGAACGCGAAACACCCACGGACCTCCGCCGCCACGAGGACCGCTTCGCCGCGCTGGCCTTACAGCAAGGCCTACTGCTTCAGGCGGGTCTACGCGGCTGCCTGGCGTACGCGCATACGCCGGAAGACGTCGACCAGATGGTGATCGACCTCGGCGCGGCGTTGAGCGAACTGCAGGCCGAAGGCGCGCGCTAAAGCGGCGCCAGCACCGGGTCTGGCGATGCGGGAATCACGGCACCGCGTACTTTCAAGAACACCAGCGACAGCATCAGCGCCCCGAAAGCCGTGCCAAGCACGGTGACGCCTGACGTGAGAGCCACGGCCGTGACATAGACTTCACCGACCTTGATCGGCACCTGGCGTCCGATGAAGCTCGCCACCCCGCTGATGATCAATCGCAGAACGAAGGCGATGATCATGAACATGACCATCAGCATCTTGTTCTGAAGCGCGAGGCGGAACGCGGTGCGAACCGGCTTGAGGTCATCGACGACCACAACAGGCACGATCAGAACGGTGAGCGCCAGATAGGCGATTGTCGCGAAGATCGTGAGCGCGGCGACGATGAACCCGGAGATGACCTTGCCGATCGGCAACAGCACGACGATCAGCCCGCCGATGAATCCAACCACCGTCAGCACGACAAAGCCCAGGGCCATCAGCCGCAAGCTGGCCCACAGCAGGCGACGCTCCGTCCGCGCGAACTTGAAATGAAGACCGGTGCCGACATGCTCGCGCCCAAACAGCACGAGGCTGTGACAGGCGACGAGGAAGGGCACGTAGGCAAGACCGACGACGCAACTCGTGATCAGGGAGCCAATCACCGCACGTGCTTGCGGCTTTGCCGCTGCGGCGTCGGGAAGCGCACCGGGTTGGAAACCTTGCGTCGCCAGCCAATAGCCCGACGCGCAGATAACAATGAAGGGGATCACGCATTGCAGGAGCAGGAAGCGGCCATCGCTGCGCACATAAGCGAGTGCGCCGCGGAACGCCTGAAGGAGCGCATTGCCCGCAGCCTCGAAGGCATCCAGGAATGTGAGCTTGTCCATGACGATGAGCCTATCATGAGGGGCGGCCAATTCGAGACTTAACCCGCGCGATAGCGTTGCCACATTATGACAGTGAAACGGATGAAATCGGCAACAGCCCTTGTCCTCGCAATGATTTCCGTCGCGGCCTGCACGCCCGCGACGGAAGATCGCAGCGCATTGCGCACCGACGGCCTGGGGCCGGTGAATCTGTCCATGACGGTGGCGGAAGCCGAGAAGGCGCTTGGCGCAACGCTGAAGCCGCCGACGGGCGATAAGCCGCGAGACGTGGCCTGCTGGCAAATCATGCGCGCGGACGGGGCCGATCCGTCCGTCGTCTACATGGTCGAAACGGGCAAGGTCACGCGCATCGATGTCATCCGGCGCGAGGGCCAGCCGATTCCATCCACGCGCACGGCCGAAGGTCTGGGCATCGGCGCGGCGGAGAAAGATGTGATCGCGGCTTACGGATCGCGCCTCACCCAGTCGCCGCACAAGTACGTCGATGACGGCAAGTATCTGCGCCTTCTTAGCCGCGACGCAGGCAGCGGCATCGTATTCGAAACGGCGGCAGGCACCGTGACGGGCCTGCGCGCCGGCATCCCGCCAAGTCTCGATTACGTCGAAGGCTGTTCGTAGTCCTAGGCTTTTGTCTTCGGCGTGGAGCCGCCGATGATCAGCGGCGCGTCCGTGGCGAAGTAGGCCGAGTCCGCCTCCAGCGGTTCCCAGAAGCCGGAGTAGCCCTTCACTTCGCGCATGCAATCGCCGGCGGCCAACTCGAAGACTTCCTTGCCTTCGGTGCGGCGCAGGCGGCCCTTGATGCAATAGAACAGCACGTCGACGCGGCCATTGGTGCCGACGCTTGTGCGTCCGCCTTTTTCCCACGTGCTCACGCGCATCGAGTTGCCTTCCCAGATGTAGCGCTTGGACGTGTACTTCACGGCGCCCTTCGGGGCCTTGGCGTATTCTTCTTTCTTCGTGACGGTCTTGAACTGGCCGCCCTCTTCCCACTGCGCCGTCCAGCGCGGCTCTGCGTCCTTCAGGCGGATGACGCCGCCCTTCGGATTCGGCGTGGAACTGCCGACGATCGCTTCGATGATGACGAAGTCCTGCGACGGCTTGGGATTGCGGATGGTGCCGCTGGGGAAATAGAACGCATCGCCCGCGCCCATCTTCACGTCAGCCTGTTTGATGCCGTACAGCGGCGTCAGCGTGGCCGAACCTTCCAGCACGAAGACTTCGGTCGCGAAGCCGATCTGGTGGATGATGGGCGTGCCCTTTTTCCAGCGCAGAACCCGCAAGGTGCCGGTTGGGAAATCGTAGGTCTTGGCTTCGTAGCGCGAGGCATTGCGCGGCGCCTTGTCGGCTTCCTCTTTGCCCTGCGCGATCAAGGTCCGCGCGCCGCGCTTGGACTCATCGTCCTCGATGTCCCATTCGGCGAAGGCCACGCTGGGCACCGACGCGCCGGGCATGAACACCACTTCGCTCTGATTGGCGGTGACCCCGGCATAGCCCTGCGCCATGGCCGGCGAGATCGGACTGAAGGTGCGGCCGATCAACGGCAGCGCGCCGGCGCCCAGCAAGCCCTGCATGGCCAGGCGGCGCGTGGTCTTCAGATTGTCGGCATCGCTCATGATGGTCTCCCCCCCCGTATCGCGCGCCCGCTGGCGCCGACATCGCAAAGTGAGCCCCGAAAGCCGCCCTCCTGCAAGGCCGAAGTTCACAGATCGCTGTCGGCCATCGCACCTTCGTGAGCGCCAAGCCGGCCTCACGCGGGACCGCGACCGGCCTTCGACCCGGGCGTTACCTTGAGGTTCGTTCCACCTTTATCGGCGCATCCGCCCAGGCCGACGTTCGCCGAAGCACTGGCGAAAGGACGGCGCGGCCAGCCGGGCGCATTGAACGCCGCCACCGCGGGTCGCTATGGCAGACGATCCGCCTGCGTCACGCGGACGAAGCGTTCACGGCGTTCCGTACCCAGTTGCCGGGGGTTCGGGAAAAGACGGAATCTTTTGCGCGCGGCGCCGGTGGCGGCCGGCTGTCCGCCGCGACTGACGCAATTTCCGCCGCGCCAAACCTCGAATCGAACGACGCGTTCCAGGCCCTGAGCGGTGGCTTCGGCAACGATGGCCGCATCGGCGTCATTGGGGCAATCCAGCGTACTCACCTTCGCGATTTGGTTTTCCGCATCGAAGAAAATCGCAACGTAAAAACTCGCCATACCCGGACTACGAGGCTCCATGAGAGGCCGCAAAAACAAATTTCATGACGCCGCGCAGATTACATAAATCGCCGACCGAGGTTTTATCCCAGGTTAAACGCCGCCGCCTACAAGGCCCGCAACATCTCCCGCTGGCGCGGCGTCAGGTGCAGGTAATTCGCGTCGAAATCCCCGATCTGGACGAGGCCGGGCCAGTCATGAACGCGCAGGCGGTCGCTCTCGAGATCGATCAGTTTCTGCTTGCGCAACGTTTGGAGAACCCTGTTCACGTGAACATAGGTAATACCGAGACAGTCGCCGATCTCGGCCTGCGTCAGCGGCAGTTCGCATCCGTCCTCGGTGCCCAGGCCGGCAAGTTTCAATCGCACGACAAACTCGCACAACAAGTGCGCGATGCGATTGAGGGCCGGACGCTGCGCGATGCTCAAGGCGCATTCGCGCAAGATGGATGCATCGACCAGGGTCGCGCGCCAGAGCACATTGTTGACCCGCGGGAATTTCGCGCAGACGGCGCGCAAAGATTCGTGCGGCATGAAACCCACGGCGCAGGAGGACGCGGCCTCGACCGCGACATCAAGGCGTTCAAGATGCAGACTATGAAGATCCGGGATGTCGCTGGTGAAATGAAAGATCACGACGTGACGGTCGCCCTGCCCCGTCGTCTTGACCATGGCGGTGACACCGTCGAGCACGGCAAAACTGTTCTTGGGGTGATCGCCCTCGCGAACGATGGTCTCGCCGCGCTCGAATTTGCGGATCGTCACCGGCAGGCCGAGGATGGCCTGGCGCTCAGGCTCTTCGAGGGTGATGACTGTTTCTATCTTCCGGATGAGATAGTTGGCTGCCGTAGTCATGCGCCCGTCCCGGGTTCGCGACCGAAGTCGGCTGAACGTTGCTTGCCTAACGGTTGAGGGGCGAATTTGTTTCGCGGATTCGCGCAGCGGCGCTGAGCGGCGCGCGCGTATCAATGATTTGAAGAGATGGTGCGGGCGGTCGGAATCGAACCGACACACCTTGCGGTACCGGATTTTGAGTCCGGCGCGTCTACCAGTTCCACCACGCCCGCACTGTAGCCCGTATAAGACCGGGGTATGCGGGACGCAAGCCCTTGATTTGGCGGGGCGGGAGGGGCCGGAAACCTACGGATTTATCGAGCAAAACAGCGTCATGCCGACGTAAGCCGCGAGTTTCTGGTTGTAGATCGCCTGGCTGACCACGGCGCTCGGCCCGCCCTGATCGTCGACGGCGTAGAATTTCAGGTTCACGTGCGCCTGGCTCGACGTGGGTTTGAACTCGAGCTGTGTTTCGAACCAGCTGAACGGCACCGTATACGAAGCATTCGCCGCGAGTTTGATGTTCACGTCGCCGATGGCGTTGCCGTCGCGCGCATCGATCACGGTCACCCCGTATTCGACGGCCGCATTCTGATAGTTGTGAATCGTGACCTGCGTCGGATAGGCGCTCAACGCCGAGGTATGCACGTTGATGAGCGTCTGATTGTAATCGGCGTAGTTGATGTCCGAGGAATAGGTGCAGGCGCTGACGTTCTCGAAGAAGCCGTTGTTGTTGTTATAGATCACATGCTGGAAGCCGTTCGCGGCGTTGAATGCCGGCGCGCGCATATAGATTGCGTACCCGGTGTCGCCGCCGCTCAAGGCGCCGGCATTTGCTTTGGCCAGGATATCGCTCATCGAATATTGCGGCGACGCCTGCGACGGGACGGAATAGGTCGCCGTGCCGTAGACGCGCGCGGTGGTCGTGCCGACGATCGTCAGCGTGAAGGTCACCGCGTTGTCGTTGGTGTTGTAGAGGCGCAGGAAGGACAGGTTGCCGTCGCTGCCGGTGTAGGTCGGCGCGATCACGGTGTAGGTCGACCCCTTGAGCGCGGACGGGCGCTCGATGCCGGCGGCGGCGGGCGCGGTCCCGGCACGGTAGGCGTCGGGGATACTGACCGGGGCGGCCTGGGCGGAGGCAAGTCCGCACAAAAGGCCGAGGGCCGTCACGGCGACGCTTAGGCGCCACACCATCTGCTTGTTCCGTTCACAGCAAACACGACTTCTTCGTGCACAGCCGACCATAGCTTCTGCCGGGTGCCCGCACCAGATTATGCCAAGGTTGTAATTACCAAGGCCTTGATCCGGGGCAAAAATCCCTCCCCGACCCCATGACCTCTGGTTATAACGGGGATATGGATCGCATCGCTTTCCCGCGCCTGGTCGCGGCCGGCATCGCGCTGGTGTCCGGCACCGCGCTGGCGCTGGCCTTCATCGCCCAATACGGCTTCGACCTGTGGCCGTGCCTGCTGTGCTACTGGCAGCGCGTGCCCTATGCCCTGACGCTGGGGCTCGGCCTGCTGGCGCTGCTGCCGTACGCGGACCCCAAGGCCCTGCGCGGGCTGGCGTTCCTCTGCGCGGCGCTGTTCCTCGCCAATGCCGGTTTGGCCTTCTTCCATGCCGGGGTCGAGTACAAGTGGTGGCCGGGCCTGGCTTCCTGCGGCGGCATCGTGCGGAACTTCGACATCAACGATCTCGCCGCCGCATTGAGCAAACCGCAGACGGGTGGCTGCGAAGAAGCCGCCCTTCGGGTGTTCGGGATCTCGATGGCTGGCGGCAACGTGATCGTCTGCGGGTTCACGGCCGTGGCGGTGTTCTGGGCCGCGCTGCAGAAACCGAGGTGGGTGTGATGAACACAGGCAACACCGCCGCAGATCGCCTGCCCGGCGATCCCGACAAGCAGACGCTGATCGAACAGATCATCCGCGTCGACCAAGCCGGCGAGTATGGCGCGAAACGCATCTACGAAGGCCAGCTTGCGGTGCTCGGTCAGACCGATGTCGCGCCGACCTTGCGCGAGATGCTCAAGACCGAAGAAGCCCACCTCGCCGACTTCAACCGCATCATGGCCGAACGCGGCGTGCGCCCCACGGTGCTGCAGCCGTTCTGGCATGTCGCCGGCTTCGCGTTGGGTGCGGCGACGGCGCTGATGGGCAAGGAGGCCGCGATGGCCTGCACGGTCGCGGTCGAGGACGTGATCGGCGAACACTATGCCGAACAGGCCGCAGCCCTTGGCGACGACGAAGCCGCCTTGCGCGAGACCGTCACCGCCTATGGCAAAGACGAACTCGCCCACCGCGAGGAAGCGCTCGCCGCCGGCGCGGAACTTGCGGCCGGATATCCGGTGCTGACCGAAGGCATCAAGGCCGCGACGCGGATGGCGATCTGGCTGTCCAAGAGAATCTGAGCCGCGAGCTCAGTGTTCGAGTTCGGTATCCCAGTACAGATAGTCGCGCCAGCTTTCGTGCAGGTAGTTGGGGGGGAACGCGCGCCCGATCTCCTGCAAGTGGAATGAGTTCGGCCGGAACGGCTTCTGCGACGGGAACATATGCGCCTCTTCCGGCAGGCGATTGCCCTTCATCAGATTGCAGTGCGCGCAGGCCGTGATCACGTTCTGCCACGTCGTCCGCCCGCCCTTGGAGCGCGGGATGATGTGATCGAAGGTGAGATCATTGGTCGGATGCGGCGTGCGGCAGTACTGGCACATGAAGCGGTCGCGCAGGAACACGTTGAACCGCGTGAAGGCGGGCGAACGTTCGATCGGCGCGTATTTCTTCAGCGAGATCACGCTGGGCAGCTTCATCTCCCAGCGCGGCGAATGGACGGTGCGGTCATATTCCTGGACGACGTTGACGCGCCCCAGGAACACCGCCTTGATCGCTTCCTGCCAGGACCAGACGGACAGCGGGAAGTAACTCAACGGGCGGAAATCCGCGTTGAGAACAAGAGCGGGACAGGCTTCGACGGCGACACTCACAAAAAGCGACCCACGTTCGACCAACCTGAGCGCACTCTAGCAACTTTCGCGCCCATCACCAAATATAGTAGTCGTATCGCGAACGGCCTCATCTGTTGAATAACCGTTCCATGACAACACTACCTGGCAGCGTCGTCACCCGGTTCGCGCCAAGCCCCACCGGCTTGCTGCACATCGGACACGCGCGCGCGGCGCTGATCGCGGCCCAGGCGGCGGGGCCGAACGGCAAATTCTTGTTACGAATCGAGGACATCGACCAGGGGCGCTGCCGTCCGGAATTCACGCCCGCGATCTTCGAGGACCTGGCGTGGCTGGGGCTTTCCTGGCCGGAACCCGTCCGCCGGCAGGCCGCGCATTTCGCCGACTATGAAGGCCCGCTGCAAACCTTGCGTGCGCGCAAGCTGATCTACCCGTGCTTCTGCACACGCGGCGATATCCGCCGGGAGATCGAATCGGCGGGCCACGCGCCCCACCGCCTTCAAAATCAGGGACCGGACGGGCCGATTTATCCCGGCACCTGCCGAAATCTGGATCCGATGGAGGCCGCCGGGCGCATGAAAGGCTGCACGCCTTTTGCCTGGCGCCTCGACGTCGCGCGCGCGCGATCCACGGTCGGTGAACTGACGTGGCACGACGAACGCGCCGGCACCGTCAACGCGACGCCGGAGATTTTCGGCGATGTCGTCCTGGCGCGCAAAGACACGCCGACCAGCTATCACCTCGCCTGCACCTGGGACGACGCGTTGCAAGGCGTGACCCTGGTGACGCGCGGCGAGGAACTGTTCGCGGCCACTCATGTGCATCGCTTGCTGCAAGCGCTCCTCGGCTTGCCGACGCCGCAGTACGCCCATCACGGACTGATCAGCTGGCCGGACGGAAAGAAATTCTCGAAGAGCGACCGGGCCATCACGCTGCGGTCACTACGCGAAGCCGGCCATAGCGCCGACACCGTGCGGCGCATGGCCTTGGGTGAACTTGCGCTGCCTATGGCTTCAGCTTGATCTCTTCGTAGCGCACGAAGGCGACATCCTGGCGATAGTTGGCGATGCGCGGACCAAGCCCGACCAGCGTGAATGAGTTGTAGAGGAAGATGCCGGTGGCCAGATCGTGGCTCGCGGCCATCACCTTTTCCGTCAGCGTCTTGCGTTGATCGAGCGTCGGCGCGGCGCGCGCGGTTTTGATCAAATCGTCAAATCCCTGGTCACAGAACCAATGCGCCGCCGCACCGCAAATCTGTGTGCCGGCGGCATAGAGCGAGTCCGAGGTCGGCGAGGCATAGGGAATTGCCGCCGCACTGCCCTGCCAACCGCCGGTCTGCTGGTATTCGAGAAACTTCGCATTCGGGATCAGGCGAATGTTCATCTTCACACCCACCTGCGCCAGATCGTCGGCGACTTTCTGGAACGCGTCCGTTTGTACGACCGCGCCGATCACGCCCTCGAAGTCGAAGGTGAAGCCATTGGGATAGCCGGCCTCCTTCAGCAGCGCCCGTGCCTTCGCCGGATCGTGTGGATAGGCCGCGACATTCGCGTTGTAACCGAACACCCCGGGCCGGCCGATCTGTGACGCAGGCTCGGTCTTGCCGCCCCAGAGGATGTCGGCGATCGCCGCTTTGTCGACGGCGTAGTTCAACGCCTGGCGCACGCGCGGGTCCTTGAGCGGCCCGGCCTTGACGTTGTTCAGCGCAATGCCCACCACACTCGGCAGCTTGTCGACGAACACGCGTCCGCCGAGCGCTTCCAACGCCGGAATCTCTTCCGGCGCGATGGCCGTGATGACCACATCGACGCGGCCCGTCTCAAGGGCCGTGCGCCGCGCAGCAGGATCGATGACGACTTTGACTTCCATGGTCGGCGTCGGCGCTTTGCGCCAGGAACCGGGCGCGGCGGCGAACGTCGCCTGCGTCGGCGTGCGCTTGCTCAGACGATAGGGGCCGGTCCCAACGGGGTCTTGGGCAAAGCCAGGCTTCTTCCACGCTTCCGGCGCCGGGATGCGCAAGACCGATAACGCATAGGGCAGCATCACATCGACAACGTTCGTGTTGATCTCGACCGTGAGAGGATCGCGCGCCTTGGCGCTGTCGATCATGCCCATCTCGCGGCTGACCGCATCGCGCTTGCCAGCATCGGTCTTCAGGTAGGCGAGCGCCGCCACAACGGCGTCGGCCGTGAAAGGCTCGCCATTTGCGAAGACGATATTGGGACGCAGCTTGATAACCCAACGCGTCGGCGTTTGCTGAGCCCAACTCACCGCCAGCCATGGCGTCAGGGCGCCGTCGCTCGTCGCCAAGGTCAGCGGATCGAACAGCGCCGAATACGTCGCGCCGTAGGTGACCGACACCGAGTTGAACGGATTGCCATAGTTGTCCGGGAAATTCGCCGTGGCGAAACGCAGCGGTTCGGCGGCGCTGGCTGTTCCGCAAACGAGGGCTGTGCCGGAAATGAAGGTCGCCGCGATGAGAGCGATGATTTTGCGCATATCCCGGCATACCCGGATCGCCAGCCGAAAGCCATGCGATGCGACGGGGGCGCTCACAGCTTGAGCCCGGCCAGCGGGTGATGCTCCGTGACCAAGCGGCGGAGGCGTTCCTCCAATACATGCGTATAAATCTGCGTGGTCGAGATGTCGGCATGGCCCAACATCTGCTGCAGGCTGCGCAAGTCCGCGCCGTGGCTGAGCAGATGCGTCGCGAACGAATGGCGCAGCACGTGCGGCGACACGCGTGACGGCGCAATGCCGGCGGCGATGGCGATATCCTTCAACAGCAAGGCAAATCCCTCGCGTGTCATGTAGCCGCTCTTCGCCGATGAGGGGAACAGCCATGGCGATGTCGGCGTCGGGGCAGGTCCCTTGCGACCCGCCACCACGGCCTTCGCCGGAATGTCCGCCGCACGCACGGCAATGTAGGCATCCACCGCTTCGCGCGCGGCCATGCCCATCGGCACCATGCGTTCCTTGCCGCCCTTGCCGCGCACGATAGCGGTCATGCCCTGGCGCATCGCCGCCACCGGCAGCGACACGAGTTCGGAGACGCGCAAGCCTGTCGCATAGAGAAGTTCAAGCAGCGCCGTGGCGCGGATCGCACGCGCGCCGAGACCGCGCGCGGCGTTCAGCAGCGCCTCGACCTCGGCCTCCGTCAGGTACTTCGGCAGGCTGCGGCCCAGGCGCGGCGTCTCCAATCCGGCGGAGGGATCGTTGCTGCGCAAACCTTCGGCGAACAGGAACTGGAAGAACTGGCGCAGACAGGAAATGCGCCGCGCCTGGGTGCGCGGCGAGGCACGATCTTTCGCGAGCTTCCGCAAATACCCGGCGAGATCGTCGGCGGTCGCCGCGTCGAGACTGACGTCCCTCAACGAGGCCGCCACATCCGCAAGATCGTTCGCATAGGCGCTGAGCGTGTGCTTGGACGCACCACGCTCCACCGCCATCATCTCGAGGAAGGCTTCGACGTGGCGGGACGGCGCGTTCACACGCGGCCTCAGAGGCCGCGATCGAGGGCGAGTTCCACCGAGATCGCGCGCGCATCGGCGCCGCGCTGAAGCGTGGCCAGGCTTTCGAGCGCACGGCCCACGGCCAAGTCAGACGGCGGGTTGATGCCGACGCGGCCGAGCAATTGCAACGCCAAGGCCACGGCTTCGCCCAGGCGGCGTTGGACCGTTGCAGCCGTCAGCGCGTGCCAAGCCGCAAGCGGCGGGGCGACCGTCGGGGCGGGCAGCGGCTCACCGCCGTCGAGCAAACCTTGCCAGGCGTCGAGGCTGACCGGGTCGCCCAGCGTCGTCAGCTGGCCGAGCAGGAATTCCTGCTGCGCCCGCGCTTGCGCCGGCGGCATGTCCTTCAGGGTCGCGGCCCAGGCCTGCAGCACGTCGCTGGAAATCGGCCCGCCGGCGAGAAGCTGGCGATAGGGGAAGAGGCGGCTGTTGACGATCGCGCTCTCCTCCGACGTGGCGCTCATGCCCTGCACGAGGTCGAGCCAGGTCTTGAGCCGCGAGGGCGCGGTAACAACACCGGCGTGATCGGCGGCGATCAGCACGCGCACCGCGGTGCCGGCGAACCAGGCGAGGTCGGCGGACGGCGGCATCTGCAAGACCATCTCGGAGAACACCAGGCCGATGGTCGCGGGCGTGATTTGCGTCTGCGTGGGATCGCTGTCGCGCGCGAGATCCAAGGCGCGCGCGATGACTTCGGCCCGCGCGGTCGGAATGGACTGCGCCACGGCCAATTGATAGGTGGCCGCGCGTTGACGCGGCGTATCGAGCGCGATCTTCTCAGCGTCCGTCGCTTCGCCTTTGAGCGAAAGTTCCGCATAGGCGTTGCGCAGCACTTCGGGCGGCACCACACCGCTGGCGACCGCGCGCTCCAGCAAGGCGAGGCGCGCTTCATCGTTCGTGCCGGCGCCCGCGATCTGCGCGGCGACGATCAGCGTGGACGGATCTCCCGCGGCCACAAGGTCGGCGGGCAAGGGCGTCGCGGCCTGACGCAACATCGCAAACGTCAGCGCCGACAGCTTGGCGTCCTTCGGGACCGGCCCGGCATTACCTTGCAGCAAATCGGCGGCCCAGAAGAACGCGGGGTCGACCACGCCCTGCTCGCGCAGCAAACCAATCGCGAGGCCCGCCGCCGCTGTTTTGCCTTCGATGGCATCGCAGAGGACTTCGACTTTCTGCCAATAGGAATCGTCGCCGGACTCGCTGAGCGTGAGTCCGCGCTGGGCTTCAGAGCAGGCCGCATCGACTTTCGCTGTGATCAGCAAACCGTCGACACGGGTATGCGCCATCGTCGGCGTGCGCCGTTCGGCGGGGACGAGTTCGCTCAAGGCCAGGGCATTCGTCCAATCGCCGATGCCGGCCAGCGCGGTGACGCGCGCTTCCAGGAATGCGCCCGTCGCGCCTTCGTCGCCATCTTTTGACGGCTGCGCGCCCGAGAGCAGGAAACGCTGCGCGATGCGGCGCGCGGCGAAGTTCACGTACCGATGCGGCAGTTGCAGCGCGAGCGCGCGTGCGACCTCGGGCTCGGTGTTCTCCCACAGGCTTTCCGGGAAGCCGCCGCTGTATTGGTCGACCAGGCCGACGGAGTCCGCGGGCGGTGCGTCGAGCGGTATCGCCGTGATCGGCGCGGCGGGTGGCGCGAGTGCCTGCGACAGACCGTCGTCCATTAGCGTCGACGGCGAAGACGGCGTGGTGGTGGGCGCGGATGGCGCGGCTGCCGACGGCGCGGGCATCAGTTGCAGCGGCGCCCCGACTTGCGCCAGCACAGGTGAAGCGCAGCTCAGCAGAAGCGCCGGAACGAGCCAGCGCTGCCTATTTGAAGCGATCATTCGAAATGACTTTTTCCGTCGTCACTTTTGGCGCGGGCATGTCCCAGGTGGCGAGAAACGCCACGCCGCCGACGAGTACCACCGCGACCAGAATGAGGATGACTTTGACCATCGTGCCTATCCCACCACCGGACCCACCGGAGGTCCGCTTCGTTCGTATACGTGCCATCTATGGGACACCTTTCCTTAAAAACGCTGAAAAGGAGGGTCCCCCCGGCGCCACAATCGCTCCCCAGGGCGCAGTTCTCAAGTATTCTAAACGAGGCGGGTTCGGCGACAGGGCCCGCGCGGCTGTGATAGGTTGCGCTATCCCTTACGGAGGTACCCAGACGTTGAGCGCGTTACCCGAGCCCCAACCCGCCGCCGGCACCTTGCCGCGCACGGTGGTGCTCATCGGCCTGATGGGCGCCGGCAAGAGCTGCATCGGTCGCAAGCTGGCGGCGCGCATCGGCGCGCCCTTCGTTGACGCCGACGAGGAGATCGAGCGCGCGGCGGGCCTGACGGTGGCCGAGATCTTCGCCAAGTACGGCGAGAGCGCGTTCCGCGACGGCGAACGGCGCGTGATGTCGCGGCTGATCCAGGGGTCGCCCTCCATCGTGTCGGCAGGCGGCGGCGCCTTCATGGATGCCGAGACGCGTGACCTCATCAAAGGCAACGCGGTTTCGATCTGGCTGCGCGCCGATCTCGAGACGTTGGTGGCGCGCACAAAGGGTCGGTCTCATCGCCCTTTGCTCAACAAGGGCGACCCGCGCGAGATTCTGGCGGAGCTGATGCGCGTACGTGGCCCCACGTACGCCGAGGCGGACCTGGTGGTCGAAACCGGCGTGGACAATCCCAACGTCACGACCGCCCGGGTGCTCGCCGCTCTTGAGGGCCATTTAGGGCATCCGCTTGCCGAGCGCGCGGAATCCTGAGCCCGCGCGCCATGAATACCCACCTCTTCGTTACGCCAGGCCGTGGCCGGTGCCCTTGCTTATGGCGCCGGACGCCGGGCATTGTGGCCGCATATGGCGCATCGACGCGCCCCTTCACAAGTTCGTGCGAGAGTTTTTCGTGACACCGCCAGATACCAATCCTGCAGAGACCGATCCCGCGACCGAGACGCTGACCGTCGCCCTCGGTACCCGCGCCTACCCGATTCACGTCGGACGCGGCCTGTTGGCGCGCGCGGCGGAACTGATCGTCCCGAAGCTGGCGCGCCCGCGCATCTATATCGTGACCGACAGCCATGTCGCGCCGCTGTATCTCCAACCGCTGGTGACTCAGCTGAAGGCCGCAGGTGTGCGCTGCGACCACACCATCGTGCCGGCCGGTGAGGCCAGCAAAGACATCGGCCCGCTGGCGCAGGTGTTGAACGCGATGATCGCCGCGCGCTGCGAGCGTTCCACCACCGTGGTCGCGCTGGGCGGCGGCGTGATCGGCGATCTGGCCGGCTTCGCGGCCTCGATCCTGCTGCGCGGCGTGCCCTTCATTCAGATCCCGACAACATTGCTGAGCCAGGTCGACAGTTCCGTCGGCGGCAAGACCGGCATCAACATGCCGGCGGGCAAGAACCTGATCGGCACGTTCTACCAGCCCAAACTGGTTCTCGCCGATACGGACACACTGCAAACGCTGCCGCGCCGCGAATTATTGGCGGGCTACGCCGAAGTCGCGAAGTACGGCCTGATCGACGACGCCGACTTCTGGGCGTGGCTCGAGCAGAACGCGAGCGGTGTGCTCGGCGGCGGCGAAGCCTCGCACGCGCTGTTGCGCCGCTGCATCCTCACCAGTTGCAGGGCCAAGGCGCGCGTGGTCGCCGACGATGAACGCGAAGCTGGCGCGCGCGCGCTGCTCAATCTCGGCCACACCTTCGGTCACGCGCTGGAAGCCGAAACCGGCTACGGCGCGGAATTGCTGCATGGCGAGGGCGTTGCCATCGGCATGGTGCTGGCGTTCGATCTGTCGGCGCGCCTGGGCCTTTGCCCGCCGGAAGACGCCGCGCGCGTGCGCGAGCATCTTCGCAGCGTGGGTTTGCCGGTGCGCCCGCCCCGCGCCGGCCGCTTCGGGCCGATCACACCGAAACGGCTGATCGACCACATGGGTCAAGACAAGAAGGTCAAAGACGGCGCCGTGCAGTTCATTCTCGCGCGCGGCATCGGCAAAGCCTTCATCACCGCCGACGTGCCGATGGCAAAGGTCGAAGAGACCTTGGCCGCGGCGCAGGCTTCGTAACGGACCGCAATGCTCTTCACGATCATCACTGTCGTCATTCTGATCGTCATCAGCAGCTTCTTCGCCGCGGCCGAAACCGCGCTGACGGCGACCTCGCGCTCGATGATGTTCCAGATGGAACAGGAAGGCAACAAACGCGCCGCGCGGGTCACGCACCTGTTGAAACGGCGCGAGCGGCTGATCTCGACCATTCTGTTCGTCAACACCGCCATCAACAGCCTGGCGGCGGCCCTAACGACCGAACTGATGATCGAAGTCTTCGGCGACCGCGGCGTGGTCTACGCCACGGCCATCATGACCGTCGTGCTGCTGATCTACGCCGAGATCCTGCCGAAGACCTTCGCGCTGTTGCACACCACCGCGACCGCGCTGCATGTCGCCGGCATCATGAGCTTCTTCGTGTGGCTGCTGACGCCGCTGAATTTCCTGGTTCAGGGCGTGGTGAATGCCACCATGCGCCTGTTCCGCGTGCGCACCGAGAACTCGCGCACGCCGGCCCAGTTGCTGTCCGAGTTGCGCGGCACGATCGAACTGCACATGGGCGAACACGACGTACGCGAAGGCGTGAAGACCGAGCGCGCGATGCTGCGCAGCGTGCTCGATCTGTCGCAGGTGACGGTCGTGGAGGTGATGACCCACCGCAAACGCACGGTGACGATCGACGCCGACCTGCCGATGCGCGAACTCATCGATCAGATGGCGGCAAGCCCCTATTCCCGCATTCCGCTGTGGCGCAAGGAACCCGACAACATCGTCGGCGTGCTGCACGCCAAAGCCCTGCTGCGCATCTCCTCGACGCCCGGCATCGACATGAGCAAAGTCGACGCGGTCGCCTTGGCGGCCGCGCCCTGGTTCATTCCCGACACCACCAACCTGCAAGATCAGCTCGACGCCTTCCGCAAGCGGCGCGAACACTTCGCGCTGGTGGTCGACGAGTACGGCACCCTGCAGGGCGTGGTGACGCTTGAGGATATTCTGGAAGAGATCGTGGGCGACATTCGTGACGAACACGACGTGCCCGTCGCCGGCGTACGCCCGCAGACCGACGGCAGCTATCTGATCGACGGCGCGGTGACGCTGCGCGACCTCAACCGCGAATTCGAATGGAATCTGCCGGACGACAAGGCGACGACCCTGGCCGGTCTGGTCCTTTACGAGAGCCGGATGATCCCGGCGCCGGGGCAGAAGTTCATCTTCCACGACTTCCGCTTCGAGGTCCTCCGGCGGAATCGCAATCAAATCACACTGTTGAGGGTCACGCCGCCGCGCGTGGTGAAGGCCGAACAGGCCGCGAAGGCGGCTGCTCAACACGCCTAACGGCATTCGCACTGCAGCAAGACGCAGTGGGCCTTGACCGCGCCGCGTCCCCGCGCCCAGACTTGAACACCGAGGTCCGGAAACGGACCTGCCCCAAGGTTGCCCGTGAGTTGCTAGCTCGTGTGCGTTAAGGGGAGAGACAACCTTCCGGCCGGGTCTTGTTTTCCAGACCTCGCGAACCGGCGGCCAAGCTTGGATCATCCAAGCGACCGCGCCAGAAGGAGTGTCGCCATGAATCTCCGCATCGTCCCCGATGTCATCAACGGCCAAGTCCTTGTCTGCGTGAGCCCTGCCGACACGGCGCGCTTTGCCGCGCGCCTGATGCGTGAACGAAAAGTCGCCGCCGTCCTGGTGATGGAAAACGAACGCCTGGTCGGCATCATCACCGAACGCGACATGACCAGCCGCGTGATCGCCGCGACCCGCGATCCCGACAGCACCAAATGCGGGGAGATCATGACCGGCAATCCGGACACGCTGTCGCCGAACGACAACGCGTCGGACGCCATCAACATGATGCGCAGCCGGAACTACCGGCACTTGCCGGTGGTCGATGGGATCAAGGTTGTCGGCATGGTCTCGGTGCGCGACCTCTATGCGGTCTACAACACCGAGCTGCAACAGGACCTGCGCGACCGCGATGCTTTCATCTACGGCGAGAACTACGGCGCGGCGTAACCCCCTACCGGACGGCCCAAGACCGCGCTAATACGGCGCATCCGCCGTCCGATCCGCGAGCTTGTGCCATGCCGCTGCCGCCATCCACCGCCGAACGCAAACCGCTGCACAGGCGTAAAGTCGTCTGCGACGGCTATGAGCGCGCCGATGGCCTGTTCGATATCGAGGGCTGGCTGATCGACACCAAGCACACCGTGTCGCGCACCATCGAGCGCAACGACATTCCGCCGGGCGAACCCATCCACAGCATGGGGCTGCGCCTGACGGTCGACGACACCTACACCATCCGCGAAGTGGCCGCGGCGATGGATTTCACGCCGATGGACTTCTGCCACGGCGTGCCGCCGAATTTCCAAGCGCTGGTCGGCATTCAGCTGACGTCGGGGCTTCGCAAGAAGGTGCAGGAAGCTGTCGGCGGCAAGCTCGGCTGTACACATCTGATCGAACTTGTGGGGCACATGGCGACGGTGACCTTCCAGACCATTCGCGGCAAGGATCCGCTCGATCCGAAACGCCACCGTCCCGGGACGGTGCCGACGGTGATGAACAGCTGTCGCGGCTGGGGCGACGACGGCCCCATGATCAAGAATCTCTATCCGCCGTATTACGTCGGCACGGATAAGTAAGCGCGGCTACGTCTTCTTCGCGACGTTGCGCGCGATGGCGGCTTTCACCAGCGCCTTGAACGCAGCCGCGTCGATCTTGCCGCCTTCGGGGATGTCGATGGCGCGGCGCATGTTGCCTTCAAGGCTCGCATTGAAGAGCTGCTTCGGGTCCGCAAGGCTGGCCCCGTGCGCGAAGGTCAGCTTCACGACGTTCTTGTAGGTCTCGCCGGTGCAGATGATGCCGTCGCGCGACCAGACCGGCGTGCCCATCCACTTCCATTCCTCGACGATCGCGGGATCGGCGCTGAGGATCAGCTTGCGCATCCGGCTCAGCATCTCGCCGCGCCAGTCGCCGAGGTCCTTGATGCGCCGGTCGATCAGCTTCGCGGCATCCTTGCCAAACGCCTGGCCGGCCTTCGGGAGCGCTTTGGGTTTGGCTTTAACGGTGGGCTTGGCTTTGGCGGGCGCCTTTTTGGCCGCGGCCTTACGAGTCGCCATATCAGCCCTCTCCCGGCGCGGTGAGTTTCAGGGCCAGCGCGTGTACGCGCTCCTTCAACTCATCCGCCAGCACGCCATAGACCAGGCGCTGACGCTCCACGCGCGACTTGCCGGCAAAGGCGGCGGACTCCACGGCGACGTTGAAATGCGTCTCGCCGCCGCCGTCCGGATGCTCCCCGGCATGACCGTGGTGGCGCGACGAATCGTCGACGATATCGAGGCGCGTCGGCTGAAAGGCCGCCGTCAGTTTTGCGGCAATGCGATTGCTGTATTCACCCATAGCCTCACCATGCACAGGCGGCAGGAAGATACAAGATTGTCCACCGCCGACCCCCACCCCATATTTCGCCGATGTCGCGTTCGCTTCCGCCCGATATCGAACCGTTTCCCGGCGCTCAGGAGCAACCCTCCGATAGCCGCACGCCGTGCTGCGCCTGGAAGGGCTGCGCCCATCGCGGGGAATTCCGCGCCCCGAAAGATCGCAAGCTGCAGGAGCACTACCTCTTCTGCCTCGACCATGTGCGGGCCTACAACGCGCAGTGGGATTTCCACAACGGCCTGACGCCGACGCAAATGGAAGCCGAGTTGCGCGACACGTCGACCTGGGGCCGGCCGACCTGGAAGCTGGGCACGCTGGGCGCGGGCTTACGCCCCGGCCAGAAGCCGCCCGAAGGTTGGAAAGGCCGTTACAAAATGAACGACCCGATGAACTTGGGCGCGGGCACGGGGTTCGATCCGCAACGCCGCAAGCGCGAGGAGGCCGAGCGCCGCCGCAAGATCAATCCCAAGGGCGCGGCGGAGGAAACCCGGGCGCTCAAAATCCTCGAACTCGCGCATCCCTTCACGCTCGATGCCCTGCAACGGCGTTACAAAGCCCTTGCCAAGAAGCATCACCCCGACGCCAATGGCGGATCGGCTGAAGCGGAAACCCGCATGAAGCAGATCAACGCGGCCTATCGCACGCTGAAAGCGCTGCTCGCGGCCGCCTAAGAAGAGGCGCGTCCGTGGATCTCGAACTTCGCAACAAAGTCGCCGTCATCACCGGCGCCAGCCGCGGGCTTGGCGCGACCAGCGCACGCCTGCTGGCCGCCAACGGCGCGCGCCTTGTGCTGGCCGCGCGCACGACCACCGATCTCGACAAGGTCGCGCAGGACTGCGCCGCGTCGCCCGGCGTGATCACCGTGCCCAGCGATCTGACCCTGCCGGAGGCCGCCGATGCCGTGCGCGACGCCGCGCTGAAGGCCTTCGGCCGCATCGACATCCTGATCAATTCCGCCGGCGCCTCGCAGGGCGGTGTGTTCTGGGAAATCCCCGACACCGTCTGGCAGGACAGCCTGAACCTGAAATTCATGAGCACCGTGCGCATGATGCGCGCGGTAATCCCCACGATGATCGCGCAGAAATACGGCCGCATCGTCAACATCATCGGCAGCAACGGCATGCAGCCGTCGGCGCGCCTGCTGCCGGGCTCCGCCGCCAATGCCGCACTCCTGGCGGTCACGCGCGGCATCACAGAGGACCTGGCGCCGCACAACGTGGTCGCGAATTCCGTGAACCCCGGGCCGACGCGCACCGAGCGCTGGACGACTTTGATGAACCGGCTGTCGCAAAGCTCGGGCCGGTCCGTCGCCGACGTCGAGAGCGATTTCACGCGTCAGATCCCGCGCGGCCAGTTGGCCGAGCCGGAGGAGATCGCCAACTGGATCGTGTTCATGGCTTCCGACCGGGCCGCCAACATGAACGGCACCGGGGTCATGGTCGACGGCGGCTGGTTCAAAGGACTTGGCTGATTCGCGCCGAAAACCCGCCCCACGACGTTAGCCCTGCACGCCCGGCGAGCGGATTGCCCCTCGCCGGGCGGCATGTCATAAGAACCGCCCGTTTCCGGCCCCCGACGGTGACACTTGGCTAAAGCTCCGCAATCCGCCTCCGCCGAACAACCCACGCTTCGTGGCGACTTCCGCGTCAGCCAGCCTGACAAGCAGGTCTCGGTTCGCGATGTCTTCGGCCTGGATTCCGACATGAAAGTGCCGGCGTTCTCGGAACGCGATGAGCATGTGCCCGACTTCGACCCGGCCTACAAATTCGACCACGACACCACACTTGCGATCCTTGCCGGCTTTGCATTCAATCGCCGCGTGCTGGTCCAGGGCTATCACGGCACGGGCAAGTCGACACACATCGAGCAGGTGGCGGCGCGCCTGAACTGGCCCTGCCTGCGCATCAACCTCGACAGCCACATCAGCCGTATCGATCTGATCGGCAAGGACGCCATCGTCCTGCGTGACGGCGTGCAGGTGACCGAGTTCCGCGAAGGCCTGTTGCCGTGGGCGCTGCAACGCCCCATCGCGCTGGTGTTCGACGAATACGACGCCGGCCGTCCGGACGTGATGTTCGTGATCCAGCGCGTGCTGGAAGTGGAAGGCAAGCTGACCTTGCTCGATCAGAACAAGGTGATCCGTCCGCACAATTCGTTCCGGCTGTTCGCCACCGCCAACACCATTGGCCTTGGCGATACGACCGGCCTCTATCACGGCACGCAGCAGATCAACCAGGGTCAGATGGACCGCTGGAACATCGTCGCCACCTTGAATTACCTGCCGCACGACGCCGAAACCGCCATCGTGACATCCAAGGTGAAGGGCTTCGACAACGCCGCCGGGCGCAAGATGATCTCGGCGATGGTCGAGGTCGCCGACCTGACGCGCGCGGGCTTCATGGCCGGGGATATTTCGACCGTGATGTCGCCGCGCACGGTGATCAGCTGGGCCGAGAACCATCTGATCTTCGACAACGTCGCCTATGCGTTCAAGGTCACGTTCCTGAACAAGTGCGACGAGACCGAGCGGCCGATCATCGCCGAATACTTCCAGCGCTGCTTCGGGGAAGACATCCCCGGCACGCTGGTCGAAGCGGTCGCGTGAATATTCGCGGCTGATCCATGAAGCCGCCATTTCAAAGCGCGTCTGACAACGGACCTTCCAAAAGCGAAGCCTTCAAGGGCGCGACGACGGCGGTCGTGAAAGCCATTTCGGGCAAACCCGAAGCGACGGTTGTGTTCACGCCCGTCGCCACCAATCAGAAGCTTGGCGCCATCGGCAGCGAAGTCCGCTTGCCGATGCCGCCGCAGAAGCTGACCCAGGAAAACGTAACGCGCCTGCGCGGCGCGGCCGACGCCATGGCCTTACGCCTGAAGCATCACGATGCCGGCGTGCATGCCAAGCGCATGCCGTTGGGCAAGGATGCGATCGACGCCTACAACGCCATGGAACAGGCCCGCGTCGAAGCCGTGGGCGCGGCGCAGTACGTCGGCGTGGGCAAGAACATCGGCCAGGCCCTGGAACAGCGCCTGGCGCTCGAGGGCTATCAAATGGCCCGCACCCTGTTCCAGATCCAAATGGGCGACGCGCTCAAGGTCATGGTGCACGAGCGTATGGGCGGCATGGAACTTGGTCCCGCCTGCACCCACGTGCGCGACATCTTCCGCGGCGAGTTCGGCAACAAGCTGGACGCGCACCTCGGCGAATTGGCAGGCGCGCTGAAGGATCAGCGCAAGAGCGCCGACGTCCTGCGCAAGTTGATCGAAGACCTCTCGCTTGAGCAGGACGACGCTGCCCAGGAACCCGACCAAGAGGACTCGGGCGACGAACCCGAGGACAACAAGTCCGAGTCCGAAGAGTCGGACGAGAAGGAAGACGAGCAGCAGAAGTCGCCGTCCGAGGAGACGCGCGGCGAATCCGCCGCGGCGTCCTCCGAAGCCGACGGGGAAGGCGAGCAGGACGACCGCGACAGTCAGTCGGAATCCATGCTCGAGTCCGCGCTGGAGCCCGGCACCGACGGCAAGGAAATGCGCCCGAAGCCGGGCCACAACAAGAACAAGGGCGAGCCGCGCTACAAGATCTTCACCAACCGCTTCGATCAGGTCGAAGACGCGGCGAACCTCTGCGACCCCGAGGAACTGACCCGCCTGCGCCTGCAACTCGACCGCCAGCTCGCGCACCTTCAGGGCGTGGTCTCGCGGCTCGCCAACCGCCTGCAACGCCGCCTGATGGCGCAGCAGCAGCGCAGCTGGGATTTCGACCTGGAGGAAGGCCTGCTCGACGCGAGCCGTCTGGCGCGCATTGTCGCCAACCCCACGCATTCCCTCTCGTTCAAGCGCGAGAAGGAAACGACGTTCCGCGATACGGTCGTCTCGCTGCTGATCGACAATTCGGGTTCGATGCGCGGGCGGCCGATCACCATCGCCGCGATGACCGCCGATCTGTTGGCGCGCACGCTGGAGCGTTGCGGCGTGAAGGTCGAAATCCTGGGCTTCACCACCAGTCAGTGGAAAGGCGGCCAGTCGCGGAAACTGTGGACCGAGAGCGGCAAGCCCGCGACCCCGGGCCGCCTGAACGATCTGCGCCACATCGTCTACAAGGCCGCCGACATGCCGTGGCGGCGCGCGCGGCGGAACCTCGGCCTGATGCTGCGCGAGGGCATCCTGAAGGAGAACATCGATGGCGAAGCCTTGGCCTGGGCGCACAATCGCCTGGCCAGCCGTTCCGAGCAGCGCCGCATCCTGATGGTGATCTCCGATGGCGCGCCGGTGGATGATTCGACGCTGTCGGTGAACCCCGGCAATTATCTCGAACAGCACCTGCGCGACGTGATCGCCTACATCGAGAATTATTCGACCGTGCAACTGCTGGCCCTCGGCATCGGCCACGACGTCACGCGTTACTACCGGCGTGCGGTGACGCTGATGGACGCCGATGAACTCGCCGGCGCGGTGATGACGCAGCTGACCGATCTGTTCGAGGAAGACGATCGCGGCAGTTTCGGGCGCGCGGCGCCGCTGGTGATTTAGGCGCACAGGCTCAGCCGACCGCCGCTTTTTTCCTCGCGCATTAGACGAATTCTAATTCACATACCCGTTAAATGCGATACTGTGCACCGCAGCATTTCAGGTGAACGGAAACTCATATTCATATGAACTCGGTCTCATGTTTGAGTGAATTTGGATTTCGGGGCTAGCGTCCGTGCCCGACACGCTGATCGCTCAACTGTATGACGCGACGCTCGATCCGACGCTGTGGAGCGGGCTGGCAACCCTTTTTGCACAGGCACTGGATGCGCCAAGCGCGGCGATCAGTGTGCACAATACAGTGACGGGCGAGATTCAGGTCTATTCGCGCACGTCGAATTTCACCGACGAGACATCCGCCGTCTATCGCCGCAATTACGCGGCCCGGGATGTTCTCATCACCCGCGCGTTGGCGCAAAGCCCCGGGCGCACGATTACCCGCCAGGAGATGATGGACGATCACGAGTGGTCGGAAATCGACATTTACCGGAACTTCCTTTCGAAGCTCGGCGTGTTCCAGGTGATCGGCAGCGTGTTCCCCATGATGCCCGACCAGATCGGCATTGTGGGTATCCACCGCCCGTCCGATGCGGCGCCGTTCGACGCGGCCAGCAAACAGCGGGCGGAGCCATTGGTCGCGCATCTGCAACGCGCATTGCGCATCCATCAGCGGCTGAGAGCCCAGGACCTCGCGCGCGCTGGCGCCCAAACGGTGATGGAGCGCACCGGCGCAACGATGCTGATCGTCGACCAGACCGGCCGTTTGCTTCACACCACCCCCGAAGCCGACCACCTGTTGCAGCGCTCGACGGAGCTGACCACCGTTTCCGGCCGGGTGATCGCAACGCAGCTGTCGGCCAACCAGCGGCTTGCGCGGGCCATCAAGACCGCCACGGACGCAGCGCGGGCAAACTTGGCATTCGACGACGTGATCGTGCCGATCCCACGGCGGGAGGGCTTGGCGCTTTCCGTGCTGGTGGCGCCATTCCGTGGACCGGGCAACGTTTCATCGCCGGATAGTGCCGCGGCCCTGCTGATGGTGCGCGACCCGCAACGCCCGCTGCATATCATCCAGGCCGTCCGCGACCTGTTCGGCCTGACCCCAACGGAAGCGCATGTCGCCGCGGCCCTGGCCAACGGTCAGTCGCTTCAGGAAATCGCCGCGATCAATGGCGTGACGATGCACACCGTGCGCAGTCAGTTGAAGTCCATCAGCCTGAAGACCGGTACCAAGCGGCAGAGCGATCTGGTCGCCTTGATCCTTAAAAGCCTGTCCGGCCTCGTGGCGTGAAGCCCTGATATCACTCATATGGGTGATGGCTGACGTTCGCGTCACAGGTAAGTCCGACACGTCATGTCTGACGAACCGAATGGCGGCGAGGACGGCGACAGCCTCGATGTCCTGAACTTGTCGCGACTGCCTATCGCGCATCCGACGCTGCGCAAAGCCTTCATCGTCAAGAACGGCCGCCTGCAGAACGTCGTCGAGTTGTATCGCGATAAGTCCATCGGCAGCGGCCAGTACGATGTCGACGCGGTGGCGGCGACGCTGGGCATCGCCATGCCCAACGCGGATATCATGTTGCTGCGTTGCATCGCGCTGATGCCGGTGTTCGACGTGTTCTCCATCCGGCTGTTGTTGCGCGACCTGGATATATCCGAGGCCGAGATGGCGTCGTTGACCCCGGGCCCGCGGGCGGCCGCGAAGGTTGAAGCCGCTTTGCGGCGGTATGTCGGCCCCATGATGCGCGCCGGCGCGGGGCTTGATCCAAGCGCGATGACCGTCGATCAGATGCGCGCCGCCTTTGCCGGCGACAGCCCGGAGGCCGCGCGCAATCTCGCCGCGCTGGCCAGCAAGCTGTCGGTTTCGCCGGCGACGGCCTTGCGCTTCGCGAACGACTATATCGATACCTTCGGCGCCATCGCCCTCTATGAACAATCCGTCGAACGGCTCATGCCCGCAGTCGTCGAACTGGTGAAGGAAATGAAGCGGCTGTTGGCCAAACCGGCCACGAAATCGAACCCGATTTTGCGCACCGCCCTCGACGACATCATCGTCATCCTGCCGGACCTGGTGACGTCGGTGCGCAAGCGCCTCGGCAGCGTCGAGAAAATCGCGGTGGCGTTGTGGACCGGCAGCGGCGGCGGGCCGTTCGTGCAGCAGGCGCAGGTGCGCGAATTCCAGGTCCTGATCGGATTCCTGCTGGCCGGCGTGTCCGCGAAAGTCACGTCGTGGAGGATCGCCTTCCCGGCGGGCACGGCGGTCAACTCCGCCAAACGCGCGACGTTCTTCGGCTCCGAGATGAACCACGCCATGCAGCAGCTACGCGACGCCGCACAGCGCGGCACGCGCGCGGCCAGCTTCCCGTCCGACGTCCTGCGCATCCGCGACAAGGGCGATAACTTCAGAGCGTTCCTGCGCGCGCGCCAGCCGCAACGCTAAGACACAGGGTATTGAGCGATGAGCGTGAGCGTGCGTATCAAGACCCAGATGGCCTACGAGCAGCTTGAGGACTTGCTGCAGAAATCCTGCAAAGGCGCGTTCGAGATTTCCTTCGAAGGATTGGACGCGGAGACCAACCGCAAGGTCATGGCACTCCAGTTCGAGACCCAAGCCGATCTCGATGCTTTTCGGGCCGCGTTGAAAGCACGCTAGTCCGCGTCGCCCACGAGCCGATCCTTGTCCTCGGCGAAACAAGCCTCCAGATAGTCGAAGACGGTGCGAATGCGCGGACTGCGGCGCATGTCTTCATGTGTCACGAGCCAGACCTCGACCGGATGATTGACGACGTCTTTGAGAACACGCGTCAATCGCGGATCGGCATCCGCCACCAGGCAATCGTGCACACCGAGTCCGATCCCCGCCGCGCTGGCCTCGACCTGACCGATGAAACTGTTGGAGCGATGAAGGATACGTTCTGGCCGGAACAGGCTTTCCAGGCGCTGCACCGCCGCGAGATGCCCGAGGCTTTCGTCGAATCCGATAAGATCGTGTTCCTTCAGATCCGCGTCCGTGTTCGGCATCCCGCGACGCGCGAAGTATGACGTCGCGCCGTAAAGACCCATGCGCAGTGTCGCGACTTTCTTGGCGATCAGATCGGGCTGCTCGGGCCGGAACATGCGCACCGCGATGTCCGCCTCGCGCCGCACCAGATTGACCGCACGGTTATCCACCAGCATCTCGATGCGCAGGCCCGGATAGCTGAGATGGAACGCCGCGATTTTCCGCGGCAGCCACAGCGCGCCAAGACTTTCGGTGAGCGAGATCCGAACAGAGCCGGTCAGCTCGGCTTGCGCGGCTTCGGCCTGACGCTCGATCGCCAAGGCCTCTTGCTCCACACGACGCGCGCCGGCCAGCACGGCATCGCCGGCCTCGGTCAGCATGAGGCCGCGTGGTGTGCGCTGGAACAGCTGGGCCTTGAGTTGGCTTTCCAGCCCGGCGATGCGACGGCTCAAGGTCGGCTGACTGAGATGCAGCTTCTTTGCCGCCCGCGACAGGCTGCCGGTTTCGGCCACTGCCAGGAAATCGCGGAGCGCGCTCCAATCCAGACTATTCATGGATTTTGTATCTGTATGCCAATTTTCGAGCTTCTATGCAGAAACGTAGCAGCTTAGCCTCGACGCGTCATCGCTGAGGGAGCCCCCGATGCCGTTGGTTTCCGTGACACGACTGCGCCTGCGGTCGTGGCGGTTTTTCCCGTCCTTCCTCTGGCACGCGGCCAAGAGCCAACGGCAGGCCCAACGGGCCGACGGCAACCTGGCCCTCCAGGTGCGCGCGGACGGCCGCGCCTTCTGGACGCTGACCCTGTGGCGCGATCGGGCGGCCATGCGCGACTACATGATCGCGGGTTCGCATCGCGTGGCGATGCCCAAGCTGCAACACTGGTGCGATGAAGCATCGGTTTCCGATTGGGACCAGGATGCGACAACACTGCCAACCTGGGCCGAAGCCGAGAGCCAGATGGCCGCGCAGGGGAGCTTGAGCAAGGTGAAGCATCCCTCGCCCGCGCACAGCGCCGGTCATCCCCTCGGCAGTCAGAAGGACCCCACGCCATGAACGCGCAAGGCGCCCCGGCCACGATCTTCCTGCCAGTGCTCGCGGTTGTCGTGTTGTCGCTGCTAGGATTCTTTCGGCTGATGATCCTGCGGGTACGGGCCGGCAAGCAACGCCAGGTGAAGATGAGCTATTACCGCGCGTTTCAAGGCACCCCGGAACCGGAAGATGTCGCGGCCGCGGCGCGCCACTACAACAATCTGTTCGAGGCGCCGGTGCTGTTCTACGTCGGCTGCGTCGTCGCTTTTCAAATGGGCGCCGTAACACCGGTGTTGTTGGCGATGGCCTGGGGCTATGTCGCCGCGCGCGTTGGTCAAAGCGTCATCCATCTCACGACGAACAACGTGCGCCACCGCGCGCTGGCGTTCTTGCTGGGATGGATCTTCCTGATCGCGCTCTGGGGGCGGCTTGGCGCGGCCATCGTCGCCCAAGCTTGAGGCAACAAAAAAGCCCGCCGAGGACGGCGGGCTGTTTCGTTGGAGAGACGCAGCAGCTTTAGGCCGCGGTCTTTTCCTGGGCGCGCTGAACGCGACGCTTGATTCTCAGGACAGCGGCTTCGAGCTTCGCGTCCGGGGTCGACAGCAGGAAGGCATCGATGCCACCGCGCTTCTCGACCGTGCGCAGACCGTTGTTGGTCAGGCGCAGGCGGATGCGCTGACGCAGCACGTCGCTCAACAGCGTGACCTGGTGCAGGTTCGGCAGGAACCGACGCTTGGTCTTGTTGTTGGCGTGGCTGACATTATTGCCACTCTGAACGCCACGACCCGTGGCCTGACAACGGCGCGCCATAGGAAAGTCCTTCGTAATGATGATCGGGGCCAGCGGACCGGCCCTAGAAGTCGCGTGTTGTACTGGCCGACCCCGGAGCCGTCAAGCGGAAAGGACACGCGTCGACGGGATGAAATTCATATATTTCAGCCACTTAGCGCCGCACCACCCGTGATTTTGGGGGCGCGATCGCTTTCCCATCGCCCAACCACTGTCGCAGGCCCGTCAGGACGAGGTAGCGGCGCAGGTCGTTCCCCATCAGGCGCTTCATCGCACTCTGGGCCTGGATCAACTCCATCAGCCGCGCCGCGGCGTCGGGATCGCGGAGCGTCGATGCCCCGCCCTTGGCGAGGTGGTCGAGTGTTTTGGCGATGGCGGTGCGTAATCCCGCGCCCTGTTCACGATGGATGCGTCGCGCTTCGGCGATCAGCTGCGCGCGCGGATTGTCCGCCACGGTGATCTTCTTTTTCGCACCCGGCTTCGGGGTCGCTTTGGGCGTCGTCCCAAACCATTTGCCGAGGCTGTCGCGCCAGTTCATCGGCGGCTCATTCCGCCGCGTCGGCGGACTCCGCCGGCGCCGGGCTGGTCGCCGCCACAGTTGCAGCCACGATTGCACCCACGGGCGACATCGCTGCGGGCTTGAACAGACGGTAAGCGCGACCGAGCGGTCCTTCTTCCAACACGTCGCGCACGAGCTTGTCGTCGAGCGTCGCGGTGAGTTTCTCGAAACGGCGCACGTAAGCATGCAAGGCATTCGCCGCGACAGTATCGCCCGCTACCGCCTCGACCAGACGCTCGCCGATATCGGGATGCGTGACCATGTAATGCAGGAACGGCTGCACGAACGCGGCGACATCGCCGGAGCCGAACCGCGCCCAGTGCAGGTCGACGTCTTCATCGCGGATCACGCCCAGGCGCTCCGCCAGGATGGCGCCGCTGGCGGCGAGATCGCGCAAGACCAGCGCGCGCGTCTCCGCGGCCTGGCCGCGCTCCGCCTGCGCCTGGAAGGCGATCAGCGCCCGCGTCTGGGTTTCGGCGATCTGCAGGCTGTGCCGGTGCTGACCCATGATATCGCCGACCGTCTGGCTCAAGCGCGCGAGACGGCGGCGCTGCTCGACCACGGCCATGAATAACCAGAACGCCGCCAGCGGCCCGCCGATACCGGCGAACAGACCGGCGGCCTCGGACGGCGTCAGTTGCGAGAGATTGGGCCCGAGGCGATACAAGTACAGCCCGGCGAACACCACCCAGGCGGCGGATACAGCCATGGCCAACAGCAGGGGCAGCCAATCTCCGACGGAGGACTTACCGTTCACAGCGTTTTCTCCCTGAGCTGAAGCAACTATAAGCCTTCAGCGCTGCGCTTCCAAATCCCCACGTCCCCCGGTGCTGTTTCATGAGCTTTCTCGACCACATCCGCGCCTGCAACACGCTCGATCTCACCGATCAGCTTCGCTTCCTGGTGGACGGCCTAGGCTACGGTTATGTGAACCGTGCGCGCGCCGCGGTGCTGGCCACGCATAAGGATGTGTTCACCGTCAGCGCCGACAGCGTGACCTTCGCGCCGAAGCTGACCGGTGTTGAAGCGCGCTCGCGCGCGATCGCCGAGATCACGCCGACCCTTGTCGCCAGCGGTCTATTCGCCAAACAGCGTCGCGAGCTTTATCCGGCGAAGCGCGGCTGGTCCGAACCGGCGGCCTTCACCATCGACCGCGGCCTGGTCTCGGCCTTCGGCTTGCGCGCTTATGGTGTGCACGTGAACGGCATCGCAGAGACGCCCGATCACCTGTGGATCGGCACGCGCGCGCGCGACCGTGGGCTCGCCCCCGGGCAGCTCGACAACATGGTCGCCGGCGGCCAACCCGCCGGACTGAGTCTGCGCGAGAACCTGATCAAGGAATGCGCCGAGGAGGCCGGCCTGACCGCCGATCTCGCCCGCGCCTGCCGGCCTGTCGGGGCGATCTCCTATGCCTTCACCCAGGACGGCGGCGTGAAGATCGACACGCTGTTCTGCTACGACCTTGTGGTGCCGAGGGATGTGGTGCCCCGCAACACCGACGGCGAGGTCGAAAAATTCGACCGCATGCCGGTGGCCGAGGTGCTGGACCTGATCCGCACCACCGACCGTTTCAAGTTCAATGTGAACCTGGTGATCCTGGACTACGCCGTGCGCCACAGCCTGCTCGATCCCGACCGGGAGGCCGATTACGACCGCATCCTGGCCGGCCTCCAGCGCCGGCCGGCGTCGGAGCTTGATGGCTTTATTGTTAAATAACAGACACTTAGGTCAACGTTTCGCAGCTGCGAGTTGACTTCCTGTCATCTGTCGTTCATTTATCTGGGTGGGTACGGATGGACCGACGGGTCCTATTTCGCTGCCCCCGTAGGGGGGGTGGCTTCGGGGTTTATGGGTCGAACGCCGCGATGCACTTTCTCGATTTCGAAAAACCCATCGCCGAGCTTGAGGGCAAGATTGCCGAACTCAAGCACCTTTCGGACGCCGATGGCCTGAACATTGCCGAGGAAGTCGGCCGCCTGCAGAGCCGGGTCGATAAGGACCTTCGCTCCGCCTACGCCAAGCTCTCGCCCTGGCAGAAGACGCAAGTCGCCCGCCATCCCGACCGTCCGCACGCCCTCGATTATATCCGCGCCCTGATTCAGGACTTCATGCCGCTGGCCGGCGACCGCCTGTATGGCGAGGACGAGGCCATCATTGGCGGCATGGGCCGTTTCAACGGCCGCTCGGTCATGGTGATCGGGCTTGAGAAGGGCCGCGACACCGAGACCCGTGTGAAACATAATTTCGGCATGGCGCGCCCCGAGGGCTATCGCAAGGCCCGCCGCCTCATGCAGATGGCCGACCGTTTCGGCCTGCCCATCATCACCCTCGTCGACACCGCCGGCGCCTATCCCGGCGTCGGCGCTGAAGAGCGCGGCCAGGCGGAAGCCATCGCCCGCTGCATTCAGACCAGCCTCGATCTGCGCGTGCCGCTGATCTCCATCGTTATCGGCGAAGGCGGATCGGGCGGCGCGATTGCGCTGGCGGTCGGGAACGTCGTGCTGATGCTCGAACACGCGATCTACTCGGTGATCTCGCCGGAAGGCTGCGCCTCGATCCTGTGGCGCGATGGCGAGCAGGCCAAGACGGCGGCCGAGGCCATGAAGCTGACCGCGCAAGACCTCGAACGCCTCGGCGTCATCGACGGCATCGTGCCGGAACCGATGGGCGGCGCCCATCGCACGCCGGAAGCCGTGTTCACCGCGCTGCGCGACGCGATCGAGATGCACCTGAACCAGCTGGTGCGCATCGAAGGCGGCCAGTTGCGCGCACGCCGTCGCGACAAGTTCGTCCAGATGGGCCGCCTGCAAGAGTAGCCGGGGCCGTCGCCTCTCAGCGCAAATCACGCTATCCTGTCCCCAGAGGGGATAAGGCCGATGACCGGAGCCAAGCCGGATAAGAGTCATGGATACGTGACCGAGGTCACCTATCCGTTCAACTACTACCGCGAGCTCAATCCGAACATCCAAGCGCTCGCGCTGACGTTGGCGGGCGTGACGCCGCCGGCGCTGGACAGCGCCTTCACCTATCTCGAACTCGGCTGCGGCCTTGGCCTGTCGACGCTGGTGCATGCGGCGGCCAATCCACAGGCGAGGTTCATCGCCACCGACATCATCCCCGAACACATCGCGGTCGCCAGCGGCGTCGCCAAGGACGCGGGCCTCACGAACGTCGAATTCCGCGAACTGGCCTTCGAGGACATGCACGACGCCGGACTGCCGCCGTTCGACTTTGTCGCGATGCATGGCGTGTGGTCCTGGATCAACGACTTCAATCGCGCCGCCCTCACCAGCTTCTTGGACAAATTCCTGAAGCCGGGCGGCGCGCTCTATGTCAGCTACAACGCGCAACCGGGTCATAGCGCCATCATGCCGCTGCGGCAGTTGATGATGACGGGCTTCACCCAAGCGGCGGGGAGCGTGCCGGACAAAGTCGAGGCGGGGCTGGCCTATGCCCAGAGCGTGCGCGACCTGGACGCGGCCTTCTTCCGCACGAACCCGATGATCGGCCGATATCTCGACGACATCGCGCCGCTGGGGCGGAACTATCTCGCGCACGAGTACTTCAATGCCGACTGGTGGGCGTTCTACGTCGCCGACATCGCGCGCGATTTCGCCCCGCTCGGACTTACGTTCGCCGCGTCGGCCCTGGTGATGGATGCCCTGCCGCATCTGAACTTCACGCCGGACATGTGCAGCGCCTTGGCGCAGATCGCGGACCCGGTGCGGCGCGAGACGCTGAAGGACTTCTTCGTGAACCGGCAATTCCGGCGCGATCTGTTCGTGCGCGCGGCGGCGCGTCAGGACGATGCCAACGCCGCGGTCGACAGCCTGCCGTTCGCCGCCGCCGTCCTGCCGTCGAACATCCATCGCGTCGCTGGCGCGACATTCCTGATGGGCGAGGTCCGCCCGCAAGCCGAAGTCGCCACCGCGATCGCCACCGCGATGCTGGATGGACCGCATTCAGTCGATGCAATGATGGCGATGCCCGCTTTCGCGCAGTTCTCGACCGCGAGTGTGCGCGAGGGGTTGCTGACGATGGCCGGCCTGGGCGCCGCTGAACCGGCATTGTCCACGACACATTTCGAGGAACGCCGCGCGCGCACCGCGCGGCTGAACCAAGTTTTGTGGGCGCGCGCGATCCGGGGCGATGAAGTCTCGGGCACCGCCTCACCGGTCACGGGCGGCGCAGTGGGGCTGGGCAAGACCGAGCAGTTGTTCCTGCTGGCCCGCGCGCGCGGCGAGGATCCGGTCGAGCTTGTCCTGAAGGCCATGCCCGATCAAAGCGGCACCGCCGTCGCCCACGCGCTCGGCATCTTCGAGACCGCGCGCCTGCCGCTGCTGCGCAATCTGGGGATCGTGTGATCTGCAAAGAAAAAGCCCCGGGCGCGAACCCGAGGCTTTTGTTTTGTGATGCGTGAAGCGCGTTACTTCTGCAGTGCCGCCACGCCCGGCAGCGCCTTGCCCTCGAGCCATTCGAGGAATGCGCCGCCCGCGGTCGAGACGTAAGTGAACTTGTCCGCCACGCCCGCCGCATTGAGGGCCGCAACCGTGTCGCCCCCGCCGGCGACGGAGATCAGCTTGCCGGCCTGCGTCAGCCGCGCCGCCGCTTGCGCCGCCTGCACGGTGCCCTTGTCGAAAGGCTTCACCTCGAAGGCGCCCATCGGGCCGTTCCACAGCAGCGTCTTGCAGCCGTCGAGCTTCTCTTCGAGACGCTTGGCGGACTCAGGGCCGATGTCGAGGATCATCTTGTCGGCTGGCACCGCGTCGATCTTCACGGTGGTGGCCGCGGCGCCTTCCTTGAAGGCATCGGCCACCGTCGCATCGACCGGCAGCAGGATTTCGCAACCCTTCGCCTTGGCCTTCGCCATGATAGCGCGCGCCGTGTCGGCGAGATCGCGTTCGCACAAGGACTTGCCGACTTCGACGCCTTGGGCGAACAGGAAGGCGTTCGCCATGCCGCCCCCGATGATCAACAGATCGACGCGGTCGATCAGGTGATTGAGCACGTCGAGCTTGCTCGAGACCTTCGCGCCGCCGACGAGTGCCGCGACCGGTTTCTTCGGGTTCTCGAGCGCGGCCGATAGCGCTTCAAGTTCCGCCTGCATCTGGCGGCCGGCATAGGCCGGCAGCACATGCGCCAATCCCTCGGTCGAGGCATGAGCGCGATGGGCGGCGGAGAAGGCATCGTTGACGTAGATGTCGCCGAGCGCCGCCAATTCCTTCACGAAGGCCGGATCGTTGTCTTCCTCGCCCTTATGGAAACGCAGGTTTTCCAGCAGCGCGACGTCGCCGTTGTTCAGCTTGTTGACGACCGCCGCCGCATCAGGACCGATGCAGTCGTCGGCGAAAGCGACGGGCTGGCCGATGATCTTGGCCAGCGCCGGCGCGATCGGCTTCAGGGACATCTCCGGCACCCGCCTGCCTTTCGGCCGCTCGAAGTGGGAGATGACGATCACCTTCGCGCCGCGCGCGATCAGGTCCTTCACCGTCGGCGCGAAACGTTCGATGCGGGTGGCGTCGGTGACAACACCATCCTTGGTCGGCACGTTCAGGTCGGCGCGCACGAGGACGCGCTTGCCGGCGACGTCGGCCTGATCCAGCGTCTTGAAAGCTGCCATCGTGCTTAGATCGTCTTGGCGAAGTGCGCGATGGTGTCGAGCATGCGGTTCGAGAAGCCCCACTCGTTGTCGTACCAGGACAGCACGCGCACGAAGTTGCCCGAGATGACCTTGGTCTGCGGCGCATCGAAGATGCTGGAGTGCGGATCGTGGTTGAAGTCGATCGAGACCAGCGGTTCGGTGTTGTAGCCAAGGATGCCCTTCAGTTCGCCCTTGGAGGCGGCGAGGATGGCTTCGTTGACTTCCTTGTCGGTGACGGTCTTGGCCAGCACCATCTTGAAGTCGACCACGGACACGTTGGGCGTCGGCACGCGGATCGAGGTGCCGTCGAGCTTACCCTTCAGTTCCGGCAGCACTTCGCCGACAGCCTTGGCCGCGCCGGTCGAGGTCGGGATCATCGACACCGCCGCCGCGCGGGCGCGGTGCAGGTCCTTGTGCAGCGTGTCCACAGTCGGCTGGTCGCCGGTGTAGGAGTGGATCGTGGTCATGAAGCCGTGCTGGATGCCGAAGGCCTTGTGCAGCACATGCGCCACCGGCGCGAGGCAGTTGGTGGTGCAGGAGGCGTTGGAGATGACCAGGTGTTCCTTGGTCAGCTTCTGATGGTTCACGCCGTAGACGACGGTGAGATCGGCGCCGGCCGACGGGGCCGAGACGACAACGCGTTTGGCGCCGGCATCGAGATGCACCTTGGCCTTCTCGCGGTCGGTGAAGATGCCGGTGCATTCGGCGACGATGTCGATCTTCAGATCGCCCCAGGGCAGCTTGGTCGGATCGCGTTCCTTCAGCACCGCCACCTTGCGACCGCCGACGGTCATGCTGTCGGCCGCGACGATCACTTCGTCCTTGAGCCGGCCGTGGACCGAGTCATAGCGCAGGAGGTGGGCGTTGGACTCCACCGGGCCCAGGTCGTTGATGGCGACGATTTCGATGTCGTTGCGCTTGGCTTCGATCAGAGCGCGAAAGACATTGCGGCCGATACGGCCGAAACCGTTGATGGCGACACGAACCGGGGTGCTGGCGGGAGACATGGAGCGTTTGTCCTCAGACTGGAGAAGGCTGGGACGCCGCGTGCCGGAACGGGGCCCGCGGGCCCAAAGGTAGGGGGGAGATACAATAGTCGACCCCGGATTCCAAGGGCGGGGGCGACCTTGGTAAGCTACAAGGGGAAATCGTGAGGAAATGCGCGCATGTTCGAAACCGCCGAGATCGGCGCCAAACTGTCCCCCAAGGCCTTTTCTAAGCTCAAAGGGCCGCTCCGGCTCGGCCTGATCGAGCTGCAGCAACAGGTGCTGACGGCGGATTTCCCCGTCATTTTGCTGATCGCCGGCGTTCCGGGGGCCGGCGTGGTCGACACGCTGAACCTCCTGAACACCTGGATGGACCCGCGCTGGATCGCCACCACGGTCTTCGACACCCCTTCCGACGAGGAGCGGGAGCGACCCCTGTTCTGGCGCTATTGGCGCAGCCTGCCCAAGACCGGGACCATCGGCCTGTACCTGAGCGGCTGGTACGAGGACCCCATCCGCGACCAGGCGACCGGCAAGACCTCGGCCAGCGAGTACGCGGTCCAGCTGCAGCACATCGCCCGCTTCGAGCAGACCTTGAGCGACGACGGCGCGCTGATCCTGAAATTCTGGATGCACCTGGGAAAAAAGGCCCAGAAACGCCACAGCGACGAGCGGCGCGAGGACACGCTGGTGGGCTTACGCCCGACCGATACCTCGCTCGCCCTGCCCGGCAGCTACGACGCGTTGGTAAAGGCCGGCGCGACCGCGATCCGCGAGACGATGGACGACGGCGCGCCCTGGCACATCATCGAAGGCACCGACGACAATTTCCGCCGCGCCGCCGTGCTGAGCATCCTGCGCGATTCCCTGACGCGCCACTTGAAGCAGCGGCAAAAGGCCGCGAAGGCGCGCAAAAAGGAACTTAAGCAGGCCATCAAGAAGGCCAAGAAGATCCCACCCCTGGCCGCCGCCGCCAAGGATGAGAACATCCTCGATCACCTGCCAATGCCCAAGACGAGCGATAAGGACTATCTCCGCCGCTTCCATGCCCTGCAGAAGACGATCTACGACACGCATAAACTGGCGCGGGCGGCCGGCATATCGTCGGTGCTGGTGTTCGAGGGCTGGGACGCCGCCGGCAAGGGTGGCGCGATCCGCCGCCTGTCCTATGCGCTGAATGCGCGGAACTATAAAATCGTGCCCATCGCCGCGCCCAACGACGAGGAACGCGCCCATCATTATTTGTGGCGCTTCTGGCGCGCGCTCCAGCGCAAGGGCCGGCTGACCATATTCGACCGCAGCTGGTATGGACGCGTACTGGTGGAACGGGTGGAGCGTCTCATCGATCAGAACGCATGGTCCCGCGCCTACGCCGAGATCAACGATTTCGAGCAATCCCTGGTGCGCAACGGGACCCTGGTGATGAAATTCTGGCTGCACGTCACGCCCGACGAGCAGTTACGGCGGTTCAAGGACCGCAAAGCGTCCCCTTTCAAAAGCTGGAAATTGACCGAAGACGATTTGCGCAATCGTGCGAAGTGGGGTGCTTACGAAGCCGCGGTAAACGACATGGTCGCCTATACCTCGACCGACGACGCGCCGTGGCACCTGATTGGCGCCAACGACAAGAATTACGCCCGACTCCGGGCTCTGGAGATCGTGGCCGAGACCTTCGTCAAGGCGCTGAAACATCACAAGGCCGGGCGCGAGGCGCGCCGCTAGAGCGGCGACCAGATTCCTGTAGTCGGGGTTTCAAGCCTTGCTATAGTCCCTGCCGTCGCGGGAGGGACACACGCGACATCACGCTTTTTTATGTTCGTTTTCGGGGATCGCGCACACCCTATGAGTACCGTTGTCGACACGACTGGCGGGGGTGGGGCCGGCGCCAATCGTTCCTTCCTTGCAAGTGCGATGCCGGTGCTGCTGCAGCTGCGCCGGCTGGCGTTCCTGCTGTTCTTCGTCACGACCCTGCTGTTCTTCCTGCTGCGCGCCGCGGGCGACCCCGCGCTGGTGCTGGCGGGCACGGACGCCACGCCCGAGCAGCTGGCGCTGATCCGCGCGCAGTACGGCTTGGATAAGCCCCTGCTCGTCCAGTACCTCAACTATATGTGGAACGTGCTTCAGCTCGACTTCGGCAAGTCGCTAGCCAGCGGCGAGAACGCGCTGCTGAAGGTGCTCGACATGCTGAAGCGCACGCTGCACCTCGCCTTCATGGCGATGACGTTGTCGAGCGCGATCGCCATTCCCATCGGCGCGTGGCTGGGCTTCCGCCCCGAGACGCTGGGCCGCCGCATCGTCGGCGGCATCGTGTTCGTGTTCCAAGGCATCCCCGGTTACGTGACCGCGCTGGTGCTGATCCAGTTCCTGGCGGTGAACCTGCGTCTGCTGCCGTCGCTGGGTTACGGCCCGCTGGAGTGGAAGACCTGGATCATCCCCACCATTTCGCTCGCCTTCTTCATGATGCCGCAGCTGATCCGCGTGACGGCGGCCAACGTCGCCGAGGCGATGCGGGAGGATTACATCCGCACCGCGCGCGCTTACGGCGCGAGCCCGATGCAGCTGCTGTGGCGGCATGCATTGCCTAATGCGCTGCTCGGCACCGCAGCCCTGCTCGGCACGCAGTTCGCAATGATGATGGGCGGCAGCGCGATCATCGAGACCATCTTCTCCTGGCCGGGTATCGGCTGGCTGCTGCTCGAGTCCACGCAGACGCTCGACTTCCCGGTGGTGCAGGCGGAAGCCTTTGTCATCGCCGTGCTGGTGTTTCTGATCAACGCGCTGGTCGACCTCAGCTTCCGCTATCTCGATCCGCGCTTGCGCAACAAGGAGGCGTGACATGACCGACATCGCCCCTCCCGCCAGCGCGAACACCGCCACGCTCGACCGCTACAAGCGGTCGCGGTTCAAGAACATCAGCAACTTCGAGGTCATCGTCGCCGGCATCCTGGTGACGATCATCGCCGTGCTCGCGATCTTCGGCAGCTTCCTGCAGACGCACGATCCGATGCAGGGCGACTTGATGGCGCGCTTCACGCCCGTCGGCGAGAAGGGCTACACCCTGGGCAGCGACAACCTGGGCCGCGACCTGTGGAGCCGCATGCTGGTGGGCCTGCGCTGGTCGATGAGCTGCGCGCTGACCGCCAACCTCATCAACCTCGCCATCGGCAGCACGCTGGGCCTGCTCGCCGCCGAACGACCGGGCTGGCCGCGCACGATCTCGCGCCAGATCACCGACACGCTGCAATGCTTCCCGTTCCTGGTGGTCGCCATCGTGGTGGTGGTGATCATCGGTCACGGCTTCTGGCCGCTGGTGCTGACGCTGGGCTTCCTGGCCTGGCCGATCTACCAGCGCGTGGTGTTCGCCGAAGCGTCGAGCATTTTCCAGCGCGATTACGTGAAGGCCGCGCGCATCGCAGGCGTCGGGCGTTTCCGCATCATGATCCAGCATGTGCTGCCCGGCATCCGCGCCAGCCTGATGGTGATCTTCGCGTTCCACTTCGCCGGCCTGCTGATCGCCGAAAGCGCGCTGTCGTTCCTCGGCATCGGCGCGCCGTTGGGCGTGCCGACCTGGGGCAACATCCTCGCCGAAGGCCGCCAGTACATGCTGCGCGCGCCGTGGATGATGTTGGTGCCCGCGGGCGCCATCGTGATCAGCGTCGTGACCATGAATCTGGCCGGCGACGGTATCGCCGCCATGTCGCGCAAGCGCGGCCGCAGCATCGACGTTTGACGCCATGAACGCCCCCTCCTCCGCCACCGGCCCGGTGGTCCGCATCGAAAACCTGTCGCTGGCCTTCGTTGGCCAGGATCAGGTCGTCGAGGCCTTGCGCGGCATCTCGCTGCATATCGATGCGGGCGAGATCGTCGGCCTGGTCGGCGAGTCCGGTTCCGGCAAGTCGGTCACGGCGATGAACCTGTTGCGCCTTTTGCCGCGCACGAAGGTGCAGATCCCGGAAGGCGCGACAGTCAACGTGCTGAACCAGGACGTGCTGAAGATGAACGAGACGGCCCTGCGCACGATGCGCGGCGGCGAAGTCTCGATGATCTTCCAGGAGCCGATGACCGCGCTGAACCCGGTCAAGCGCGTGCGCCAGCAGATGAACGAGATTCTCCAGCGCCATCAGCATCTGGACGAAACCGCTGCCGAGGCGCTGTCGCTGAGCCTGCTCAAGGACATGAAGATCAGCGATCCGGCGCGCGTCTATAACGCCTATCCGCACGAGCTTTCGGGCGGCATGCGCCAGCGCGTGATGATCGCGATGGCTTTCTCCTGCAAGCCGAAGCTGATCGTCGCCGACGAGCCGACCACGGCGCTGGACGTTACGGTGCAGGCGCAGATCCTGAACCTGCTGAAGGATCGCGCGAAGGCGACCAACACCGCCGTGCTGCTGATCACGCACGACCTGGCCGTCGTCGCGCAGATCTGCGACCGCGTCTACGTCATGTACAAGGGCAAGATCGTCGAGGAAGGCGCGACCCGCGCCGTGATCGGCAATCCGCAGCATGTCTACACACGCGCGCTGTTGAACGCCCTGCCCGAAGGCAAGGCGCCGAAGTCGCGGCTTGAGACCGTCGCCGCGGCGATGATCGAAGGCGGCACGGCGGAAGCCGCCGCCCCGGCGCCGGTGCGTGCATCACGTCCGCCGAGCGACAAGCCGCTGCTGGAGATCGTCGACGCCACGGTCAGCTATGCCAGCCGCTTCGACATGCTGGGCCGCGCCATCGGCTACAACACCGCCGTCGATCACGTCTCCCTGACGATCAACGAAGGCGAGACCGTCAGCCTGGTCGGCGAGTCCGGTTGCGGCAAGACATCGCTGGCCAATACGCTGGTCGGCCTGGTGCCGCTGAGCGGCGGACAGATCAAGTATCGTGGGCAAGACCTCGCCGCGCTCGACGCCGCCACCCGGCGCGAAATCCAGATCGTGTTCCAGGATCCGCAAAGCTCGCTCGATCCGCGCTGGCCGCTGTGGCGCCTCGTCACCGAGCCGCTGACCGTGGGCAACAGCCCGGGCCGCGCCGCGTTGTGTGCCGCCGCCGCCGACCTGTGCGGCATGGTCGGCCTGGATCGCAACAGCATCGATCGCCTGCCGCACGAGTTCTCCGGCGGCCAGCGCCAGCGTATCGCCGTGGCCCGCGCGCTGTCGGTGCGCCCGCGCCTGCTCTTGCTGGATGAGCCGACCTCGGCGCTCGACGTTTCCGTGCAGGCACAGATCCTGAACCTGCTGCTCGACCTTCAGGCCGAGCATGGGCTCACCTATCTGTTCATCTCGCACAATGTCAGCGTCGTCCGGCACATCTCGGATCGCGTCGCGGTGATGTACCAGGGCAAGATCGTCGAGACCGGCGCGGCCGAGCAGGTGCTCACGCGGCCCACGCACGAATACACCCGCACGCTGATGGACGCGGTGCCGAGCCTCGAAAAGGTTTTCGCGAACCGCTAGTTGCCGCAGGGATGCGCCGGCAGGCGCGCGGCGGCACCCAACCATTCGTAGATATCGCTGGTCGCGGAATCGCATTTGCCGCAGGTGCCGCAAGGCAGCGCCTGGTTCACGCGCCGCGCGCGGCCCTTCGCCACCCAGGTCTCCACCAGCCCGCGCATCGCTTCAGGCTCGACCGTGAAGTGCACGGCGAGATCGTCGAGCGAGGCCCGCCCGCGCTTCGTCAGATAATCTTTCACGTCCATGAGCAGCATGGATCGTTACTCCGCCGGTTGCGGGGCAATCGTCGCGCGTCGGCCGCTGGCATTCAAGGCCACGACGCCGATGGCGAGCACAGCCAGCACCGCGCCGATCCAGGCCGATGACGACCCCGGATGCGCGCTGAACGTGCCGACCTGATAGACCAGCACGCCCGAGCTGTAACCCAGCACGCAGGCATAGACGGCGACGAACACCATCCAGCGCGGCGAGAGTTCGCGGTAGTACGCCGACAGCGCCGACATGCAAGGCGAGTACAGCAGGATCACCAACAGATAGGCGAAGGCGCCGAGCTGGCCGTCGAAGTGCTTGGCCATCGTGCCCATGATGCCGGTGCCGGCGGCGGCCTGATCGTCGGCGTCATGCACGGCGACGTCGATGCCGAGCGGATCGAGCAGCTTGTCGGCAAGTGCGGCAAGGTTGGCGGGGATGGTCGCAAAGGCGGCGGCGATGCCTTCGCCGATGGTGTGATGCTCATCGGCCGCCGCTTCGCCCGTATCCATCTGCGCGTAGAGCGCGCTGAGTGTGCCGACCACGACTTCCTTGGCGAAGAAGCCGGTGATAAGGCCGACCGACGCGGGCCAGTTCTCTTCGGTGATGCCGATGGGCTTGAACACGGGGCTCATGGTCTGCGCCACCGAGGCCAGCATGGAATTCGGCGTGTTCTCGTTGCCGAAGCTGCCGTCCTTGCCGAGCGAGTTCAGGAAGGTGAGTACAATCGCCACCATCACGATGAACTGACCGGCCTTGAACAGGAACGACTTCAGCCGCTCCCACGTGCGGATCAGAACGCCACGCGCGGTGGGCATGTGATAGAGCGGCAGTTCCATCAGGAAGGGCGCCGACTGGCCCGACAGCACCGTGCCCTTGAGCAGCAGGCCGGTGATCACGGCAAAGAAGATGCCCAGCAAATAAAGGCCGAATACGACGTTCTGCGCGCCCTGGGGGAAGAACGCCGCGGCGAACAGCGCGAACACCGGCAACCGCGCGCCGCAAGACATGAAGTGCGACATCACCGCCGTCAGCACGCGGTCACGTTGATTCTCGAGGGTGCGCGTCGCCATCACGGCGGGCACCGTGCAGCCGAAGCCGACCATCATCGGCACGAAGGACTTACCCGGCAGCCCGAGCCCCTTCATGAAGCGATCCATCACGAAGGCCGCACGCGCCATATAGCCGGTGTCTTCCAACACCGAGAGGAAGAGGAACAGGAAGCCGATCACCGGGATGAAGGTCGAGACGGTCTGGACACCGCCGCCCGCGCCCTTGGCAACCAGCGTGATCAGCCAGTCCGGCAGGCCGATGTTCGCCATCGCCTCACCCAGGCCCTGCACCAGGATCACGTTGGTGAACTGATCGAAGAAGTCCTGGAAGGCGGCGCCGAGATTGATGGTGAACAGGAACATCAAATACAGCACGGCCAGGAAGATCGGGATGCCCAGCACACGGTTCAGCACCACCGCGTCGATGCGATCCGTGATCGAGCGACTGGCTTGGCCGCGCCGCTCGACCCCTTCGCTCACCAAGCGGTGGGCCGCAGTATAGCGCGCATCGGCGATGATGATGTCGGCGTCTTCCTGATGCGCCTGATGGATCGCCGCCTTGGCGCGTGCGACCGCTTCACGCGCTTCGTCCGCGACCGCCGCGCTGAGACCGGCATCGTCCTCAAGCAGCTTGAGCGCGAGCCAGGGCGCCGGCCAGCGGTTCTGCGCGGCAAGCGGCGCGACCACGGCGGCGATGTCCGCGACCGCCTGCTTGACCGACGGCGGATAGGCGACGAGTTCGTGCGGCACCGCCGGCGCGCGGGTGGCGGCGGCGATCGTATCCTTCAGACCCTCCACACCCTCGTGTGTGGTGGCGACGACGCCGACAACGGGAACGCCGAAGCGGCGCGCCAGAACATCCAGATCGATGCGCAGGCCCGCGTCGCGCGCGGAATCCATCATGTTGAGCACGATGATCATCGGCACACGCATGTCGACAAGCTGCGTGGTCAGATACAGGTTGCGTTCGAGATTGGCGGCATCGACGATGTTGACGACGATGTCAGCCTCGCGGCCGGCGACGTAGTCGCGCGCGATGCGTTCGTCGATCGAGCCCGTACCGACGGTGACGCCGAGGCTGTAGACGCCCGGCAGATCGATCACGTCAAACGTCTCGCCCTTGTGGCTGTAATGCCCTTCCTTGCGGTCGACCGTCACGCCCGGCCAGTTGCCGACGCGCTGATGCGCGCCGGTCAGCGCGTTGAATAGCGACGTCTTGCCGCAGTTGGGATTGCCGACGACGGCAAGCCGCGGCGCGCGCGCGTTCGGCGTGGTGGTGTTCATGATGCGGGGCGGGCCGAAGGTTCGAGACGTTCGACGGCGACGGCCGCGGCCTCGCCCCGGCGCAGCGACAGGGCAAACCCTCGCACGCGGATTTCGAGCGGATCGCCGAGTGGCGCCACGCGCACGATGTCGATGAGCGTGCCGGGAGTCAGCCCGAAGGCGAGCAGCTTCTCGCGATAGGCCCGGTCGGCCTTATCGAGGCCGACGACACGGACCGTATCGCCGACATTCATTTGGCCGAGGTTGAGACGGGCCAACATGGCTAACCCTATGAAAACCGCAGTGGCTTTGGCGCCGACGGGCCTCCATCATGTATTGTTATTGCGAATGGCTCGCAAGTTCCAATTGGGATATGTCCCAGGACGCGGTCTCGCCGCGCCTGACGTCGCTTAGACCGTTGATAACAAATACTATTGGATCGGGGCCGCAAGCCCGGGCGCGTCGATCAGGTTCCAATAGCGCGTCCGCAGACCCCGTAACTGGGCTCCCGGATCGGCTTCGCGGGTGAGTCCCATCCGAGTCACGCTGAGAGAGGCGTCGGTCCGGACGTCTGGCGGCAGTGCGGCAATGCCCTTAGGCAGGGCAGAGATGAGGCCGGTCCGCGCCATCATGCCGGCGGCGATTTCGGGCCTGAGCAGGAACGCGAACAGCGTTTCCGCCGGACGTGAATCGCGCACCGTCGCCGGCATGACCAGGAACAGATCACGCGCGAGCGAGCCTTCACGCGGTACCGCGAAGGTCAGCGCCGTCGACGCATCCCGCGTCCGCGCCGCGACACGTGCGCGATATGCGGTGTCCGACATCGTCAGCGCGAGGCAGGCGCGCCCGTCGGCCAGACGCGCTTGGACTTCTTGCGCCCCGAACGCCGCGATCATCGGCCGCACCTTCTCCCAGATTTGCGCGGCGGCCTCGTAGTCGCCGACATTCTGCGACGCGATCGGACGGTCGAGATGCACGAACGCGGCGGCAAAAGTCTCCACCACATCGTCGTCGGCGACGATGCCGCAATCGGCAAGCTTGGCGGCGGTGTCCAGATCGAAAAGCCAACGCCAGCTGGGCTCGTTGGCCGCCTCGCCGAGGCGCTGTCGGATCGCCTGCGCGTCGTAGGCGATCCCGAGCGCATGCCAGCCAAGCGCCAGCGAATGGCGATTTCCGATGTCGTAAGCGGCGCCGCTCGCGACCAACAAAGGATGCAGGTCGCCCGCGGTGGGGATGCGCGCCGGCGACAAGACCGCGAGCCGTGTCTCGCTGGCGAGGCGCGCGAGTTCCACGCCCGTGACGATGGCCGCATCCGGAGGCGTATCGACGAACCGGCGCAACGCGTCCTCGTCGTCGTGAACAATATCGATGGCGACGCGAACACCCTGCTGATTCTCGTATTGCTTCACCACATCCGCCGGCAGCACGTCGCCCAGCGTCAGGACGCGGAGCGCTTGCCCGCCTTGGGATGCTGGTCGAGCGTCCGGCGCAGCCACCGCCACAACGGGCGACGGCGACGGCGCGAACACGACAAAGCCGGCCCAGCCCAGGATCAAAGCCGCCGAAAGCCCCGCCGCGAGCAGCAGCGTGGTCCGTAATGGCCGGGGCGGCGATGGTTCGGTCATGCCTCCCTTAACGCGCGAGAGAGCGGAAGGGTCTTGTCGGGCGCGGATGTGACCCGTACCAAGGACCGTGATGGTCCCCGAAATCGCTCCCCGTACTGTCCTTGTCACCGGCGCCGGCCGCCGGATCGGCCGCGCGCTGGCGGAATCCCTGGCTGCGAGCGGCTGGACCGTGGCCGTGCACTATCATGGGTCTTCGGCCGAGGCCGACGAGGTGGTGGCCACCATCGTCAAGGCGGGCGGGAGGGCCAAGGCGTTCCACGCCGATCTCGCGAACGCCGCCGAGGTTGAAGCCCTGATCCCCACGGTGACACAGGCGCTCGGCCCGCTGGGCGCGCTGATCAACAACGCCTCGATCTTCGAGCGTGACGAGGTCGGCAGCGCGACAGTCGCCTCCTGGGATTCGCACATCGCGATCAATTTGCGGGCGCCCTTCTTCCTGTCGCAGGCCTTCGCGCGGCAGGTCGCCGCGAACAATCATGGCGCCATCGTCAACATGGTGGACGAACGCGTCTGGCATCTGACGCCGCACTTCATGTCGTACACGGTCAGCAAGGCGGGGCTGTGGACGTTGACCCAAACCATGGCCATGGCGCTGGCGCCACGCATCCGCGTGAACGCCATCGGCCCGGGCCCGACCCTGCCCAGCCCGCGCCAGACCCAGGCGCAGTTCGAGACACATTGGCGCGAGATGCCCCTGGGCCGCGGCACCACCCCCCAGGAGATCTGCGCAGGCGTCGCATTCATCCTTGCCGCGCCGGCGATGACGGGCCAAATGATAGCCCTGGACGGCGGCCAGCACCTCGGCTGGGGCCAAGTACCCGCTGGGACCCCGCCCACCGATTGACCGCAGGATTTGGAAGGCCCGCGATGAAAAAAGGTCCTGTGATCGAGCCCTTGAGGATCGCCGACGCCGCCGCCGGCCTGCGCCACGTTTTCGTGCGCGATCTTGAGATCCCCTGCGCCATCGGTGTCCACGCCCATGAGAAGGGCCACACCCAGCGTGTCCGCATCAATGTCGATCTGGGCGTCAGCGAGGGTACGTCGCCGCACCACGACCGCCTGGAGAACGTGGTCTGCTACGAGGACATCGTGACCCGGATCCGGGGCATCGTGGCCGACGGGCATATCAATCTGGTCGAGACCCTCGCCGAACGCATCGCTGCGGTCTGCCTGCAGGACGTCTCTTGCCGCAGCGCTCGCGTTCGCGTCGAAAAGCTGGACGTGTTCGCGGACGCAGTCAGCGTCGGCGTGGAAATAGAGCGCTTCGCTCGAAACCGGGCCCGCGTGCGCGGCTAAGCGACACATTTTCAACCGGAATGTTGCAGTAGACCGTTCTAAAATCGACGTGATTTCCGCACGCGAATCGTCCCGCTCTGCCAACCGTCCAGGGCTGTCAAGCGAAGTTGTTCACAATCCGAAGTCGGCGCGAATCTATGGGCGCCAGGGTGGCGATCGCTACAAATCGTCAAGTGCTATTAAGGACTTTCGCGAAAAATATATTATATATCAATGATTTGCATTTTCTGCCTGTAAATTAGGCAATCCGAGCAAGAATGCACTTTCCTCGCATCCGTCGCGAGGCAGCGGTTTTTTCAACAGAGTTTTCCACAGGAATAGTGGATATCCCGGCGAAACCAAACCGACCGCGCCGGGCGACAGTCGTGTTTCGTGTAGAAGACGCTTCGATGACGCCGGTTATCCCCGCTTTACGACCCCGTGTGCTGTCACATTCGCGTCCAGGTCGCCCCAGCGCGCGCTTGCGTTGACGCCTCGCGGCAAAGACTTCACATACAGGTCATGCCCCAGGTGCCGCACGATCCCGTCCCTGTCCCGGCGCCACCGGCCGGTGCTGCCGACACACCCGCCGACCCCACGCCGCAGATACCGGCGGGACCGTCGCTAGGGGCTTCCGCCGATGCGCCGGACGACGCTACGGCGCCCGGGCTAGAGACGGCGCCGACGGAGATGGCGCCGTCCATTCCGAGCCTTGAAGGGGCCAGCGCAACGGGCACGGGGCTGGAAATCCTGCTCGCCTTCGTGCGCACGCTGCCGTCCACCCCCGGCGTCTACCGCATGCTGAACGCGGCCGGCGAAGCGCTCTATGTCGGCAAAGCCAAGAACCTGAAGAAGCGCGTGGTGTCTTATACCCGCGTCGACCGCATGCCCGGCCGCCTGCAACGCATGGTGTTCGACACGCGCAGTTGCGAGGCCGTGGTCACCCACACCGAAGCCGAAGCGCTGTTACTCGAGATCAACCTGATCAAGGAACTGAAGCCGCGTTACAACATCCTGCTGCGGGACGACAAGTCGTTCCCCTTCATCATGATCCCCGGTGGGCACGCCTATCCGCGTATCGTCAAACATCGTGGCGCGCGCGCGAAGGGCAACGCGTACTTCGGGCCGTTCGCCTCGGCCGGCGCGGTCAACCGCACGCTGACCACGCTGCAGAAAGTGTTCTTGCTGCGCAACTGCACGGACTCGGTGTTCTCGTCGCGCTCGCGTCCCTGCCTGCTGTACCAGATCAAGCGCTGTGCCGCGCCCTGCGTCGGCCACATCGACGAGGCCGGCTACGCCGATCTCGTCGCGCAAGCGCGGGAGTTCCTCACCGGCGACAGCGGCGCGTTGCAAGTCGAACTCGGCCGCCGCATGGACGCCGCCAGCCAGGCGCTCGATTTCGAGAGCGCGGCCGGCTATCGCGACCGCATCCGCGCGCTGACCGCCGTGCAGGCGCATCAGGATATCAACGTCAGTTCGCTCACGGAGACCGACGTGATCGCCATGCATCGCGCCGGCGGTCATTCCTGCGTGCAGGTGTTCTTCTTCCGCGGCGGCCAGAACTTTGGCAATCGCGCCTATTTCCCGAGCCACGCGCTCGACGACGAAGATGGTGCGATTCTTGAGGCTTTCATCGGCCAGTTCTACGACAGTTTCCCGCCGCCGAAGGAGATCCTGGTCAACGCCGCGCTGCCGAACAGCGACGTGATGGAAGAAGCCCTAAGCCTGAAGGCGGGCCGCAAAGTCGCGGTTGCACAGCCGCAGCGCGGCGATCGCAAGAACCTGGTCGAGCATGCGGAGACCAACGCGCGCGAAGCCCTGAGCCGCAAGCTGGCGGAGAACACGGCGCAGCGCCGCCTTCTCGAAGGGGTGGCGGAAGTCTTCAAGCTGGCGTCGCCGCCGGAACGCATCGAGGTCTACGACAACTCGCATATCTCGGGCACCAATGCGGTGGGCGCGATGATCGTCGCCGGGCCGGGGGGGGCGATGAAAAACGCCTATCGCAAGTTCAATATCCGCACGACCGAATTGGCGCCGGGCGACGACTACGGCTCGATGCGCGAGGTCCTGACGCGCCGCTTCGCCCGCGCCCAGAAGGAAGACCCGAACCGGGAACTCGGCCAATGGCCCGACCTCGTGCTGCTGGACGGCGGCCAGGGCCAGCTGAGCGCCGGCCTCGCCGTGCTGACGGAGCTGGGAATCGATGACGTTTGCATGGCGGCCATCGCCAAGGGGCCAGACCGTAACGCCGGCCGCGAGCAATTCTTCGTGCCGAACGGTACGCCCTTCATGCTGCCGCCAAATCATCCAGTGTTGTATTTCCTGCAGCGCCTGCGCGACGAGGCTCACCGGTTCGCGATTTCCGCGCACCGGGCGAAGCGCTCAAAGGCCATCGGCCAATCGTTACTGGATGAAGTCACGGGTATCGGCGCGGCGCGCAAGAAGGCACTTCTGCGACATTTCGGCTCCGCAAAGAGCGTCGCGGGTGCGGGTGTGGCAGACTTGCAAGCCGTTGAGGGGATCAGCGCCGCGATGGCGAAAAAAATCTATGACCATTTCCACCCTGGCGACTAACATCACAAGAAGCTTTCTGGTGGGCATGTGCTGAACCTTCCCAATATCTTGACGATGTCGCGGATCATCGTGATCCCGATCGTGATCGCACTGTTCTATTGGGACGGCGCGACGACGCGTTGGGTGGCCTGCCTGCTGTTCAGCGCCGCGGGCATCACCGACTTCTTCGACGGCTATCTCGCGCGCCGCGCCAATCAGGTCTCGCGCTTCGGCCGCTTCCTCGATCCCATCGCCGACAAGCTGCTCGTCGCGGCCGTGATCCTGTATCTCGCCAACCGCGACATGAGCCTGACGGAAATGTTGCCCGCCGTCGTGATTTTGCTGCGCGAGATTCTGGTCTCGGGCTTGCGCGAGTTCCTCGCCGAGCTGCGCGTCAGCCTGCCTGTCACAAAGCTCGCGAAGTACAAGACCACGGCGCAGATGTTCGCGCTCGGCTTCCTGATCGTGGGCGATATGGCGCCGCCGTGGATTCACGCGCGCGATGTCGGTGACGTCCTGCTATGGGCCGCGGCTCTGGTGACGCTCATCACCGGTTACGACTACTTGAAGGCAGGCATAGCCCACATGGCCAGCTACGAACCGCCGGCCGCGTCGTGAATATCCTCTACTTCGCCTGGGTGAAAGAGAAGGTCGGCCGCGGCGAGGAGACCGTTTCGCCGCCCGCCGATATCGTCACCGTCGCAGACCTCATCGCCTGGCTGAAGACGCGCGGACCGGGGCACGCGGCGGCTTTCGCGGACCCCAAGCTGATCAAGGCGGCCGTCGATCAGGTGCATGCCCCGCTCGGCGCATCTGTCGCTCATGCACACGAAGTCGCGTTCTTCCCGCCGGTGACGGGCGGCTAACCGGACCGATGACGGTCGGTTTTAGGCTGCAAAATCGCGTGCAATTTTGACCCCCTGAGGGGCGATTTTCGCGTCCAATTCTGACCCCCTCTGACTTTGTGTCAGCGTCCCTTCCTTTTGCCGGGAAGGATGCTGGGGGGATGATTGGCGTGGATGTTATCGGCCAGATACGGCG
>CANJRD010000010.1 GCA_947476695.1 Rhodospirillaceae bacterium
CCGTATCTGGCCGATAACATCCACGCCAATCATCCCCCCAGCATCCTTCCCGGCAAAAGGAAGGGACGCTGACACAAAGTCAGAGGGGGTCAGAATTGGACGCGAAAATCGCCCCTCAGGGGGTCAAAATTGCACGCGATTTTGCAGTGAGTTCGTCGAAATTCGCCCCGAACCCGGTCCCACGGTGCCTCCCGCCACCTGAAGGCCAGGAGCCGCACCCTGACGACCTTCCATGACGCCATCCAACACTTCCAGGCCGGGCACCTCGCGGAGGCGGCTGCCGCCTGCGCCGCCGTCGTGCAATCGGACGCCCGTCACCACGCGGCATTGAATGTACTGGGGATCATCGCCTCGCAATCGGGCGAGTTGGAGAAGGCTTGCGAATATTTCGGGCGGGCACATGGCTTGCTGCCCTCACACGCCGAATACCGCTCGAATTTGGTCATCGCCACCGGCCATCGCGCGGAGGCGCTGTCGCGGCAGGGCGACTATGCGTCGGCCTTGCCGCTGTACACCTGGCTGTTGACCGACGAGACCGACCCGGCGATGCGTGCCGGAATCACCGCACGTATTCGCGCACTGACGATGGTCGCCGCCTTGCGGGACATGCGCGACCAGTTCGACCGCGCCGGGCCTCATGCGCCGCCGTCCGAACTCGTGAGTAGCGTTTACGCGCAAATCCCGGAGGCCACTGCCGCAACGACATGCGTGTTCTTCCACATCGAAAAATTCGACGCGCGGCTCATGGGCCAACTGCGCGGCCGATCCGGCGATCAGATCGATCTGCGGGATGTCCTGCGCGACAGCGTGAAGGCGGCACGCCTCACAAACCCCACGTGTCGTGTTGTGATCCTCACCGATCGCCACACCGCCTTGCCGCAGATGGACGGGGCGCAGATCGTGAGACTGCCGCTGCAAAGCGACCGGCTGATCTACGAGAAGACGCTCGCCTACTATGCCCTCGCCCTCAGCGCGCGGCTCACCGGGCCGATCGTCTATCTCGATACGGATATCTGCGTGAACCGCAGCTTCAGCGACTTGGACTTCACGCCATTCGACATCGCGCTGACCTACCGCTCCGACCCCGACCTTCCGGAAATGCCGGTGAACGAAGGCGTGATCCTCGCATCATCATCCGCGGCGGCGTCGCGCTTCTTTGGGCTGTGTCTGGGAATTCACGATCTCGTCTGCGCCGCGGCACCGGTGCGGGAACGCTACGCATTCGACATCGGCACATGGTGGGGACCTCAACTCAGCATCGCGGCGTTCTGCGATTGGCAGGTGCCACCGAAGCGGGCGGAGATCGATGATATCCGGGGCCTGCGGTGCCGTTTCCTGCCGTGCGAGCAATACAACTTCACGCCCTCGGAAATGCCGATCCGGGCGCACTTGACCGACAAATGGATCGTACACTTCAAAGGGCCACGAAAGCATTGGATGGCCCACTACCTGGCCCAGTACCAAAGCTGACCAGACCCATCTTTCAGGATGCCTCCGGACGTAAAGTTCGTATGCCTTAAGTGCATAACGAGGCATGATCTCAGTGGATTAGCTGTCGACAAAGACCCGACACGACCATAGTTTCCAACGGGAACGTTTGAGCGTCGTCATGAGTAACGTTAAGCAAGCGCGCATGCCGGTGGCAGTGCTCACCGGCTTTCTCGGCAGCGGGAAAACCACGCTGCTTAATCGTCTGTTGCGTCATCCCGACCTGCACGACACCGCCGTTATCGTCAACGAACTCGGCGAGATCGGGCTCGATCACCTGCTCGTGGTCGGTGGCCAAGACAACATCGTGCTGCTGAATGCTGGCTGCCTGTGCTGCGCCATGCTCGACAGTTTCAAGGAAACCCTCGCGGACATTTCCTACAAGCGCGCACGTGGCGAAGTGCCGCCCTTCGCGCGCGTCGTCGTCGAGACGACGGGCCTCGCCGATCCGGCGCCGATCCTGCAATCCCTGCTGCGCGATAGCTTTCTTAACGAGCACTACAGCCTTGGCGCGGTCGTCACGACTGTGGATGCCATCCTCGGCGACAGCGAACTCGACAAGCATCCCGAGGCGATGAAGCAGGCCGCGGTCGCCGATCATCTGATCGTTACCAAAACCGATATGACCGGCGGCGCCTCCCCCCCGGCTCTGCTCGCGCGCCTGCGCACCATCAATCCCACCGCCGTGCTGCACGAGCGCGGCGCGGAACTGGGGCCGGATACCCTGTTCGCCGCCAGCAAGGTCATCCTCCCCGCGCATGTGCATGCGCACGGCCATCACGCCCACGACATCCACTCGGAGAGTTTCGTCATCGAAAAGCCAGTGACATGGTCGGGCGTGGGCGGCTGGATCGATTTCGCGCGTGAGTTTTTCGGCAGCGGGCTGCTGCGCTGCAAGGGGCTGCTCGAGGTTGTTGGCGTTCCGGGGCCCGTGCTGTTGCAGGGCGTACAGACCGTGTTCGCCTCGCCGCAGCGGCTTGCGGCTTGGCCCGATGCCGATCACCGGTCACGCCTTGTTTGCATTACGCAGGGGATCGATCCCGATATCCTGCGCCGTAGTCTCACGATCCTACACGCCGAGCCCGGCACCTATCGCCCGGCCTCGTTGCGGGATCTTCTGGCCATAACCGCGTAACGCGATCTCCGATCCTCAAGGGGGGCTCTTCATGACGTTCGACCTCGTTCTCAAAGGCGGCACCGTGGTGTCGCCGATCACCGGCATCGCGCAACAGGACGTCGCCATCCGCGACGGCAAGATCGCGGCGCTCCTGAGACCGGGCGAGGACGTGCCGGCGCGTCAGACCAAGGACGTGACGGGAAAGCACATCTTCCCGGGCCTGATCGATGCGCATATCCACTTCGGCTTCGCGGAAGCCATCACCGAATACACCACCGAAACGATCTATGCCGCGCAAGGCGGCTTCTCCACGGTTCTCGGTTTCTTCCTGAACAACGAGGCCTATACCGACGTCTTCAAGCGCGAGATCGAATACGCGAAGCCCCGCGCTCATGTCGATTTCGCTTTCCACTTCTCGACCGCGAGCGAGTTGCACATCGCCGAGCTTGAATCCTACGTGCGCGACTACGGCGTCACCTCGTTCAAGTACTTCATGAACTTCAAGGGTGAAGAAGGCCGCTACCTGGGTCTCGACGGCACCGACGACGGTTATCTCTACGCCCTGCTCGAAGAAGCCGCGCGCATCGATGCGACCGTCGTGCTGCACACGGAGAACATCGAGATCGTCAGCCGCATCCGCCGCCGGATGCAGGTCGAAGGCGCGTCGACGCTGTATGACTGGAGTCAGGTAAAGCCGGCCTTCACCGAGGCCGAAAGCACCGTCCGCGCGATGTATTTCGCCGAGCACCACGGCGCGCGCATCTACATTCCGCACCTCAGCACGCGCATGGCGCTGGACGAAGTGCGTATGTGGCGGCATCGCTACGATCAGGTTTTCGTCGAGACCTGCCCGCACTATCTGACGCACGACGAGAACGCCAAGGATGGTCCGGTCGGCAAAGCCAACCCGCCGTTCCGCACCGCCGACGACGTCGCCGCGATGTGGGAAGGTCTGGCGGACGGCAGCATCGACGTGATGGCGTCGGACCACGTGCCGCGCAAGAAGGCCACCAAGGAAAAGAACATCTGGCAGGCGTCGCAGGGCTTCCCCGGTACGGCGACCATCCTGCCGGTGCTGCTGAGCGAGGGGTATCACAAGGGCCGCCTGTCGCTGCAGCGCATCGCGCAACTTGTCACCAGCCGTCCGGCGCAGATCTTCGACCTGCCGCAGAAGGGAGATGTGCGCGTCGGCCTCGATGCCGACCTGGCCATCGTCGACCTCAACAAGGTGCGCGAGGTGAAGGCGGCCGAACTTGGCTCGTATTCGGACTACAGCCTCTATGACGGCTGGAAATTCAAGGGATGGCCGGTCGGCACTATCGTGCGCGGCGTGCCCGTGATGGAAGACGGCAAAATCGTCGGCCCGGCCGGTCACGGCCAATATCTCCGCCGTCAACCGCCGTCCAAACGCGCTGAGGACTAGACGGTTTCCGCCTCGATCAGGTTGAGCGCCGTGAGCTCCGCCTGATCGGCAAGGCCGTCGTAGTTATTGGCCAGGCGCGCATAATTCGGGCGCATGAAGCCGGCTTCGACGTCATCCGCGATTTGTCGCAATTCCTCGGCCCTGCGGCGCCAATGCCGGGCGCGCGCTTTCAGCATGGTTGCTTCAGCCTGAGCGCTGGCAAGACCTTTGCCGTTGTCGCCGAGCGGCGGCAACTCGCGTTCGCCGAACGCGATGGCATGCCCGCCCTCCACGGCGGCCTCGCGCGCTGCGACATCGCGCCATAGGCGCGCGATCTTGAGCAGCAGAGCGCGATTTTCGGGAGTGGTTGCTGTGACGATCAGCCGATCGCACTCGTCGGCCAATTCGTGAGCTTCTCTTGCGGTAGGCATCCGGTCCTGCTTCAAACGACCCTTGGGCACCGGCGTTTAGGATACCGATCGACGACGACGGATTATCCCACAACCAGGTCCCCTGGGGGCAAGCCTTCCCGGGCCGCTATTCGCGTGATCTTTTCGGCGCGCGCGCCGGATCCGTGCGCGGCGTCGAAGTATCACGCGGACGCGTTCGGCGCGAATTAGCGCGCGAAGTGCGGTGTCGCGTTGGCCAAGTGCGTCATGATGATGCAGCGTTTCGTCAGCTCGCTGATCGAACGATCGTCGATAATATGATTGCGCTTGATCGGCGGCGGCGGCGGGGCCTTAGCGATGACGTCGGCGATGCGATCAGGGTAAGATTTCGTCATGGTCGGTTCCTATCTGCTTCATGCGGCGGGGGAGCCCGCATTCTTACCGTTGGAGCAATCAGGACTTGACAACTCTACGGCACTCGGTCGTCAAACGCTTAAACGCGTAAGGCAGCACGGATTCCGACGGTTGTATTTCCGTTCCGGACCTCGTGCGTCCTTCGCGCAACACTCATTGGTCTGAAGTCATCAGGTTTCGAGATGTGCGCCCGGGCGAAAATGGTCACCGACGTCAGCGAAATAAAAATCGCGTTCCGCATACCGGGACCGCCAATCAATGTGGCGCCGCAGTGGAACGGCGCGCCAACGCACGACTTCGCGGTGATCCGGCGAAATCCTGATACGAACCAACGTGCTCTCAATCTGTTGCGCTGGGGCCTCGTGCCGCGCTGGGCCGAAGGCGAGAAGACCGCCTTCTCTACGATCAACGCCAAGTCCGAAACGGTGGCCACAACGCCCAGCTTTCGCGAAGCCTGGCGACAGGGTCGCCGCTGCATTGTCCCGCTGGATGCGTTCTACGAATGGCGGACCCTGCCGGATGGAACCAAGCAGCCTTATGCTGTCAGCCGCATCGACGGTCGGCTGCTTGCGGTCGCGGGCCTCTGGGAAGGTAAGAAACTTCCGGACGGTGGCATTCTGCGCACCTTCACCATTCTCACGACGGCAGCGAATGCCCTTCTCGCGAAGCTTCACGACCGCATGCCCGTGATCCTCGATGAGGCCGACATTCCGATGTGGCTTGGGGAGATCGACGCAAGCATCGAGGCGGTGCGCGCGCTGTTGCGGCCCTGCCCGCCCGAGCTTCTGAAACTCACGCCGACGGACCGACGAATGTCGAATGTTCGCAATCAGGATGCGATTTATTGTCAGCCCGTGGGCGAGCCCATCACGTCAGACGCAGAGTTCTCAGCTTGAGCGCGGAAACTTTGAACAGGCTCAGCGATAGAGCCGCTGCATCATGAGTCGGAGACGACGCTCCGCGTGCCGGAGGTAAAGCTGATGGGCCACCACCCAAAGGCAGAGGCCCGCACCGGTCAGAACCCCTAGAAGGCCGAGCACTTCCGAGAAGTGGATCGAGGTATCCATACACGCCGTATCCCAGTCCTAATGCGGAATCCGTGATGGTATCCGCTCAACGACAACGGAGCCTGACCGCCTAGGTTCCGATGCGGGCATGAGAAATCTGAGCTACGACGTTGATGACACAGCAAAAAGTTGAATGCCTTTGGCTGTTCACCCGGCATGCGTCTCATCCGAACCCTGTGTGCTTCCCCCGCGTTATGCCTGGGAGATTCCACTTCACACCTAGGAGATTGGTTATGGGCCAGCAGCGCAACGAAGGCGAAGGCAACCGCACCGCCGATAAGCAATATGTCGACGCGACCAAGCGCTTCATCGACGAAGGCAAGGTTGAGCCCGCGGCCGAGCAAGCCAAGAAGGCGGTGGAGTCTGCGGAAGGCGCGGAACTGCGTAAGGCTGAGGAAAAGGCCAAGAAGCCCGGCCACGGCGAGCAGTAACGCCCGACAGTTCGGGTCTAAAACAGCGAAGGGCCGGTCCCCCAGGGGCCGGCCCTTTCGTATGTGAGACGGCCCTGCGGCCGTTCGATCATTTCTTTTCGACGTGCTTATCGAGTTCGGCGATCACTTTGAGCAAGTCATCGGGAATTGGCTCGGCGGTCACCGAGTCAAACATCTCATGCAGCTTCCGCTCCAGCCACGTGTCGAACGCGGCACTCGTGCCACCTCCCGACTTCGATGCTTTCGCAGGCCGCGATCCGCCCTTTTGCTGCTTCTTATCGACCATCGCCGGCTGTGACCAGGGCTCGAGCGGATCTAACGACAAGCCCCTGAGAGAACACGCTCTCAGCCTTACGCGAAGGCTGCGAATCCCGCATTCGTCAGTGTAGTTGACGCGGAAATATCACGCAATCAGGAGGGTGCGTGAACTTCGTTCCCGCGTGACGGTGCCGTTGGGTGGTCTGTGGCGATCTCGCCAACCCCCAAGTCTTCGCCCATCACGAGCGCCTGCATATGACGACGGGCGCGCCACAGGCGACTTTTGATCGTCCCGACCGAGCATCCAACGGATTCGGCGGCTTCCTCACAGCTGAGGCCGCTGGCACAGATGAGGATCAGCACTTCGCGCTGCGCGGATTGCAGATCGTCCATCGCCTGAATGATCTCGCGGGTCAGGACCTTGTCGTCCTGCTCGCCGCTGCGGGACATCAATTCTTCCGGGATGTCGTCCAGATGGATCGGGCGGCGCTTCGAGCGACGCAGCGTGCTGATGTATTCGTTCCGCAGGATTCGATACATCCACGCCGTGAAGTTCGTGCCCATGGCGAACTGGGACTGGGCGCGCAGCGCGCGCAAAGCCGTTTCCTGCAGCAAGTCCTCGGCCGCCGAACGATCGCGCGTCAGCATGATCGCATAGGCCCGCAGGCGCGGCAGGTGATCGGTGAGCATGGCGTGGAATTCGTTGGACATATCGGTGCTCGCTAAGGTTCGTTTCGTTAACTTGTTAAAAGCACAGTACAAAGCTTCGGCCGCCACATCCCCAACAATTCTGAGAAAAATGCGATAAATCCGGCAGTTCGCTGAAAAATAGGCAAAATAGATTGTTAAAAAACGCCGTCGGCCTGTGGATAACTGGGAGGGATCTACGAGGTGGAGGCTGGTTCTTGGCGTTAACCGGGGGCCACAACACCAAGTACCAATTTGAATATTTGAGCCTGCCCGACTCCGCACGCGGAAGGATTGCCGCAGCGTCTGGCCCGTACGCGGAATAGCCGTGTTAGTCGGGAACAAAAATGTCCAGCATCGTTCTATTGCACGACGATGTTCTGCGATGTGTGACCCCTGCCCCCCCCCTGCCCCCCCCGCCAGCACACATTGCGGTCCCCGCGACACCCCTAGTCGCGGATTGGTGTCCCTCCGGTGAAGCGCTCACCCCCCCGCTTCACCGGCGGAGCCACTTCCCAAAAATCTCTCCAGCCGCGGTCAACGTCCGCGGCTTTTCATTTTCGAACGATCTGGGATCGAACTAATGCGCCGGGGTCGGACGCTCGGGGATATAGGCGAATGACACCGTCAGGATCGTGCCCTGGTCGCTGGTGGTTTTCACTTTCCCACGCAATTGGCGCGCAAAGCCTTCGATCAGCGAATAACCAATGCCGGATTGCTTCGTACCGATCGGCCGTGGCGCGGTGTCCATCCCGATCCCGTTGTCCCGCACGACCAGCTCGGCGCCTTCACGATTGTTCACCATGCTGACGTGGATCGTGCCGGAATCGCGTCCGGTGAAAGCGTGCTTCAGCGCATTGGTCACGGCCTCCGTGACCAACAGCGAGATCGGCACCGCATGATCCGCCGTGGTGATGATATCGGGAACGTCGACGGTGACGTTGACGCGCTTTGCCGCGCCCCAACCGCTTTGGAGAAGATGACGGCAGAGGTCGTTCAGGAAGGTCCGCAGGTTCACGTACCGAAGGTTCTCATCCTCGTAGAGGCTCTGGTGCACGAGCGCGAGCGCGTTGACGCGGCTTTTAGCCGCCGCCAGGGCGGTGAACTGGTTGGAATCCGCTGCCGAGCGCTATTGTAAATTGAGCAGGCTTTGGATGATCTGCAGGTTGTTCTTCACCCGATGGTGAATCTCACGCACCAGCGTGTTCTTCTGTTCGAGCGCCGCGCGCAGATCCCGTTGCCGCGCCCGCGCGGTCAGGGCCATTTGCGAGAGCGTTCGCCCGAGTTCCTGGAACTCCGAAGGAGCCCGCTCCACCTGGCTCGGCATCGCGATGTAGTGGCCCCGGGCATAACCGGCGCCGACACGTCGCAGGTAGATCACCCAGCGCAGCACGAGCCGCTCCAGCCCGATCCACATTATCGGCATCGCCACCAGCCAGATGAGCAACGGAATACCCGCCACAGCCCAGTCCAGCAGGTTCTGCTGTGGGCTCATGCGAACAAGGTCCTGCGCCGCAATGACGAACAGCTTATCGGCGAGCACCGGCGCGAGCGCATAGAGACGCAGTTCGCCTTCGACACTACTGGCTTGGAACACGGTGCCGTTGCGGCCGAAGTGCAGACGAATGACCTCGGGCGATGGCATTCCGGCCGCCACAGGTATTGTCGGCGCCGTGGGAACGACGCGTCCCGAAGAGTCGATCAACAGGGTGACCGGCTGGGATTTCGTCGCGGGCTCATCGGCGCGCGATGTCAACGCGCCGACCCGTATCGCCGCCGAAACGGCTCCAATTCGGTTTCCCGCTTCGTCGCGGAGCGGCACGGCCGCGATCACGGCCGGCTGGCCTGTGATGCGGCTGTCCACCAGCCCGGTGACCGCAAAATCGGCTCCGCCGACCAGCTCGCCGTACCACGAACGATCGGCGAAAGAGCCCGTGAAGTCCGGCTGTTGTGTGGTGCACAGCGCCTGACCGGATACGTCAGTGATCGCCATGCTCTCATAGTCTGCGGAGCGCGCGATCGCCTTCCGCATGACGTCGGCGCACGTCGCGGAATTGTGCCGTCGGATATCGTCCTGGCTCGCCAAAGCCTCCAGCAGGATTCGAGCGCCGCCGACGACCTGGCGATCCGCCATGGACGCGATGGTCGCCACCTGCAGCAAGGCTTCATCGGCTTTCTGCGCTTGCCGGTCGAAGGCCGCCAGGGTTTGCAGGAAACCGATAACGGCGGCTGGCCCCATCGCCAGGCACAGCAGAATGATGAACTGCGCCTTAAGCGACAGACGCGTAGGCCGCGAGAGGTTCGGGTCAGGGGGGGGCACGACGGGCTCTGTCACGCGGGCATCACTCACAACGGAAACGGGACATCATTGTGGCTCAGACGCCCCCAATTGTCGCGCTTGCCAATACGTGGCCGCAGCATCTCGCCGCCCAGAGCCGGTCGCGCGAGGCCTAAAGACTTGTGTTACTGCGCGATCAGCGAGCGCAGCATCCAGGCCGCTTCCTCGTGCACCTTGGTGCGGCGCGTCAGCATGTCCGCCGTGACGATGTCGCTGTGTTCGCCGGCGACACGCGCGGCTTCGCGGAAAGTGCGCGACACGGTTTCATGATCCGCGACCAGCGTAGCGATCGACTGTTCAGCAGTCATTACACCGGGAGATTCCTTGATCTCGCTGAGTTCGATGAATTCGGCGAACGTCGCCGGCGCGCGATGGCCGAGCGCGCGGATGCGTTCGGCGATCTCATCGACCGCCACCGCCAGATCCTCGTATTGCGCCTCGGTCAGCTTGTGGAGCCCGTAGAACAGCGGGCCGACCGCGTTCCAATGCACCCCTTGGGTCTTGAGAAGGTCTCCGCCAGGACGCTCGAAACGCTCTTGGCGAGCTCGCTGCGATCGGGCGTGCGGATGCCGGTGTTGACCGGAGTCGCCTTTTCCTGCGTCTGCCGTGCGTCGACGTTAGCCATGAGAAATCCTTCCTGCGCGCCGTGAGGTGTAGAGCAGAACGGAATTTCGCGTGTTTAGTTCCCGTTCGGTGCGCTGAGCGCTCTTAATGGGACGAAGCCGGAACATTCAGGCCGAGTCCCGAGTTGTAGTTCGGTCCGCCTGCATTTGCGGCGCGGGACAGATCACAAAGTTGGGGCAAGGAATCGCCATGAAAACCAAATCCGCCATCGTTCTCGCGCTCGTCGCACTCTCGCTGGCCGTCAGCGGCTGCAACACCACCGCCGGCGTCGGTCGCGACGTGAACTCGGCCGGTAAGGCCATCACGAATACCGCGGAAGACGCGAAGCACTAATCCCTCGGGTCTGACGTTTAGCTCTCGAGTTTCCAACCTGAAGGAATGTGACATGAAGACAAAAGCCCTCACCCTCGTCGCTCTCACGGCACTCATGCTGGCCGTCACGGGCTGCAACACCGTGTCCGGCGCCGGTAAAGACATGAGCTCGGCCGGTCGCGCGACCACCGACGCCGCCGAAGACGCGAAGCACTAAGCGACCCGGCGGTTCGGCGTCTCACGACGAACCGCCCATCGCTCCCCGCCCAGGGTTTCCCTGATATCCGACAACGCCGCGCTCCATGAAAATGGAGGTGGCGACGATCCCATTTCTACTGAGGAGATACCCATGGCTCCGCTTGACGATCAGAAGACAACGATCACCCTCCCCCCGCTTCCGTTTGCGGATAACGCTTTGGAACCGACCATCTCGGCCCGCACTTTGAGCTTCCATCACGGGAAGCACCACAAGGCCTACGTGGACAAGACGAACGAACTCATCAAAGGCACGCCGCTCGCCGGACGTTCGCTTGAGGACATCATTCGCGGGGCCGGTGACAACAAGCCTTTGTTCAACAACGCGGCGCAGGTTTGGAATCATAACTTCTATTGGAAGTGTCTTTCGCCAAAAGCGACCAAGCCCGGCGCGGACCTCCAAAGCAAGATCGACGCAAGCTTCGGATCGCTCGATGCGCTCAAGGAGAAGCTGACCAAGGCCGCCGTCGGACAGTTCGGCAGCGGTTGGGCGTGGTTGATCGCAAAGGGCGATGGTCTCGAAATCGTGACCACGAGCAATGCCGACACCCCCATCGCGCACGGCCAGAAGCCGCTGCTCACCGGAGATGTGTGGGAACACGCCTATTACCTCGACTGGCAGAACCAGCGCGAGGCGCATGTGAAGGCGTTGCTCGACAAGCTCGCGAACTGGGATTTCGCCACCGAGAACTTCGCCGCCAAGTGATCTGGGGCCGCGCGGGAACTTCCTTGAAAAAGCGCGCGTTCGTACTCCATTGGCCGTGCCGTTACGTCGGCACGGCCGTACTCTTTACGGAGAATTTTCCATGGCCAATCTGACAACCGACACGGGTGCCTTCACCGGCACGCGCACCGACCCGACGAAGCTGACGAGTGCTTCATTGATCGCGGCGGAAAAGGTAATCGACACCAACGTGTACAACCCGCAAGGCGAGAAGCTGGGCGATGTCGACGATCTCATGATCGACAAGGTCAGCGGTCGCGTTGCCTACGCGGTGCTGACGTATGGCGGCTTCCTCGGCGTCGGCGACAAGAAGTTCCCGCTGCCGTGGTCAGTCCTGACCTATGACAAAAATCAGGGCGGCTTCGTCATCAACCTCGACAAGGAAACGCTGCGCAACGCGCCGAGCCTCGAGGGCGACGACATGTCCTGGACGCCGGAATACGGCCGCAGCGTCGACGACTACTACAAAGTCCCGTCGCTCTGGATGCAAGAGCTTCGGCTGAAGGAACGGGCCGGCTCGCGCAAATGCGGAGCCGGCCCGCTTCTTTTACAGAAATGCGTACCGCGCCATGCCGAACAGCGCGCCGACAACGACCAGAATCGGCATCGCGATCTTGAAGCGCAGGCCGGCGATGAGGGCGACAAGCGCAACCGCAATCGCCACGAGATCCATCTCCCCGTTCGCGAAAAAGACAGCCTGTCCGAAGAACCACCCGAGCGAAGCGATGACACCGACAACGGCCGCGGTGATCCCGCGAAAGGCCGATCCCAGTTTCGGCAACGTCGCGATCCACGCCACGTAGGGCGCACCGATCAGGATGAGGAACAGCGACGGCAGGAACGTCGCATAGCTCGTCAGTACGGCGCTCAAGCCGGCGGCCGCGAGCGATGACAGCCCCGCCGGCGGGTGGTTCCAGCCCGCGAAGAAGCCAACGTATTGCAGCACGAGGATCAGCGGCCCCGGCGTTGTCTCGGCAAGCGCGAGACCGTTGATCATCTCCGCCGGGCTCAACCATTGGAAATTCTCGACAGCGGCCTTGGCGACGTAGGGCAGCACCGCATAAGCGCCGCCGAAGGTGACAAAGGCGGCCTGGGTGAAGAACCGCGCGATGTCCAGGAACGGCGCAGGGCCGAACGCGGCGACAACCGCCGTTGTCGGGACGATGATCATGACCGCGTAAATGGCGGCGAGCCTCAGGGCACGCGCCACCGGCGGCCTTTGCGCGGGAACAGTCTTGCTGCCCTGATCTTTCCGCAGGAAGAACCACCCCACCGCGCCCGCGACGAGGACGATCAGCGGGAACGGCGCGCCGAGGAACTGGATCGCGATAAAGGCCGTAACCGCGAGGGCGACGGGAATGCCACCGTGCAGGGTCCGGCGCCCAATGCGCCACAGCGCCTCGGCGATGATGGCGATGACCACGGGCTTCAATCCCTCGAAGGCCGTCCGGACCAGCGGCGCATCGCCGTGCGCCGCCGCCAGCCAGGACAATCCAAACAGCACCGCCGCCCCGGGCAGCACGAACAGCACCCCGGCGGTCACACCGCCGCGCACGCCGTGCAGCAGCCAGCCGATATAGGTCGCCAGCTGCTGCGCTTCGGGGCCCGGCAGAACCATGCAGAAATTCAGCGCCTGGAGGAAATGCGGCTGGTCGACCCAGCGCCGGTCCTCGACCAGATCGCGCTGCATCATAGCGATCTGGCCAGCCGGGCCACCGAAATTCAAAAGGCCGAGGCGCAGCCAATACCGCGTCGCGGTGGCGAAATCCGGCCTGTTCAGCGGTGATTCGGACATCTGGAAGGCGACTTGGAGAGACCCCGGGGCGCGGCTACAATGCCGTCGGATCGGCGGATTGGAAAGGCGCTTAGAGATGCGGATTGACATCGTGTTCGATACGGTCTGCCCGTGGTGTTTCGTGGGCAAGCGTCGCTTTGACCGCGCACTTAAGCTGCGCCCGAACGCCCTCCCCGAAATCCGCTATCGGTCGTTCCTTCTGAACCCCGACCTGCCCGCGCAGGGCGTCGACCGCCGCGAATACCTGGACCGGAAGTTCGGCGGCAGTCAGCAATATGACCGCATTGTCGAAGCCCTGGTTTTCACCGGTAAAGGCGAAGGCATCAATTTCGCGCTCGACAAGATCAAGCGCACGCCGAATTCCGCGAACTCACACCGCCTCGTCCGCCTCGCCCACACCGTCGGTCGACAGCACGAGGCCGTTGAAACGCTGTTCACCGCCTACTTCGAGCGCGGCCTGGATATCGGCAATGTCGAGGTTCTCGTGCGTCTCGCCGAGGAAGCCGGCATCGAACGCGGCATGGCCTATGCGCACCTCTCCAGCGAGAGCGACGTGAACGCGGTTTACACCGAGAACGCGCGCATGCACCGCCTCGGCATCACCGGCGTGCCCTGCTACATCTTCAACGAAGGCCGCGCGATTGCCGGTGCGCAGGAACCGGACATCCTGGTGAAGATGCTCGACCTGGCGTCCGCCCAGGAAAGCGAACGCATGCCGATGCAGAGCGTCGGCTAGCTTTAGCGGCGCGGCCCGAAGCGACCGGGGCTACGGAACGCCGCACCTCTCGCTGGTGCTTTTGGCGGCGGTGCTTTTGGCGGTGGCGGCGGGACGACAATCTTGGTCGGCGGCGGCGCTTTCGCGATCCGGGCCAACTCCGTCATCATCGTCTGCAGACCCTTCACGCGCGCGCTGGGCGTATCCCAGGCGCGGATGAACACGATCTTCTGATCGGGGCGCAACTTCACCGTGCCCGCCTGCTTGGCGATAAAGTCCATCAGGCCGCCCGCGTTCGGGAACTCGTTGTTGCGCAGGCTGACGACGGCGCCCTTCGGGCCGGCATCCACTTTCTCGACGTTGACGATGCGGCAGAGCACTTTGATGTTCACCACATCGAGCAGGTTCTCGACTTCGGGCGGCAGCGGCCCAAAGCGGTCGATCAACTCGGCGGCGAAGGCATCGATCTCCTCGCGATCCGTGAAGTCGGCGATGCGGCGATACAGCGACAGGCGCGCACCGAGATCCTTCACATACTCGTCCGGGATCAAGACCGGGGCTCCGGTATTGATGGACGGCGACCATTCCGTTTTCGCAGCAAGTTCCGCGGCATCGGCGGCGCTCGCCCCGGCCTTGGCAGCGGCGACCGCCTCTTCCAGCAGATGCTGATAAAGCTCCACGCCGACTTCCTTGATGTGGCCGGACTGCTCGTCACCGAGCAGGTTGCCCGCGCCACGGATATCGAGATCGTGGCTGGCGAGCGTGAACCCCGCCCCCAGCGTATCGAGCGTCTGCATGACGTCGAGCCGCTTCTCGGCGGTGACGGTCGGTTTCCGATCCGCCGGCAGCGTGAGATAGGCGTATCCCCGCGCCTTGCCGCGACCGACGCGCCCACGCAACTGATACAGCGCCGACAGGCCGAACATATCGGCGCGATGGATGATGATGGTGTTCACCTGCGGCATATCGATGCCGGACTCGATGATGTTGGTCGACAGCAGCACGTCGAACTTGCCGTCGGCAAAGGCGTTCATCACGTCCTCCAAGGCCGTCGGCGAAAGTTGGCCGTGCGCCACCGCGTACTTCACTTCCGGCACCAGCTTTGACAGCCGCTCGGCGACACCGTCGATATCCTTCAAGCGCGGACAGACATAGAACGTCTGTCCGCCGCGGAAGCGCTCGCGCAGGATCGCCTCGCGGATCACGACCGGATCGAAGGGCAGCACGAAGGTGCGCACCGCCAGGCGATCGACCGGCGGCGTGGCGATCAGGCTCATCTCGCGCACGCCCGTCAGCGCCATTTGCAGGGTACGCGGAATTGGCGTGGCGGTGAGCGTCAGCACGTGAACTTCGGAACGCAGCGTCTTCAGGCGCTCCTTATGGGCGACACCGAAGTGCTGTTCCTCGTCGACGATGACCAGCCCGAGATTCTTGAACTCGACGCTTTTGGACAGCAGCGCGTGGGTGCCGACCACCACGTCGATGGTCCCATCCTTGAGTCCGGCCTTGGTCGCATTGGCTTCCTGGGTCGGAACCAGGCGCGACAAGCGGCCGATGCGCAGCGGGAATCCGGCAAAGCGCTCGGCGAAGGTCTTATAGTGCTGACGCGCCAGAAGCGTCGTCGGAACAACCACCGCCACCTGCATGCCGCTCATCGCCGTGGCGAATCCGGCGCGCAAGGCCACTTCGGTTTTGCCGAAGCCGACATCGCCGCAGACCAGGCGGTCCATCGGACGCCCTTGCGCCAGATCGGTCAGCGTCTCGCCGATGGCTTTCAGCTGGTCGTCCGTCTCGGCATAGGGGAAGCGCGCGCAGAACTCGTCGAACACGCCCTCGGGCGGATTTAGCGGCGGCGCTTCCTTCACCTGCCGCTCGGCCGCGATGCGGATCAATTGCTCGGCCATTTCGGCGATGCGCTGCTTGAGCTTGGCTTTGCGCGCCTGCCAGGCCGCGCCGCCCAGCTTGTCGAGCGACACGCCCGCCTGCTCCGAGCCGAACCGCGACAGCACGTCGATGCTCTCGACCGGCACATAGAGCTTGTCGTTGCCGCTGTAGACGATGCGCAAGCAATCGTGCGCCGCACCGCCGACGGTCAGCGTCTCAAGACCCTCGTAGCGCCCAATGCCGTGCTCGATATGCACCACCAGATCGCCTTCGCTGATCTGCGAGGCATCGGCGATGAACGCATCCGCTTTGCGCTTCTTGCGGCCGGAACGAACCAGGCGATCCCCGAGGATGTCCTGTTCGGTGATAAGCGCCATGTCGGCGGTGACAAAACCACGCCCCAGCACGAGCGGCACGACGGCCACCTGACGCGGTTCAACGGCCAGTGCATCCGCCCAGGTCACCGCATCCGATAAGCCATCGAGACCGTGATCGCGCAGTACGGAGATCAAGCGCGCCTTGGTGCCGCCGGATGTCGCGGCCAGGATCACGCGACGGCCGCCGGCCTGTTCCTGCGCGATATGGGCGATGACGGCTTCGTAGACATTTTCATTGGGCCGAGCACGCACGTCGGCGAAATCGCGTCCCGGACGCGCGCCCGCGTCTTCCATGCCGCCAAGGTCGGCCGCCGCATAGGCACGCAAGGCCGTGACGCTGCGGCCCTTCAGCACCTCGGCCCAGGCCACCTCGTCGAGGAACATCAGCGAAGGCTGGACCGGGTGATAAATGATTCCCGATTCTTCGAGGCTCAGCTTGGTTGTCTTGCCGCCGCTGGCGGAATCCACCAGGCGCCTGGCCTCGTAATAATCGCGGATCGTTTCAAGGCGAACGCCGACGGACTCCTCGATATCGTGATCGAGGCTCAGGCTCGCGGTCGGCAGATAATCGAGAATGGTCGCCAGACCATCGTGGAACAGCGGCAGCCAGTGCTCCTGCCCCAGGAAGCGGCGCCCGTTCGAGATGGACTCATAGAGCACGTCGTTGCTGTTCGTGGTGCCGAACATCTCGCGGTACTTATTGCGGAACCGGGTGATGCTTTCGGGCGTCAGCACAACCTCGCTCATCGGCTGAAGCGTCGCCTGCTCCGCCGTGCCGATCGTGCGCTGGCTGACGGCATCGAAGGTGCGCAGCGCGTCGATCTCATCGCCGAACAGGTCGATGCGAACGGGTTCCTCGACGCCGGGCGGATAGACATCGATCAATCCGCCGCGCACGGCGAACTCACCGGGCTCCATCACCTGCTCCGCGCGGGTGTATCCGTTCGCGGCGAAATAGGCGTTCAACTGCGCCATATCGAGGCGCGTACCTTTTTTCAGGGTCCAGGCCGCGCCGCGCAGCACATCCGGGCGCGGCACGCGCTGCAGGATCGCGCTGACGGTTGTGATCACCAACCGCACCCCGCCACTCGGCGGCGGCTCGGTCAGTTTCGTCAGCGCCGCGATCCGCCGTGCCATGACGTCGGAATGCGGCGACACGCGGTCATAGGGCAAACAGTCCCAGGCTGGCAGGCTGACGATCTCGACTTCGGGCGCAAAAAAGGCCACCGCTTCGGCCAAGGACGTCAGGCGCAGTTCGTCGCGGGCGACATGCAATGTGCTGTCGCGGCCGGCGACGCGGGCGCGCTCCGCCAGCACGATCGCATCGAACCCTTCGGGGACGCCGGCCAGAACGCGGGCGTCGATCTTTCGCAGAAAGTCTTCCATCAGGTTGCCGTGCGGACTTTTTCGTAGGCCAGGAGGTCGTCGAAGATCGTGCCCTGCCAACGCGCGGGAACCGGTTGTCGGCCCAGGACCCAATCCAGGATGTCGAGATCGTTCTCTTCCAGAAGAACCTCAGCCTCTGAGACCTGGGCCTCGGTCAAATCTGCCGCCACGGCGGTGATGTAGCCGCCGACGATTAGGTCCGTCTCCTTGGTCCCGCGATGCATGGCGCGGTAGATCAGGCGTTTGCGGCGGTCGTCCATGGGAAGTCCTGAAAAGCGGGGCGGCCTTCGAAATGGCAAAAGCATTCCACCGGCGAGGCACAATTGTGGCCGCCGGGGAACGCCTCCATATAGACGCCGCCCGGGGGGCTGTCAGCCCCTCGGCACCGGCCATCGCGGCAATTCGTCAAATAAGTACCGTGATCCCGGACCTGTGCAGTAACGTGGTGCCGCCATGACGACAAACCTGGGATCGCCGCCGGTCGTGTCTCACCTGTTCTTTCCCTGCAGGAACAGGCTGGCGAGTCGTGGGTCGACAGCGCGGGACGTGGTCTGAACGCCCATGGCTTCTCTGCGCCCCTCCATCCTCAACCCGTTGTTCGCGGCGGCCACGACCTTGCCGGGTATCGGACCGCGTCTGTCCGTACTGGTCGAAAAAGTCGCGGGCACGAAGGTGGTCGACCTCCTGTGGCATCTGCCCAGCGGCCTGACCGACCGCCGCTTCACGCCCAAGGTCGGCGACGCGCCGGCGGGCAAGATCGCGACCCTGACGGTGGAGGTTCTGGCGCATGCGCAACCACCGCCGGGCAACCGCCGCGTGCCCTACAAGATCACCTGCGGCGATGCGACGGGTAAGCTCACTCTCGTGTTCTTCCACGGCGACCAGGACTATCTGGAGCGCATGCTGCCGGTCGGCGACACGCGAATGATCTCCGGCAAGGTCGAGGTCTTCGACGGCAAGCGGCAGATGACGCACCCGGATCACATCGTGCCGGTCGCTCAGGCGCATCAAGTCCTGCGGGTCGAGCCGATCTATCCCCTGACCGAGGGGCTGTCGCCGAAGATCCTCGAGAAAGCGATTGCCGCCGCCCTGGCGAAGGCGCCTGAAATGCCGGAGTGGCAGGACGCGCCCTACCGCGCGCGCCAGAACTGGCCGGCCTGGATCGACGCTCTGCGCACAGCCCACGCGCCGCAGAACGAGACCGATCTGGCGCTGCTGACGCCGGCCCGGTCGCGGCTTGCCTATGACGAACTGCTGTCCAATCAGCTGGCGCTCGCGTTGATGCGGCTGAAGCGCCGCAAAGCGCGCGGGCGCAGTCTTCAAGGCGACGGCAGTCTGCGCAAGAAGGTTGAAGCCGCCCTCCCCTACAAACTGACCGGCGCGCAGCAACGCACGCTGGCCGAGATCGATACCGATATGCGCAGCGAGGATCGCATGCTGCGCCTGCTGCAAGGCGACGTCGGCAGCGGCAAAACGGTCGTCGCCTTGATGGCGATGCTGGCCGCCGTTGAAAGCGGCACGCAAGCCGCCCTTATGGTGCCGACCGAAATCCTCGCGCAGCAACATGCCGAAACGTTGCAGCCGCTGGCGGCGGTGGCCGGTGTGAAGATCGCGCTGATCAGCGGACGCGTCAAAGGCGCCGCCCGCGCGGCGCTCTTAGAAGCAGTGAGGTCCGGGGATGTGCAGATCGTCATCGGCACCCACGCGCTGTTCCAGAAGGACATCGAGTTCGCCGACCTCGGCCTTGCGGTGATCGACGAACAGCATCGCTTTGGGGTGCATCAACGTCTGGAACTCGCCGACAAAGGGCGCGGCACCGATGTGCTGGTGATGACCGCCACGCCGATCCCGCGCACGTTGGCCCTCACCGCTTATGGCGACATGGATGTGTCGCGCCTGGACGAAAAGCCGCCGGGACGCAAACCCGTCGATACCCGTCTCATCAGCCTCGACCGGCTGGACGAGATGGTGGACGCGGTGTCGCGCGCCGTCGCCAAGGGCGGAAAGGTCTATTGGGTCTGCCCACTGGTCGAGGAGTCCGAGACCATCGATCTCGCGGCAGCGGAGGAGCGCTTCCGCACATTGCAATACGTACTCGGCGACAAAGTCACCCTCGTTCACGGCAAGATGAAGCCAGCGGCGAAAGACGCGGCGATGGAAGCCTTCCAGATGCCGGGCGGCCCGCAGGTTTTGGTCGCCACCACCGTGATCGAAGTCGGCGTCGACGTGCCCGATGCGACGATCATGATCGTTGAGCATGCTGAGCGCTTCGGCCTCGCCCAACTGCATCAGTTGCGCGGACGCGTGGGCCGTGGTGGCCGTGAAGGCACCTGCCTCCTGCTCTACTCATCGCCCCTCACCGAGACGGCGAAAGCGCGGCTGAAGATCATGCGCGATACCGAAGACGGCTTTGTGATCGCCGAGGAAGACTTGCGTCTGCGCGGCGGCGGCGAAGTGCTCGGCACGCGTCAGAGCGGTTTGCCGGTCTTCCGCATCGCCGACATCACCGTGCACGGCGATCTACTCGCCACGGCGCGCGATGATGCGAAGCTGATCCTGTCGCTGGATGCGGATCTGGAAACGGAACGCGGCCAAGCCCTGCGGACCTTGCTGTACCTGTTCGAACAGGACGACGCGATCAGGACGCTGAGATCGGGCTAACGCCGGGGTGTGACGGGCGTCGGGCCGTTGGCCTTCGGTGCGGCAAGGCCACCGGAGAGGATCAGCTTCAGGCAATCCTCGACCGACATGTCGACGCGGATCGCATCGGCGCGCGGGACGAACAGGACGTAGCCCGATGTCGGGTTTGGCGAGGTCGGCACATAGACCGTCAGCATGTCTTCCGGCAAACGGTCGCGCAGTTCACCGTCGGTGCGGCCGGCGACGAGGGCCAGGGTCCACACGCCGGTGCGTGGATACTCGATCAGCACGACCTCACGGAACGCGCCCGATTGATCCCGGAACACTGTCTCGAAGATCTGCTTCACGGAGCTGTAGATGCTGCGCACGATCGGCGCCTTCGCCAGCACGCGCTCGCCGAAGCGGATCAGCGCATGGCCGAGGAAGTTCGCGGTCAGGAAACCGATCACGCTCAACGCGACGATCAGCATGACAAGGCCAAGGCCCGGAACGCTGATGCGGAACAGAGTGCTCGGGTTGTAGGCGTCCGGCAGAACGCGGGCGACGCCCTCGTCCACCCACGAGACGACGGACCAGGTGAAATACAGGGTGATACTGATCGGGGCCGTCACCAGGATGCCGGCGAACAGATAGTTACGCAGGCGCGCCGCCAGCGACAGGCGCGGCGGCGGGGGTGGCGGCAGCTCGGACTCAGGAACGGGCATTAGGCTCATGACATCACAAATGATACGACGCGGTTAATAATCGCCTATTTTTGGGGGTCTCTCCCCGATATTAGTTGAGGAATGACACAAATCGATCCGCCCGCACCGCTTACTACGGACCCGAAACCAGTTGTCGGCGTCGGCATCGTCGTGATCCGCGACGGCGCTAACGGCCAGGAGGTCCTATTGATCAAGCGCGGCCAAGCCCCGCGCCTGGGCGAATGGAGTATTCCCGGCGGTAGGCAGGAACTCGGCGAGACCGTGCGGGAAACCGCTGTGCGTGAAGCGCTGGAGGAGACCGCCCTCACCGTCGGCAACCTGCGTCTGATCGACGTGGTCGACGCTTTCGGGAGGAACCCTGACGGGTCCCTGCGAAACCAGTGGGTGCTGGTGGATTTCCGCGCCGATGTGCTGGCGGGCGAAGCCGTTGCCGGGGGCGATGCCGCCGCCGTGCAATGGGTGCCGCTCAATGACGTTGCCAAATACGTGCAGTGGACTGAGACCCGCCGCGTGATCGCCGAAGGAGCCGCGCTATGATTCCCGATGGCGATTGGGTGATGCCGCAGAAACCGCTGTTCGTTATGCGCGTCTGCATCAACAAGCGGCTGAACACCGACAAGCTGCCGAACTGCGCGGGACGTGGCAGTCGCGGCCTGGCCGATCAGCTCGAGAAGCTGATCATGGCGGAAGGTCTTCCGGCTGAACTCGTGCGGGGGCCTTGCATGAACAACTGCTCCATCGGCCCGAACATCAAGGTTCAGGGCGGGCCGCTGTTCAATCTCGATAGCGACATATCGGAGGCGCGCATCGCGGAGATCATGGACGCGATCCGCGCGGAAGCGGCGAAGCGCAAAGCTGCCGCGGCCGAAGTCGCCGGCCCGTGATCGCGATCGTCATCGGCGCGATTTTGGCCGCCGTCCTTGGCGCCATTGCCGTGCTGATGCCCTGTCCCGCCTGTCGCAGACGGCGGGAACGGCTCGAAGCAGCCTACGAAGCGTGGCGGCGGCCTAGGAAATGAAATGCATGACCGGCGCGAGCAGCTGCAGCCCTTGCATCTTGATCAATGGCCACTGGGCGTAAGGCCAGATGAAGGCATTTAGCATCGCCTCACCCATCGGCACTTTCGCGAACAGATCCCGCGTGAAAAACAGAATACCCGTGATGCAGTAGAACGCCTGCAACAACGCAAACTTGCCCATACATCCCCCGACGTTTGGCCTCGTCCCGGGGCGATTTTCGCCCCTTACGCGTCCAAAGGCTAGTGCCGTGAAGGGTAGCCTAGGACTTTGACTCAGGCTTCTTGAGCAGGTCGGCCATCCGCTTGTTCATGATGGCGACCGAATAGGTCGGGACCTGAAACGCCCAGCCATTTGTGCGCGCATTGAGGTCGGCGATGACCTTGCCCCAATCGGCGACGGTCGCCGTGCCGGGCGCCGGCTTGGGCTCATCCGGCTTCGGCCCTCCTGGCGGCGGATCGGCTTTCACCTTGATCCAGGAGTTGCCGTCTTTCTGCGTCAGCTGGACGGTCACGCGCCAGCCGGCAAAGCCGTCGAAATCGGCGGTCGTGGTCTTCTCCTTCGGAAACGGGATGTCATCGGCCCGCGCGACGTCGTCCAGCATGAAGATCTGCAGCATCCGCGCGAACTCGTCGGCGGAGTAGTCGCTGGCGGCCTGTTTGCCCGCAGGCAGGTTCTCGTACTTGAAGCCCGGATCGGTGGGCGCCTGACGGCCCGCGATCACGCGTTCCCCATCCGGATGGACCACGGTGATGCGTTTCACATCGCGATCCTTGATGTCGGCGATGTCGCGTTTCAGCCAGTCGCGCGGCTTGGCGCCGACATTGATGTCACCTAAGGCCAGCCAGCTTTGCGGGTTCGGTGGCAGACGCACATAGGTGCCGCCCTCCTTGCCGAGCGAGAACTTGCGCTTACCGACGATCACGTCCGCCAGCGCCTTACCGTCCTTGTCGACCAGTAAGACTTCTTTGGCACGGCTGTTCTTGGCCTTCGGATCGTTGAGATCCAGCCGGTCAAGCTTCTCCGCCATGGCGGTCTTGGCTTCCAGTTTCGTCATGCGGGCGATGCCCAGGACGACCTCGGCGACTTTCGCGTCCTCCGCCGGATAGTTCTTCCGGTCGCGCACGACCCAACCCTTACCGTCCCAATCGAAAGTCAGATCGCCGTCGGCTTGTTTGACGACTACGGACTTCAAAGACGCAAGCTTGTTCGTCAGTCCGGGAAACAGTGCCTCGCCGGAAACATCGGCCGAACGCAACGCGGGCTGGTGCAGAACTGTGGCAATCGCGAGACCTGTGACGACCACCGTCGCCGCCAGAAGCACGAAGAAGCTATTGCGATGCATGTGCTGCCCCTTCCCTACGCCGTAGCCATGGCACGCCGGCGCCGCCGCAGGATGGCCAAAACAATCATGATGATGCCGAAGAGGATCGGCACGACGGCGATATTCACGACCTTGAACAGCGTCTCAACACGGTCGATGTCGTGACGCAGCGCAGCCTGCACGGCCCGCAGCTCGCCGCGCGTGCTCAAAATCTCGGCGCGATAATTTTCGATGGCGACGCGATCGGCCTCGCTGAGTTCAAGTTGCGCATTGCCGCCCTGACGGAGTTGGATGGCATTCGCCTTCTTCTGCAGTTCCGCCAAACGATTTTCGAGTTCCTGCTCCTTCGCGCGGAATTCCTGTTCCGCATCGCGGCGGATTGAATCGATCAGCGTGAAAGGGCGGCTCTGGGCGCCATGACCGCGCAGCGACGATAGGGCCGGCGCACCCGTCAGGTTTTCCAGCACATTGGTGACGAAGCCGCCGTTGTCGGCAATCGGCACGCCAACGCGTTGGCCCATGAATTGGCTTTCCTGGAGCCAGAAGCGGTCGGCCAGCATATCGCTATCGGCGACGAGGATGATCTGGATCGGCTGATTGGCTTCCTTGATCTGTTCGTCCACCTTCGCGCCGCCCGGCGGACCGTCGGGGAAGGCCGTCTTGGCCGGACCGGTCACGCGAGCGACGAAGACTTCGCGCTGGTCGCTCGGCTTGAAGTCGCGGAATAGCGCGACCACATCGGGAACGCCCTGCACCTTCGCGGTTGGAATCCGCATCGAACGCGGTCCCGTCGATACCAGCGGCGTCACCGTCGTGGTTGCGCCTTCGACCTTCTCGATCGCGCCGGCGGTTCCAAAGTTGAGCTGCTTGAGATCGCCCGTGATGGCATCGTGGTCATCGAGATTGCCTTCGCTCAGCTGGAGCCACGCGACATAATCGCTGACGACCGGGCGGCCGTTAGCGTCGGCATTCACGCGCACGGAATGATCCAGATCACCGACAACCATGCCGTCGGCCAGATCGACGCCCCAGGATTTCATGAGTTTCTTGATGCCGGTGAGGTCGGGCGCGCCGGCTTCGGGATTGCCAGATTCCGGATTGGGATCGACAAAGGCGAACACTTTGCCACCGCGCATCACGAACTGATCGATCGCGTATTGCGTCGTGGGCGACAGGCTTGTCGGCTGGGCCAGGAAGAGTACGCCGATTTCCGCCGGAATCTCTTTCAGGTCGCCACCCAACTGGCGCACCTCGAATAGATCGGCCATCTGCTGCGCGATACCCCAGGGCGGCGTGGGTTGTTGTTCCGGCATGCCCATCTGCGCGCCGCCCGCGCTGCCTTCGAGGGGCAGCGAGGTGATTGCGCCGATCTTCACTTGGTTGGGCTTGGACAGGCTGTAGATCAGCTTCGTCAGATCGTATTCGACGAACTGCTCGCGCTCGAGATTGAAGAACGGAATGACCTTCTGATCGTCCGTCGAATTCGTCGCCGCTAGTCCGAAGTAGCCCACCTCGCCCTCGCGGCCGAGGGGCACCGACTGCAGGCCAAAGCCGACCGCGCGGTCTTCCGTGTCGGAGAACGGCTGCGGGTCTTCGTAGTTGATCTTGAGTTTTCCGTTGGCGAGCTTGGAATACTGATCGAGCAATTCGCGCACGCGGCGATACAGGGCCGCATGCCGCGGGCTGGCTTCACCCAGCGTTTGCGTGAAGTACAAGCGCACCGTGATCGGCTCTTCGATCGAAGCGAATACGGGTTTGATCTGATTGGAGACCGTGAACGCGCCGCCCTGGGTGGCATCGATGCGCCACGGGGCGAGCCAGATGTTACTGAGGACGTTCGCCGCCAGGAACAGCAAGGCCGCGATCACGGCCGCCAGAAGTGCCAAGCGCGGGGATTCGAAACGAGTGGGCATGATCACGCTCCCCCTACGCCGCTTTCCGGGCGTCGACGGCCATCACCGTCGCAAACAGCCAGAACGCCATCAGCGACAGGAAAAAGACCAAATCACGCAGCTCGATCACGCCGCGGCTCAAGGCCTCAAATCGCGTCAGGAAGCTCATCGACGCGATCACGTCGATCAGGGCGAGCGGTGCCCAGGGCCGGAAGAAGTTTAGCACCAGATCAAGGCCGCTCAGCGTGAACAGGAAGCACACCACCGCGCCGGCAATAAAGGCGATGATCTGGTTACGCGTCAGCGCCGACATGCAGATGCCGATGGACAGGAACGCGCCGGCCATCAGGAAGGCCCCAACGTAGCCGATCAAGATCACACCGTTGTCGGGCGAGCCCAGAACATTGACGGTCAGCCAAAGCGGGAATGTCATCGCCAACGCAATACCGCAGAACAACCAGGCGGCCAGGAACTTGCCCAGGACGGCGTCCGTGGTGGTGATCGGCAGAGTCAGCAGCTGCTCGATGGTGCCGGATTTACGCTCCTCGGCCCACAGGCGCATCGCCACGGCCGGCACAAGCATCAGGTACAGCCAGGGCAGATACTGGAAGAAAGTGTCCAGGCTGGCCTGGTTACGGTCAAAGAAATGGCCAATGTAGAATGTGAATGCGCCGGTCAACGCCACAAAGATGGCGATGAAGACAAAGGCCAACGGCGTCGTGAAATAGGCCGTAAGCTCTCTGCGGGCGATGATGCGGATCTGGCTCATGTCTTGCCGTTCTTGAGCTGTTGCGTCAGGCGGCGTGGATGGCGGCGTTGGCGCTGCCGGTCGTAATCAGGCGGAAAGCATCATCGAGCGTGCCGCCGTCGAGGTAGATTTCGCTGGCCGGGATGGCATTGAAGCGTACGGCCTTGTTGACCTCGTCGAGCAGGACCACTCCGTTACGCGGCGTCAGCCGCAGCCGCGTGCGGTCTTCCGGGAGCGGGGTTTCGAACACCGCCGCGACGCTCGGCAACTGGCGCAGCACCGTTGCCGCGGTCGCGGCGGCCAAAGTTGGCAGCACAACGCTGACGGCGTGATACTCCGGCAAACGCCGCAGCAGGTCGTTCGCCGTTCCATCCGCCAGCACACGGCCCTGGCCGATGATGACGGTACGGGTGCAGATAGCCTCCACCTCCTCCAGGACGTGAGTGGAAATGATGATGGCTTTCTCGGCCGCCATCTCGCCGATGAGGTTGCGCACCTGATACTTTTGGTTCGGATCGAGGCCGTCGGTCGGCTCGTCCAGGATCAGCACCGGCGGATCGTGGATCAGGGCCTGGGCCATCCCGACCCGGCGCTTGTAACCCTTAGAGAGCACCTCGATCGGCCGCTCGAGGACGCTGCCGAGGTCAAGGCGGTCGCTCAGGATGGCGATCCGCCGGGGGATCTCGCTCTTGGCGATACCCCTGACCGAGGCGATGAACGTCAGGAAGGAGGCGACTGTCATATCGTCGTAAGACGGCGAGCCTTCCGGCATATAGCCGATGCTGCGCTTGACCGCGATCGGGTCGGTCACAACGTCGTTGTCACAAACCCGCGCTGTTCCCGAGGTCGGCGACAGGAACCCGGAGATCATGCGCATGGTGGTGGTCTTACCGGCGCCGTTCGGTCCCAAGAAGCCCAGCACCTCACCCTTGCGCACGGAAAGTGACACTTCGTTGACGGCGCAAAAGTCGCCGAACGATTTCGACAAGCGATCGACTTCGACCATCACTGACATGCGGCATCACCCCTGGTTCCGGTCCCGCCACCGGCGCGCCGGACGTTACGGGGGACTGAGCCCGCAGGCAAGCCCCGCCCAAGCACCGTAAGGGCTCGAAACCATAGGTAAATCAGATAACTGCGGGCTTTTTCTGAGACGCTGCCTGACGTGACGAATTTTTCATCCCGGGCCATCCGGGCTTGGCTCACCCAGACCCATGTCCTCCGCATCCGGCATGACACGGCTGCGGCGGTCGAGTTCGGGCTGGTCGGCGATCGTCGCGATCAGTTCGGCGGTGAGTATCTCAAGCCGTTCCGCGATGGCGACCGCTTCGGTCTTAAGGCCCGCGGGTGCCGTCGGCGACGCCACGTAGTCACGGATGGCGGCCACCTGCTCGCTCATCTGTTGAATGGAATCCGACACGTGCCGCGAACGCGGCGTGTAAAGCTCATGAAGCCTTGAGGTTGAACTGCCGAGGATCGCCAAATAGCGAACCACGTCCGGATGTGCCGCGGCCAGGCGCTTGCGAAGGTCGTCCCGCGCAAAGACCAAGGTCACCGTCGGTTCCGCCGCGATGGCGGTCAGGCGATGGCTTTCGAACTCCGCTCCCTCGCCCAACGCCTCGCCCTTGCGGACCCGCGCGACAGGCACCTGCTGCCCCTGACGGCGTCGGTAAAGGGCGACGCTCCCGGCTGCGATAATGTGATGAAGCGTGAAAGCCTCATCCTGCCGGACCAGCACGGCGCCCTTCGCATACTCCCGGATATCGGCACCGCTGCATGTCACCTGTTCGGCGGATGACCCCGGCAAGTAAATGCCAAGCGGCGCTGCGAACGCCAGCCGTGCGCGACTCAAATAGGTTGCAGCACCGGCCGCTAACGCCTCGGCCTGAGCGGTCCAAGGCACGTTTGCGCGCAGACAGGGCACCGCCGTACGGCAGATCTTGGCCAGCACTTCGGGACTCTCGGCTGGCGTACTGTCTGCCAACATCTGCGCCAGAATGCGGCACAAAAGGGCATCGACCGGTTCGCCCAGAAGCCTGGCGCTGGCTGTAGCGTCCGCCAGCAGATCCGCGACAGCCTCCTGGATGATCAGGGCCTTCTCGGGATGCTCAGCCGCGATGCGGCACAGAAAGCCCAGCCGGTAGCCATGGGCGTCCAAGCGCGCCTGGAGCAGTTCACGCACCGCTGCCGTCCGGGGCGCGAAGCCGCCTGCACCAGAGCCTTTTTCGAGAACGGGATGGGGCGCCACGAACCGGCCAATCGCCGCGCCGCGATCGCGCGCGCGACGATCTGGCCCGACGTAGTCGCTTGTCACCACGAAGCTGGGCCGTTGCACAATCAGCCGGCGCAGGCGTTGAACGAATTGCTGGTCGTTGAACGGACGCGAAAAGACGTCGTCGGCCCCGGCGCCGATTGCGTCCTGGGCATCAGCCCGCCGTCCCTGACCGACGATACAGGCGATGATCGCAAAGGGATTTGCGGCAAGGCGGTTGTGGCGCAGATCGCGCAGGAAAGACCACGGCGCGAGGTCAATATTGTCGCCCAGGATGACGATATCCGCCACCGCAGTGTCGTCGAGAAAGGCGCTCCTCGTCCCGTGGGCCCGGATGTTCCGCAGCCCCAGGCGTTCCAACGCCGCGACGATACCCGCGCGGCAATCTGCATCGCCCTCGCCGACCGTTACCGTGACGTGATCTAGGTTTTGCAGACCAAAGTCGGTCATCGCCGGATCGACCTATCTTTCCGCAGCGACATAGGCGTGATCGAAGCGTTCTTTTCAAGTAGTTCTTGACCCAACCGCGTTGAGGTTGTGTCCTTCGCCCCACACCAGCATCGCCTGAGACTTTCAAAAATGACAGATGGTTCGTTGAGTCGTCGCGCCTTAGTGATGGGTTCGGCCGCCCTAACCGCGACGGCATTCAACCCGCCGGCGTTCGCCGCCGACCGCCGTAACGGCGCTCGCGAGAGAACCATCTATACGCATTACCGCGACATGGGGCCCTTCCCCGTGAAGGTCGCGAACCCGCTGTCCTTCCGCATTCAGGAGCAGTCCAAGGACCTTCTGGTGCGCGTGACCTATCCCGATCCCTCGGCCCCATCGCGCGGCGAGACTTTCCCAGCCATTCTGTTCTCTCACGGCGGGGGCGCATCCAAGGATCTATACGTGCGCCTTGCCGATCATTGGGCGCCGCATGGCTATGTCGTCATCCTGCCGACGCATTTCGATTCCGCTTCGCTGAACTACAAGATTGGCTCGCAGGACCCCTTCAAGTACGTCTCAGGCCGGATCGGTGATCTCAAATTCCTTCTCGACCATCTGGGTGAGGTCGCCGAACAGACCCCGGCCCTGACGGGCCGCCTCGATGCGGCACGCATCGCGGTGGGTGGACATAGCGTGGGCGTGTTGGCGGCGCTGGCGTTGGCGGGTCTGCGCCTCAAAGACGCGCGCGGGCGCGCGGTCGACTTCACCGACAAACGCGTGCGCGCCATCGTCTCGATCAACGGCATCGGCCCGCTGCCTATGGCCGGCGACGACTGGTCGGCGGTGAAGCTGCCGGTATTCGCAGCCGGCGGCACGAACGACCCCGGCACGGCGACGGGCGGCGGCCTCGCCTCTTGGCGCTGGCGCCTCAGCCCCTACCTTCTAACGACGGGACCGGATCGCTATGCGGTTTCGATCGCCGGCGGCGATCACGACTTCGGCGGATTGATCGCGCATGACGGTGAGACATCGAAAGGAGATGCCGACGGCCTGGTCGCCGTCAGCGCCTTGAGCACGGCATTCCTCGACAAGGAGCTGTCGAACAACAGCGATGCGCGACATCTGCTCCAGGAAGGCGATATCGCCGCGCTAACGCAGCAACATGCCTTCCTGGAAAGCCAGATCGGCTAGAACTCTTCCAGCAAACGGCCCATGCCATAAAGCTTATCAGTGATGCCGTTGGCGCGTAGCGCGTGCCAATAGGTCGCGGTGTTGATCGCGATCACCGGCTTTTCGAGATACATTTCGGCAGCGGCGGCCAGATGCACCATGCTGAGATTGGTGCCGACCTGCACGATCGCGTCGACGTCCGGGCCGTCGAGCTGCTTGATCGTCTCGCGGCAGCGCTCGGTCGTGATCTCGGCGATGGCGGTCCAGCTCGGCGCCTGCAACGGTACGTCGCGCACGATCTCGAAGCCCTCGTCCTTGAAGTACTGGGCGACTTGCGCGTTCGCGACCGGATAATACGGCGACAGGAATGAGATGCGCTTGATGCCGCCCAGCGCCTTCATCGCCGCAGTGCAGGACAACGAGCCGCAGCTCAGCCCCACGCCCGACAACGTCTGGACCTCGTCCTGGAATTTGAGTGCGCCCTTCTTGCCGCCGTAGAACGTCACGGCAGACATGCCCATCACGAGATAGTTCGGCGAACAGGTCATGACGCTCTTCACGGCGTCCATGGTGTTCGCAGCGATGGTGTCGGTGGCGGCCAGGAACGACTCATTGCTGATCGCGTTGGCGTTCGGCGTGTAGATGCGGCTGTAGTGATTGGTCACGCCCGGCGGACGCATCATCTCGAAGTCCGGCTGGACGATGGTGTTGGTCGAGGGGCCGATGACGCCGAATTTCTTCCGCCACCCTTGGACGTCTTTGTTCATGGAGCGCTCCATCGTGAAAGATATTCACGGAATGGAGCTTAATGCGAACGTCGTCAAGCGAAGCTCACATCCTGTCCGGAATGTGGTCCTTTGATGCGCGCGCGTTCGTGAGCAAATAGTCTGCGCGGCGGGCCGAAATCCCGCTGCGCTGAGCGGTCCTGGCCGAGGCGAGCGCAGCTAAAAACGAGTCGCGCCAGGAGTCGATGCTGTCGCGCACAACGTTTTCCCGCAATGCCTCCCAGCGTTCGCGCCGCTCCGGCAACGGCATATTCAAAGCACGCCGCAACGCATCGACCATGCTGTCACCGTCGTACGGATTGACGATCAAAGCCTCTTTCAGCTGCGCAGCAGCCCCTGCAAAGCGCGACAAGATCAGGACGCCGGGATCTTCCGGGTTCTGTGCCGCGACGTATTCCTTCGCGACGAGGTTCATCCCGTCGCGAAGCGGCGTCACCAGCCCTACCGCAGCGGCACGATACAGACCGGCCAGCGTTCCGTGCGCATACGTTTGATTGACGTAGCGTAACGGCACCCAGTCATAGTCCGCGAATCGCCCGTTGATCTCCCCCGCCATCCGTTCCAGCCGCTGACGCATCGTCTTGTATTCCGCGACTTCGCCGCGTGAGGGCGATGCGATCTGCAACAATGAGACCTTCGCGCGGTGCTCGGGATGCTGCTCGAGGAATCGACCGTAGGCATTGAAACGTCTGTCGATGCCTTTCGAGTAGTCGAGACGGTCCACGCCGAGGATAAGGCGGCGTCCGGACAAGCTTTCGATCAATCGTGCGGCATGACGACGCGCCTCGCCGGCGACCGCAGCCTTTGCCATCGCGCCGAAGTCGATGCCGATGGGAAAGACCGCCGCATGCATCGTGCGACCTTCCAATGTGACGCGCCCGCCGTCGTCAGTCGTGCCGCCGGCCTCATGAACGACATAATTCAGGAACGTGCGCAGATCCTGCGGTGTCTGAAATCCCACGCACGTACATGCGTGTCGGAGCTACGCAACGTTACACGCGGAACCGCGCGATTTATCAGGACAAATCGCCCGGGCTATCAGGCGCGTTACACCGTACTTATAGAACCGGATGTCCGTCATGACAGCAATTTAAAGGCGGTGCAGCGCTGACGTCGATGTCGTTGCGATGACGAGCAGTGACCGCCGAAGGTATCAGCGCACTTACTTGCGCTTCTTCGTGGATATCTCGAAGGCGTTACCCGAGATCCAGCCACGGAGTTTGCCGGAACCGATCAGGCACCAATTACGTCCGGAATCGCAACTGTCGATCTCGACGGTATCGCCGCGCTTGACGCGGCCAAGGATCGGGTAGGGCCCGGGTCCGGCGTAAACGTCCGTGGCCGAGAGAACACTGCCCTTGGTGTCCGGTCCCGCCTTGGCATGCTCTGCGGCCTGCGACAATGCAGGCATAAGCAACGCGATAGCTGCGGTAAGAATCGGAATTCCGATGTGTCGAACGAAGATCATGAGGCGCGCGGATATAACGAGTTCCGCAACGGTGTACCATTCACCGATGCCCGTAAACATTCACCCGCACGCGCCGAAGTTTGAAATCAAAACTTCGGGTGTGCCGGCGATTTTTATCGAGAACTACTGGTTGCCGTAATTGATCGGGCAGACGGTGCTCATGTTGACGTACGTCTTGAGCGACTCGTTGTAGATGTACTGCCCGAGGACCAGCGGCGGTAAACCGGGCGACGCGATGTTCGGTGTCCGGGCGATGATGTTCGCGTGCAGTTCCGTGCTGAACGGCGACCAGCCCACTTCATTCTGCAGGGTGGTGAAAGGAATGGCGTAGGTCGTGTTTGCCAGGGCCGACATGCTGTAGGTGCCCTTCAGATCGCCCGTCGCAGCCTCGTACACATCCATCGCCACCAACACCGGCTGGTTCGAGTAGTTGTGCACCGTCACATAAGACGGGAAACTCGCCAGCTGGGTCGTGTGGACGTTGAAGACCGCGCTGTTCAGGTAGCGATAATTGCGAGATGTGCTGTTGAGATAATTGCACACGCTCATGTTTTCGAAGAAGTTGCTCGTGGCGTTGTAGATCACGTGCTGATAGGCCGCAGTCGAGGCCGAGTTACGGATATACAACGTCACGGCTTCATTGGTCTTGTTCGTGGTCGCGTTCACGCCGGCCTGAGTCAGGATCGTGGCGATCGGAAGCTGCGGTGAGGCATGCGGCTGTGGCGCCACCACGGTCGAGCCGTACAACGTACCGGTCACCGCCCCAACGGCGTAAACCAGGTTCGTACCGATGCTATTTTCATAGTTCGGGAACCGCAGGAAGCTGTTGTTGCCATCCGCGCCCGTGAACAGGGGCGTCACGACGGTGTACGTGCTGCCGTCGACGGCCTGCGACTTTTCGATTTCCGCCCCGCTCGCTGCCGGCAAGGCCGCCGGGCCGCGGGAGATGATGAACTTTTCGGGGATGAATTGTGTGTTGGCCACATCTGACGCCGCGAGCGCCATCGGCGACGCGACGGAAAGCCAAAGTGAGAGCGATCCGAAAATACGGACGGCGTTCATGCAAAAACCCCCATTGCCCAGACCCGAAACCGGTACAGCTGGGCCCATACCTAATGGTTAAAATCGCACAGGGGGGGTTAAAATACAATCAATGTGCGAAAGGCGTTGGTGAGTCGGGATGGGATCGAACCATCGACCATCGCATTAAAAGTGCGATGCTCTACCACTGAGCTACCGACCCGCCACGCAGGAAACCAGGGGGATATGTGCCGCTGGTTTGAAGCGGCGCCAACCTAGGGAGGCTCCGCCGAAGGGTCAAGCGGATTGCGCCGCTTATCCCCACGTTGATTTCAGCAAAACGTTAGTTGGGCTTCGCAGCCTTCGCCGCCGGCTTTGCCGACGCCTGAGCCTGCGGCTTCTCGGTCTTCGCCGCATCGGCCGCGACCTGCACGCGAAGCATATGATCGGGATAAGGAACGGACCCGTTGCGGTTCGGATCGCCCTTGTGAATCTGATCGACGAATTCCATGCCTTCGACCACTTCGCCGAAGTAGGTGTACTGGCCGTTCAGGTGCGGCGAGTCAGCCAGCACGATGAAGAACTGAGCATCGGCGGAATTGATATTGGACGCACGCGCCATCGATACGGCGCCACGCGTGTGGCGGCCGCCGTTGAATTCCGCCGGCTGGTTCTGGCCCGAACCACCCGAACCATCGCCCTTCGGATCGCCGGTCTGCGCCATGAATCCATCGATCACGCGATGGAAGATCAGGCCGTCGTAGAAGCCCTGACGGACGAGTTCCTTGAAGCGCGCGACCGTTTTCGGCGCGAGTTCAGGATGCAGCTTGATCACCACGCGCCCATACTCGAGATCGACATAAATCGTGTCTTCCGGGTTGGGCTTTTCCTTGGACCGGGGGGCAGCGGCAGTTGGCGCCTGCTGAACCGGCGCCTGATAGGGCTGGATCCCTTGCGTGCTGTTCGAGATCGTGCCCGACGGCGTCGCGGCCGGGGGCGGGATGACGGGTCGCTGAGGCCCCAGGGGGGTATCGTCCTGTTTGCGGCCGGGGCGTTGAGCGAAGGCCGGCGTCTCGAATGCGCAGGTCAGCGCGAAAACGCCGGCCATCAGGAAGAGGCTCACGCGCGCGAGGGGCTGGCTCATCGGATTTCCTATCGGAAGGATCATGCGGGGCTTTTTAGCTTTCCCGCCGCTTGGACGCAACGTAAGCGCCTGCCCGCTAAGCGCGAACGGGCGCCCAGGGCCTAATTCTTCTTGAAACGGGCGCGGATGGCCTTATCGACCCCGGCAGGGATGAAACTGGAGACATCGCCGCCTAAAAGCGCGATTTCCTTCACGAAACGCGAAGAAATGAACTGGTTCCGTTCCGAAGCCATCAGGAACATGGTCTCAACCTGGGAATTCAGGCGCGCGTTCATACCCGCCATCTGGAATTCGTACTCGAAGTCCGATATGGCCCGCAGCCCGCGCACGATCATGGTCGCGCCCAGGCTTTTCACGAAATCCATCAGCAATGTCTCGAAGGGGATGATTTCCACTGGTACCGGCAGCGACAGCTTCGCCACCTCGCGCGCGCACATATCGACGCGCTGCTTGAGGGTGAATAAAGGCCCCTTGCCTGCGTTCACCGCGACGCCGATCACCAGTTTGTCGACGACCTTCACGGCACGACTGATGATGTCGATGTGGCCGTTGGTGATAGGATCGAACGTGCCGGGATAGACGGCCACGCGATAACGTCCGCTTTTCGGCGCCGCTGCCTTCTTCGCCATCTTGGCCCCCCTTTTCCGTCGCTCGCGTTATCGCCGCGCGCGCCGACGAACGCTAGTCCCCAGATGCCTGCTCGGCGCCTTCGCCGCTCTCCTCGTCGAGCGAGAGGTGCGCGACCGAGGTCACGGACTCTTCCTCACCCGTCGAGAACAAGGTCACACCCTGCGTGGCGCGCCCCGCGATCCGCACGCCGCCGATCGGAATGCGGATCAGGCGGCCTTGATCGGTGATCATCATGACCTGATCGTTGTCCGCGACCGGGAATGCCGCCGCCACATGGCCGTTACGCTTGTTGGTGGTGATCGAAACGATTCCCTGCCCGCCGCGGCCGGTGATGCGATACTCGTAAGCCGAGGTCCGCTTACCGAAGCCCTTGTCGGTCACGGTCAGGATGAACTCTTCCATCGCGGCGAAGTGCTTGAACTCCTCGTCGGTCAGCACCTTGGTGGTGGTGATCGACGCACATTCTTCGCCGCTGCCGGCCTCATCCGCCTCATCGCCGCCACGCAACTTGCGGGCCGCCTTCAGGAAGGCGTCGCGGGTCTCGGTGTCGAAATCCACATGCTTGAGGATCGACATCGACAGCACCTGATCGCCGTCGGCGAGCTTGATGCCGCGCACGCCCACGGATGAACGGCCGGCGAACACGCGCACGTCATCGATCGGGAAGCGGATGCACTTGCCATCGCGGGTCGACAGCAGAATGTCATTGGCGTCGCTACACGGCGCCACGCCGACGAGACGGTCGCCGTCGTCGAGCTTCATGGCGATCTTGCCGTTGCGCATGACGTTGGTGAAATCCGACAGGTCGTTGCGGCGGACGTTGCCTGAAGCGGTCGCGAACATAACGTTCAACTGGCCCCAGGTGCTTTCGTCTTCCGGCAGCGGCATGACGGTCGAGATGGTCTCGCCGTCCTTGAGCGGCAGCAGATTTATCATCGCCTTGCCACGCGACTGCGGGTTCCCAAGCGGCAGCTTGTAGACCTTGAGCATGTAGACCATGCCCGTGGTTGAGAAGAACAGCACAGGCGTGTGGGTATTCACCACATAGAGCGCGGTGACGAAATCCTCGTCCTTCGTCGCCATGCCGGCGCGGCCTTTGCCGCCGCGGCGCTGGGCGCGATAGGTCGAAAGCGGAACGCGCTTGATGTAACCGGCGTTGGTGACCGTTACGACCATGTCTTCGCGCTGGATCAGGTCCTCGATGTCGGTCTCGAACTCCAGTTCCTCGATCGACGTTCTGCGCGGCGTCGCATACTCCAGCTTCATCTCGACGAGTTCGTCGCGCATGATCTGATAGAGGCGCGTCCTGCTGCGCAGGATCTCGAGGTAGTTCGTGATCTCACCGCCGATCTCGCGCAGCTCGGCGTGAATCTTGTCGCGCTCAAGGCCGGTGAGACGATGCAGACGCAGGTCCAGGATCGCCTTTGCCTGCGCTTCCGACAGACGGTAGGCGCCGTTGACGACCTTGCGATCCGGTTCGTCGATCAGCATCACAAGCGGCTCGACATCGGCCGCCGGCCAGTCGCGCGCCATCAATTGCTCGCGCGCCGTGTTCGGATCCGGCGCGGCGCGGATCAGCCTGATGACTTCATCCAGGTTGGCCACGGCGATGGCCAAGCCCACCAACGTGTGGGCCCGGTTGCGCGCCTGGTCGAGCAGATAGACCGTGCGGCGGCGGATCACTTCTTCGCGGAACGTGATGAACGCCTGCAGGATCTGCTTCAGCGTCATCAGCTGCGGGCGACCACCGTTGATGGCCAGCATGTTGACGCCGAACGACGTCTGCAACGGCGTGAACTTGTAGAGCTGGTTCAGCACGACTTCCGCCATGGCGTCGCGCTTGATTTCGATAACGACGCGCACGCCGTGACGATCGGACTCGTCGCGCAGCTCGGAGATGCCCTCGATGCGCTTGTCGCGCACCAACTCGGCGAGCTTTTCGATCATCGACGCCTTGTTCACCTGATAGGGAACTTCGGTGATGATGATCGCTTCGCGATCCTTGCCCATTTGTTCGATGTTGGTGCGTCCGCGCATCACCACCGAACCGCGCCCGGTCATCATCGCGGCGCGGCTACCGGACTGGCCGAGGATGATGCCGCCGGTCGGGAAGTCCGGCCCCGGTACGATCTCCATCAGCTTTTCATCGGTTGTCGACGGATCGTCGATGAGCGCACAACAGGCGTCGATCACTTCGCCCAGATTGTGCGGCGGGATGTTCGTGGCCATGCCGACGGCGATGCCGCCAGCGCCGTTGACCAGCAAATTCGGGAACCGCGCAGGGAGAATCTTAGGTTCCGAGACGCTTTCGTCGTAATTGGCCTGGAAGTCGACAGTCTCTTTGTCGATGTCGTCGAGAAGGCTGTGCGCCGGTTTCGCGAGGCGGGCTTCGGTGTAACGCATGGCCGCCGCAGGGTCGCCGTCCATGGAACCGAAGTTCCCCTGCCCGTCGATGAGCGGCAGACGCATGGAGAAGTCCTGCGCCATACGCACCATTGCGTCGTAAATCGCGCTGTCGCCGTGCGGGTGATATTTACCCATCACGTCACCGACGATGCGCGCCGACTTGCGGAACGGTTTGTTGAACTCGAAGCCGTTCTCTTTCATCGAATACAGAATGCGGCGATGCACCGGCTTCAGGCCGTCGCGCACGTCCGGCAGCGCACGACTCACAATCACGCTCATCGCGTAATCGAGATAGCTCTTGCGCATCTCGTCTTCGATTGTGACCGGCGCGATGTCGAAGCCGCCGCCCGGACTGCCGGGAGGCGGCTTTTTGGGCGGAACGGGGGGCTTGCCGCCTGCGTCAGCGGCGTCCGGCGTCACATCGGTGGAAGGCTCACTCAACGCTCAACACTCGCACAAAAAGAACCCTGCTCCGCCTGGATTTGTTGCAGTGCACCAAGCAGCACAGAGGGGTCGTCAGCTTTCTGAGGAGACCCAAAATGGAGCAAAATTCCCGCTCCGGACATACGCAAAATCTAGCAGATCGAGCGCCCAATAACAAATCGATGACAGGCCGCCTCAGCCCCACCCATGGGCCTGCGCGGGATGTCTTTATTAGATCGATTTTATGCCTGTAAAACGGGCATTTATGAAACATTCCAGGATTAGCGCCGCGCGCGGAAAATTCGATTGAATTTTCGCCCCGGCGCGCGAACCACCCCACCACAAGATTTTGGGGAGAATCGGAGGTGGTCCAGGCCGCAGTCGGTCCCAGCCAACAGCCCCAATGCCCCTCACTTTAACGACCGGATTCACTGCAGCGCAACATCACCGGGCCGCCAGCAGCTCCGCGATCAGAACGGTGGTCAGCTTCCCTGCCGGCATCTGGCGGCTGCGGGAGACGCCCTGGCCGGCCCACAGTGACAGCCAACGGGCATCCCCGGCCTTGGTCGCAGCGTTGCGCAGAGGCCGCGTGAGGTCGTTCTGAAGCGGGAATGGCAAGATGATCTCAGGCCGCGGATCCAGGCGCCGCATGATTTCCGTCACGATCCCCCGGGCATGGCGGCCCGAGTAAGCGCGGGTTACACGCGTTTCGTCGCTGCGCGCGGCCATCAGGGCATCTTTATGCGTCGGCGCGGCGCTGCTCTCCGGGCACGGCAGATAGGCTGTCCCCAACTGGCCCGCCACGGCCCCGCGCTTGATCAGGTCCGCGACGTCCGCGCCGGTCATCAGACCACCCGCAGCGATCACCGGCAGGTCCGTGACTTGCACGATCGCGGACACAAGCTCGCGCACCGGCATCATGGAGTCCTCGAAGCGGCCGATGAATGTGCCGCGATGCGCACCGGCCTCACCGCCTTGCGCGGCAATGGCGTTCACACCAGCCTCATTGAGTGCTTTAGCCTCGGCGACATTCGTCGCTGTGCCGATGACAAAACTGCCCGAAGCCTGCACCCGCGCAATATCTGCGCGCTCCGGAATCCCGAAGGCAAAGCTGAACACTGCGGGCTTCGCAGCGACGACAGCGTCGATCTTCCCCTTCAACGGACTCTTTCCGAGCGGCGGCAATGATGGCGGTGGCAGATCGAGTTCGGCGTGGATCTCGGCGAGCAGCGCCAGCATCGGCGCCGGATCGATCGTGTTCTCCGTCGCATAACCGCCCGCGAAGACGTTGATGCCGAAGGACGCGCGCGTCAGTTCGCGAATGCGCGCGGCGGCGTCGGTGATTTGCTGGGGCGTGAAATACGGCGCGCCGAGCGATCCAAGACCGCCGGCGTTGGATACCGCCGCCACCAACTCAGGCGGCGTGAAGCCGCCCATGGGAGCCTGGATGATGGGATGGGCGATCCCGATCCGTGCACAGAATTGTTCCGGTGTCATGGCGGCCTCCGGTTTGTTTTTGGCACGAAGACCGTCTTCTCGGGCGATCTCGAAGCCGACGAATCGCAGACGCCGGCACCTGTTCTGGCAGGAAAATAACAGGCTAAAAATGCGCCGCCGCGAGGCGTAGCCGGACAATTAAAATGGCGCGCAATGGACGTCATGGCCCCGCAAGGCTACGCCCACGCGCGGGCGTCCCGGTAGTTTTGATTGATGCCCAACACCAATGGCTGCCATGCAGCGGGCGAATGGCCGGAGACGGCCTTTCCGGCTTTGGGCGCGCGTCCTAGAATGCCCGGCAATCCTGTGGAGGACCCTGTCGATGTTGCGTGCGATTCTTGCGCTGCCGCTCTTGCTGATCGGGCTCGTGATGGGCGCCTCCGCCCAAGCCGCTTCGGCGCCTGCACAGTACCGCGAACTCATCGAAGGCAAGACGACCGCGAAGGTGATGGTGGTGGAGTACGCCTCCCTCACCTGCCCGCACTGCGCTCACTTCTATGTCGAGAACTTTCCGGAGCTGAAGAAGAACTACATCGACACGGGCAAGATCAAATTTGTGTTCCGCGATCTGCCGACCCCGCCGCAGAACCTGGCGATGGCGGCCGCCGCGCTGGCGCGCTGTGTGCCGAACAACAAAGGGCTGACCTTCATCGGCGCGCTCTACAAGAACCAACAGGAATGGATGAAAAATCCCGAAGAGGAACTGCGCAAGTACGCGGGCCTGTCGGGTTTGGACAAAGACGGTTTCGATGCCTGTCTGACGAACCAGGACGTCATCGGCGAACTGAACCGCGTCGCGCAGACGGGGCTGTCCCTCTACAAGGTCCAGCGCACACCATCATTCGTGGTGAATGACGAACTCGTGGAGTTCGAGAACTATCAAGCCCTCGCCACCGCGATCGATAAAGCGCTGGCGAAGGCTAAATAGCGAACCCGCCCTAGAACGGGATATCGTCGTCGAGATCGTTCTTCGGCGCGCCGCGACCCGCGCCGGAACGCCCACCGCCACGCGGAGCGTCATCGCCGGAATCCCAGCCGCCGCCGGACGGGCCGTCATCGCTCATCCCGCCGCCGCCGCCGCCGCCGCCACCGCCCTTGCCGTCGAGCATCGTGAGCTCGCCGCCAAAGCCCTGCAGGACGACTTCGGTGGAATACTTTTCCTGGCCGCTCTGGTCGGTCCACTTACGGGTTTGCAAGCTGCCCGACACGTAAACCTTCGAGCCCTTCTTGAGGTACTTTTCGGCGATGTCGGCGAGGCTGCCGAAGATCACCACACGGTGCCATTCGGTCTTTTCCTTGCGCTCGCCCGAGGCCTTATCGCGCCAGCTTTCCGACGTCGCGAGCGACAGGTTCGCAACCTTATTGCCGTTCTGCATCGTGCGGATTTCCGGGTCTTTGCCCAGGTTGCCGATCAGGATGACTTTGTTGACGCTACCCGCCATGTGAATTCCTCGTGCCGAAAAGTCAGTGTCGAAAAATGTCGTCGTACCATAACGGCCCCTCTGGGACCGGCATAGGATGATTTAGGTGCCTGCGAAGGCCTGTGGATGAATTACCGATTTAGAACATCCATCGTTCATTTAGGAGATTTACGCGGTCCGTGGACAACGTGCCATTTCTTTAGCCATTCGTCCGCGTCCTCAATGAGCTCCGCGGAAGACCGTTTGTACTGCGCATAATAAATCAACTCGTAGTCAATCTCATCGATCGCAAAAATACGAACTCGCATCTTCACATCGCCTTCCGTCCTCTCGAAATCTTTCCCCGTTAGCCCACCGTGTTTGATCGGCTTGGCGTTCGAGGGCGCAAGTTTTTCCAGGCGCTGCTCTGGTTTTGGACTGCCCGCCGAAGCGCTCCGGCGCACACGCACGATGAATAACGCGTCGTTTTCCGGAAAGGCATAACTGCGCACTTCGCGTGGCCCCTCGGGACTTTCCTCCTGCTGCTGAGAAAAGATTGGCGCTTCCGTACCTTCGACGCTGAACCGGTCCTCCGGGTAGGCAAAGTCCTGCTGCACATATAGCGGTTGCGCCTTCACAAATGGTGGCGGCAGCGCTTTGAATTTCGGAATTGGCGGCTGCTCCGGCGGCTTGGCCGGATCGATGCCCGAAGGCGGCGACGGTGGCGGTTTCAGCGAAGGCCCCGGCACATCTGCGGCCGGAGCGCTCCCGCTCCACATCTGAGTCGCCCCTAACATCAATGCCAGCAACAGAACTGAACGCGATGCGCGCATCGTCGCCTCCCGTCTTCGCTCGATATTAGTGCTTACGTGCCTTCTTGGCCTTAGGCGCTTTCTTAGCCGCCTTAGCGTTCGTCGCCTGCTCAGCTTTCGTGGCCTTCTGCATCGCCTTTACGCTCGCTGCGACCTTCTTCCGCGGCGCTTTGTATCCCGTCATACCTTCGCGCGGTGGAAGCGCGATGCGTTTGCGCGAGATGATCTTGGGACGCGGGAGTTTCACCTCGGCGCTGTCGCCGGTCGCCTGCGCCGCCATAGCCGGCGAAACGAAAAGGTCGCCGGGGCTTCCGGCCAGAAGACCGATAAGCACGGCGAGCCATAGACCCACCCGTAGCCTGTTCCGGCAGGGAAATAACAGGCTGATCCGGGCCCGCCCGGGGATCTCGCCGAGCGATGCGCGTTTTTCCCGCACGGCTCGCTTTGCGTGGACGTTTTCGCATCCTATCTGTGTGCTCATCGCCGCCTCCCAGCCCAGCGTGACCTGGAATCAGCAATTACTGATTATATTCCAATGGATTGACCTTGCGCCACCCCTAAAAATCCTGCACAAATCGCAGGAACATAATAAGAACATTTATCCCGGTTTCCGGACTGAACACAAGAGGCTTAATGTGCCCCGCTCCCGCGCATCAGTGACCCGTCTTCCCGCCCGATCCGAAATGCTGACCGACATCAAAGTTCGCGGTGCCCGCGAGCACAATCTCCGCAACATCAACGTCGACATCCCGCGCAATAAGCTGGTGGTGGTGACGGGGCTTTCGGGCTCCGGCAAATCGTCGCTCGCCTTCGACACGATTTACGCGGAAGGACAGCGCCGCTACGTCGAGAGTCTCTCGGCTTATGCGCGTCAGTTCCTTGAGCTCATGCAGAAGCCCGATGTGGATTCCATCGAGGGCCTCTCGCCCGCGATCTCCATCGAGCAGAAGACCACCAGCCGCAATCCGCGTTCCACCGTCGGCACGGTGACCGAGATCCACGACTACATGCGCCTGCTTTGGGCCCGCGTCGGCGTCCCGTATTCGCCGGCGACCGGCTTGCCCATCGAAGCGCAGACCGTCTCGCAGATGGTCGATCGCATCATGGCCATGGGCGACGGCACGCGCCTGTACCTGCTCGCGCCCATCGTGCGCGGCCGCAAGGGCGAATACAAAAAGGAACTGCAGGACCTGCAGAAGAAGGGCTTCCAGCGCGTCAAGGTCGACGGCACGCTGTATGAGATCGATGAAGTCCCGACGCTGAACAAGAAGGTCAAGCACGACATCGAAGTGGTGGTGGACCGCGTGGTCGTGCGCGCCGACATGCAGACGCGGCTGGCGGATTCACTGGAGACGGCGCTCGGGCTCGCCGAGGGCATCGCCATCGCCGAGAACGCGGACGCAAAGGGCGACGGCGCCCGCACCACGTTCTCCGCCAAGTTCGCCTGCCCGGTCTCCGGCTTCACCATTGATGAGATCGAACCGCGGCTGTTCAGCTTCAACAACCCGTTCGGCGCCTGCCCGGCCTGCGACGGGCTCGGCGTGAAGATGCTGTTCGATCCGGCGCTGGTGGTGCCAGATACGGAACTGTCCATCGAAGATGGCGCCGTCGCGCCGTGGTCCAGTTCCGGCGCGCCTTCGCCTTATTACATGCAGGCGCTGAAAGGCGTTCTGGCGCACTTCGGCCAGAAGGCGAACGTGCCGTGGAAGAAGCTGCCGTCGAAGGTGCGCGACGCCATCCTGAACGGCACCGGCGACAACGACATCCAGATCAAATTCGACGACGGCATCCGCAAGTATGAAACGCGCAAGCCGTTTGAAGGCGTGGTGAACAACCTTCAACGCCGCTGGCGCGAAACCGACAGCGATTGGATGCGCGAGGAACTGGAGGCCTATCAGACCGCCCAGCCTTGCGAAGCCTGCGGCGGCTATCGCCTGAAGCCCGAAGCGCTGGCCGTGAAGATCAATGCCAAGCACATCGGTGAAGTGTCGGAGATGAGCATTTCCGACTGCGGCGCCTGGTTCAAAGGCCTGAAGCTGAACGCCAAGCAGGGCGAGATCGCGCGCCGCATCCTGCGCGAGATCGACGACCGCCTGCACTTCCTGAACAACGTCGGCCTCGATTACCTGACGCTGGCCCGCAACTCCGGCACGCTGTCGGGTGGCGAGAGCCAGCGCATCCGCCTCGCCTCGCAGATCGGTTCCGGCCTGACCGGCGTGTTGTATGTGCTGGATGAGCCGTCCATCGGCCTGCATCAGCGCGACAACAATCGCCTGCTGGAAACGCTCCATCACCTGCGCGACATCGGCAACACGGTTCTCGTGGTCGAGCACGATGAGGACGCCATCCGCCAAGCCGATCACCTGATCGACATGGGTCCTGGTGCTGGCGTTCACGGCGGCAAGATCATCGCCGAAGGCACACCGGCCGACGTGATGAAAAACGAAGAGTCGCTCACCGCCGCCTATCTGACCGGGCGCAAGGAAATCCCGGTGCCGAGCGAACGCCGCAAAGGCAACGGCAAGACGCTCACGGTCAAGAACGCGCGCGCGAATAACCTGAAAAACGTCGATGCGTCGATCCCGCTCGGCACGCTGACCTGCGTCACCGGCGTCTCCGGCGGCGGCAAAAGCTCGCTGATCATCGAGACGCTGTATCACGGCCTCGCCCGGTCGCTGTACGGCAGCCACGATGTGCCGGGTCCGCATGACAAGATCGAAGGCCTGAACCACATCGACAAGGTCATCGACATCGACCAGTCGCCCATCGGCCGCACGCCGCGCTCGAACCCGGTGACGTACACCGGCGCCTTCACGCCGATCCGCGAATGGTTCGCCGAATTGCCGGAAGCCAAAGTGCGCGGCTATGCGCCGGGACGCTTCAGCTTCAACGTCAAAGGCGGACGCTGCGAGGCCTGCCAGGGTGACGGCCTGATCAAGATCGAGATGCACTTCCTGCCCGACGTCTACGTCACCTGCGACGTCTGCAAGGGCAAGCGCTACAACCGCGAAACCCTCGAAGTTCAGTTCAAGGGCAAGTCCATCGCCGATGTGCTGGACATGACCGTCGAGGAAGGCGCGGAGTTCTTCAAAGCCGTGCCGATGATCCGCGACAAGATGGAAACGCTGCGCCAGGTCGGCCTGGGCTATGTGCATCTCGGGCAGCAAGCCACAACGCTGTCCGGCGGCGAAGCGCAACGCGTGAAGCTCGCCAAGGAGCTTTCAAAGCGCGCCACCGGCCGCACGCTTTACATCCTCGATGAACCGACCACCGGCCTGCACTTCGACGACGTGCGCAAGCTGCTTGAGGTGCTGCATACCCTGGTCGACCAGGGCAACAGCATGATCGTCATCGAGCATAATCTCGATGTCATCAAGACAGCGGACTGGATCATCGACATCGGCCCCGAAGGCGGCGCCGGCGGCGGGCGGATCGTGGGCACCGGCACGCCGGAAGACATCGTGCGCGTGAAGGAAAGCTATACCGGCCAGTTCCTGAAGGAACGGCTGGATGCGGCCAGCGCCGGCAAGAAGGCGAAGAAGCGGGCTTAGACTCTGGCTGAATCTGTTTTGATCGCGGACCTGAATTCCACCCCGCGCGATCGCATGAACGCCACCCGTTCCGCATGCTTGGTGTCCTGCGGGTCGATCGCCGCGTAAACCGTCGCCTTGCCGGTGCAGGCATGTGGCTCGCCGCGCAACCGGTCGAAGATCAGCCGGTCTTCGCCGTCACCGCTCGGCCACTCGGCGTAGGACCACAAGTGCACGATCGGCAGCAGTTCGAGCTTGTTCAGGGCCAGTCCGCTCGGCCGGACGAACCCGCCGAAGTCCGTGGCGTAAATACCCTTGTCGACGCCGACGCTTTCGATCTCGTCGATGCACAAGCCCTCGCCGGTCTCGTTGTCGGCGTAGATCGAATAGGCGAACGCCCACTTCCGGCCCGAGATCGCTTTCAATATGTCGGCGCAATGTTCCGCCGCGAACCAATCGTCGTCATCCAGGTAGGTGACGATCTCGGCATCGGCGAGCAACGTCAGCGCGGCGCGCAGCGATCCGCCGTAAAAGCTGGAGTGCGGCCCGCCGCGACGACGCGACGTTGAATATCCGACGTTGAGCCACGTCAGCGAAACGTTGCCGGGACATTCCGCGACCAACGTCGCGCGCATGGATTCAAATCGCTGTCGCGGATCGCAGTCGACGCCGACCAGCACCTGGATCCGGCCGGAATGCGTTTGGCGGAAGATCGACCGCACTGCCCTGAGCAGCGAATCCCGGCACACGGTGACGACAAGAACGGCGATATCGTGTCTCAAGACAATCGAACCAACGATGCGTGCAGGGTCAGAAACGGCGGCGGCTTTTCGCCCTCAACGCTTGATGCGAGAGACCTTCGACCCTTCGATGCTGACGCCTGCCATCAGCCCTTGCTGGCCGAAGATGAAAGCGTAGGCGTCGTCCTTCAGCGTCGTGGAGGACAGATTCTTGGCCACCCCTTCGTTGACGACGACAACCGTCGGCCCAACGCCGATTTCCCACCCCTTCGAGTCCTTCAGGTATTGGAGCGCCTTGTCGTTCATGAAGAACACGGCGTAGCCGTAAGCCTGTGCGCCGATCTGAAGACCGAAAGACGCGGATGCGGAGCTATAGTTGCCGACGGTCTTGCCGCCTTCCCGAAGCGCCCCTTCACCGTAGCTCCCGCCAATTCCGAGACCGGCCTTGACGATTTTGGGAAACACCAGGATGCCGCGCGCCTGCTTCGAGATGCTTTCGGCCACGGGATTGATTCGATAGAGCGTCTGGAGCGACTGGAGCGACTGCGCGGCGTCCCGATCGATTTCCTTTGCCGTCGCCGCGAGAGCGGTCTGGGTCAAGGAGGTCGCCGCAAACGCCGCCCCGGCGGCCATGCAGCCCACCGCCAAAGAAGAACGCCGAGTCATCGTCATCGCGCCGATCCTCCATTTTCTCCGAGCGTCATCTTAACATTCCTCGACCTACGGCGCTGCCCTATTTGAGCGTATTCAAGCCCGGCAACCACGCGGACAGCCGCGCGATCTTGCCGCCGTCCGCGACGGAGGCGAATTCGATGATGGTCACGTTGTCGGTGGCTTCGGGCGTCCCATCCATATTCGTGCGCCGCACGGACAGGCGCACCGCCAGTCGCCGCGCGGCCTCATCGACCATGAACACGAAGTCGCCATGCCACGACGATTTCACCGCTTTGGCGCGGCGTTCATAACCGTCCCGTATTTCCGCAAGTCCCGACCGGGTGGTCGCGTGGCTGGGAACGTCCATCACCGCATCGGGGGTGAAGTGGCTAAGAATTGCGTCCGTGTCGAAGCGGTCGACATCCGCTAAATAGGCGACGGCCTTGGCGACCATTTCGTCCCGTGTCATGCCCCCTCCCCGTGTCCGCGTGTCGCCTATGCTATCGCGGTTATCTTTCGTCGTCCTTGGCGCGCTGCTCTGGCTGGTCCCGGATCGGCGCAGGGAGCGCGAAATCGGAAGTCGCTAGCGCGACGACGGCAGGCTCACCGTCACGGTCGTGCCCTCGCCCAGCTTGCTGGCGATGGCTAACTTGCCTTGCTGAAGTTCGGTGAACTTCTTGGCGATCGCCAAGCCTAAACCGACACCGCCGTCCTTGCGGACGGTCGGGTGCTTGGCCTGCCGGAAGGGTTCGCCCAAATAGGACAACTCTTCCGCCGAGATACCGATTCCGGTGTCGGTCACATCGATCCGCACCCGATCGCCGTCGCCGCGTGCCGTGACGGTCACGCGGCCGCCGGACGGCGTGAACTTGGTCGCGTTGGACAGCGCAGGTTGATCATGATCTGCTGGAACAGCTTGGGATCGGCCTGCCCGCGCGGCGTTGCATCTGCGACATCGAGGCGAAGGTCCAGCCCCGCCTTCGCCGCCTGGCCTTCGAGCGTGGTCATCGCGCGGGCGAGTTCCTCCGCCACGTCGAGCGGCTCGGTCGCGGCGATGAGCTGCCGCACTTCCAGCCACGCGATATTGAGAAGATCGTCGACGATGCTGAGCAGATGCCGCGCGCTGCCGTGGATGTCCTCGGCATACTCGCGATAGCGCAATGAGCCCGGCGGCCCGGCATAGTCGAGCGTGAGCGCTTCAGAAAATCCGATGATGGCGTTCAATGGCGTACGCAGTTCATGGCTCATCATCGCCAGGAAGTTCGACTTGGCGTCGCTTGCCTCCTGCGCGCGCAGGCGCTCAAGCTCCACGTGCTGCGCGAGGCGTGCAATCACAATCAACGGACCGAAGGTCGTCACCGTCAACATCAAGGTGCCGATCACCCAGGTCGTCCCGGCCAACGGCTCCGGCGGTGGCGGTGGCGCCGGTAAGTATCCCGACATGAAGGCGAAGCATCCCGTCACCATCGCCAGCACCGCCGCGCCCGCCGTGGCGATACCGGCGCGCTCCCCAAACAGGGCCGCAGAGATGATCACCGCCAAGGCGAAATCGAGAAAGCCATGCGGCGCGGCATAGATCAGCAACTTTCCCATTCCGGCGATGAACGCCAGCGCGATGATTGAGCCACCGCGCACGACAAGCGGCATCCGGTGCCGCAACGCCGCGATCACGCTGACGCAGCTCACCAACACGCTCGCGCCGATCAACACTTCGTTCGGCAAGAACCTCGGCCGGAAGACCGTTGCCACGCTCAAGATGGTGATTGCGCCCAGCGACAACCACACCAGCATCGCATTGCAGACGTCTGAGCGAATAGCCTTCAGCGTCTTGCTCTCGATCCGCATACGCATGTCCCCCGTCGGCGCATGCCATTGCGCGCCCGAATCCCCGGGGGACCTTATAACCGAAAATCCGCGGCTGACGCTGCCGAATCCCCTCACGCCGCTGAATGACGATCGGTGATCGTGTGATGAGCACCGCGCAAGTCGTCAACAAACCTTCGCATCTCGACCGCGCGCGTCCGGTCGTCCGGCAGGCGCAGCAGATAGCTGGGATGCACCGTCACCCACAGCGCCGCGCCGTCGGCCAGCGGGATCGACCGGCCACGCACCTCGCCGATCTTCACCGACTGGCCGAGCACCCCGCGCGCCGCCGAGGCGCCCAAGGCGACGATGGTCTTCGGCTTCACCAGCGCGCGCTCCTGATCCAGCCACCAGCGGCAATGATCGATCTCCGAAGTGCTTGGCGTTTTGTGCTGGCGGCGCTTGCCGCGCGGCTCATACTTGAAGTGCTTCACCGCATTGGTGAGACAGGCCGCCGAACGGTCGATGCCCGCCTCGGACAGCGCCGCATCCAGCACCTTCCCCGCCGGGCCGACGAAGGGCTTTCCGGCGAGGTCCTCCCGATCGCCCGGCTGTTCGCCGACGATCATCAGGCGCGCGGCCGGCGGACCTTCGCCGAACACGCATTGCGTCGCCAGCGCGCCGATGGGACAGCGGCGACAGGCCTCCACCTCGCGATGCACACCGGCCAGCGTGCCGAGATCGCGCGGCAACGGCGCGTGCACCGGACGCCGCCGCGCCTCAACCGCCGTCATCGGCGACGCGGGCGTCGGTTCCGCCGCCACCATCCCCGCGCTGCGATGCCCGGCGGCGCGCAGCAGCGGCGTCACCTCCCGCGTTTCCAGCATGTTGCGCCAATACTTCTTCGGCATCTCCTTGGTCATCGCTTTGATCTTCACCCGCGCCGGATTGAAGATGCTGCGATAGTAGGCGCGCCAATGCGCATCCAGGCGATCCTTCGCCGGCACCGCGTCGCGCGTTGCGCCAGGCCCGAAGCTGAGCACGGTGCCATCCCACCGCGCTGAGCGTTCAGGTGTGAGGATCGCCCAGCGCATCGAGGTGAAGCGGTCGCGGAAGAACGGCGCGGAGGCTTCCAGCGTGTGATGGCTCGGCTCGAACCACGCGAGGTACAGGCTCTCCTCGCCCGCCGCCTCGGGCTCGATTTCCTTGAAGCGCAGGAAGGCGTGGGTCTTGTGGATGTCGCGATGCACCGCTTTCGCGAGCGCCTCGGCGCGGCGGATATCGGGATCGGCGGCATCGGTGAGCACGCCCGGATCGCACCGCAGACGCCACAGCAGGCGATACATCAGGCTGAAACGTTCGGTGTCCTGGTGCAGCAAGGCGCTGTCGGCAAGCTCCACAAAGCGGCGCGGCACGGTGAAGGCTTGCGCGGGCGCGGACGTCACTGGTGTCGCGAACAGGTCGCCACCCGCGTCGCCGACGCGCCAGGTGACATCCTCCGGCGCCAGATCGGCGGCCATCGCGGCGCGCGCGCCGGCACGCCATCCGGCGAGGTCGGCCTCATGCGCCAGCCGCACCGCGACGCTCATAGCAACGAAAGTTGTGTGGCGCGCGGCACCAGGCGTTCGCGCAGGTTCGCGGTGTCGGCCAGCTTCGTCGGCCGCCAATCGGTGCAGACGATGAACGGCAGCAGCGCCTTCACGCTGCGGCACAGGCGCGTCAGATCCTCAAGGTGGAGGCCGCGCCGTTTACGTACCGCAAGGATGCGATCCGCCACCCGCACGCCCAGCCCCGGCACGCGCAGCAACATCTCGCGCGGCGCGCGGTTGAGGTCGACCGGGAACTGCGCGCGGTTGGCCAAGGCCCAGGCGGTCTTGGGATCGAGCTGCAAATCGAGCATGCCGTCTCGCGTCCCCGTCACGATCTCCGGCACGTTGAAGCCGTAATACCGCAGCAGCCAATCGGCCTGATACAGCCGGTGCTCGCGCATCAACGGCGGCGCTTGCAGCGGCAACAGCTTGCTGGCATCGGGGATCGGGCTGAAGGCCGAGTAATACACGCGCGACAGGCCATAGCTGCCGTACAGCGTTTCACTGGTGCCCAGCACGGTGGCGTCGGTCGCGGCATCGGCGCCGACGATCATCTGCGTGCTTTGCGACGTCGAGAACGGCGGCGCCTTGGCGGAGCGTTTGCGGTCCTCGCGCGCGCCGTCGATGCGCTGGCGCAGGTTCGCCATCGCCTTGCGGATGCGGCGGCCATCCTTCTGCAGCGCGAGCCGTGCGAGATCGCTCTCCTGCGGCAGTTCGACATTGATCGACAAACGATCCGCCAGCCGCCCCGCCTCGGCCAGCAACTCCGGCGCGGCATCGGGAATGGTCTTGAGATGGATGTAGCCGCGAAAGCCGTGCTCCTCGCGCAAGCTGCGCGCCACGGCCACCACCTGCTCCATCGTCTCATCCGGCGAGCGCACGATGCCCGACGACAGGAACAGGCCCTCGATCATATTGCGGCGATAGAAACCGAGCGTGAGGTCGACGACTTCCTTCACGCTGAACCGCGCGCGCGCCACGTTGCTGGAGACGCGGCTGACGCAGTAGTGGCAGTCGAACATGCAGTAGTTCGTCAGCAGCACCTTCAGCAGCGAGATGCAGCGCACGTCGGGCGCATAGGCATGACAGATGCCCATGCCCGGCGCGGTGGAGCCGATGGACTTCGCGTCAGCCGTGCGCGGCGCCGCACCCGACGACGCACAGGACGCGTCGTACTTGGCGGCATCTGCAAAAATCTCCAGCTTTTGCAACGAGTTGAGCATGGGACCTCGAAAAGAGTTCCCATTTTGTTCTATTTACAAAATAGAGGCAAGCGGAACGGACATTACATTAGATAATGTTTGGAGAGGTTCAAAATTGGCAGGCAGCAAAATGTCTCAGAAGCTCGCACGGACCGCGTTGATCTATGACTTTGACGGCACCCTTGCCCGCGGAAACTTGCAAGAACGGAGTTTCATTCCAAGCATCGGAATGGAAAACCAGAGCTTCTGGGATGAAGTAAAAGCACGCACCAAGGCTCACGACGCCGATGAAATACTTATGTACATGCATGTGATGCTGGAAAAGGCGCGAATTCGCAATTTGCCCATAACAAAAGATCAGCTACGCAGCTGCGGCAAGGACGCACAATTATTTGATGGTTTAAAAGACGGAGCATGGTTTGAGCGAATCAATGATCATGCTCGTGACCGTGGCCTAGCGCTTGAACACTACATCGTCTCGTCCGGCATTCATGAGATGATTGCCGGCTGTCCTATCTACGATCAATTCAAAGGCGTGTTTGCTTCAAAATTTATTTACGAGAACGATACGGCCCTCTGGCCTGGCGTCGGAATTAATTACACGTCCAAAACGCAGTACCTTTTTCGAATCAATAAGGGCATCGAAAATCATTGGGACAATGATTCCATCAACGCCTATATGCCGGAAGAAGAACGCCCCATTCCTTTCAGCCGAATGATCTTTTTTGGCGACGGTGAAACAGATGTGCCGGCTATGAAAATGATCACTTATAAGGGCGGCCACTCAGTCGCAGTTTACGACGATAAGCGCACTGATAAGGATTTGGACAAAATCCACCGACTTATATCTGATGGGCGCGTAGAATTCGTTGCTCCCGGAGACTATTTGGAGAAGTCGCAGCTCGACATCATCGTGAAGGGCTTAATAGGTCGCATCGCGCGCCGTAACGGATATCGTCCGCCAATAAAAAGCGGCCAGCCACGCGTCGCAGAAACAGCGCAGCAATGACAAGCTTCTAACAATCTCAGGGTGATCTTCTCATATTTCGCTGCGCCACATAAGCATCCACCCACGCTTGTGCGCCGGTGAAGCCTAGCGCCTTCGACTTCAGCGTATCCGCAATCGCGGCGTCCAAATCTCCGAGCTGTGCGTTGATGCGTCCGCGCATCCAGTAGGCTTCGCCGTCGGTGTCGGCGAGGTCTATGGCGCGGTCCAGCGCGGCTTTCGCGGGTTTCAGTTTTCCGCCGTTCGCCAAGATCTCGCCGCGCAGGCGTTCGGTCTGGGCGGCCTTGCCTGCCTGCGCTTCGAAGGCGTCGAGCAGCATGATCGCCTCGTCGCTTTTCCGCACGCGCGCGAGCACGGTGGCGCGGCGGGAGACGTTCTGCCATTTGGCGGGATCGATGCGCAGCGCGGCTTCGCTGTCGGCGAGCGCGCCGGGGAGATCGCCGAGGTCGAAGCGCAGGCCCGCGCGTTGCCAGTAGGCGACGTCGTTCTGGGGCGCGAGTTCGATGGCGACCTTCAGTTCGCGCAGCGCGTCCTCGACCCAGCGTTCTTTCACCTCACTGGTGCGCGGCATCGTTGAGGCGACACGCGCCTGCGCCACGCCCATGGACTCGCTGAACGTCGCGAGCGCGTCGGTCAGCTTCTCCTGCTGCTCCCAGGCGAAGCGGCGCAGGTTGCGCGCGTGATAGAGCTTGTCTTTCGGCACGTTGGGAATGTCGACGTAGGCCGTGAGGTAGGCAATGCCGGTGGCGATGTTGCCCATCGCCATCGCCTGGTTGCCGGCGGCGTAAAGCTGATCGCCGATGGTCGCGTCGATCCGCGCGCCGCGCTTGTAGGCCAGGGCGGCCTCGGCCACGCGGTTCTGTTGCCAGTAGGCGTCGCCCATGCGGCGCAGCATGTAAGCCTGGGCTTGCTGGTCCGTCAGCTTGAGGCACGGGGTGCCGGTGCCCGCCGGCCCGAGTTGGAGTTCCTGATACAGGCAGCTGAGCTGGCGCGGGCCGAACACGGCCGCCGAGATCGCGGCGCCGACGACCGCCGCGAAGGCCATCACGCCGATGAGCCGGAAGATACGCATTCCCATGCCGACCGGGTGCATCCGGAAATCCCTGCTGCGGGTGTATGACTTGCAGGCCTTAACCATAGGCCCAATCGCCGCGCCTGCGCAAATTTCCGCGCATTCCGGGGCTTTCTGTCCGCAGACCGCGCGCCGCCGAAATGCCTGTGGCGAGAGACGGCGCCGCCCTCCTAGGATCGTGTTTCCCCTTTCCTTGGGCGCAGAAGACCATGACCCTCGACCCCTATCGCATTGTCGCCTTCCTGCATGTGGTGCTGTTCGCCTATTGGCTGGGCGCGGATCTGGGCGTGATGCTGTGCAGCCGGATCGCGCGCCGGTCCGACCTCAGCGACGACGCGCGCCGCGCGGTGCGCAGCGCCGGCCACCTGATCGACATGGGGCCGCGCACCGCCCTGGTGCTGATGGTGCCGGCGGGTCTGATCCTGGCGTCGCAATACGGCTCACCCGTCCAAGGGCCGTGGCTGGCGGCGATCGCGGTCGCCGCCGCCGGCTGGCTGTGGATGGTGTGGACGATCTTCCTGCAGCCGCAGACGCCGCTGGGCAAGCTGCTGTGGAAGATCGACATGGGCTGGCGCATCGTGCTGATGACGCTGTTCGTCGGCTTCGGCGTGAAGTGCCTGATCACCGGCGCGCCGATCGCGGATCATTGGCTGGCGGCGAAGTTCGTCGTCTTCGGCCTGATCCTGATGGACGGCATCTATCTGCGCCTCGTCCTGATCCGCATGGAACGCGACGCGCGCGCGGGCAACAGCCCAGCCCCGGGCGCCCCGCCCACCGCCCTGATGAAAAGCCTGCACATCGCGGTGATGATCATCTGGGCGCTGGTGGCCATCGCCGCATTCCTGGGGATCGTTAAGCCCTTCTGAGAACAGGTCTACCGCCGCAAGCTTTTGTTAAGGGCGTGACCGGAATCAACCTTTCGTCAAAGGTTGTGCGTGACAATACGCGCAGGTGGCAGCTTCCGCCGCGCGAGCATTCACCGCGCACATAAACGGCGCGTTTCTCAAGAGGGGAATACCATGAAGCGTTTCACAGCGTTGGCCGCTGGCCTGTTGATGGCCGGCATGAGCACCGCGCAAGCCGCGGACGTCACGTCCTGGACCGGCAGCTATTTCGGCCTCTCGGCGGGCATCAACTTCCTCACCAGCGGCAAGGCCAAGGCGCTGGCCCGCACGCCGTCGGATATGACGTTCCACTTCCATCCCGGCCCGGCCATCGCGGCCGCCGGCGGCTATAAGTGGGAAAGCGGTCTGCGTACCGAATTCGAGGCCAGCTATCGCCGCAACGGCGCGAAGGACTTCAACACCAACGCCACGCCGCTGACCGGCCACCAGGACGACATCTCCGTGTTCGGCAACGTGTTCTATGACTTCGCCTCGCCGACCTCGCGCGTCACGCCGTACGTCGGCTTCGGCGTCGGAGCGGTGTGGGCTTACTGGCGCAAATTCGCCACCGCCGCCTCGAGTCAGATCGTGCGGGAGCCGGGCGGCACGCGCCTCGGCCTGCAGGCGATCGTCGGTCTGTCGTATGCCGTCAACCCGGGCCTCGACTTCACGCTCGACGGCCGCTTCAAGGGCTCGAACGGCCATGAGTACGCCGGCGTCCTCGCCGCGGACTCGATCACCAGCTATCAGCTGCGCGCGGCCAGCGTGATGGTCGGCCTGCGTTACCGCATGTAATTTCGCGCAAGCCCTGCGCGGATAAAAAAGGCCCGCTGTCCTCATGGACGCGGGCCTTTTCCTTTTCGAACGCTTTGGCCTCTACGGCACGGCGCAAGGCGCGAGCATCGCGCGGTTATCGCCCCAGCAGACGGAGAAGGTGTTGCCGACGATGGGCGGCGACGGCACCGCCGTCTGTCCGTAGTTGTTGATCATCGTGATGGCTTGGCGACCCATGCCGCCAAAGCCCGCCGTCGGGAAATAGGCCAGCTGCGAGTTGAACGCGGGCACCGTGAACGTGACCGGTTCGAACTTCGCCAGCGGCAGAACGCCGGCGCTGGACGACGGCGCTTCCTGCACCCACTCCACCGAAAGCAGGCTGGACGAATACGGCACGTAGATCGAATGAATCCAGTCCTGCGTGATGTCGGCGATGGAGATCAGCCACGTCTGAGACGGATGGCCGGGCGTGCAGTTGCTTTCGCAGCGGATCAAGGTGTTGATCTTGTCGCCCGGCTTCACGACGCGCGGCACGAAGCACTTACCGGATGCATCCGTATCGCAAGGCTGATCGGTGCCGATCACCTGCATATAGTCCGGCAGCATCTCGTACCAAGCGTAGTAGTCGGGCGTGCCGTCAGCTTTGACGTCGGACGACGTGCCGGTTTGGATCAACGTTTGATCGACATATCGGCAGGTTTGATCGGTGCAGGCGCCACCGATGCCGACCCAGGCCGCGGAATACATGGTGGGCACCTTGTGCGCCACGCAGCTGACCGACGTCGCGAAGCCCCAGCCCGCAATCGGATAGCAACTGTCGCCCGGGGTCTTGTAGCTCGCGACCGGCACGGTCCAACTGCCCGACACGTTGGTATAGAGGACCCCCGTCTCCCAATTCTCCAACGCATAGCCTGACCAGTTGTACGACAGGCGCGAATAGCCCTGGCCGTAAGTGACCGCGCCGACGTCGTTCTTGGTGATGGATAGGGGCGCATGCTTGATCGGCACGATCGCCAACTCCGCCCGCGCGGATTGGAGTGACGCAAATCCGGTCAGCAGCACGGCGACCGCAAGGCAGGTCCCGAGGGCGCGGCGGATGGCTCCGCCCGAACGGGCAAAGCGCGTGATGGATCCCCGAACCAAGGGCATGGCGGACACTCCCGTTTAACGAGAGATATCCCAGCAAAACACCAGCGGGGCCGCAATAGAAATCCGCGTGAAAACGACGAGATTCGACCGGAAAAAGCTGCCTGGGTCCTTACAAGGCGCGAGGCCGCGCGGGCAGCCTATTCCTTGATGTGACTGCCCGTCCCGTCGCCTTTAGGCGCCCATTTACGGGCGCGGTTGATCCTCATCTTGGCGTCCACCGCCGCATTGAGATCGAAGCCGAAGATCGTCGCCACGCGATACAGGATGATCAGCACGTCGGCCATTTCATGGGCGACTTCATCCTTGTCCTTCGCGCGCGCAGCTTCCATGAGTTCGTCGAACTCGACGGCCGCGCGCGCGACCAGCACGTCGGGCGTGGAGGCGGGTCCGAAGGTCTGTTCGCCCCAGGTGGTGACGGAGCTTTGCGTCTCGGTCATGTCCGTTATCGCCTTCAGTTCATCGAACGCGCGATGCGGAAGCCGATGAATTCGCCACGGTCGTCCGGCGGATAGGCGTCGTGATGCGCCACGCGCAATTTCACCGGCATGCTGCTCCAGGCACCGCCGCGCATCACGCGCACATTGCAGTTGCCGTCCTTGGTCGGCGCACCGTCGCGCGGCGTGACGTCATAGGTCTCCTGCCAGCAGTCCTCGACCCACTCCCACACGTTACCGAGCATATCGTGAATGCCGAACGCGTTGGGCGGGAAGCTGCCGACAGGCGCGGTCATCTCCCACTGATCGCGTCCGCGAACTTCGGAACCACAGCACTTGTCCTTGCCGTAGTTCGAATACTCGTGGTTCGCGGCGGGACCCCACCAGTAAGGCGTCTTCGTTCCGGCGCGCGCGGCGTATTCCCACTCGGCCTCGGACAGCAGGCGATACTCCTTGCCGGTCTTACCCGACAACCAGATCGTGTAGGCCTTGGCATGAATCCAGGTCACGTCGATGACGGGCTTATTGCCACGTCCGAGACCGTGATCGCGCGCCTTGTATTGCCGGCAACCGCCATCGGCGACGCAGGCGTCCCACTCGGCGAAGGTCACCTCGTGCTTGCCGACCGCGTAACGGTAGGCGATATCGACCTTATGCACCGGCCCTTCATTGCTTGAGCGCCCCTTCTCGCTCGCCGGCGAACCCATGTCGAAGCTGCCGGGAAGAACCACGACCATCGGCGGACATATATCGCAGTCGCGGAATTCTTCGGGTTTCGAGGCCGGGGCTTTGGGTGCCGCGGCTTTAGGCGCGGCTTGTTTCGCCGGGGCGGCGGGCGCTTGCGCGAAGGCCGCGCTGGCTGCGGCCATTGTGCCCAGAAGCAAGATCCACGTCCGTATCATCCGCACCTCGAAAAGACCTGACGGCACAACGACATTCAGCCCAAGGACAGTCCTGCATGATGGGATGAGGCATGCAAGCGGATCGTGCGCGCGACTTCGGCGTGTGAAATGGGCTCGCGGGATTGTGCGCCTTGAGCGGTTGTGCGCCTTGGGCGGTTGTGCGCCTTGGGCGATCAGCTCTTGAGACAGCGGTCGACCGCGCCGAGAACTTCGGCGGATGTCAGCGGCTTCTTCAGCACTTCCTTCGCGCCAAGGATGTGCGCGAGGCGCAAAATCTCGCCTCCCGAAGCGCCCGACCCGCCCCCCGACATCGCAATCACCGGCAGCTTGGGATTCTTCTCGCGCAATTCGCGGATCGCCTCGAGCCCATCCTTCTCCGGCATGAAAACATCGGTGATGACGAGATCCGGCACGTCGGCAGCAACGGCACGCAAACCCTCGTCGCCATCGTTGGCGACCGTGACCGCATGCCCCCCGTTCGATAGAAACTTCGCGACGATGCTGGCCACGATCTTGTCGTCTTCGATCACCAAGATTTTAGCCATCGGCTGCTCCTCTATAAGATTGCAGCGCCGGATTGTTTTGAGAGCGAGCCTGCATCTTAGCGACCGCTCTCCAGATTCATCAACTCCCGCGAGTATCGCTTTTTGAGCCTGGCTGGGCAGGTTTATTAGGCTCACGCTCGAATGAGCAACGGAAAGCCGTCAGGTATCCGCGCCCACAGTTCCTCGATCGCGCGGTTCCCGACCCCGATACAGCCGTCGGTCCAGTCCGCCGTAAACATAAAAGGATCGGTCCCGCCGAAGTCCTCCGGCAGTCCATGAATGAATATGTCGCCGCCAGGGCTCACCCCGGCAGCGGACGCCGCCCTGACGTCCGACGGGTTCGGATATGAGATGTGCAGCGAGAGATGATAGCGACTGTTGGGATTGCGTCCGTCGATCGCGTACGAGCCCTCGGGCGTGCGCTGATCGCCCTCGGCGCGCTTAGGGCCGAGGGGCGCATCTCCTAGCGCGATGGGATATGTCCGCAAAATCTGATCGCCCGCCATCAGGAACATCAATCGCTGGGATTTCTTCACCAGCAACCGATCCTGACGCAAAGCCGGCGGCTCATCGGCCCGCGACCGAACGATGGGCGTGAACGCCAGCGACGACGTCAGCAAAGCTGTGCGGCGCGTGACCGCCCGCGCCCGCTCCGTCATGGCGATGGGTTCGCCGCCACCTGGGGTTCGTTGGCTGTGCCGACCCAAGTCGGTAAGCCGTCGCGCGCCTGCCCGGCACGCTTCACCGCATCCCAGTCGATCATGGCGTTGCGCCCTTTCGTCATGGCTTTGACTCGCGCGACCAGATCCTTCGGCGGCGCTGGCGTGAACTTTCCGCTCAGGCCGATCTCCGCGGCTTGCGACTGACTTGGGAAGACCTCGATCACAAGGCGGCTGCCGACCCACGCCCCGACGACATCCTGGCGCACCACGCGCACCGGAGTCCCAACCGGAACGATGCCGAACAGGTGCGCGATATCTTCGGGATAGAGACGAATGCAGCCATTGCTAAGGTCGTGACCGACGCTGTCCGGGACGTTCGTGCCGTGGATCAGATACTCGGGCCAGCCGAGACCCATCGCGAACGCACCGAGCGGATTATCCGGCCCCGGCGGCACCCGCGCGGGAAGCGACGGGTCGCGTTTGCGGATCGACGCCATCGGCGTCCAAACGGGGTCCACCACCTTGCGCGTGACTTTGGTTGTGCCCAGCGGCGTGTCGTGTCCGGTTTCGCCGATGCCGATGGGGAACGTCTCGACCTTCCCCGCTTCGTGAAAATAATAAAGTCGCTGTTGCGCCAGATTGATCACGATGCCCTGACGTCGCACCTCCGGCATCACGTAGTACCGCGGAATGCGGATGTAGCGGTCCTTGCCGGGCACCCATGCATCGACACCCGGATTGGCGGCGGCGAGTTCGGTGTACCCGACGTCGTATTGCCGCGCGATATCCATCAGCGTCTCGTCCTGGCGCGCCTGATGGAGCAGCAATTTGTCGGCCGTGGGATCGTCGTCCTTGAGCGGGACGTTCGCCGCGATTGCGTTGTTCATGCCGCACAAGACAAGCGGAAGCGCGACGATGAGCTGGGCCCATCGCCGCACCTTCTGTCCCCCGCTGTCATTGCCGATAAAGTTTCTCACCCCGCGTCTCGGCTCGCCTACTTGCGCAAACCTCGCTGATACATGCGGTCGGCCTTGTCGTTCGCCGCTTGCGCCGAGGCTTGCGCCTGCTGCGCCGCCTGAAGTGCTCGATCAGCTGTCGCGCGCGCCTGATCGGCGGACGCACGCGCGGCGTTGGCCGCGTTCAAGGCTTCAGCGGCGGACCCTTGCGCCCGATCCGCCGTGATCTGCGCGCGAGAGATGGAGGTCGTCGTCGCCTCTTCCTTGGCCCTGTCCGCGCAGCCCGCGACCAGCAGGGGCGTCAGGCAGATGAGCATCGTCGTTGCCGATTTGAATCGCATTTTTGAAAGTCTCCTCAAGATTGCCATCAGCCCCGAGCGGGCCGCGCGTTACCAGCCGTCGGGGCGTAGTAACGCGCGATCGGGGTCATCGAGCAATGTGAGGGGATTTCGAAAAACGGCGGAATTGCGCGGAGTTCCGATGAATGTCCCGCGAATGTCCTCATGCGATCACAGATCACGTACGCGCGCGGAACGCATTGCCTGCATTGGGACACCTGCGAAGCAGACCTCTGCGCGTCTCGAACGCCGATAGCCATAGGCATCAGAGACCTGCCCTTTAGGCCGGCGCATCGGCTATCATTGTGGCGGTCTTACTCCTGCCGGCATTTGACGCACCCATGACACTCATTATCGAAGCCATCGGCTGGATCGCCGCCGTATTGATCCTGGGCGCCTACGGTTTGCTTTCGGCAGGCCGGATCGGGCCGAAGTCGATGGCCTACCAAGTCATGAACATGGTGGGCGCGGCGGGTTTCATTGTGAACAGCGGTTGGAACGGCGCCCTGCCCTCGGCGGTCCTGAATGTGATCTGGCTCGCCATCGGGATTTTCACGGTCTGGCAAATGCGCCGGGCGTGAGCGTCCGACACCGAAATCGTTTCGGCTCAAATCGTTATACGCGCTTTCGCCCCACGCTTCGTCTCGCCATAATCGCTTGAAGCTGCGCGGTGCGCAGGCTGTGGCGGGGGATACTTTTCGCGTGAATACGGCGTCTCTGATCGACCCGTTGGAGGGCAAAGACCCGCTTGCCCCCCACCGCAATCGCATGATGTACCCCTTGGCGATTGCCGGCGCGGTGTTCCTGACCCCGTTCTTCCTCAACGACTTCATCATGGGGCGCTACCTGCTGGGCACGACGGTCATGTCGATCGTCATCGCCTTCGCGGTCGACGCCTTCGCCATCCACCGCGGACGGCGCCCGCCGATCCCCTATCCGATCCTTCTGGTTCCGATGGTGGCGGGCATGGGGTTGTCGCTGGCGACCCAGGGTATCTACGGTGCGATGTGGTCGTTCCCGGCTGTGTTGTTCTTCTATTTCGTGCTGCCCCGCGTGCTGGCGAATATCGGCAGCGTGACGATGCTCGCCGCCGCCGCGATCTTCGCGGAGCACTACTTCGGCTTCGATGTGACGGTGCGGTTTGTCTTCTGCCTGGCGCTCACCATCGTCATCATCAACATCATCCTCAACGTCATCGGTCGATTGCAGCAGGAACTGCTGGTCCAGGCCATCACCGATCCGTTGACCGGCGCGTACAATCGCCGCCACATGGAATCGATGCTGAGCGATGCCATGGAGCGCTATCGCCGCAATGCCTCCCCGGCGGCCGTGCTCATTGCCGACATCGACCATTTCAAGAAGATCAATGACCAGTTCGGCCACGACGTTGGCGATAAGGTCCTGAAGAACCTCGTCGCGCTGGTCACCCAGCGTTCCCGCCGCCTCGACCGCATGTTCCGGATTGGCGGCGAGGAATTCCTACTTTTCCTGCCGGACACCAAGTCAGGCGACGCGTTCACGCGTGCCGAAGTCCTGCGTAAATCGGTGGCGGAAGCCGACTTCATCCCGGGCCATCCGGTCACGGTCAGCATCGGGGTCGCCGAGCTGGTGGGCGACCCGTCCCGCGACGCCTGGATCAAAAGAGCCGACGAAGCGCTCTACGAGGCAAAACATAGTGGCCGGAATCGCGTTGTACTAGGACCGGCACGCGAAAGCACACGCGAAGCGGTTGTCGGCTAGCTTTCCGCGGAGATTCCCCATGTTTGGGTATGGTTATAACGGCATCATCGGCATCATTGTCCTGATCGCCGACGTTTACGCGCTCGTCAATATCCTCGGCAGCTCCGCCAGCCCCGGAAATAAGATTTTGTGGGTTCTGGTGGTTTTCCTGCTCCCGGTGATCGGGTTCATCCTCTGGTACTTCATGGGCCCGCGCGGCGGCGCCCGCGCCCGCATTTAACGCGGTCGCGCTCTAAGTCAGCTGCATCACGACTGGCGTTTGCCGACGGACGCCAAACGGCGCAGAGTGCGTGCTTCCCTGGAGGAGCGCGCCCATGCAGCACGAGACGATTCGCGGTAAAATTCTCTACACGTCCAAGAAAAAAGAGATCCTGGACAAGGTTCGCGGCGGTGAGACGTGGATGATCACCAAACACGTCGACGGCCGGCGCACGCTGCGCGCCCATTGCGCCATCGACGAGAATTCACCGCGGGTGCTGCGGGATTCCATCAGCAATCTCGACAAGAACTGGCAGCCGCGCGAATCCTTTGTGCAGATCACGGTGGATGAAGCTTTCGTTGGCTCGGCCTGGTACCGCTTCACCGAGAACACCGCCGAGTGCGAAGGCTTCACCCAGCGCGAGGGGCGCTTCTCGACCCGCTTTACGCATGAAGGTCCCATCGCCTATTTCGGTACGCATCCGATCCAGGCCGACGGCATGCACCTGAATTGCTACGACCTCAGCAAGGGGCCGGGCGCACAGGTGACCCCCCCGTCCTACATGTGCTCGCTGCATCATCGCGGCGCCGACGGGCCGACGTTGGTCCGCCGTTCCATCGGCTCAACGCAGAATTTCGTGGGGAAAGAACGCATCACCGTTCAAGCCGGCACGTTCGACGCCCTGCACTTCCGCTGGGGGACGAACACCGACGATAACTACATGGGCACCGATATCCATCCGCCGTATCACCTGTGGGTCACCGACGACGGCGACTACATCGTGCTGAAAGCCTATGTGACCGGCTATATGCAGACCTATTACGAACTCATCGAACTCGAACGGCGCCAGAACTACTTCTAGGCAACCCTGCGCCGCCTTTTCCTTGCGCGACGCGTTTGTGGGAGAGATAAGATGCCACTTCGCCTGCCCCGGAGCCCGCCCGGCCGATGCCTAAGCCACCTTGCGTTCTGGTGGTCGAAGACGACCGCCTCATTCGTCAGATCGTCGTCGCCTTCCTGAAGCGCGGCGGCTACACCAACATCGTTGAAGCCGGTCTAGCGGAGGAAGCGATCTTCCATCTTTTCCGCGACAAGGATTTGCAGATCAACGCCGCGTTGATCGACTTGATGCTGCCAAATGCCAGCGGTCTTACCGTCATCCGCAAACTGCGCAATTCCAAACGGCCGTGGCGCCGCAATCTGCCGATTGCGGTGATCACCTCGCGCACCGATACCGAGACCTATAAAATGGCCGCGCGGCGCGGTATTCAGGCTTACCTTCTCAAACCCTTGTCGGCATCCTTGGTGAACGAAACCGTGGGCAAGCTGCTGGCCGGCGTCGGCATTAGGGCGCCAAAGCCGCTCGGTGAACTCGACGCGATGGCGGGGCCGCCGCCTACGAGTGCCGAGTTGCCACCGACCCTCGACGATGCTTTTTGAAAGTTTCAGCCATGAGTTCTGACGCAAGCGGCGTGACTGACAACGGCCGGGGCCGATTCGAAATGGCCGTTGAAGGCGGCACGGCCTTCGTGACCTATCGCGAGGAACGCGGCGCGCTCGCGCTGCTGCATGCCGAGGTGCCGTCCGCCGTCGAGGGCCGGGGCGAAGGGTCGCGCCTGGTCAAAGGAACACTCGACCAAGTGCGCGCGCGCGGACAGAAGGTGATCCCATACTGCCCCTTCATTTCCATCTATATTCGGCGACACCCGGAATACCAGGACCTGCTCGCCGAATAGCCTTGCGCAGATGAACCCCTCCGACAATTCAGATCACCTCAAGGCTTTGCTGCAGCAAGCCCTGGCGCAGCATCGCCAAGGGCGACTCGCGGAAGCGAAGGCGATCTATGAGTCGATCCTTCAGGCATCCCCGGGACATTTCGAGGCCCTGCATCTGCTTGGCGCGGTTGCCCTTCAGGCGGGAAATCCCGAAGCGGCCATCGGTCTCATGCAGCGCGCGGTTGCGATCAATCCCAACGTGGCCGCCGTGCAGTACAATCTTGGTGTTGCGCTGCGGGACGTGAAACGCTCGCAGGAAGCGCTGGCCGCATTCGATCGGGCCCTCGCCCTCAATCCAACGCTTGTGGCAATCCACAGCCTGCGCGGGGATGTTCTGCTCGATCTCCGGCGCTTCACCGAAGCGCTCGCAAGTTACGACAAGGCGATCGCGCACGATCCAAAACAGGCCGAAACGCACAACAACCGCGGCGCGGTTCTTGTCGAACTCAAAAGGCCCGATGACGCCCTCTTGAGCTATGGCACGGCATTGGCGTTGGAACCCGACAATCCGCGCGCGCATAACAATTACGGCGTCGTATTGGCCGGCCTCGCGCGATTCGAAGAGGCTCTCCCGCACTATGACCGCGCGCTCGCGCTAGATCCCCGCGACGCGGACGCACACAACAATCGCGGCAGCGCGCTACTGGACCTCAAGCGGCCGGGCGAGGCGCTTGCCAGTTACGAGCGCGCCATCGGCCTCAGCCCGCAGTCGGCGGCGTTCTATTACAACCGCGGCAAAGCCCTGACGGAACTCGCGCGGCAGGACGAGGCCCTGCAAAGCTATGACAAGGCCCTGTCCCTCCAATCGGACTATCCGGCGGCTCACATCAATCGCGGCAATACGCTCGTCAAGCTCCGGCGCTTCGACGAGGCACGCATCAGTTTCCGCGCCGCGCTCGCGCTTGATCCGGACAACGTTGAAGCTCACTACAACTTCGGCAAGCTGCTGTTCGACCTGGGCGAAGGCGAAGAAGCGCGAGCGCACTATGCGCGCGCGGTCACCCTGCGACCCGATTTCTTCGACGCCCATGCCAATCTCATCTTCACGCTGAATTTCCTGCCGGGCGAGACCACAGCGTCCCAGCAAGCGCATCGAAAGAATTGGAACGACGCGATTGCTGCCAATCTCAAGCCGGCGGCGGCGACATGGGCGCCGCGCGGCGACGACCAACGCAAGCTGCGCATCGGCTACGTCAGTGCGCATTTCCGGCACCAGGCGGCGACCTATGCCTTTGCGCCCGCCATTCTTCATCACGATCGCGATGCGTTCGAGGTGTTTTGCTACTCCGACACGGTTCGCGAGGACGATGTCACCGCCCTTCTCAAAACGGCCGCAACGGTTTGGCGCCCCACCAAGGCGCTGAGCGATGAGCAACTCGCGGCGCAGATACAGGCGGATAAGATCGACATCCTGGTGGACTGCGTCGGCCACATGAAGGGCAACCGGCTGCTCACCTTCGCGCGCAAGCCTGCCCCGATCCAGATCACCGGTTGGGGCGAGCCGACCGGCACCGGTCTTGCGACGATGGACTATCTGCTCGCCGACCCTGTGCTGGTGCCGCCGGCAGAGCGGTCCCTGTTGAGCGAAGCCGTCATCGACCTTCCGTGCTTCCTGACCTATTGGTCGCCGGACGAATTGCCGGCGCCGGGTCCTGCGCCTGCGCTCGCGGGCCGTGGCGTCACGTTCGGCTCATTCAATCGCGCATCCAAATTGACCGCGCCAACATTGGAACTTTGGGCAAACGTTCTCCGCGCCACGCCGGGCTCGCGCCTTCTGCTTAAAAGCCCGAACTGGGCGGACCCCGCTGAGATCGCGCGACTCATGGCGCGCATGAAGAGTCACGGGGTCGGTGAGGAACGGATCACGCTGATCGGTGAGACGACGCGCGCGGAACACTTCCACGCCTACACGTCCGTCGACATCTGCCTCGATCCGCTGCCGCACAGCGGCGGCATGACGACGATCGACGCCCTTTGGATGGGCCTTCCGGTGATCACACTCAGAGGGGCCACGCCGTCATCGCGTCTGGCGGCCTCTGTTCTCACGGCGCTCGATCTCAACGCATGGATCGCCGAGAGTCCCGCCGCGTACGTCCGCCAAGCCTCCGCACTCGCGGCAGACCTGGAGCGGTTGTCGGAATTCCGCCGCACCTTACGCGCAAGGCTGCAGGACACGCCGGTCGGCGACAACCGGCGTTACGTCAGGATTCTCGAAGACCGTTACCGCGCGGCCTGGCAGGCGAAACAGAGCGCCTAAACACCGGCGATAAGCGCCTTGGGGCTATTTGGCCTCGAGGACTTTCTTCAAGGCCGCCATCTCGTCGTCGAGCTGCTTCATACCGGCCTGGAAGGCGTCGTCGGAAAAATCCGCCGGCTTGGCGAAGACGAACGCGACCACGCAGCCGCCGGGCACCGCCATCACGCGGCCCGGCACCCGCCAGGTCCCGGCATGGTCGATGAACACTTCGTCGATCACGCCTGAGCTGGCATCGCCGGTCAGCTTGAACTGACCTTTGCCATGCGGGCCTTGAAACTCCCACGAACCGTCATCGAGCGCTTTCACGCTGGTGATATTGTGGATCGCCCACTTGGGCCAGTTCGATCCGTCCATCAGGAACGAGAACACGCGCGCCGGCACCGCCGCGATCGTGATGCTCTTGGTGATGCAGGTCGCCAGCGGGCCGCTGCTCTCGACACCCGCGACGCCGAACTTGCCGCCGCCGCCGTCGCCCTGCTGATAGTTCTTACGGATGTCATACCGCACCATCGCGTCGTCGACGCTCTTGGACGTCAGACCGCGCCAGAAGCCCAGCGCTTCCCATTTCTCGAACGGGCCATAGACCTCGATCTCTTTGCCGGCCGCGAGGCTCTGGAAGTTGGAATTGGCGTATTCGCCGCCCACGACCCAGTAGATCTTGCCGTTAAGCTGATCCTCGTCTTTCAGGAAATAACGGACCATGGCATTGTCCACGGTCCTGCCGGTGATCGAACGCCAGAACACCTTGGCGTCGCGCTCGGTAAAGGGACCGTGGGTTTTAAGCTGGGTGCCGGCCGCCGGCGTCGTGAAGGACGTATCGGCGTATTCGCCGCCGATCACATAATACCGCTGTTCCGCCATAGCCCCCTGCTGCCGCTTACATTTACCTGTCCAGACCATACGCTAGGCTTCGCCGGATGGGGAGCTCTACCGGCGTCGGGACGGTTGCAGTTTTCGAGCGGAGCCCTATGGTCCGGCCCATGTCGCAGGAAATTGAACCCATCCACATCATCGGCGGCGGTTTGGCCGGCAGCGAGGCCGCATGGCAGCTCGCCCAGGCCGGCGTGCCCGTCATCCTCCACGAAATGCGGCCCGACCGCCTGACGCCCGCCCACGAGACCGGCGGGCTGGCGGAACTGGTCTGCTCCAACTCCTTCCGGTCCGACGACGCGGCCTATAACGCGGTCGGGCTGCTGCATGCCGAGATGCGGCTATGCGGATCCCTGATCCTCGCCGCCGCCGACGCCAATCGGGTCCCGGCCGGCTCGGCCCTCGCGGTTGATAGGACCGCCTTCTCGCAGGCTGTCGAAGCGCGCCTGCTGGCGCACCCGCTGGTCACTTTAGCGCGCGGCGAGATCGCCGGATTGCCGCCGGAAGACTGGTCGTCCGTCATCGTGGCGACGGGACCGTTGACCTCACCCGCTCTCAGCGACGCGATCCGCAAGCTGTCGGGCGAGGACTCTCTGGCCTTCTTCGATGCCATCGCGCCCATCGTCCATCGCGACAGCATCGACATGAACGTCGCCTGGTTCCAGTCGCGCTACGACAAGGGTGGACCGGACGGCGACGGCGCGGACTACATCAACTGCCCGCTCGACCGCGAGCAATACACCGCCTTCATTCAGGCGCTCATTTCCGGCGAGAAAACCGAGTTCAAGGATTGGGAGCGCGACACGCCTTACTTCGAGGGCTGCCTGCCGATCGAAGTGATGGCCGAACGCGGACCCGAGACGCTTGCCTATGGACCGATGAAGCCTGTCGGACTCACCGATCCACATACCGGCAAACGCGCCCATGCCGTTGTGCAATTACGTCAGGACAATGCGCTCGGCACGCTTTTCAATATCGTCGGCTTCCAGACGAAGCTGAAGCATGCGGAACAAGTGCGCATCTTCCGCATGATCCCCGGCCTGACACAGGCCGAGTTCGCGCGCCTGGGCGGTATTCACCGCAACACCTTCATGAACTCACCGAGTCTGCTCGATGCGACGTTGCGCTTGAAGGCGATGCCGCGCCTGCGCTTCGCCGGCCAGATCACCGGCTGCGAAGGCTATGTCGAGAGCGCCGCCGTCGGCCTGATGACGGGCCGCTTCGCCGCCGCCGAACGTTTGGGCCGCACGCCCGTGACGCCACCGGCGACGACCGCGATGGGGGCGCTGCTCGCACACATCACCGGCGGCGCCGATGCGCAGACCTTCCAGCCGATGAACGTGAACTTCGGTCTGTTCCCCGATCTCACCGCCCGCGATGCGCGCGGCCGTCCGATCAAAGGCCGCGACCGCAAAGCCAAGATGAGCGAGCGTGCGTTGGCGGATATCCAGCCCTGGGCTCACGATGCCGCGCAAATCGCCGCCGAGTAGCGCCTAGTACTTGCCGCGTAGAGCATTCCACCACAGCCGTATCACCGGCGGCGGTCCGTTTGGATTGCGCAGACGCGCCTCCGCGGCGGTACACCACAGCAGCACCGGCAAGCCGCGACGGTCGACGCGCGCCTGTTCCGCGCGCGCGCCGACGATGTGCTGACGCGCATGCGCCGCGACATCGGCGCTGGGGCTCCGTCGAAGTTCGTTCGCAAGTGTCAAAGCGATGGCGGCATCGTTGGCCGCGGCGATGGTCGCATCGTCCGCCGCTTTGAGCAGGCCGAGAGCAATGCGTGCGAGCGCGCGACCGACCGGCGCTTCGCCCGCCGTCGCGTCTTCGGCGGTGAACGCCGCCTCATGCGCGTCGATGAAGGTCATCACCGCCGCACGGTCAAGCAATGGCAGGACCGACGTCAGCGTCTGACTGACCGGGTGGCCTTCAGGCGGGGCGCCGCCGTCGAACATTCGTCCCAGCAGGTCGCGCCACCACTGGATGCGCATCTGGCCGAGCATGGGCTCGGACACTGTGGCCGGGATTCGTGCGAGCTCAACGTTCAGAGCGTAGAGCGCGATCAGCGCATCCCGCGCCGTTGCGGGGGCGAACATCGCGGTGACGAATCTGTCCCGGTCATGTTGCCGCACGAGTTCGAAGATGTAGGCTTGTGAGTTGCTCACGAGGTCCCCTGTCCCTGCGCCGCGGCTTTCTGTCCGGGAAATCCCTGACGGCCCGAGTTTGCGGAACTCGGGATTTCGGCTAACATGGCGCGCGTTTTCGCGCAAATTCCGCCGCGCCGGCTCGGGGCCGTTTGGCCGCGCGGCACTTCTTCTAAAGGGGTTTCTTTGATGGCAGGCATTCTCTCAAATCTTCAGCGGACGGTAATTGTCGGGTTCATCCTGGCAGCGATCGCTCTTGGTATCTCAGCCCAGGCCCATGGCGGCCTGAACGTGAACATTGCCTTCTGGTCGTTCATCTTCCGCTGGCTGCACATCGTCAGCGGCGTGATGTGGATCGGCCTGCTGTGGTACTTCAACTTCGTTCAGATCCCGAACATGCCGAAGATTCCGGCCGAACAGAAGCCGGCGGTGTCCAAGGTCATCGCGCCGGCCGCCTTGTTCTGGTTCCGCTGGGCCGCCATGTCGACCCTGATCACAGGTTTGATCGTGGCCCACCTGCAAGACTACCTTGCCGACGCTCTTCTGCTCGGCACCGTGAACGGCAGCGCCCTGATGATCGGCATCGGCATGTGGCTGGCCATCATCATGTGGTTCAACGTTTGGTTCGTGATTTGGCCGAACCAGAAGAAGGCGCTGGGCATCGTTCAGGTCGACGCCGACGCGACCGCGAAGGCCGCCCGCACCGCGATGCTGTTCTCGCGTACCAACACGATGCTTTCGATCCCGATGCTGCTGTGCATGGCGGCGCAAAGCCACCTTGCCTAGGTAAGCGGAGCGAAAGCGCCGATTGGCGCGGATACGAAAACGGGGGCAGAGATGCCCCCGTTTTTATTTGTCCTGAGACCTGCCGGTCAGCGCGGGATCAGCGCCGCGGCGACCGCCCGGCCCTCGCCGACGAGCATGTTGTAGGTGCGGCAGGCCGCGCCCGTCTCCATCGCATCGACGCTGACGCCGGCAGCGCGGAGTGCGTCCCGCAGGCTCTGAGGAATTAATTCCGTCCGCGCGCCGCAGCCGATCAAACAGAGCGTTACGTTGGCCGCGCGCAGCGTGTTGGCAAGCGAGGCGCCGTCGATGTCGGCAATCCCCCGCGCCTCCCAGGCCGCTGTCGCCGTGGGCAGCACCAAGATGGACCCGGTATGCCGGGTGCCCGAAACCGTGAAGCTATTCTCGCCGTAACGCTGGATGAGCTGGCGGTCGCCGGGTTCGTTACGCGTGACGTTCATGGACTGGGTCATGTGCGGCCCTGATGGAACTTCAAGCTGAAACCCCTCTTCGCCCGCCCCGCGCCAACGGATCAGCGCGGTGCATCCCGTAAGGATTCAACGTCCATTTTTCGCCTTCGTTCCCGCCGGGATTTCAGCCCCGGGGAGACAGAATGGCCCGGCTACGCCGCCGGCTGCTTGCCTTCGTCGCCAACGGCGAGCTGGCCACCGCCGGTGACCTCGTCGCGGCGAAGGTCGAAGTACAGCAGCACCGGCATGCCGACGCGAATGCTCGAGAACGTACCGACGAACAGACCCCAGGCCAGCGCGATCGAGAACGGGCGCAGCGTCTCACCGCCCAGGACCAGCAGCGCGACGACCGTGAGCGCCACGGTGAGCACGGTGAGCAGTGTTCGCGGCAGCACCTTGTTGACCGAAGAATTCAGCAGTTCCGCCAACGGCATCTTGCGGTATTTCCGCAGCATTTCACGCACACGGTCATACACCACGACGGAATCGTTCACCGAATACCCGGCGATGGTCAGGATCGCGGCGACGGCCGTGAGATCGAAGTTGAGTTGGAAGAGTGAGAAGACCCCCAGGGTCGTCAGCACGTCGTTACAAAGCGCAAGCACGGTACCGAGCGCGAACTGCCACTCGAAGCGGAACCACACGTAAATCGAGATGGCGATGATGGCCATTGCCACCGCGAGCGCGCCGCTGATGATCAATTCGCCGCCAACCTTGGGGCCGACAACATCGGTACGGCGCGGCTCGAAATCGTTAGCGATGACGGCCTGGACCTTCCTCAGCGCGACATTCTGCGCTTCGTCGCCGCCCTTTTGCTGCGGCACACGGATGGAAAAATCGCGGCCGGTATCGCCGGTGGTGGTGATCTGCACCTCGCCCACGTCGAGCGCGGCCATCTCACCGCGCAACTTACCGATATCGACGACCTGCTCGTTCTTGGTGCGGGCCTCGATCAGAATGCCGCCGGCGAAGTCGATGCCGAAATTGAACCCCTTCACCCAGATCGACACGATCGAAATAATGATCAGCGCCGCCGTCAGCACGTACCAGGTGAAGCGCGTGCCCACGACGTCGAAGCTGTACTCGTGCGGCATATAGCGGAGGATCGGTTTCATCGGCGCAATCCCCAGATCAGATCGGCAATTCGGTGCGCTTGCCGCTGCGGTACCACAGCCAGACTTGCAAACGCGTCACCATCACCGCCGAGAAGATCGAGGTAAGAATGCCGATGCTCAAGGTCACCGCGAACCCACGTACCGGACCCGCTCCCAGAAGGAACAGCAGCACCGACGCGATCAGGTTGGTGAGGTTTGAATCGATAATGGTCGCATAGGCGTGGCTGAAGCCGGAGTTGATCGCGTTCAGCATGGTCTTGCCGGACGCCAACTCCTCGCGCATGCGCTCATAGATCAGCACGTTGGCGTCGACGGCCATGCCAAGCGACAGCACGCAACCCGCGATGCCCGGCAGCGTCAGCGTCCCGCCGAGGATGCTGAGCGTCGCGAACAGCGTTCCCATGTGGAAGATCTGCCCCACCACGGCGAACGCGCCGAAGGAGTGGTAGGCGACAAGCATGAACACGATGACGAGCAACGCGCCGAGGATCGCCGCCGAAGCGCCTTCCCTGATGGAGTCCGCGCCAAGGCCCGGACCCACGGTGCGTTCCTCGATCACCACGAGCGGCGCGGGCAGCGCGCCGGCCCGCAGCAGCAGCGCCAGGTCCTTGGCACTTTCGACGGTGAAGCCACCTTCAATGAAACCACTCCCGCTAGGGATCGCTCCGTTGATACGGGGGTTGGTGATCACTTTGTTATCGAGCACGACGGCCAGATTGTTGCCGACGTTGTTGGTCGTGACCTGCGCAAAGCGACGTCCGCCAGCCGTGTCGAAGCGGAAGTTCACCACCGGACGTCCCTCCTGGAACGCCGGCTGCGCATCCACCAGACGCTCGCCGCTGACTTCGATGCGACGCCGCACGACAACGTTGCCGCCGCCTTCGCGCGGCAACAACATCGTACCCGGCGGCAGATCGCGCGGGTCGGTCGATGTCGCATTGGGTTCCTCAAGGTGGAAATTCAGTTTCGCCGTTTGCCCGATCAGGGCCTTGATGCGATCAGGGTTATCGACGCCCGGTAGTTCGACGATGATGCGGTCGGCACCCTGGCGCTGGATCGAGGGTTCGCTGGTGCCGAATTCGTCGATACGGCGGCGCACGATCTCGAGCGACTGACCAACCGCCGCGAGTTGACGCTCGCGCTTGACATTTTCCGGCACGGTAACCTTCAGACGGTCGTCACCCTGTTGCTCGATCTGCATGCCTGGAACGCTCTTGTTAATCTCAGAGCGCGCCGCGCCAAGATCGGCGGCGTCATTCAGGGTGATGAACACAGAGCCGTCCGCGTTGCGTAGATTGCGCGTGCGGATTTTCTGATCGCGCAGACCGACGCGGATGGACTCTTCGAGGTCCGTCAGTTGTTCTTTCACGACCGCGCTCGTGTCGACCTCGAGCAGCAGGCGGGACCCGCCGCGCAGGTCGAGACCCAGCTGCATCGGACGCCACCACGAAGGCCCCTTCGCCACGACGTCAGCCGGCAACACATTGGGGAGACAGAAGAACAGCGTCATCAAGCCGACCATAATGACCAGGGCGATCTTGATGGGTGTGAAATGAAGCATCAGACGCCGCTCCTTTGCGGCCGAGACGTGAGGAACGGCTTAAGGGGCGACGGCGCCGCCCCGTTGTCCGTGCGTCAGGTCTTCGGTTCCTCAGCGGCCTTGGCCGCGACGGGTTCGGTTTTGGTCAGGACGGAGGCGATCATGTCGCGCATGACTTTCACGCGGACGCCATCGGCGATCTCGACTTGGATTTCACGCTCATCCGGCTTCACGGAAACGACGGTGCCGACGATGCCGCCATTCGTGACGATACGGTCGCCGCGACGCAGGGCGTCGAGCATCGCCTTGTGTTCCTTCACCCGCTTCTGCTGCGGACGGATCATCAGGAAGTAGAAAACGACGAAGATCAGAACCAGCGGGATAAAGCTGGTGATCGTGCTGGCCGGATCGCCGGCAGCGGCCTGGGCATAGGCCGGAGAAATCAACATCCGAAGGGTGTCCTTCCGAGGCCGCGCGAGCGACAAACCGCCGCGGGCGAATAGGAAACAGGGCTCCAACGGGAGCCCTGGCGATAGCCGACGGACTATACCCACAAGCCCCGATCTTGCAAATGGTATCGGCCCCGGTTCACGAGAGGGTGTTTCCCGAAGGATTGCAAACTGTTAGCCTGCTGTCCGCATGGCCAAAAAACGCCCCACCACACGCCCGAAAAGCCGCCCCAAACGGGTTGCCAAACGTAACCCCGGCAAGACGTCGGCCGAGACCGTCCTGGAACGGATCGCTGCGGCCCTGGAACGCCTGGCACCGCCGGCGACCTCGGCCGCCTCCCTGGCCGACGGCGACGCCTTCGTGTGGCAGGCCGAGGCCGGTGCGCTGCAGGCCGTGCCACACGTCAACCGGATGCCCCTCGCCCTGCTCAAAGGCCTGGATAGGCAGACCGAGCTGCTGCTGGCCAACACCCGCCATCATGCCGAGGGCCTTCCGGCGAACAACGCCCTGTTGTGGGGCGCGCGCGGGACCGGGAAGAGTTCGTTGGTGAAGGCGGTCCATGCCGCCGTGAATGCCGAGCGGAATGCCTCCCGGGCACTCGCCCTGGTCGAGATCCATCGCGAGGACATCCCCAGCCTGCCGCGCCTGCTGGGCGTCATCCGCAACAGCGCCCGCCGTTGCGTGCTGTTTTGCGACGACCTGACGTTCGAGGGCGAGGACCAGGGTTACAAAGCGCTGAAGGCCGTGCTGGAAGGCGGGCTCGAAGGCCGGCCGCAGAACGTGGTGTTCTACGCCACCTCGAACCGCCGCCACATGATGGCGCGCGAGATGATCGACAACGAACGCTCGACGGCCATCCACGCCAGCGAGGCGGTCGAGGAGAAAGTCTCGCTGTCGGATCGCTTTGGTCTCTGGCTCGGATTCCACAACCTCGACCAGGAAACGTACTTCGCCATCGTCGAGGGCTACGCGGCGGCGTTCAAGCTGCCGATCGCCCAGGAGGACCTGCGCGCCAAGGCCATCGAATGGTCGATGACCCGCGGCGCGCGCTCGGGCCGCGTGGCGTGGCAGTTCATCCAGCAGCTGGCCGGCGATCTGGGTGTGACGATTTCGGCGTAGATCACCGCCGTCGCCGTCATCACCGCTGGACCCCGGAACGCGCCGCCGCGCGGCTTGTCCGGGGTGACAATCGAGAACTACTTCGTCGGCTTCGTCGGCGTCAGGTTCTTCAGGATCGCGATGCTGTCGGGCGACGGCGCTTTCGGGATCGACGACAGATAAGCGTGGATGTCCGCAAGATCGCCGTCCGTCAGGACCGCCGGCGAATAAGCCGGCATGCGGAAGCTGGTGGTGTTGCGCACGAAGTTGCTCAGCGCTTCCTCAGGCAACGGATTAGGCGCGAGCGTCGCACCACCTCCGCCGCCCTGCCCTTGCGTGCCATGACACTCGAAGCAGCCGACACGCAGATAGGTGGCCTTGCCGCGCGCGACAGATGGTGCGCGATCCGCGGCCGAGGCCGCGGTGGTCACAACGAGTGCCGCCGCCGCGACGATGTAAGCAATACGGTACATTGATCTTTCCCCCGCTTTAGTTAAGACGCCTCGCGTTATCTGAAAACCGGTTCCCACTTTTCAGCGCGACGCGCTAGCGCATCTGCGTGACGACATCGACCAACGCCGGCAGTCCTTTGCGGACGACGGCGACCGCGCGCTGCAGCGCGGGCCCCAGCTTCGCCGGATCGGCGATCGGTCCTTCGGCATACACACCGAACGACTGCGCGAGCTTGGCGAAATCGATGGGCGGATCGTTGATCTCCGTGCCGATCTTCGTGCGGTCGACGCCACGGCCGCGCTTGGTGGCCGCGTGCTGCACCCACATCGTCTCCTGGGCGTAAGCGCGGTTGTTATGCATGACCGTCAGCAGCGGAATGCGGTGATGCGCCGCCGTCCACAACGCGCCGGGCGCGTACATGAAATCGCCGTCGCATTGCAGGTTCACCGAGATACGACCCGTGCCCTTGTTGGCAAGCGCCGCGCCCACCGCCGCCGGCAGACCGTAACCGACGCCGCCGCCACCCGAGACGCCGAGGTACTGGTGATGATGCTCGAAGTGCCACAGACGATGCGGCCAGTTCCCCATGAAGCTCTCGGAGGAGCCGACCGAGACCAAGGCCCAGTCGTCGTTCTTGATCTGCTCATAGAGTTCCATGCACATGCGCCCGGTGCTGATCGGGCTCGCATCCCATCCGAGCGTCACGGCTTGGCGCGAGGCTTCGTAAGCCGCCGCATGCGCTTTCCTGAAACCGTCCGCGCGCGCCGCAATGACGTTCTTGCGATCCGCCGTCAGCGCCGACTTCACCGATTCAATCAGCAGCGGCAGCGTCGCCTCGCCGTCGCCGACGATCATCATGTCGACGCCCGGATAGCGCTGGAACGACTGGTAGTTCGCTTTCGCGAGCAGATCGTTGGCGCTGATGCCGATGATCTTCGCACCGGCTTTGGTTTTGGGCAGGCCGGCTTCGTGCTCGACGAACGTATTGACCGCGCCCCAGAGGTCGGTGAGTTCGAGCCCCAGCACCACGTCGGCGCCGCGGATCAGCTTCTGACCGTCGGCGCCCTGATTGAGGTAGTGCGTGTTCGGGAAATTCTGGCGGTCGCCCTGGTCGATCACCGGCGCGTTGAGCAACTCGGCCAACTCAACCAGCAACTTCATGCCCGCCGGCGTGCGCGCGAGATGGCCCGCCATGATCACCGGGCTGTTCGCCGCGACCAGCAGTCGGGCGACTTCACGCACCGATGCCAAATCGCCCGCCGGAGGGCTGATCGGGGTGATCTTGGGGATCTTCAGCTTTTCACGTTCGTGCAGCGGTTCGGACTGCAGTACGAAGTCAGTCGAGATACACACCGGCGACATCGGCGGCGTCATCGCCATCTGATGCCCGCGCACCAGCGACTCTGCGAAATGCTGCAGCGTGATTGGTTGATCGTCCCACTTCGTGAAGTCGCGCACGAAGGCGGCCGGGTCCTGCGCCGCATGCCGCCATTCGGTCGCATTCCCCCGTGTGGTCGCGTCGATCTGATTGCCGAGGAAGGCGATCACGGGAACGCGGTCGCAGTACGCGTTGTAGATGGCCATGGCCGCATGCTGCGTGCCGACCGTCGCGTGGCAGAAAATCGCCGCCGCCTTGCCGGATGCCTTGGCATAGCCATGCGCCATGCCGACCGAGGATTCCTCGTGCATGCAGGTGATGAACTCAGGCGCCTGATTGTTGGCGTAGTTCACGACCGATTCCTGCAACGGCGCGAAACTCTGCGCGGTGTTGGAGAACACGTAGTCGATCCCCACGGCCTTCATGACGTCGACCATGAAATCCGAACCGCAGCTCGGCGCGAGGCCGGGCTCGGTCGGAACCGGCTTGCTGGTTTCGGCCGTGCGTTGCGCGGCCGTTGGCGAGGCAGCCTTCTGCGCGGCGGGCGCCGGCTGAGCTTGCGCGACTTGCGGCAATACCGCCGCCGCCGTGCCGGCGCCGGCAACAGCCACGCCTTTCAGAAATCGGCGACGATTGACGTCGGTGTCTTCGGCGCGTGCCATGATTGCCTCCCCGCAACAATAAGGTGGGGATCATAGCCGGACCCAGGGCGGCGTGAAATATCTCCCGAAGGCCCGCTCGCCGCAGGGCTATCGCTGCAGGAACGGCTGCGGATCGACCGCCTGAGTTCCGCGACGCACCTCAAAGTGGAGCTGCGGCGCATTCACGTTGCCGGTCTTGCCGACAGTCGCGACCACTTGCCCCTGGCGCACTTGATCGCCCTTGGCCACCAGCACCTTGTCCGCGTGGGCGTAGGCTGTCGTGAGGCCATTGTCGTGCTTGATCAGCAGCAGATTGCCGAAGCCCTTCAGCTCACTCCCCGCGTACACAACTGTCCCAGGGCCAGCCGCGCGAACCTGTGCACCTTGGGGTGCCGCGATGTTGATGCCGTCGTTGTGAAGTCCCTCGCCTGCCGGGCCGAAGCCGGAGATCAGGCGGCCCTGCACCGGCCACACGAACTTGCTGGAAGCAGCGTCAGCTGCGGCGCCGGCCGATGGCTGTATTACCGGTGGTAACGCGGCCGTCTGCTGCGGCGGCGCAGCAACAACCGGCGGCAGCGCATCCGTCGGGGTCGGCGGCACAGTGGCCGGCGGCGGCACCGGCGCACCCATTGATGCACCCTGCGGAACCCGCGTGATCGTACTGGTCGGCGCAGCACGCGGCGGCGGCGGTTCGAGCGGATCGGCGCCCGCAACGGTGAATGGATCGGGGATCCAGACCGACTGACCTTCGCGCAGCGTATACGGCGCGGGCAGATCATTGGCCTCAACGATCAGGGACTGGGGCACGCCGTATTTCGTCGCCAGCATACCGACCGTCTCGCCGCCGACCACACGATGGGTACGGATCGGATCGAGGATCAGCGTCTGGCCGGTACGCAACGCATAAGGCGGCTGCAGGCTATTGCGTGCGGCGATCACACGTACGGGGACGTCATAGCGGCGAGAGATCGTGTAGAGAGAGTCCTCCGCACCGACGACGATGGTGCGGCTGCGGTCGCTGTCCCACAGGAACCCGCCCTTGTAGTCCGGCGGCGGATTGAAATCCGGCGCGCAGGCCGAAAGGGCAAAGCTGGCGGCAAGCGCCACAGCGGTCGCGAAACGAAGCGTCATGTTTGTTTTCTCTCCGGCCCTTTGTCCTTCGGCACGCCTTCCACCAGCGGCACGAACCGCACCGGGAAGAGGCGTTCGCTTTTGAACTGGGTGCCTTCCTTACGCACGCGGATCACCTCTTGATGCAGGCCGGCTGCGTCGCCGACCGGCAGCACCATGATCCCGCCCTCGTCGGACAACTGCGCCACCAGATCGGGCGGCACGAGCCGCGCGGCGGCGGTCACCAGGATGCGGTCGAACGGCGCTTGCGCCGGCCAACCCTTGTAACCGTCGCCGCAAAGTGTGGTGAGATTATGGAGGTTGAGCGCGGCGAAGCGCTTTTCAGCTGTCGTGAGCAGATCGCGATGCCGCTCCACCGTGTAAACGCGCCGCACCAACCTGGACAGGATCGATGCCTGGTATCCGGAGCCGGTTCCCACCTCGAGCACCTTGTGCCGATCCGTCAGTTCCAAAGCTTGCGTCATCAGCCCGACGATGAACGGTTGGCTGATGGTCTGACCGCAGTGAATCGGCAATGCCTGGTTGGCGTAAGCTTGATCGAGGAACGCTTCCTCGACGAACACCTCGCGCGGGATCTTCTCAATCGCCGCAAGTACCCGGGTATCCGTCACGCCTGCGTTGCGCAGGTCCATGATCAGCCGGATCTTGCGGCTATCCGTCGTCATGAGCGGAAGAGGTCTTTGAGACTGTCCATGGTCGGCCTGTGCGTCATGTCGACGCTGAGCGGCGTCACGGCGATATAACCGTCGCGGACGGCCTTAAGGTCCGTGCCTTCGGCGCTGACATCGGCGTTACGCTGCGTGCCGATCCACAAATACGCCCGCCCGCGCGGGTCGGCGCGCATGACCAGATCGTCGCCAATCTTGTGCTTGCCCTGGCTTGCCGCGGCGATACCGGCAACGTCTTCCGGCGCGCGCTCCGGGAAATTGATGTTGACCAGGACGTTGGTCGGCCAGCCCATCGCGCAAACCTTGCGGATAAGCTCCGGCCCGTAACGCTCGGCGGTCTCCCAGGCGAATTCGCGGCCTTCGCTATAGACCTGCGACAAGGCGATGGCCGGCACGCCCAGCAGCGCGCCTTCGAGTGCCGCGGCAACCGTGCCGGAATAGTGCACGTCCTCGCCCAGGTTCGCGCCCATGTTGATGCCCGACAGCACCAGATCGGGCGGGTGATCTTTCATGAGGTGATTGATCGCCACCATCACGCAGTCGGTCGGGGTGCCGGAGATCGTGTAGCGGTTCTCGCCGAGCTTCACCGGGCGCAGCGGTGAATGCAGCGTCAGCGAATGCCCTGTCCCGCTCTGCTCGGTCGCGGGCGCGACCACCCAGACATCGGACGACAGACTGCGCGCGATCCGCTCCAACACCGCGAGACCGGCGGCATGAATGCCGTCGTCGTTCGAGAGCAGAATGCGGCTGCGCGACAGGTCCGGAAGTGCGCGCGAGCGGACGTTCATGACGCCGTGATGCGGTCTTTGCCGCCCATGTAACGCTGCAGAACCGTCGGGATGCGAACGCTGCCGTCGGCCTCCTGATAGTTCTCCAGGATCGCCACCAGCGTGCGGCCAACCGCGAGGCCGGAGCCGTTCAGCGTATGCACGAAGCGCGTGCCTTTGGTTTCGCCGACCGGACGATAGCGCGCGTTCATGCGCCGTGCCTGGAAGTCGCCGGCGTTGGAGCAGCTGGAAATCTCGCGATACGTCTCCTGGCTCGGCAGCCAGACTTCGAGATCGTAGGTGCGCATCATGCCGAAACCCATGTCGCCGGCGCAGAGCGCGAGCGCGCGATACGGCAATTCCAGACGTTGCAGAATCTTCTCCGCGCAGTGCGTCATGCGCTGATGCTCGGCCTCGGACTCTTCCGGCGCACAGATGCTGACGAGTTCCACTTTCTCGAACTGGTGATTGCGGATCATGCCTTTGGTATCGCGCCCGGCGGACCCCGCTTCCGAACGGAAGCAGGGCGTGAAGGCCGTCACGCGCATCGGCAGTTCCGCGCCATCCACGATGCGCTCGGCGACCAGATTGGTCAGCGGCACTTCGGACGTCGGGATCAACCACGCGTCGACGTTGGTGCGATAAAGGTCCTCGGCGAACTTCGGCAGCTGACCGGTCCCGATCAGCGCAGTGTCTTTCACCAGCAGCGGCGGATTGACCTCGGTGTAACCGTTCTCGTCCGTATGCGTGTCCAACATGAACTGCGCGATGGCGCGTTCGAGACGCGCGAGCGCCCCCTTCAGGATGACAAAGCGCGCGCCCGACATGACGGCCGCCTGGTCGAAATCCATCAGCTTGAGCGCCGCGCCGATATCGGCATGGTCCTTCACCGCGAAATCGAACTTCCGCGGCGTGCCCCACTTGTGCAGTTCGACGTTGCCCGTCTCGTCCGCGCCTTCCGGTACGTCGGCATGCAGCACGTTCGGGATGGTCAGGAGGACGCCACGGACTTTCTCCGCCTGCTCCTTCTCCTGCGCTTCGAGGGCCGTCATGCGGTCCTTGATCTGCGCGACCTCGGCCATCAACGGCGCGGCATCGCCGCCCTTGGCTTTCACGCCGCCGATCTGCTTCGAGACATCGTTGCGACGGCTTTGCAGCGACTGCAACTCGGTGATCGTGGCGCGATGCGCCGTGTCGAGTTCAATCACATGTGCCGAAACGGCCGCAGCCCCGCGCCGCTTGAGAGCGGCATCGAGGTGCGCCGGATTTTCGCGAATCCATTTGAGGTCGAGCATGGCTAAACGTCCGTAGGATTTTGCCTAGGTCATACTCGGGCTGGCCCCGAGTATCCAGGATTTCCGAACCGGAGGGGTCCTTAGACCTGATTGAAGTCAGTGTCCTCGAGACCCACGGCCGAGGCATTGGCCGTACTGGTCGCATCGCGCTGCTTCTCGACCCAGCCGGCGCCGACGATGGCCAGCTCGTAAAGGATCAACATCGGGATCGCCAAACCGACCTGACTGAAGACATCCGGCGGCGTGACGATGGCGGCGAAAATGAACACGCCGACGATCGCATAGCGGCGCTTCTCGCGCAGAGCCTTCTGGGAAATGATCCCCACCTTGGCCATCAGAACGAGCAGCACGGGGAACTGGAACGCCAGACCGAAGGCGAACATCAGCTGCATCACGAGCGAAAGGTATTCGCCGACGCGCTGTTCGAGCTGCACCGGCATCTCGCCATTCGTGCCTTGCACCTGGAAGCCCAGCAGGAACTTCCATGCCATCGGCATGATGAAATAATAGACCAGCGCCGCGCCGAAGAAGAACAGGATGGGGCTGGCGACGAGGAACGGCACCAGGGCGCGCTTCTCGTGACGATAGAGACCCGGCGCGATGAATCGCCACATCTGTGTCGCGAACATCGGGAAGCTGACCATGCCCGCGGCGAACAACGCCACGCGGATGCGCGTCATGAAGCCTTCGGTCAGCTGGGTGAAGATCAGGCGATTGGTGCTGCCACCGGCTTCCTGCATCGCATGCTGCAACGGCTGCACGAGCCAATTGAAAATCGGTTCGGCCACCGTCATGCAGCCGAGGAACGCAACGATCAGACAGACAATCGAAATGAGAAGCCGTGAGCGCAGCTCCATCAGGTGATCGAGCAGCGGCATGGTGTGGCTGTCGGGATCTTCCGCGGAGCCCCCCGTGTAGTTCACGAGGTTCACGATGTGCCCTCAGCGGACGGCGTGCGCGGCGGCTTCAACGGATCGTCCGGCGCAACCGCAGGCGGTTCCACGACGGCGGGCGTTGCGGCAACGGAGTCAGTAGGCGGCGCGACGCCCGCGGCAATCTCTTCGCCGGCGCTGTTCACGGCGGTATGCGTGCCCTTCAAGGCAGCCTGCATTTCCTCTTCGGTGCGCGCCAGTTCGGCTGCGAACTCACCGGTGGGATCGAGTTGTTTGTTGACGTAGGCGTTGATGTCAGCCGAGGCGACCTTTTGCACCGAGGCGCGGACTTCATCGAGTTCCGCTTCCCGGATCAGATCGTTCACGTGCCCCTGGAATTCGCCGGCGAGCTTGCGCGCCTGGCGCGTGAATTTGCCGGCCGCCCGCATCGCCTGCGGCAGCTCTTTCGGCCCCAGCACCACAACGGCGACAAGGCCGATCAAGGCTAGTTCTGACCACGCAAAATCAAACATCGATCCAATCCGGCATCAGCTTGTGCGGACGTCGCTCGCGGACTGAAGCGCCCGCGAGCCACCGCAGCGGCTGTGCGTCAGCCCGTGGTCGCGCGGTCTTTCTCGCGCGCCTGTTCATTGGCTGTGTTGGCTTCGATCGTCGGCTTCGCGCCCGGCTCATCGTCATCCGCCAGGCCCTTCTTGAAGGCCTTGATGCCCTTTGCGAAGTCGCCCATCAGGCCCGACACCTTACCCGTGCCGAAGATCAGCAGCACGACGGCCAGAACGATGAGCCAGTGCCAAATGCTGAAGGAACCCATTGTCGTACACTCCCAAAAGCCGCGGCGAACCGCGCGGCGCGGCGGTGGCCATTAGCTGCGACGGCCACCACGGACGTTCGCGGAACCCCTGTCGTTCGCGCAACTCGCGCAATCACTTCAAGGGCTTAGCTTAGCCTAGCCTTCTGGCCCGATCATCGCAAAAAGGCCAGGGACCTGCAATGTCTATGGGCAGAGGATTGGACCCAGTCCGCTCCGCGCCCTCTCTGTCAGATGAGGCGGCCAGCGGCAACCCACAAGGGACTATTCGGCCTTTTCGGCTCCCTCGTCCCCTGAACCGTCATCCCCACCCGCAGCCAGGGGCTCGGCCGGCTCCTCGGAATCGTCGGTGTCGAACAGCAGGGTCTCCGCCCCGGCACGGGTCGAGTAGGCCGGGCCACGGCGGCTGTCGAGCAGGCCGGCGGCGCGCAATTCCTCGATACCGGGCAGATCCGACAGCGATTCCAAGCCGAAATGGTCCAAAAACGCGTTCGAGGTGCCCCACATAACGGGACGGCCCGGGACCTCTTTGCGGCCACGCGGCTTGATCCAGCCCTCTTCGAGCAGGATGTCGATGGTGCCGGTGGACACCGCGACCGCACGAATCTCTTCGATTTCGGCGCGGGTCACAGGTTGGTGATAGGCCACGATCGCCAGGGTCTCGATGGCCGCGCGCGACAACTTACGCGGAACGAGCTTCTCCAACCGCAAGCGCTCGGTGATATCCGGCGCGGTACGGAACGACCAGCGGCCGTTGCCCTGCAACAGCTCGACACCACGGCCATGGTACAGGGCGCGCAGTTCCTCGAGCAGCTGCGGAACGTCCGCGCCCTCGCCGAGACGCTCGGCGATGGTACGCTCTGAGATCGGCTCGGAGCTGGCGAACAGCAGCGCTTCAAGTACGCGCAGGTCTTCGGCGTTGCGGGTGACGCGATCGGCAGCCTGCGCGGCGACCTGTTCGGCCACCTCGGCGGGCAGTTCAACGCCTTCGTCCGCAGTGTCTTCTGCAGCCGTGTCTTCGGTCGCGGCGTCTTCCGGCGAAGCGTCTTCCACTTCGTCCTCCTCTTCGCGCATCCGATCGTCGATCAGGTCTTCGGCCAGAACTTCGTTATCAGGGCTCATCGTTCGCAGCCATTCGGTTCGCTGGTTTCAGATAGATCGGCGAGAATGCCCCGCCGTCTTGACGGATATCGGCCTTGCCCTGCCGCACGAGTTCAAGCACGGCGATCAGGGTGGTGGAAATCGCCGAACGGCGCATCAGCGGTTCCTTGATGTTGCGCGGCAGGAATACGCTCAGTTCCGCCCAATCGGGCACGTTGGGCAGAATTTCGCGCAAGCGCGCAATGGCGTCGTCGATCGAGAACAGATCGAAGGCTTCGATCTCTAGCGCCGAGACGTTCTTGTCGCGGTGCTGCGCACCGTAGGCGCGCAATAGGTCGTACAACGAAACGTCGTAGACCGAGCGATAGGTGATCGGCAGACCTTCCGGCGCCCCGCGTCCGTAGAAGTCGATACCGCGACGCGGCAGTTCGAAAATCTTTTTGCCGGCTTCCTGCATCGATTCCAGACGCATGATCTGGAACTTCAGGGCTTCGGCCATCTCTTCCGCGGAGAGCTGCTCGTCGGACTCTTCCTTCGGCAGCAGCAGCTTCGATTTCAGGAACGCGAGCCACGCGGCCATCACGAGATAGTCGGCGGCGAGCTCAAGCTGGAAGGCGCGCGCGGTTTCGACGAAGACGAGGTACTGCTCGGCGAGCGCGAGGATCGACACGTGCATCAGATCGACTTTCTGATCGCGCGCGAGCGTCAGCAGAAGATCGATCGGACCTTCGAATGTGCCGAGAGACAGGACGAGCTGATGCAGGTCCGAGCTCGGCCGTTCGTCCTCTTCGAAAGACGGCGGCACGTCGGAAAGAGGCATATCGGACGGCTCAGACATCAAAACTCATTTCCCCCTAGGCGTGCCCCGCCAGCGACGCGATGAGATCGATCAATCGCTCCGCGATTGGCACGACCACCCAGGACAGGATGCTTAAATTCAACCCCACCAGCGAGCCCAGCCACGGAAGGGCTATCAGCAGCGCCAGCAGAATGAACATGCCGTATTTCTCCAGCCGCGCCAAGGGAAAGGCCAGCCGATCCGGCAAGATACCCACAGCCACGCGGCCTCCATCCATCGGCGGTAGCGGCAGCATGTTGAACACAGCGAGCAGGACGTTGATCTGGACGCTGTTGACGAGCACTTCGGCGAAAAGTTTTCCACCGTCGCCCCCGGCGCTGGGGACCAAGTGAATCAACAGCGCGGAGACAATTGCCAAGAAGATATTCACAGCCGGTCCGGCGCCCGCGACCCAGACAGAATCGCGCCGTGGATTGCGCAGCCGGGAGAAATCCACAGGCACCGGTTTCGCCCAACCGAAGATCGGCAGACCGGAGAAATACAGCATCACCGGAAGGATAATCGTCCCCATCGGATCGATATGCCGGATGGGATTGAGCGTTAGCCGTCCGGCCTCGCGGGCGGTCGGATCGCCGAACGCCAGCGCGATGTAGCCATGGGCTGCCTCGTGCAACGTGATCGCCAGGATTGCCGGAATGCCAACTGTGATGAAGCCGGCGATGAACGCGCTGATGTCAGGCATTTTTCAACGCTGCATTGATTTGCGCGAGCTGGCTTCCGCCGATGGTGCTGCGCGGTTTCAGGCGGATCGACGCAACGGCGTCAAGCGCGCGCTGGCCGTTCGCGCCCAGCGTACCGATGCCCCGGGCGACCGCTTCCATGTCGGCGAGATTGCCGTCGCAGTGAAGCGCGACGTCGCAACCGGCGGCGATGGCGGCCCCTGCCCGTTCGTCGTACGGACCGCTCAGCGCTTTCATGCCGAGGTCGTCGCTCATCAACAGTCCGGTGAAGCCGATCTCGTTGCGGATGAGATCGATGACCTGTGGGGAATTCGTCGCCGGACGTTTCGCATCGAGCGCGCTGTAGACGACGTGCGCCGTCATGCCGAACGCCTGACGACCGGATTTGGCGAAGGCCACGAACGGTACGAAGTCGGTCGCACGTAATGTCGCGAGGTCGGTGTCCACCACCGGCAATTCGAGATGACTGTCGGCACGCGACCGGCCATGGCCGGGAATGTGTTTGATGACCGGCACGACGCCCGCATCGATCAATCCATCACAGGCCGCAATGGCAAGATCGGCGACGATCTGCGGTTCATCCGAAAAGGCGCGGTCGCCGATGATGTCGTGGGCGCCCGAGACAGGCACATCCATGACCGGCGCGCAGTCGACGTCGATGCCGAGTGCCACAAGTTCCTGGCCAATGAGTTGCAGATCGAAACGCGTCATGGCGCGCGCTTTTGCCACGTCGCGCTCATACAGCTTTCCGAATGGCGCCATCGGCGGGGCCGCGCGCCAATGCGGCGGCTTGAGACGCTGCACACGTCCGCCTTCTTGATCGATCAGCACCAGCGGATTGTGACCGGCCACAAGACCGCGCAGGTCGGCAACAAGCGCCCTCACCTGCTCCGGATCGCGCACATTTCGGGCGAACAGGATGTAGCCCACCGGCTTCACGCGCGTGAAGAACGCGCGTTCTGCGTCGGTCAACGTCAGCCCGCTCATGCCGAAGATGGCCGCGGCGGGTGCAGCGGAAGACGCTGGCGTCATGGGGGTGTGCTCAGGGACGGACGACGATGCAGCCGACATTGCGGCTGGCCAATGCGCTGCAAAGGCCATCGGCAGTCGGCTTGTCGGCAACGGGACCGACGCGCAAACGATAGTACGTGCCGCGTTCACCCAGATCGGCTGTCACCACGGACGGCGCAAGATTGCCGAGCAGATCGCCGTTCTTGCCGCTGATGCGTTTCCACTCGCCCATCGCTGCATCTTCGGAACGCGCGGAGGCGAGTTGCAGGAACATCGCGCCCGGCGTGACAGCAGCGGGGGTCGCCGCTGGGGCTGGCGCGGCCGGAACAGCGGCGGGCGCTGCCTGCGGCGCGGCGGCGACCACGGCGGGCGCTGGCGGCGGCGGAACAGCGGCTGGCGGAACGGCAGGCGCAGCGGCGACGGGTGCCGGCGGGGCCGCGGCTGGGGGCGTTGCGGCGACCTGTTCAGTCTTCGGCGCGGGCGCGACCGGGGTCATCGGCTTGTCAGCCGCAGGCGCGGCGGCGGCAGGAGCCGCGGCGGGCGGCGTTTCCTTCAAGCCTTCGGCTTTCGCCACCAACTTGGCCAATGGGTCTTCGGCCTTGGACGCGGTGGCCGTGGGTTGCGGCGATTGTTGTGGCTGTGCGGGGGCTGCGGCCGGCGGCACATCGGCTTTCTTCACCGGCGGTGCCTTGGGCTGCTCCGGCGCGGGCAGAAGGTTCTCAACGCGGTCTTTCGGCTTGGCCGACTTGTCGAGCCGCTCATAGACCAGCTTGTCCTGGTTCTCGACCTGGAGACCGCCCGGATCTTCCGGTTTGACCTTGTAGGGCATGGACTCGGCGCGCACGACACCGCCCGCGCCCGCACCGCCATTGGACCCCGCGCCATCCCGGCCGCCGAGGACGTACCAGCCGGCGGCGGCAGCCACGGCCGCCCCGAACACCACGCCAGCGATCAGCCCGAAGGCGCCGCTTTTGCGCCTGCGACCGTGGTAATCGTCATCGCCGAAAATGTCTTCCGTGAACGGTGTCGCGCGCAGATCGTCGCCACCACGGCTCGGCGCTCTCGCTTCGTCGCGGCGGAGCGGCGGTCCCTCACCGTCACGGTCAATGGACATATCAGCGCATCTCCTCGACCGGTTCGACACCGAACACGGCGAGACCCGACGCTATCACCACGCCAACACCGCGGACAAGCGCCAGCCGGGCGGTGGACAATTCCTTGTCCTCCGCCTGCAGGAAGCGAAGCGCCGCGGCGTCGTTGCCCTTGTTCCACAAGGCGTGGAACTGGCTGGCCAGGTCGTACAGGTAGAACGCGACGCGATGCGGCTCGTGCGCGACGGCCGCGCCCTCAACCATACGTGGCCATGCGGCCATCATCTTGATCGTCGCGAGTTCTTCCGGATCGGTCAGGCGCGCGAAGTTAGCCTTCGCCAAGCCGGCGTCGGACAGGTCGATGCCCGGGAACATCTCGGGCGCGTGACGGAACACGGAGCGTCCGCGCGCGTGCGCGTACTGCACGTAGAACACGGGATTCTCGCGCGACTTCTCGGTGACCTTCGCATAGTCGAAATCGAGCGGCGCGTCGTTCTTGCGCGTCAGCATGATGAAGCGCACGACATCCTTGCCGACCGCGTCGATCAGATCGCGCAGGGTGATGAAGGTCCCCGCCCGCTTGGACATCTTCACCGGCTCGCCGTTGTTGAGCACGCGCACCATCTGGCAGAGCAAAACGTCGACCTGCCCCTTGCCCTCGGTCAGCGCCTTCACGGCCGCCTGCAGGCGCTTCACGTAACCCCCGTGGTCGGCGCCGAAGAGATTCACCAGATCGGTGAAACCGCGGTCGACCTTGTCCTTGTGATAGGCGATGTCGCTGGCGAAGTAGGTCCAGCTGCCGTTGGATTTCTGCAACGGACGATCGATCTCGTCGCCGAACTGCGTTGCCTTGAACAGCAACTGCGGCCGCGGCTCCCAATCTTCCGGCGTCTTGCCCTTCGGCGGTTCGAGCACGCCGGTATAGGTCAGACCGTGCTTCGTCAGATAGTCGAGCGCATCCTGCACCTTGCCGGCATCGACCAGCGCCTTTTCCGACACGAAGATGTCGTGCTGCACGCCCAGCGCGGTGAGATCTTCCTTCACCTGGCGCATCATCCATTCGACGGTGAAGGCGCGCAGCGGCGGGATCCAGGTGGTTTCGTCGCTGGCGTCAGCCCACTTGTCGCCGTCGCGCTTCGCCAGCGCTTCGGCCACCGGGACGAGATAGTCGCCGCCGTATTGGATTTCCTTGCTCTCAAGCGCCGCCTGGAATTCCGCATCTGTGATGCGTCCGAGCGTTTGCAGATAGCGCTTGTGCAGCGCCCGGGCGACGTTGTCGACCTGCCCGCCCGCGTCGTTGATGTAGTATTCCTTGGTGACCGCGAAACCGGCTTTCGCCAACAGGCGCGCGAGCGCATCGCCGACGACCGCGCCGCGCGCATGGCCGACGTGCATCGGCCCGGTCGGATTGGCGGACACGTATTCGACGTTGATCGGATGCTTCTTGTCAGCCCCGTTACCGTAGGCCGTGCCGATGGTCAGCACGTCCTTCAGCACGTCCTGCCAAATGCCATCCTTGAGCTTCATGTTCACGAAGCCCGGGCCGGCGATCGACGCCTCGACCACGTCCGGCGCGGCCTTGAGCTTCGCCACCAGCATCTCGGCGATGGCCTTGGGCGGTTTGCCCGCCGGCTTGGCGAGGATCATCGCGGCATTGGTGGTGACGTCGCCATGGCTCGGATCGCGCGGCGGCTCGGCCGCGACGCGTTCGAGGTCGAGCCCCGCCGGAAGTTGACCCTCGGCGACGAGTTCCGCGACGGCGGCGTCGACGCGCGATTTGACGATGGCGAAAATGTTCATGGCTTAACAGCGGGGTCAAAGAGGCGTGAATGTTCGTCGAGGGCAAAACGGTCGGTCATGCCGGCGATGTAGTCCGCGACGCGGCGGGCGGTTTTCGTGCTTCCGGCCTTCAGCTCGCCAGTGCCGCGCCAGTCTTCCGGCAGCAGCTCCGGCTCGGCCAGCAACAGCGTGAACAGGTCTTTCACGACCCGGCGCGCCTTGCTCGTCATGCGGTTGATCTTGGTGTGGCGGTACATATGCGCAAACAAGAATTCCTTCAAGGATTTGTCGTGTTGCGCCATTTCGGCGGAGAAGCCGACCAAGGGGCGGCCGAGCGCCCGCACCTCATCCGCGCTGTTCAATCTGGCCGCCATTAGCCGCCGGCAGCTTTCATTGATGACGTCAGAGGTCATCACCGTGATGAAGCGCCGCAGCGACTCATTGATCAGCCGACCGCGTTCGATGCCCGGGAAGTGCTGCTGAACGTCACGGAAGATCGGCCCGACCAAGGGCAGCCCAAGGACGTCTTCCAGCTGGAACAGCCCGCCCCGCAGACCATCGTCGATGTCGTGCGAGTTATAGGCGATGTCGTCGGAGACGGCGGCAATCTGGGCCTCGGCCGAGGGCCAGGTGCCCAATTCGAGATCGTGCCCGGCGTTGTATTCAATAATGGCCAGCGGCACCGGCTTTTCGCGGCTCTCGTCGAACAGCGGGCCGTTGTGTTTCACCAGACCTTCGAGGCAATCCCAGGTGAGATTGAGGCCGTCGAAAGCGGCATAACGCTGTTCCAGCTTGGTCACGATGCGCAGCGACTGCGCGTTGTGATCGAAGCCGTTGAAATTCGCCATGCAGTCTTTCAGCGCGTCTTCGCCGGCATGACCGAAGCAGGTGTGCCCAAGGTCGTGCGCCAGGGCGAGCGCTTCGGCCAAGTCTTCGTTCAGACCAAGGAAGCGGCACAGTGAGCGCGCAATCTGCGCGACTTCCAGGCTGTGGGTCAGACGGGTGCGGTAGTTCTCGCCTTCGCTGGCCACGAAGACCTGGGTCTTGGACTTCAGGCGGCGGAACGCCGCACTGTGGATGATGCGGTCGCGGTCGCGCTGGAACGGCGAGCGGGTGTCCGCCTCGCTTTCAGGCGTCAGGCGACCACGGGTTTTGGCGGGATCGCAAGCGATCGGCTCCATCGCCCCGGCCAGCGCGCGTAATGAGGGATTCATGGCCGGCACACTACCTAAGCCCAGGCAAACCCGCAATAAAAGGCCCCTCGCTTGCCTGAACCGCCCGCCGCGCCTACATTCCTGGCCATGAACCAGATTTCACCGGAATCGCCTGTCGTCAGCCTGTCCAAATCCGCCGCCGAGCGGGTGAAGGTCTTAGCCGCGTCCGAGGGCAATCCCAGCCTGATGCTGCGTCTGGCGGTGTCGGGCGGCGGCTGTTCGGGATTTTCCTACGGATTTAGCCTGGATTCCGAGACAACCAGCGATGACCGCATCTTCGAGTATCACGGCGCGAAACTGGTGATCGACGACGTCTCCCTCGACCTGCTTCAGGGCGCGGAGATCGATTTCGTCGATGATCTGATGGCCGCTTCGTTCCGGGTCACCAACCCGAACGCCACCTCGACCTGCGGCTGCGGGACGTCGTTCGCGACCTGATCCGCGCTACTGCGGCGTCATTGCGACTTCTGCGGCCACTTGTTGCCGCGATCCCAATCCTTGCAGATCGTGCCGATCGCCTTGTAGTTCGACGGGCTGTCGATCACGGCATTGCGCGCGTCGACGTCACGATAGAACGCATTGAGCGCCGGCTGCACACGCCGGGTCACATCATCGAGCAAAGCCTTCGTGGCGCCGCGATAATCGCGCGTCTGCACCGGCCTTAGCGTACCCAGCACCCGCTCGATCTCAAGCCGGAGACGGCCTGCGTGATCGCCCAGCGTGGCGCGGCTCAGATTCACATGCTGGTTCTCGTGATCGAGGATCGCCCGGTATTCGCAAGACCCCGTCGGATATTCGTTCGCGACATAGATCTCCATGCTGCGGTAGCCGAACTCGGCCCGCAGGCTTTCCAGATAGACACAAGAAACACCGCCCAGGGTCTCGATGCGCGTGCGCGCGTCGACCGCGAACGTGGGCGTGGTCAGCGTCACGCCCAAGGGCTCGGAGTGGGAATCAAGACCCGTCGACTTGCCCCGCACCAGATCGCGGATACCCGTCGTGTTCAGGTTCATGCTGGTGCGCACATCCGGACGCAAGGTCTGGAAGTCGAGTTGAATCGCGCTGCCATACGGCGCGCAGCCACGCGACGCGGCCAAAGCCGGCGTGGCCACGATCAGCAGAAGCAGGATCAACAGACGCATCGTGCCAATTTGCCTTGTCCGCCGCGCCGGCTCAATCCACACGAATGCCGGTGGTGGGACAACGCGGCTTTTTGCCGGCCGCACGCAACGCCGCGAGCTTCGGGAAAGATTGCGTTCCGTTGGCGGCGAGCGCGAAGCGCAATTCGACGAGATGCGCTTCACGATTTCGCTGGGCGCAGACCACCTGCAAGGCATGGGCGCCCTCGCCGCCGCTATCCTGAGCGACCGCCGTCTCAATTTCGGCGATGGCGACCTCCCCGCCGCGCCGCGCGCGCAGCAGGTCCGCTACCGCCATCCGGTCGGCGCGCAACGCAAGCTCGGCCGCTGTTCCGAAATAGACATCAGACGTGAGCCCGGAGCAGGCCCCATGCCGCCGCCATTCGTGACGATCCAGGCAACTTGCCGTGCCCGGCATGGCGCGCCGCAGCAGCTTGGCCGTGTTCGCGTCGACGGCCGGCGCCGGCAGGCTGCACCAGTCGCGGCGGCGTTCACCACGGCCCGCTTCACCGGAGCACGCCGCGCCTGACGGTCCTTCCGGCCACAATCCGTGAAGAGTCAAGCGCGGCACGCCCCCGCCGTCGCATTCGCCACGGCGGGGGCTCGTGACGCAAAAGCCGGGGTCCCAGGACAGGGCCAAAGTCCAGCCGTCGGCCGGGACCGCAACAGCCCCCGAAGCCGGGCACCAAACCGCCAGAATAAGCGCCGCAATAAGTGATACCACCAAGCCTATCAATGTCCGTCTGCCGCTCACTTTTTCGGCCCCTAAGCGCCCATCCAGATGGGCTTTTTCGTTTATTCGCGTAGGATGGCCGCCCATGGAGACAGGGGCAAGTCCGTGCGGGATTCCGATCTGAGGCCTCAAGACGATCTGCCGTCTCCCGAGATGGTTCAACAGCACCCGGCGCGGCGGACGGGCGCCAATCGGCGCATGCTGCTGCCGTTGCTCGTGGGCGCCCTTATCGGACTTGGCCTCCTGGGTGCCGGCATCTTCACCGCCGAGCGCTATATGGTCCGGCAGACGGCTCTCGATGCCGCGTTGCGTTTGGCCCGATTTCCTCAGCTTCCTCATCGCGCGAACCTCCGACCTCAGCAAGAACGAGGTCCTGACCACGGCTGAACAACTGCGCGTGCCAGAGTCGCTGGACAAGCTGCTGCGGGACAGGATCATCGTCGGGTACCGCATTGCTTCGCCGGACGGAGAGATCATCGCGGCGTCCAATCCGATCGATCTCGGCGTCACCTTGCCGGCGGAGATTCGCACCCAGGTGCCCAAAGGCCCCTACTCCAGCGGGTCGGTGGATCTGGTGCGCGGAATCACTTTGCCGGGAAACACGGTGGCGCTCTATGTACCGATCCGGACCGACGCGGGCGTACTGATCGGCAGTATCGGCGTTCTCGTCGACCGTTCGGAAATAACCGACACCCTCTTCAAGGCGCCGGAATTTGGCTATGTCCTCGCCGCCGCGCTGACCCTCCTCCTCGGCGTCTTCGGATTGCGCTACATCCGCAGCCAGATGCTCGAGGAGCAAAAGCTCCAGGGCGACTACGCCGCAGCGTTGAAGGATTTGGAACTCGCGGAGGAGGTCGCGCGCGTCGGTTACTGGACCATGGATCGCAAGAACAAGACCGTCCGTTTGTCACGGCAAGCCTATGCAATCTTCGGCCGCGATCCGGAAACCTTCCAACCGACTATCGAGGGGCTGCGAAACGCCTTCATCCCGGCGGACCGGGAACGCATCATCGCACTTGCAGAGAGCGAGCCCGACAAGCGCGAATACGAAGCGCGCATTCTGTTACCGCATGGCGAGGAACGCGACATCCACGTGCGTGTGCGCAGTCAGCAAGACCGCACATTTGGCGTTGTCGCCGATGTCACCGGGCGTAAGGAACGCGAGCGACAACTCGCCGAACGCGAACAGCAGTCGCGCGAAGCTTTGGCCGCAACACAGGCCGCCGTGTGGGATTGGGACGTTGTGCGCGGTGTCTACAAGGTCACCCCGCGCCTCGCCGAGATGCTGGGCCTCGATCCCGACTTGCGCGTGTTCACAAACGAGGATCATACCGCGCACTGCCATCCGGACGATCTGCCGTTCGTGCGCGAAGCTTTCCGCACCTATCTGGCGGAGGATCTGCCCTACGACATCGAATACCGGATGCGCCATAACAGCGGCACCTACATTTGGATACAAAGCCGCGGTCGTGTGGTCGAGCGGGAGAACGGCATCCCGAAACGGATGATCGGAACGCTGATCGACATCACGCGGCGCCGCGTCGCGGAAGAATCCCTGCGGCAAAGCCAGGAAAGTCTTTCGCTCGCGGTGCAGGCGTCCGAAGCGGGCTACTTCGATTCTCGCGTGGGCCAGAAGCGCAGCTATTGGTCGCCGCGCATGCGCGAGATTTTCGGCATCACCGATCCGAACTTTCACGCCAGCGGCGGCGCATTCCGCTCCTTTGTGGTGGCCGAACGTTTCCCCGAACTGGCCGACAAGATCAGCGCATTCTACGCGCCCGGCAACGATCAACCACTCGACGTTGAAACCCGCGTGCGCCGCGTAGATGGGCGCGAGATCTGGGTCAGCATCCGCGCCGTGCGGAAAATCGAAACTGACGGCGGCCCGGATCGCGTCATCGGCTTCGTGCAGGACATCACGTCCTCACGTGAAGCCGGCGAACAACTGCGCCAAAGCCAAGAGATCGTGCGCCTCGCGCTCGATGCCGCGCACGCCGGCTACTTCGACGTTCATTTCGATACGCGCCAAGTCATCTGGTCGAAGCGGCTGCGCGAGATTTTTGGTGTGCCCAAAGACTTCATGCCGGTAGTGGAATCGTTTCTCGAGATTTTGCATCCCGACGATCTGGAGCTTTTCCGCGCCAAGCATCTCGAGACCGCGTCGGCCAATGCACGTCGCTCGGTCAAGCAAGAACTGCGCGCGCGTCGCCAAGATGGCAGCGCCATATGGATCAATCTGTGGTCGATCATCGAACACGACCAGACCGGAAATCCGGTTCGCAGTACGGGGCTGATTCAAGACATCTCGGCTGAGCGCACCGCGGGTGCCGCGTTGGCCAAAAGCGAGCACAAGTTCCGTCTGCTCGCCGACAACATCGTCGACGTGATCACGGTTCTCGACGAGGACGGCAAGTTCACCTACGTCTCGCCGTCGTCGGAACGCATGACCGGCTACAAGCCTGAAGAACTGATCGGAACGACGTTTTATGCGATCAGCGTGATCGACGATCCCGGCGCAATTCAGGCGCGCCGTGCAAAAATGGCGGCCGGTGAATTACCGAGCAGCGGCGACCTCAACCAGTCGCAACTGCGCCGGAAAGACGGCCAGGTGATCTGGGTCGAGACGCGCAGCACCGTAACGCCCAAAGCCGGTGGCGGCTATGAAGTCCATGGTACCTCGCGCGACATTACCGAACGCGTCGAGCGCGAAGAAGAACTGAGCCGCACCCGCGATCGCCTGCAAGAACAGACCGACGAACTCATGGTGCTCGCGCAGAACCTGGACATCGAGCGCGACCGTGCCGAGAAAGCCAATCAGGCCAAGTCGCAGTTCCTGGCGATGATGAGCCACGAATTGCGCACGCCGATGACAGGCGTGCTCGGCATGGCCGATCTGCTCCTGATAACCGGGCTGACCGCCGAGCAAGAAGACATCACCAGTCGCCTCATCCGCTCCGCTCAAGTCCTGATCGACCTGCTCAACGACATCCTCGACTTCTCGAAAATCGAGGCCGGCCAGTTGACGGTCGAACTGTTGCCCATGCGCATCTCCGACATGCTGGACGATTTGCGCGATCTATTCACGCCGCTTGCCTCCGCCAAGGGCATCGTCCTCGCGATCGCCGTGCAGCCGGACCACGATGCCGTGATCTGCGATCCGAAACGCTGCCGCCAGATCCTGGTCAACCTGATCGGCAACGCCATCAAGTTCACCGAAAAGGGCGAGATCACCGTCGACCTGCGGACGACCGAGACTGAATCTGGCCTGATTCTCGCCTTCGATGTCACCGATACCGGCATCGGCATGAGCCCCGAGCAGCAGGAACGCCTGTTCCAGACGTTCGTGCAGGCCGAGAGCTCCACGTCGCGCAAGTACGGCGGCACCGGACTTGGCCTCGCCATCTCGCGGCGCCTCGCGCGCGCGCTCGGTGGAGACGTGACCGTCAGGTCGACCGTCGGCGAAGGTTCAACGTTCACGGTGACGATGCACGCGCAGATCGACACCAATCCGGCCGCCCCTGCGGCGAAGCGCGCGTCCGTGGCGCGCAACAAACGCAGAAAGGCGACGAAGCTTTCGCCCAAGACCATTCTGCTAGCCGAGGACAACGATACGTCGCGTCTGTTGATTTCGACGATGCTGTCACGGCGCGGCCATAAAGTCGTGGCCGTGACCAACGGCAAGCGTGCGGTGGAGGCATTCGAGGGTCGCGTTTTCGACATCATTCTGCTCGATATGCAGATGCCGGTGATGGACGGCCCCGAGACGATGGGACTGATCCGCGCCGCGGAAAAGGGAACCGGCCGCCATACGCCGATCATCGCGCTGACCGCCGATGTCATCACCGAGCACCAGGTTCGCTATCGCGCCGCCGGCGCGGATTCACTCATCCCGAAGCCCGTCGACTGGACGGCGCTCGATGCCGAGATGGAGCGCCTGACCGAAGGCACCACGCCGTCGACGCCCGCCCCAACCGCGCATACGGTGACCGGCGAGCCCATTCTGCTGGATCAAAGCTTCATCAAGGAACTCCTCGACGCCCTTGACAACGACGGGTTGGCTTCCATGGTGCCGAGCTTTGTTGAAAGCGTGACCCATTACGTCGACGCTATCAAAGAGGCCGCGCGGAAAGATAGCTTGCGCGCCGCAAAACGCGCCGCCCATGCGCTGAAAGGCCTCTCGGCGCAGTTCGGGGCGACGAAACTCACCGGCCTCGCGAAGCACGTTGAAATGGATTTGGACTCCAGCGACGCGATCATCGCGATTTTCCCGCAATTGGAAGACGTGGCGAATGCCACCATGAACGCCGTGCGCGACCGCTTCAGCGAATGAGAGCGCACTCTCGCCTGACGCGACCGCTAGTGTATAAAGACAGCCCTTCCCGCCTTCGCAAACCAGCGGCTCTCAATGACGATTAAAATCGCCACCTGGAACGTCAACTCCGTCAAAGCGCGTTTGCCGAATGTGCTGACGTGGCTGAAGGAGTTCGGACCGGATGTCGTGCTGCTGCAGGAAACGAAATGCGTCGATGACGCCTTCCCGCGCCTGGAGATCGAGGACCTCGGCTATAACTTGGCGCTCCATGGCCAGAAGACCTACAACGGCGTCGCCATCCTGTCGAAGTCGCCGCTGGAAGGCGTGGTTTCCGGCCTGCCCGGCTCGGACGAGGACGATCACGCGCGCTACATCACCGCGACCGTCTACGGCAAGCTGCGTGTCGTCAGCCTCTATCTACCGAACGGTAACCCGATCGACACGCCGAAGTTTCTCTACAAGCTGGGCTGGATGGACCGCCTGAAGGTTCAAATGGAAGCCGCCATCGCGAGCGAAGAGATGGTGCTGTTCGGCGGCGACTACAACATCATCCCCACCGACAACGACGTCTACAGCCCCCAGGCCTTCGCACAGGACGCGCTGACCCAGCCGGAATCGCGCGGACGCTTCCGCTCCATGCTGAACCTCGGATTCACCGACGCGCTGCGGGCGTTCCATACCGAGCCGCATATCTATTCGTATTGGGATTACCAGGCCGGCGCGTGGCCGCGCGGCAACGGCATCCTGATCGACCACATCCTGGTGACGCCGCCGTTGGCCGACAAACTGGTCGGCAGCGGCATCGACAAAGGCCCGCGCGGCCAGGAGAAAGCCTCTGACCACACACCGGTGTGGTGCGAGATCGATTTCTAAGAGGACATAACACAGTGGCCCGAACGCGCGCCGTGAAGTGGGCGGACGACGTCGAAGCCGACGACTATCCGGCCGCGCACTCCTACCTCAGCCTGATCTTCGACAAGAAGCGTGTCGGCAAGATCATTGCGAGTTTGCGCAAAGCGCCGCTGACGGCGTTCAAAGCCAAGGACCTTTTCCGGGCCTCCCAGCTGTCTCTGCTTGGTATCAGCAATTCTCAAGTCGAGAAAAACCGACGCCGCATCAGGGCCGGTAAGGCGCTGTGGCCCATCCTACTTGTCCGCGATCCGGGCAACGGACGCGTCATCGTCGCCGACGGCTATCACCGCATGTGCGCCGTCTATGGCTTCGATCAGGACGCCATCATCCAGTGCAAGATCGTCTGAGGCTGATCAGACTTTCCGTTTACCAAAAGCAGCTTCCGCGTGCGACCAGTTAAGGGTGTTCATGAACGCTGTCACGTATTCGGCGGCCTTCGCGCCGAAGTCCATCTGATAGGCGTGTTCGTACATGTCGATCGCCAGGATCGGCTCGCCGCCGGCCACGGTCGTCGTATGATCAGCCGCCCAGGCGTTGACCAGGCGCTTGTCGTGCGGACTGTAGGTGAGAATCACCCAGCCCGAGCCGCCGCCTTCGGCTTTCGCCATGCCCACGAATTCCGACTTCCAGCGCTCGAAGCTGCCGAAGTCCTTCGCGATCTGATCGGCAAGCGCCTTGCCGGGCGCGTTGGCGTCTCCAAGGGTGGCGAAATAGACCTCGTGCAGGATCATCGAATTCATCGCGATCAGTTCTTCGCGTTTCAGTCCGTTGATCGTGAAGACCGGCGCCTTGTCGAAATCGAGATTGCCGAGTTGCTCGGCGATGGCATTCAGGCGTCGCACGGCGCCGAGGTAATTGTTCTCGTAATGACTGACGAGAATTTTCTCGGACAGGCCTTTGATCTTCTTCGGATCGAAGGCCATCGGCGCGGGCGTATACTTGGCGGCCGGGCTTGCGGGCGCCTGCGCAAAGGCGCCGCGCGGCGCGACGGCCTGCACCGCAGCCGCGGCAGTCATGGCTAAGGTCGTTTTCAAGAACGTACGACGGTGTTCAGACACGGCGGCCTCCCCGAATTTGATCATGCTGTTCGATGATCAACAGGAGTGAACCAATTGCGGCCTGGGCCGTAAAGCAAATAGAGCGCCGCGATCTGCAGGCCAAAGTCGGGGATGTCCGCCACATAGCCCCAGGGACTCGCCGCGCCCTGACCCAGCCCCCAGACCAGCGCGCAGACGAAGCTGATGAGCAGCAGGGTGCGCGCCCAACGCCGGCCCTCGCCGATCTGAAAGATGACCAGCACCATCGACAGGCCGACAATCGCGTAGATCCCGATGCCAGCTTTACGCAAGGATCCGAGATCGATGCCGATGTCGCGTACGGCTGCGAGGACCTGCTCGGAAGCAGCGCAGGGGTTCCACAGCTGCCAGATGCCGAACAAGCAGGTCCACGCCGTCCATAGCCAGAGGGCATATTCGGCGTGGAGGACTGCTTTCGGTTTCAGGCGAACCCCTCTGTGTGCCGATTATAGGTCCGCGTAAATGTGCGTTTCGGTCTTCGCGCCAGGATGCGTCACCGCACCGTCGACCGCCGGGCCGACGTTCTGGGCGTAACGCCACAGCGCACCGGACTGATAGTCGTTCTGGCGCGGCTTCCAGGCTTTCTTGCGTTCGGCGAGCGTCTTCTCGTCGACCTTGAGGTCGATGGTGCCCTTCTCCGCGTCGATGGAGATGATGTCACCATCCTGCACGAGCGCGATCGGACCGCCGATGGCCGCTTCCGGACCGACGTGGCCGATGCAGAAGCCGCGGGTCGCGCCGGAGAAGCGACCGTCGGTGATCAACGCCACCTTCTCGCCCATGCCGAGGCCGTAGAGTGCCGCGGTCGTGGACAGCATCTCGCGCATGCCGGGGCCGCCCTTGGGGCCTTCGTAGCGGATGACGATGACCGAGCCTTCCTTGATCTGGCGCTTCTCGACGGCGGCGAAGGTATCCTCCTCGCAGTCGAATACCTGCGCCGGACCCTCGAACTGCAAGCGGTGCATGCCGGCCACTTTCACGATGGCCCCTTCCGGCGCCAGTGTGCCGCGCAGGCCAACGACACCGCCCGTCTTGGTGATCGGCTTCTTGGCGTCGTAGATGACTTTCTGGTTCGGGTTCCAGGTGACCTGATCGATGTTCTCACCGATGGTCTTGCCGTTGACCGTCATGCAGCTGCCGTCGAACAGGCCCTCCGACAACAGCGTCTTCATCAGCATGTAGACGCCGCCGGCTTCGTACATGTCTTTCGCCACGTACTTCCCGCCCGGCTGCAGGTCGGCGATGTAGGGCGTCGACTTGAAGATCTCGGCCACGTCGAACAGCGAGAAGTCGATGCCGACTTCGTTGGCCATCGCCGGCAGATGCAGCGCGCCGTTGGTCGAACCGCCGGTGGCGGCGACCACGCGGGCCGCGTTCTCGAACGCCGCCTTGGTGCAGATGTCGCGCGGGCGCAGGTTCTGCGCGAGCAGGTTCATGACCTGCCGGCCAGCCGCGCGCGCGATGTCGGCACGGTCCTTGTAAGGCGCCGGCATCATGTTGCTGTTGGGCAGCGACAGGCCGATGGCCTCGCCGACGCAAGCCATCGTGTTGGCGGTGTACTGACCGCCGCAAGCGCCGTGACCCGGACAGGCGACGCGCTCCAGTTCATGCACTTCCGACAGCGGACAGTTGCCGGCGGCGTACTTGCCGACGATTTCGAACACGTCTTTCACGGTCACGTCCTTGCCGTGATAATGGCCCGGCAGGATCGAACCGCCGTAGACGAAGATCGACGGAACATTGAGGCGCAGCATCGCCATCATCATGCCCGGCAGCGACTTGTCGCAGCCGGCGAACGCGACCAGCGCGTCGTAGGCATGGCCGCGCACGGACAGTTCGACGGAATCGGCGATCACTTCGCGGCTGACCAGCGAGCTCTTCATGCCCTGATGGCCCATCGCGATCCCGTCAGTGACGGTGATGGTGTTGAAGCGGCGCGGCGTTCCGCCGCCGGCGATCACGCCCTCGCGGCAGACGTCGGCTTGCGCGTCGAGCGTGGTGTTGCAGGGCGCGGAGTCATTGCCGGCAGACGCCACGGCGACGAACGGCCGGGCAATTTCCTCGGCCGTCAAACCCATCGCGTAGAAATAGCTGCGGTGCGGCGCGCGCTCAGGCCCTTCCGTCACGTGGCGGCTGGGCAGCTTGGCCTTGTTGAAGGTCGGCAGCTTCTTGGCGTCGTCGGGCATCGCAACTGTCCTCGGCATAAGGGGAAACGTCGTATAGGCGGCCCCTCGCCGAGGGTCAAATTCGGTCGGCGCAGTGGTGCCTTGCGCCGCTTGGCCTTCGTATCATACATTTAATGTATGCATACAGACGGGCCAGCGATATTGGCGGATTTCGCGGTCGCCCGGAACGGCGTCCCGATTTACGTCCAACTGCGCGACCACTTCGCGACTGCCATCCAGGGCGGACGGATCGGCTCCGGGGATCAGATGCCGACCATGCGGCAGGTGGCCGTGGCGGTGCGCATCGACATCAACACCGTGCGGCATGCGTATGAGGATCTGGAGCGCGCCGGACTGATTACCTTGGCGCGCGGCCGTGGCTCATTCGTGGCTGGCGGCGACGTCTCCCCGCCCCTCGCGGCGGTCGATGAACTGGCCCTGCAGATGCTGAAAAGCGCCCGTATCGCCGGCATCAACCCGATCACCCTCGCCAATCGTGTCGTTGCCCTCGCTCAAACAGAGGAGTCTTCCTGATGCTGCGGAATGCGACGTCCGCGCTCAGGTTCAACCCGCAATATCGCGAATTCCCACGCGCTCGTATTACCCCAGGCGCGCAAGGGCCTCGGTGAGCTTCACGATTGCTGCTTCGGCGGCGGCCTGACGGTCGCGGTTTTCCTGCACGACTTCTGGCGGGGCTTTGGCGACGAAGGCTTCGTTCGACATCTTCTTCACCACCTGGGCGATGTTGGCCTGGTGCTGGGCGATCTCCTTCGACAGGCGATCGCGTTCCTTGTCGAGATCGATGAAGCCGACGACCGCCAGCGCGAACTCGTCTTGCCCCACGAGGATGGTCACCTGACCTCCGGTCTCTTTCACCAGCGTCGTGTGGGACATGGTCTCGATCAAGGCGGCGTAGCGTTCGATCCACTGCGCACGGTTTGACGCGCTTTGCGCCCGCACATGCAGCGGCAGTTTCGCCGACGGCGGAATGTTCATTTCGCTGCGGATCGAGCGCACGGCGGAAATCAGATCGACCAGCCAGTCGATTTCGATTTCAGCCTCGGGCGCGCTCAAGCCTTCAAGCTTCGGCCACGGCGCATTGATGAGGGTGTAAGGGCGCGTCTGGTTGGCGCTGGCCGCGAGCTTGTCCCACAACTCCTGGGTCACGAACGGGATCATCGGCTGCGCGATGATCAGAATCTGATCGATCACCCAAGCGGTGGTCGCACGGGTCTCGGCCTTCAGCGCTTCGTCGCTGCCGAGGAAGACAGGTTTGGTGAATTCCAGATACCAGTCGCAGAACGTGTTCCAGGTGAAGCGATACAGGCCATCGGCGGTATCGTTGAAGCGATAGGCTTCGATGGCACTGGAAACCGTCTTCGCCGCGTCGGCCACCTTGGCGACGATCCATTTGTTCAGCGTGCCTTTCACGCTGCGCGGATCGAAGCCCGGCACCGGCATGCAGCCGTTCATCTGGCAGAAGCGCGAGGCGTTCCAGATTTTGGTGATGAAGTTGCGATAGCCGGCGATGCGGCCCTCGGACAGCTTGATGTCGCGCCCCTGCGCGGCCATCGCGGTGAGTGTGAATCGCACGGCATCGGTGCCGTAGCTGTTGCACAGGTCCAGCGGGTCCAGGACGTTGCCCTTGGACTTGGACATCTTCTGGCCCTTCTCGTCGCGGACCAGCGCGTGGATGTAGACATCCTTGAAGGGCACGTCCTTCATGAAGTGCATGCCCATCATCATCATGCGGGCGACCCAGAAGAAGATGATGTCGAAGCCGGTGACCAGCACGTCGCCCGGATAGTAGCGATCGAGTTCCGCTGTCTTCTCCGGCCAGCCGAGCGTCGAGAACGGCCACAGGGCCGACGAGAACCACGTATCGAGCACGTCGGAATCGCGCGTCAGCACGGTCTCTTTGCCGTAGTGCTTGATCGCCATGTCTTGCGCTTCGGCTGCGTCATAAGCGACGAAGATTTCGCCGTCATGGCCGAACCATGCGGGAATCTGATGCCCCCACCACAGCTGACGCGAGATGCACCACGGCTGGATGTTGCGCATCCACTCGAAGTAGGTGTTCTCCCAGCTCTTGGGCACGAAGCGCGTGCGGCCATCTTCCACCGCCTTGATGCACGGCGCGGCCAAGGTCGCGGCGTCGCAGTACCATTGATCCGTCAGCCACGGCTCGATGACCACGCCGGAGCGGTCGCCGTAAGGCACCGTCATTGCGTTAGTCTCGACCTTCTCGAGCAGGCCGAGTGCTTCCATCTCGGCGACGATCTTGTCGCGCGCCTTGAAGCGTTCGACGCCCTGGTACGCGGCCGGCGCGTTTTCGTTCAGGTTGCCGTCACGATCCAGCACATTGATCATCGGCAGGCCATGGCGCTTGCCGACGGCAAAATCGTTGAAGTCGTGCGCCGGGGTGATCTTCACCGCGCCGGTCCCCTTTTCCGGGTCGGCGTATTCGTCCGGGACGATCGGAATACGGCGGCCGGTGATCGGCAGGATCACGAACTTGCCGACGAGGTCCGTGTAACGCGCATCGTCCGGATGCACCGCCACCGCGGTGTCGCCCAGCATCGTTTCGGGACGCGTGGTGCCGACGGTGATGAACTCACCCTCGCGGCCTTCGATGGGATACTTGAAGTACCACATCTTGCCTTTCATCTCGCGGTTCTCGACTTCCAGGTCGGAGATCGCAGTGTGCAGCTTCGAGTCCCAGTTCACGAGGCGCTTGTCGCGATAGATCAGCTCTTGGCGATAGAGCTCGACGAAGACTTTCACGACAGCCTTCGACAGCCCCTCATCCATCGTGAAGCGCTCGCGCGCCCAATCGGGCGACGCGCCGAGACGACGCAGCTGATGCGTGATCGTGCCGCCGGATTGTTCTTTCCATGCCCAGACGCGCGCGATGAAGTTCTCGCGGCCCAGTTCCTGACGCGTGGTGCCGGACTGCGCCAGCTGACGCTCCACCACCATCTGCGTGGCGATGCCGGCATGGTCCGTACCCGGCTGCCATAGGGCATCGCGGCCGACCATGCGGTGATAGCGGATGAGGATGTCTTGCAGCGTGAAGGTCAGCGCGTGACCGATATGCAGGCTGCCCGTCACGTTGGGCGGCGGCATCATGATCGTATAGGGCTTCTTGTCCGAGCCCGGCCGCGCGGCGAAATCGCCGGCGCGCTCCCAAGCGGCGTATAGCGCCTCTTCCACTTCGGCGGGATTGTAGGTTTTGTCGAGCATGGGAAATGAACCAAAACGGAGCCGGAAGCAGGGTTTAACCGCGCTCGCCGCCCCGCGCAACCGGCCCCGTCCCGCCCGATGGGACATAGCCGCCGCTTTCCTTTGTCTGGCACCCTGGCTGGGGTGAGTATCGCCGCCGGTCTGGGGAGGCTGAACCATGATTCGCAAGGTGTGCCTTTTGGGCGCCGCTTGGCTCGCCCTAGCGACGCCCGCGCGCGCCCAGGAAACGAAGGTCTACGAATTGCCGCCGGGGACCTTCGTGCAGAACGTCGCCCAGGCGCCGGACGGTAAGCTGTGGCTCGCGGCCCAGCGACCCGGCGCCCTTGGCGTGCTCGACCCAAAAACTGGCCAGACGCGCTTCGTCCCGCTTGGCGAGAAAGCCGCGCCGATCATCGTCGCCGTCGGCAAGGACGGGAATGCCTATCTGACCGACCTCGGCCAGAACGCCATCGTCCGTGTCGACGCCAAGACCGATGCCGTGAAGATTTTCCCCGTCCCGCAAGACGGCGGACAGGCGGCGGTCAATTCTCTCGCGTTCGATCATGACGGCCTGCTGTGGTTCACGGCGCGCGGTGCGACCGACATTTATGGCCGCCTCGATGTCGCCACCGGCGAGATGAAAATCTGGCGCGGGGATCAAGGCCGCGCCTCGCAGGGCATCGCCGTCACACCGAACAACGAGGTTTGGTACGTCTCGGTCGTCGGCAGCTACATCGCGCGCATCGACCGCGCAACCGCTACGGCCAACATCGTCAAGACAACACAGCCCGCTGTCGAGCCGCATGGCATCTGGTCCGATAGCAAAGGCAATCTTTGGGTCGACCTGCATAATTCCGGCGTGCTTGCGCGCTATGCGCCCAAGACCGGCAAATGGTCGAACTGGCGCCTGCCGGGCGGCAAGCCGCCGCATGCCTTCGGTGTGTTCGTCGACGACAAGGATCTCGTCTGGGTGGTGCAGTCGACCGGCAACGCGGTCTATGCCTTCGATCCCAAGTCTGAGAAGTTCGTCGCACAAATTCCCGGCAGCAACCCGAACGCGAACGTGCGCCGCATCACGGGCGGTCGCGGCGAGGTCTGGGTTCCGGAGGCGAGTGCATCGCGGCTGGTGGTGGTGAAGACCACCGGGTTGAAAGCGCCCCGCAGCGCCGTGAACACCAATCTCGACGCGCAAGATGTCGTACTCAAGGCTGGCGGCTGGGCGGTGCGCAAGACGCCGGACGGCATGACCGGCAAGAAAAGCTGCACCGGCTTTCATCGCGACGACTATCAAGTTCTGCTGACCGACGACATGCTGTTCATCAATCAAGCCAAGAATGGCGGTCTTAAAGAGTACTCGCTTCGGTATGACGAAGAACCGGCAGGCACGCCGCGCGCCGCCACATCGCGCGAGGAACTGTTGGCGGGCGCGACCCTCGGCGGCGCGGACCTTACGCGGGCCTTGGCGTCGAAACGCTTGCGCCTGCATATCGCCGCCGCCAATGGCGGGGTCACGGATGAGGACATCGACGTCACCGGCATCAAGGCCGCGCACGACATGATCCTCGGCGGCAAGGACTGCCACTAGCGCGAAAACAAAAAGCCCCGGCGTCGTGGGACACCGGGGCTTTGTCGTGACTCCTTCCGAAGCTACAGGCGCTCGGAACGGCTCACGATACGTTCGATTTCCTGCTTCACGATGCGCTCGACCATGTACGGCAGATTGGTGTCGAGCCAATGTTTCAGGATCGGCGTGCAGATTTCACGCACCAGCTGTTCAATCGTAATTCCCTGGTTGCCGAGCGACAGCGCGCGCTCACGCGCGACCGCTTGCGCAAGACCTGCGATCGACGCGCTGGAGGCGTCGGCCACTGGATCGGCAACGAGGTGATGGCCGTAGGGCTGCTGCTGATAACCCTGCGGCGGATACATCGGCTGCTCAGGCGCGTAGTTCTGTTCAGGCTGAGCGTACATCTCGCCGGTGAGCTGCAACGGCTCCGGTTCGACGTTCATCGACGGATCGTAGACCGGCTCCGGCTCCGGATCGGCGTCGAAGATTGAATCGGTGTGTTCTTCTTCCGGCTCCGGCTCGGTGGCGAACACCGGCGTCGGCTCACGCTCCTCTTCGACCGGCGGCGGAGGCGGCGGTGGTGGTGGCGGAGGGGGCGGCGGAGGTGGTGGTGGCGGAGGTGGCGGCGGCGGCGGCGCAGCCGCTGCCGGGGGCGGAGCCGCGGGGGCTTCGTCCTCAGACAGAATTTTACGGATGGAGGCGAGAATGTCCTCCATCGATGGTTCTTGACCGTCCGCGCTCATCGCAATGCCACTCCCGCCGCTCGTTTAGCAGCTGATCATTCGTGACACTACGTGAAGAAGTTAAAGAATTCCATAAGAGTACCAGCACCTTGTGAGGTGTTGGTCCCTTTGGCTCGTTAACGATTATGAGTAGACCGCTTAACGGCGGCGGTTCGCCAGGTCGGCGGCCGTCTCCGAATTAGTGCCGATCCACTGCCCGCGCACGTCATCGTAGTGGTGGGCCGGGTCATACAGCTTAACGCCCAGGCCAAGGTCCCCTGCCGACAATTTGCCCATCGAAGCAAGCAGCTGGAACGATGCGACCAGCTGATCGTGCTGGGTACGGACAAGCGTAACACGCGAATTCAGCAGCGCCTGCTCGGCGTTCAGAACGTCGAGCACGGTGCGCGAACCGACTTCGGCCTCGCGCTGTACGCCTTCCAGCGAGATCTCGTTGGCCGAGATGGCAGACGCGATCGAGCTCAAGCTGGCCGTTTGCGCAGACAGCGACTCAAACGAGGTCACCGCCGACGTCCGCGCATCGAGGCGCGCTTGATCGGCGAGCAGCATGAACTGCCCGTAGACGTCCTTCGCCTGACGAAGACGTGCCCATTCCGCGCCCTGTTGGTACAGCGGCACGCTGACCTGCGCGCCACCCGCCCAAATACGCGTTTCCGCGCCCGGGATCGTGGTGTTCCAAGTCTTGGAATATTGGCCGATCAGGTTGGCCTGCGGCAGCAGGTCGCCCTCGACCACCTTGATATTGTCTTTCTGCGCGCGCGCCGAGAAATCGCTCGCGACATAGTTCGGATTGTCGTTGATCGCGACTTCGACCGCTTCGTTCAGTGTCTTGGGCAGCTTTTCGGGCAGCGACGGCGACACGAGAGCTTCGGGAGGCTTGCCCACGACATTCTCATAAGCGGCGCGCGCACGGCGAAGATCGCCCTCGCCCTGCACCAAGGCTGCCTTGGCGGCTTCGAGGCTGGCCTGCGATTGCGCGACGTCGGTGCGCGTGATTTCACCAACGCGGAAACGATCGTTGGTGGCTTCGAGGTTCCGGCTGAGGACCTGCACGTTGCTGCGCTGAAGCTCGACGACCGCCGTGAACTGAACCACGTCGAAGTACGCCGTCGCGACCTGCAGCATGACCGTGGCTTCGGTCTGCTCAAGACGCGCGCGTTGCGCCTGGACCTGGTTCTTGGCCGCGGAAGTGCCGGCAACAGTCTTGAGTCCGCGGAACACCGGCTGCGTGATCTGCGCCTGCACCTGCTCAGCGGTACGGTAGACGGTACCCAGCGCGAAAGCCGAGGTCGTCGGCCCGGCCACCACGCCCGGATTGAAGGACATCGAGTTCTGACGAATGATGCTGCCGTTGACGGTCAGCGACGGGCGCCAGCCAGAGACCGCGATGGCAACGCCTTCATCGGTCGCGCGCAACTGAGCGCGCGCTGCTTTCAGGTTCGGATTATTGTCGTACGCTTGCGCCAAGGCTTCCATCAACGTCTCGGCGGACGCTTGCGCGATCGGCGCGACCGCCAGGGCCAGCGCAACACCGCACATCAACGCATTCTTGCCAAAACGGAACGGGCGCGCAGACGCGCCAGCCCTTACTCGTGCCATCTGAGACCCCTTGCCTAGTAGCTTGTGGATAGTGCTATCCGAAGGTGTTGTGTAACGCGAGCAAAATCCTATGGCTTTTACCGCAGGGGATTAACGGATTTTGCTTGTCTGCCCTGCTCGGATCGAAGGTCTCGATGCGCCTAGGTCAGCACACCACTCCCCTAGGAGCAAAGCCGTCAAAAAAACGGACGCGGACGTCCGCTTAGAAGACGAACGCCGGCGCGCGGGTGAACTCCGGCAGGACCGGGGTCATCGCGTCAAAGTCTTCGCGCCGGCTGAAGGCTGCGCCGCTACGCACCACCAACGTCGCACGCCCGACCGACCCGTTGCGAACGACCGCAACAAGGCGGCCGCCGTCGGCCAGCTGCGACAGGATCGCCTCGGGAATCTCTTCAACAGCCCCATCAATGATGATGACATCGAACGCGCCCTCGTCCGGGGCGCCGCGTTTCACGTCGCCAACCACGGCTTTGACCGCGGCATTGATCTCGCTGCAGGTGCCACGCGCCTGCGCGGAGAGCGTGGCATCGCTTTCGACGGACACAACCTTGACCACCGCATTGGCCAGCACCGCCGCCGTATAGCCGGTGCCCGACGCAACGACGAGCGCCTTATCGTTCGGCTCTAGATCGGCCAACTGCAGCAGACGTGCCAGCACGGCCGGCTCCATCAAATAACGGCCGCGGCCGACCTGGATGCTTCCATCCACATAGGCAACTTCGCGCATCGCCGCCGGCACGAATTTCTCGCGCGGCACGGCCTCGATCGCGGCGATCACCAAAGTATCGGTGACCGGAATGGTGCGGATCTGGCTCGCGACCATATTGCGGCGAGCGGCAGCGAAATCCATGGTGGAAACCCCGAAAACAAGCGCGGTTAGGCGCCCCACACGCCGACCGCAAATACATGCCTCGCTTATACTTCTTCGGCTCAGCCGAGACAACGCCACGACCTGTCACAAACACTACGGTTCGCGGTTGACCCTGGAAAGTCACCCCTCTATATAACCGTGCCCTTTGGTCAGCGGCCTTGCGCCGCTGAGGCCAAGGTCGGGGCCGAGTGGCAGAGTGGCCATGCAGAGGACTGCAAATCCTCGTACGTCGGTTCGATTCCGGCCTCGGCCTCCAATACGCCTGTTCCGGCGTAGCTCAATGGTAGAGCACCCGACTGTTAATCGGGTGGTTACAGGTTCGAGTCCTGTCGCCGGAGCCATTTTCGCTGTGAAAGCGAACATGAGAAGAATAAGGGCCCCACACGGGGCCCTTTTCTTTTAGTCACGACTGACGTGGAAAAGCAGGCTGCGGCTAGCTCGCGAACTTCGCGACCCAGGCCGCGTAAGCCGCAATGAATTTCTGCAGGAACTCGCGCGTGCCCGCGTTGGCGATCTCGCCCTTGTCATCGAACAGCTTGCCGGCGGCGCCTATGTACGCCTCGGGCTGTTGCAGGACCGGCATGTCGAGAAACACCAGCGACTGGCGCAGATGGTGGTTCGCACCGAAGCCGCCGACCGCACCCGGCGAAAGAGTCACCACGGCCGCGGGCTTGCCGTTCCAGACGCTCGATCCATAAGGACGCGAGCCAACATCGATCGCATTCTTCAAGGCCGCGGGCACCGAGCGATTGTATTCCGGTGTCACGAACAGGACGCCAGCCTTGGACTTTACGGCCTCACGAAAGCGCGCCCAAGCTTCCGGCGGCGACGTCGTTTCGGAGTCTTCGTTGTAAAGCGCCAGATCGCCGATCTCGACGATCTCGAGTTTCAGCGAGGCCGGTGCGAGCGCGGCGAGCGCGTGGACCATCTTGCGATTCAGGGAGTCCTTACGAAGGCTGCCAACGATGACGGCGATGCTATGCGGCACTAGAAGTCCTACAGAATGATTCGCTGATCAACGCCGGCGGAAGGCCGGTGTCGCAAAAATAAGGCGTCGCGAAACTTAGGCGCCGGGCCACAGAACCATCTGCTCGCGCGCCACGATCGTGCCGATCCACGTATTGCGCGCTTCGATCTCGAGCTGGCGCATGAAGTCGTCGTCGTGGTCGGGGTCGTGATGGAAGATCGCGAACTGCTTAACGTTGGCGGCGCGGCAAATCCGTACGCCTTCCTGCCATGTCGAGTGCCCCCACCCGACTTTCGCGGCGAATTCGCTGTCGGTGTAGGTGCTGTCGTAGATCACCAGATCCGCGCCCTCGATGAACGCGAGAACGGTTTCATCCAGCTTGCCCGGACGATGCTCGGTGTCGGTGACGTAGCAGACCGACTTGCCGCCGTGGCTGATGCGATAGCCCGTCGCGCCATTCGGATGATTGAGCGGCGCGGTGCGGACTTCGGCCCCGCCATCCAGCTTCCAGCGATCGCCGGCCGTAAAATCTTTGAATTCCAGTTCGGCCTGCAGCGCCTCGAGCGGCACCGGGAACAGCGGATTGGCCATCTGGCTCGCGAGCACGTTCTCGATGCCGCCATGGTCCTGAAGATGACCGGCGCAGATCGTGAAGTGCGAATTCGCCATGAACGCCGGCCCGAAGAACGGAAACCCGTTGATGTGGTCCCAATGCGTGTGGGTCAACAGCAGGTTGCCGCGCTTGACCTTATCGCGCAGGAATTCCTGGCCAAGATTTCGGATGCCGGTTCCCGCATCGAGGATCACGCGCTCGTCGCCGGCGAATACTTCGATACAGCTCGTATTGCCGCCGTAGACCACGTGTTGCGGGGACGGACAGGCGATGCTACCGCGCACACCCCAGAATTTTACAGCAAGCGTCATCAGCCTCTTTCCCAGTCCATACGCGACCGTAGCCTTCCGCCGCGCAGAGACTTAGCCCCAATGACCGTCAGACAGAATCCCCGAAATCCCCGTGAGAGATCAAGCACTAAGTCTATCCCGTCCAATTACGACTTGAACAGGTCCCTACTAGTCCTTCCCGCACCTTACCAACCGCCGCCGCCGGTGCTAGGGCTACAAGCAAAGGGGTCGAAACCATGTCCAAGCCGCTGATTGCCGTAACCCGCCGCCTTCCGCCCGCCTGCGAGCAGCGCTTGGCGAACCACTACGAGGCACGACCCGGACGCGACGAAGGATCATTCAGCCGTGAACAATTGCTGGCCCATGGCGCCGGGGCCGATGGCCTGATCGTCACCCCCGCCGAGGTCTGCGATGCCGGCCTTATCAACGCCTTGCCCAGGTCGATAAAACTCATTTCAACCGTCTCGGTCGGTTATGAGCACATTGATCTCGACGCGGCCCGCCAGCGCGGCCTGCGCGTGACCAACACTCCCGATGTGCTGACCGACGCCACTGCGGATATCGCCTTGCTGCTGCTGCTGGGCGCCAGCCGACGCGCGACTGAAGGCGACCGCATCTTGCGCGAGGGCCGCTGGCCTGGCCTGCGGCCGACGTTCCTGCTCGGCAATCAGATCACCGGCAAACGCCTGGGCATCCTTGGCATGGGACGGATCGGCGCTGCCTTCGCACGCCGTGCCCAGGCCTGCGGCATGCAGGTCCTCTATCACAATCGAAAGCCCGCCGCGGACTCGGCCGGGGCGACGTATTGCGGGTCGTTGGAATACTTACTGGCGCAAAGCGACGTCTTGTCGCTGCACGCGCCCCTGACCCCGGAGACAAAGAACATCCTCAACGCGGCCCGGCTTGCGCTGCTGCCGCAGGGAGCGATCGTCATCAATACGGCGCGTGGCGGTCTCGTCGACGACGACGCCCTCATCGCCGCGCTGAAGTCGGGCCAGGTCGGGTCGGCAGGGCTCGACGTGTTCGCCGGCGAGCCGCAACTCCATCCCGGCTACCTCACGCTGCCGAACGTGATGCTGCTGCCGCACCTCGGCAGCGCCACCCTGGAGACACGGACAGCCATGGGCATGCTCGCCATCGACAATGTCGATGCCGTAATCGGCGGCCGCGAGCCGCCGCATCCAGTCGCTTAAGAAATTAGATTAAGCGGCGTCTTCCGTGTTGCGGGAGGGTTTGTTCGACCCGACGTAGGCCGTCGCGCAATGCTCAAGGCAATACGGCTTGCTCGGATAGACGGGCTTACCGCAGAAGCGGAAATCCTCGTGCTTCGGATCGCCGATGGGCCAGCGGCAGGTCTGTGAAGACAAATCGGTGAGCGTGAACACGCGCACTTCTTGCTGCTTCTTCGGTTCCGGGGTGGCGCGCGTCGGCCGTTTAATCGGCGACGGACGGCCCTTCAGGCCGAGGCGGTGCGCTTTGCCCACCACCGCGTTCTTCGAAATTCCGAGCCGCTTGCCAATCTCACCCGTGGTGAGACCTTCGGCCCACAACTTCTTCAAACGATTGATTTTCTCGTCGTTCCAGCTCATCGCCGCCGTCCTTACGCCAATCGCTCTCGGCAAGGCTGATCACAGCCCCACCAGGTTCTCGGATACCCCGCGTACCCGCGAACCGCCCCTCCAAAATCCAGGATCAAACCCCTCAAGCCCCGTGGACTTGGCCCTGTTGGCTGAGAAGTCAATTTAGCCGGGTGCTTACGAACTTGTCCACAGACGCCACGTCAGATTTCGACGATCGGCTCATCGAGAGAAAACTGTGCCTTGGGATCCTCGATCTCCAGGACCCACAGGTCGGGATCATAACCGTACTGCCGGGCCAGATAGGCATTCGCCTCCCGCTCGGGCACCGGCCCGCTCGCGCCGGCGCGCATCCACGCCGGCGACCCGTCGGCCTGGGTGACGCCGGAGAACACCTCACAGCCACCGGCGAAGCGGTTGATCTTCAGAAACAGCGCCCCGGCCTCGACGTCACCCTTCCGGACCACGGCCGCCATAAGCCCCATGCCCGCGCAACGCCGTAGCCACGCCTGCACCCTGAGTTCTGTCTTGAGCCGGGGCGTCACCTGGGAATCCTTCGCCAAAAGCTCGCTTGAAGGCCGCCTCTTAAGCACTTGTTCATGCTAATGTAGAACCATGTAATGGGGAGCAGTGGGTTGTCTCGACCTCGTTCCTACAGGACTTCATAGTCTTCCAACCACAGTCGCGGTCACCGCCATGCTCGCAATTATCGGTCTCGTCGTCAGCTTCTCGATGGTCTTCGGCGGCTACATGCTGTCCGGCGGCGCCATAGAGGTTGTGCTCGACGCAATGCCGATCGAGATGATGACGATCTTGGGTGGCGCCGTCGGCGCGTTGGTCGTCGGCAACAGCGCCGATGTGCTCAAGGCGACTGTTAGCGGCGTAAAACAGGTCTTTCAAGGCCCGAAGTGGAATGAGCAAGACTTCAAGGACATGCTCTGCCTGCTCTTCACGATCACCAAGATGATCAAGTCCAAGGGCATTCTGGTGATCGAAAGCCACATCGAGAAGCCGGCCGAAAGCTCGATCTTCCAGAAGTATCCGCGCATCCTGCAAGATCACTTCGCGACCGACTTCATCTGCGACACCTTGCGCATGCTGTCGATGAACATGGACGACGCGCACCAAGTTTACGACGCCATGGAAAGCCAGCTGGAGAAGCATCACCATGAAAAGATGATGCCGCAGCACGGTCTGCAGAATATGGCTGACGGCCTGCCCGCCATCGGCATCGTCGCCGCGGTGCTGGGCGTCATCAAGACCATGGCCTCGGTGACCGAGCCGCCTGAAGTCCTGGGCGGCATGATCGGCCACGCGCTGGTCGGAACCTTCCTCGGCGTGTTCCTCGCCTACCTCATCGTCGGCCCGTTCGCGGTGCGACTGAAGAGCGTGCTGGACGAGGAGCACCAGTTCTACCTAATCATCCGCGACGTGCTGGTCGCCCACCTGAACGGCAACGCGCCGCAGGTCTCCGTCGAGATCGGCCGCGGTAGCGTCCCGAGCAAAATGCAGCCGTCGTTCTTCGAACTGGAAGAAGCCCTCAATTCGGCTGCGGACGCCGCCTAAGGCGGAAACAAATACTCGCCGGCCATATCTAGCCTCACCCTGTCCGCTTAGACTTTAGTCTAAGTCGCTGGTGCGCTTAGGGAATTGGCGCATAACCGCCGATTGCAACCTTTCGTCTAAACCACGCGTTGGTCAATATATGTGGTAGCGCCGGGAACAAATCCCCTGCTCCCGCATTAGGACCACACTAGTTACTGAACGTCGCGTGGAGGGCACTATGACCGCTATGTCTAAGGTGGACGATTTCCAGAAGCTGTTGATCGATACGCTGCCTCGTCTTCGGGCTTATGCGATCACGCTGACCCGCGAGCGTTCCTCCGCTGAAGACTTGGTCCAGCAGACCGCGGTGCAGGCTCTTCGCGCCCGCGAGCAGTTCCAGATGGGCACCAATTTCACGGGCTGGATCTATCGGATCCTGCGCAACAACTACATCAGCTCCAAGCGTCGTTCGCACCGCACGCCGGTCTGCATGGACGATATGCCGGAAGACACTTTCTCCCGCGCTGGTGACCAGGAGGACAAGGTCCTCACCCAGCAGGTCGTGAAGGCCATGGACAAGCTGCAGGAATCGCAGCGCGAAGTCCTGATCCTGATCTGCGCCGGCGGTCTCAGCTATGAGGAAGCAGCCGAGACGCTGCAGTGCTCGGTTGGCACCGTGAAGAGCCGTCTGTGGCGCGCGCGTCGCCAGATGGAAATCCTGATCATGGGCCGCGCCAGCGACAGCGACGAAGCCGTCGCGGACGCTTCGACCGAAGACCGCCGCAGCAGCCGCAAGGCCGCGACCGCGTCGAGCGACCTGCACGCGTAATTACGACCTAACTGCACCTCTTTTTGCCGCGCCGGCTTGATCAGTCGGCGCGGTTAAGCTTTATTAAGCGCTTGAACACTTAGGGGTGGCACCTTTCCACGCCTGCGTTAGCATGGCTCTTGATTTAGTTCGTGGTCGATACCAAAGTGCTGGGACAGTCGGCGAATGCCAGTGGATTCCCCCGTGCACATCGCGCCACGTCATAGCCAGATCGCAAGTCCAATCATGGACAGCGATATGGACTTTCTCTTCGTCCTGCCGCTGAGCGTGATTCCGTTCGCGACCGAGACGCTGCGCGGCTCGCGCCTGATCAAGAACCATCACATGCAGAGCGTTGTCGAACTGTATGCGGAAAAAGGCATGGGCTCGGGGCAGATCGACGTCCACGATCTTCCCACGCACTTCAATTGGCGCAACGCCGCGCACGGTGACTACAACATCCTGCGCAAGCTGGCCGACATGCCGAGTTTCGACGTCTATTCGCTGCGCCGGTCGCTGCGTGCGCTGGAAGTGCCGGTGAACAACTTCAGCGAACTGCGGCTGAGCGATCAGAAGAACAAAGAACTCACCGGCTACATGCAGCGCTTCACGATGCCGCTGATCAAAGAGATTTACGGCGCCGACGCGCAGGACGTGACGCGGTTCGAGGACCTCGTCCACCTCTTCAACGATCCCGACGTGAAGAAGGCCCTCGCGCGGCTGCGGCAGATGGCCGACAAGCTGGGCGTCTCCATCGATCAGATCCCGCGCTTCATTGAGGATTACGGCGACATTTTCCTGTCGCTCTCCTACTACAACAACTGCCTCGATCGCCTGGAGCCGCTGCTGCACAACTTCTCAGCCGCCGCTACCGACATGCGCAAGTCGATGCAGGTGCGCAACGACCGCAATCTGCTGGCGGAACTCGAGCGGCAGGAGAAAATGCTGGCGGGTCTCGTGAACTTCCTCAAGCACATGTTCTCGGAGTTCGAGGCGATGTCGCGCGATCTTTGGAGCAACCTGTCAGCCTCGAAGTTCGAGCAGGTGCGCGAGTACATCGAAAGCGTTCAGGTGAAGGTCGGCAGCGTGCTGTGCGGCCTCACGGTCAAGATGAACGCCTGGACCGCAAATTTTTCCATCCCGACTGTCGGCGGTCCTGCCGCACGCGGCGAATTCATCATGACCCAGATGCGTCCCGGCATGAACGAACTGGTTGCCATCGCGCGCGGCCAGACCCTCTAAGCAATCAGCTTGCTGCGGATCTTGATTTCACCGGTCAGCGTCTTGTGGACCGGACACTTGTCAGCGATCTCCAGCAGACGCGCGCGCGTCGCATCGTCCAGATCGCCCTCCAGCGTGATCTCGCGGAAGATCTCCTCCACCTGCCCGTCCTTGCTGACGCAATCCGTGCAGTCGGCGGCACTGAGTTTGTGATGCGACAGGTGCACGTGCACATTCTTCAGCGGTATCTGCTTTCGGTCGGCGTACATGCGCAACGTCATCGCCGTGCAGGCGCCCAAGGCCGCGAGCAACACCTCGTGAGGACGCGGCCCTAAGTCGTTGCCGCCGACCTCTGTCGGCTCGTCAGCCAGAAAGGTATTCGGCCCGACCGAAATTTCGACCGCGTACTTGCCGCGACCGGCTTCCTTTACGTCCACGGTTTCGGCGCGTTCGGTCATGAGAGATTCCTTTTTCGGGGGCTTGCCGCCGCAAATCATATCTCTACAGTCCCGCCTCGCAAGCTATGACGAGGCCTCCCAATGCCGGAACCGCTGCCCGATCTTCGCGCCCCCTCCGAGGTCGACATCGTCTCGCGGAAGACCGTGTTTCGCGGCTATTTCCGCATCGATGAGTATGTTCTGCGTCATGGCCGTTTCGACGGTGGCATGACAACGCCGATGTCGCGGGAGCTGTTCGAAAGGGGCCACGCGGCGGCGCTTCTGCCTTTCGATCCGTTACGCGACACCTTTGTGCTTTGCCAGCAGTTCCGCATCGGCGCCTATGCCGCCGGCATGGATGCCTGGCAGCTGGAATGCGTCGCCGGCATCATCGAAGAGGGCGAACAGCCCGACGAGGTCGTGCGGCGGGAAACCGTCGAGGAAGCCGGCTGCACGGTGCTGGATCTGATGCCGATCCAGCGCTATCTCGTCAGCCCCGGCGGCTGCTCGGAGAGTGTTTGGCTGTATCTCGGTCGCGTCTCCGCCGAGAACGCGGGCGGCATCTTCGGTTTGGCGGAAGAGCACGAACACATCCGCGTTTTCACCGCGACATCGGCGCAGGTGCGACAGATGATGGACGCCGGTATGATCGAGAATGCGGCCACGCTTTTGTGCATGCAGTGGTTCTTCCTGAACCGAGACCGCATCCTGGCCGCGTGGAAAGCGTGAGGAGTATCTCAAGATGAGCACCATCCCCGTCGAACCGCTGGTCACCACAGCCTGGCTGGCCGAGCACCTCACCCATCCCGGGCTGCGCATCGTCGATGCAAGCTACTTCGTGCCCGGCGGCGTCGATCCGGCGCGGCAGCAGTTCCACGATGGCCATATTCCCGGCGCCCAGTTTTTCGACATCAACCACGTCGCCGACGAAAACAATCCGAAAGACCACGCCTTCCCCAACGCCGAAACGTTTGCCGCCCGCGTCGGGGAACTCGGCATCGGCAATGGCCACCGCGTGATCGCGTATGATCACATGGGCGGCGCCTGCGCGGCCGCGCGCGTGTGGTTCCTGTTCCGGGCCTTCGGTCATGCCAATGTTTCGGTGTTGAGTGGCGGACGCGCCGCGTGGCTCAAGGAAGGGCGACACGTGGAAACCGGGCCTGCGGCGAAGATCGCACCGGCGCGCTTCCAGCCGGCGGGACGCACACCGCCGGTGCGCAATCGCGACGCCGTGCAGGCCAACATCGCATCGCGCGACTTCCAGGTGCTGGATGCGCGGGCCGCCGCGCGCTTCCGGGGCGAAGTCGCGGAGCCACGCCCCGGACTGCGCAGCGGTCACATCCCCGGCAGCGCCAATCTCCCCTTCTCCGAGTTGTTCAACGCCGATACCATGACCTTCAAGTCGCCGGAGGAACTGCGAGCGCTGTTCGTGAAGGCCGGTATCGATCTCGATGCACCGCTGACCACGACCTGCGGATCGGGTGTCACCGCCTGCACGGTCGCACTTGGCGCCTATCTGATCGGCAAATCCGACGTCGAAATCTATGACGGCAGCTGGCTGGAATGGGGCGCCGACCCTGGCCTGCCGCTCGCTACCGGAACCAACTAACTGGGAGCTTATCCATGATGCGCGTTCTTTCACTCGCCGCTGTGTTCTGCGCCGCAATGGCGACGCAGGCATCCGCCGACACCATCGCCGTCATCGGCACGGGAACCGTGGGCACGATGCTGGGCCCGCTTTGGGCCTCGAAGGGCCACACGATCATTTACGGCTCTCGCACGCCGGATTCCGACAAGGTAAAGGCGCTCGTGAAAGAGACGCCGAAGGGCTCTGCCGCGACGTCGCAAGCCGCCGCGCAGAAAGCCAGCATCATCCTGCTCGCGGTGCCCGGCACCGCGGTGGTCGAGACCGTGAAAAGCCTCGGCGACGTGAAGGGCAAGATCATCGTCGACGCCACCAACGTCCTCGTCATGAAGGACGGCAAGGTGATGGACCCGGATACGAAGGAAAGCCTCGCCCAACAGCTTCAGGCCGCGGCCCCTGGCGCGCTGGTCGTGAAGGCCTACAACACGATGTCCGCCGCGGCGATGAAGGACCAGGCCCCGGCGGGCGGCAAGATCAGCCTGATCATGAGCGGCGACGATGCGGGCGCGAAGGCCAAGGTCGCGGAATTGGGCAAGTCGACCGGACTGCAGCCGGTCGATATCGGTAACCTCGATATGAGCCGCTTCCAGGACCAGCTCGGCCGGTTCTATGTGGCGTACAGCCGCAGCCACGCGCCGAGCCGGGTCGAGATCGAGCTCCACCCCTATACACCGAAGCCGTAAGCCTCCGGAGACCCCAAAAGCGAACGGAGCCGGCTGCGTGTTCAAGGCTGCCGGCTCCGCATCTTGACGGCGCCGTGAGGGGCGCCGTGTTGGATTATCGGTCCGGTGGTGTGTGTTCGCCGCCCGATCGTGTTCCTTGTAGCAAGCCGCGTGCCAAAGAATTTCTCACGCGAAATCAGACACTTGATAATGTTTCGACTTCGAACGTTGCAAAAGAATATGACGGCTATCTGCGCTGACTTTCGAAATAAGTATAAAAATCAGCACGTTATGCACACTCCCGATCCGCGAGAAAGTTGTCAAAACTTTCGACAGTCAAGGTGGGACCAAACGGACGGCAAGGTGTTGCGCCGACGGCACGCTGGCGAAACTAACGCATCGCCCCTCACCCAGGGATTTCGCGCCGTAAGGGCCGCCGGTATGCTGCCCCTCACCTCCCTTCGCTCATCTATTTGCGCGGACGCAGAATGAGTTCGCCTCGATTTTTCGTGTGGTACCTAGCCGTCGCTTTCGGCGTTGCGATGGCGCCTGCGTTCCCCGCCATGGCGCAACGCGCGCCCGAACGCGCCGAGCCGTCTGGCGGCGATCTCACCCAGGCTTTCGAGAGCGCGCAGGCGAGCGCCAAGGGCAGCGATAGCCTGGATGCAGCCTACGAGCTTCTCGGCATTGCGGGCTCCAGCCAGCAGCGCAACGCGAAAGCTTTGTCCGATAAGGCCAGCGCCGCCTTTGTCGATCTCGTTCAGCGTTCCAGCGCGGCCGCTCTGCGCAAGGGCGGCACGACCGCACGCGATACGCTGGATCAGCTCGTCGATCTGCGCTTCTTCGCCCGGAGCCAAGAACTGACGACGGCGATGAACGCGCTCGATACCGCCCTGCGGAGCCTTTTCCCAGCGGTGGCACAGGCTCTTGAGCAACGCATCGACACCGCAACCGAGTTCGACGATCAGATCGAATCCCTGAACGATTACGCAAGCCTCCAGGCCTCCGCGGCGCAGGTCCTGATGAACGACATCGCTACACGGATCGGCAGCGCGATCGACACCCGCCTCGTCAAGCTCGAGACCGCCGCCAATCAAGCAACCGACGAGATGGAGCGCGGCCGCCGTGTGAACGCCGTCGCAGAGTCAAAGCGCGCGCGCGACGGTCAGGTAGCCGATGCGACCGCCAACAACGTCGATGCCGTCGCCAGCCAGCTCAAGGCCAGCGGAAACCGCACCGAAGAGTCGACACGAGCGCCAACGGGCGAGGAAGTGCGGGCGGATTTGATCGGCGAGAGCAGCTGCATCGAGACCGGTTATCACAGCAAACCGTCGGACCCACAGGTTCAACGCACCCACGATCGCGAATGCATCAATTCCGGGCGGGTCCCGACCACGACCAATCGCTGCCCGATGAAGGACTTGAGTCTGACCTGCTTCGAGAAGTTCGCGAACAACGGCGAGAAGATCATCTACATCTACCACAACACGCCGGAAGAGGATTACTTCCGCAGCAAATGCGGCAAAGAGGATCTGATCCCGGGCGATCGAATTCCGGCGTCGGGCGCCACCTTCCGTGGGAAGGACACGACACTGGCCTTTGTCTGCGCACCGTCAGGCCATGAGGTCACGCGCGACTAGGATTGGTTTGCGAACCAGACGCGAGATCATTCCAAACCTTCTGGTCAACGATCTTGCCGTCGCGGATTTCGAACCGGTCGATGAAACGCACATCCGCGATCTCCTTTCCGTCGAGCGCCTCGCCGTTCAGCACACCATGACAATATACGATCGTCACCGCACCGCGGCACGTTTCGTCAAAGACGGCGTAGGTCTTACGGATGTTGCGGTAGCGCTTGGCCGACCAGGCTACGAGGTCCTGAAGCTCCGTGAACACCGCGCCGCCTGGGAACGTCATGGTGAACCCCGGCCCGGTCATGGCGCTGGCCTTGCCAAGATCGCGGGCTTCCATCGCATCGAGAAAAGCACGCACAAGATCCTGGCTCATGAGTTCCCGCGTCGGCTGATGATCGCATTCCGTCGCGCCGCAGGTTGTGCGACACTCGGTATCGGTAAAGATATCCCGGCACGTCTATAACGGAAATGGCTCTCCGCCCGTCCAAGAAAATCCTGCCGCACCTGGAAAACAGGGCGCCGCGCTATGACGACCATCGCCCGGTTGATCCGCGCGAGAAGCTCCGTGGACGATTCCGGCGCATGCTCGCGATCGCCGCTTTCCTTGTCGCCATGCTCGCGCTCTATCCGATCCTGAACCGGCAGGATCAATCCCGTCCGCGCAGAAATGGGCTGGCCCAAGTAACCGCTTGTGACCGCCTGGCTGCACATCCCCTCGATACGCAACGTACCGCGCCTAGTGTTGAGGATGCTGACCTGGATGCCGAGGGCGCGCGCCGAGCCTGCGCACGCGCCTTGCGACAAGATCCCGATGACGGCCGGACCTTGTACGAAGCCGCGCGCGCCGCTTTCGCCAGCAAAGACGAGCAGACTGCCATGGAGCTGCTACGGCGTTCCGCCGCAGCGGGCTATGCCCAAGGGCAATTTACCCTTTCCGCTCGCTTGCTGCACGGCGAGGGTGTGAACGCCGATATCTGCGAGGCGGGCCGCCTTGTGATGCAAGCCGCCAAGCAGCGTCATCTGTATGCGCGCCTCAGGTTGGCGGAGAACTGGGCCGACGGTGTCTTCCGCACCTGCCAATTGGAAATCCCCGAATCTGAGATCGTTGCGATGTTGCTCGCTGCGGACGATCTCGCCGCCACCACTGACGACATCGCCGCGCTCGATGTCGCACGGCGAAAATGGGACGCAGCCGCATCGCGGCAATGACGAGCGACGAGACGTCGCGGGCTTCTAACAGCCAGATCAAACATGCCTGTCCGAAGAAAGCCTTACGTGGATGCACGCACGGGATCACTCTTTTGCGGCACTAACTGTTGTGGTTCACTCATTCGTCTACTGCGGGCTGATGCGCGTTCGCTGCGGACAACATAATAAAAACAAACTCTCTGGAGTGGTCACATGTTCAAACAAGCTCTGATTCTGACGACGGCGCTCGCGATCGCCGCGGCGGCTCCCTCTGCCAACGCATCCGTGGTTGCCGCGAAGCCGACTGTCGTTGCCGGCAAGGCGACGCAGCCGGTCATGGTTGCGGCGAAGAAGCACACTGCCGCTGCTGAAGACGGTAAGAGCAAGAAGAAGAAAAAGAAGAAGGCCTAAATCCGTCGCTCAAGCGCGGACGATAAAAAAACCCCCGCCTCATCGGCGGGGGTTTTGTTTTGTGAAACTCACGTGATGCGACTATTGCGCAGCGCCGGTCTCTTTCTTCAGATAGGCGATCAGCGCCTTGCGATCTTCTTCCTTATCGACACCGCGGAAAGCCATCTTGTTGCCCGGCAGGAAGTCGCGCGGCTTCGTCAGCCACTCGTTGATCGTATGTTCGTCCCAGGTAATTCCAGAGGCTTTGACCGCATCAGAATACTTGAAGTCGGAAACCGTACCGGCCTTGCGTCCGAACACGCCATAGAGGTTCGGGCCGACCTTGTTACCGGAATCTTCCTCGGTGTTGTGGCACGAGCGGCACAGAAGAAAAACGCGCTGACCTTGCTTCAGCGTCGCTTCGTCCGCCTCCGCTGCCACAGCCACGTGACCGAACAGAATCGCTCCGCACAAAGACAACGCCGGAACGAGATTGGCAAACGCACGCATAAACGCGGTCTCCTCGAATTCCTCAAAATGAATGCTCACAGGCTGTGAGCCAGCGAGACCCTAGAGGGATATTATGTCAAGTAAAGGCGAAATTTGCGTTTTTTCCGTGGCGTGATTATTCGGCGTACTTGCCCGTACGCAGACCCAATTCACCGGCGAGTTTCCGCCCGACGCCCGCGGCAAATAGCATCTCAGCCAGCAAAAATGCGGGCGCCATGAACACCTGCGTCAGGTTGACGAACAACGCGGGTCGACGTCCCTCAAAGGCATGGCCGACGAACTGGATGATCCAGCCGAGCACAAATCCGCCGACCGCGACCGGCCAAATCATGTCAGCCGGTACCCGTAAGACGACGGCATAAAGCGCCGCGTAGAACAGACAGGCCATCACGCCAATCAACGGGATGGTCAGGAGATAGAGCGCCATCAATGCACTGAGCAGAACTTGGGCAACCGTGACGTCTGCGGGGCCGATGCTGATGATTTTCAGCTGGTCGAAGCCGACGAGCAGCGCAAAGACAATCAGCGGCACGCCGACATGATGCGTGGCGCGATTGCGGCCATCGCGATGATGGGCGGCATACATCGCCAGCTGCTCGAACACCCATTCCCGCAGAGACATTGTCGCCTCGTGTCCGTTGGTCGAAGATGCGAAAGCCAGCCTAGCGCGCCGGCTGCCGGGGGGCCAGAAACTGTATCCAAATCCATTGATCCAGGGCGGTGCGATCCTGCCCTTCCCGCCCTTCCACCCCCGAGCCCCCTGGTGGGGTGGCGATCTTCAGACACTGCGCAACACGCTGCGTTACAAGCCGCCCGCGCTTGAGGCCGGAACGCGTCTCATTCTACCGCTCGCCGACGGCGATGCGTTGGTGGGCCTGCTCAACATGCCTGAAGTCGATACGGGCAAACCCGCCATCGTTGCGGTTCATGGGCTGACTGGCGACGAGAACAGCCGCAACATCCGCACCACGGCGGCTTACCATCTCGGCCAAGGCTTCCCGGTGGTGCGCCTGAACCAACGCGGCGCCGGCCCTTCGCTCGGCTTTGCGCGCGGGCACTATCACGCCGGTCGCAGCGAAGATCTGCGCCAGGCCCTGCCGCACCTTCCCGCGGCTATTCTCGCGCGAGGCCTTTTCTTGGTCGGCGTTTCTCTTGGCGGCAATATGCTGCTCAAATTCATGGCCGAAGGCGGTTTGCCGATGGTGCACGCAGCGGTGGCCGTCAGTGCGCCGATCGACCTCAAGCGGGCGCAGGCGACGATCATGCGTCCGCGCAATGCGATCTATCATCAGCATCTGTTACGAGCGATGAAGGCCGACGCCCTGCGCGCTGCTCACGCCTCCCCGGCCACCATCGCCGGGATCGACACGATCTACGACTTCGACGATCGCATCGTCGCGCCGGCAAACGGGTTTGCGGACGCGGAGGACTATTACGCGCGGTGCTCGGCCGGCCCGCTATTGGGTCAAATCCGAACGCCGACCCTGGCGATCCATGCCGCCGACGACCCTTGGATCCCGGCCGGGATGTACACCGCTTTGGATTGGCCGGCCGACAGGACCGTATCGCTGCTGATGGCCCCCAGCGGAGGCCACGTCGGTTTCCATGCCCGCGATAGCCGATGGCCCTGGCATGACCGCTGTACCGGGCTGTTCTTCGAGGCCTGCCTTGCAACCCGCACATAAGGCAGGGTGATTTTCGCCCTCCCCGGCCCCGCCGAGCCTGTTAACATCCACTCAATTGCCGCGCTTGGCGCCCCCGGATTGAAAGGCCATGCCATGACCCATATGCGCTCTCCCGAAGCCTCCCTTGGTCGCCGCGGTCTGCTGCAAAGCGCCGGCGCTCTGATTGTCGCCGCGACCATCGTTCCGGCCACCCGCGCGGCACAGGCCGCCGACGCACCGCCGCCGGTCGCGCCCAATGTTTTCGTGCGTGTCGCAGACGACAACACAGTGACCGTGATCTGCAAACACCTCGAGATGGGACAAGGCAATCACAGCGGCCTCGCACGCATCGTCGCCGAGGAAATCGACGCGGACTGGTCGCAGATTCGCACGGTTCATGCGCCGGCCGACGCCAAGCTCTATGCCAACCATGCGTTCGGTATGCAGGGCACCGGCGGCAGCAGTGCGATCAACAATTCGTACGACGAACTTCGCAAGGCCGGCGCTCAGGCGAAAGCCATGCTCGTCCAGGCCGCTGCGCAGGCATGGCGCGTGCCTGCGGCTGAATTGACCGTCAGCAAAGGCGTGCTAAGCCATGCGAACGGCAAGCACGGCACGTTCGGCGAGTTCGCTGTGGCGGCTTCGAAACTGCCGGTGCCGACCGATGTCCGTCTTAAGGACGCCAAGGATTTCGTTCTGATCGGTCATCCGGATGGCCGTGTCGACACGCCTGCCAAGACCGACGGCAGTGCCCAGTACGCCATCGACGTTCGCCTGCCCGGCCTTCTGACCGCGGTGATCGCTCGCCCGCCCCGTTTCGGGGGGACGGTGAAAAGCTTCGACGCCAAGGAAGCCCTCGCAATTCGCGGCGTGAAGGGCGTGCATGCCGTTCCGACCGGTGTCGCCGTCGTTGCCGAGGGCTATTGGCCGGCGCTGCGCGGCCGCGATGCGCTCAGGGTTGAATGGGACGAGGCGAAAGCCGAGAAGCGCAGCACTGCTGATCTCAACGCCGAATATCGGGCGTTGCTCGACAAGCCAGGCAAAAGCGCCAAGACCGCCGGCGATTCCGCCGCCGCTTTGAAAGGCGCCGCCAAAACCATCACCGCGGATTACGAGGTGCCTTACCTCGCCCACGCGCCGATGGAGCCGCTCGACTGCGTGTTGCGGCGAAACGATGCAGGCGTCGAGCTTTGGTACGGCTGCCAGTTCCAGACCGTCGATCAGGCCAACGTTGCCCGCATCCTCGGCTTCAAGCCTGAGCAGGTGACGATCAACACGATCTTCGCCGGCGGCAGCTTCGGCCGCCGCGCAACTTTCACCTCCGACTTCGTCGGCGAAACCGCGGAAGTTGCCAAGCACCTTCCAACAGGCACGCCTGTGAGGCTGATCTGGTCACGGGAGGATGACATTCGCGGCGGCCGCTATCGCCCGATGTATCACCATCGTCTGACGGCGGGCTTGGATGCGAACGGCAAGCTGGTCGCATGGCAGCACCGCATTGTCGGTCAGTCGATCATGGCGGGAACGCCTTTTGAATCGAAGGATGGAATCGACACGACCTCGGTCGAAGGCGCCTCCAACCTGCCTTATCAGGTCGCGAATCTGAACGTCGAACTTCAGACGACACAGAACGGCGTGCCGATCTTGTGGTGGCGTTCGGTAGGCTCCAGCCATACGGCTTTCGCCATCGAATCCTTCATCGACCGCATCGCTAAGGAAGGCGGCCAGGATCCGCTGGCGTTCCGTCGCTCTCTCCTACCCGCGGACTCGAAGTTCCGCAAAGTGCTCGACCTTGCGGCTGAAAAGGCCGATTGGTCGAAAGCTCTGCCGGCAGGCCATGCCCGCGGCATCGCGATCGCGGAATCCTTCGCGACCACGGTGGCCCAAGTTGTCGAAATCAGCCGCGGTAAGGACGGCGCCATCAAGATCGAACGCGTTGTCTGCGCGCTAGACTGCGGCACCGCGATCAATCCGAACAGCATCGCAGCGCAAATGGAAGGCGGCATTGCCTTCGGTCTCGGCGCCGCGCTGAAGGGCGCCATTACCCTCGCCGAGGGCAAGGTCGAGCAAAGCAACTTCGACACCTACGACGTCTTGCGGATGAGCGAGATGCCGCCGGTTGAGGTTCACATCCTGCCGTCGACGGAAAAGCCGACGGGCACCGGTGAACCGGGGGTGCCGCCGATCGCGCCGGCCCTCGCCAATGCCATCTTCGCGTTGACAGGAAAGCCGGTGACGGTGCTGCCGCTCAATCGCGCGGTCGCCGTTTAAAAGCCGACGTCTCTTCTATTTCAGCTGTTGAGAGAGCGCTGCCGCAAGGCGGCTCTCTCTTTTTTCGACTAGGGCAAGGGCGGCTTAACGCCATCGTCGAGTTGCATATCGAACGTCGTCAAAAGGCCGGCGGTCATCACGTAGTAGCCCATGAGCATGACAAGATCGACCACCTGCTGTTTGCCAAATTGGTTGATCGCGCGCGCGTACAAATCCGAAGGTACCTTGTGGGCGTGATAAGCCGCGCGACAAAGATCGATGACGATCGCATCGGCTGTCTCAAGGCCGGACGTCGATTTCCGGCGCTTGATGGCGTCTAACGTCGCTGTCGGAACACCTTGGCGAATTGCTTCGGCCTCATGCGCCGCCCATTCGAATTGGGAGTCGCACTCACGCGCCGCCGCGAGGATCGCAATCTCGCGTGTGCGTCCAGAAAAGCCCGTTTCCGCGCGGAGGTAGTTGATCAGCGGACGCAGGCGCGTCGCGAGTTTGGGGCTATGCAGATACAGCCCGCCGGGTCCGCGCAGACCGCGCAGAGAGCCACCATTAGGGCTGGCAAATTCGTCATAAATGCGTTGGGCGTCGGGATCGAGTTCCTCACGACGCGGAAGCGGAAGGCGACCGCCAGACTGCGGATCAATATCTGACGGCGCGGCTGCAGCCAGCACCTCGGTAGATTTCGCCGCCGCGGCGGCCAGTGTAGCTGATATTAGTCCACTGGCTTCTCGGCGTGTGGTTTTGCGTGCCATTTCGACCTCCTCGGTTGAAGACACAGCATAGACCAGCCGCCGCCATTGCCAGAACAAGCCGTCTTTCGGCCAACCCTAAAAAAGAAACAGGGAGGGTGATTGCTCACCCTCCCTGCTCTTAAGGCCCGAAGATCTTAGGTATCGACTACGGAGCGGTCTGGCCCGTGCCTTGACGGATTTCGGAAAGGTTGGACAGCAGGTTCCGCGCCACACTGTACGACAGTTGCTGGACGTAACCGTTGAAGGCCGCCACGACGGCCAGCTGGTAGTTACCCAGAGCCGTCGGGGCGGTCAGACCCGCGCCGGCTTCGAGATTGCTCGCACCCAGCTGCACGGTGCCTTGCGGCTGAACGGCAGCGCCGGTGTACGTGCCCAGGATCGCGCCCGACGTCGGGTCACCATTGCGGATGACGATGGTGTACGTGCCCGCCGTCGTGCTGGTGTTGGTCAGACGCAGGAACGACGGAACGGTGTTCACGCTGTTCTGGAACGTGTTGACCGCAGTCGACAGACCGCCGCGGCTGATCGCCGACAGGTTGCCGGTCGCGGCCGCCAGAGCGTTGATGCCCGTCACCGTCGCCGTCGGGGTCAGGGTCGCAGCGCCCGTGCCCGAACCAGCCGAAATCGCCGTCGCACCGGTCACGCCGATGTCGATGAGGATCGGGGTAGTGTTATCCAGCGAAGTGCCGGTCAGAGCGAACGTCGCAACGCCCGCCGCGATCTGCGTGGCCGTTTTGTAGTTAATGAGCGTGGTGCCGGTACGGATCGAGACGCTGTTGAACGCCGCATCGGTCAGAGAGCCGTGCGTGATCTTCAGTTCCGCGGTGCTGACCAGGTTGGCACCCGACATCGAGATCGTCAGCGCGGTGCCCAGGGCGCCGTTGAGGGTCAGGCTGACCGAACCAACGACGGCCGTCAGGATGGCCGCGCCGCTCGAGGTGCCGAAGTTGATGAACGGCGGGCTGCCGCTGACGCTCGCTGCCGCGTTGAGGCTGCTCGGCAGGCCGTTGGCACTGGTCGAGGTGCTGTACACGATGCTAGCCGAGGCGACGCTGGAGAGGTACGTCGTGGTGTCGATCGTTTCGTAGCTGGCGCTGACCGTTGGGTTTTCGATGCGGCCGGACAGGGTGGCGATAGCGCCGACCGTGCCGAGAGCCTGCATGTTCTTCACGACCGGGCTCGTGATGCGCATCACGCCGTAGGTCTGCGAGAGCGTGCCGACGATGATGCGGTCGGTGAAGACCGTCACGTTGCTGGCCACAACCGCCGAGAGGCTGGTCAGCGAGTTCGTGCCCTCGACTTCGGCCAGGGTGGCCGTCACAGTAGCGGTCGGATCGAATTCGGCGCCCGAGAGGATAACCGTCGCGCGGGTCTGCTGGGTCGTGTAGCGGATCGTCGTGCGGATGTCGAAGCTCGCCGCCGCGGTGTTAACCGCCGAAGACGCGCTGCCGGTGAACAGCGTGTTGCCGACCTTGTAGCCCGAGAAGTTCGAAATCGTCGCGCCGGTCGCGCCCGTCGAGGTCTGGATCGAAGCGGCAGAGACCGTTCCGCTCACAAGAGCGGTCGTCGCGAGCAGCGTGCTGCCTGCGAGGAAAGTGGAGTACTTATTCATA